>CALHAI010000007.1 GCA_937934295.1 uncultured Blastocatellia bacterium
CCTCCCCCACCTTCACCCGCCGAAACTCCATCGCCCGCACCGCCCCCCCCTCAATCGCTATCTCATAGCTCCGCCCCGTCCGATTGTCGATCACCGTCAACGTCTCTTTGCCCATGCTCCCCTCCCGTTATAGGGTTTCAACCGACACCGAGGTTAATTCTACCAAGCCCTCAGGACAAGAGACCACTCCCGCTGTGCGAAAACTCAGGTGGGCGAACCACTCCGTCTCCACGCCGGAACGTACCTCATGTCCCACGAGCCGACACTTCATAGACCTTCGTCGTCACAAGACCAGCGACGCGCACCTCCAGGATCGGACGAGCACATCGCTCCAGCGCATCGAGCCACCGTTGATTCTCAAAATACCGGCGCCCCTTTTGAACGATGATGTAAAGGGGGCGCGAGTTCGGAGCGAGCGCGAACTCGGGGCTCGACAGCTCAACACTGACCAAATCTTCGCGGCCAAACCGACGAATGTAAAACTGCACGACTCCGGGCGCATCATGTCCGAGGCGACTGCCCCGGGGCGCGCGCGCGGCGATCTCGGCGATCGCCTCGCGCAGGCCCGCGTCGTAGACTTCATCGTGAGGGAAATAATACGCTCGCTTCGCCTCTCCCCCTCCGAGCCGGTTTACATAGAGGGAGTAGTAGGGGCTCGCCTGGGCCGCTGCCCACGCCGGCGTACCGAGGAAGAACACGAGCACAGCCGCCGTGAAGCCGTGGCGCCCCAAGACCACCGGAATTCTCCGAAGTCCCTCGCGGATCACAAGCGCGAGCCCCACGGCCGCCGTCATGTATACGAACGGCATGAGGCTCAACGTGTACCGCAGCCATTTCGCTCCGAAGAGCGAATACGGGACGAACCAAAAGACGAGCATGAAGCGCAAGAAGAATGGGCCTTCCTCCTTCCGCCCCCACAAAACGAACACGAGCGCCAGAAGGAACGAAATCACTGTGAACGCGGCCACGCGATAGACGATGGGCGTGAAATGCGCGAGCATTCCTGCTCCGATGCCAAACACAAGCAGAGCACCGAGGGCAACCGCCCCCACCTGCGCGCGGCGATCCCACGCCGTCCCCACCATCACCGCCGCTTCCTTGGAAGGCCTCGCGCGACAGATGATCGCAATCAAGCCGATCACGAACGCGAGAAGAAGCGCGGGCGGCACTTTCACCGCGAGGAAGAGGGCGTAGAAGTAGAGTGGCGTGCGGTTCGTGAACTTCCACGCATTGTTGTAGTAGAGTTCCCCCATCATCTCATATCCGTGGTGGGGAACGGTCGTCTCCGTGAGATAGATGGCCAGATACCGTAGCGTCTCCGGATGAAGGAGCAGCGGATTGGTGGCGACGAAGGCCAAGAAGAAGGCGAGGAAAAAGCCCATCATCGCGCGTCGTCCAAGCGGCGCATTTGTTTGCCGATCATGCGGGCGCAAGTAGTTGTAGAGGAAGATGAGCCCCATGTAGTGTGGGAAATACTTCGATGCGAGCATGAGCCCGAAGCTGGCGCCGCTCAACCGATACAACCACTGACGCCGCGCCGTCTCCACCGGCCCCTCATGCTTCGCTTTCATGAAGAAGAAGAAGGCCAACCACATGAAGAAAACGAGCAGCGTATCCTCCTTCGCCACACGATTGATGGCGATGGCGTTTATCCCCGTCGCCCAGAGAATGGCCGTCAGCCACCCGACCATGGGATCGAACACCTCGCGGGCGAAGAGGAAGAGGACAACGGTCGTCAGCGCGCCCACCAGGACATTCGGGAAGCGGAGAGCCGTCTCCTGAGAGATGTGCCAATCCGGATGAGAGGCCGCGATCGCCCGGTTCCACCTCTCGGCCACGAGAAAGGAGACGAGGATGAGCGACTTCATGAGCATCGGATGTTCGGCGTTCGGCGTGAAATTGCCCCGCCGATAGGCTTCGACGGCCGCGATCTTCCGCGCTTCGTCCTCGCTCACGCCGACAGCATCCAACTGGACAGCCCGTAAGGCGAAGGCCACCACGACGAGAAGAGCGAGAGCGAACCCTTCGCGGCGCTTCCCCTTTGGGCGCACGCCGGACCGAACAGCTCGTTCTTTCTCTGCACCGAGGGCGGAGATGGAACCCGGCATCCTCAGAACTCGATCTCGAACTTCCCGCGGAATGTGCGCGGCACACTGTTGTAGAACGTCCCAAACGCAGGACTATGAATGTTGCTTTGGACGTCGCGCGGATTCCAATGGTTCATCACATTGAAGATCTTCACGCCCATGCGCGTTCGATACTTCTTTCCGAAGAAGGGGATGGTCACCCCCTTGGTGATCTGCAGATCGAGGGAGAAGAAGCGCGGGAAGCGCCCGCCGCGATTCCGCAGCCCGACGAAATTCTGCTCTTCATCCACGAGCGAGAAGGGGAAGCCATCGCGCCAATCCACGACCGGCGAGAGGAGGAGATCGAAGGGCAAGCGGACATCCCCCCAAAGGAGAAGACGATTCGGCGCATCGAAGGGGAGTCGCGAGTATTCGTTCGGCCGAACGATGGGATTGTGAAAGTTACCGATGTAGGTCGAGAACGAGTTGAGATCGCCTTCGGCGCGCGAGCGGACGTAGGCCAGGAAGAGATCGTGCTGCTCCTGAAGGCGAAGCCGCGCGACGATCTGGAACTCCCGGTAGCGCGAACGCCCCCGATTGCTGAGGACGAGCGCGCTCTCGCCAGTCGGAGACGTCTGCGGCTCCAGGAGGAAGTCGCGCCGAGAGCGTCGCTCCTCATATCCGAAACGCAGGAGCACGCGTCGAGTCAACTCGCGGTCCACTTGTACGCTCCACGCCGTACTGCGCGGCGTTCGATACCGTCCGCTCTCGACGACGTTCCGAAAGACGCGCGGGCCATCGAGGATCGTCTCCCCATCAGGACCGAACCGCACGATCTGCATGGCTTGGTACTGCTCGAAGGCCCCGACATTGAGCGGGACTTTGTCGTAGAAGATGCCGATCCCTCCGCGCACGATCACCCGCGGATCGGAGAAGGGCAAAAGCACAAATCCCACACGCGGCGCGACGTTATTCTCCCGCGCGATCCCACTCCAATCGTAACGAATCCCCCAATCGAGCGTCAGCCGCGGGTGAATCGTCCACTTGTCTTGCCCGTAGAGCGTCACCTCGGTATTCCGACGCTGCAGCTGACCTTCTCCCAGGAACGTCAGCAATTGAGCTAACGTCCCATTGGCGCGCAGGATGTGCACGGCATCGCTTCGGTCGTCCCCTGTGAACGTATTGACGGCAACGTTGCTCCCCATTTTGAACGCATGCCGGCCGCCCCAGGAGAGCGTCGGGAGATGATAGACCTCCATCCACTCGTAACGCCGACTGTCCCGATGCTGCCGATTGAACCAGCCGCCGGCGTTACCATGGGGCGTGATGCGAAGCGGCGGCGGACTATTGCCGTAGATCTCCGCATCGAAGTCCTTGAGGCTGAAGCTCGATTGCAAGAGTGAGCCGTTGCGGAAAGCTACTTGTTCGTGTAGGGCGACGAACCAACCGCGCTGATGGAGATTCGGCGTCGTCTCCATCGGGTTGAACGTATTCAGATTGACGAAGTCGAGTTTCTGCGGGAAGACCGAGGCGATGAGCGTCAGGCGATTCGTCGCCGTGAGGACAATATCGAAGCGGGAGAACGAGTCGAACGATTCCAACCGCGTGTCGTTTTGCAGATCCGGCAAGCTCGGAACGCGCGTCCGCACGAAGCGGTATTCGAGGCCTTGGAAGAAGAAGAGCCGATCCCGCAGGAGCGGCCCGCTCAGGGCGAAGCGCGGCGTCGCGGATTCGATCCCCATGATCGTCCCAGCACGCTTGCGCAATCGAGGGATGAAGTTCGTGAGCAGATATTTCCATTCGTTCGTGCCGGCGCGCGTCTCGATGGCCGTGACGGCTCCGGTGAACTTACCGAACTCCGCCGAATAAGGGTTCGAGTAAACTTGGACGTTCTCGACGGCCTCAATCGGCAACTCAATGGCCGACTGTCCGGTCACCGGATCCGTGGCGTTGAGGCTGGAGACGAGCATGCCACTTTGCGTCGCCCGCGCGCCCTTCACGTTCAAGAGCCCATCGGGGCCGCGCACGACGCCCGGCAAAAGCGGCAACGCATCCTGAAATCTCTCGTTCACCAAAGGCGCATGGCGCAAAAGCGGGGCTCCAAGCTGTGCCGGAACGTGCGACTCGATGCGGCGCAGCTCATCCTCGCCTGCCATGATCGTGACGGCCTCGCGCACGGCCTTCGGCCTCAATTCGACCGCCACCTCCACAACGGCACCAAGCGGCACCATGATCTTTTTCGCGAACCGCTCGAACCCCTCGATGTCAACCGAGAGCACATAGTCCCCCGGGGGAAGATCGCCGAAGCTGTAGTTCCCCTCTTCGTCGCTGATCGTCTGTGTCACCTTCCCCGGCAGGAACTCCCCACTCAGAATAAGGAGCACGCCAGCTAAGGGCTCACGCCGATCGGCCGTCACGGCGATGACCTTTCCTTTAATACGCCCGACCTGCACAGAAGCGGCCGCGCTCGCAGCGCGCTCCCACAGACATGCCCATCCAAGGCCCAGGAGCAGGACAAAGGAGATGAATCGCCAGCGGGTCTTCTCGACATCACCGCCCTGATGTCTCATCCTCATCCCCTCCAAACGGGATATCCTCACGCCGAGACGAGGATCTCCGGTTCCAGCCGAACGATCGCTTTGATCGAATTCGAGATAAAGCAGCTCTGTTCGGCCTTCTTCAGGAGCCGCTCGGCGCGCTCACGATCGACTTCGGATCGAATCATGAGCAGCGGTTTGACGAGGATCTCCGTAATCTGGTAGCCCGCGCCTTCGCCCTTCTCCAATTTCCCCCACGCGCTCACGCGTAGGTCCACAATCGGCAATTTGGAGAGGTGCGCGATCGCCAGAAAGGTGAGGATGAAACACGCATTGACCGAAGCCACAAAGAGCGTCTCCGGCGTCCACACTCCCGCCTGCCCCTGGAACTCCGGCGGAGAGGAGACCTCGAGCACCGGCGCTCCCGGAGATCGAACTTGCGCCCGACGCTCGCCCACCCACACGGCTTCCGCTTCGTACATATACGATCTCGTCACGTTCGTCCCTCCTTAATGCCATCACCGCGCGATGCACACTCTATGGGAGATCAATCCCACATCGCCCGAGAGATTTCATTTTAAACGGAAGTGTCCTCCCCCGCAAAAGGAGCACGCCACATGACGAACCACCTGTGCCGCATTCCATCCAGCGCACGGGGAGGTTCAGCACGTGCGCGAGTCTCTGGAATTCCGTGGGCGGCCTGATAAAATTTCTCCGCATGCAAGGCCGACGGGATCAAGCGCTGCGTCCGCTTCGTCCGGTGTGGCGTGCCTCCCTGATCATGCTGGGCACAGCGGCCCTCATCCTGGGCCTTATCGGGATCTTCATCCCAGGACTGCCGACGACGCCTTTCCTCCTCATCGCCAGCGGGTGCTATGTGCGTAGCTCGGAACGACTCTACCGATGGCTCGCGAGCCGATCTTGGTACAGAGAATCGGTAGGCACACTCATCGAGAAACAAGCCCTTCCGGCAAAGACGAAGGTGATCGCGCTCATCACGGGCTGGAGCATGCTCGGCTATCTCGCTTTTTTCGTCGCCGAAGACCTCGCCCTGAAGATTCTGGTTCTGGTTGTAGCTCTGATTAAGACCTCGGTTATCGTACTCATCAAAACAGCCCGATGACCATTTAGCCTCACAAGACTTTCCTCCATTCAGCAGAGAGGCTTTTGAAGTCCCGAAGATTTCCAAAATCCTGGATGAAATTTCCGAAAATTTGGAAAGTCAAGAGGCTCCGCGCTCCTTACTCTCGCGCCGAATGTGGATTCAAGATCAAAATATTCAAACTCTTACCCGCTCAACGGTCATCTCTTGGTCAAAAAGGCACGCAACTTGCTTACTTGAAATGTGGCAGCTCACAGTTAAGGTCCTAAGGAGGTGAGTCTATGAACAAGAAAAACTTGACGGTAATGGTCATGCTCGGGTTGCTGGCGTGGGCTTCAGTGGTCCCGGCTCAAGTACGGCCTGTCGGTCAGCTTACGGGGATCGTGCAAGACCCGGCGGGAGCCGTCGTGCCGGGCGCTGAAGTGAAAGCGCAAGATGAAGCGACCGGAGCCACACAAACACAGAAGACAGGGTTTGATGGAGGATTCACCTTTGTGAACCTCCAGGTGGGCACCTATAAGATCACAGTGAGCATGCCGGGATTTAAGACGACGGTCCTCTCAGGTCTCAAGGTAGACGCGGGGCGAACGACGACTGTCGTCGTGACCTTACAGGTCGGTGAGATCGCTGAGACCGTAGAGGTTGTCGGGGGGCTCGAAATCTTAGAGCGGACGACGACGACTGTCGAGACGACCGTTCGGGGCGATGTGATTCGGCGACTCCCCTTGAACAATCGTGATACACTTGATTTCACGCTCCTGATGCCTGGAGCCCAGCAGGGCGGAACGGCGCGTCAGAGCACATTCCTCGGCCTGCCCAAGGGAGCCATCAACATCACGATGGATGGCGTGAACATTCAAGATAATCTGCTCAAAAGCGCTTTTGGCGGCGGCATGTTCACGATTGTCCGGCCGCGCCTGGATGCCGTCGAAGAGGTGACGGTCAAGACGGCCGGCGTGGGCGCGGAGGCCGCCGGTGAAGGAGCCGTTCAGATCCAGTTCGTCACCCGCCGGGGGACGAATACCTTCCGGGGAACGCTCTTCTGGGACCATCGCAATGATGCGCTCAATGCCAACACCTGGTTTAACAACGTCCTCGGATTGCGGAAGCCCAGGAACCTGCTCAATGTCTTCGGCGGCAATGTGGGCGGACCGATCTGGAAGGACAAGATCTTCTTCTTCTTCAACTACGAAGAGTTCAGATTGCCGGAGTCGCGTCCGCGGGAGAACTTGATCCTGACGCAAGAAGCAGCGCAGGGCATCTTCCGATATCGTGGTACAGATGGGGTCGTGCGCGCAGTGAACCTACTACAAGTAGCGGGAGCAGCCGGCTTCCCGAGCACCATTGATCCCACTGTTGGGGATATGCTGCGACAGATCGATGCGGCGCGATCGCGCGGAGCGATCAGCCCGTTCGACCTCTTCCGCGAGCGCTATCGGTTTGAGGCTCCGAGCATGCAGGTGCGGCGCTTCCCCACTCTGCGCATGGATTACCACATCACGGACAAGCTGCGGTGGCATGGCGTCTGGCATTACAACTTTTTCTCCTCCTTCCCGGACACGCTGAATTTGATGGACCCCACATTCCCCGGCCTGGGGAAGCCAGCCGGTCAGTACTCCAATCGCTTTTCTGTGACGACGGCCCTTCAGTATACGATCACACCGAGTGTGAATTATGAATTTCGCTTTGGGGTTCAGGGAGCGCCCGTGCAGTTCTTCCCCGAATCGGGACCGGAGATCTATCCGGCAGGCGTGCGCATCCTCTGGCCCCTTGGGTTGCAGAGCCTGCACGCGCGTCCGGGAGCCGCAGGAACCTCACGCGCGCTTCCATCGAGCCGAAACACCCCGGTCTACAATTTGCAGAACACTCTGGGGCTTGTGCGCGGAAAGCACTCGTGGGTCTTCGGGGGAACCTTCACGCGTGTAGGGTTCATTGACAATTCCTTTGGTGGAGCGGGAGTTCCCACAGTCTCCTTTGGTGTCGTTGGCGGAGACCCCGTCGCATCAGCGATTCAGGCGGGACTGCCCAATATCAGCACGACCGATCTGGGGAATGCGCTGGCGCTCTATGCCCTGCTGACAGGTCGCATCTCCGGCGTCTCCGGCACCCGCAATGTGGACGAGAGGACGAAGCAGTACGTCCATCTTGCCCCACTGGTACAGCGGGCGCGGCAGGACGAATTCGGCCTCTACTTTACGGATTCCTGGCGCGTGACGCCGTCGTTGACGCTCAATTACGGCTTGCGCTGGGAGTTCCAGGGGGCAGCCGAGAACACCAACGACATCTACACGAGCCCGCGGGCGGAAGACCTCTGGGGCATCTCCGGCGTCGGTAATTTGTTCAAGCCGGGTGTCTTCCGTGGGATCGCCGATCCGCAAATTGACCAACGCTCACGCAAGATCTATAACCGCGACTTCATCAATCCGGCGCCGAGCTTCGGGCTGGCTTGGAATCCGCGATTCGAGAATCCCTTCTTCCGGTTCCTGTTTGGCGATGAGCGAAAGTCGGTCTTCCGCGGGAGCTACTCGATCGCTTACACGCGCGAAGGGCTCGCTCACTTCACGACCTTCGCCGGAGGGAATCCCGGTCTGACGCAATCCATCTCGTTGACGGCGGGCGTGAACTTTCCAATTGGAGGATTGCTCTTGCGGGATCGGTTGCCGGCATTCAGCGAAGATCCGCCGAGCTTCAGTTTCCCCACACCGATGGCGCGCTTCACCTTCATCGGAGGTAATTTCTTCGCCTTTGATCCCAATATCCGCACGCCGTACATCCAAAGCTGGTCCTTCGGTTGGCAGCGCGAGCTGACGCGAGATATGGCCCTGGAGATTCGCTACGTGGGCAATCGAGGGACGAAGCTCTGGCGTGGGTTCAACCTCAATGAGGTTAACATCTTCGAGAACGGGTTCCTGCAGGAGTTCATTAATGCTCAGCGGAATCTGGCCATCAGCCGCGCTCAAGGACGAGGGGCGCGATTCGATAACCAGGGATTACCGGGTCAAGTGCCACTGCCGATCTTTGAGGCGGCCTTTGGCGCCCGTGGCCGTCAAGGGGCGCTCCCGCTGGCGTCTGGATTTGGAAGCGCCACCTTCATCACGTGGTTGGATCAGGGTCAAGCGGGAGCCATGGCCAATGCGTTGGCCTCGACGGCGACCTTCCTCTGCCGGGCGGTGGGAAGTGCTCTGCCGCGCTGCGCGGCTCTGGGCTTCGATGCGCCCGGTCCGCTGCCGATCAATTTCTTCCAGGCCAATCCCTATGCGGCTAACCGCGGAGTGTGGCTGCTGACGAACGCCTCCTTCTCTACGTACAACGGGTTGCAACTCATCTTCCGACGTCGTCTGGCGCAAGGCTGGCAGATGACGGCTCATTATACCTTCTCGAAAGCCCTCACGGACCTCTATGCCGATTCGGCCACCTCGAGCGTCGCCTTCAGCACGCTGCGCAATCGGCGGATGGACAAGGGGCCCTCGCCCTGGGATCTCAGGCATGTCTTCGTGAGCGACTTTCAGTATGAGCTGCCCTTTGGTCCCGGTCGGCGCTGGTCGTCCGGTTCCGGTGTCCTGAACCGGTTCATCGAGGGATGGCTTGTCGGCGGGATTGTTCGCATCCAATCTGGGCGCGTGTTCCGGCTCACCAGTGGGCGAGCGACGGTAAACCAGTTCGAGTCAGGAGTCATTCTCAAAGGAATCACCATCAAGGAGCTTCAAGAAAAGATCGGTGTGCGAAAGGTTCCCGGCGCCCGGGACATCTTCTTTGTGACTCCGGATCTGATCGGGCCCGATGGCCGCTCCAACCGGGCGATTCTGGACGTCCCGACGACGCCGGGTCAGTTCGGCTCGCTGGTTTTCCTACGCGGCCCTCGATTCGTTAAGCCCGATCTCACGCTCCAGAAGCGCACGCGGGTGACCGAACGGATCAACGTCGAGTTCTGGGCCGAGTTCTTCAATGCCTTCAACTTCCAGAACTTCTTGATTGGCGGCCCCAGTGCGGCGGGCATCACCCACAGCATTGACAGTACGGCCTTCGGGCGCACGACCGAGTTCTTCAACGACCTCGGCAATCAGGATCCGGGTCCGCGCATGATCCAGTTCCGCATTCGGGTGAACTTCTGAAGCATCGAAGGGGGGCCTTCCTTTAGGCCCCCCTTGAATCCCAAACGGGATGGCGATCCCCTCATTCAAGAAGGGGAACTCACCCCTATCGCCCGTATCAGATCAGCGCCCTCGAAGTTTTCTCTACCAACCAGCGCGCGATTCGCTCACTTATTTTTGCGGATAGCCGAGCTGAACAAGTAGCGCGCGGATACGTTCAGCATTCGGCGAGCTTGGATCCATTTGCAGATACACGTTCCAAGCTTCGACCGCCTTCGGAATCCGGTCCGTCTGTGCGTAGAGCTTCCCCAGATACAAATAAGCCAACGCGCGCTCTAAGCCTTCGGCCTTCGTCCCACGGATAAGATGCGACTCGGCCTCCTGCACGTCATCGCTCTCCAAAAGCGCGATGCCCAGATAGACGTGAGCCGTCAACCAATTTGGGCTCTGTTCAAGAACATGTCGAAGAGGGGCGATGGCTTCCCGATAACGGCCGAGATGGTTCAAACAGATCCCGAGGTTCAAAAGGGGATAGAGCGCTTCCGGATCCTTTTCCAAGGCTTGGCGCAACAGTCGTTCGGCCTCCGCATACGCCTTCTTCCCCATCTGCAGGACAGCCAATTCATTATAAGCGTCCACGAACTCAGCATCGCGTTTGAGGGCTCGCCGCAGTTTCTCCTCAGCGGAAGTGAGCTTCCCTCTCTCAATCTCCTCAAGCGCTTCTTGATAGAGCCGAGCTGCCACTTTGTCTGGAGCGCGTCTCAAACGCGAGATGGCAATAGTGCCCGGGCGCGGAGGAACTTCCTTCTTCTCCAGGGGGAGCAGATTCACCGGCAGATATCCCCGCGGCTGCGCATAGAAGGTCACCGTCGTCGTCGCATATCGGCGCCCATCTCCCTCGATCGTGAGCGTGTAGGCCCGAAATGGAACCAACCCCCGCAGGATGAACCGTCCCTGCCCATCAGTGAAGACGAACTCCACATCGCGCCGCGGATCATCGCTTTTCAGGGTCAGACGGACGACTTCTTGAAGCAGATCGCCCGTCGGGAGGAAAACCTGTCCCTGCATGCTCACCTGTGCCCACCCCGCACCGTGCAAAAGGAAAAAGCTCACTCCGAGGAGCACAAGACCCCGAAACCGAATTGCCGTGACCCGGCAGTTTTTCATGTAAGAGATCTTATGAGAGGGCTCAGGGCAAAAGCAAGGCGACTCCGCTCTCTTGCACCCAATCGGTCTCCAATTGCGCTCTGCAAGACCACGCCTGGTTCATTTCCAGAAATTTGGAAGCTGCTTCCAAATTTTCGGAAGTCTTGGAGGGGACCCGAAATTGCCCCAAACCCGCAAGTGATTGATAGTCTGAGCACTGGCGGAGCAGAGTCGAGTGGCACGCAAATTGCATATCTTTTTGAGCTATGCCTCACTATACCTAAGGAGGGAGACGACAATGCGAGGACGAATATTGATGGCACTGCTTCTGGGGCCAGTGCTCCTTCTGAGCGCGTTTCCGCGTGTGAATGCTCAGACGGCAACGGGGACGATCACGGGGATCGTCACCGACGTTACAGGAGCCGTTGTCGCGGGAGCGACGGTGACGATTCGAGAGGTGAAGACGAACCTCTCGTACACGATCATGACGGATGCCACAGGGTTATACCGGCTCACGAATCTGCCGCGCGGTTTTTATGAGGTGAAGGTCGAGCAGACGGGCTTTAAGACGGCCATTGTGAGCAACATCGAGCTGACTGTGAACGAGGTCAAGCGCGTGGACGTGACGCTGGAAGTCGGTGAGATTGCCGAGACGGTCACCGTCACCGGCGAGCTTCCCTTGATCAACACCGAGGAAGGAAGGCTCTCGGGGCTCGTGGACAAGCGGCGCATTGTAGACTTACCGCTGGTGACGCGCGATTTCACACAACTAGCCCTCTTGCAGCCGGGCGTCGTCGCCGGAGGAGTTGGAGCGAATACCGGGGGGTTCTCCATTGGGGGCGCGCGCAGCCGAGGGACGAACTTCCTGGTGGACGGGATCGAGAACAATGATCCTGTCGTCGCGGGATTCACGCAGATCACGGTACCGCTTGACAGCGTGGAGGAATTCCGCTTGATCCGGAATACGTTTGGCGCCGAGTTCGGTCGGCTCTCCGGCGGGGTGCTGAGCATTGTCACGAAGGCGGGGACGAATGAGTTTCACGGGACGCTCTGGGAGTTCCACCGCAATCGTTCGTTGCGCGCGCGGAATTTCTTCGAGCGGGAGAAGCCGCCTTTCGTGCGCAATCAGTTCGGCTTCGACGTGAGCGGCCCCTTCATTAAGGATACGCTCTTCGGCTACGGATCGTATGAGGTGACGACGCTCCGCTCTTCGACGACGCAACGGGCGCGCTTCTTCACGGCCGAGGCCGTTCGAGCGGCGACCGGACCGATCGCACGCGAGCTGTTGCAGAAGTATCCACGGCCGCCGGCCACGGAGAACCCGCGCTTTGTCACCGTCGGCGATGAGCGGATTCCTGTCTCGGCTGAGACGGTCATCACGCGGCCGAGCAGTTCCGATACCCACGCCTTCGTCATCCGCGTGGATCATCAAGGCTTCAACGGGCGGAACCGCATCAGCAGCCGCTACATCTTCAACCAAACGAACAATCTGGCTCCGCTGGCTTCGAACTCCTTGCTCACGGAGTTCTTCGGGCTGGATACGAGTTTCCGGAGCCAGAATTTCGGCCTGACCAACACGACGACGATTCGACCGAATATCATCAACGAGCTGAAGTTTGGCGTCACGCGGGATGCCTTTGATTGGCGGCCGCGCAATCCGCAGGTTCCGACAATCACGATCACGGGCGTGAACGGCTTCGGCGCCGATACGAACATGCCGCAGAATCGCTTCCCCGTGGTGTTCCAGATGGACGAGGGCCTCTCGATCATCAAAGGCGCGCACGCGGTGAAGACGGGCTTCCAGTACCGCTTCATTAAGCGCGTGCGCACGTTCAATGCGCTCTATCGCGGGGCTTACAGCTTTGCGAACGAAGCCGCGTTTCTGGCCGATCAACCGCTCACTTACAGCGTGCGCATTGACCTGACGACGGGAGATCGCGGAGATGGCTATCGCATTTATTCGCGGCATGAGCTGATGGGCTTTGTGCAAGATGATTGGAAGATGCGCCCAAACTTCACGCTCAACTTCGGCGTGCGGTATGAGAATTTCCGGCCGCCGAAGGAGTTGACCAATCGCATCGCGCAGGTGCTGATCCCTTCGGGAGCGACCATCTACGACATCTTTCACACCTTGGAGCCGCGGCCGACGAAGTTCTTCTATCATTCGGATGACAACAACTTCGCACCGCGTCTGGGCTTCGCCTGGAGTCCAAGGGGACCACGATGGTTGACCGGAGGCGAGGGTAAGATGGCCATCCGAGGCAGCTACGGCGTCTTCTACGAGCGGCTGTTCCAGAACATTGACGAGAACATCCAGTTCAATCCGCCGTTTGGAGCGACGCTGACCTTCGATACGCGGGCGCGTCAGACGTTCGTCTACTCGATCCCCTCGTGGGTGCCACCGGGATTGAAGGGTGCGGCTCCGCCACGCGGGACGGCCTTGAACCCGGTGTTCGATCCGAATCTGCGCACCTCGTATATGCAGAGCTGGTTCTTCGGAATCCAGCGCGAGCTGCCCGGCGAGTTCTCCTTCGAGGTCAACTACCAGGGGACGAAGGGGACGAAACTCCCGCTCAATGTGAACATCAATCGGTTCGATGGCGATCTGCTCGATGGCACGCTCGATCGGGTCAACTCCTTCTGGGGCGCCGTGGGGCTGGCCGGCAATCGCGTCAATTCGATCTACCATGCTATGCAGGTCGAGGTGAAACGGCGCTTCAGCCGAGGCTTCACGATGCAGACGGCCTGGACCGTGTCGAAGATGATTGACGAGGACTCAGATTATTTCGCCTCGGACGGCATCGTCTCGGTCACGAGCATCAAGCGCGAGCGCGGGCTCTCGCGGTTCCACGCCCCGCAGCGGTTGGTCATCAACGCCATTTGGGACATGCCGTTCTTCCGCGGGCGCGGCGGCGCGCTCGAGCACATCCTGGGCGGGTGGACGATCTCGGGGATCGCGACCTTCCAAAGTGGGCGTCCGTTCAACGTCTTCTCCAGCGCCCCTTATCCGCGCGGCGATTTCAACGCCGATGGGACGAATAACGATCGTCCCAATATCAAGACGGACAAGAAGGGAGCGATCCTCAAACGGAGCCC
The DNA here is from genome assembly GCA_937934295.1 of uncultured Blastocatellia bacterium. Classification (GTDB taxonomy): domain Bacteria; phylum Acidobacteriota; class Blastocatellia; order HR10; family HR10; genus HR10. The sequence continues at coordinate 14,039 of CALHAI010000007.1, forward strand.
GGCAGATGGGATCCTCGATCCTAATGCCTTTGACACGAATTTCCGAGGCATTGGGAATCTCGGGCGGAACGTCTTCCTCGGCCCAGGCTTCGCGAATCTGGACTTCGCCGTGTACAAGAACTTCCGCCTGACAGCGCTCGGCGAACAGGGGCGACTGCAATTCCGCGCCGAGATATTCAACCTACCCAATCATGTGAACTTCGCGCTGCCGACGGGCAATCTCGCCAGCACGCTCTTCGGCAAGTCGAACGAAGCGGCGGCGCCGCGCACGTTCCAACTCGCGTTGAAGCTCTACTTCTGAAGCGCGTCCCCTGAGAGGCGTGAGCCTCTCAGGGGTTCGCCCGAAGGGGTGGGCCTGAAGGGGCCTTCCCCTTCTTTATAAAGAGTCGCTGCTTTTAGTGAACCCGTATTCCGAAAAGCTCGGGAAGGAACTCTCCCGAAACTTGGAAGTTTCAACCGTGAAAGATGGGGAGCGTTGAACCGCTGATGCTTATCGGGTAAACTCCCACATGACATGATTGAAAACGGAGGAGGTGCCTTATGGACAGAAACCGCCTTGGGCTTCTACTGTCCTGTGGCTTAATCTGTGTGCTCCTGGCAAGCCAGGGAGTAGGCGCACAGACGCAGGCGACCGGGACAATCGAAGGCGTCGTCCGAGACGAGCGCGGCGCCGTGATCGCCGGGGCGAAAGTGAGCGTGCGCCATTTGGGGACAAATGCGACACGCGAGCTCACGACGGATGTCTCCGGTCGTTACCGCGCTGTCTTCCTGCCGCCGGGCTCCTATGAGGTGACGGCCGAAATGCCGGGCTTCGCCACAACGACCCAGTCAGGGATCACGGTGCTCGTTGGTGGAACGGCGACCGTAGACCTCACGTTGAAGGTCGCGCCGGTGGCTGAGACCGTCACGATCACGGCAGAAGCGCCAATTGTCGAGCCCGAGCGCACGGAGTTCACTTCAGTGGTCAGCGAATCGGCCGTTCATAATCTCCCGATCAACGGGCGGCGATGGGAGAACTTCGTGCTGCTCACGCCAGGGGTGAATCCCGACGGCACGTTCGGACTCGTGAGCTACCGCGGGATCTCCGGGCTTTACAATAACAATACGGTCGACGGAGCCGACAACAATCAAGCATTCTTCTCCGAAGCGCGGGGGCGCACGCGCGTCGTCTACACGACGAGCCTCTCCTCGATCAAGGAATTTCAGGTTGGCTTGAGCAACTTCTCTGCCGAATTCGGACGCGCGGCTGGCGGAACCGTCAACGCGGTGACGAAATCGGGGACGAACGAGTTTCATGGTGAAGCGTTCTATTTCCTGCGCGACGATGCCATCATGGCACGTGAGCCGTTTCAACCCTTAGAGCCAGAGGAACGGCGACAGCAGTTCGGATTCTCATTGGGCGGCCCCTTCATCAAGGATAAGCTGTTTTACTTCGGGACCTACGATCAGCAAGTGCGGAACTTCCCGTATTTCGTGACCCCCTCGAGCCCAACCTTCTTGACCTCTCCATGCACGGCTCCCGGATGCGCGGCGACGATCCAATTCTTCCAATCGTTGCAGCGTTTCGTCCCACGAAAAGCACACAATAACGTCGCCTTTTACAAAGTGGACTGGGTGCTCTCGCCGCGGCACACGTTCACCGGACAATACAACTGGCATCGGTGGCGCTCGCCCAACGGGATTCGTACGGCGCCCATTCAATTCGCGGCCGAATCGGACAACGGGTTCGATGGAGTGAAGACGGACTTCCTGCTCTTCCGCCTCTCTTCGGCGCTCAGCCACACGCTCGCCCATGAGGTCCGTTTCCAGTATGGGCGCGATTTCGAGTTCCAGCGACCTAACGCGCCCGGGCCGAGCACGACCGTCACCGGAGGGATCAGCTTCGGTATGCCGAGCTTCCTCCCGCGACCGGCTTTCCCCGACGAGAAGCGCTTCCAATGGGTGGACAACATCTCCCTCATTCGCGGACGGCATAACGTGAAGGCTGGGCTCGACATCAACTACGTGCGCGATTTGCAGATCAACCTCTTCCAGGGGGGCGGCGTCTACAGCTACGATGGGTTGAACCAAATCGCGCAGGATTGTCCGAAGGGAGCCATCGGGTGTGTCCCCTTAGACGATGGACCGCGCACGCGACGACATTATCGCTTCTACGTTCAAGCCTTCGATCTCCGGGGATTCACGGGCGAGCAGGCTGGACGCGTCTTCTTCACCACGACGGATTACAATTTCTACATCCAGGACCGGTATCGCGCGCATCCGCATCTGACGCTCGATTTCGGCCTTCGATACGAATTCCAGAAACTGCCGCAGCCGGAGATCGGGAACCCGGCCTTCCCTCAAACCCAGCGATTCAATCAAGATACGAACAACTTCGGACCACGCGTGGGGATCGCTTGGGATATCGGCGGCCATCACACAACGGTCCTGCGTATGGGCTATGGGCTTTACTATGGGCGAACGAGCAACAGTGCCATCTCCAATGCCCTGACGAATAATGGGAAGATCCTCGCTTCGTACTTCTTCACGCCGACAACGCCGGGAGCGCCGCAGTATCCGGACGTCTTCAGCGCGCCGCCAGCCGGACCGGGCTCGGCCCCAGACATTCAGTTCTTCTCGTCGGACTACGTGCGGCCGCTTGTGCATATGGCGGAACTGTCGCTCGAACGCGAGGTCGTTCGCGATCTGAGCGTCTCGGCCTCGTACCTCTTCAGTCGAGGCCAGCGCTTACCTTCATTCCGCGATATCAACCTGAACCCGCCGACGGCGCAAGTGATCTTCATCCTTCCCGATGGAACGGTGACGCCCCCATTCCCCTTCTTCACGGGACCGCGCCCGATAGCTGGTGTCGGACGGATCATCATCAGCGAGAGCGTGGTGAACTCGAAGTACAATGCCTTCGTGCTCCAGGTGACGCAACGAATGCGACGCGGCGTGCAATTCAACGCGAACCTCACGATCGCTAAGGCCATTGATGACGGACAAACCTCACAGACGTTCTTCGGTGGGAATCAGCTCTTCAACACCTTCGACCGGCGCAGCGAGCGCGCGCTCTCGACCTTCGACATCCGCAAGCGCTTTGTCACGAGCTTCGTCTGGGAGCCGAGACTACAAGGCCTCACCGATCCAACAGCTCGCGCTGTGCTCAACGGCTGGCGGTTCAGCGGGATCATCACGGCCTCTGACGGTGTGCCCGTCACCGGCATTATTTCCGGAAGCCTCTCGGCCGCAACGGGAGCGACCGTGACGGCCAGCCCCAATGGCAGCGGCGGCTCGACGCGCGTCCCCTTCCTCGCCCGCAATAGCTTCCGTGGGACGGGATTCGCCAATGTGGATTTCCGCATCGCGCGCGACATCAAGGTGACCGAAGGCACGCGTTTCGAGATCATCTGGGAAGCGTTCAATCTCTTCAACCGCGTCAACTTCACGAGCTTCTCGACCATCCAGTACCGCATCGCCTCTTCGAGCGTAGATCCAACCGGCGTCCGCCAAGTGCGGCTCGCGAGCGACCCCGGCTTCCTTCAGCCGCGTGCGGCAAGCACGACACTGTGGGGGCCACGAGAATTCCAACTCGCGATCAAGTTCCATTGGTGAACGCTAAACCCGGATACGGGAATGGGGGACGATCCTCGTCCCCCTTCCTCAGCTCCGGCCTTTTTGATTCTCGAGCTTCCAAAATTTCGGATAAAATTTCCAAAAATTTGAAAGCCGCACTTGGCTTCAAAATGAAAGGTCATTGAATCTACGGGAGTTAACGCGAAGGCGAATATGGCACGAGATTTGCTTGCTTATTGAGCAGTGTGACGGTTAATCGAAAAAGCTGAGGAGGGACACGTTATGAAGCCATATCGCAAAAGGAGTTGGAGGATGTGGATCTCGACCTGTCTGATCACGGGGGCCATCTTTCTGCCTTACTTGACGACTCCGATTACGGCCCAGACGACGACGGGAGGTCTCCGTGGCGTCGTCATGGACGTGACCGGAGCCATCGTGCCCGGAGCCACGGTCGTGGCGAAGAACGCCGCGACGGGCGTAGAGCATCGGACCACGGCCACGAGCGAGGGGATCTACACGATCCCACGAATCCCGCCCGGAAAATATGACATACGGGTAGAAGCTCAAGGGTTCAAGGTGGCCGAAGTCACGGGTGTAGAAGTCGGCGTGGGGAAAGATACGGTCGTGGACTTTCGTCTGGAGCCGGGAGCGATCACCGAGGTCGTGACGGTGACCGGTGGCGGCGAAGTGCTCCTTGAGCGGGACACGGCGCAGATCTCGGCGACGATTCAATCGCGAAAGATTCAAGACCTCCCGATCAATGTTGCGGGTGGCGGTTTGGATCGTGTGGTTTTGTTGCTGCCGGGTGTCCGAACGGGCTTCGGCAATGTCAATGCCAACGGGGTGACGCTCTCGGTCAACGGCAACCGCGCCCGGTCCAACAACTTCACTATAGACGGCGTGGACAATAATGATCTTTCCATCGGTGGTCCCAACTACTTCGTGCAGAATCGCGACCTGATCCAGGAGTATCAGGTGATCACCAACAACTTCTCTGCTGAATACGGGCGCAATCAGGGAGCCATCGTCAACATCGTCAGCAAGTCGGGGACGAACGAGTTCCACGGGACGGTAGCGTGGTACCACCGGGACCGGAAGCTTTGGGACTCGCTGACAAATCTGGAGCGCCGTTCTGGGCAGAAGGAGCCGCTGCCAGATCTGGTCAACGTGTTCGACTACACGATCGGCGGCCCGATTGTGAAGAATAAGGTCTTCTTCTTCCACGCCGGTCACTTCATCCGCAACCCTCAGTTTGCTGATCTGCGGACGACGTCATTGGCGCCGACGCCCGAAGGCATCCAGATGTTGAAGAATGCCTTCCCGAATAATCCGGCCATTCAGTATTACGCCGACTTTTCGGCCTTCGCGCTCCCGATTGGCAATCCCACGATTCGCCCAGATGTGCCGGCTTCCACGATCACGATCGGGAACCTGAAGGTCCCGGTCGCCGCCGTGCGTCGAGCCGTGCCTCTGTCGGGGCGATTGGACGAGATCAACGTGCGCAGTGATGTGCATCCGAGTGATCGGGATCGCATCTGGGGACGCTACTTCATCCAAGACCGGCCAGGAAAAGACTTCCTGGTGGACGTGCGCGGGTGGACCGGCGACATCCCCTTCCGAACCCAACAGGCCGGCGGCGGATGGACGCGGAACATCTCCATGCGATCGGTCAATGAATTCCGGTTCAACTTCTCGCGGCTATTTGTGATCTTCGGGGGTGGGGGAAGTGGTGGCAAGGGGAACATTCCACACCCGGATAAGATTGATAAAGCGCTGACATTTCTCAACCCCATCTTCCGGGCGGATAACGGGGCACCGCTTCTGAGCGTCGGCCCCGCCACCAACCTGCCCCAGGGGCGCACGGTCGAATCTTTCCAGTTCAACGACAATTTCACGCTCACGGTTGGACGCCACCAATTGAAGATGGGGATTGATATTCGTCGTTTGAGAAATGCCGTGCCGTTCTTGCCGAACGTCAACGGAGCATTTACCTTCTCGACAGCCCAACGATTGGCCGATAACAATCCCAACTTCCTGACGGTGGCGCTCGGTCCGGCGACGCTCAAGTACACGGAGACCGATCAATTCTATTTCTTCCAGGACGACTGGCGCATTCGCCCCAATCTCACGCTCAATCTCGGCCTCCGGTACGAGAACACGGGTCAGCCGATGAACCTCTTGAACGAGATCACCGCGGCGCGCGAGCGGGATCCGCAGCGAGCGTTCTGGCGACAGGACCTACCGCTTGAAGCTCGCATTGTGCCACGCGTTCCCACGGACAACAATAACTTCGCGCCGCGCTTTGGGTTCGTCTACACGCCGCGTTGGGGCAAGTGGCTCTTTGGCGAAGACCGGACGGTCATTCGAGGCGGCTATGGGATCGCCTACGATCCGGCGTTCTACAACCTGATGCTCAATATCTCGACCTCGTCGCCGCTCGTCTTCCTGACGAGCGTGGCGAACTTCCCCGTTCCCGATCCTGTGCCGACGGGAGACAAGGTGCGCGATGCCGCTGTGCGAGCTGGGGTCATTCGCTTCAATACCTTCGATCCTCGGTTCTTCGCCCGTACGGTTCCGGCCTTGGACTTCCGCCAGCCCTATGTGCAACAGTGGTCGCTCGGAATCCAGCGCGAACTCGTCCGCGAGAATGTGCTTGAAATCCGGTATGTCGGGAACCATCAAGTTGGCCAATTTCAAACGGTCAACTTCAACCCATTCATCGGGAATCTGGTCCGAGGATTTGGCCCCGTCCGGTATGTGGACCCGGCGGACAATCAGGTGAAGACGCTCACCTTCCCCGGATTCCCGCAGATTCTGCCACGAGGCGTCGCGCCGCTCACCTGCACGGACAATCCGGCGACGGCGGATAACGAGGCCCTTTGCGATGGGCGGTTGTTCCCGTCTGGCGTCGCCCGAGTGCGCATTAATGGCGTTTCGGCCAGCCACAACGGGCTGCAACTGCGATTGGACGGCCGAGTCCGGCAGCAGTGGACCTACACGGTCAGCTACACCTGGAGCCACACGATTGACAATTCGAGCGAGGTCTTCAATTTCGATACCGGGAATTCCGTCACCGTCGCCCAGAATCCGCTCAATCTCACGCGCGCCGAGCGTGGGAACTCCGGTTTCGATGCGCGGCATTTGTTCGCGGCCTCCTGGATCTGGGACCTCCCGTTCCGGCGCGATCAGCGCGGCTTTCTCGGGCGGCTCATTGGTGGTTGGCAGTTTAACGGGATCGTGCGCATCCAAAGTGGACAGTGGTTCACGCCGGTTCAGCAGCAGCTCATCAACCCGTATGAAGATCAGCCCTTCGTTCAGTCCTTCATCGGGCGTTCCCACCTGCGCCCGTTCAACGGCAATCCGGCCGCTCCGATTGATCGGGTCGGCATCACGGACGTTGACGCCTGCGTCTTCTATCGGTTGGCGGTGTGCGGCACAAGCGCAGGAGTCCCCATTCTTCGATCCAGTCCCACGGGCTTCTGGCTCCTGAACGATCTCAACCGAGGGGTCTTCACGCCGGTGACACCGAACGACGTGCGGGTGATCGTCAACGGTCCGGGAGCAGCTCAGCGCTTCGGGACACCTTTTGGGACGCTCGGACGGAACACTTTCAAAGGAGATCGCTTTGAGGGTGTTGACCTGAGCATCTTCAAGAGCACGCGCGTCACCGAGCGCGTCTCGATCCAGTACCGGTTGAACCTCTTCAATGCCTTCAACCACCCCTTCTTTGGAATCCCCAATAGCATCTTTGTTGAGCAAGCGGGCCGCACCTACTTCAACTTCCAGGAGAATAACGGTGGTCGCCGGACGATTGAGATGGCCCTGAAGATCATCTTCTGAGGGTTGACTTCTTCTGCGTCTGTTCGGCGGGCTGAAGCCGATGGGCTTCAGCCCGCTTTTTTCCTCCCCGAGGATTTCTCCGACTGAGACTCCGAGACTCAGAAGGCGGCGATGGCTTCGCGGGTCGCCTGCATGAGCTGTTCCGCGGCAATACGGGAGAAGTCCACCCAAGGCGGCGGATAAATCCCCACGACCAAGACCATAAGGGCAGCCATGACCAACGCCGTCCTCATGAGCGGGGTCAGCGCGAGCGGCGTTGGCTCCAGGATGGGCCCCATGAACATCGCCTTGATGAACCGCGCGTAGTAGTAAAGCGAAACGGCCGTATTGATCACGGCGATGACGGCCAGTGCGGCGAGCCACCGATTCCCCGTCTCAATAAGCCCAGCGAAGAGGAAGTACTTCCCCAGGAAGCCGGCCGTCGGCGGAATTCCCGCCAGGCTGATCAGGAAGATCGTCATCAAAACAGCCATCAAGGGATTCGTATGAATGAGCCCATTAAAATCCTCCACGCGATCTCCCGCAATGCCCCCGCGCCGTAGGGCGATGATCGCTCCCCAGGCGCCGAGATTCATGAAGACGTAGACGAAGAGGTAAATGACGAGACCGATATAACCGGTTCGATTCCCCGCCACCAGACCCAGCAGCAGAAATCCCGCGTGCGAGATCGAGGAATAGGCCATGAGCCGTTTGGCGTTCGCCTGCGTGATGGCGGCCAGATTCCCCCACGTCATCGTCAGAGCCGAGACAGCGCCGATCAACGCCATCCATCCGAGGTTCTCCAGCGACGTCGTCCCTCGCAGGGAGGGTAACCCGTAAACGAAGATACGGGCGAAGATGGCGAACGCCGCCGCTTTCGACCCGACGGACATGAAAGCCGTCACCGAACTGGGCGCCCCCTCATAGGCGTCCGGTGCCCACATGTGGAAGGGCACGGCGGCGACTTTGAAGAAGAGGCCCGCGACGATGAAGACCATGGCCAGGATCGCTAAAAAGCCCGGCGTCTGCTCGGCCGCGAGCGCCGATGCGATCTTCTGCAAATTCGTCTCTCCGGTGACGCCATAGAGCAGTGAGACCCCATAGAGAAAGATGCCCGAGGAGAAGATGCCGAGCAGGAAATACTTCAAGGCCCCTTCGTTCGACTTCCGATCCCCCTTGAAGTACGCGACGAGCACGTAGACGGAAATGGCCGCCAGCTCGAAACTGATGAAGATGGCCAGCAGATCCATGCCCGAGGCCATGAACATCATGCCGACGGTCGCAAAGAGGATGAGGGCGTAATACTCACCACGCTGCTCGCGCTCGATGTCGAGGAATTTGATCGAGAGCGCGATGGCGAGCGCCGCCGTCACCAAGAAGATCACTTTGAAGACGATGGCGAAGGAATCCAGAACGTACATCTCATAGAAGCCGAGGGCTTCATGCCCGCGTAAATTGAGGGAGGTTTGCGCGAGCGTGGCGGCACTCGCTCCGATCCCACCCAACGCCAGATAAGCGGCCCATCGGCGCTCGGTCGCCCGCCATCCGACATCGAGAATGAGCAGCAAACAGGCGAAGGCCGCCAGCATGATCTCCGGCATCAAAAACATCACCGCCTGCTCGACCAACCATCGCCAATCGAGTCCTTGAAAGAGCAGTGCCCTCATTCCTCCTCCTTCATCGTTCGTGCTCATGGCCTGTGGGTCGAGGACCAACCGATGAAGCTTCGCGCGAATGGAACGCCGGGAGAGACAATGGCTGGCCCCCTTCGGCGCGTTCCAAGAGGCCCCGCGCATATCCCGGTCGCACCTGTTCGACGACCACCGCCACCGGCCTCTCGAAATAGCTCAAAAAGGGCTTGGGATAGATACCGATCCAGAAGGCCAGGATCACCAACGGGAGGAAATACGCCCACTCGCGCGGATAGAGGTCGGGCAAGTGGCGATTGTCCTCCTTCACCTCGCCATACATCGTACGCTGATAGAGCCAGAGCATATATCCGGCACCGAGTACGATGCCGGTTGCCGCGAACGCCGCCCAGAGCCGATTCTCCTCGAAGACGCCGCGCAAGATGAGGAACTCCCCAATGAAGCCGTTGAGCATGGGCAATCCGATCGAAGACATCATCATGATCATGAAGACGGCGGCGAAGCCCGGCATGACGTGACTCAATCCCCGATAGTCGTTGATCATGCGCGTATGGTGCCGCTCGTAGACGACGCCGACGATCAAAAAGAGCGCGCTCGTCGAGATCCCATGATTGATCATCTGTAAGACGGCGCCATGAAGCGCGCTCGGATTGAAGGCGAAGATGCCGAGCATGATCATCCCCATGTGGCTGATCGAGGAGTAAGCGACCAGCCGTTTCCAATCCCGTTGGGCCATGGCGACGAGCGCCCCGTAGACGATCCCCATGATGGCGAGAAACGCCATCACCTGGACGACGCGGGGATCGCGGCTCGCATCGGGGAAGATCGGGAGATTGAAGCGAACGAACCCGTAGGTCCCAAGCTTGAGCAAGATACCGGCCAGGATGACCGATCCTGCCGTCGGCGCCTCCGTATGGGCATCAGGGAGCCAGGTGTGGAAGGGGAACATCGGGACCTTAATGGCGAAGCTCAGAAAGAAGCCGGCGAAGAGCCACATCTGCAGCGAGAGCGGAATAATCGGCCCTCCGCCCAGCCGCGCGGTGCCCAGCGCTTGCATCGCCATGATGTTGAACGTCCCTTTGCCCTGCATGCCGAGGTGCAGGGCCGATTCGATCATGCGATACATCGGCTCGTTCTCGCCCGAGATGAATCGCGCCGCCTGCAGAACGGCCTGTTGCACCTCGGGTTGCTTCAGGTAGTCGGGGAAGATGAAGTAGAGCTTCAAAATGGCGAGCAGCATCACGACCGAGCCAAAGAGCGTGTAGATGAAGAACTTGATCGCCGCATAGAGCCGATTCTCGCTCCCCCATACCCCGATCAGGAAGTACATCGGCACGAGCATCACCTCCCAGAAGACATAGAAGAGGAACATGTCCATGGAGACGAAGACGCCGATGATGCCCGTCTGCAGGAGGAGCAGGACGACATAATATTCCTTCACACGCTCTTGGATGAAGCCCCAGGAGCAGGCGACGGCGATCACGCCGATCAAGGTCGTCAGCAGCACGAGCACGACCGAAATGCCATCCACGCCCAGCTGATACCGCGCGCCGATCTGTGGGATCCACTCCACATCCTCGATGAATTGAATCCCCCCCAACCGACGATCATACGCCAGCAGCAGCAACGACGGCAGAAAGCTCACGATCGCCCACACATTGGCGAAGAGGCGAATCGCTTGCTTCCGCTCCCGGTGGAAGAAGAAGATCAGGATGAGCGCCCCGAGAACGGGGAGCCACGTGATGATCGAGAGCAGATGAGCATCGGCGAGACGTCCCGGCGACATACCCTCCCCCTACCACGAGATGATCAGATACAGAGCCGTGAGCAAAAAGAGACCGGCCGTGATGACGAGCGCATAATTCTGCGCGAATCCCGTCTGCGCCATGCGGAAGACGGTCGAGAAGAGCTTCGTCATCGCGCCGATGGCGTTCACCAGGAAATCCACGACGTAGAGATCGAACCAGCCGGAGACCTTGCTCCAGAAGACGGTCATCCACGCCGAGCCATTGACGCCGCCATCCACGCCATGCGCATCCACGCGCCAAGAGAGCCGACTCAATCCGAGCGCCAGTCCATGGACGAAGACCCCTTCGTAGAACTCATCGACCCAATACTTGTTCGCGCTGGCGACATAGAGTGGACGAATCGCGCGGACGATGGCTTCCAGTCGGTCGCGCCGTCGAAGATAGAGCGTCGCGCACCCGTACATGATCCCGACGGCCAAAAGGACCGACGCGAGCATGAGGAGGTACTCGATCGCCGAATGCGCCTCCGCATGAGCGCCGACTTCCGCAAGCGCCGTCTCCCCATGCTCGATCATCGGCGAGATCCTCCCTTCCGCCCGATGCCAGATCACCGGCTCCAACCACTTCTCGAAGCGATTTGTCCCCCCAAGCGATTCCGGCCACCCGATCCACCCACTCGCCAGAGCGCCAATGGCCAGGACGATGAGTGGAATCGTCATGACGCGCGGCGATTCTCGAACCTCGTGCGCGCCGTGCTCCTCATGTCCGTGAGAAGCGCCGCCTCCCCCAGCCACGACGAACCGTGGCTCCCCCCAAAAGGTCAAGGCGACGAGCCGCGTCATGTAGAAGGCCGTCATCCCCGCACCCAGGAATCCCAGCAGCCACAGCCACCGCCCACCCGGAATCCCCCCCGCGGAAAACGTGCGCCATAGGATCTCGTCTTTGCTGAAGAAGCCGGAGAAGAGCGGGATCCCACAGATGGCCAACCATCCCGCCAGAAAGGTCTTATAGGTGATCGGCATGAAGCGGGCCAATCCCCCCATGCGCCGCATGTCCATCTCGTGATGGAGCGCGATGATGACCGACCCCGCCCCCAGAAACATCAAGGCCTTGAAGAAGGCATGCGTGTAGAGGTGAAAGATGCCCGCCGCAAAGGCCCCCACCCCGCAGGCCAGAAACATGTACCCCAATTGCGAGATCGTCGAGTAGGCCAGGACCTTCTTGATGTCCGTCTGCGTGAACCCCATCGAGGCCGCCCACACGGCCGTGAGGACGCCCACGAGCGCGACCACGAACATCATCGTCGGAGATTTCTGGAAGAGCACGTTCGTACGCGTGACCATGTAAACGCCCGCCGTCACCATCGTCGCCGCATGAATGAGCGCGGAGACGGGCGTCGGCCCCGCCATGGCATCCGGCAACCAGACATAGAGCGGAATCTGCGCGCTCTTGCCCGTCGCGCCAATGAAGAGCCCGAGCGCGATCCAGGATGCCAATCCCCACATCCCGAAATGTTCCTGCGGCAGATAGGCGTCGTTCTTGGCCAGTTCCATCACTTCGGTGAATTGCAGCGTCCCGAAGAGCGAGAAGATGGCGAACATCGCCAGCAGGAATCCGAAATCCCCAACCCGGTTCACGATGAACGCCTTCTTGCTCGCATAGGCCGCATAGTTCCAGTGGAAGTAATACCCGATGAGGAGATAGGAGCAGAGGCCCACGCCTTCCCAGCCGACGAACATCATCAGGAAGTTCGAACTCATCACGAGCACGAGCATCATGAACATGAACAGGTTCATCTGCGCGAAGAAGCGGTAGAATCCCCCGTCGCCGCGCATGTACCCGATCGAGAAGACATGGATCCAAAAGCCCACGAACGTGACAATGAGGATCATCACGGCCGAGAGCTGATCCAACTGGTACGACCACTCAATGCGCACGGGGACGGTCTTGCCCGCCTCCGGTCCCAGACTCAGACGCGCATCGCCTCCCAACACCCAGGTGAACGAATGCGGGAACCCACCGGCTTCGCGGGAGAGATACGGTCGCCCGTGCGTCGGCCAATACGCCGTCGCGAACTCGTAGACCGCCCCGATTGAGATCACGAGCGAGAGGAAGACCGAACCGCACGCGATCCAAGAGATCGTCTTCTCCGAGAGTCTCAACGTCCGACCGAAGAGGCCAAGACATAGAGCGCTGAGCAATGGAAGCGCTGGAATGAGCCAAATCAGTTCCAACATGGCACGGCCCTCTCCTCCTGGAATCGCGAAATCACCCGCCATGAATTCCCGCCTTCCTCAAGGCTTCGGCCAACGCCGCCTCCAATCGCCGTTCCCGCTCCGGCGCGCGCGTATGCCCCTTTGTCCCCATCAAGACGAGGCCACCCCACAACCCCCGCATCGGAAATCTCACCTGATGCGCTGCGCGGCATTCCCACATCACCATTTCAAGAGATTGATCTCATCAATGGCCACCGTCTGGCGATTCCGATAGAGGGCGATGAGGATGCCTAAGCCGATAACGGCTTCGGCCGCCGCCACGACGATGATGAAGATCGTGAAGATATGCCCCATGTTCTCGGAGATGCGCCCCATCGCCTGCCAATAGCGCGTGAAGGCGATGAAATTCAGATTCGCGGCATTCAGGATCAACTCGATGGACATGAAGATGATGAGGATATTGCGGCGGGTGAGCACACCCAGCACCCCGATGGCGAAGAGCATGAAGCTGACCACGAGGAAATCCACGATCCCTTTCGGGGCCGTGAGGCCTTCGAAGAATCGGCCCACGAAGGACGTCGGCTCTTGGAGCGCCCAGATCATGGCCACGTGCATCTTCCCCTCCCCTGCCACGGCCTTCAATCGAATGTCTCCTCCTGACGTCGCGTGCGAGCCAGGATCACCGATCCGACGATCGCCACAAGCAACAACAGGGACGCGATCTCGAAAGGTAAGGCGGCGCGCGTATAGAGCGCGCTCCCCACCCGCTGCGTGTCCTCCGCGAGGGCGAGCGGCGTCTCTTCCATCGGCGCATGGGCCGGCGGCAAGAGATGCGCTTCGCGCCGCAGGGCGATGATCGTCGCGATGAGCATCGCACCCACGAGCGCCCAGGCCACGGCCTCTTGCCGTGTGAATAAGCGCGTCGCTTCGGTGATCTCCTCACGCACGTTCACGAGCATGATGACGAAGATGAAGAGGACGACTACGCCACCGACGTAAATGAGGATCTGCGCGCCGGCCACGAACTCCGCATGCAGGAGCACAAATAAACCGGCCACGCCGATCAACGCTCCCATGAGATAAAGCGCCGCATGCACGGCCGATCGCGCCCGAATGAGCGAGACAGCCATGATGAGCACGAAGAACGCCAATCCGTAGTAGAAGACGATCTGCGCCCCTTTCAACTCCATGTCCGCCCCCTCCTCATCGCGTATAGAGCGGTTGCTCGATCCCTTTCTCCAGCATCTCCCACGACCAGACGAAATCTCTCCGCCGATAGATGGCCAGCTCAAACTCCTGCGTCAACTCGATGGCGTAGGTCGGACAGACATCCTGGCAATGGCCGCAGAACATACAGCGCGAGGTGTCATAGGTGTAGTCTACCAAGACGCGCTTCTTCTTCGTCTTCCCCTCATGATCCACGTACTCGCGGATGGCCTCCACGACCGTGATCAAATCCTCCGGGCATGCGACGGCGCACAAATTGCAGGCGATGCAGAGGCTCTCCCCCGTCTCCGGATCCCGATTCAACCGAGGAGCCCCACGGAATCGCTCGGCGACTCTCGGTCGAACGAGCGGATACTGCTCCGTATAGCAATGCTTCGGCGCCTGATACTTGAACGTGACGAGCAGCCCCTTGATCAAGTCCAGGAGCAGGAATCGCGAGAGGACCTGCTTCCAATTTCGTCTCGGTTCCGCCATGAAGGCCCCTCCATAGGCTCACACCTCAGCGAAGATCTCCTCTTCGCCTCTCTCGGGCAGACGAATCTGCCGTTGGACGCGCAGATTGAAATCGGTCGAGCGGCGATTGATCACCGCCAGCACGAGCCACACGATCGGAATACCGATCAGCAGTGAGGCCGCCATCAGGAAGAGCTTCCCCCACGGCCACACGCTCACCAGTCGTTCGCCGGTATCGGTCCGCACCGTCTCCACCAACCCCCAATGTTGCGCCAGGACAAGTATGGCGCCCGTCATCAAGATGTTCGCCAGTCCAGCCGGAATCAACCACTTCCATCCCAGGCTCATCAGTTGATCGTACCGATAGCGCGGGAACGTCCACCGAAACCAGATGAAGCAATACACGATAGCGAAGACCTTCACCGCGAAGACGAGCACGGCCAGTAGAGCATAGGACCACGTCCCGGGCTCGGCCAGCTTCGTCATCCCCGGGAAATGCCACCCCCCGAGGAAGACCGTCACAGCAAGGGCCGCCGAGATGACGATGTTCGTATACTCGGCGACGAAGTAGAGCGCCCAGCGGAAGCCACTATATTCGGTATGATACCCGGCGACGATCTCCGATTCCGCCTCCGGCAGATCGAACGGCGCGCGATTGGTCTCGGCCAATCCTCCAACGAGGAAGATCAGGAAAGCGACCGGTTGATAGAAGATGTACCAGATGCGATCGGTCATCTGCGCCTCGATGACCCCGACCATCGAGAGCGTCTTCGCGAACATCAGAGGCCCGACCAAGGCTAGGGCGATGGCGACTTCGTAGCTGACCATCTGTGCCGACGACCGCAGCGCCCCCAAAAGCGGGTACTTGCTATTGGAGGCCCATCCGCCCAAGATGATCCCCAAAACGCCCACCGAAGAGACGGCCAGGATGAAGAGCAACCCGATATTGATGTCCGTGATCGTCGCGCGCCCAGGACCGAAGGGGATCACGGCCAAAACGACGAGCGACGCGACGACCGAGATCATCGGCGCGATCACGAAGATCGAGCGCTCGGCCCGCGCCGGGATGATGTCCTCTTTCGAGATCAGCTTCAACGCGTCGGCCAACGGCTGCAACAGCCCATACGGCCCGACGCGCATCGGTCCCAGCCGCGCTTGAATGAAGGCGCTGATCTTGCGCTCGGCATAGACCAAATACGCCGCCACCGTGAGGATCACGAAGAGCACGATCACGATCGTCGGCAGTCGCCGCAGAATGTACTCGGAGACGACCGGATTGTTCCAAACCGCCCAGAACAGGTCCATGTCCCCCTCCTACCGATCCACCTCACCGAGCACGATATCAATCGAGCCGATCAAGGCGACGACATCGGCCACCAGATGCCCAATGGCCATCTTCTTGAGCGCCTGGAGATTGATGAGCGAGGGGGGACGAATGCGCAAGCGCTCGGGAAAGGACGTCCCGTTGCTCACCAAGTAAATCCCCAACTCCCCCTTGGGTGACTCAATGGAGTGATAGACCTCGCCGACCGGAGGACGAATGATCTTCGGGACCTTCCCCATAACCGGCCCCGGATGCAGCTTCCTCAGCGTGTCCAAGCACTGGAGGATGATCAAGCGGCTCTGGCGCATCTCCTCCATGCGCACGAGATACCGATCGTAGGTATCTCCGTTCTCCCCCACCGGGATCTCGAACTCGACCTGATCGTAAACCTCATAGGGGAAGGCCTTGCGAATGTCCCACTTGACGCCGGAGGCGCGCAGCACCGGTCCGGTGACCCCCAGATCCTTCGCCTCTTCTGCCGTGAGGATGCCGATCCCAACGGTGCGCTGGAGCCAAATGCGGTTCTCGTTGAGGATGGTCTCGTACTCCTTGAGCCGCTCCGGCAAGATGCGACAGAAGGCGCGCACCTGTTCCTCAAAGCCATCGTAGATGTCGTACTGCAAGCCGCCGATGCGAAAGGCGTTGGCCGTCAATCGCGCGCCGAAGTAGTTCTCGAAGATCTTCAAAATCTCCTCTCGCTCCCGAAACGCATAGAGGAAGATCGTGACTGCCCCGATGTCCATCGCGTGCGTGCCGAGCCAGAGCAGATGGCTCGCGATGCGCTGCAGCTCAGTCAGGATCACGCGAATATACCGCGCCTTCTCAGGCACTTCGATCCCAGCGATCTTCTCCACCGTCTCCACGTAGCAGAGATCGTTGGAGACGGCCGCCACGTAATCGAGCCGATCGAAGTAAGGCTCAATGTGGACGTAGGTGCGGTTCTCACAGATCTTCTCCACGCCGCGATGCAAATACCCGATGTCGCAGTCCAGATCAATGACCGTCTCCCCATCCAACTTCAGGATCACCCGCAGCACGCCATGCGTCGAAGGATGCTGCGGGCCCATGTTGAGCACCATCTCGCGGGCGGCGAGCAAACGTTCCCGGGTGATGGCGATCTCTGGCTTGTGCATTACTCGAATCTCCCGCTGTATTCGGTCCCTTCGCGAAACTCGATCATGCCCAGGTGCTTCTCGCACCAGCGATTGTAGCGAAACTCCAACGGATAATCCTTCCGCAGCGGATGCCCTTCCCAATCCTCCGGCAAGAGCAGCCGCCGCAGATCAGGATGCCCCTCGAATCGCACGCCGACCAGATCATACGCCTCCCGCTCCATCCAATTAGCCGAGCTCCAGACCGAGACGATGCTCGGACACGCCTCCCCCTCGGCCAGGTTCACTTTCAATCGCCACCGCACGTTCCGCGGGAAGGAGTAGAGGTGATAGATCACCTGAAAAGGCTTCTCCGCATCCGGGATATGCCGCGCCGTCAGATCGGTCAGGAAATCGAACTGCGCTTCCTCGTCATCCCGAAGGAAGCGACAGACCTCCAGGATCCGCTCCCGCGCGATCGTCAGCGTGGGCATGCCGAGAATCTCCACAGCTTCGAGGATAGCATCGGGAAATCGGTCCCGTAATTTGTTCAGAACGGGATCGTCGGTCATCTCAACGATCGGAAGCGTCTGGGACGCTTTCGTCACAGAGGCCCCCGTGGGCGTTGGTCTGTCCTTCTTCTCCTCCGGCATACGGCGTTGTACGTCGGCGTGCGGCGATCCATGCTCAAACAGCACGACTTTGTAACACAGACGCTCTGGTTTGTCAACGCGCGGCAAAGAACGGCTTCGCCTCGCCGTCGAACCGAAGACGCTTCATGCATGAGGCCTCGATTGGCAAGTCGTGCCGAAAGGAATATAATCGGTCATTTGCATGAGGGCACACAACGTGGGAGGGAAGCGGTGAAGCATGCGGGGATTCCCCCTCATGGCGGACGTCTCGTCAATCGGCTCTCGCACGGCGCAGAACGGGATGCCGAGGAGCACATCGCGCGCACAGCCCCTCGCATCGTGCTCGATGCGTGGGCGATCTCGGATCTGGAGTTGATCGCCGTCGGGGCCTTCAGCCCTCTGGAGGGCTTCATGGGGAAGGATGATTACGAATCCGTCCTCGAGCGCAAGCGGCTGGCCAACGGTCTTCCGTGGACGATCCCGATCACGCTTGCGGTGACGCGCTCGGAAGCCGAGAAGCTCGGCGAGGGAGAGCCCGTCGCGCTGACCGATGCCGGTGGGCGCGTGCTCGGCGTGCTCTATCTGGAGCAGAAGTATCGCGTGGAGAAGGAGCGCGAAGCGCGCCTGGTCTTCGCAACGACTGATCCGACTCATCCGGGCGTCCGGCGTCTCTCTGAGACAGGAGAGATCTACCTCGCTGGGAAGATCAGCGTCCTGCATCGTCCCGAGCATCGGGAGTACCAGGCGTACTGGCTCGATCCGGCCGACACGCGCCGCATCTTCCAACAGAAGGGCTGGCGCACGATCGTGGGATTTCAAACGCGCAATCCCGTCCATCGCGCGCATGAGTACATTCAGAAGTGCGCGCTGGAGATCGCGGACGGCCTCTTCCTGCACCCGCTCGTTGGCGAGACCAAAAGCGACGACATCCCGACCGCCGTGCGCATGCGCTGCTATGAGGTCTTGTTGCAATACTACTACCCACGGGATCGCGTCGTGCTCGGCGTCTATCCGGCCGCGATGCGGTACGCCGGACCGCGCGAGGCCATCTTCCACGCCATCGTCCGCAAGAATTACGGCTGCACGCATTTCATCGTCGGACGTGACCACGCGGGCGTTGGGAATTACTACGGGAGCTTCGAGGCGCACCGCATCTTCGACGAGTTTGATCCGGAAGAGCTGGGGATCACCCCACTTCTCTTCGACAACGCGTTCTATTGCCGGCGATGCGGGGGCATGGCGTCGGCCAAAACGTGTCCCCACGAGAAGAGCGAGCACCTCATCCTCTCTGGGACCGAAGTGCGGCGCCGCCTGCGCGCAGGCGAGCCGCTGCCGCCGGAATTCACGCGCCCGGAAGTGGCCGAGATCCTGGCGGCCGCGTTCGGTGGCGAAGGAGGAGGTTGATGGAGGGTATGCGGGAGCACGGATTCGCCCTCTGGTTCACCGGTCTGCCCAGCTCCGGCAAGACGACGATCGCGCGCCTGATCGAGCACGAGCTGCGCGCTCGCGGCCTGAAGGTCGAAGTGCTCGACGGCGATGAAGTCCGACAACAGCTCAGCCCACAACTGGGCTTCAGCAAGGAAGAACGGGACATGCACATCCGGCGGATCGCCTACGTGGCCAAGCTCCTTGTGCGCAACGGCATCATCGCGATCGTCGCCGCCATCTCCCCCTATCGCGAGACGCGTCAGTACGCGCGCGATGTGATCGGCCGCTTCGTGGAGGTCTATGTGAACTGCCCCGTGGAGGTCTGCATCGAACGCGATGTGAAGGGCCTCTACAAGCAGGCCCTGCGGGGAGAGATCGCGAATTTCACCGGCATCTCCGATCCCTATGAGGAGCCTCTTGCTCCAGAGCTGGTCCTCTATAGCCATCGAGAGACGCCCGCCGAGAGCGCCCGCCGCGTCATCACGCGATTGATCGAGCTCGGCTATCTGCGCGCTTGAACGAGCGCCGCCTCACGTCTCCGACGAGGAGAGGCGCGCGCGTACGATCTCAGCGACGCGACGCCCTTCGACCACCTGCCCGGCGAGCTTCGCCATCACGGCCTTCATGACCGGCCCCATGTCCTTCAGCGTCTTCGCTCCCAGTTCGGCGATCGTCTCCTGGACGAGACGCTCGATCTCGGCCTCGCTCAATGGAGCCGGCAGATACCCCTCCAGGATCGCGAGCTCCCGAGCCTCCTTCTCGGCCAGCTCCGGACGCCCACCCTGATGGTATTGCTCGATCGCCTCCCGCCGCTGCTTGATCAACCCCTTCAAGACCTCGATCACATCCGCATCCGTGAGCGCCCGCATTTCGGCGACCTCGCGATGCTTGAGCGCTGTCTTCACCATGCGGAGCGTGCTCACGCGAAGCTCCTCGCGCGCCTTCAAGGCGGCGATGAAATCCCGTTCGATGCGTTCCTGCAAGCCCATCGCCCCTCCTTTCGCTCACGAAGGCTTCCCTAATGCGCTCCAGAGCTGATCCCGCTCCAACTTGCGCACCAGCTCGAGCGCTTGGAGCAGGTTCTCTTTCACGACGCTCCAATCTGGGTAGGTTTCCGTCTCGATCCCTTGCTCGATCTCAACGAGCACCGGATGCAGGAGCTGCCGAAGCCGTTCCAGGTCTATCTTCAATTCGGCCATCGCATTTACTCCTCGCCAAATGTGACGCTCCGAAAATATACCACACTCTCGACACGGGGGGCGCGTCCGCGAAGCGTCCGTTCCCCTCAGAGGCGATCGCGCCCATCTCGACAAAGCGAGCCGCGATCGCTAAACTCAAGGCTTATGGCGACGAAGCTGACAATCGGCGATCTCGCTCCGGATTTCGCACTGCCGGATCAAATGGGCAAGGTGCGTCGGCTCTCAGATTTCCGGGGGCGATGGGTCATCCTCTACTTCTATCCGAAGGACAACACACCCGGTTGCACGAAGGAGGCCTGCGGCTTCCGCGACCTCTTCCCGAAGTTTCAGCGGCGAAAGATCGCGGTCATCGGCATCAGCACCGACTCGGTCCGCAGCCACGAGAAGTTCGCTGAGAAATACGGTCTCCCCTTCCCCCTGCTCGCCGATGAGGAGAAGGCGGTCGTCCGCGCCTACGGCGTCTGGGGCCAGAAGTCTTTCATGGGGCGCACGACGATGGGCACACATCGCACCTCGTTCCTCGTGGATCCGGAAGGGCGTATCGCCAAAATCTATGAGCGGGTGAGACCAGAGACTCACGCCGAGGAAGTCTTGCAGGACCTCGAACAGTTGCAGAAAACCGGCTGACGCCGAACGCGGGATCAGGACGACTCTCGATCTTCCCAGGCGCGATGTTTCCGCTCGCGTCGGAAGATCCACACCGTGCCCAGGATCGTCATCGTCCCCGGGATGAGCAGAAGGAGAAATCCCCAATCCGGCCTCCATCGCCCGCTCGTTGGGTCATATTGAAAGCATCGGAAGAGGACGTTGCGGCGGGGAAGAGGATAAGCGGGGACGAACTCCCCGCGCATCTCTCGAACCACCTCCTGTACGCGAACAGGAGAAACGGTCCCCCCGATCAGGAACCGCACGATGCGCCCCTCGCGAATGCCGATCACCATGGCCGGGTGATCGTATTGACGCGAGGCCTCCTCCCACTCGAACCAAAAGCCCGTCGCCCGAACCAGTCGAGCGATGTCCTCGGCCGAAGCGACGCCGAAAATCCACGCCCGATCCTTCGAGAGCTCCAAATGCTCTGCCAGCCCCGCCATATCCGAGGGGGTATCACGGGCATCAAAGCTCAGGACGACGAGCGTATATTCTCGTCCGGCTCCTCCAATCGAAGCGATGGCGGCTTTGAGAGACCGCAGCAGGGGAGAACAGACGCCTGCGCACCGTGTGAAGATGAGCGTCAAAAGGATCGGCCGCTCCCGCCAAAGCTCAGATAAGCGGACGGCCTCCTCGGGCCAAGAGTGAACCAGGATGTCCGGAACGGGCTTGTACAGATACCGGCCTTCGTTCGGCGGGGAATCCGCCTTCTCTCCCACGATCTGAGCCATCGCGCCCGGTGAGGCCAGGAGTGCAGCGGTTGAGAGCGCGATCCTCAGGATGACTCCGATGTGCGAAAGGCAAGGGCGCATCGCCTCCCCGTCTCCCAAAGGTAGAGCAGGACACCCAGGAACAGCACCGCGATGAATCCGAGCGCGATCCGCGCGTAATCAACCCCCTGCATGACTTCCTGCGGATACACAGCATAGCGTCGCGGAACCGAATGCGCCCCTCCCACATAGAACATCGAGAGGAACCCATATCCCCCGATCACAAAGAGCGCGGCGATCAGCTTCGCGAGCCGGCCGTTTTCGGGTCGCTCGCTCACCTCGAGCCCAAAGTGGGCCGCAAACCCCAAGAGCATGAGAACGACTCCCATCAAGTAGTACGTGTGGAAGTGGGCCGGCACCCAGAGCGTATTGTGGAACCGCAAGTTCACAGCGATCGTCGAATCAATGACAGCCGCCACGCCTCCGATGGCCCATCCCATGACGCCCAGATACATCAAGAGCGAGCTGAGCGTCCACCGCATGGACGCCCCATAAACCAACAGGAGCGTGCTGAAGATGGTCACCACAGCCGCCGGCACCGAGATCAGGTAGGAAGCCACTTGCCCGAGCACCTGCATCCATTGCGGTTGCACGAAGTCCATGTAGAGGTGGTGGAAGTAGGCAAACAAGACGAGGAACAACACCGTGTTCCAGGCGATCGCCACGATGCGATTCGTCTTCCAGGGACGTCCGCTGTATCGCGGGAGAACGTCGTAGACCAGGACCACGCCCAGATACATCGTGATGTTGACCAGGACGTGTCCGAAGAAAAAGATGAGATTCTTCATGAGGAGCGCATCATTGGTGAATCCCGTCCCCGCCCATTCCAAGAACGAGAGCACGAGAATGATCACGGCAGCGAGGAAACCCGAAAGCGCCGAGATCAAGCTGACCGTGGTGATCAGAACAGCTGGGGGGATCTCCGGCTCCGTCTCCCCTCGGATGTAATGCCAGGCCAAAGCCGCTCGCAGCGAATAGTGCTGTGCGATCGCCCGCAAAAGGTCAACGGCCCAGATCGTCCATCCCACACCCAAGATCGCCAGCGAGAAGAGGAAAGCCCAGGTCGCCCATGTGGGCCAGATACCAGCCGGGTAAAAGGGGAGCGGATAGAGGAAGTACCATCCGACGCCAAATCGCCCGACGAGCGTCGTGGCCAGAAGCAGGACGACTCCCAGCAACGTCGCTCCCAAAGCCGTCCACGAGACCTTCCGGCTGGGACGCACATATTGGGTCAAGATGTAGCTCACGGCTGCCATCGCGCCCACAAACCAGGTCCCCACCATCCCCAATCCATGCAGGGTCATGACGGCATAGAACCACTCCGGCAGCAGCGTGGGCAACAGGTTCGCCTGAACAATCCGCATGAAGGCACCAAGGAGTAGGAGGATCGGGAACAAGAGCAACATCACCATCATCCACGTGCTCGTCAAACGTCGCCAACGCTGTTGTTCCATCCCCAACCACACGGGTGAGACGACGGTCCTCTCCGCCATATCTTCCTCCGCCCTTCATTCCACGAAAAATACTCCCCGCATGCGGTGATGCGCCGAACCACAAAATTCCAAACACAAGACGGTATAGCGCCCGCGCTCACTCAGCCGCATGCGAAGGCGATTCACATATCCCGGCATAGCTTGCGTCTGCGCTAGAAGCTGCCCGTTCGGAGCATAGAGGCTGAACCCATGGTTCACATCAAAGCTCGTCACGCGGAACTCCACAAGGCGTCCGGCCGAGACCTTGACCGGCGGCGCAAACGAAGAGACCTCCTCCCATTGCTCGTCCGTCTCGATCGGCGTTTCCGAGATCGCGAAGGCGAATTGCTTCCCCACGACATGAACGACTTGGTCCGGGAGTTGTCCATGGGCGGGATACGGCATGCGCGGCAGTGTGATCCCCAAAAAGACCGTCAAGATCCCAGTGAGCGTGAAGAAGAAGACCTTCCGCATCCGGTCGGCTGCGCGATACGCCACATCGCGGACCTGTCGCGTGCTCCGTCCAACGAGCAGAAAGACGAAAGCGATGAACACTGCCAGGACAACGAAAAGATAAAAGATAGACACCTGCGACATAACCCCACCTCCATGCCCTCGCACACTTAGTTTATGGAGGCCCAATCGGACGTCAAGTCATTACTTTTCAGCGACCTAGTTACCGAAAGGAAAACCCAGCGCACCACCCTCCATGCGTCCGCCGAGGCCATGTAGGCCCTCAGTCAGAAGGAGACCCTTGACGGGGAGGAGCAAAGTGTCCCGGTGCGACTCTCGTGCGCTACGGCGTAAACGTCATTCGCGAGGTTCTCGATGACCGCTTCCCGGATGATCGCAGGACGCGAACACCGGAGTAGATCTCACACAGAGATCCGCGACCACGCCCCGCTCAATTGCAGCGTAGTGAAGGATCGCCGCATGGGCATGCCCCGCCCACGAGCCACGGATCGAGGAGATGGGAAAAGAAGAGGCCCCTCTCGTAAGGATCGAGGAGGCCTCGCGATCTCAATCCCCAACGCCGACGCCCACGTTCGGCGCCTTGCGCTTCAAGCCCTTCAGTTGCACCAAAGGCTCAGCCGGCTCATCCAGCACGAGCTGACGATAAAGGCGCGCCATCTGCTCGTTCTCAGCCTGACTCAGACGACGCCGCCATAGCTTCTCCTCGCGGGCGTTCTTCGGAATGCCCAACCGTTCCAGATCGTGCTGCACATCCTGCGTCACCAACTCCTCGCGGACAAGGAGCGAATGCGCGGTGCTGAAGAGCGGCACGCTCTTGCCCCCGGCGAAGATCTCATGCCGCCCGTGCTGTTCGTACCACTTCGAGAGTGTCGCCGTCATATGCATCTTCTCGACGATCTTCCGCCAGCCGATACCCGTGTTATAGGCGCAGAAGGAGATCTCCCCTTCCTGCGTCGCATAGGGGATGATGCAGCGTTCGGTCCGCCGGAAGTCGTAATTGAACAGGTCTTGGAACCACATGCCGGCGATGAAGAGGAAGTTCCAACGATCGCGCCGCCGCCGCTCGATGTCCTCGCGCGTGCGATTGCCGCTGACATCCCCATAGCTGCGACCCGTCGCTCCGAAGGACTTGTCGAATTTCACCAGGAGGTCCCACAGCTTGAAATGCTTCGGCGCCTTGAACGGGTCATAATTCTTCATGAGCGCCAGCGCCATGCCGAGGATCGAGAGCCACTTCCTGCGAGCGGCGTCGTTGATCTTCATCACGTCGCGGGCCAGCTGATCCCCGTTGAGGAAGGCCGTGACCGGGACGGCCTCGCGCGTCTCCTTGTCCACCATCACCGCCATTCCCACACCGCAATTGGGATGGCAACCGCAGCCGACTTGTCCCCAATCCGCTTGCGGTCCGTGCACGAGATCGGACCAATCGCAGAAGGTGCTCACGAACGAGAGCGGGAACCAATCACGCGCCGGTTCGCCCAACCCCAATTGGTTCTTCAGATCGTGCGCCAGGTGGCTGAGCGTATACCGCTGCGCCATGCGCCGCTCGTCGCTGATCTCCTCATCACGACCGGTGAAGGAGACCGGCTGGAAGGCGACGAAGGCGATTTTCTTCGGATTGTCCAGGGCGAACTGCACGATCCGGCCCACCTGCTCGTTGTTGATCCCGTTGACGATGGTCGTCACCAGGATGATCTCCACGCCGGCGTTATGCAGATTCTCGATCGCTCGAAGCTTCACGTCGAAGAGATTGCCGACGCGGCGATGGGCATTGGCCGCATTGCCGATGCCGTCAAACTGCAGATAGACGTATCGCAGACCAGCTTCGGCCGCCGCGCGGGCGAACTCCGGACTCTTGGCGAACTCGATGCCATTGGTCGCCGCCTGCACGCTGTTGTAGCCCAGCTTGCGGGCGTAGCGAATGGCATCCAGGAAATAAGGCGAAAGCGTCGGCTCCCCACCGGAGAACTGTACCGAGAGCTGCCGCTTCGGCTTGAGCGTGATCGCGTCATCGAGCAGCTTCTTGATGTCTTCCCAACTCAACTCGTGCACGAACCCTACCTGATTCGCATCCATGAAGCAGGGATCGCACATCATATTGCACCGATTGGTGAGATCAATGGTGAGAACGGCACCGCGTCCGTACTTGATCGTGCTCGACCCGTGATTGTGCAGTCGCTCGTCATTGTGCGCGCGGATATCGCTGCCCGGATAAGCCTGCTCCAAATGGCGCGTGAACTCCGGGTCGATCGAGATGATGTCCTCGAAATGCCCGTGCTTGGGGCAATCCTTCACCATCCAGATCTTCCCCTCACGCTCGATGATCTGCGCCTTGATCTGTCCGACGGGTTCCTCCCGCAGAATATCCACCGGGAGCTTCCCATCCAGAATCTGCTGTCGGATCTCCGGCACGCACTTGGGACAGAGGCTATCGGTCGTGCGCGGCCATCCGAGCGGCGGCTTCACCTTCTCATAGGACTTCAAAAGCGGCCGATCCGACCACTTCGGCGTGAATGAGGGATTTGGCCGAATGCGATTCAACCGCTCGAAGACAAACCAAGCTGCGCGCGCGACATAGGTCAGCGCTTTCTCCACATACTTGATCGGCTTATGCATAAGCTCTCCCTCCTTCGTTCGAAAACCTCGTACTCCGGCCCGTGATCGCCCTTATTCGGCGCGCCGCACCTCATACGTGGACGTGACCGGCGCCCGCCAGACCTTGACCCCAAGCGTCTGCGGATCGCGCCAGTTGTCCAACTCGGCGACCTGCTGCACGCAGGAGATCGTGCAGTAGGGCGCACACGCTTTCTCTGTCAGATACTCCCGCCGCATGTCCTCGTGCGTGTACGTCTCCAGCGGCACTCCCGGATACCCCCGCTGCTGCGAACAGTAGTGCACGAATCCATCCTCACACACGTAGAGATAGCGCGCGCCCGCTCGACACCGCCACCGGTTGGGCTTCCCCTCAACCAGATTCCGCTGGAACCGATTCACCCGACTGTAGCTCCACTTCCCGAGCTTCTGCACGGCTAAGAAGATCTCTCGCTCCCGCTCCGAGAGCGGCCGAAGCCGCCCCCACTCGTCGTGGATCACCCCGACCGAGCACGAGAACCCTAATTCGACCGCCCGCCGCGCGATTGTGAGCGCATCCTCCGGGTTACGAACTCCACTGCCCAAGACCGTATTGATGTTCACCTTGAAGCGAGCCAGCTCCCGCAACTCCACGAGCTTCTGATCGAGCACCTTCAAGCTCTTCTTCGACACTTCGTCCGGCTGCACATTGTCAATGCTGATCTGCAAGTACTCTAACCCCGCCTCGTTCAACTTCCTGATCCGCTCGCGCGTCAGCAAATATCCGTTGGTGATCAACCCGGCGATGATCCCACGCCGTCGAATATGTCGAATGACCTCCTCCAACTCCGGATGCAAGAGTGGCTCTCCTCCACTGATCGTGATAATGCTCGCCCCCAGTTCCGCCAACCGATCCACCCGCCGCCGCAACACATCCGTTGGCACCGGCGCCGAAACGCGATCGTACTCGTTACAATACCCGCAAGAGAGATTGCACCGCCGCGTCACGATCAAATGCGCCAGCACGACGTGATCGGTCGAAAGCAGCCCCCTCACGATCATCCGCAGCTCGCGCCAGGAACGAATCGCCTCCCCAAAGATGCCCAGGACATACAAGGCCCCCTTGATCCAAGCCTTCGCCTGGCTATGCCACCCACTTCGCTCCAATGTTTCCATAGTAGCGCCCCGTTTCCGGCAGTATATTAAGCAAATTCTATGCCCAAGAACAAGCACTCCGCACGCACTTTCAACTCAAGTCAAGCCTTTTCTTTTAATTAGCTTGAGCCAACGCCTCTGCCTGGGAAACCATGATGGCTATTTTTGACACATGCTACTCGGCGAGGACCGGAACTCATTGGGCTTATAATGACGCAGAGCCTCCCAATTATTTCAGCAAGTGGGTCATTTTGCCCAATCTGAAGAGCTGATCTCCTCGATCTCGAACGTCTATGCTATGATGCCAGCTCAGGCCCGATATGTGTGTTAAGGAGGCGAGCCAATGAAAGTGGACCTTATGTTGCCGCGATTTCGTTTGGAAGATGTTCCGGCACTTGCCCGGCGTGTGGAGGCCCTTGGCTTTGACGCTCTCTGGTTCGGCGAGACTGGAGGGGATCCATTCTTGGCCATCGCGCTGGCGGCCGAGCATACGGAGCGGATCACGCTGGGGACGGGGATCGCAGTCGCCTTCCCTCGCAGCCCGATGGTCACGGCGTACATCGCGTGGGACTTACAGCGTCTGTCGCGGGGCCGGATGATCCTCGGATTGGGGAGTCAGGTGAGGGGCCACATCGAGCGACGATTCGGGCTGAAGTGGAAGGCGCCGGCGCCGTGGCTGCGCGAATACATCGCGGCGTTGCGCGCGATCTGGACGGCGTGGCGCGATGGCACGCCGTTGAATTTTCGCGGCGAGCAGTACACGGTGAACCTGATGACGCCGTTCTTCACACCCGAACCGAATCCGTATCCCGATATCCCCGTGTACATCTCGGCGGTGAATCGGACGATGTTGCGGCTCGCTGGCCAGGTGGCCGAGGGCGTGCATGTGCATCCTCTGCATTCGGAGCGAAGCGTGCGCGAGCTGGTGCTGCCAGAGCTTGAAGCCGGATGGCGCGCAGCCGGGCGAGAGCGCGCGCAGTTCGAGATCGTTGTGACCGCGATCATCGCCTCGGGGCGAGACGCGACCGAATGGGAAGAGAGCCGACGCTTCGCCCGAGCACAGATCGGCTTCTACGGCTCGACACCAACGTATCGCGTTCTCCTTGAACTGCACGGCTTCACCGAGCCGGCCGAGCGGCTGCGCGCGCTGGCCGCAGCCGGACGATGGGACGAATTCGCCGATGTGGTCTCCGAAGAGATGCTGCAGACGTTCGCCATCGTGGCTCCTCCGGAAGAGGTAGCCGAGCGGTTGCGCGAGCGGTATCGCTCGCTTGTGGATCGGATCGTCTTTTACGGGCTGCGTCTGCCGCGCCCCTTGGTGGATGAGGCCTTTTGGCGGGCGACGATTCGAGCGTTAAAGGCGTGAAGTGAATGCTCAGGTGAGCACTCGTTCCACGGCGTAGCCGGGTACGATGATCATCTCTTCTCGTTCGGCGCCAGTGGAGATGAAGGAGATGTCGCATCCGACCAATTGACTCAAGCGCTCGATGTAGCGTCGGGCCTTCGGCGGCAATTCCTCGTAGCGGGTCAGTCCACTGGTCGGCGTTTGCCATCCCGGAACGGTCTCGTAAATCGGCTCGCATTCGCGAAGGGTTTCACAAGAGGCTGGGTATTCGCGGAGCGTTCGTCCGCGATAGCGGTATCCCACGCAGATTTTGATCTCCGGCAGCGGATCAAGCACATCGAGCTTTGTGAGGGCCAGCGCCGTGCAGCCATTGAGCATGACGGCATAAGCGACGGCGAAGGCATCGAACCAGCCGCAGCGGCGCGGGCGCCCGGTCGTCGCACCGTACTCCCCCCCTCCCTGTTGGAGGAGCTGTCCGATTTCGTCCTGGAGCTCCGTCGGGAAGGGCCCCTCCCCCACGCGTGTCGTGTAGGCTTTGACGACGCCCAAGATGGCCGTGATGCGCGTCGGCGGGACGCCCGTCCCCACGATCGCGCCCCCGGCCGACGCACTTGAGGAAGTCACGAAAGGATACGTCCCATGATCGACATCGAGCATCGCCCCTTGCGCGCCCTCGAAGAGGACAGTTCGCCCCTCGGCGATCGCTTGATTCAGGTAGGCGACCGTATCCGCCACGAAGGGAGCGATCTTCTCGCCAAGCTCTCGGTACCGCTCGTAGAGCGGCTGCGGATCCACGGGCTCGGCATCGAAGGCGCGAAGCACGCGGTTGATGTGCTCGGCGATGAACGCGAGCTTCTCCCGCAGGAGATCGGGCTCGCACAGCTCGCCGATGCGTACGCCGCGCCGCCCGTATTTGTACTCATACGCCGGTCCGATGCCGCGCATCGTCGTCCCCACGCGCCGCTCTCCAAGCTCTCGCTCCAGAATGGCCTCCAGAACGCGATGATACGGCAAGATGACGTGCGCGCGGTGGCTGACGAGTAACCGCTCGGGCGTCACCGAAACCCCCTCGCGCCGGAGCATCGCCATCTCCTCGAGCAAAGCCTCGGGATCCACGACGACTCCATTACCGATGACGCACACCTTCCCATCCCGAAGGATCCCAGATGGGATGAGATGCAGGATGAAGCGACGTCCCCCCACTCGGACCGTATGCCCGGCATTATGCCCCCCTTGATACCGGGCGACGATGTCGAAATGCGCCGCGAGCCAATCGACGATCTTCCCCTTCCCTTCATCGCCCCACTGGGCGCCGACGACGACGACGTTCCTCATATCCCTTCCAGATAGGGCGCGAGCATGCGGACGATGTTCTCCTTGGCCGTCACGCCGATGAGGCGCTCCTTCTCCTCTCCGTCTTTGAAGAGGATCAGCGTGGGGATCCCTTTGATCCCATACCGACTCGGCGTCAGGGGATTCTCATCCACGTTCAGTTTCGCGACCTTGAGGCGTCCGGTATATTCTTCGGCGATCTGTTCCACCGTCGGGGCGATCACCCGACAGGGCGCGCACCAGATGGCCCAGAAATCCACGAGCACGGGAATCGGCGACTCCAACACCTCCGCCTGAAACGTCGCATCGGTGACTTCGATCACATATCCCGCCATATCCTCATCCCTCCCAAAGGTCTCGCCCCTCTGTCACGTGGGCTCTCCGAAGGGCCCTTCACAACGGATCACCCGCTCGTACAGCTCCCGATATTGCGCGGCCGAACGATCCCAGGAGAAATCGGCGCGCATGCCGTTCTCCATGCACGCTCGCCAAAGCGGCGGATCGGCATAGATCTCGAGCGCGCGCTCCAGGGCCGCCAGCAAGTGATCCGCTCGGTACTCGACGAACTTGAACCCATTCCCCGATCGCGTCGTGGGATCGAACGGCTCGATCGTGTCGTCGAGCCCCCCGGTCGCACGAACGATGGGAACCGTGCCGTATTTCAAGCTGTAAATCTGATTCAAGCCACACGGCTCATATCGTGAGGGCATCAGGAACATATCGGCTCCGGCCTCGATCTTGTGCGCCAACTCGTTATGGAATCCCAGATAGACGCCGATGCGATCCGGATGAGCGCGCTGCCAATCTCGAAAGAATTCTTCCAGCTCACGAGCGCCCGATCCAAGCAGAACATACACGACGCCAGCCCGCAGGAGCCCGTCGGCCGCTTCGCGCACGAGATCGAATCCCTTTTGCGCGACCAATCGAGAGATCGAGCCGATCACGGGACGCTCCAGATCCTCCGGCAAGCCCATCGTCCGCAGCAGATCAGCCTTGCAGAGGCGCTTCCCGCTCATGTCCTCCAGTGAGTAAGGCGCGACGATGAACGGATCAGTGGCCGGATTCCACTCCTCGTAATCCACGCCGTTGAGGATACCGACAAGCCGCATCGCGCGCGCCCGCAGCAGTCCATCCAAGCCGTATCCGTACTCCGGCGTTTGAATCTCCTCGGCGTACTTCCGGCTCACCGTCGAAATCGCCGTCGCGAAGACGATCCCGGCCTTCATGGCGCTCGCCTGGCCGTAAAACTCGATCCCCCCCTCGGTTCGATAGACCTCCGGACTCAGCCCGAACCGCTCAAGGAGCGTCGGAGAGAAGAGCCCCTGATAGCCGATATTGTGAATGGTGAAGAGCGTCTTCGTCCGCTGGAGGCGCGGCTCCTCGCGATACGCTGTCCGGAGATAGAGGGGGATGAACCCCGTCTGCCAATCGTTGCAGTGGATGAGGTGCGGAGGAGGATCCAGACGCCGCGCCCACTCGATCACCGCGCGCGAGAAGAAGGCATAGCGTTCGACATTATCGGGATACTCCTCGTTCGGATTGGGGCCGTAAATTCCCGGACGCTCGAAGTACTCCGGCGCATCCACGAAATAAAAG
This sequence comes from uncultured Blastocatellia bacterium, assembly GCA_937934295.1. Lineage (GTDB taxonomy): Bacteria > Acidobacteriota > Blastocatellia > HR10 > HR10 > HR10. Next base: position 45,743 of record CALHAI010000007.1, read on the forward strand.
GGGACCCCCTTGTACTCATCGGCGTAGATGGCGGCCACCTTCGTCCCGAAGGCGAAGGGGACGTCCACGCGCTCGTCCACGCAGCGGCCAACGGCGCCCGCTCGTTCCCCCCGATAGCGCGGGAGGATAACCTTCACCTCCACGTCCAATTTCGCGAGGGCGCGGGGAAGCGCTCCGGCGACATCCGCTAATCCGCCCGTCTTCGCATAAGGCGCGGCTTCGGAAATGGCGAAGATGACGTGCTGGCGTTCACGCATCGTCGAGCCCTCGCGTCTCGCAAAGTAGGTTATGGTAGGCTCTCGGTCCAAGGCTTGTCAAGAACGGAGGATCGGCGCGTTGAGTCTCTTTGCCTGGCTTCTCCCGTTCATGCTACAACGTCATCTCGGCACAGGAGACGTGCCCGTTTCAATGCGACACGCGCCTCGAAAGCGGAGACGATGGATTCGTCGAGCCCTCGCGCTGCTTCTGCTGGGAGCCCTCGTCTATCACGGCACGATCCTCGTTCACATCGTTCGCTTCCGAACGGTCGCTCCGAAGATGACGGCCCTCATGCGACAACGGGCTGAGGAAGCGCGAGCGCGCGGCCAGATGCCCCAGCGCGTGCACAGGTGGATGCCCTACGAGCGCCTCTCGCCACATCTTGTGCGCGCCGTCCTCGCGGGCGAAGACCCGCGGTTCTTCGTCCATCATGGCTTCGATTGGGGCCAGATTCGAGAGGCGATCAAGGAAAATCTCGAAGAGGGGGAGATCGTGCGCGGGGCCTCGACGATCACCCAACAATTGGCGAAGAACCTCTTCCTCTCGACCTCGCGAAATCCCTTGCGCAAGATGCACGAGGCTGTGATCACGGTGGAGCTGGAGGCGATCCTGGGGAAGCGGCGTATCTTGGAACTCTACCTGAACGTGATCGAGTGGGGGGATGGGATCTACGGGGCAGAGGCCGCCGCACGGCACTATTTCGGCATCTCGGCCACCCACCTCACGCCGGAGCAGGCGGCTTTCCTAGCGGCGATCATTCCCAATCCCCGTGAGACGTACAACCCGGCCAAGTATCCCGCCCGCGTCGAACGCCGCCGTCGGATCATCCAACGCCGCATGCGAGAGGTCCTCATCCCCGCGCGATTCCGCACCATGAGGGCTGCGAAAGTTCCCCCAGCTCTTCTCACCTTGACTCAGAGCGGCATCGCAGGTATGCTTTCTTGTTCGTCAATGGGATGTTTGGGATGTGGAGTTTGCCGGTGAAGGGATCGCAGGTGTCGGTGACCTGACACGCTCGACGCCCTGACGGCAAGAGATCGGGCGCTTCGACTGGTCGCAAGATCCGCCGAGGTCCCCGTTTTGATGCTCAGAAGCCCCGCGCGCAGAGCGCGAAGCCGTTGTGTTTCTTCCGCCCTGCTTCGGTGGCTTCCAAGAACGATGCAGAGGAGACCGTATGTCCGTGAAACTGTATGTTGGGAATTTGCCCTACAGCGTGACGAGCGAGGACTTGGAAGACCTCTTCAGGCCCTTTGGTCCCGTGCTCTCCAGTCATGTGATCACCGACCGGATCACTGGGCGCTCTCGGGGATTTGGATTCGTCGAACTCGCTTCCGCCGAGGCGGCCGAAGCCGCCATCAGTCAGTTGAATCAGCGGGAGTATGAAGGTCGTACGTTGATCGTGAACGAAGCTCGGCCCAGGCCAGAACGCTCCTCGAATCAATTCGGGTACGATCGCGGAGGTGGTCCCTCTCGCGGTGGGCGTCGTCCGCCGCGGGGATCGGGCCGATCTCCCCGATGGTGAGGATCGGCCGAGGGGCTGCGCGCTTCTGAAGGAGCATAAGGCCCCTTCTCGATACCGCGCGCGAGCTCACAGAGCGAGATCCCGCTCTCCTCGCCAAGGAGAAGTATACCCCTAGGCGGGCCTCGAAACACCGCATCGTTGACACAATCGTTCGCACGGTGATACCCTTTAGAGGTATTGGAGGGGGGATATGGAGAAGCCGAACGTGCGACGTATCCCAATCCGTTTCAGTGAAGACTACGCGGAAGCTGAGCATCCGGTGCGCCCGTCCGAAGGACTGTCGACGACGCGCGATACGACCGAGCCGGAAGCGGTAGAGCTCGGGGCGACGATTCGTGATCTCGGCCAGGAGCTGCTGGAGTCATCTCCCGAACCGACACCAGCGCCAGCGGAAGTGGAGTCTGAGATCGCCCGGTGGCGGCAGGAGAAAGAAGTTCTGTATGATCGGTTGGTACGCCTGGCTGCTGAATTCGATAACTACCGAAAACGCATCGAGCGCGAGCGGGAGCGCATGCGAGAGGACGCGCTGGCCGAAGTCTTGACCGAATTCCTCCCCATCGTGGACGACTTCGAGCGCGCTTTAGAGGGGGCTGAACTGGTGCGCGACACGAATGGCTTGCTGCACGGGCTCCGTATGATCCACCGCCGACTCCTGGAACTGCTCGCCCGGTTCAACGTGCGCCCTATCGAGGCGATCGGACGCCGCTTCGACCCTACGCGCCACGAGGCCTTTGCTGTTGAACCCACAGACGAATTCGAGGAGAACACGATCCTGGACGAATATCAGCGCGGCTATCTGATGGGCGATCGCTTACTGCGTCCGGCGCGCGTCAAGGTGGCCGTGCGCCCTGCGTCAGATGCCCTGCACCGGCGGCGCCGCGAGGTTCCGGAGGATCAAAACGGGCCGTGATGTGAGGAGAGTTCGCGCCTGCGGCGCCATGATAGCGTTCCCCGCACGATCGAAGGGCGTGGTCCTACAGCACGCGTTCGTACAGCAGGGCGAGGGCCGCTTGAGCCGCCAGCTCCCGAATGCGGGCACGATCTCCGGGAAACCAATGGCGATGGCTTTCGACGTGCACATCATCGGCCAGCGCGATGAAGACGAGTCCCACGGGTTTCTCCGGCGTCCCACCCTGGGGTCCCGCAAGCCCGGTGATGGCCATGCCCATCGTCGTCGCCAACTGCACCTTCACCCGTTGGGCCATCGCTTCGGCAACCTCCGCGCTGACCGCTCCGTGCGTCGCGAGCAGATCGGCTGGAATGCCTAAAAGCGCTGTCTTCGCCTCATCCGAATATGCGGTGATCCCACCGCGGAAATAGCGCGAGCTGCCGGGGACATTGGTGAGCCGCTTGGCGACGAGACCGCCGGTCACGCTCTCGGCAACGGCGATCGTATAGCGTTTGATCAGACAGAGGCGTCCGATCACCTCCTCGAGCGATTCGCCGCGAGTCGTGAAGACGCGCGCGCCCAGCGCCCGCTCGATGCGATCCGACACCTCATTGAGGCGCGCTTCGATCTCCTCCTCGGTCGTCCCGACAGCCGTGAGATGGATCTCGATCCCGCTGGTGGTCGCCAAGATGGTCGTTCGCGGATTCGCGTACTGCGTGTAGATCGGCGCGATCGCCTGGTCCACAGCGGATTCACTCATGCCGGCGACCCGCAGCGTGCGGTATCCGATCTTGAGCCCACCGGCCAGAGGCTCCAGCAGCGGCATGACCTCACTCTCGAACATGGCTTGCATCTCCGAGGGAGGCCCAGGCAAAGCGACGAGCACGCGCCCTTGCTGTTCGAGGAACATCCCCGGAGCTGTGCCGTACCGATTCTCGAGTACGATCGCCCCCTCCAGCACAAGCGCTTGCCGCTCGTTGATCTTCGGCATCACGAGCCCGCGGCTGGCGAACCGCGCCCGAATGCGCTCGAGGACTTGTTCATCGAGCGTGAGTCCCCGCCCGAGCGCGCGCGCGAGCGCTTTTCGCGTCACGTCGTCCTCAGTCGGCCCCAATCCTCCAGTCAGGATGAGGATTTCCGAGCGAGCCAGCGCTTCGCGAATGAGGCGTTCCAAGAGGGCTTCGTCATCGCCGACGATCGTCTTCACCACCACCTCGATCCCGAGCGCGTTCAACCGCTCGGTGAGCCACAGCGAATTCGTATCCACTCGAAACGGCGTCAGAAGCTCCGATCCGACGGCGATGATCTCCGCTTGGCGCGGTCGCTCCGCTCGCATCAGCCCTCCCTCACGAGAGCTATCGCGCAAGAAGCAGGGCGACGTGGGTCGCGAGCCCCGCATATCCCCCCGCCAACACATCGTCCGCCATGATCCCGACGCCCGACGCCCACCGCTCGACCCGCCGAATGGGATACGGCTTCCAAATATCGAACAGGCGAAAGAAGACGAAGCTCACACCGATCACGCCCCATCGCGGCCCTTCTTCTCCAGTCCCGAAAACGATCGCCAGCGCCAGATATTGCCCGACGATCTCATCAATGACGATCTGCGGTGGATCGGCTCGCTCGAAACTCCGGCACGCGCGGGAAGACGCCCACAGGCCGATGCCCAAGAGGATGCTGACGACAATCCACTCCACAGCTCTCGCCCCAAAGGCGCGCTCTGCGAACAGGCTGCCCACGAAGAGCCCGACACCCAGAAATGCGCCGACCGTCCCCGGCGCGATCGGCGCGAGACCACTTCCCCCTCCCGTGGCGATCCACCAGGCGAGGCGGTCTCCAAGGGAGAGCTGAACCGGTGCTCGCTCGACGCTCTCTGACTCAACGCGCGTTCTCATGGCACACCCGTCCGATCAGATCATATCCAAGGGCGTCGAGGATTTCGACCCGCACGAATTCCCCTGGCTGAGGCGGCCGCTCCGCCTCCCCCACATCGAGGATCACGCCCCCGTCAATCTCCGGCGCTTGCGTGGCCATGCGCCCTCGCAACACAAGCGGCGTCGCCACACGATCGCCCGACGGAGGTGCGCCCACCCCAACATACCCCTCGACCAAGACCTCGACGGTCCGTCCGATCCATCGCCGATGCCGCCGCTGCGCGATCCGTTCCACCTCGCGAAGGAGCTGCCGCTGACGCGCGCGCGCCACGGACGATGGGACTCTCCCCGCCAGCGCATGGGCCGCCGTCCCCTCCTCATCCGAATAGAGGAATACCCCCGCATAATCGAACTCCATCACCCGGCAGAAGTCGAGCAGCTCGCGAAAATCCCGCTCCGTCTCTCCCGGGAACCCCACGATGAACGTCGTGCGCACGGCCGCCTCCGGGAGGCGACGACGAATGCGTTCGATCAGGCGTTCGAGCGAGCGCCGCGTTCCCCCGCGGCGCATAGCGCGCAGCAGACGCGCACTCACATGCTGCAAGGGGATGTCGAAGTAAGCGCAGACCTTCTCTTCGCTGGCGACGGTCTCGATCAAGGCATCGCTCACATGATTCGGATAGGCGTAGAGGAAGCGGATCCATCGAGGCCCTTCGATGCGCGCCAGCGCGCGCAGAAGCGCGACCAGCCCCTCTCGCATCCCCATATCCACACCATAGTGCGTCGTGTCCTGCGCGACCAGAACCAGCTCCCGAACGCCACGCGCGGCCAACGCCTCGGCTTCTTTGAAGATGACCTCCATCGGGCGGCTCCGAAAGGGACCACGCAACCTCGGGATGATGCAAAAGGAACAGCCGTGATCGCAACCTTCGGCGATCTTGAGATAGGCCGTGTGGCGCGGTGTCGTCACCAGACGCGGATACGCGGGGCCCTCCACATACCGAGACGCGATCTCCGACGAGAGGATTGGCAAGGAGCGCTTCCGACGCTTTCCAGCGCCCTCGCGGCAGACCTCGACGATGCGCTCCAGCTCTCGCGTCCCCAAGATGGCGTCCACCTCCGGCAATGCGCGCCGCAACGGATCCCCATAGCGCTCGACCAGACACCCCGTGACGATGAGCTGGCGACACCGCCCGCGCTCCTTCCACCGCGCCATCTCCACGATCGTCTCAATCGACTCTCGCCGGGCCGGATCAATGAAGGCGCACGTGTTCACGATGAGGATCTCCGCGTCCTCCGCCCGTGCCGTGAGCGCGAACCCCTCGCGCACGAGCCATCCCATCATGACCTCGCTATCGACGAGGTTCTTCGGACAGCCGAGACTCACCACGCCGACTTTCGCCATACCCGGGCATGGTAAATCGAATCGCGCCGCCATGTAAAGAGGGCGCTCGGGCCGCAGGTGACGGAAGGGCTTGACATGGGGGCGAATGTTTATTAACTTCTTGAACAAAGTCATGGGCGAGCACGGGTACAAGTCGACAGCTGCCGCGATGGGCCCGGCCAATCATGGGCTCCTCAAGCGGTTGAACATGCTCGCGCTGCTGGAGCTGGTGCGGGCGTCAGGGAAGACCTCGCGGGCGGAGCTGGCGCGCCGTTCAGGCCTGAGCCCGCCGGCTGTCTCCGCGCTGGTGGCGAAGTTGGTGCACGCCGGACTTCTTGTCGAGGAAGGCACGGGCGAATCGTGTGGGGGACGACCGCCGACGCTCTTGCGCTTCAACGCGCGCTTCGGATATGTGCTCGGTGCGGATCTGGGGGGGACGCGCGTGCGCATTGCCCTGGCGGACCTCAATGGCGATCTCCTCGCGCAATCGGAAGAGCCGACGCGAAAGGCACCGCCTTATGTGCGCACTGTCCTTGAGCAGATCGTCCGGCTCAGCCGCCAGCTCGTTGAGACGACGGGCGTGCGATGGCGTCAGGTGAAAGCGATGGCCATCGGTGCTCCCGGCATCACTGATGTTGAGAGCGGCCTCGTCCGCCACGCGCCGAATCTCCCGGGCTGGCGCGATGTCCCGCTGCGCCGGCTGCTGGAAGGAGCGCTGCGCCTCCCCGTTCACGTGGACAATGACGTGAACATGGCCGTCTTGGGCGAGCATTGGCGCGGAGCGGCCCAAGGACGCCAGAACGTCATCTTCATCGCCATTGGAGCGGGGATCGGGGCTGGTCTCCTCATCAATGGGACGCTCTATCGCGGCGCGACTCATGCGGCCGGAGAAGTCGGCTATATGCTCCTTGATCCGAAGGCCATCTGGCAGGAATTTCGCGAGTTGGGATTTCTGGAGCTGCGTGCTTCCGGACCGGCCCTGGTGGCTCGCGCCCGTCACCTGATGCAGCGCCCGCGGCTTTCAAGCGCCAAGGCTATTTTCGAAGCCGCGCGTCAGGGTGATGCCACAGCCGGACGCGTGGTGGAAGAAGCGATCGAGTACCTCGGTACAGCCGTCGCTAATCTGGCCACGGTGCTCGATCCGGAGATGATCGTGCTCGGTGGGGGGGTGAGCCTCGCTGGGGAGATACTCATCGAACCTATTCGAGCGGTTATCGAACGAACCGTTCCGACCAAACCGGCCGTTGTCGTCTCGGCGTTGAGGGATCGCGCGCAACTCTATGGCGCCATCTTCTCGGCCCTGCAGCTTGTCGAGCGACAACTCGCCGATTTGGTCTCGCGACTTTAAAGTGAGGAGGGGATATGAAGGGCATCCTTCTGGCGACGTTTCTGCTCGTGCAGGCGCAGGCGACCGACGGCGTCATCGAGGGAATCGTCCTGGATCCCTCAGGAGCAGTCATCGCCAGCGCCACTGTGCGTATCGTCAATATGGACACGGGGTACGCGCGAACGCTGACGACGAACGAGCGGGGATTTTATCGCGCGACGCTGCTGCCGCTTGGCCGCTACGAGGTCAGCGTGGAGGTCACCGGCTTCAAACGCGCCGTGCGCTCGGGCATCGTCCTCACGGCCGGGCGAACGGCCGTCGTCGATTTCACGCTGGAGGTCGGGCAGATCGAGCAAGCGGTGATGGTCACGGCCGATGTCCCCGTGGCCGATATCGGAAAGATCGAGCACGGCAGCACGATCTCAACGCAAGAAGTGCGGAATCTCCCCTTGGTCTCTCGCAACATCTACAACTTCATGCTCCTGCAACCGGGAGTGAGCGCGCGCCCCAATCCCGAATTCGGCGTGCCCCGCAAGGTGAATACGAATGGGTTCATTGACCGGATCAATTACCAACTGGACGGCAACACGAACACGCAGGCCGATCGCGCGGGCATTCGCCTGATGCCGATCTCGGAGGTGTTCATCCGCGAGATCCAAGTCGTCAACAACGGCTTCGCTCCGGAATTCGGGACGACGACAGGCACCGTCTACAACGCCATCACCGATTCGGGGACGAACGAAGTGCATGGCGAAGCCGGGTATCGCTTCCGCCGGAAGTCCTTCTCGGCGCGCCCGACGCTACTTGGACCCACGCAGCCCAAACCGGATTTCGCCGCCGATACGGTGACGGCGCGACTGGGCGGCCCGATCCAACGCGATCGACTCCATTACTTCAGCGCCTACGAATTCACGCGACGCGACATCCCGCGCCCGATCACCATCACGCCGGAGAACGCCGCGCGCATCGGGTTGACGTCCAAGCAGATCGGCGTCGTCCCGGCCTCGCAGCGAGTCAACTTCTTCATCGCCCGGAGCGACTACACGATCTCCGAGAAGCATCGCCTGATGTCTCGATACAATCTCTTCCGCAACAGCTCGCCGAACAACATTGGCGGCGCGCTCTCGGCCGGGCTCCTCGCGGTGACGCGCTCGACCGATTTCATTGATGCCGCCGACTCGGTGGCAGCGCAACTGACCTCGACGATCTCGGCCCGCGCCATCAATGAATTCCGCTTCCAATACGCGCGACGCCGCTTCTTCCGTGTGGCCAATCCGGAGAACGCCGTGCGCGGCCCGGCCATCACGATCTCCGGCGTGGCGCTGTTCGGCGGACCGACCGACGATGGGCAGCGCTTCCGCCAAACGAGCGTGGACATCGTGGACAATTTCACGCGCATTCGCGGGAACCATGCCTTCAAGTTCGGATTCGCGATGACGACCTATAGCGATTTCCGGAGAGAGCCGCTCTTCGCCGAATACGTCTTCCCAAACATCGATGCCTATCTGAACGCCGTCAATGGGACGAATCCGAGAGGGTATACGACCTTCCGGCAACGGCTGGGGAACCCGGAGATCAGCGAGCGCGCGTTCTTCTACTCGGCGTTCTGGCAGGATGACTGGCGCGTGACGCAGAACCTCAAGCTCCTCTACGGCGTGCGCTATGAGCTGTACGATGTCCCGAATGCAGACCCGACCTCGCCGCTTCCGCTCTCGCGCGACTTCAAGGTGGATAAGAACAACTTCGCCCCACGCGTGGGTCTCTCCTATGGGATTGGGCGCGAGCGGAAGACCGTCGTGCGAGCGAGCGCCGGCATCTACTACGACTTCCCGAAGCTCGACTTCTATCGCCTGGCGATTCTGAACAATGGCAATCCGCGCTTCCGCGACATCTCGGTCTCGGGGACGAGCCCCTTTGCGCCCGCCTTCCCGCAGACGCTCGAGCAGGTGCCGCCCGGCTTCCCCCTGCCGCGCGTGAGCGTGAACGCCGTCGCTTCGGATTTCGCCAACCTCTACTCGAGCAATGCGAATCTGCAGATCGAGCGCGCGCTCACCTCTGACATGTCCGTCGTCCTGAGCTACGTCTTCGCCAAAGGGACGCGCATCCCCGTGCGGCGAAACATCAACCCGATCAATCCGATCCGCACGCTCGCCGATGGGCGCCCCATCTTCGATACGGCCGTGAATCCGCAGACGCGACGCTTCCCCGAATTCGACAACGTCTTCCTGGACGAATCCGTGGGGAATTCCAATTACAATGGCGTCACCGTTCAGCTCATCAAGCGGTTCTCACACGGGTATCAGATCACGGCGTCTTACACGTGGTCGCACGCCATTGACGATGCGCCGGAAGTGAACGTGCTCGACAGCAACGTACAGCTCTCGGATCCGACCAATCGGCGTCGCGATCGCGGCAACTCGCTCTCGGATCGCCGCCACATCTTCTACGTGAGCAGCGTCCTGGCGCCCAAGGTGAACGTGGAGAACCGATTCTGGAACGCGCTCTTGAACGACAATCAGATGAGCCTCATCGTGAGCGCCGACAGCGGCGACACATTCAATATCCTGGCCAATCGCGATCTCAACAACGACCGAGTTCTGATGGATCGGCCGCTCTTCATCGGCCGCAACACGGTGGATGGACCGAACAACTTCAACGTGGATCTCCGGTACTCGCGCTTCGTGCGCTTGGGCGAGCGCGCCAACGTCGAGTTCTTCGCGGAGTTCACCAATCTGACCAATCATCCGAACATCACGGATTTGACGACGACGGTGGCGGTGAACGCCGATGGGAGTCTCGTCTCGCCGCTTCCGGCGCGCTTTCCGCGATCGGGAGCGCTCGAGTCGCGACAGTTGCAGCTCGGGTTCAAGCTGAATTTCTGAACGGGATCGCGTGAAGCGGCCAAGGGGATGTCGGATGATTCGCCCACGCGTATGAGGAGGCAGCGCCGGCATCCCCTCATCCTGACGTCCGACAATCCACTAGGAGGAAATATGCCACGACGATCAGTGACTCTCCACGCGTCCTGCGGCTTCCTCCTCTTCCTCCTCGCGCTCGGATCAGTCCCACGAGCGGTCTTGGGAACACCGCAGTTGGTTCCGATCCAGGAAGCTGACGAGCTATGGATGGAGGTCGTTCCGAAGCCGGCTGTGGATTCCGGTCTGCTGGGACTTGTGCAGGTGCTGCGGAAGTTGCGCACGACGGCGCGACTGTTGCATGTGACGGCGCATCCGGATGATGAGGATGGGATGATGCTCACGCTCGTCGCGCGCGGCTGGGGCGCCGAGGTGATGCTGCTGACGCTCACGCGCGGCGAGGGCGGACAGAACAAGGTGGGGCCGGAGTTGCTGGATGCCCTCGGCCTCTTGCGCACGCTCGAGCTACTCGCCGCCGATGCGCACTATGGCGTCCGACAGCGCTTCACGCGGGTGGCCGATTTCGGTTTCTCCAAAACGGCGGAAGAGACGCTTCGGAAATGGAACGGGGGCGAGCCGGCACTCGCCGATCTAGTGCGCGTGGTCCGCGCCTTTCGTCCCGATGTCATGGTGGCGCGCTTTCACGGGGCCCCGCGCGATGGGCACGGGAACCATCAAGCGGCGGGGATCCTCGCGCGCGAAGCGTTCGAGGCGGCCGGCGATCCCGCCCGCTTCCCGGAACAGCTTCGAGAGGGTCTGCTCCCGTGGTCGCCGAAGAAGCTCTACGTCAGCGTGCGGGCCGATGAAGCGCACACCGTGCGCCTGAACACGGGGGCGTATGATCCGGCGCTCGGGCAATCCTACGCGCAACTGGCCATGACGGGGTTGAGCCTTCAACTCACGCAAGGTGTGGGCGGCGTGGTCGTCCCCCCGGGAGATCGGTATTCGTACTATCGGCTCATCGCCTCGCGCGTACCGACATCGGGGCGCGAGGAGAGTCTCTTCGATGGTTTGGATACGAGTCTGCCTGGGCTGGCCGCTCGATTGGGCGCTGAGGAGCACACCGTGCCCTTCCTTCGCCCTGCGTTGCGCGAAGTGGATCACTATGTTGTCGAAGCCCAGATGGCGCTTGCTCCGGAGCATCCGGAGCGCGCGGCGCGTCCCTTACTGCGCGGTCTCACAGTGCTCACCGATCTCACCGCGCGCCTCGAACGCGCGTCGCTCTCGCCCGCAGCACGACAGGAGCTCTTGCTCCACCTGCGTACGAAACGCGCGCAATTCGCGCGCGCGATCGCTCTGGCGCTTGGCCTGACCTTGGAGGCGCTCGTGGATGCGTCAACGCCATCCGGCGCTCAAGAAGGCGAGATGTTCGGGTTCACGCGCCCGCGCGAGACCTTCGTCGTGGCTTCTCCGGGACAGACGGTCACGCTGACGGCGCGACTGTGGAATCGCGGTCGGGAGCGAGTGATCCCCGAAGACCTCGCGTGCGAAGCCCCGAAGGGATTCGCCATCACCACGCTTCGGCGCGAGCTGAAGCCGCTCGGTCCCAACGAGGGAGCTTTCGTCCAATGCCAGGTGACGATCCCGGCCGATCTTGAGCGCACGGCCTGGACACGCCCGTATTGGTGGCGTGAAGATCCGCAGCGAGAGCCGATCCTTCGACTCGACGTCCCGGACTATGCCACGCTGCCGCTGCCTCCGCTGCCCATGCGCGTTCGCGCACGCTACACGGTGGACGGGATGCCCAGCGACATCGCCGATGTCGTTCGCACGCGCGTTGTGGATCCTCTGTATGGCGAGGAACATCGTCCGCTTCTGATCGGTCCCCCCCTCTCGATTCATGGGCATCCCGAATCGGTCGTGATCCGCGCGTCTTCCGCCGAAGCCATCCCGGTGACCGTGAGCGTGCGCTCTCACGTGCGCGACGAAGCGCGCGTCACGCTTCGCCTCGCCGCGCCGCCGGGATGGCGCGTTGAGCCCGCAGCGCAGACCGTGAGCTTCTCGCGTGAGGGGGAAGTGCAGAGCGCCACGTTCCGGCTCATGCCCGAGAGCGTGCGCGAAGGCCGCTATGACGTGACGGCCATCGCCGAGTACCAGGGACGACCGTATGCGGAGGGCTATGCGCTTCTTGGGCGGCGCGAGATCGGATGGTTCCCATTCTTTCAACCGGCGCGCGTGCGCCTCCACGTCGTGGACGCCATCGTGCCGCCAGCCGACATGCGCATCGGGTATATCATGGGCGCGGGCGATGAGATCCCGCGCGTGCTCGCGCAGCTCGGATTAGACGTGGAGGTCCTCACGCCGGAACAGCTCGCCCGCGGAGATTTGAGCCGCTTCCACGTGATCATCCTCGGCATTCGAGCCTACGACGTGCGAGCGGATGTGCGAGAGCATAATCGGCGGCTCCTGGAATTCGTCGAACGTGGGGGGACATTGCTCGTGCAGTACAATCAAGACGTCGCGACGTTCAACAGTGGGCGTTTCACACCCTATCCCGCGACGCTCGGGCGTGGACGCGTGAGCGTGGAAGATGCCCCGGTCGAGATCCTCGCGCCGGAGGATCGGCTCTTTCACTGGCCGAACCGCATCACCGAGCGCGATTTTCAGGGATGGGTGCAGGAGCGCGGCCTCTATTTCATGGAGCGATGGGATGAACGGTTCACACCGCTTTTGGCCTCGCAGGATCCGGATGAGCCCTCCCTTCGCGGAGGGCTCCTGCGCGCTCGATACGGACGCGGGACGTATCTCTTCACCGGTTACGCGTTCTTTCGTCAGCTTCCGGCCGGCGTGCCCGGCGCCATTCGTCTCTTCGTGAACTTGCTCTACGCCGGACGAGAAGGGCGCTGAAGTCAAAATGGGCATCCTCGCGCCCGGACGACCGGACATTGGGAGAGAACGATGATGCGAGAACTCCTCGCGACGATTCTCCTCCTCACCCATGTGGGCTCGAGCATTCTCGAGCGTCCCCAACCGCCCTCGCCGCTCCCTTCACGCATACGCATCCGCATTGAACATCCGCGTGAGGGAGCCCCCATCCTTCTCGGTCTGCCCTTCCCCAAAGGCGCTCTCCCCGCGCCCGAGCACGTGCGCGTCCTCACTCCGGAGGGGCGCGAGATCCCGTCGCAGATCACGGAAGTGAGCACGTGGGCGCCCGCCGATGAGAGCGTGAAATGGATCTGGGTCTTCTTCTTCGCCGAAGCCTCCGACGAATATGTCGTCGAGTATGGGCCGAGGATTCGACAAGCGGGGCCGCCCCCGCAGCGCGTGACCGTCATCAACAATCAGGGCGAGCGCGGATTCGCCGAAGTGACGACTGGGCCGCTGCGCTTCCTCGTGCGGAAGGGCGAAGGAGGCTTCTTGCACCGCGTGCAACTGGATATGGAGGGGAATGGATTCGATGAATCAGACGTGATCGCCGAAGGCCCGCCCGGGCGCGGATCGTTCCTCGATCTCTTGGACGATGCCGGCGTGGACCCCTCGCGCGCGGTCATCACGCGAACGGTCGTCGAGAAGGGATCGGGCCCGCTTCACGTCGTCTTGCGCGTCGAAGGCGAATACCGGTACGCACGCGCGGATAACCCGGCGGCGCCCTTTGTGATGCGCATTCACGCCTATGCCGGGAAGCCCTATATTCGCGTCCTCCACACGTTCGTCTACACAGGCATCCCCGATAAGCATCAGCCCGTGGAGGGAGAACATGCGCACGTCGCCACGCAGGGTGAGAAGATTCGTCGCGAGGAACCGGGTGATCCCGGATGGACACAACCGAATGATCGCATCGCGGCCGTCGGTCTGGCGCTCGATGTGAAGCTCTCGCCACGACGGCGAATGCGAACGAGCTTTCGGGAAGGGAGATGGTGGCAGGATGGAGCGCGGCGCGAGATCGCGCGCGAGATCTCAGGGGTGCGCACGCTCTCTCTGCTGCAATCCGGTCCGAAGCCCACGCGCCTGCCGCCTGTCCCGGAATCCACGCCCGATCGGCGAGTGGAAGGGTTCTTCGCCCACCTGGACGCAGACGATCGCGCGATCGCTCGCGCCGAACGCGCCGACGGGTGGATGGACATCTCGGACGAACGCTGGGGCCTCGCCCTCGGAGTCCGGCATTGCCTCGAAGAATACCCGAAAGAGCTTCGCTGGGAAGCGCCCGGACGCGTGACGGCCTTCCTTTGGTCGCCACGCGTGGAGCCAATGAGCTTCGCCCGTTGGTCGAGCGAGCTGGAATATGAGGACGGCTCCGAAGGAACGGTGGAGAATTGGGCGCAGGGGCTCGCGAAGACGAGCGAGCTGATCTTTTACTTCCACAAGAGCGAGGCCGCGGATATCGAGCGAACGATGAGCTATGTCCTCGACCCTCCGGTCGCTCATGCCGATCCACGATGGTATGCCGAGAGCGGCATCTATGGGAGGTTCGCGCCCCGCACAGAGCGGTTCCCCGAATTCGAACGCGCTCTCGATTACAAATTCGAGTGGTGGCTCTTCAATCAACGATGGGTGCCGTGGTTCGGGATGTTCGACCATGGGGATGGGAAGTGGAATTTCGATGGAGAGAGATGGGACGTCTGGGTGTGCAACGAACCGGCGGTGGACTTCATGCTGTGGCTGCATTTCCTCCGCACGGGCGATCGCCGGCTCTATCTGGCTGCGGAAGCCGCGAGCCGCCATTCGATGGACGTGGACAACACGCATTGGCCGCCCGATCCGAAATACTATGGGGAGACGAATTCCGCGCTCGACTTTTGGGAGACGCTTCGGCAGCCGCCCGGGACGAAATACCTCGGCATCGGCCGCCGACATGGCCTGCAGCATTGGTCGCGCGCCTTGAGCGCGCATGTTTGGGTCGCCGGATGGCTGGCCAGTTATTACCTGACGGGATATCACCGGGGATTGGACGTGGCGATCCAAACGGCCGAGACGTATCTCAAGCGCATCTGGGGTGAGCACGATCTGACCGGTCGTCGGCTGTATCTCTCGGCGTGGAACCTCGTCGAAGTCTGGGACGCCACGAAGGACGAACGCTACGAGCGCGAGTTGAAAGAACGGATCGCGCGCATGCTCTTTTGGCAGGAGCGGGAGCAAGGCGGCAGCCTCGTCATGGATCGCTACGGCTATGCGCAGAATTACGCCTCACACGCGCTGGCGCGATACCTCGATCTCACGGGGGATCGCCTCGTGCGCGCAGCGCTCGTGCGGCACGCGCGGCGCGTGCGGGACGTTCCCCCACTCAGCCATCGCATGGAATCCTATTTGGCGACGATTCACAGCCTCGTCGTGGGCTACGACCTGACGGGCGAGCCGAGCTTCCTCCAGGAGTTGAAGCGGCGAATCGAGCTGCTGAAGATGGACGCATTGCCCCGTCCCATTGACGATTCCTGGACACAGCGGGAGTTGTTCGCCGCTTTGGAGAAGGCGAGTCACTTGCCCAGGGACCCTGACGGCCGCCGCCCCCTCTGGAGCTTCACGCACGGATTGCGCGTCTTCGGATGGACGCACGCCTATGGCCTGCCCTACGCCCTGCGCGTCCTCGCTCAGCCGTGAACATCCCGAGTGTCCGATCCCTTGGCGAGGTTGAAGAGGCGAAGGGCGAGATGTCGCTCCGCGCTCCACAGCGCTCATCGAGAGTCCGTCGAGAGACGAATGTTGTAGACATCGAGTGTCGTCCCCATGACGCGCTGCAATTCGGCGATCGCCTTGTTATAGGTGATGAGGGCCTGAAGCTCCGCTCCGCGCGCTTGCGAAAGTTGGTTCTGATATTGCAGGACGAGGAAGTTCGTGGACATCCCGGCGGCGAATCGCTCCTGCTCGCCTTCGAGCTGTCTCTCGCGGGCCAGACGCGCGGTGCGAGCGGCTTCGATGCTCTGGCGCGCGGCCTCGATATTCTGCAACGCGTTCCGCACTTCGATGGCGATCCGTTGAAGGAGCTGTTGCTCCTGAAAGTCCAGAGCGCGCGCCTGCGCCTTCGCTTGTCCCAGTTGCGCCTCAGCCGTGCGATTCCGAAGGGGGAAGCTGATGCTCACCCCGATGGCCACGTTGCGAAATCGCTGGCGCAGGGCGCTCTCGATGGCTTGTCCGGGACCGCCGAGAAACTGCGCGGCGACTCCACCGGCTAAAAATGGGAATTCCGGCGGGGGAGGAGCCGCCGTCCCCGCCAGCCCGAAAGACGCATAGCGCATGATCAGATTGATCGTCGGCCGCGTCTGGTTCGCGAAGTACTGAATGGCAATGTCCGTTTGTTCCTTTTGAAGCTGCAATTGCTTCACCTCCGGACGATTCGCGAGCGCCACCCGCAAGGCGCTCTCCTCATCGATGGCCGGCGGCACATATTCGATGCTCTCGGTGGGCACGATATTGGCTCGCCAGAGCGGATCATTCAGATTCGGGAGGATCAAGCCCTTCAACGTATTCTCCGCGACCGCGACCTGCGCGACGGCGGCGATCAGCTCCTGGTTCCGCCGCTCGATCTCCGCGAGCGATTGATGCAACTCGATCGGCGGAAGCGTCCCCGCCTCCACGCGCGCTTGGTTCTCCTCATGCTGCCGCCGCGCCAGCTCGACGGCCTCCTGCAGGATCTCGACGTTTCGAATCGCGAAGACGAGATCGTAATAGGCCCTCTGCACCTGCGTGATGATCTCGATGACGCGCTGCCGGAATTGGCTGTCGGAGAGATCAAGCGCTTTCTTCGCAATTCGAATCTGCTGCTTCGTCGGATTCCACAGGAAGTTGCGCCAGAGCGGTTGGACGAGATCCAGAGCGAGCGTCGTGAAGAACTGTGGGTTCAGCGTGGCGAAGATCGAGTTGGTCGTCGTGCGTTGGTTCGAGAGGGCGAACTGCCAACTCCCTCCCGTCGGGAGCACCTGGCTCATCCCAAAGTTGTACGTGAACGTTCGACTCTGCTGGGCATGAGCATCGCGCCCCGCTTGCAAGCGCGAGGCGGCCGGTATCGCGCGGGATTCGAAGCCGAAGCCTTGCGCGGCAGCCCCTCCGGAGAATCCCGTGGCCGCCAGCGCCGCGGCCGGTGGCGGCGCGCCAATCAAGATGACGGGATCATACGCGCCTTGAGCAGCACGCAGCGCAAATTCGCTCACCTGAACCCCCGTGCGTTGTACCTGAATCTCGTTGTTGTTCTCCAGAGCCTTCAAAATGGCATCGTGCAGCGAGAGATACCAGAGGTTCTCCACGTCCACGCCCACGCGTTTGACCATGAGCGGCCGAACGCGTCCGAGCGAGACCGATTCCTGCGGCTCCAGTTTCTTCGATGATGGCACGGGATGCTGCGCCCTCATCTCGCGGATGGGAAGGATGCTGAAGAGCAACCCCCACATGCTCATCCAGATGCCAACGACGACGTGTCGTTTCCTCCTCATGGCCAGCCCCTCCGATGTGAGATCAGTACGGCATATTCTTCCTCGGCCTCCATCGCTGAGGCAAGCGCTCTTGACAGAAGCGAGGCCTCTGTTCCTACAATCCCGCCATCATCACCACAGCAGAAGGAGGGAGAGCATGACGAGGAATAAGTGGGCGAAACGATTTCTCATCCTCACGCTCAGCATGGCAAGCTGGTGGTCGGGATACGCTCGGACGAACCTTCGGGTCATGGAACGTGGGACGGCGTCGCCCGCTCAGATCGAGGCCTACCGGCAAGAGCTGCTCACGACGATCGAGGGGATGCGCAAGTTCACCCAAGTCACGGTGGATATGATCTTCAGCTTCGCCGAATTGGGATTTCAAGAGTTCGAGACCTCACGATACGTGACCGGGATCCTAGAGCGAGAGGGCTTTCGCGTCGAGCGCGGCGTCGCCGGCATTCCGACGGCGTGGGTGGCGAGTTGGGGGCGCGGTCGGCCGGTGATCGGTTTCATCGCCGACATTGATGCCATCCCCGGCGCATCGCAAAAGCCGGGCGTCGCCTATCATGATCCAATCGTCGAGGGCGCCCCCGGACACGGCGAAGGGCACAATGCCGGGCAAGCCGTGATCGTCACGGCCGCCCTGGCACTCAAGCGGCTCATGGAGCAGCATCAGCTCTCGGGAACGCTCAAGCTCTACCCCGGCGTCGCCGAGGAGTTGCTCGGGAGCAAGAACCACTTCGTGCGCGCCGGCCTCTTCAAGGACGTGGACCTCGTCCTGGGCGCGCACATCAGCGATGGCTTCAGCACGGCCTACGGCGTGACCAACACGGGTTTGGTCTCGACGCAATTCACCTTTCGCGGCGAAGCGGCGCATAGCGCCGGGGCGCCCTGGCGTGGCCGCAGCGCTCTGGACGCTGTCGAGCTGATGAATGTCGCGTGGAATTTCCGACGCGAGCATCTTCGTCCCCAGCATCGGTCGCACTACATCATCGTGGAAGGGGGCGATCAACCCAACGTCGTCCCGGATCGCGCAACCGTGTGGTACTACTTCCGCGAGACGGACTACGCGCGCATCAAGCAACTGCATGAGCTCGGACAGAAGATCGCGCGCGCCGCCGCCCTGATGACCGATACCGAGGTCACCGAGCGCATCCTCGCCGCCACCTGGCCCACGCATTTTAATAAAGTCGTGGCCGAGGTGCTGCAGAAGAACATCGAGCGGGTCGGCATGCCCGCCTGGAGCGACGCCGATCAGATGTTAGCGAAGGCGTTGCAGAAAGAGATCGGTGCCGAACCCGTCGGCCTCAAGACCGAAGTCGGTCGGCTCGAAGCCGGAGGCGAGGCGATGCGCGCCGGATCGGACGACATCGGCGAGATCTCTTGGAATGTGCCGACGGTCTACTTGCGCTTTCCGGGGAATATCCCCGGCCTTCCGGGCCATCATTGGGCGAACGCCGTGAGCATGGCCACGCCTATCGCGCACAAAGGCGCGACGGCCGGCGCGAAAGCCATCGCCCTCACGGCGCTGGATTTCCTCACACAACCGGAGCTGGTGCAAGCGGCGTGGACCTACTTCCGCGAGCAGACGAGGGAGCAGTCGTGGGTCTCGCTCATTCCCGAGGGGACGCCGCCCCCGATTCATCTCAATCAAGAGAGGATGAAGCGCTTTCGGCCGCAACTGGAGCGCTTCCGCTTCGATCCCGAGAAATACGACACCTATCTCGATCAACTCGGCATCCGCTACCCGACGATTCGATCGGGGCGCTGAGGGATCGCCCTGGGCCCTCGCTCATCGAACCTCGGGCGAGCGCGGACCAAGCAGAAGGGCATTGAAGAGCACTTTGAACGTGCCCCAACTCTGTCCGCGATGTTGCGGACGGAACCCGACGAGGACCACGCGTCCACGGCCATGGGGCACATCGAGCAACGCTGCGCGCCCGGCGATCTTCTCGCGCCCGAGCAGATACCCGCTGCGCAGGGGATCCTCCGCATACCGTGCGATGATCTCCGGCGCCGACGCACCGTCGCCACTTGCGGCCACTTCAAACGCGAGCCCTCCCACCACGTACACGTCCGTTTCGGCCGGCAGGCCATACGCTACAGGATGCTCGGGATTCATCGTCACGCGCAGAATGGAGCCGGGACAGAAATACTCGCTCGGCGAGAGGTCGCGCAAGGCGTTGCGTACCGGGAGTCCGAACTCCTCGATGACGAGATCGGACGACTCGCCTAAAGCGAGCAGCACGCCTCCGGCTTCGACGAAGGCCTTCAAGTTCTCCACGCCTTCTTTCCCGATCCCTCCCGTGTACTCGGGGGGGTAGGAGCCCGGGCGATGCCCATCCCGAATCTCGCGAGGAGAATCGCTCGGCAAGATGATCACATCCAGGCGCGCACGGAGATTGCCCGCGCGGATCTCGCTATCGCGCAGCGTCGTGTAGGAGAAGCCGAACTGTTCGAGGACCCAGCGCGTCCATCCCTCATCCATCGAAGGCACCCAACTGCGGTAGAGGCCGATGCGCCGCCGCCCGATGGGCACGAGCTCTGTCAGCCGCTGCGTCACGGCATGAAGATCCACCCCATGACGACGCGCGATGTCCTCCAGCATCTGCCGCACGACCGGACGAGGCGGCTGCGCCCCCTCAGCTGCGCGGAGGACGAAGGTTCCGGCCGGATAGCTCCGCCCCTCAATCGTTATCGAACGCGGAAGGCGACTCACCTGGAAGAGGTTGGAGGCGAGAAGTTCGTTCACAGCCGAGAACGCGCGATTCGCCTTCGGCTCCAGAAGCCACACGGTCTCTGGCGTGCCTCTCCCGCCAAGATCGCGAGCGCCGCTTAGGCGACCGACGATCGCGATGGCCTCAGTGACCTTCTGGAGTCGCACCTCGAAGGGGCGCGTGACCTCGACAACCTGCACGCCCATTTGCAGCGGGAGTGTCCATCCGGCGACATCATAGGGGCGTTCGGGTGGCCCACTCGGATAAAGCCGCCGCTCCGGATAGCGCTGAATTTCTAAAAGCGTCTTCACCAGTGCGCGAAGCGGCTGCGCCAGAAGCAGGACGAAGCTGCCCGCCGGATACTCCACGCCATCGGCCACGAACCGCTCCGTCGCCCGATGGACTTCGACCCCTTGCGCCATCAGGACGTTCACCAAATGCGCAGCCGTCGGCGGATCCCATTGCTCGGCCGGGATGAGGTAGGCGAAGGGTTCTTCGGTCCGCCCCCGTTCGATCGCCCGCTTCCCGAGCTGATAGAAATCACGCAGGAACTCCTCGCGATAGCGCGCCGCCACCTGCAACAGTGCGCGCGCTGCCACGAGCTCCATCCGCAAAATGTCCATCGGTCGCCAGAGGCCACCCGGCCATGGATCGGGGAAATTCGTTGTCCGCTCCAGGGGATTGGGCAATCCGCGCGTCGCTCCACGCAACTGCTCGCGCGTGAGTGTGATCGGCGTCATCAGGCGCGCGCTCGCCGCTTCCGTCAAAATCCCCACCACGTTGTGATAGTACGGCATCGTGCGCAGCCCACCGGCCCACCACGTATCGTACTGCGCGTTGGTCACCACCCCGCGAAAACCCGCCGCCGTCAACGCCCACGCCATGTGGTGGCCGATCACCGCCACGCTGCGCAACAGGATCGGGTCAATATTCGGATTCGGCGGATCGTAAAACGGCGGCACGAACATGCGCGCGCCGGTCGCCCCCATCTGATGCACGTCGTAGAGGATTTGTGGAAACCACTCCCCATAGAGCGCGCGGGTGATCGCTTGCGTTTCGACCTGCGTGAGCATGAACCAATCGCGATTGTTATCGTGCCCGGTGTAGGGATGATACAGCTCCGGCGGCGCCGTCCCCTCATACGGCGTTCCAAGCGTGCGCCGATACCACGAAGCGACGATGTCAATCCCATCGGGATTCGCGCTCGGAAACAGAAGCAGAATCGTGCGCTCCAAGATCTCGCGCGTCTCAAACGATGTATCCGAGGCCAGCCAATAGGCCAGCTCCATCGCCATCTGCGAGGCCACGATCTCAGTTGAATGGATCGAGCAGGTGATGGCGACGATCACGCGCCCCTCGGCGATGAGCCGTTCGGCCTCTGCCTCATCGGCGAGCGTGCGCGGATCGGCCAATCGGCGCGCGATCTCCCGATATTGATCCAGACGCGCCATGTTCTCCGGCGACGTGATCACGGCCATGAGGATTGGGCGATTTTGCGTCGAGCGCCCGATCTCCAGGACCCGCACGCGCGCGGACGCTTCATCCAATCGCCGGAAATAGTCGGTGATTTGCATCCAATCGGCCACGCGCCGATCCTCGCCGGGGTGAAAGCCGAGGATCGAAGCGGGCGACGGCACGCTCTCTTGGGCGGGGACGACGATCGTCCCCACAACGAGTCCGAGGATCAGCAGCAGCACGCGAAGTCGTCTCATGTCGCCTCCTCCCCTTTGGCGTCGCATTTTCTATCGGCCCCCATTGTCAGGCGGAGAGCGAGAGTTTATCATATTCCCGACGTGTTTCAAGTCGGGCATGGAGGGAGCACGTGTCGTGATGGGCGATCGGGCGAGGGGATGGGCAGTACTCGCCTTCTGGAGCCTTAGTCTAGCTGTGATCGCCCCTCCTCTATTCCTCCTCTTTCTGCTGGTTCGCCACAAGCGCGTGCTCTATGCCCCGGCACGCGCCTTCATCCGAGTGGGACTTCGACTCGGCGGCGTGCGCTTTGAGGTCCTTGGGCTGGAGCGACTCGATCCACGTCAAACGTATCTCTTTCTGTCGAACCATCAGAGCCTGCTCGATCCACTCATTCAACTGGTCGGGCTCAAGCGGGATATCGCTTTCCTGGCCAAGAAAGAGCTGTTTCGATGGCCACTGCTCAATCCGGGCTTGTATTGGATCGACTGCGCGCCGATAGATCGTTCGAACCGCGAGCGCGCGATCGAGAGCTTGCGTCGGGCGGCCGAGAAGCTCAAGCGGGGTGTCAGTTTCCTCGCCTATCCCGAGGGCACGCGCACGCCCAATGGGAGGCTCCTTCCTTTCCGGAAAGGCGTCTTCTTCCTAGCGCTTGAGGCGGGCGTGCCGATCGTCCCGGTGACGATCCTTGGCACGTACGAGGTGATGCCCAAGGGGCCATTGCGCTGTCGGCCCGGGCACGTCCGCGTCCTCGTGCATGAGCCGATTCCGACAACGTCTTATGGCGTGACGGCCATCAAGACCCTAATGGCGGATGTTCGTCGAGCTATCGCGTCGGTTCTTCCGGAATCGGCCGCTTCGGGATCGCCATGCCCCGCGAGATTTACCTCGATGTAGAGACGCAGAAGCTCGCTCATGAAGTGCCGGGCGGATGGACGAATATCCGCGCATTCGGTCTCTCCGTCGCCGTCACATGGGATGAGGCCCATGGATTTCGCACGTGGTTTGAGCCCGATGCACCGCGGCTGATCACCGAGCTGGAGACGTTCGACCGCATCATCACCTTCAACGGCGAGCGTTTCGATTTCTCCGTCCTGAGCGGCTATGGGCCGGTCGGCAAGCTCTACTTCAAATCACTCGACCTACATGCGGATCTCATGCGGAAGCTCGCGCGGCGAGTGCCCTTCGAATCGCTCGTGCGCGCGACGCTCGGGCAGGGCAAAAGCGGAAGCGGCGAAGATGCCGTCCGATGGTGGCGCGCCGGAGACGTCGCGCGCGTCGTCGAGTACTGCCGGCGCGATGTCGAACTGCTGCGCGAGATCGTCCGCTTCGCGCGCGAACGCGGCTACGTTCGCCTTCTTCCGGACCGCATCGTGCGCGTCGCCTGGTGAGCGAGCGCCTTCATGTCCGCGACCATTCGAAGAGGTTCTTCACGACGAACCAGATATTCTCCTTTCGCTCTCGCAGCCGACGAGAGAAGTAGGGGAACCAATGCGTCCCGAAGGGCACGTAGACGCGCACGCGATAGCCCTGGTGAACCAGACGCTCCTGCAGGCGCGGCCGGATCCCATACAGCATTTGGAACTCGAAGCGATCCGGAGTGATCCCGCGCTCGGTCGTCATGTGTCGAATGGCCTCGATGAGCCGCTCATCATGCGTGGCGATGGCCGGATCGCTCCCGCGCTCGAAAAGGATCTCTGCGAGCCGAAGGAAATTTCGCCGAATGTCGCGCATCCGCCGATAGGCGATCGTCTTCGGCTCCTTATACGCCCCCTTGCACACGCGCACGCGCGCCCCCACTTCGGCGAGGTGGCGCGCGTCCTCCTCGCTACGATAGAGATAGGCCTGAATGGCCACGCCGACATGGGGATGAGTGCGAAAGAGGCGAAAGAAGAGGTCCAATGTGCGTTGCGTATAGGCCGAGCCCTCCATGTCGATCCAGACGAAGTTCCGACATTCCGCGGCGCGAGAGAGGAGTCGCTCCATGTTCTCTTCGCAGAACTGCTCGCCAATGTCCAATCCGAGCTGCGTGAGCTTCACCGAGATGTCCGAATCAATGCCGGCCGTCGCGATCTGCTCCAGGAGGGCCGCATAAGCCTCGACGGCCTTCTCGGCCTGTTCGCGATCCCGAACGTTCTCCCCGAGGAGATCCAGCGTCGCGTGCAAGCCCTTCTCATTCAATCCTCGAACGACGCGGATAGCGCTCTCGACATCCACGCCAGCGACAAAGCGCCGAGCCAAGAAGAAGAGGTCCATAGGATGTTCCTCGCAACGCCCGCCATGATATGCGAGGGATGCTGGCACGCCCCTGTGCGCCTCCAGGGCCGCTCCGGGAGCCCATGCGCCCCGCATCCTCGCATAGAACCCACCGAATTCTACGGCGTCGCGCGAGGATTTCACAAATGGAGGACGCGCGTTTGCGTGCGTCGTCCGAGCGCGATATAGTTAGCCCACGACGATGAGCGGGCGAGGCGACGAGATCGCGCATGCGCCACTCTGTGGGCGAGAACGGCGCTCCTATCGCGCCTTTATCGCCGCACTGAAGAAAGCGCGCGCGGGCCATCGCCTGGAGCGCGAGGACGCGCTGCTCCTCATCCAGGCCGAAGGGGACGAGTGGTGGGCGCTTTTGGAGGCGGCCGCCGAAGTGCGCGATCGCGAGCGCGGACGCACGATCACCTTCTCCAAGAAGGTCTTCCTCCCGCTCACGAATCTGTGCCGCGACTATTGCGCCTACTGCGCGTTCCGAAAGGATCCTGGGGATCCGGAAGCGAAGACGATGACGCCCGAGGAAGTGCTCGATATCGCGCGGGCCGGAGAGCGGCTCGGTTGTAAGGAAGCGCTCTTCAGCCTGGGCGACAAACCGGAACTGGCGTTTCCCGAGATGCGCCGGACGCTGGCGGCGCTCGGGCAGGAGACAACACTTGGCTACTTGCGCGCCGTATGCGCGCAGGTGTTGGCGGAGACGGAGCTGTTGCCGCACGTCAATCCGGGCGTGATGACCGAGGCTGAGATGCGCGCGCTCAAGGCGGTGAGCGTGAGCATGGGCCTGATGCTGGAGAACGCCAGTTTGCGCCTCCTGCGGCGAGGCGGACCGCACTTCCGCGCTCCGGACAAACATCCGCGCCTTCGACGGCGCACGATCGCTGACGCCGGGCGCTTGCGCATCCCGTTCACGACCGGCTTGCTCATCGGCATCGGCGAAACGCTCGAGGAGCGCGTGGATTCGTTCCTTGAGCTGCGCGCGCTACACGATGCGTACGGGCATATTCAGGAGCTCATCCTCCAAAACTTCCGGGCGAAGCCGAACATCCCGATGCGCGCGCATCCGGAGCCGACCATAGAAGACCTGGCCCGCACAGTGGCCGTCGCCCGCCTCCTCTTCGGCGGAAGGATGAACATACAAGTGCCGCCGAATCTCATTTTGGATGTCCCCTCGACGCTGTGGTCGCCTTCGCCGAAGGCCACCGAGGCGTTGGACATCCTTCTGCGGGCTGGGATCAACGATTGGGGCGGCATCTCCCCGCTCACGCGCGATCACATCAATCCCGAACGTCCATGGCCTCAGATCGAATGGCTGCGCGAGCAGATGCGCGCACGAGGGTTTGAGCTGCGGGAGCGCCTGGCCATTTACCCAGAGTTCATTCGCCGACCGGGCTTTCTGGCCCCCGCGCTTTCGGCGCGCGTTCTCGCGCGCGTGACCGAGGAGGGATATCCCGCATGAAAGAGGACCTCATGGCGGCCGCCATCTGGGCGATCGAGCGCGAAGAGGTGTCGGTGGAGCGCGCGCTCGCCCGCGCGCCTCGCGATCTGGCCCGAATCTTAGAAGCGGCGTGGATCGGACAGGAGCTGGGCTTCGAGGAGGGTCTTCGACTCGCTCAGGCGAGGGGCGAGGAACTGCTGGCGCTTGTGGCCGTCGCCGATCAGGTGCGGCGTGAGAGGGTCGGCGACCTCGTCACGTATGTCGTCAATCGGAACATCAACTTCACCAACATCTGCTTCGTCGGCTGCAGCTTCTGCGCCTTCAGTCGCACGCCGAAGGAGCAAGACGCCTACGCCCTAACACTCGATCAGATCGCCGAGAAAGCCGCCGAAGCGTGGCGTCGAGGCGCGACCGAAGTCTGCATCCAAGGCGGATTGCCCCCGAATCTGGATGGCTTCTTCTACCGCGACATCCTGCGCGCGATCAAAGCGCGCGTTTCGGAGATACACATCCATGCGTTCTCGCCCATGGAGATCGTTTACGGCGTCGAACGGACGGGAATGGCGCTCCGCGATTATCTGCTCCTGCTCAAGGAGAGCGGCCTGGACACGCTGCCGGGGACGGCGGCCGAGATCCTTGACGACACGGTGCGGTGGCGCATCTCGCGGCAGAAGCTCACCGTTGCCCAATGGGTGGAGGTCATCACGACGGCTCACAAGTTGGGCATCCGCTCGACCTCCACGATGATGTACGGGCATGTGGAGACGCCGGAGCATTGGGTTCGCCACCTGCTGCTGTTGCGCGACATTCAGAAACGCACCGGCGGATTCACGGAATTCGTTCCCTTGGGTTTCGTCCCCTGGAACACCGCGCTTTACAAGCTCGGGAAGGCGCGACCTGGGCCAACCGTGGAGGAGCACCTGAAAGTCCATGCCCTGGCACGGCTGCTGCTGCGGGGATGGATCGAGAACATCCAAGTCTCCTGGGTGAAGCTCGGGCGCGCGCTTTCGCAACTCTGTTTGCAAGCGGGCGCCAACGACTACGGCGGCACGCTCATGGAGGAGAATATCTCGCGGCTGGCGGGTGCGACGGCTGGGGAGTATATGGCGCCGGAGGAGTTTCAAGCGCGCATTCGCGAGCTGGGGCGTATTCCGGCCGAACGCACGACGACCTATCAAATTCGGCGCCTCTTCGCCTGAGCGAGAGGCCGACGCTCGACCCCCCTTCACGCGGTTGACCATCTTCCGCTCATCAGAGTTAAGATGTGAAAATTGGACATGGAGGAGGTGACGTTTCAGCTCATCGCCGAGGATCGGACGACGCGCGCGCGAGCGGGCCTTTTGCGCACGGCGCACGGCGTGGTGGAGACGCCCGTCTTCATGCCCGTGGGGACGCAGGCGACGGTGAAGGCCCTCACGCAAGAGATGCTCGAAGAACTGGGGGCCCGCATCCTCCTGGCCAACACGTACCATCTCTCCCTTCGTCCGGGCGAACAGGCGATTCGCGAACTCGGTGGACTGCATCGCTTCATGGCGTGGGAGCGCGCGATCCTGACCGATAGTGGGGGGTATCAGATCCTGAGCCTGGCACCGCTTCGGATCGTGCGCGAAGAAGGGGTGCACTTTCAATCGCATCTGGATGGATCGCGCCACGTGTTGACGCCTGAGCGGGCCATCGAGATTCAGGTGGCGCTCGGATCGGACATCCTCATGGTCCTGGATGAGTGCTTGGAGAATCCGGCCGAGCGTGCGGAGGCCGAGCGCGCCGTCCGCCTCACAACGGCGTGGGCGCGCCGCAGTAAGGCGCGATTCGAGGAGTTCCGCGAACAGGGTCAGGGGACGACGGCGGCGCTCTTCGGGATCGTTCAGGGGAGCCTCTATGCTGACCTTCGTCGGCGCAGCCTGGAGGAGTTGCTGGAGATCGGTTTCGATGGCTATGCCATTGGTGGTCTGAGCGTCGGAGAGGAAAAGGCGGCGATGCTCGACATGGTGGAGTATGTGGCCGAGCTGATGCCGCGCGACCGCCCACGATACCTGATGGGCGTGGGCACGCCCGCCGATCTCGTCCGCAGCGTGCAACGGGGAGTGGATATGTTCGACTGTGTGCTCCCGACGCGAAATGCTCGTAATGGCCAAGTCTTCACCTCTTGCGGCCCCCTCAACATCAAGAATGCCGCCTACACCCGCGATCCGCGTCCGTTGGACGAAGACTGTACCTGCCGAGTCTGTCGGCGATATTCGCGGGCGTATATCCGCCACCTCTACGCAAGCGGCGAGATCCTTTCGGCCATCCTCTGCACCTATCACAATGTGCACTTCTACCTTGACACGATGCGGAAGATCAGGCAAGCTATCGTCCTTGGCAACTTCGTAGAATTCGCGCAAGCTTTCTTGCGCCAGTACGAAGAGGGCCGCTCTGCAAGTTGACCGAACGAAAAAATAGGGAGGGATCGTTGCGAAGCTCTCGTCAGCGGGCGGACCAACTATGAACGCCGGGATCCTTCTGCAGGCCGGAAATGCTGTCCTCTCGCTCGTTCCGCTGCTGTTGATCTTCCTCATCTTCTATGTGCTCATCATCCTGCCGGAGCGTCGGCGCCGGAAGAAGCTGCAGGAGCTGATCGCCAATCTCAAGGTCGGGGATAAGATCGTGACCACGGGGGGCATCTACGGGACGATCATCAGCGTGCGCGATGAGACGTTGGTCGTTCGCTCCGATCAATCGCGCCTGGAGATCGCCCGCAATGCCGTCATCGGCCTGCAGCAACCCCGCCCGGAGGAGAGCGAGCGGGTGGCGGCGAAATGATCCCTCTGGTCGTTCGGGAACCGAAACACGTCACGCGCAGGATGTGATGTGAGATGAGTCGGAAGCTTCGGAACCGCTTCCTGCTGATCGGGGGCGTCACGGTGATCGCCCTGTATCTGTTGTTTGGCCCCTTTCAACTCCGCGATGCTTCGGGTCGCGTCACCGCTCAGGCGATCGCCGCGAACTTCCTGCCGAGCCGCCTCAGGAAGAACCTCGCTGAGAACATCAAGCTTGGTCTGGACCTGCGCGGGGGGAGCCACTTGATCCTACAGGTTCAGACCGATGACGCCATCCGTTCGATCACGGCCGCAAACTTGGAGAAGGCGCGCTCGATCCTCCAGCAAGCCGGCATCAAATTCACGAACAGCATCTCGCCGGCGCTTGGCCGGATCGAGATCGAGCTGGAGGACAGCGCGCAGATCGAGGACGCCAAGGCCCGCATCACGCTCGATTTCGGCCCGGGCTGGACGGCCCGCAATGAGGGGCGACGTCTCATCTTCGAGATGAGAGACGAAGAGCAGCGCGATATTCGGGAGCGAGCGACCGAGCAGGCCATGCGGATCATCGAGCAGCGGATCAATGCCTTCGGAGTCGCCGAACCGACGATCGCGCGACACGGGCCGGCGACCGGGTATCAAATCCTCCTGCAGTTGCCGGGCGTGGATGATCCCGAACGGGTGAAGAATCTCATTCGCGCCGAATCCCGCTTGGAGTTGAAGCTCGTTCATAGCGGCCCGCATCCGAGCGAGGAGGCCGCGCGACAAGCTCTCGGCGGCACCGTGCCCCCGGATAAAGAGATTCTGCCAGCGCGCGAACGGCGGCGCGATCCCACGGCCCCCCCCGTGCAATACTACGTCGTCGAGAAGATGCCTGTGATCACTGGAGACGATCTGCGAAATGCTCAGGCCGTTCCCTCTCAAGCCGGAGGATCCGTCTATGAAATCCTCTTCTCGTTGCGCCCCTCGGGAGCCGAACGTTTCTACACGGCCACAAGTGCCAACATCGGGAAGAATCTGGCCATCATCCTGAACGATGAGATCAAGAGCGCACCCGTCATCCGGGACGCTATCCGCGACGAGGGTCGCATCGAGGGCGATTTCACGAAAGAGGAAGCCGAAGACCTCGCCCTGACGTTGCGCTCCGGTGCGCTTCCGGCGCGCGTGACGTATCTGGAGGAGCGGACGGTCGGACCGAGTCTCGGGGCTGACTCGATCCGACAGGGCTTCGCCGCCTCGCTCGCGGGACTGGCGGCCATCACGATCTTCATGCTCTTCTACTACCGGCTCTCGGGCATGAACGCCCTCATCGGGCTCACCTTGAATCTGATCCTGCTTCTGGCGGCGATGAAGATCGTGGGCGCTGTGCTGACGCTGCCGGGCATCGCCGGCGTCGCCCTCACAATCGGCATGGCCGTAGATGCCAATGTGCTCATCTTCGAGCGCATTCGGGAGGAGTTGCGCAATGGGAAAGTCCCCGCCTCGGCTGTCGCCCTGGGCTTCGAGCGCGCGTTCGTGACGATCTTCGATACGAATCTCACGACGATCATCGCCGCGCTCTTCCTCTTCGTCTTCGGGACGGGGCCGATCCGGGGATTCGCCGTCACGCTCACGGCCGGGTTGATCGCGAATTTCTTCACGGCGATCTTCGTCTCGCGGGCGATCTTCAGTTGGGTCCTAGAACGCCAAGGGGGCCGACCGGAAGCTTTGAGCATTTAAGTCATGTACGAGCTGATCAAGACGCCGAATATCGACTGGATTCGCCTGAAGCGGAAATTCATCTTCGTCTCGCTCGCGCTGCTCGTGCTCGGAGGGGTCTCGGCTTTCACGCGCGGTTTCAATCTCGGCATCGACTTCGCCGGCGGGACGCTCGTGAACGTGAAGTTCAAGGATGCTCCCCCACCGGAGGGCCGCCTGCGCGAAGCACTCGGCAAACAGGGAATCGATCCGGGGAAAGTCGTCATCCAACCGATCAGTGATCCGATCAGCGGGGTCAAGAATGAAGTTTTGATTCGTCTCCCGCAGCGCGAGGTGGGACAGAAGGCGGGATCGCCGGCAGAGAGCGAACTCGATATGGAGAAGCGCGCGATCCTGGCGGCCTTGAGCACCTTCAACCCGCCTTCGGAAGTGGCGACGAAGGTCGACCTCAATACGATCAGCCGAGACCGGCTGCGGGAGCTGCTTGTGGCGGAAGATCCGCTGCGCTTGGTCTCCACCTCAGGGCGCGCGGCGGCCGAACTCGAATATGGCCGATACGCGGATACCCTCATTCACTATCGAGATCGGGATCAAGGGGGTCTGCTGCGCGATCTCGCGGATGTGCGGGCCGTACCGGGTCTGCCGACGGCGTTGATCGAATGGTTACCCAAGCGGTTCTTCGCCGGCAATGCGGCGATGATCAGCGCAGAGATCGTCGGCCCACAGATCGGACAAGAGCTGCGACAACGCGCCATCTCGGTCACGCTCGCCTCCCTGGCCGGCATGCTCATTTACATCGCCTTCCGCTTCGAATGGATCTACGGCGTGGCGGCCGTCATCGCCGTCTTCCATGACGTCTTGGTCACCCTCGGCATCTTCTCGCTCGTGCAGAAGGAGATCTCGCTCAACGTCGTGGCGGCGTTGTTGACGCTCGTGGGATATTCGGTCAATGACACGATCGTCATCTTCGATCGCGTTCGTGAGAATCTGCGGCTGCGGCGGCGTGAGGGCTTGACGAAGATCGTCAACGACAGCATCAATCAGACGCTCTCGCGGACGATCCTCACCTCGGGCTTGACCCTGCTGGCCGTCCTCTCGCTCTATCTCTTCGGCGGCGAGGTGCTCAGCGGATTCTCGCTCGCTCTGCTAGTGGGGATCATCGTGGGGACATATTCGACGATCGCTATCGCAAGCCCGATCATGCTCTGGTGGCAAGCGTGGCAAAGCCAGCGGCAGGCGCGGCGGCCCGTGGTTCGGCCGAAGCCAGCGGAGGCGACGCCGAACCGGAAGGAGCGACGCGCGACAGCCTCTCGCTGAGGTACGTGGTCTTGATGCCAAACCCGGGGGAACACGAGGGGCCTTGACCGAAAAGGGGGAGAGACAGTATACTTACGCCCGGTTGCTGGCCTGTGAGAGGACATTGGGGCATGTGGGAACATTCTGTCCCTTGACCCATCGGCATCACATGCAGAGGGGGGCCTATGTTTGAATGGTCTCTGATCGAGTCAACGACGCAAAAGCAAAAGTCGCCGACCAAGTGGTTCTTCCTCGCGACGATGGTCGTTTACTGCTTCGTCGTGGTGACGGCCATCGTGGCGAGCATCATGCTGGTGAACCCTGAGCTGAGGGAGCAGTTCATCTCGGCGGCTTTGGTGGCGCCACCGCCACCACCGCCGCCACCGCCGCCGCCCCCCCCGAGCGCGGCTGTCCCGGCGGCGGCGAAGGTCGTCGTCGTGCCGACGGAGTTCATTGCGCCGAAGGAGATCCCGAAGGAACTACCACCGCCGAATCTCCCTGTCGTCGCCGTCTCCGCGAGCGCAATGGGGGGCGTGCCTGGCGGGGTTCCGGGTGGAGTTCCGGGAGGAGTCCTCGGCGGTGTCGTCGGTGGGGTCCTAGGGGGTGTGGCTGGTCCGGTCGAAGCACCTCCGCCACCGCCACCCAAGGAGGAGAGGAAGGAACCGCCACGGCGCGTGTCGCAGGGCGTGCTGCAAGGGAACGCGATCCGGAAGGTCACGCCGGTCTATCCGGCGATCGCACGCGCTGCTCGCGTCCAAGGGACCGTTCAGGTTGAAGTCGTCATTGATGAAGAGGGGAACGTCATCTCCGCGCAGGTGATCGATGGCCATCCGCTCTTGCGACAGGCAGCTCTGGAGGCGGCTTGGCAATGGAAGTTCCGCCCGACGCTCCTCAGCGGGGAACCCATCAAGGTGACGGGCATTCTGATCTTCAACTTTAAACTCTGAACCGAAGGAGGGAAAGGGCATATGGGCTATGGCGTTCTGACGCACATGGGTATGGGCTTGCTTTTGCAAGAGGGCGTGGGAGCCGTAGAGTTTACCCTCTGGGCCATGCTCCAACGATTGGGGACGGTGGGACTGGTGGTGATCATCATCCTGTCCCTGATGTCCATGTACTCGATCGCCGTGATGATCGAGCGACTGCTCACTTACTCGGCGGCGAAGAAGCAATCGCGGGAATTCGCCCCGAAGGTCGCCGCGGCCTTGCGCGAGGGTCGGTTAGATGACGCCATCGCGCTCTCGAGCAAGTACAAGAAGAGCCACCTGGCGATAGTCGTGAATGCCGGGCTGCAGGAGTTCCGCTCGCATCAACTCTCGACGGATATTCCGGGTGAGATCGTCGAGGCGACGCGACGCGCCCTGCAGCGAGCGATCGCCATTAAGACGGCGGAGTTCAAGCGCGGACTCTCGCACCTGGCGACGATCGGTTCGACGGCGCCGTTCGTCGGTCTGTTCGGCACGGTCGTCGGCATCGTGAACGCCTTCCAAGGGCTGAAGCAAGCGGAGACGGCAGGGATCGCCGCTGTGGCGGGCGGCATCTCCGAGGCCTTGGTGAATACGGCCTTCGGGCTCTTCGTCGCTATCCCGGCCGTGTGGATGTTCAACTACTTCACCAACCGGATGGAGTCCTTCGTCGTGGAGATGGAGAACTCCTCGTCCGAGTTGGTGGATGTCGCGCTGATGCCTTTCTTGAAGCAAAGGAGCTGAACTCCCATGGGCATGCAGGTTGGTGAGCGAAAGGGGGTCATGGCCGAGATCAACGTCATCCCTATGGCTGACATCATGCTGGTGCTGCTCATCATCATGATGGTCGTCACTCCCTTCCTGCAAGCGGGCATTGCGGTGACGCTGCCCAAGGCACCGCACGGCGATGAGGACCCCGACATCAACAAAGAGAGCGCCGTCGTCGTCGCGATTCCGATTGACGGGACCATTTACGTCGGGCGCGATCTGGTGAGCCAGAGCGAGCTGGAGACGCGCATCCGTCGGTTGATGGAAGCTCGCCCGCTGGACCAGCGCGTCGTTTACGTGAAGGCCGATAATCGGGTGCGCTACGACAACGTCGTGGGAGTGATCGAGGCCATTCGCAGCGCTGGCGTAGACCGCGTTGGCCTGGTCGTTGATCCGGGCAAGAGGACGAAACGACAAGAGGAATAAACAGGGAGAGCCTGGGGGGCCGGGCGCCACACTGCGCTCTCGGCCACTCTTTGCTCTCCCCAATCTCTCACCCGAGGGGGAAGGACGATGGCGATGCAGACCGGGAAGGAGGAATACAAGCGACCAGAAGTGGGAAAGCCTCTGGTGGACATGAACGTCGTCCCACTCATCGACATCTTGCTCGTGCTCCTGATCATCTTCATGGCGATCACGCCGCTCAGGCCGAGCAAGCTCGAATCGAAGATCCCGGAGAAGCCTCCGGAGAACGTCGCCGTGACGAATCCGCTGGCGCTCGTCGTCTTGGTGGAGGCGGATGCCTCGGGACGCCTGGCCGGACTCACGCTCAACGTCGAGCCGGTGACCGAGGAGACGCTGGGGGAGAAGCTCCGGGAGATCATCGCGGCGCGGCCTCCGGACCAACGCTCGGTCTTCATCCGCGCCCCGCGCAACACGCTCTATGGAGAGGTCGTGCGTATCATTGACATCGTGAAAGCGGCCGGAGCTACGCCCATTGGTCTGCAGATTGACGATTTGCCGGAGCGCTGAGCGTCCGAACGAGGCGCAAAATTCTCGCTGAAGGGGGGAGGATCGTGAAGAAAAGAGGACTCATTATCGCGATCGTGATCTTCATCGGAATTCTGGTCACGCTCGGAGCCACCCAAGGGCCTGATCTCTACCGTATGGTCAAGGCGAAAGATCGGTTGAACAACGGCGCTGTCGCTTACGCGCGGGGCGACTATGATGAAGCCATTCGGCTCTTCAAGGAGGCCATGGAGCTTTACCCCAACATGGAGCAAGCGCGGCTCTATTACGCGGCGGGCCTGTTCGCGAAGTTCAACCTCACGAACGAGAAATCACTGGCCTTGGAGTCGATGAAGATCTATGAGGACGTCCACCAGAAGAATCCGACCAATGCCGATGCCATCGCTTATCTCGCCGTGATCCACAAGCACCTGGCCGATATGGCGGAGACCGAAGAAGAGCGCGAGCGGCACATGGAGCAGTACCGGGAGTGGACACTCAAGCGATTGGAGGTCCCCGGCCTCGATAATAAGGCCAAGGCCGAGATCTACTATACGCTTGGGCAGGGATACTGGCAGGAGTCATTCCAGCTCACGCAGCCCTATCAAGTGAATCGTCCGCCGCAGCCGGTCACGTGGAACGTGCCCGAGAGCGAAGTGCCGAAGGTGAAGGCGTTGGTGCAAAAGGGCATGGAATATCTCAACAAGGCCGTCGAGCTGAATCCCGAATACGGCGATGCGTGGGCGTACATCAACTTGCTCTATCGCGAACAGGCGAAAGTCGAGAAGGATCCGAGGGTGCGCGCCGAGTTGACCCGCTTGGCCGATCAAGCGCGCGATCGCGCGATGGAGCTGTATAAGCGGCGAGAAGAGCAGCAGAAGCAACAGCAAGCGCAAAAGTCCACCTAACTCGGCCAGCGGGCGGATCACTGCAAGGTGGAGGATTCACGTCGCGTGAGCTCCTCCACTTTTTTTATCCCCGAAAACGAGTGGCCCTTCCGCCGCTAGTCGAAGGTCGTCATCATCCAGTAGAATACCCGTTTGGGGAGAGAGGAGGCCCGAGTCGGTGATCCGGTTCGAGGACATTCTGGGGAAGGTCGAACGGTATCATCCGGAGGCCGATCTGGAGCTTCTGCGCCGCGCGTATATCTTCTCGGCGCGCGAGCATCGCGGGCAGGTTCGCCTCAGCGGGGAGCCCTATCTCGTCCATCCGCTTGAAGTCGCTAATATCTTGGCCGATCAGCGACTCGATGTCGTCACCGTCAGTGCGGGGCTCTTGCACGACGTCATCGAAGACTGCGGCGTCACGCTCGAAGAGCTGGAGGCGTATTTCGGCTCGGAGATCGCCCACATCGTCAACGGAGTGACGAAAATCGGTCAGATCGCTTTTGCCTCTCGCGAGGAAGCGCAAGCCGAGAGCGTGCGGAAGATGGTCCTGGCGATGGTGGATGATGTTCGCGTGATCCTGGTGAAACTGGCCGATCGGTTGCATAACATGCGGACGCTCGATCCCCTGCCCCGTGAGAAACAGATCCGCATCGCGCAAGAGACGCTTGATGTCTTCGCCCCTATCGCTCATCGGTTGGGCATGGGCCGCCTACGCGGGGAACTCGAGGACCTCGCCTTCAAGCATCTCTATCCGGAGGACTATCGCCGACTCAAGGAGTCGATCGATCGCAAGCGTCCGCAGTTGGAAGCGCATTTGGAAGAGGTGAAGGCGCGGATGCGGGAGAAGCTCGAAGCGGAGGGAATCCTCGTGATCGCCATCGAGGGGCGCGTCAAGCGCCTCTACAGCATCTTCCAAAAGATGCGCCGCAAGAAGGTCCCCCTCGATCAGATCTACGATCTGATGGCTGTGCGCGTGATCGTCTCCAGCGTGCGCGAGTGCTATGCCGCGCTGGGCATCATCCATCAGAATTGGAATCCCATCCCCGGGCGTATCCGAGATTGGATCGCTACGCCGCGCGAGAACATGTACCAATCGCTCCATACATCGGTCGTCAGCGAGAACGGCCAATCGTTTGAGGTGCAGATCCGCACCGAGGAGATGCATCGGGTAGCCGAGGAGGGCATCGCCGCCCACTGGAAGTACAAGGAGGGGAAGCTCGGCGCGCAGGCCGAGGATAAGATGATCGCGTGGCTCCGTCGCCTGCTCGATGAGCAGCACGAAGCGCACGACGCTCGCGAATTCCTCGAAGACCTGAAGCTCGACCTCTCCCCCAAAGAGGTCTTCGCCTTCACCCCTAAGGGGAAAGTCATCGAGCTGCCGCAAGGAGCGACGCCCATCGATTTCGCTTACGCCATCCATACGGAGATCGGCCACCACTGTGCGGGCGCGAAAGTGAACGGCCGGCTTGTCCCGCTCCGGTATCAGATCAAGACGGGCGACATCGTGGAGATCCTCACCTCCCCGAATCAACATCCGAGTCGCGACTGGCTGCGCTTTGTGAAGACCAATCGCGCGCGCACGAAGATTCGGCGATGGCTCCGCGAGCAGGAGCACTTACAAGCGACGGACCTTGGCCGGCGACTCTTGGAGCGAGAAGCCGAGAAGCTCCATCTCAAGCTCAAGAACCTGCTGGGCGAAGGAGAGTTGGAGAAGATCGCTCCCAACTATGGGTACCAGAAAGCGGAGGACTTGCTGGCCGCCATCGGCTACGGGAAGGTCTCCGCGCGCAACGTCCTCACCCGCTTCGTCCCGGCTGAGGTGCTCGCCCAGTTGGAGGAGAAGCCGAAGTCGAAGCTCGTGGAAGTCACCGAGCGGGTCAAGAGAGCCCTCGGCCTGCGAGAAGCGCCCATTCGCGTTCGGGGCGTCGAGGACCTCATGGTCTATCGGGCGCGCTGTTGTAACCCCATTCACGGGGAAGAGATCATCGGCTACATCACCCGAGGACGGGGCGTGGCCGTCCACGCGCGGCGCTGCAGCAACGTCCCCGCCCTGTTCGTCAACCGCGAGCGCATCGTCGAGGTGGAATGGACACGAGGGGGAGAGAACGAACCCTATGCCGTCCCCTTGTATGTGGTCGTTGAAGATCGGCAGGGTATCCTGGCCGAGATCACCTCGGCGATCGCCAATATCAAGACGAACATTCGCGACGCTCGCGCTCGAACAACGTCGGATGGGCGCGGCGAGATTCGGATCACCGTTGAGATCCTCGACTTGAAGCACCTCGAACGCGTCACAAATGCCATTCGAGCCGTCAAAGGGGTGATTGATGTCGAACGAGAGGAGCGGTGAATGATGCGACGGACGATCACAACCGATCAAGCTCCGCGCGCCATCGGTCCGTATGTCCAGGCCGTTCAGGTCGGCGAATTGATCTTCGTCTCCGGGCAGATCGCTCTCGATCCGGAGACAGGTGAACTCGTCCC
Source organism: uncultured Blastocatellia bacterium (assembly GCA_937934295.1). GTDB lineage: Bacteria > Acidobacteriota > Blastocatellia > HR10 > HR10 > HR10. The sequence goes on from CALHAI010000007.1 coordinate 83,205, forward strand.
CGGAGGGATCGAAGAACAGACCGAGCGCGTGTTGCAAAACCTCCGGGCCATTTTGGAAGCCGCCGGTTCGTCCTTAGAGAAGGTGGTCAAGACGACCGTCTACCTGACGGATCTCCATGACTTCTCGAAGATGAACGAGGTCTATGCGCGATATTTCCCAGGGGAGAAACCAGCACGGGCGACCGTCGAGGTCTCGCGCTTGCCCCGCAATGCGCGGATCGAGATGGATGCCATCGCGACGCTCTGAAGGAGAGACGGGATCAGGCCGCCTTGACGACCTTCCCCGCCTTCAGACACCGCGTGCAGACGCGGAGGCGTCGGACAGAGCCGTTGATGCGCGCGCGCACGCGATGCAGATTCGGCTCGAATTTATGCTTAGTGCGATTGCCCGCGTGGCTGACGCGATGCCCGAACTGCGGCCCTTTGCCGCAAATGACACATCGTTGTGCCATCGTTCGCTCTCTCCCCCACGTGATATTCTTGGCGTGAATCAACTCTCGAAGGTAGCAGAAGATCGCTCATCTCGTCAAGCAGGAGGGGTCATGAGGAGAATCGCCCTTCTCAGCGTACTCGGCATCAGCCTCATGCTCAACGCCTGTAAAGATCGGCCGCAGAGCCGCGCGACGGCTGAGGATGTGGCCGCGCGAGTCAACGGCGTGGAGATCACACTCTCGGAAGTGGATCGGCTCATCGAACAGCAGCTTCGCGCCGGCGCGCAACAAGGGCAAGCGCCGCCGACACCCGCCGAGCTGGCGGCCGTCCGCCTTCAAGTCCTCGAAGGCCTCATCACCCAGCAAGCCCTCTATCAAAGGGCCGAGCGCCTGGGTCTCCTCCCCACCGAAGACGAGATCCTTCAAGGCATTCAACAGTTCAAACGCGAACGGGGATTGAGCGAAGAGGGCTTTCAACGGACGCTCCGCGAATTGGGTCAGACCGAAGAGCAATTCCGACGTGAGATTCGCCGTCAATTGGCGATCCAGAAGCTTTTCGATCGAGAGGTGACGCCGCGCATCACCGTCACCGACCGCGAGATCGAGGACTTTTACAAGGCCAATAAAGCCCAGTTCGTCGAGCGGCGGGGCTTCGCGCTAGCGCGCATTCTGGTGACGCCGGGGAGAGATAATGTCCCGGATGACGCCGTCGGAGCTGAGGCCGCTGAACGGAAGATTCGGGAGATTTATGAGCAGTTGCGTCGCGGGGCGGATTTCGCGACCGTCGCCGCGCGCCGCTCCGAGGACCCCTTAACGGCAACCCGAGGAGGGGAGTGGGGATTCTTCCCCGAGACGAGTGAACAGTTCCCGGAAGCATTGCGCGCGCGCCTGTCGGCCATGCGCGAAGGTGACATCACGGAGCCGATCCGCATTGGCAACGCATGGCTCATCATAAAACTCGTCCGCCGCATCCAGCGTGATCGCGAGCTGACGCTTGATGAAGTACGCGCCCAGATCGTCGAAGAGCTGCGCGGTCAACGGGAACAAGTGCTGCAGACGGCCGTGACCCGATTGGCGCTCGCGGAATCGCGCATCGAGAATATGCTCGCGCAGCGGATGCTGGAGAATCCGGCGAACTTCGGGGGCTTGCGCCCGATCGCTCTTCCGGCGCCGTCAGCCTCCGGCCAATCACGATGAGCGCGCCCTCTTTCAGGAACTGAGGGTGCGCGCGACGACGAATCCGTAGACGGCGCGCGCGCCGGCCGCGCGCACCGTTCGAGCACACTCGTTCAAGGTCGCTCCGGTCGTGTAGACATCGTCCACCACGAGCACGACTTTTTCCCGAACAGCCTCCGCCGAAGTGACGACGAAGCATCGGGCGAGGCTGCGCGCCCGAGCCCACGCATCCGCTCCCGCTCGATGCGGTTCCGTGTAAAGCACGCGCCGTAAGACTCCTCGCCGCAGAGGACGGCCAAGCGCGCACGCGATTTCTTCGGCCAAAAGGTCCGCTTGGTTGTACCCTCGCTCGCGCTGTCGCCGCGGATGAAGCGGTACGGGGAGCACAAGCTCCACATCGCGAAACGTCAACTCCGTCGCTACCCCTTTACGAATCTCCTCGCGCAAGCGCCGGCACACATACGGCTTCCTCTTCAAGAAGAGCAGATGAGCGCGAAGCGCACCAGCGTACGGTCCGAGAAACCGCAGGCGATCTAACGCCATCTCCCGACATGCCGGACATCTCTCCGATGGGACGTTCACCGGCGCATAGCAGCGAGCGCATCGCGCTGCCGGAAGCCGAGCGAGCGCCGACCAACACGCCGCACACGTGATCCCATCAGCGAGCGACTCCACGGGCTCTCCACAAAGCATGCATCGAGAGGGGAAGATCACGCTGAGCACGAAGTCCGCGAAGGATCGTCCCACGGGTCTCCCTCACTCCGAGTTCACCCGGCTTGATCCTCGGAAAACGGCTTTTGGAAGAAGGCCTGATACAACGACTGCGCGCGCTCCAGATCGGCCTCCGCCACGAGGAGTCGAATCGGCTGCGCGCCACTCACGATCCCCAGCGGATCGCTCATCCCGCTCAGGATGGCGGAGATCCCCTCGCGGGCGAGCAATTCCCGCACCATCTCCGCCTCGGCGACCGCCGTGAAGTGGGCCAACAGGACGAACCGGACATCTTCGCCGCTCATATCGGCCCCACCCATTCTCCGAAAAAGAGGACTTCCGCCGGTCCCTCAACGGCGATGCGGTCATCCGGCTGCCACCGGACACGCATCGCACCGGCTGGCGTGTGCACCCATGCCTCTCTCTCCGCCAGTTCATTGAGCACGGCCGCGACGAGTGCCGCCGACGCTCCTGTCCCCGAAGAGAGCGTCTCCCCCACGCCGCGCTCCCATATCCGCAGTTCAAGGTTCTGACGATCCCAAACGCGCACGAATTCCACGTTGGTCCGTTCGGGAAAGAGCGGATGTCGCTCGATGGCCGCTCCCACGTGCCGAATGTCCACCGCGGCGAAGTCTTCCACGAACACGATGCAGTGGGGATTCCCCAAGGAGCACGCGGTGATGGGAATCTCGCGCTCGTGGACGCGAATCGAAACCCCCACGACGCGCGAACGCGCGGGCTCTAGAGCCATCGGGATCGCAGCGCTGGAGAGCACAGGCGTCCCCATATCGGCGAGAAATTCAAAGTGCGTCCCCTCGCGACGAATCTGCTCCAAGCGTTTCACCCCCGCCTTCGTTCGGATGCGCACGACGGGCTCCTGCCATCGTCCCGTGAATGCGAGATACGCGGCCAGGCAGCGAAGGCCATTGCCGGAGATCTCCGCCTCCGTCCCATCGGCGTTCCAGAGGCGCATCTCGAAATCCGCTTCCGATTCTGAGGAAGGTGGCGCGACGAGGATCACGCCATCGGCGCCGATGCCAAAATGGCGATGACACCACCGCGCCGCCCACCGAGCGACCTCCTCCTCCAAAATGTGCTCGCGAGCGACGACGAGGAAGTCGTTACCCAGAGCCTGAAGCTTACAAAACGGTATACGCCGCATCGCTCATCCAGGTGGCCAGCGCAAAAGGCGCCCACCGAGGAGATGCAGGTGGAGGTGAAAGATGCTTTGCCCCGCCCGCGGCCCCGTATTGATGACCACGCGATACCCCTCTTTGGCGATCCCGATGTGATTCGCCACCTTCGATGCGATCCGCAGCATGTGCCCGAGCAGCGCTTCATCCTGAGGAGCCGCGTCATTCAACGAATCCCTATGCTCGCGAGGGATGATCAAGATGTGCCACGGCGCCTGAGGATTGATGTCTTTGAACGCAACCACTTGATCATCCTGGTAGAGGATGTCGGCCGGATGATCTCCACGCGCGATGTGACAGAAGATGCACTCGCGTTCGTCGGTGTTCATCTTCACCTCTCCGCACATCGTGTTCGCCGATGAGCCCCGCTCGCTCGCGCGAGCCACTCGAAGTGGGAATTTTCCCACACCTTGATCTCCAAGGGAAGGAGAGAAGCCGCCTCCGGCTCAGGCTCGGCGTCGCAGTACGAGCGTTCGCTCGATCCCCTGGAGATCGCGCTTGACCTCGACCACTTCCCACACTGTCGGCTCCAGGGCCTCGCAGAGCGACGGATATTGCCCGTATCCCATCTCACAGATGAGATACCCTCCCGGCTTCAGGAACTTCGGTCCGTCGGCGAAGAGCCTCCGTTGAACGCTCGAAGCGTCCGGTCCGGCGATCAGGGCCAAGCGGGGCTCATAGTCTCGGACCTCGCGCGGAAGAGTCGGCAGCTCAGCCTCGGGGATATAGGGCGGGTTCGCGACGATGAAATCGGCCTTCGGCAGCTGCGGCAGGGCTTCCAGGGCTGAGAAGAGATCGCTCGCGAGGAACTCAATACGCGCGTGCACACCGTGCCGTTCGGCATTGCGCCGCGCGATGGCGAGAGCGGCTTCCGAGAGGTCAAGCGCCAGAACGCGCGCGCGCGGCAAGTGCACGGCAAGCGTCACGGCCAAACACCCTGATCCCGTCCCCACGTCAATGAGCAGCACTTCCGAATCTCTCGTGCGCGCCAGGTCCAAGACGGCCTCCACGATCAATTCCGTCTCCGGCCGCGGGATCAGGACATCCGGCGTGACCAGGAAATCGAGCCCGAAGAACTCCTGATGTCCGGTGATGTACTGCAGTGGCTCTCCCTGCACCCGTCGTTCGACCAAGCGCGCGAACTCCGCCCATGCGGATTCCGAAAGCGGCTCCTCCGGTCGGGTGAGGAGGTAAAGGTAATCCCTCTGCAAGACGTGCGCGAGCAACGTCCCGGCCGTGCGTCGCGGCTCTTCGACGTTTGCCGCCTCCAGACGCCGTCGCGCCCACTCCAGGGCCCGGCGAATCGTCTCCATGGGCCTCACGAGCGGACCCGGAAACTCCGGGCGATCAGATCCAGACGATTTCGCGTGGATCGGATGACTTCCGGACGTCCCTCGAACTGCAGGACGTAGATGGTCGTCTCCTCCGTCTTGAAGTAGTAGTACCGAGCGACCTTCTTCTGCCCGCGCCGCGTGAACTCGAAATTGAAGACGACGCTCTCCGGATACACGCCGCCGAACGATTCCATCGTCCCACGCAGATACCCAGGACGGAAGCGCAGTGAGACCTCCTCTTCTCGCTCGGCGAACGCGCGCGGTGAAGTCCCCGGCTCGACCTTGAATTGGCGCACGCGCAGCACCCCTTCTTCGCTACTTCCGTAGACGATGTCGGTCACGGTGTTCCCCGCGCCATCCTGATACGTCACCGGCTCCCATCGATCGCGCAAGATGAGCGCGTATCGGCCATCCGGGTCTTGAAAAGGCCGCTCCTCGGCCGTCTGCGGGAGGACGATGAGCACAGAGAAGATGATCGGGATCGCTCGCTTCATAACGCGCGCATGGACGAGGCATCCCCTTGAGGGGGTTCGACGGCCGCGGACCACGGCCCGAGGACGGCTCGTTGAATCTCGATCACCTGAGCAATGCCCTGACGCGCGAGCGCGAGCAACTGCTGAAGCTGCTCCTCGGTGAACGGTTCGCTCTCGGCCGTCCCCTGAATCTCCACGAACCGCCCATCGCCCGTGCCTACAACGTTCATATCCACGGCCGCCCGGCTATCCTCCTCATACCGCAGATCGAGCATTGGCATGCCGTCCACGATGCCCACGCTGACGGCGGCCACATAATCGCGTACGGGCCATTCGGCGATCGCCCCCGTTTCGTACAACCGCCGCAGGGCGAAGACCAAGGCGACGAAAGCGCCTGTGATCGAAGCTGTCCGCGTCCCCCCATCGGCTTGAACGACATCGCAATCGAGGAGGATCGTCCGTTCGCCGAGCTTGTCCAAATCCACAACGGCGCGAAGGCTACGCCCGATCAACCGTTGGATCTCCTGCGTGCGCCCGGACGGTTGCGGGCGCGCCGTCTCGCGCGGCGTGCGCGTCTCGGTCGCGCGCGGCAGCATGGCGTATTCGGCCGTGATCCACCCCTTCCCCGTGCCACGCAGGAACGAAGGGACGCGTTCCTCCACGCTCGCCGCACAGATGACCTTCGTATCGCCCCATTCGATCAAGACCGAACCCTCAGCGAACTTGAGGAAGTTGGGGAGAATCCGAATCGGGCGCAGCGTGTCCGGGCGACGTTCGTCCTGACGAAGTGCCGTCTCACTCATCTTCAATGCGTCTCGGAGAATCCCTCCTCCTGTTCGAGCTCAGCGGCGATGGCGTCGGCCTGCTCGCGCAATTCGTTCAACGTCGCCTCCAGGCTCTCGGCCTCGAAGGCAGCAACTTTCACACGGTGTTCGAGATCGGTGATGTCTCGCTCCAAGCGTTGCTGCCAGGCTTCCAGCTCAGCGAGCATGCGCTCCTCCTCCGGGGTGATGAAGCTGCCGGGGGATTCTTGCAGTCGTCGCCGGATGCGATTCACCAAGTCCATGGTCCGCATGCGGATGTCGAGGCTTTCCCGACGATGCCCCTCCAGTTCGCTCCGCATGCGCGCGAGTCGCTCCATGAGGCGCCGCCGCACATCAATGAGCTGTTGCAACTCATCTTGGAGCTCGGCCAGCCGCTCCAGCTTGGAGGCCCGCTCCTCCGCACTCTTGGGCGATGAGGAGAAGAGATCGTCGAACATGATCGCCGACCCAAGACATGAAAAATGGTGGAGGTGAGCGGAATCGAACCGCTGTCCGAGGGCCTTCCGGCGCGAGGCTCTACATGCTTAGTCGCCTCTCGACGATTCGCCGCGCGAGGAAGCGAGACGACGCGCGCCTCGCGCAACTAGATCGGCATCACGGTGTCGCCAGGGCGCGCCGATCGCTCGCCCTGACCGAGCCCGTCTGGGTCGGCGCCCCATCCCTCACCCGCGGGCGAGGCGAGGCGGAGCGAGGCCGTCTTCACGCGGCCTGAGCGTACTGCGCGTTGGCAGTTGTTTTTTTCCGTGCCTCTTTCGGGCCGGCACGGAACCCGGCATGCACCCCGTCGCCTCTTGACCCCCGTCGAACCCATGTCACCCCCAAACCACAAGCGATTGTAGCACCGATCGCTGAAAGCGGTCAATGCGCCTCACTCAAAAATGAATCTCCTCCTCCTCGAAATCAGGCGTCTCGATCTGAATCGTCACGTGTTCGATGCCATAGGCGTCCTTCAGCCGCGCCCGAATCCCTTGGAGGATCTCCTTCGGCGAAGCATGGTCCTCCGCCAAGATGATGTGCGCGCTCAAGGCATCCTTCCCCGACGTGATCGTCCAGACATGCAGATCATGGACATCTTGGATCCCCGGGACGCTGCGAATCACGCGCTCCACGCCCGCAATATCGATGTGCGCGGGCGTGGCCTCCATCAGGATATTGACCGCCTCTTTGAGCAATCGCCACGCGCATACGATGATCAATCCGCCCGTCAGGAGACTGAAGGCGGGATCGGCGAGATACCACCCCCTCGTCCAAATGAGCCCTCCGGCCAGCAACGCGCCGATCGAGCCCATCCCATCGCTCACGACATGCAGGAAGGCGCCCCGCACGTTCAAACTCTGGTGGCGCGCCCGATGCAAGAGCGCAGCCCCGATTCCGTTGACGATGAGCCCTCCGAGCGCGATCAGCATCATCTCCGCGCCCCGCACATGCGGCGGTCGCTGGAAGCGCTCGTAGGCCTCGTGGAAGATGGCCAGCGAGATGACGATCAGGATGACGGCGTTCAACAGCGCCGCGAGGATTTCGAGCCGATAGTAGCCATAGGTCTTCTCCGGCGGCGCACTTCGCTCGCACATCCACATCGCGCCCAAGGCCAGAGCCAAGGCTGCGACGTCCGTGAGCATGTGCCCGGCATCGGCCAAAAGCGCGAGACTATTGGTCAGCCACCCCCCGACGGCCTCGACGACCATGTAGCCGCTCGTCAGGAGGAAGACGTGAAACAATTGCCGTGCGCTGTCTCGCTTCGGAAGCACGCCCTTCCTCCATGCCGAAAATGCCCGAATCCCGCTCGACCTCGCGTCGCGCGAAAAGCCTCCGACGCCATACCGTCAGAGAGAGCGGCGGAAATGTCCCACCGGCGCTGCCGCATATCGAGCGCGAGATCGCTCGGCTCCCTCCCGCATCGCTCGTCGCGCACGATTCCTTCGCTCCCTCCTTGCTCGAAGGACTGGTTATTTTAGCAAAGCCTGCTGTACAATAGCGATGCCATGCGCGAGGGAAGGACACAGCTCGAACGCCGCGCGGCGCCGGAGGCAGGCGCCTCAATGCGCGCGCGCTTTGATGGGCTCCTCGCTCGGCTTCTCGAAAAGACCGTGGATGTCTCCAAAGAACGCCTCATCACGCTCGTCGTCTTCGGCTCAGGAGCCCGGGGGACGGCGACGCCGGAATCCGATGCGGGGGTGTTGCCGAGAGCGACCCCACTGCCCCGAAGACGGATGAACCGCATCGCGGAGCTCGCCGAAGTCAAGGCTCGATTGGCTCCCGATCTCGACCGCATGGCTCCAGAGGGAATTCATACCGATCTCTCGCCGATCTTCAAGATCCCAGAGGAGGTGCTCGCCGGAAGTCCCTTGTTCCTCGATGCAGTCTTCGACGTGCGCGTCCCCTCTGACCGGGATCGCTTCTTCGCGCGCTTTCTGGCGAATGTCGCCGAACGCCCTCGACGTCTCGGGGCGAGACGGATCGTACAGGGAGATCGCTGGTATTGGCCCGATTCTCGTCCCGGAGAAGTCTTCGAGCTATGACGAACCTCTCCCTCGCCCAGAGCTGCCCGATCAAAGCCAAAGAACGAGTGCAGGTGTTCGACGTTCTGATGACCGAGGCGATGTATTCGGATCTCCTCCGCGAAACCCAGGAGATCGTGGAGTTGGCGCTGAAAGGCATGCGGCGACAGGTGGGCATTGAGCCTCCGCATTGGCCCGATGGGAGCGGCCTCATCCTGGAGCACCGCGATCGGTTTCCGGAACCCGCCCCCGCGCGCATCGAAGGGTTGGCGGCCACCTCGAAACGGCTCGGTCAGGAGCGCGAGCTCTCTTTCTGCGGAGATCTCGATTTCATTCCCGCCGAAGAGTACGGCCGGGAAGATGCCTGTCGAACGATGAGAGGCGCGGAACGCGCAGTTCGCAGGGTGGAGGTGAGGATCCCCTGACCGGAACGATGAGTATGCGCACACGACTCCTCTTCACCGTCACGCTTCTTGTGCTCGGCGGCCTCCCGTTGCCGGAACGCCTTCGCGCCAACGACGAAGCGGAAGCCGAGATCACGCTGGCGCTCGTGGGAGGATGGCTCATTGATGGCAATACCCCTGTGCCGTTCGAGAATCCGGTCATTCTCATCGCAGGCAATAAGATCAAGGCCGTGGGACGAGTGGGGCGCGTGCGCATTCCGACTGGCGTGCACGTGATTGACGTGCAGGGGAAATTCATCCTCCCCGGGTTCATTGATGCGCACGCGCATCTGGAGGGGCTCGGGCTTGGCGAGCGAGATGCCGAGTTCACAGACACGCCGGAGAAGCTTCGACACGTCATCCTTCAGAATGCCCGACTCGATCTCCTCTCCGGGGTGACGAGCCTGCGCGATTGCGGATCGAGCGAACTCGTCCTCAAGCTGCGGGAGCAGATCGAAGCCGAAGGGCCGAGGCTTTTCGCTTCCGGGCCACAGCTCGTCAAGAGAGATCCGACGCTGCCCTCGCTCCCCCTCTTCCTCGAATACGAGGGAGCGAAGGACGCTCGACGGAAAGTCCGGGAGCAGATCGCCAAGGGTATTGATTTCGTGAAGGTGCGGCTGACGCGCCAGCGACCGCTTCCGACGCTCGAGGAACTTCTGGCGATCGTCAACGAAGCGCACCGCGCGGGATTGAAGGTCGCCGCCCACGTGGATGCTCCCCACGATGAGGCCGTGCGGTTAGCCGTGATGGCCGGCGTGGACACGATCGAGCACATGGCCCCGTTGCGCACATACGATGACCGGTTGCTTCTGGAGATGGCCCGTCGCAACATCCTCCTTGTGCCGACGCTCTATCAGATTCAGGCGCAGCGCGTGAACCCGCTGGAGGGGAAGGACGAAGACCTGATCGAGCCGCCCCTGCACAATCGGCTCCCTGCCGAGATCCTTCAAGCGCTCGCACAGCGGGCGGCCCTCTGGCGCCGCCACGTGCTCGAATGGCGAGCGCGCGGATACGATCCGAAGCGCGCGTTGCGCGAAGCCTTCCGTAGCCTCACGCGTGCGCGTCTGCTGGGAGTGAAGGTCGCGCTCGGGCCTGACACGGGATCGGACCTCATCCCGCATGGTCGGTTCTATAAAGAGCTGGTGCTCTATGTGAACATGGGGATTCCCCTGATCGAAGTCATCCAGATGGCGACGCGCCTGGGAGCGGAAGCGCTTGGTCGGGAGAAGGAGGTGGGGACGATCGAACCCGGCAAGCTCGCGGATTTGATCGTCGTGGACGGCGACCCGTTGCTCGATCCTGAAGCTCTGCGCCATGTCGTCCTCGTCATCAAGGACGGTCAGGTGATCGAGGTCCCGCGCAATGAAGCGAAAAACCGCTGAGGCGCGCGAACGAGGAAGGAGACGATGGCGCACACGATCACGCTGATCCCAGGGGATGGCATCGGGCCGGAAGTCTCAGCGGCCGTCGTTCGGATCCTCGCGGCGGCCCGCGCCCCCATCGAGTGGGAGGAGCACATCGCGGGGATGCAAGCGCTCAACCGCTATGGTGATCCGCTTCCCTTCGCGGTATTGGAATCCATCGAGCGCAATCGCGTGGCCCTTAAGGGGCCGCTCACGACGCCCGTCGGCGAGGGTTTTGCGAGCGTCAATGTGCGCCTGAGGAAGGAATTGGACCTGTATGCCAATCTTCGCCCGGTGCGGAGCCTGCCCGGCATCCTCACGCGCTTTGGACCCGTTGACCTCGTCGTCGTGCGCGAGAACACGGAGGACCTCTATTCGGGACTGGAGCACATCGTCGTGCCGGGCGTCGTCGAGTCGCTCAAGATCATCACCGAACGCGCCTCGACGCGCATCGCGCGTTTCGCTTTCGAGTACGCGCGCCGCGAGAACCGGCGGAAAGTGACGGCCGTGCACAAGGCCAATATCATGAAGCTCTCGGATGGGCTCTTTTTGGACTGCTTCCGACGTGTCGCACGCGACTATCCCGAGATCGAGATCGAGGAGAAGATCGTGGACAACGCCTGTCTGCAATTGGTGATGAACCCGCAGCAATTCGACGTCTTGCTTCTGGAGAATCTCTATGGCGACATCATCTCCGATCTCGCGGCCGGACTCGTGGGCGGACTGGGCGTCGTCGGTGGCGCGAATCTCGGGGACACGATCGCCGTCTTCGAGGCCGTGCACGGGAGCGCACCGGATATCGCTGGCAAGAATCTGGCCAATCCGACGGCGATGCTGTTATCGGCCTTGATGATGCTGCGCCACATCGGGGAAGCGGATGCGGCCGATCGCATTTCGGCGGCCTTGTGTCGAGTGCTCGCCGAGCGGCAGATTCGCACGCGCGATGTGGGTGGGACGGCGACGACGACGGAATTTACCGAGGCGATCCTGGCGGAGTTGGAGGCATGAGGCTCATCCGTTCGATGCGCCAGATGTCCCTGCTCATCAGCCTTTTCGTCTGCGTGAACCTCACGACTTCCCTCACGGCCACGCCGCACGCGTCATTGTTGCCCTCGAACCTCGTCGCAGAGCTCCTCGCCGAGGCATCGGGCGAGCGCGCCCTGGAGACAGCGACGAGGCTGGCGGCGCTTGCTCGGTATCCCGCCTCTCAGGGATTCACTCGCGCGGCCGAGATCGTGGCCGAACGCGCGCGTGCCATCGGACTGACCGACGTGCGCATCCTCAGCTTTCCCGCCGATATCCCCTCGTGGGACGTGCAGCGCGGAGAACTCTGGGTACTCGATCCGGAGCCCGTCAAGCTCGCCGATGCCGCCGAGATACCGCTCTCCGTCGCTCAGTACAGCCGTGACGCCGATGTAGAGGCTGAGCTCATCGCCGTCGGCGCGGGGACGAGCGCCGCTGATTATCACGGCGTGGACGTACGGGGCAAGATCGTGCTGGCGAGCGGTCCGCCGCATCAGGTTGAGCCGCTGGCGATCGCCGAACGCGGGGCCCTGGGCATCATCTCGTACGCGCAGGGCGCGTTCTTTGGCATCGCACCATCTGAAGAAGCCGTCGCCTGGGGACATCTCGCTCCGGAGCGCGCGAGAGAGGGGACTCCCGGCTTCGCCTTCATGCTCTCACCCGCTCGTGGCCGAGCGCTCGCGCAACGCTTGGCGCGAGGGGAACGACTCCGCGCCCGCGTCCATCTGCGCGTGGAGATGCGATGGCCGGGACAGATGAAGATGGTCATCGCGGAGATCCCCGGCACGCGCATCCGCGATCAAGACATCGTCTTCACGGCCCATCTCGATCATCCGTCACCGGGAGCGAACGACAACGCCTCCGGCAGCGCTGTCCTCTTGGAGATCGCGCGCGTCCTGCTGACGCTCATCCGTCAGGGGAAGATCGCCCCACCCCTTCGGACGATCCGCTTCTGGTGGGTGACGGAGATCGAGGGCACGTATCGCTATTTCTTTGCGCATCCCGAGGAGGCGTCGCGCCTTCTGATCAACATCAACATTGACCAAGCCGGCGGGGATCGGCACGGGCGCACGGATTTCATCGCGATTCGACAGCCGAGCTGGATGGGGACGTTCGCCGACGATGTCCTGCGGGCGATCGCGCGCCTGGCATCGGATTTGGCTCCTGTCGCGCGCGCGCCTTCGCCGCTCTTTGTCGCACCGACGGGGACGCGCGGTCCCTTCACGCTGCAGTTCTGGCCATATGCGTCGCTTTCGGATCATCTCGTCTTCGAGACGAGCGGCATTGACGTCCCTTCGATCAGCTTAGCGGCGCCTTCGCTCCGATACATTCACACCAGCGACGACCGGGTCGAGCATCTGGATCCGACGGCGCTCAAGCGGATGGTCTTTCTGGGTGCGGCGTGCGCCCTTTTCCTGGCCAGTGTGACGGCGCGTGACCTGCCGAAACTCCTGGCCGAAGTACGCGCTGGGGGAGCGGAACGCCTCGGAGAGGCCGAAGCGCGAGCGTTGCGGGGGATCGCCGAGAGCACCCGCGAGAACGTCCACGCGCGCTTCAAACGCGCGTATCACATCGTACAACAAGCCTACGAACGCGAGAGTCGCATCCTCGCCTCGCTCGCGAAGCTCGCGCTCGCCGGAGAGACGTCCGAACTCGCCGCCACGCTCAGATATGAATCCGGCTTCACGTGGAATCTCTTCGTCCTTCAGGAAGCGGCGGTCCGACTCTTGACCGAGCAGTATGAGCGCATGTGTCAGATACTCGGCGTCGCGCCAAGGGAGTTGGAGCCGGAGACGGAAGAACTGCGCCTCCATCGGCTCATTCCCACGCGCGTGATCCCGCTCGGACCAGGATTTCGCGCATGGCTGGAGCATACGTCTCCGCAGGTGGAGCCGAGGCTCTCGAGGCTCATCAAGAACCTGATTGATGGGGAGCGGAGCCTCGCTCACATCTATTGGGCTGCATCCGCCGAATTCGAGAACGTGACGCTGGCGGACGTCGAAGCGTTCGTCAACGAGTTGGTGGCGAAAGGGTGGGTGAAGCTGGAAGAGCGCCGCTAGGACAGAGGAGGAGGGATGATGGCCGCCCCCATGCCGACACCCAGTGAGGAGAAATTGCAACGCGGGCTCGGTCTGAAGGAGGCCAGTGCGATCATCGTGGGGACGATCATCGGGACGGGCATCTTCATCGTCCCGAACACGATCGCGCGAGCGGTGGAAGCACCGGGCTTGGTCTTCGCCGTGTGGCTCCTGGCCGGAGGATTGTCGCTCCTGGGCGCTTTCACCTACGCGGAGTTGGGGGCAGCGTTCTCCCGAGTCGGCGGCGAGTATGTCTATCTGCGTCTCGCATATGGTCCGCTCTGGGGCTTCCTCTACGGGTGGACGCAGTTTCTGGTGATCAAGACGGGTTCGATCGCCGCGCTGGCAGCCGGATTCGCCATTTATCTCGGCCATTTTCTCCCCCTCTCGGAGCGAGGGAGCAAGATCACGGCCATCGCGTGTCTGCTCGTGCTCTCGCTGGTGAACTGTCGCGGGGTTCGGGTCGGCGGGGCGGTGCAGGCGGGGCTCACCGTGCTCAAGCTCACGCTCATCCTTGGCCTTGTCGGGCTCGCCTTCATCCTCGGCGAAGGGACGACAGCTCATTATCGCCCGATGTGGCCGGAGATGGTGCGCGATAACTGGTTCGGACGATTCGGCGTCGCTATGGTCGCGGCACTGTGGGCGTATGACGGATGGAACAACATCAACATGGTCGCGGGAGAGATCGCGCATCCGGCGCGCACGATCCCCCGCGCGCTGGTGCTCGGCACGCTCGTGGTCATCCTCGTGTATCTGCTGGCCAATCTCGCGTACTTTCACGTGCTCCCCATCACGGCGATTCAGGCGAGCGAACGCGTGGCTGCCGAGGCCATCGAGCGCGTCCTCGGCGCGCCGGGAGCGACGATCGTCTCTCTGGCCATTTTGATCTCTATCCTCGGCGCGTTAAATGGTTCGATCCTCTCGGGGGCGCGCATCTTCTACGCGATGGCTGCCGATGGACTCTTCTTCAGGCCGATCGCGCGCGTCCACGAGCGCTTTCGTGTCCCGCATGTGGCGATCCTCGCGCAAGCGGCGTGGGCAGCGCTTCTGGCCGCGAGCGGCACATATGAACAGCTCTTCACCTACGTGATCTTCGCCGCGTGGGTCTTCTATGGGCTGACGACCATCGGCTGTCTCTTCCTGCGGTGGAAGTTCCCGGAAGTCGAGCGTCCATTCCGCACGCCGGGGTATCCTGTCGTTCCGCTGCTCTTTGGTGGGCTGGCACTTGTGCTCACAGTGAGCACGTTCGTGGGCGCACCGCGCGAATCGGCGATCGGCCTCGGCATCATGCTCTCGGGGCTCCCCGCCTACGCTCTCTGGAAGCGAAAGCGACCCTACGAACCCGATTTGACACCCCATTCGGCAGCGGGCTAATATTCGGCCTGGAGGGCGCATCGAATCGAAGCAGGAGTGACGCATGGGGCCGACGATCTGGGCGACGCTGACGGCCGAGCGACACGCGCTCACCGTCAGCGAGTTGACTACTCACATCAAGGACCTGCTGGAGGGGGAATTCCCCGACGTCTGGGTTCGGGGCGAGATCTCCAATTTCAAGCGCCATAGTTCGGGCCACTGGTATTTCACGCTGAAGGATGCACATGCGCAATTGCCCTGCGTCTGCTTCCGCCTGCAGAACCGGTTGATCCGGTTCCGACCAGAGGACGGACTGGAGATCTATGCGCGCGGGCGGCTGAGCGTCTTCGAGAGGCGCGGCGAGTATCGTCTGCTCGTCGCGTACATGGAACCGGTTGGCATCGGCTCCTTGCAATTGGCCTTCGAACAACTGAAGGCACGCCTGGCGGCCGAAGGGCTGTTCGATCCCGCGCGTAAGCGTCCGCTTCCGCTCACGCCGCGAAAGATCGGCGTGATCACTTCCCCGACGGGCGCCGCCATTCGTGACATCTTGCGGATCCTGAAGCGGCGCAATCGCGGCATTGACGTCTTGATCTGCCCCGTGCGCGTTCAAGGCGAAGGTGCTGCCGAAGAGATCGCCGAAGCCATTCGCCTCCTGAATCAGCGCGAGGACCTGGACGTCCTCATCGTCGGGCGCGGCGGCGGTTCGATCGAAGACTTGTGGGCGTTCAACGAGGAGATCGTCGCGCGCGCCATCTTTCACTCGCGCATTCCCATCATCTCGGCCGTCGGGCACGAGACCGATTTCACCATCGCCGATTTCGTCGCCGATGTGCGCGCGCCGACACCTTCGGCGGCTGCCGAAATGGTCGCCGCACGTCGGGATGAGCTGATCGAGCGGTTCGCCGCGCTGGAATTGCGTCTGGTGAAGACGGCGCGCTATCTCCTCGTGCGACAGCGCGAGCGCCTCTCTCAACTTCATGCGCGACCGGGCTTCATGCGCGCGCGCACGGCCGTGCAGCAGGCCTGGCAACGGGTGGATGATCTCGACTACCGATTGCAGATCGCGATGGCGCGACGTGTGCGCGCGGCGCGAGAACGCTTCGCCACGCTCTCGATGCGCCTCACGGCGCAGCGCCCGAGCCGGCGCTTGGCGGAGGTGCGCGGGCGCTTGGCCATACTTCGGAACCGGCTGGATGCGACGATCCGCGAACGCGTGCACATATGTCGGCGTCACCTGAGCCTCGCCGTGGGAAAGCTTGACGCGCTCAGCCCCCTGGCCGTCCTCTCGCGCGGATACGCCATCGTGTGGAACGAACAACACGCCATCGTCCGCGACGCGGCCGGGGTACGCGTGGGCGAACGCCTGCGCATTCGTCTCTTCAAAGGTCAGCTTAAGGCTGTGACTGAAGAGGTGAAGCGTGATGAGTAAGGCATCCAAACCGACGGACTTCGAGACTGCCCTCAAGGAACTGGAGGGCATCGTTGAGCAATTGGAGAGCGGCGATCTGCCGCTGGAGCGCGCGCTCGAACTCTTCGAACGCGGCGTCAAGCTCTCACGAGAATGCCAGAAGCGTCTCGAAGAGGCCGAGCGGAAGGTCGAGATCCTCATCAAAAATGCCAACGGGGACTACGAGCTCCACCCCTTCGAGGAACTTCCTGAGGAGGACGTCCCCAGGCCGTGAGGAGCGTGTCGGAGAGAGGAGCGACCGATCTGGCGGAATATCTGAGCGCGCAGCGGGAGCGCCTTCATCGGTGGCTCGATCAGCTCGTGCCCTCGGAGACGACGCCACCGGAAGTGATCCATCGCGCCATGCGGTACAGCCTCTTCGCCGGGGGGAAGCGGCTTCGCCCGATCCTGGCGATCGCGACCGGAGAGATGTTCGACGTCCCGGAATCGTGGTTGCTCCCGACGGCGTGCGCGCTGGAGATGATCCACACCTACTCGCTCATTCACGATGACCTTCCGGCGCTCGACAACGACGACTGGCGGCGGGGTCGGCCGACGTGCCATAAAGTCTTCGGCGAAGCGATCGCGCTTTTGGCGGGCGACGCCCTGCTCACGCTCGCTTTCCGAACGCTGGCTGAGATCCCGATCCCGAATTCACATCGCGATCGTCAGGCGCGCGTCATCGCCGAGATCGCGCGAGCGGCCGGAACGGTGGAGGGGATGATCGGCGGCCAGGTGCTGGATCTGCTGACGGAGGGAGAGCCTTTCGATGAGCCGACGCTCACGGCCATTCACCGCATGAAGACGGGCGCGCTGATTACGGCCTCGGTGCGCGTCGGGGGGATTTGGGGCGGAGCTGAGCCGGAGCAGATGCACGCGCTCACGCGCTACGGGGAATGTCTGGGGCTCGCCTTCCAGATCATTGACGATGTGCTCGACGTCACGGGGACGCCCGAGGAGATCGGGAAGACGCCGGGCAAAGATGCGGCGGCTCGTAAGGCGACCTATCCGAGCCTGTACGGTCTGGAAGCCTCCCGACAGAAAGCCCAAGCGCTCATCGGCGAAGCGCTCGAAGCGCTCCGGCCGTTCCCGCGTTCGGAGCGACTCGCCGATCTGGCTCGCCTCGTTCTCGAACGCCGTGCGTAGTCCGCGCCCGTTCACGCGCGCCGCTTGCGGGACCGCCCCCATGCCAGAAGGCCGAGACTCACCGCCACGCACAACCATGCGAAGAGATCGCCATACCGCGCGTAAAACGTGAGAGAAGGCGGCGAAGGGATGCGCAAAAGCCAGTGGCGCGTCGCCATTTGAAAAAGTGGCGTGGCGTCTCGCACTTCACCATAAGGAGTGATCAGGGCCGTGATGCCACTATTGGTCACGCGCACAAGTGGACGCCCTAATTCGACAGCACGAAAAACGGCGTGAGCGAGATGTTGGCGCGCGCCCGCCGTCGGGCCAAACCAACCATCATTGGAGATGTTCACCAGCAGCGTCGCCCCCCGCCGCACGAACGCGCGGGGAATCTCCGGGAAAGCGGATTCAAAGCAGATGAACGTCCCGACGCGCGCGGGCCCTATATCGGCGATTGTGTAGTCGCGCCCCGGCACGAAGTCGCCCGCCAGCGCTGGGATCTTCTCCAAGAAAGGAATGAGTCCGCGCCCGGGAACATACTCGCCGAATTCCAGAAGCCGAATCTTGTGATACTCGGCGATGCGTGTGCCGTGCGGGGAGATCACGGCGGCGCTGTTGTGCCAACCGCGAGGGCTCTTCCCCAGATGATTCAACAGGAGATACACCTGGTATCGGCGCGCGAAATGGGCGAGATACGCCGCGAGCGCCTCGTCCTCGTCGAGCGAGAGATTCATCGGTGATTCCGGCCAGATGAGCAGCCGCGGAGGCCCATCGCTTTTCCCCTCGGCGAGAACGTCCTCGGAGAGGCGCAGATGCCGATTCAAGCTCTCGATCACATCCGGAGCGCGCAATCCGGCACCGCCTCCGAGGACGGGAATCACCGGTTGTATGGCGAAGACGCGCACGGCGAACGTTCCGGGATGGACCTCCGGGCGAGCCGCTCTTCCGACGAAGAAGACGAGACCTAAGAGCACGAAGGGGCATCCGACGAGCCAAAGGACGCGCCGCCACCGCATCGTCTCTCGCAATGCGGAGAAGACGCCGAGTGCGCTCGCCAGGAGCAGGAGGAAGCTCACCCCGAATACGCCCGTGCCGCGCGCGATCTGAATCAGCTCGGGGACGCTCGCCTGACTATACCCGAACAGATTCCAACCATGCCGCGTCAAGCGAACGCGCGCCCACTCCAGGGCGACCCAGAAGAGCGGTGCCGTGAAGACACCCGCTCTTCCCCATCGGACGACCCCCCATCGCACGAGCCAGAGGAACGCGGAAAAGAAGATCGAGAGCACAAGCGCCGGAATGAGCCAGAGCGCATACGCGATCGGCGCCGGCACGCCCCCATAGTGAACGATGGGAAACGTCAGCCACGAAAAGCTCCCGTAGAAGATGATGAGGGCAAGGCTCAGACCGAGAAGGCACGCTTGCCGGAGAGAGAGCGCGACTCGCGTCGCCATGCGGAAGAGGAGGGGAATCCAGGCTCCCCATGCGAGGAACCACACCCCCTCCCCCAAAGGGGAAGGGAACGCCAGGACGAAGGCGAGCGCTGTTGCCCCGACACACGCCCAATCGCCCGGAACCAAGGGCGGGGTACGTGGGGTCGTCGGACTCGTGTACTTCGCTCGTTCTGCGGAGGCCGTCGATGAGCGCACGTCAGCCCCGACGCGAATCCGCATCACCGGTTGGGGATGATGCGCAGGTCGGACACGCCGTTGTTTCGCAGCTCGCGCAACGTGCGAGCGGCCGCCTCGGTGTCCTCGAAAGGCCCGAGAATGACCTCCACGACCGATCCTTCCTCAGGCGTCGAACGCAAGCGGGTGAACGCCTGATCGAAGCCCCGCTCCTTCAGATGGGCGACGAACCGCTCGGCCTCCGTCACCGAAGAGAAGCTTCCCGCTCGGATCAGATACGACGCGGGTTCGCTCGGCGAGGAGGACGTCAGTGCCCCATCCGGCAGACTTGCGCTCGGCGGGTTCTCCTTCGGAATCGTCACGGCCGAATTGGGGACTCGAACCCATCGTCCGATGAGCAGGCCCACGGTGAACATCGCGAAGGCCAGCGTCACGCATCCGATGAAGAGCACGAGCGCGCGTCGGCTTCTCGCTCGAATGTCATCGTGCATACGACGTCTCGCCTCAGGACTGATCCGTCACCTCCGCGCGACTCCGTCGCGGGACGAGAACGGAGAGCAGCTCGAGAGGTAAGGGGAAGACGACGGTCGAATTCTTTTCCGCGCCGATCTCGGTGAGCGTCTGCAGATACCGCAATTGGATGGAAAGCGGCTCCTCAGAGAGCCTCCGCGCGGCATCGGTCAACTGCTGCGCGGCCAGGTATTCGCCCTCGGCGTGAATGATCTTGGCGCGCTTCTCCCGCTCGGCCTCCGCCTGTTTGGAGATCGCTCGGATCATCTCCTGCGGCAGGTCAACGGCTTTGATCTCGACCATGCTCACCTTGATCCCCCACGGATCGGTGTGCCTGTCGAGGATGCGTTGCAAGCGGGCGTTCAGCTCCTCGCGCTTGCTGAGGAGATCGTCCAACTCGACCTCGCCGCAGACCGAGCGCAAGGTCGTCTGCGCGAGTTGCGAGGTGGCGTAGAGATAATTCTCGACTTCGACGATGGCCTTGTTCGCATCAATGACGCGGAAGTAGACGACGGCATTCACCTTCACCGAGACGTTATCGCGGGTGATGACATCCTGCGGAGGCACGTCCATCGCGACAGTGCGCAAGCTCACGCGCACCAGGCGTTGGAAGGGACCGACCACCAGGCGAATGCCCGGGGGTTTCGGCTCGGGTCGCAACCGCCCGAAGGTGAAGACGACGCCGCGTTCGTACTCGTTGATGATCTTAATCCAGCTCAGCACCCAGAGCAGCAGGATGATCACCGCAACCGTGGATCCCGTGAAGAGTTCCGGCATAGCTCCCTCCTTTCGCATTCAACGAGATCCCCGCTCCTTGCGGGGCTCTCACTCACGCGCGCTCTTCATTTCGGGCCACATCCAGGATGGACGTCCGGCGTGGCGGCTCCAGAGGTTGCATGGCTTCGACGCGCAGCTTCAAGCCTTCGATCCCCACGACGCGCACGCGCTCCCCCTTGGCGATGCGCGAGGAGGCGATAGCGCTCCACAGCTCACCGCGCACGAAGACCTGCCCCTCGGGATTCAATTCCGTCTCCGCTGTCCCGATCAGTCCCACCATGCCGAGATCGCCGGTGACGACTTTCTGCTCTCGCGCCTTCATGGCCAAGCGCAGGATCACGATCATCGCCACGGCGGTCGGAAGGGCGATGGCGATGGCGATCGAGCGCTGAATCTGAATCGCCGGATCCGGCGTATCCACGAGCATCAGCGCCCCGATGATCATCGAGACGACGCCCCCCAACCCGAGCACGCCGAAGCTCTGAATCTTCGCCTCAGCGATGAAGAGCGCGATGGCGATGATGAGCAGCAGCACGCCGGTCAGGCTGATCGGCAGCAGGTGGAATCCATAGAGGGCCAGTACAAGGGCGATCGTGCCGACGACGGCCGGGATGATCGTTCCCGGATTGTTCAACTCGAAGTAGATCATGAGCAGACCGATGGCGCCGAGCACGAAGGCGATATTCGGATTGGCCAGGAAGCTGAGCACGCGCTCGCGCAAGGTGGGTTCGATGCGCACCACCGGTTCTCCCTTCGTGCGCACCGTGACGGTCTCCCCCCCCAACCGACGGATCGTCCGTCCATCCAGTTGCGCGAGCAGGTCCGGGAGGTCGCGCGCGATGAGGTCAATCAATCCCTCGCGCAGGGCTTCCGTCTCCGTATAGGAACGGCTCGTGCGCACGGCCGCTTCGGCCAGCTCGATATTGCGCCCCCGCTTCTCGGCGAGCGAGCGAATATAAGCCGCTGCATCGTTCTCCGCCTTCTCGTACATCGTGCGATCCTGCTCCATCCCGATGGCCACCGGATGCGCGGCTCCCGTATTCGTCCCCGGCGCCATGGCCGCGACATCGGCCGCGATGAGGATGAAGAAGCCGGCCGAGGCCGCGTTGGCTCCGCTCGGCGAAACATAGACGACCACGGGCACGCGGGAAGCGAGGATGCGCTCGACGATCTCCCGCATGGCTGAGACGAGTCCCCCCGGCGTGCGCAGCGTGATGATGAGCGCGCGCGACTGCGCCTGCTCGGCCACGCGAATCGCCCGCTCGACCAATTGCGCGCTCGCCGGATGTACAATGTCGTCGAAGGTCACGACATGGACATCCGCCCGCGCCATGCCGCAGAGGAGCACGGTGAGACATCCGGCTTGTACGATCAACCGCCTCAGCTTCATAAATCCGGCAATAATTTAGCACAAGAGGGGAGCCCGCGTCATCAGCGCAGATCGCGCGTCGCGATGAGGATCTCCTCGCCGAACGGCAAGTGGACGGCCAAATACGTCGCCCGCGGAGAGGGAAGGCCAAAGAAGACCAGGCCGACTTGAGCCGGCGACGGCCACGGCTTCTTGTCCCCCCGCCACCGCTGCTCCCCTATCGCTTCAAAACGCGCGCGCGCTTGCGCGTCCAGGTCCGGCCCTTGGACGCGAAACTCCAGACACTCCCCCCTCCGCCGCACGATGGAGAGCCCCTCCAACCGGCTGAGCGCGAAGCGCCGCTCGCTCACCCCATCGCGCAACAGCGCCCCACGTGGACAGAAATACCGCGTCTTCCCTCGATCGCGCTCGGATCCGACATAGAGCCACACGGTCGTCTCCTGACGCTCCATGTCCAGCGTCACGGCGAGTGGATAGAGGACGAACGCCTGATCCTCGACCTTCACCTCATAGCGCGTGAACGACTCGATCCGGCGCATCCCCGGACCATACCACGATTGCGCCTCCGTCGAAGGCGCCCCCAATGACAGGCTCACGACGAGCAGGACGCCCGCGACCGCGCGCTCGTACGACATCCGATGCGCTCGTGATCCGTTCATCGCCTTTCTCCCTTCAGGCGGAGGAGGAGTTTCTCGTAAACGTCATCGGTGAACTGCTCAAGCCAGCGCAGGATCGCGGGGAACAGGGTGTTCATCTCGAAGCCGCGCTCATAGGTGGGCGGCCACTGCCGCGGATCGTCAGGGATGAGGATGCGCGCTTCGCTGGCCCGCAGCGACGGCTCTCCGCGCTTCGGATCCGATCGCCCCACGTGCCCGATCAACCGCGGCGCCGTCAAGCTCGCCGCCGCGAGATGGCTCAACTCCCGATAGATCGGATCGGCCGTCTCCGCGCGCGTCCGCGCCTCCAGCATCCGCACGAGCGGATCCTCGCGAAACTCCTCCAAACCGAGCAAGCGCTCCCGCACGGTGTAAAATGTCACCCATCGGGCGCGCCCCAGTGGATCGAAGAGACGGCGCCGCGCATCCACATGCCAGTACACGAGATTGACCTCGCGCGCGACGGCATCGAGTGCCCCCTTCGCCAACTGCAGGAAGCTCCACATCTTCTGCTCCAATGCGCTGAAGGACACGAGCGCCCCTTCCGATCCGAGGGCCTCGCGGGGGATCTCTTCGTCGAGCAGTTCCAGATAGACATCGAGCGCCATGCGCTGGAACCAGCAGGTGCTCCAATGGGCGAAGGCCGCCTGTTGTCGTCCGGCGTCATCGAGGGCCGGCCAAACGCGCAATCGCTCCACCAAAGCGGTCTCCGACCGCGTCCCTCGCCAGGCTCTCAATTCGAGCGGCTCGCGCATACTCTGTCGGAGAGAGTCGAAGCTCGCCGTCGGGGATCATTCACCGCGTCCGCTCGACCGTGAACTCAGCGATGCGATCCAGGGCATCCCGATAGGGAGAAGGCGCCACCACGCGCAGACAGGCCGAAGCGCGGTGAGCATACGCGCGCGCTTCTTCGCGGGCGCGCTCTAAGCAGCCTTCCGCTTCCAACACGGCGACCAACTCCTGCCGCGTCACCCTCTGGTAATCGCCGTCGGCGAGCACCGCGCGCACCATCTCCAGATGCTTCGGTTCTCCCCGCTCGACCAATAGGATCACGGGGAGGGTCAGTTTCCCTTCGCGCAGATCATTGCCGGCCGGCTTGCCCAAGCTCTCGTCATCGGCGACGAAATCGAGCACGTCGTCGATCAATTGAAAGGCCGTGCCGAGATGCATCCCGTACTCGCGCAGGGCATGTTGCTCAAGCGGCGAGGCCCCGCCGAGGATCCCCCCGATCTCCGCACACGCACTGAAGAGATAGGCCGTCTTCCGCTGCAGGATCTCAAAGTAGCGCTCCCGCGTGATGAAGAGGTCGCCGATGTGCCCCAGTTGAATCAATTCCCCCTCGGTCATCTTCCGCGTGATCTGCGTGAGCACATCGAGGATCTCGAAGCTGCGCTCTGCGAGCGCCATCTCGAACGCGCGCATGTAGAGCCAATCGCCCATGAGCACGGTGATCTGGTTCCCCCACCGCGCGTTCACCGAGGGGCGCCCGCGCCGCATCTCCGCGCCATCAATGATGTCATCGTGCACGAGCGTGGCCGTATGAATGAATTCGACGACGACGGCCAGCCGAATCGTCGAAGGCGTGACGGGACGTCTCCAGAGCTTCGCCGAGAGCAGCAGCACGGCCGGTCGAATACGCTTCCCCCCACCGTCCTTCACATATCGACCGATCTCGGCAATCAGAGGGATCTCAGAAGCGATCTGACGGACGAACTCCTGCTCGAACGCGGCCAATTCCTCACGAATCGGGGCGAAGAGCTCCGCCGCCGAAGACGTCTTCGCTCGGGTCGCCCGCTCCGGATTATTCGCCCCCTGCTCCGTCATTCGCATGCCTCAAAAGAGGGATTCACTTTAGCACACGACCGAGGCGCAGACCAAGCGACCTCACGCCTTGTACCAATCCTCGAAAGCGCCTGGCGTCAGGGTAATCTCCGGCGACGCCCCATTACCGAAGACGACCGTGACGAGATCGAACCGATAAACGGCCGACTCCAGATGTAACCAATGGCGATAGGCGCGCGCGGCGCGAGAGAGCGCGCGACGCTGGCGCCAATCCACCCCGCCCTCGGCCCGCACGACCTCCTCGGACGTTCGCGTTTTCACCTCCACGAAGACGAGCACGTCGCCATCGTAGGCGACGATGTCCAGCTCCCCGAGCACGAGCGCCCCCCGGGAGGCCCGTCCGATGGGAATCCGAACGTTGGTCGCGACGATGCGATAGTTCTCACGCCGCTTCAAAAATTCGAGAGCGAAGCGCTCACCGAGCGCTCCGAGGCCAGCAGGCGTTCGCTCGCCAACGTTCATTCCACACGCCTCCACGTCATGAGGAGACGTCGGCCGCGCGCTTCCCATTCCACGCTCAACGTCTCCCGATCCAGTTGCACGTTCTCGAAGACCTGCGGCTCGCCCGTCATCTCTGGGAAAAAGGCGAAGACGGGGATCAGAGCGAGGCGATTCCCTTCCCGACGGTATTCCCCCACGCTTCCCTCAACCCCACGCACCAGTTCCAGCAGCTCCCGCTTCGAATAATCAACGAGCTTCTTCTCGCGCGGCGGACGGCGATCCGGCGCGACCGCCAAAAGGGCGAATCGCGAGCGCGTCAAGAGCAGCATCGCACCCTGCGGCAGGGTGTGTCCTGTCGCGAGGTCCTTCGCCGATTCGAGCAGCCACGCGCCTTCCAAAGAAGCGCCTTCGGCGGCCACCGCGGGCGGTGCCGATGTCGCCGGCCGCATGTTCAAGTCCACCTGCCTGATGCGCCATGTGCCGCGCTGCCGTTCCACCAGGAACGAGGCATATCCCGTGTAAGCGAGCGCCATCCCGTGAGCCGTCTTCTGCACGTAACGCGCTTCCGCCTGCACCCACGCGACGGCACCCATTGTGCGGATCTCGAGATGTTCCATCTGCAGTTCGGCCTGAGGGAAATGCTGAGACGCGACGCGCAGATGCTCCAGGATCTCCTCGATCCCTCGGTCCCGTCGTCCGAGGCTGAGCATCACGATCTCGGGAGCGCACGCCCGTCGGAGCATCTCCACATCATGCTGCTCCCATCCACGACGGAACATCTCGATGAGGCGACGGATCTCCACATCCGAGGAAGCAGGGCGCGGATGCTGCGCTTCGCCCACCGCAGCGAGAGACGCCATCCAGACTACG
This sequence comes from uncultured Blastocatellia bacterium, assembly GCA_937934295.1. Taxonomy (GTDB): domain Bacteria; phylum Acidobacteriota; class Blastocatellia; order HR10; family HR10; genus HR10. The sequence goes on from CALHAI010000007.1 coordinate 108,816, forward strand.
CCACCGATCACCCCCCATATCCTCACGGTTTCACCTCCTGGTTTGCCTCGCGTGATCTCGCCCCATAACTTGTCAGGACGCGCCGCACGCACGTCTGCGGAATCCGATCCCGCTGATGAGCCGATCGGGATCGCCCGATGCGCGCGGGCGAGCCATCGCTCGCCGGCTCGAGCTGTCAAGCGGCTTGCAGCGCGACCTCGTTCGGCACTTCCCAAGGCTCCTCGGAACGAATCGGGTAAGTCGCCTCCGAGCTCTCAGAGAGAGATCGCTCGTTCGAGAGCGCGCGTGAGGCGAAGCTGCACCAGGGGTGCGAACTCCAGCGAACGAGTGGCGAACTCTGGATATCGTTCGATCTCTGCGGCGTGCTCGCACACCAGCGGTCGGCCACGCGAACAGGCCGACAGCCGCGATGAGACCGATGAGCGACTTCACGCGCCCTCGACTCATTCCCCTTCTCCCACGCCCGCTGCTCATCCCATTTGCCGAAGCGCGCCTCTTCACCTTCCGATCAGCGCTCGAACCGGGCGACTTGAGAAAATCGCCGAGGCCGTGTTTAATATCCGCCTGATCGGCGTGTCATTATATCACCGTCAGACGCCGATGGGCAGAGGGAGCGAAGCGGGATCGATGACGGAGGGCCGAGCATGCCCATGCGCGAAGATGCCTATGCGTTGCTCTGCGAGTATACGCAGAGCGAGAGCTTGATCAAACATGCCCTCGCCGTCGAGGCCGTCATGCGCGCGTTCGCGCGGCGCTACGGCGAGGATGCGGAGACATGGGGGATCGCGGGCTTGCTGCACGATTTCGATTACGAGCGGTATCCGAATCCTCCCGATCATCCCATGCGCGGCGCCGAGGTGCTGCGCGAGCGCGGTTACCCGGAAGAGATCGTGCGCGCCATTCTCGGGCACGCCGATTATACGGGCGTCCCACGAGATACGCTTTTGGCGAAGGTCCTCTACGCTGTGGACGAGCTGACGGGTTTCATCATCGCCTGCGCGCTCGTGCGTCCGTCGCGAAGTTTGGATGACTTGCCCGTCGCCTCGGTCAAGAAGAAGCTCAAAGACAAAGCCTTCGCGCGCGGCGTGGATCGTGCCATCGTCTATCGCGGCGCCGAAGAGCTGGGCATGGAGCTGGAGGAGCTAATCGCCTTCATCATTGCGGCCCTGCGTCCCATCGGCGAACAGTTGGGCTTGAATCGCCTGCCGTCGGAGGAGAGAGTCACCCCATGACCGCACAGAGACTTGATGGCTTAGCGATCGCGCGAGAGATCAAGAACGAGGTCGCGCGCGAAGTCGCGGCGCTCGCCGAACGCGGTATTCGCCCAGGTCTGGCAGCGATCCTCGTGGGGGCGAATCCCGCTTCCCGGGTCTACGTCAACAGCAAGGTGAAGACCTGCGAGGAGCTGGGCATCTACTCGGAGAAACACGAGCTGCCGGAGACGACGACGACCGAAGCCTTGCTTCATCTGATCGCTCGCTTGAACGCCCGCGAGGAGATCGACGGCATCCTCGTTCAACTGCCCTTGCCGCGCCACATTGACACGCCGCGGGTGCTCGATGCCGTCGATCCCGCCAAAGATGTGGACGGCTTCCATCCGGTGAACGTCGGGCGCCTGGTACGCAATCAAGAGGCGCTGGAGCCGTGCACACCCGCGGGCATCATCGAGCTGCTGGAGCGCACGCGGATCCCCATCGAGGGGCAGCGCGCTGTCGTCATCGGGCGTAGTGACATCGTGGGGAAGCCGCTGGCCCTGATGCTTCTGCATCGTCATGCGACGGTCACGATCTGTCACAGCCGCACGCCGCATTTGGCCGAGATCGCACGCCAGGCAGATATTCTCGTCGCGGCGATCGGTCGAACGGCCATGATCACCGCCGAATACGTCAAGCCGGGCGCCGTCGTCATTGACGTGGGCATCAACAAAGTGACCGATCGCGCCGAGGTGGAGCGCCTGTTCGGGCCGGACGAGAAGCGATTGGGCGAACTCACCTCGAAGGGGTATACGCTCGTCGGGGATGTGCATCCGACAAGCGTCGCCGCCGTCGCCGGCTATCTGACGCCCGTGCCCGGAGGCGTCGGCCCACTCACGATCGCCATGCTCATGAGGAACACGGTCAAGGCCGCGCGTTGGCGGCGTGCGGCCAGCCGTTCGGCGACCGCGTGAGCCTCTTATCCCTTGTCGGAGGACAATCCATGCGACGTGTGCCGCGAAGCTTGCGCGAATTCTGCGCAGCGCAAAAGATCATGCGTCTGGCGTTCACCGACGCCCGAGGATACCCCCATGTCCTCCCCCTCTGGTTCGTCACCATAGGACACGAGTTCTTCTTCGGGACGGACCGCGAGAGCGCGAAAGGACGCGCCATTCTGAGGAACCCTCGGGTCGGATGGGTCATTGATGGGGGGACGAGCGTGCGCACGTATAAGGGCGTCTCCTTCTGGGGGCGAGCCGAAGAGGTCACAGATCCGCGCCTGTGGCGCAAAGTCTGGCGCGCCCTGGGCACGAAGTACTACGGCTCGCCCAAGAGCCGCGCCTTTCAACAACTGTACACGCCGGAGACGCTCATCGTTCGTCTGAGGCCCGAAGGGGTCTTCTTCTGGGACCATAGCGCCGAATGAATCGTTCGCTCCCTCTCTCGCTGGGACGAGCGCGAGGGCTCATCCGTCGGAGAAGCGCTGCGGGTTCACCGGGCGATCGTTCACCCGTACCTCATAATGGACGTGGGGGCCCGTGGATCGTCCCGTGTTCCCGGCCCGTCCGACGATCTGACCACGCCGGACAGCTTGTCCCACACGCACGCTGATGCGAGCGAGATGTCCGTAGAGCGTCGTGAGGCCATGGCCGTGATCCAAGATCACGAGGTTCCCGTATCCGCCCCAATGGGCGGCGAAGACGACCGTCCCATCGGCCGTCGCGCGCACCGGTTCACCGTACCGCGCTTCCAGATCGACGCCGGTATGGAATTCGTATCCCTCGCCGAAGGGGTTTCGCCGGATGCCGAATCGAGCACTCAGCGGACCTTCGACCGGCCACCCACGCGGCGTTCGACTGTGACGTTCGTGCTCGCGCTCCAAATGCGTGCGGAGGGTCTTCAATGTCGCCTCGACGCGGGCGATCTCCTCAGTGAAGAACTGTAGCTCATGAGGACCTCCCTTCCCGCGAGCGGCTTCCGAAGGGGTCGGCTCGAGGTCGGCGTCCTCGACCTCGATCCCCATCTCCCGAGCGGTCTGCCGCACGTGATGCGCTTCAGCCTCAAGAGAAGCGAGGCGCGATCGCAAGGCATTCAGTTGCGTGAGATATTCCCGCTTGAGCACCTCGTTCTCTCGCTCGACGCGCGCGTATTGCCGGAGCATGACGGCTCGCCGCATCACCCATACGCCCGCTGTGCTGAGGAGGCCAAGCAGAATCACACCACTGAAGAACACGCCATACAGATGCTTGTGAGGAATGACGATCTTATAAAAGCGCGAACTCGTGGCGGGTGCGATGATCAGCGTATAAAACGCATCTCGGCGCATACGGACACCTCCTTACTATCGATTTTTCCCAAGCCACCCGCTGCTTGTCTTGAACAGGACGCGGCCTAGGATAGCACGACTTGAGAGGAAGGGCAAGGGGAAATTTCTCTCACTCTGGCTGCTGGAGCTCGCGCGCGATCTCCCGTGCGATCGCGCGCGCTTGCTCGATCTGTTCCGGGGGCAGCGAGATCGCGGCGACGGCGGCGTGACCACCTCCGCCATAGCGCTCGCAGATTTTGGCCAAATTATGGCGACGCGGGCGCGGGGCCCACGGATTTGAGCCCACCGAGATTTTCGCCCGCATGGGGGAGAGGCTCACGCCGACGCTGTAGGTCGCCTCCGGACAGAGGTAATAGGGGATGAACTTGTTGTACCCCTCCAGGCCATGCTCGCTCACGTCGAAGTAAGCGACGCCGCGTTCGCAGCGCACGACGCGGCGGATCGTCTCGATGGCATGCTCATGCCATTCCGCGAGCAGCCCGATCAACTCGACGATCGGGGGTTCCTGAACGACTTCCGCGAGCGTCTTCTCCTGCAGCGCGCGGATCAATCGCTCCGGAAGATGATCGTCCTGCCCCGCTTCGACGGCGAGCATCACTTGCATGGCCGGCTCCCCCAGATCAATGGCCGCCTGCGGATTCGGATATTGGGCGCCATCAATGATGTCCGCCCACCGAACCAATTCCTCGAGCGACGTCGGATCGAAGCCGAAGCGCGACGCCGTGATGTCCGCGACCAGCTTCGTGCACGATTTGTAGCTCGGATCGAGGAACTTCTTCCCGCTTCGATCTCGACGAAAATGGGCCTCATCCTCCGGCGAGAGGAATGCGCTGTCGTGATGATCGAACCACCAGGTCAGGCGGTCAGAGCTGCTGTATTTGAAATCCACGATGGCGTTCTCATCCCCGTCGAAGAGCGCCTCATCGAAGAGGCGGCCCGCGCGATGCATCAATCCGGCATACGCGAATTCCGCGCGCGGATTCACACACTCCCGATAGAAGCGAGAGAAGACGACCGCCGAGGCGATCCCATCAAAGCACCGATCGTGAAAGAGCACCTTCACTTTCATACAGCCGTCCTCGAATAAAGCGAGAAATGATACTGGGAATCGCCGCGCTGTGCCAACTCATTCTGGCATGGGCACCCAAAGCAACGCGCGGCGCATGATGCGAATCCCGTTGGGATGGAGGGTGACGGCATAGGGCTCGCACTCGCGCGCATGCTCCAACGCTTCGCGCAAAAGCGCCTGGGCGCGCGCGGCGGCCGCCTCATAGAGGCGTTCGAGCTCCTCCGCAAGCGGCTGCAGCTCCTCCGGAGTCTCCACCGAGGTCGAAGCCTCTGAAAGTTCTCCCTCGGCTTCGACCGATCGGAGCGCCGCCCCAAGCGGATGGTCCAACACCGTGCGCTGCAACCACGCCTCCACGCGCGAGAGCATCTGCCGCCGCAGGATCTCCAATCCCACGCGCAGCTCGTCCGGCACATCCATCGGGGGTGGTTTCTGCCGAAGCTGTTCCAACTGGAGCTGGAACTCCCGCATCAGTTCTTTCAACGTCGGATGAAGGCGCTCACGCACTTCCTCCAGGACGCGCTCCAGGAACTCTTCCCGACTCTCGTTCCACCGCGAATGGAGCCGCAGATTCGGATTGTAATACAGCATCAGCCGCTCCGAGCGCACCAGGTGGGCGATGAGGTCGTTCTCGATCTCCTCCAGGCGTGCTTCAGTGAGCGCCACCACCCCTTCATAAGGATGGACTCCCGGCTGCGGTGCCGTCCGCACCCGCTCCGGAGCAAAATCGTCCACGACCGACACGCTCCAATCGGCCGCCGCCTCATCGCGCGGGAGCCATGTCGTATACGTTCGATCCTCCGAATGCACCAGCCCAGCCCTCGGATCCCGAAACTCCAGTAGACATTCGAAGAGGAGTGCCGGCCGATAACGCCAGATCACCAAGGCATCTCGCAGAAGCGATTCCTCCACACTGAGCCACAGCTCCGCGAGACCCGACGTCGAAGCCTTTGACATACCGCTCACGGTTCCTCCAGCATGCGCTCGGCCTCGATCTTGGGCTCGACCGTGAGCGAGCGCCGCTCGCTCACGCGCACCAGCCCCGGTTTTGAGCGAGGAATTTTACTCACGAACTTGCGCTCCGTGTAGTTCACGACGACCTTGCTCGAATATCGCGCTTGACTGAAGAAAGCGGCCAATTGCGCCGCCTCGCGCAGCGTGCGCGGCGGAACCATCTGTCCCTTCGCCCGCCGGATGACGACGTGCGAACCTGGGTAGTCGGCCGCATGCAGCCAGAGATCATGGGGGGCGGCCACTCGGAACGTGAGCCGTTCGTTGTCCTCGGCGCTCTTTCCGACCAAGATCTCGAAACCATCCGAAGAGCGAAAGCGGTAGATGCCCGGCACTCGCACGCGCGCCCGCTTCTGGGTCTTCACCGCGGGCGAACGGCTCGCCTCACTCGGAGGCGGTGAGGAGGAGAGATCGAGGTCGCGAGCGATCTGCTCCAGCACGGCCATCTCATCGGCCGCTGCGGCGCGCTCGCGCACGCGCCGGAGCTCTTCCAGCTCTCGTTCCACGGCCGCGCATCGTTCGGCGATCACCCGCATCCCCTGCTTGGCCTTGCGATACTGTTGGAAATAGCGCTCGGCCGCCTGCTGTGGCGTCGGCGCGGCGGCCGGGATCTCAATGAGAGGCTGCTCGGGATCGTAAGAATCGGTCACGAGGAAGCCGGACGTCGTGCGCACGGCTGTCCGCGCATGCGTCAAAAGGAGCTCGCCCCATCGTCGCCACGTCTCTGGATCGCCAAGGGCGCGCCCATCGCCCTCCAAACGCTCGCGCAACCGCTCCCGCTTCTCGATCTGCGTGGCGAGATGGCGCAGGATGGCCGTTCTCAACTCGCGGGAGCGCTCGATCCGACGAACGAGGTCATAGTAAAGTGCTACTGCGCGAGAGAACGATTCCAATCGCGTCGCGATCCAGCCCCGCCGGTGTGTGAGGGGGATCGCCGAGAGCAACACGTCACGCGGCGAAGCCCGCACCGGATTCATGCACGCCAACGGCTCGCGCGTGTAGAGGATCGGCTCCGCCGGGCGACGGATGAGATCATGCACGACGCTCCGAAAAGCCATATACGCGAGATCGAGCGACGGTTCGGCCGCTCGGCTCAGGTCGCGCCACCGCGCTTCGACTTCAGCCGCGTAAAGAGGACCGAACCCTTCGACCGCTTTCACGATGCCCTCAGAAAGCGAGGCGCCTTGTGCGAGGGATCGCTGGAATTCCTCCCGAGTGAGCGTCAGAGGATCGTGCTTCTCCGGCACCTCCGGCGGAAGATAGAGCGCGCCTAGTGCAGAGCGCTCGTCTTCGCGGGCAAGAAGACGCTCGCGCACACACCCCGAAGCGTCGAGGAGGAAGAGGTTCGGCGCGCGCCCAAAGAGTTCCGCCACGAGGCTGACCTCGTGCCAAGGCGCATCTTCCTCATCTCTCGCTTCGGAGGCGCGCGCCGGTCGGCGGAGGAGAAACCGCACGATGCGATCGCGCCGCACCTGCGTGATCTCGCACACGTGGGCACCGCACAGATGCTTCCGCGCCAGCAGCAGAAAAGGCGTCGGCTCGACCGCCTCTCGAAGTGGATGCTCGACCAGATGCACGCGCGGCCAACGCGGTTCGACCGAAAGCAACAACCAGAGATTCGTCGGACGTCGGGACGACCGGTAGAGCTTCAGAAGAAGCGTCCAGGGATCCGCCAAGCGAATCCTCTCCACGCGCGCGCTGAGGATCGCCTCCTTGAGTTCCTCGACAAGATGAGACAGCGTGAATCCGTCCATGCTTTACTGTTTTAGCACACAGCCAGGGGATCTGCGAAGCCTCCGACCTCGGGAGGACAGACACGAAGAAACGCTCCGGGCACGCGCTACCGCCGAAGGCCAAGAGGTCACCGCTTCGCGCGGCCTCAGCGTCGCAGAGGGCGATAGAGCCAAGGTGCGCGAACCTCTTGGCTCTCGTATACGGACTTGGCAACCCGCTTCACGACGATCCCCGAGAAGAGATCGGCGAACGTTCGACGCTCGCGATTGAAGAGCGCCCAGAAGAATCCGAGGAAGACGGGGATCGCCCCCAGCACGGATCCGAGAATGTGGCGCACAGCTTGCCCGGCCGATGGCACGTCCATCGTTCGCGCATTCAGGGCGAGGAGTCCGGTAATGGCCATCCCGACCGTGCGCCCGGCCACGCTCAGCATGATCGTCTCGTAGAGGACGCCGACCGCGATCACGACGCCCACGAGCGCAAGGCGTACGGGGCGATGGGAGAAATCGCTGAAGACCAGCTCGACGCCAGCGACAAAGGGGATGGTGCTGAAGAGGATCACTCCGAGATCGATGAGCGCAGCGCCCATGCGCCGCCCAAGCGAAGCCGGAGCGATTTGCGGCTCCTCGCGGGCGAACCGAGACGCCCCCTCGTTCCGCGCGTGAATGGGGACATCTTGTAGCGCATCCATCTCGAACGCGAGGTTCTCACCTTCTTCCAGCGAGAGCCCATCTTCCAGGGGGCGCGCCGGATGAGCTGCTGTCGAGGACTCTCTCTCCAGAGGTGCGCGCGCTTCCGCCTCGGGGCGAGGCGAAGGACTCATGGCTTCTCCCCCGCTCTTCCGAGCATGCAGTGGTTCCACGGGGCGCCGCCGGCGCGCTGCCACTGTCTCCGCGATGGCATTGCGCCGCTCTTTCTCCGGACTCGCGGGCGGCGGTGCCGGTTCCGCGACCGGGCGTGCGGATTCCACCTCGCCTCCGCGTCGCTCGCGAATGGCACGTACGCGCTCCCGAAGCTGCTCCCGCCACTGCGGAGGGCCCGAGTGCCCTTCCGTCGAAGAGCCGTCCGAAGGATCTGGCACAGGCTGGTCAGAAGCGACGTCGCGTGCTCGCGCTCCGGGAAAAGGGATCACCACCGAACCCGCGTTGTGCGCGCGCGCTCGATCGCTCGCCTGTTCGTGCGCCCGTGCCGAAGGAGCGGCTGCTGGTGAGAGCATCATCCCGCAGTACCGACATGTCGCCTGAGCTGCCGATTGAACGAAGCCGCATTTTGGACATCTCATAGCTTCTCATCCCTGCCCGAGCCAGAGTCGGACGTCGAAAATGTCGGTGAGCATGGTAGCAGAATTTCTCTGCTCGCGCAATCGAATTTTCCCGTCAGCCCGATCCTCACCAAGACTCATCGCGCTCGACCGGCACCGGATGCGCGGCGCGGGGTCTTCCCCTCCAGCTCATCGGCCAGAGGCGCGGCCATATAGAGCTTGCGTAGGGCTTCGATGATCGCCGCGCTGTGCACGGCCACGGCGCGGTTCGTCTCCTCGATGTAGACGAAGTTCCCGACCAAGCTCTCGATGTTCCCGTCGAAGATGACACCGACCAGCTCGCCCTGCCGGTTGATCACCGGGGAACCAGAGTTGCCGCCGGTGATGTCACACGTGCTCACGAAGTTGAGCGGCGTCGAGAGATTGAGTCGACTCCGCCGCGCCCGCACCCGAGGGGGGAGATGATATGGCGGATTTTGATCGAAACCGTGCGCGCGATCGAAGAGTCCATAGAAGGTCGTCTTCGGCGGCGCTTGCGTGCCGTTCATCGGATAGCCGCGAACCGTTCCGTAGGAGAGGCGGAGCGTGAACGTCGCATCGGGATAGGCCGATTTGCCGAAGACGGCGAAGCGCGCCCGGCCGATCTTCGCTCCAGCGGCCTCCCGGACGCTGGCGACTTGGTCTTCGAACCAGCGCTGCATCTGGCGAAGGATCGGATCCACGCGGCGCGCCCACTGAATCAATGGATCCGGCGATGCCGCCACGGCCTCTTCCCCCCCTTCAAGGAGTGCTCGCCGCAGGGCGGGATCCATCAACCGCGTCCCCCGCATCAGTTCTCGCGCGACGATCTCTGGCGAGCGTCCACCCAGAGCCGTCCGGATGAACGGATCGTCCGGGCCTAACTCTTCCAACGATTCCTGCAAGCTGGCTGCCAACAAGACCTCCTCAAGTTCGGGGAAGATCGGCGCTGGCGAGAGCAGCCGGAAGCGTACGGCCTCAAGCTGCGCGTCATGGAACCCCTCAAGCCGTTCGGCATCCGGCTTCCGCACCTCCGTGACGTAGCGCACGAGCGTCAGCGCATGCTCGACCAGATCGGAGAAGCTGCGGCGCACCGAGCGGTACAGCAAGGGCACGGCCTGTTCGCGGTAACGCGCTTCAGCGGCGGCGATCTCCGCCCACGCGCTCCCGTACTGGGCCTGCCACTCGGGGCGGCTCGCCACGCGCGCGCGGAATTCCTCCTCTTGCTGTCGCTTCTTCTCCATGAGCGCCGGATCGCGCAGGCCGTTCCACTCGCCCATGTAGGCCTTCAGGGCATTCTCCAGACTGAAGAGCAGCTCGGCCGCCTGTCGCGCCGGCTCCGGCCCTCGCGCGGCATATTGCCGCAGCACCTGCAACCGATGCCGAATGGTCTTGATCATGCGCGGATAGGTGACGTCCCGCAGCGTCTCCAGTTGCGCCACCGTCAGCAAGCGGCTCGTCCGCCCCGGATGGCCGGAGACGAAGACCAATTCCCCTTCGGCCGCGCCTCGCGAGTTCCATTTCAAGTAATGCTCCGAGCGAAGGGGCTGCCCATTCTCGTACACGCGAAAGAGGGCGAAATCGAGACAGTAGCGCGGATAGGTGAAGTTGTCGGGATCGCCCCCGAAGAAGGCGATCTGCTGCTCCGGCGCGAAGACCAGGCGCACGTCGGTGTACCGCTTATAGCGATAGAGCCAATATTCGGCCCCATGATAGAGCGCCACCACTTCCGAATGGAGGCCGGTCGCTTCGCGACTCTCTCGCTCGATACGCGCGATCTCGGCCCGCCGCGCCTCGAAGGCCTCGCGCTCGCTCATGCCGGGTCGAACGCTCGCGTGCACCCGCGCCGTCACGTCCTCCATGTGGACGAGGACATCGAGGGCGAGATCCGGGCACTTCAGCTCCTCCCGTCGCGTGCGGGCGTAGAAGCCATCGCGCACGTAATCCCTCTCTGGCGTGGAGAGCTTCTGCAATTGCGTGAGCGCGACGTGATGATTGGTGAGCACCAGTCCATGAGGGCTCACGAACGCTCCCGATCCGCCGTCACTGAATCGAACGCTGGAGAGCCGAATGTGATCGAGCCATTCGCGAGTCGGCGTGAACCCATATCGCTCTTTGAGCTGTGCCAGAGGCGGAGCGTCAAACGTCCACATCCCCTCGTCCGCCCGCGCGAGCGCACACTCCCAGAGGCTGACGGCGAGGATCAAGAGCAACACTCGATGAAACGTCGAGGAACGTCGCCGCATCTCCATCGTCACCTCCTCCGCATCCCTCATGCTCCCTCACGTCGCGGAGCACGGAAGGGGTACATCGCATTGGCCTCCAAACCTAACAAAGCCTCCCTCTGGAGTCAACGCGATGCACGTGGCGGTGTCCGAAAAGGGCATCGCGCGCTGACGTGCCTTGCGCGCCGCTTCTGGGCTAAAATCCGTTCTTGCGCCGATGGCGCGCGTTGGCGATGAACGCAGAAGCACCGCACTCGCTCACTCCGGTCGCTCCGCCGGTCGCTGAGGAGACGGCGGGACGCGTCACCCGTTCGGCTGGCGTCGTGAGCCTGGCCGTCATGGGGAGTCGTCTCCTGGGGTTGGTCCGCGAACAGGTCTTCGCCGCCCTCTTCGGCGTCGGCATGCACTCGGATGCCTTCATCGCAGCCTTTCGCATCCCGAATCTGCTGCGCGATCTGTTCGCCGAGGGGGCCCTGAGTGCAGCCTTCGTCTCCACGTTCTCGCAGCTCATCGTCACTCGGGGCGAACGCGCCGCTTGGCGATTGGCGAACCTCGTCCTCAACGGGCTGTTGCTTCTTCTCACCGGAGTGACCCTCCTCGGCATCCTCCTGGCGCCGCAGATCGTGAGGCTCATCGCGCGCGGTTTCGAGGCGATCCCGGGCAAGATGGCCCTCACCACTGAGATGACGCGCCTCATGTTCCCGTTCATCATTCTCGTCGCGATGGCCGCCGTCGCCATGGGCATCCTCAACAGCAAGGATCGCTTCGGCATCCCAGCCTCCGCTTCGACTCTCTTCAATATCGGCTCGATCCTCGGCGGCGTGAGTTTCGCATACCTGCTGGATCCGGACTTCGGCCCTCGGGCCATCGTCGGATGGGCCATCGGGACGCTCATCGGCGGCGCGCTGCAGTTTCTGATCCAGGTCCCTTCGCTCTATCGCGTGGGCTTTCGATACGAACCCATCGTGAGCTTCCGCGATGAAGGGGTCCGGCAGATCCTTCGGCTCATGGGGCCGGCCGTCATCGGCGCCGCCGCCGTCCAGGTCAACGTCTTCGTGAACACGAACTTCGCTTCGTACTTGGGCGATGGACCGGTCTCGTGGTTGAACTACGCGTTTCGCCTCATGCAATTCCCCATTGGCGTCTTCGGCGTGGCCATCGGCATGGCCACCTTGCCCGCCGTCTCCCGCGCCGCCGCGTGTGGCGATCTCGCGGAATTTCGGAGAACGCTCGCGGCTTCGCTGGGTTTGGTCTTCTTCCTCTGCCTACCGTCGGCCTGCGGGCTGGCCGTTCTCGGCGAGCCGATCATCCGCGTGATCTACGAGCGCGGCCGATTCACGGCCTTCGATACGGAACAGACGGCCGCGGCGCTCGCGTTCTATGCCATCGGCTTGGCTGGATATGCTGCGATCAAAGTGCTCGCGCCCGCTTTCTACGCCTTAAATGACGCCCGCACGCCGATGCGCATCAGCCTCATCTCGATCGCGACCAATTACACGTTCAACGCTCTGCTGGTGCGCCAACTCGGATTCGGGCATCGCGGGCTCGCGCTCTCAACCTCGCTCGTCGCCCTCTTCAACTTCCTAGCGCTCTTCGCGCTCATGCGGCGAAAGATCGGATCCCTTGAAGGGCGGCGTCTCCTTGAATCGTTCGGGAAGATCGCGCTCGCCTCTGGAGTGATGGCGCTCGTTTGCGTGGCGAGTCTCCATACGCTCGAGGGGCACTTCGGGCGGAGTGGTCTTGTGGGGCATCTGCTCACGGCTTTTGTGCCCATCGGACTGGGGATGCTCACCTTCTTTCTCGCCTGCTGGGGGCTCCGGGTGAGGGAACTCGACATGGCGCGCATGGCGCTTCGCCGCCTGCGCTGGTGAGATCGCCTTGGTCACCCCCTCGCTTCCCCGGCAAGAAGGTCGAGGACGGCTTCATTCCATCCGATCGGCCCGACCGCCGAGGTGACGCGCGCATGCGGGATGAGCTGAAGAACGGCCGGATCGGGCTCCCCAGAGGGTCGGCGCACAAGGATGGGCAGATCCACTTCGGCGAGCATCGGCGCATCGTTCTCGCTATCACCGATCCCGACGGCGAAGATCGCGCCGAAGCGGCGCCGCAGGATCTCCGTGAGCGCGCGCACAGCACGCCCCTTGTCGCTCGCCCCCATGAGGTGAAAATATCGTCCACCGCGCGTGAGGCGAAGGCCATATTCGGCGACGATCGCCGCCATGCGGGAGAGCACCTCGGGATCGTCGCTCGCTACGCGAAAGGGTTCGTCGAATTCGCGCTGCATTGCCCGCTGCGCCTCTTCCAAACTCAAGCCACATTCTTCGGCGATCGCCTCGGGCGCAAGGTCGCTCCAGCTCACGATAGGCACCGGAAGAGACCGCTTGAGCTCCGCCAGACACTCCTGCAGTCGCGCACGCGGGACGCTGAGCACCAGGCGCATCCACGCGCCGCACGGCTCGGCCTCGGGCACCCAAGCCGCGAATTCCTCACACGGGAGATAGATCGCCCCACCATTTTCGACGATGAACGGCGCGCGAAGCCCCAACGTGCTCACCAAAGGCGCCATCTCCGCGCGCGTCTTGCTCGAACACAGCACAAGCAGCACGCGATGACGACGAATCGCCTCGAGCGCCGAACGCGCCGCCTCATACGCATACGTCTCCGCATCAAGCAGCGTCCCATCCAGATCCGTGTAGATGACCAGAAGCCGATCGCGCGCCATGCTCCTCACGTATTATCCTCACGAACGACTTCGACTAACTCGCCGAAGAAATCGGGCAGGGCCGCCGTCACCCGATTCCAACTCGGGATCAACGGCACGCCCAGCGGATCCTCCATGAACGCCTCCGCCGCCAGATGCAACGCGCGGGCGAACGCCTCCACGGTGACCTCCTCCTCATGCCGATCGAAGAAGAGGCCATTGATCAATGCATCGGCATGATAGCGAGAGATCATGTCCTCAGCCGCGCGAATGTACGTGGAGCGCAGCGTGCAGAAGGTCTCCGAGGCGAACACGACCCCTTCGGCCGAGAGCGTGCGAAAGAGCGTCTTGGCGATGTCCACGGCCATCTTCATCAACCCGCGCGTCGGATCCTCGGGCGAGAGCGCTTGATGCTTATGCTCATAGGTCTCGCAAAGCTCGACCTGGCAGATGCGTCGGACGGCGCGATTCCGATAGATCTCGGCGAGCACACCGACTTCCAATCCCCAATCGCCCGGAATGCGATTGATGCGCGCCAGATCGGCCATCATCGCGAACTCTCCGGCGAGGGGATAGCGGAAGCTGTCCAGGAATTCGAGAAACGGCAGTGAGCCGAGGATCTTGCGCAGCGAGCGGATGAGGGGCGTGACGAAGAGTCGCGTCACGCGCCCGTGCAGACGGTCGGTGACACGCGCATAATAGCCCTTGCAGAACTCGAAATCAATGTTCGGATTCGCGACCGGATAACACAGCCGGGCCAGCATCTCGCGCGTGTAGGTGAGGATGTCGCAGTCGTGCAGGGCAATGACATCGCTTTTGCCGCTGGCGAGTACATAGCCGTAGGCCATCCAACACGAACGCCCTTTGCCATCGGCGCCGACGGGCAAGCCGTTCTCCTGCAGTTTCTCATACAACCTCCGCAGACGCGGCCCATCATTCCAAATGAACGTCACTTCTTGCGGAAGGCCGGCCATCATTTGACGCGCGCGGGCGTATTGTTCGGGCGTCGCCTGGCTCATCGTGACAATGATCTGTCGCAGGTACGGGACCTGACGCAATTCCTCGATGATGCGCGGCATGGCCGGCCCTTCGAATTCACTGTACAACGCTGGCAGGACAAGCGCGATCGGTCGCTGCTTGGCATACGTCGCCAGCTCGCGCTCCAATCGTTCCAATCCCCCCGGCACTAACCGATGCAACGTCGCGATCACTCCCGTTTGATGAAAATCAGCCATCCTCCTCCCCCTCCTCTGCATGCGGACAGCGGAGGCGCATCCCCGGTCCATCAGCGCTCAATGATCGACCCTCCTCACTTCAGATCCCCCCTTCCGGCGCCGGACGATCGGCACCTCCTCCTCCGATGCGGCTTCCGTGGGCTCCGACGGACGCCCTGCCGATGTCGCCCGCTGTTTTTTGTTCTTCCAGATCAAGACGGCGATGCCGCCATAGAAAGCGGCGACGAGCAGTAAGACGACGATAATTTCGATATTCATGCACCCCTCCCCGATGAAGACCTTCGCTCCGAGCGAAGGAGAACGCGGGAGATTCACAACCGGGAGCTTACGAGTTCGCCACCATGTTCCCGCTCAACAGGGGAGGAGCGCGTTTGATCGGCAGGCGATGGGCGACAAGATGAAGGAGAAGATCTTCGCGCTCATCCTCGCCCAAGCCGCTCCCGCTCGACTCCAGGGCGAAGAGCCGGGCGCGCAGAGGCAAAACGGCGAGCTGGCTCTGAATGCGTTTCTCGGGTCGAGCGCTCTGCAGGATGGGTTTGGAGGGATCGGCCGAAGAGGATGAGGGCGATGTCCCGGACATCGCCCGAAACGGTCGGCGAAGCCAGACGCGTGCGCCCTCTTCTCCTTCAGAAGCGGCACCGACGAATGCGGGCACCAGCAAGAGACAGAGGAAGAGACTCAACCAAAAAGAACGGACCCACCCTTGACGAAAGCCCCATTGTCTCTTGCGAACCCGCATCGTCGCTTCGAGTATAGGGAGCCACCCCACCGCCTGTCAAGTACGATGCCTTTCGAGGAAACGCGCCCGGATCAGCCACCTCGCCCGCTCACCCCCTCCACCGCTCCCATCCCCTCCCCTCGTGCTCGAAATGAAAGATCGTCGGATGCATCACCTCGGCGAGGATCTCCAGGGATTCGACCAGGCGCGGTCCTGGCCGATTGAAGAACTGATTCCCATCGGCCAAAATGACGCGATCGGTACGCACAGCGCGAAGCTGTGACCACTTGGGCCGACGCATCAGCCACGACATCTCGCGGCGCGTGCGCGCGCGATCGAATCCGCAAGGAGCGATCAGAAGTATGTCCGGATCCTTCTCCACCACCTCTTCCCACGCGATCCAGGGGGAATGGCGGCCGGCCTCGCCGAAGAGATTCACGCCTCCGGCCATCTCGATCAACTCGGGCATCCAGTTCCCCCCGGCCATAAGCGGCTCGATCCATTCGATGAAAGCGACCGTCGGTTTCGGCGAGAGCGTGCGCGCGCATTCGGCGATCTCGTGCATACGGCCCTGAAGCTCGGCGACGAGCGCTTCACCGCGCTCGGCCGCGTCAAGCGCATGGGCGACGCGCCGAATGTCTTCCCAGACATCCGCCACGGTGTTCGGCTCCAGCGAGACGATGCGGATCGGTCCCTTGAGCCATGCGCGAACGGCCTCCTCGACGTCGCGCACGTTGACGGCGCAGACGGCGCAATGTGACTGCGTCACGATCACTTCTGGACGCAGCTCGCGCAGGCGCTCCTCATGCACGCGATAGACCGAGAGCCCGTCCCGCACGATCGCTCTCACCCGCTCGTCAATCTCAAAGCTCCAGCCCTCGACCGGGAACTTCGGCTCCGTGCACACGGGCAATCGCCGAACCGACTCCGGATAGTCGCACTCGTGCGATCGCCCAACCAGATGCTCCTCAAAACCGAGCGCGCAGATGATCTCCGTCGCGCTCGCGATCAACGAGACGATGCGCGGCATGGCGCGCCCCCTCCTTCTCCATCAGTGGTGGAAGCGAACACTCGCGACCCGAGGAACCGGCCTTCCTCCGCAACCGAATCTCGAAGAGTTTCGGCCAGAGCTTGCCCGTCACGAAGAGCCGATCGCGCGTGGCATCGTAAGCGATGCCGTTGAGCACGTCCACCGGGCGCGCGTGATCTTCCGGGCCCAGCAGTCCCGAGAGGTCAACCCATCCGAGGACCCGACCCGTCTGTGGCGAGAGGCGCACGAGGCACTCCGTCTGCCAGACGTTGGCGTAGATCTCCCCCCGCACGTATTCCAGCTCGTTCAGGAACCACACGGGACGGCCTCGATCGTGCACCAGCAGACGCTTCACTTCGCGAAACGCCTCCGGATCCAAGAAATAGAGCGTCGCCGTCCCATCGCTCCGAATGAGCCATCGCCCGTCGTGCGTGAGCCCCCACCCCTCGGTCGCATACGTGAACGTCCGCAGCAAGCGAAACGTCTCCTTCTCATACACGAATCCCGTGCGCTCACGCCAGGTGAGTTGGATGAGCCGATCCCCCCAAATCGTCAGGCCTTCGCCGAAGAATTCCGGCGGCAGATTATGAATCTTCACGACCCGCCCCGTCTCCAGCTCCACCTTTCGCAAAGACGAGCGCCCATGAAGCCCCGTGCTCTCATAGAGAAATCCCCCCTCGTACACGAGGCCTTGCGTGAACGCTTCCGGATCATGCGGATATACCCGAACGACCTCATACCCATAAACGGGCGGAGCCTCCTCCACGGCCCGCGGCGTCGTCGGCCATGCCGTGAAAGCGAGGAGCGCCAGGAATGTCCCCCACAATCCAAACGCGCGCCCTCGTCGCCGCATCTTCAGACCTCGCGCGTTCATGAGCCCGCTTGCTTGGGCGCCGCGAGATGGCGCAAGAAGTAGTCGGTCATCATCGTGAAGAGATGGATCCGCGCATCGGTCCCGCTGATCCCGTGCTTCTTCCCCGGATAGATCATCAGATCGAAGGGGCGTCGCGCGCGAATCAAAGCATCGACCAGTTGAACCGTGTCCTGGAAGTGCACGTTGTCGTCGGCCATGCCATGAACGAGGAGAAACCGCACCTTCGCTTGAGCGGCATAGGTGATCGGCGAGCTGAGCCGATACCCCTCCGGATTCTCTTGCGGACGTTCCAGATAGCGTTCCGTGTAATGCGTATCGTAATTCCGCCAATCGGTCACGGGCGCCACAGCGATCCCCGTGCGGAAGACGTCCGGAGCCGTGAAGAGCGCCATGAGCGTCATGAATCCCCCATAGCTCCATCCCCAAATGCCGATCCGCTCCGGATCCACGTAGGGGAGCGATTTCAAATACGCGACGCCCGCCAGCTGATCCTTCAGCTCCCAATATCCGAGCCGCCGATGGATCTTCGCCTCCCACGCTTTCCCCCTTCCCCAGGAGCCGCGATTCTCTAAGCTGAAGATGAGGAATCCCCGCTCGGCCATGAGCTGATGCCAGAGGAACCGGTCCCCGCCCCACCGATTGACCACTACCTGTGCGCGCGGTCCTCCGTAGACGTACACGATAACGGGATACTTCCTCCGAGGATCGAAGCCCTTCGGCTTGATCATCATGGCTGGCAGCGGCGTCCCGTCCTCGGCCGGCACCGTGAGGAACTCAACGGGCTGCCGTCCGTACTCCGCCAGCTCCGCGACGATGTTCTCCTCAATATATGCCAGCCGCTCGCCATCGGCTCGATGGAGACTCAACCGGGGCGGCGTCACGATGTTCGAGAAGAGGTCGAGATAGGATTCGAACGTCGGCGAGAAGGTGATGGCATGCCACCCCTCTTCCCGCGAGATTCGCGTCAGCCCCGTCCCATCGAGGAAGACGCGGTAGAGATGGCGCTCCATCGGGCTCTTCTCCGTCGCCGTGAAGTAGACGATCCCACGCGCTTCATCTACGCCACAGAGGGCTTCCACCTGCCATTCCCCGTGCGTGAGCGGTCGAATGAGTCGCCCCTCGATGTCGTAGAGATAGAGATGGCGGAAGCCCGTGCGCTCCGAAGACCAGAGGAACCGCCGGCCATCTTTGAAGAAATAGAGGTGATCGTGCAGATTCACCCAATTCGGCTCCGTCTCCGTCAGAATGAGCCGCCCCTTCCCCGTCATCGCATCGAAGAAGTAGAGACGCAACTGATCCTGATCCCGGCTTTGGATTTGAACGCTGAGCGTCTTGCCATCCGGAAGCCAGGCGACACGCGGGATGTAGACGTCCGTCTCCGGCCCCGTGTCCATCCACACCGTCTTCCCATCCTCGAGCGAGAGCACCCCGACGCGCACGAGGGCGTTGGGATCGCCAGCCTTCGGATATTTCTGCCTCTCGACCTCCACGTAGTTCGACCGGTAGTCCGGGAGATGGAAATCCTTCACCGGGCGCTCGTCCACCTGCAGATAGGCGAGATGTCGTCCATCGGGTGACCACCAATAGCCCGTGAAGCGATCCATCTCCTCTTGAGCGACGTACTCGCTGACCCCGTTTTGCACCTCATCCGTCCCGTCGAACGTGAGCTGCCGCTCTTGACCACTCGACACCTCCAGGAGGAAGAGATTCCCCTTCTTGACGTAGGCGACGAAGCGTCCGTCGGGCGAGTACTGCGGATCGAACCGCGAGGGGTCGCGCGAGAGCAACCGCGTGAGGCGCCGCGTCGCCCACTCATAGAGGTAAAACTCACCGGCAATGGGGATGAAGATGTGCGTCCCCGCAGGCGACCAGAAGTAGGTGGTGATGCCCGTGGCCGTCACCCGCAGGCGCTCACGCAAGGCTTCTTCCTCAGGCGAGAACTGCGGCTCCCCCGACACAAGATCTTCGGCCTGGAGCAACATCGCGCGCTCTTGACGCGCGACGTCGTATCCCCACAGGTCCATGACCTCCGTTCCCGTGCCGCTGACCAAATACGTGACCCATCGTCCATCGGGAGACCAGCGAAGGCCCATCGGCACGCGCCCACTCAAACTCGGCGGGCTGAAGATGCGCTCGACCGTGAGCGTCCGTTGAATCGGACGAGCGGCCGGCGCCGTTCTCATCGTGAGAGGTCCGATGAGCAGGAAGCAGCTCAAGATCGTGAGACACGGTCGTCGCTTCATCTCTCCCTCCCCGAAGCGCACGCGCTCACCAGCTCAATTGACCGCCTAGCTCGGAGATGATCGCGAGGCCGATCCCGAGACTCGCCAAACCCGCCAGGACGCGGAGCGCGTGATTCACGCGCTCGAAGCGCCAGGCCGTATAGGCAAAGGGCGAGCCGATGAGCGCGCTCGTGAGCATCATGCCGGCGACCGAACCGATCCCGAACATCAGGAGATAGAGCATACCCTGAAGAAGCGAGTGGAAGGAAGAGAGCAGCAAGACGGTGAGCGCCGCACTTCCCGCTAAACCGTGGACCATGCCGATCAGGAGCGAGCGCCACTCATACCGCCATCCGTGCTCGTGATGATGCTCGGGACCGTGTCGGTGCGAATGCAAGTGGATGTGCCGCGTGCTCCCGTGCTCATGCGCGTGAAGGTGAAACCGATCGCGCACGAACCGGACAAGGACGTGGAGGCCGAGGATCACGAGCATCACGCCGACGGCGAGTTCGAATCCGAGAGCGAGGCGCTCGGGGATCGTGAGCTTGAAGATCAGCACAACGAGGCCGGCTGCCGCCAGCGTCACCGTATGCCCGATGCCCCAAAAGGCGCCGACGCGCGAGGATCGCCACACCTCCCGATGCTCGGTAACGATCGTCGAGACGGCCGCGACATGATCCGGGTCCAACGCATGACGCACTCCGGAAAGGAGTCCGAGCGCGAGCATGAAAGCGAAATGCGTCGTCTCCATCTCTTCCTCCCTCACTTCCCGCGACCGCTGGGACATTACAGCATTCGTCTCCGACGTGGTCAAGGAGCACGTTCGACTCAGGATCGGCCGTTTTTCGCCCGCGCGTGGGCGATCCCGATGGCTGCGCGAGCCGCCTGAACGTACGTGGCCGCCACACGCTGTAGATCGGCGGGGGTCACAGCCTGACGCTTGGCCGTCTGCGACTCGACCGCCTGCAGACGCACTGCCGCGAAGAAGGCGCGCGCGTAGGCGAGCACGAGTGCGACGTGGTCCTCGAAGACGCCGGCCTCTTCGACGAGCACGCGGTGGATCGCCCGTCGCACGGTTTGTGGATCGAGCAGCTCCTTGGTCAAGCGCGCGACTTCCTGTTCGACGATCTGACGCGCGCGCGCCATCTGTTCGGGCGCTGCCGCGACAGTGAGGGCGATCATCCCCCCGAGCCGACGCGGCTCCACGGAGATCTCCACCAAGGACGCCGGCACTGCCTGCAGCGCGCGCCGGAGCCCCCCTCCCCACCCCGCCAGATGCGCGCGCAGCACATCGAGCGCGGGTTCCTCTTCGCTCGGACTGGAGGGCCCAAGCCATGCCCACGTTTGAACGTCCGTTCGCTCACCGACGTCCTCCGAGAGCAGACGCGCTTCCGTCGGCGGCTTCGGCAATATGGCGTGAAACGCGCGTTGCACGTCCTGACGGCGAATCTCCCGCGCGACGATATTTGAGATCAACGCCGATCCATCCGTATCCCCAACGATGAGGACGAGCGGGAACTGCCGCGCGATGGCGTCCGCATGCCACGCGCGCACCTGCTCGGGTGTGAGCGCGCGAACCGATTCCTCCTCTCCAAGAGGCGATCGCCCGTATGGCGTATCCCCATAGAGCGCGCGCACGGCCAAGTCGCGGGCGCGCCAGATGGGATCCGCACGCCGCGCGCGAATCTCCAGAAGCAATCGCCTCTGCTCCAGGCGAATCTCCTCATCGGCCAACGCCGGTCGTTCCAGAAGGTCCAGAAGCAGCCGCAGCGCCGCTTCCTGATTCCGCGAAAGGACCGTGAGCACGTAGCCGAAGAAGTCAGGGGCGTTGACGAGCGCGACCTCCGCACCGAGTTGCTCCAAGCGCATGGCCACGTCCGTCGCCGAGAGCGACGAGCGACCACGCGTCCCGCGGAGCAGCGCGCGGAGCATCAGTTCGGTCAGGCCCGCCGTCGCAGCCGTCTCTTGCAGCCGACCACCTTGGAAGAAAACCCCGATGCTCAGCAACGGACGCGAACGATCCTCGCGCACAAACGCGCGCGGCCCCTCGAACACGGAGAAATCGCGCAGAGGCTCAGGTTGAAGAGAGAAAACGACGGCCTCCCCCTCGCCTTCGTGCGCGCGACGCACACCGTGCGGCACGGTCGGAACTTCAGGACTTTGCCCAACGCGCTCAGGCGCGATCTGCCGCTCCATCACGCCCGGCACCTGCGCCGCGATCCGAGCCATGAGTTCCGCCGCGTCCAAAGAGCCGGAGACCGAGCGTGGGAGATATTCGTGAAGCGTCATCTGCCCGATGTCCAGACATCGCTCCGCGAAGGCGCGGAGCTGCTCGGCCGTGATCTCGGTGAGGCGCGCCAGGAAGTGATCGGCATGCCGGAAGTCCCCCGAGGCCGCTTCCTCCAACGCCAATTGCTCCGCCTCTCCTGCATAGGTCAGCGTGCGCTCGAGCCACCACCGCTCCAGAAGCGCACGCGCGCGCTGCATCTCCCCGGGTGAGAGTCGCAGACGCCGCAGCTTCTCCACCTCTTCCACATACGCCAGCAAAGCTCGCTCTCGATCGGTCGGATCCACGCGCCATTGAACGACGAGGGCTCCTCGCCGCTCTCCAATCACGGGCTCGGCCCAGACGTCGACCGCGATCTGCCGCGCCTCGCGCACTCCGAGCGCGACGCGCGACGCGCGCCCCTGGGCCAGAACAACCGCCAGCAGACGCAGCAGGAGGGGCCAATCCCCCTTCCGATCGCCGGAGATGACCGCATCCGGGACCTCATGCCAGAAGGTCAGAATCGCCGGAGCGAGATCGCCGCGATCCTCACCGTAGCGCAAGATCGAAGGTGAGGCGACCGGGGGAGCACTCGCCGAGGCGACAGGAGCCGAGGCTTTCGCTTCCTCCGATCGCAGCTCCTCCGGCGCTCGCGCTTGCGGTGACGGCACGGTCTCCGTCTCGGTGTACGGCAGATCGCCGAAAAGGCGCGACACGTCCGCCACGACGTCCGGTGTATTGACGGCACCGACGAGCGCGATCACGATCCGCTCGCCGCGATACTGCTGCCGATGGAACCCGGCGATGGCCTCCCGCGTGAGCGCGCGCAGTGCGCTCTCTCGCTCGAGGAGCGACGGTTCCCCCCTCGCGAGCGCTTGCGCCCGATCGCGCGCGAACAGCTCAGGCCGATCCCACCGCACGCGCCCCTCCTGAATGAGGTGCTCGATCTGCTGCCGCCGCACCGCCTCGTCGAAGGTGGGGTGTTGCAAGACATCCGCCACGATGTCCAGCACCTGACGGACGTGCTCGGCCGAAACGGTCATCCGAAAGAGCGTGCGATCGGCCTGCTCTTCCACGATCGGCTCGCTCCCAAGCGCGTGCAGGTCCTCGAGGACACGAAGGCCGGGTCGCGAGGATGTTCCATGAAAGAGCAAGCGCCCGACCAGCCGAGCGATCCCCACCGGCTGTCCCGAGCGCTCCGTCTTGACCACGACGGCGATCCCGACCAGCGGAAACCGATATCGCTCGCGCACAATGAGCGTCAGCCCGTTTCGCAGCCGCACGCGCGTCGTGGCGTGTTCCGGGAGGTTCAGCTCCTCGGCGATCTCCGCACCCTTTTTCACCGTCAGGACAGCGGGCTTCTCCTCGGTCGGTGGCGTGCGCTTCTCTTCGACCTTCGGGGGAGGCGAGGGTTGTCGCCGCCGCCCAGCCTGTGCCGCGGCCTCATTTGACGCTCCAAAAGCCAAGATCCCGATAAGCCCCAGGAGCGCGAGAACACGTCCCCCGAGAGCGCTTCGCCCGACGACATCGAAGGGGCGCTCCTCATCCATCCTTCCTCGCCCAATCATAGGGAATCCCCCCTTTATGCGGATCGAGCCGATATTCGTCCGGTTGGGCGTAGTTGTAGACCTCGGTCGGGATGTTGATGACAATGGCCTCGGTCTCGCTGATGCACTTGAAGCCGTGATAGACGCCAGGGGGGATCTGCACAAGCTGCGGGTTCCAATCCCCGATGAAGAACTCGTTGATCTCCCCCCGCGTGGGTGATCCCTCACGGGCATCATAGAGCACGAGCTTGATCATCCCGCGAACGGCGACGAAGTTGTCGTATTGCTTTTTGTGATAATGCCAAGCCTTCACCACGCCAGGATAGACGGTCGTCATGTAGACCTGACCGAATTTGATGAAGAGCTCATCGTCCGCGCGAAGCAGCTCCATTAATCGCCCTCGTTCATCGGGGATCATGCGCAGCGGTTTCACCCTGACGCCCTCGATCATAGCCCGCTCCCTTCACCGCGTGTTCGCGAAAGAGAGGTAAATTGTACACCGCCGGAGTCGCCCGACCAACCGGGAGGCCGCTCCGGGCCTCGAACGGATGGCTCAAGACGTCAAGCAGACGGTATAATGACCTCCTCGGGAGGAACGGGAAGATGAGGTTGCACAATCTCTACGTCGGCGTCATCGGACTTCTGGTCGGCTTCATCGCCGGCTTCTTCTACGCGAACTATCACAATCGGACGAACGCGCCCTTGTCGCCCTCGACGATGTCCCTGCCACCCGGTCATCCCCCGATCGGGGCCAGCGAGAGCGAGATCGCGCAATCGGTGCAGCGAGCCGATGAGCGACCGCAGGACTTCGACGCGCAGGTCACGGCGGCGACGGTGCTCTATCGGGCCGGTCGGCTGGAGCAAGCGCTGACGTACTTCGAGCGCGCGAACGCGATCCGACCCGATGACTATAATACGCTCGTGCAATTGGGGAACGTCCATTTCGACCTCGGCGATCACTATTTGCAGCACCAGGACACGGTGCAGTCGAACGCCCACTTCCAAGAAGCGGGCCGATGGTACGAACGCGCTCTCACCCAAAAGCCCGACGACGTGAACGTGCGCACGGACTATGGCCTCACGTTCTACAAGCGGCAGCCCCGCGAGCTGGAGCGCGCTATCACCGAATACCGGCGCGCGCTCGCCACGAATCCGAAGCACCCGCAGGCCTTACATAATCTCATCGTCGCGTTGACGGAGAAAGGTGAACTGGACGAGGCCGAAGCGCTGCTCAAGCGATTGGAAGAGGTCGCACCCGGAGCCCACATCCTCGACACACTGCGACAGGAGATCGCCAATCGGCGCAATCGGCAGGGCGCGTGAGCGAAGTGCGCCCTCACAAATCGTCGGCCGCCGCACAACATTCCAGAAGCGCGACCAACTTCTCTGAATCCACTCGCCCCGCTTTCGCGATGAGTCGAGCGGCGCGATCGCAGACCTCTTGTAGGGGATGGCCCGTGTGCCCCGGCGTCCACACCCATGTGATCGTATGAGGTCGAGCGGCGCGATCCAAGCGCTCCCAGAAGGCGAGATTGGCCCGCCGCTTATACCCCCCCTGCATCGTGCGAACCACGTACTGGGAATCCGTAATGAGACGCACGCGCGAGGGCCGGGCGAGCGCTTCCAGCCCCAAACATGCGGCGACGATCTCCGCTTGCTGATTGGTCGCCGAACCGAGATATTCGCCGAAGATCTCCATCACGGAGCCGCGCTTCACAATGGCCGCGGCCGCCGCACGGCGCTCCCCCAAAGGCAGTCGCCGACTGCTCCCATCGCAGACGATGAGGACATCAGCACGATCCGCCTCCTGATCGGGGAATGGAAGAAGCGTTTGCTGAAATCCCCACGGCACTGCCCCCGAATGCTCGGGCGTGGGGGGATCGCCGGACGCCGCGCCGAGGTCCTGCGGAGGATCGTCTTCGTCCTCGAGAGCCAACAAATCGGCAGGCGTATCCACATCGGCCAGCGGCTTGGCCGAAGGGATCTTCTGCTCGTGCACACGCGCGCGATACTTCTCGATCAGGACGCGCCCGCCGACATCCCCGGACAACGCCATCAGTTCCGGGAAGAGCTCGGCGGAGAAGATCACAGGACTTCCGCGCATCCCTTCGTGTACGGGACAGCAGATCAGCGGACGATGCACAGCGAAGGCCTCAATGAGCGCGTCCAACACAGACGCCGTCAGTAGCGGCTGATCGCACGTCAGAAACATTGCCGCCTCCGCGCCCGGCTCGAGCGCGCGCAACCCGCGACGGATAGAGCTGGCCTGCCCCTCTTCGTATTCGGCATTGAAGACGATCCGAAGGCGCGGATCGCGAAGGAGCGGCGCAAGCGCCCGCCGGATCTCAGAAGCGGCATGGCCGAGGACGACGATGACGTGCCGCAGCCGCGAGGCCAAGGCCGTCTCCGCTACGTGCACGACAAGCGGTCTCCCGCGCCACTCGACGAGTTGCTTCGGACGCCCGAATCGTCGCGAGAGCCCCGCCGCCAAGAGAATGCCATCAATCACCATGCTGCGAATCCATTATAGAGGCGCTCCCCCTATTTTCAAACTCGAACGCGAGCGATCCGAGAACGCACGCAGCGCGCTAGCGCTACAGAACGCTTCCAAAGGCTCTGAAAGCTATCAGGGTTAATCTGGCCTACCGGTGCAAGCTCGGTCCGAGTTGCGCCGCTCGGATGGCGCGAGCCAAGGCCGTGGGGCAGCCCAGTTTGCCTACAACTGGTTATCGCAATGCTGCCTTGAGGTCCTCGAGCAAGGCGAGGATTTTTCCCACCAACCCCCTCTGGGGTGTTGACTCGATACTCCCCTATGCCTTCGCGCCCTCCACCACCCCCAGCAGCTTGGACGCAGGGTACCACGTCTGCTGGTACGTCCACCCCGCTGCTTCCAGCAGTCCAGCATACTCTTCTGTAGTTCTCTCCCGTCCGGTCACCATGACAAGCATGTGAATATCGAAAAGCTTGGAAAAATGAGGGGTGTCTGGGCCGGGGACCACGGCTTCCACGATAAAGACCCTCCCGTCCCGGGGTGCCGCCTTGTGAGCGTTGGAGAGAATCTGGATACACTCCTCGTCGTTCCAGTCATGAAGGACGCGCTTCACCATATAGGCGTCTGCCGGGGGGACCTCACGGAACATGTCCCCGGGCATGTAGGTGCACCGATCCCCCACGCCCATCTTGTCAGCCCACAACAGCTCCTTTTGTTCGATCACACTGGGCAGCTCCAGGACCGTCCCCCGTAGGTGGGGGTATTTCGCCAAGAGGCCGCACAGAGTCAAGCCGTGGCCGCCGCCTATGTCACAGAGATGGGAGATGCCGGAGAAGTCGTAGTTCTCCAGCGCTTCCAGCACCAACGCGTTATCCATGCTGGAGTAGCTGCTCATGGCCTCGTTGAAAACTTCTCCATGGCTCGGGTTCTGGCTGAGATACTCAAAGAGAGGCCGGTCAAACTCCCTGACAAAGCCGTCCTGCTTCCCCTCTTTGATCAGGTCAGGGAGGTGCCGCCAAGCGGAGTAGCTCAACGGGCCTTCTTCCCAAAGGGTCATGCCTCGCAGTGTGTGCGGGTGGTCCCTGCGCAGCAGCTCTCCTATCGGGGTCAGGGAGAAGGTCCCGTTGTTGTCTTCTTGTAAGAGTTCCAGAGAGCTCAGGGCCCTCATGAGCCGGTAGAGCATGCCCGCGTCCACGTCCAGCTCTCTGGCCACACCGGCGGCGTTCTTGGGACCGTGAGCCAGAACATCGAACACACCCAACGTGACTCCCGCATACAGTATTTGGCTGCGCCATCTCCCGAAAATCAGTTCGATGAGCTTGGCCTTTGCCTCTTCCATGATGGGTGGCCTCCTTTCCTCACCTAAGCGTCAATCATCGTGGTGCTGACACCCTTGTGACCTTCAGTTCTTGAGTCAACTGCATATCATACCGTCCGTTTTGCAACTCACGGACAAATGTCTCACGACACTTGCCCCGGCTGCAACAGGCTTGATCCACCGGCTTGTGCCGATGCCCACAGGCGCCACTTCCTGCTGAACTGGTGAGACGAACTCTCACCATCGTCAGGAGGTTACCGATCCGCTTTCGCCTAACTTGACGATTGGCGCGACTCCGACAAGCATGCTAACACTCCGGTTCAGCGGCGGCGCGCAGCGCCGTCCGCCGCATGCTGTTAGGCGCTGGAATCAGGAATCAAGCGACAAACCTCTCTATGGCTAAAGCCATCTCGTCCGGCACTTCATACATCGGGAAGTGGCTCCGCGCCTGGAGC
>CALHAI010000008.1 GCA_937934295.1 uncultured Blastocatellia bacterium
ACATCGAGTTGCGAGTCTCGGAATCGGGATGGTCGCTGTGCTGCTTCTCCCTGGCGTGGTTTTGGCGCAGGGCGGCGCACCATCCATTCTCCTTGAGATTTCTCCACCGGAGGGTGGGCCCATCGGCGGGAGCGTGCGCGTCGTAGGCACAGCGCCAAATGTGGTTGATCTGAATGCGATTTTCGGCGGGCAGCTCATCAGTCCGATCCCTCTGGCCGGACCCCCGCAGACCACCATTGAACGGCTGTTTGACGCCAACGAATTCCCCGAGGGGCCGCGACGCGTCACGCTCACCTATCGTCCGGTGACCATTCGGGCGAACACGCCGTTCATCCCGGGGGTCGTTGGTTGGGTGCTGCCGGCGCGCATCGGCTCGACGCTCACGCCCGAATCGTTCTTGAGCCGATTCTTGAGCGATTACATCCTGGAAGTGAACGGGCTGAAGTTTGCCGACGATGATCTCATTAAGCCGGAGAACGTCGTGTTCATCGGTCCGATTGACGGCGCGGTGGCCGGCTTTCCCGGTCAAATGATTCACATCTGGGCGGTGAATTTTACGCAGCGAATCAGCGAGCCGGGAACCTACCGGATTCGGAACATCATGAGGATTCCCAAGACGGAGCCCGAGCCGGAATTCGGCCTGGCGTTCCTGGCCGGCGAGTTGATCATTGACATCACGATCAACGTCCAACCCGTCGGCGCCGCGGCCGCCTCCATTGGCCCTCAATCGCCCGCACCGAACCATTGGGCGGCGATCGGCCAGATGATGCGGGATATTTATGCGGCGCTCGACGTCGATCTCTCCACATGGAGGTGAGAAGATGAAGTCCAAACGACTTTCTCTCCTGTGTCTGATACTTGTCCTTTGCGGCAGCGATCGCGCTGATGGGCAATCGGCTTCGACCGGACAAATTATGGGGACCGTTCGGGACCCTTCGGGGGCTGTCCTTCCCGAAGCTCACGTGGTGGTGAAGAGTCCGACGGGTTTGGTTCGCGAAGTCCGGACGGACGAGGCCGGTCGCTATGTTGTCCCGCTGCTCCCTCCCGGGATCTATCATCTGGAGATCAGCCGCACCGGGTTCAAGACCCACGTTCTCAGAGATGTCACCGTGCGTATCACCGAGACTACCGTAGCTGATGTGAGCCTGGAGATCGGCGAGCTCGCCGAGACAATCACTGTGAAGGCGGAGGATCCGTTGCTTCAAACGGATCGCCCGACGACCGGGCGCGTGATCACCGGACGGGCGTTGACGGAGCTGCCGCTGGCCACGCGCAATTTCACGCAACTCTTTGCTCTGACGGCGGGCACGAATGTCGATCTCCCTGATCACTCGGCTGCGGGATTGAACACCCTCGACATCTCGGTCAACGGCCTCAACCGCTACAACAATAACTTCCAACTGAACGGCATTGACACCAACGGCATCGGCATCAACAACGCTTTCAGCTACCCCGTTCCTGCTCCCGACGCCCTGCAAGAGTTCAAAGTCCAGACGAGTCTCTACGATGCCTCTTATGGCCGCAGTGCGGGCGGGCAGATCGTCGTTGTCACGCGATCGGGTACGAATGAATTTCACGGCAGCCTTTATCATTTCCTGCGCAATGACAAGCTCAACGCCAACAACTTCTTCTTCAATAGCACAGGGACGCCCCGCCCGAAATTCATTCGCAATCAGTTCGGATTCACTCTTGGGGGACCGATCTCCCGGGATCGGACATATTTCTTCGGGTCGTATCAGGGGTCGCGAGAGCGAAATGGAACCGCTCGGGGGGCTCTTTCGACGCTCGCCCTGCCGCCCCTGTTGACGCACGATCGCACGCCGGCGGGAATCGCGCGCGCTTCGGGAGTGCCCGAAGCGGCCATCTCGCCCGTGGCGCTCCGAATCCTCAACGCGCGTTTGCCCGATGGATCGTTTGTTATCCCGTCGCCGCAAGTGAACCGGCCGGGCGTGAACTACTCGGTCTCGGTGCCCATCCGGTTTCGAGAGGACCAGTTCACCGTCACTGTGGATCATCAGATTCGAGCCAACAATAAGCTGAGCGGCAGATTCTTCTTCACGCAGAATCCCGAGAAGGTTGGCCTCAACGTCTTCTTCGGCGCGAACGTCCCTGGATTCGGCTCCTCGCTTCAGAATAACAATCGGCATCTGGCCCTGTCTGACCTGCACATCTTCAGTCCGAATCTGACTAACGAAGTGCGCGTCGGACTGCATCGGCTGGCAGCGGATTTTCATCCGAACGAGCCGATCACGGCGGCTTCAGTCGGCATCTCGCGCTTCAACACTGCGATCTTCCCTGGGATTCCCACCATCGGGGTCTTCGGCAGCTTCCAGATCGGCCCCGGCCCCTTCGATCAACTCTTCACCGTGATCAATACCTTCACCTATGCTGACACCATCTCCTACATTCGCGGCCGCCATCACCTGCGGATGGGCGCTGAGGTTCGTCGTCTTCAAGAGAACGGCGATCTGCCCTCGTTCCATCGCGGCCAGATTCTCTTCCTCGATTTCCCTTCCTTCGTGCGAGGCGACATTTTCCTGACGCTGGTGGCTTCCGGCATCAGCGATTTCCACTATCGCAATACCGACGTGAACGCGTTCGTTCAGGACGACATCAAAGTCAGCGCACGATTGACGCTCAACCTCGGCTTGCGGTACGAGTTCAACGGAGCCGCGTCGGACAAGTTCGGTCGGTTGCAGACGTTCGATCCCGCACAGTATCGGACGGGCCCTCCCCCCAATGGCTTCGTGATCGCGGGGAACGCCAGAGGGCGGTTCCGGGTCCCCGGAGTGCCCCTTGTGAGCGATACGATCGTGACGAGCGAGGACCCCAATAACGTCGCGCCCCGCTTTGGCTTCGCCTACAGGCTCTCGGAAACGCGTCCGATCGCCTTACGCGGCGGGTATGGTCTGTTCTATGATCGGCTCTCGAACCAACCACCCTTCTTCGCCGTCGGCTCTATTCCATTCGGCGCTTTTGATGTGGGCGTCTTCCCGACCCTATTCCGTGGGGCGACCTTCGCCAATCCCTTCCCCAATCTCGGACTGCCCGGCGAATTCCCGAAGGTCCCCATCGTCCCGAATGCCGCTCAGTTGGCCGCTGGAGTCGCCCCCATCTCGGGCTTCTTTATGGATCCGAACATGCGCACACCGTATGCTCAACAGTTCGGCGTGAGCCTCCAGCATGAGTTCGCCAAAGATTTTCTCCTGGAGATCGGCTACGTCGGGACGAAAGGGACGAAGCTCATCCAGCAGGTACGAATCGCCCAAGCGGAGCTGGCGAGCCCGTCACGCCCGATCAACGGTGTGACCGAGAACACCCCGGCCAATGCCGTGCTGCGCTCCCGCTTCCTGGGATTCTCTCCCGATGGATTGAAGCAGTTTCAAACGTCGGGCAGTTCCACCTATCACTCGCTCCAGGTCACGGTGACCAAGCGCCTCAGTGGCGGGCTTCAATTCCTGGCCGCCTACACCCTGAGCAAATGGTTGGACGATCGAACGACGATCACGGGCATTCAGGGTGATGCGACGGCCTTCGCCCCCGGTGATCAATTTAATCTCTCGCTGAACAGAGGGCGGTCGGACCTCGATCGGCGCCATCGCCTGGTCGTCAGCGGGACATACGATTTCCCCACGATCGCCGGCGGCCGCGGAGTGCTCGGTCATCTCTTCTCCGGCTGGGAGCTGGCGTGGATAGCCATCCTTCAATCAGGTCGCCCGTTCAGCGTCTTGGATTCCGGCGGCGCTTCCCTCTTCGGTGTGACCACATCGCGCGCGAGTTTCGCTCCGGGAGCAACACTCAAGACAGCCCTCCGGAAAGGCCCCGTCAATCGGCGGCTGAATCAGTTCTTCAACACAGCAGCGTTCGTCGCAGCGGGACCGGGCTTTGGAAATGCCGGACGGAATGTCCTTACGGGGCCGGATCAGCGGAACGTGGATCTGTCGCTTCTCAAGCGAATTCCCATTCGTGAAGGGCAGCACCTGGAATTTCGCGCCGAGTTCTTCAACGCCTTCAACATCGTTAACTTCGCCAATCCGGGGAGCGACATCGCCACGCCGGCGACCTTCGGCATCATCACGCAAACGAGCACCAGTCCGCGGCTCGTCCAGTTCGCCTTGCGGTACAGTTTCTGAAAGGAGGTCGTTCATGCCGTTCATAGTCGTGCGAGGTCTTCGCCTTTATTACCAAGAGCGCGGCGCGGGACATGAGCCGATCCTCTTCGTCCACGGGAATCTCGCCTCAGGACGATGGTGGGAGCCGGTGATCTCCCGCCTGCCCGCGGAGCGCTACCGAATGGTGGCGCTAGACCTGCGCGGCTGTGGACAGAGCGACAAACCCGAGACGGGATATACCGTGCCGGAGCTCGCCGAGGACGTGGGCGCGTTTGTCCAAGCGCTTGGGCTCGGATCGTTCCATCTGGTCGGGCACTCGATGGGTGGTGCGATCTCACTCCTTTATGCTCTGGATCATCAAACACTGGTCCGAAGTCTGACGGTGATCGCACCCGTTCCGCCTGACGGTCTCACCCTAGCCGAGGAGCTTTATCCCCTCATGGAAGAGATGCGGCGGGATCGCAGACGGCTGCGAGAGGGATTCCTCGAATTCCTGCCCGGGCTCGCGGCGGGTGAACTGCTGGAGGCGCTCGTGGATGATGCCTTCGGCTGCCATCCGGCCTGCTACAGTGAGCTTCCCCGAAGCTTCGAGACGTTGCAGTTTGCCGAGCGATTGGTGGCGCTTGATCGGCCGACATTGATCGTATGGGGCCAACAGGATCGGCTCATCCCGCATCCGGCGATGGAGCGGTTGCACGAGGCTATCCAGGGCAGCCGATTGGAAATCCTGCCGGGCGTCGGGCATGGACCGCAGGTGGAAGCTCCAGACCGCTTCGCCGTCCTTCTGGGCGAGTTCCTGGCGTCCTTCAAAGGAAAGTGACGATGCGCCTTCGAGTCTCCTCTCTCCTCAGCGTCCTCCTGCTCGGCGTCTCCTCCTCTTCGACCCGAGGAGGGTTGGGTGCCTCCTCGCTCGTTTTGGAAGCGACGTTCACGAGCGTCGCCAACGGCTGGGTTCTCGTCGAGCGGTGGAGGGATACGAACCCGAATTTCATCCAAGAAGATTTCCTCCCCGATGGCCGCGGAGATCAGGATGGGCAACGGGCCACCTTCTTTGAGACCTCGCGACCGCACTCGAGTCGGTTTCTCCTCTATTATGCCCCAGGATGGGATACGAATCCGCGCCCCATCCCCGTCCTGCTCGTCCACGGAGCGAACTATAATGCGGATCTGGCCTGGGCGAATCCCGCCGAGGCGGGACCGTATGCGTGCGGTGCAGCGACGTGCCCATCCACGGGGCTCATGCAGTTTCTGAGCGCGCGGGGATATAAAGTCTTCGCCATCAATTTCCCCCATAGACAGGGGGATAATTACTTCTGGGCTCAATTGATTCACGACGCCATTCAGGTGGTAAAAGCCAGAACCGGAGCCGCACAAGTTGACATCGTCGCGTGGAGCAAAGGAGCCTTCGCGGCACGAATGTACGTGAGCGGCGTTCGCACGTGGGGGGACGCTTATGCGGGCGATGTGAGGAAACTCGTACTGATAGGCAGTCCAAATGCCGGGACAGACTGGACATTCCGGCACGGATGGTCTCACAACTTTCTCATTTGGCCGGAGTGCGGCGGCCGTGTCAACGGCCCTTCTCCTCATCTCGGGATGGTGTGTTGGGGGCGTTGGAGCTTCCATCCCGAACTCTCCGTGTATCGAACTCAGAGGGGTGATTTCTTCCCTGGCGCGCGACAGATGCTTGCACGTTGGGATGATGTATACCCGCTCCCTTTATGGGAACAAGATAGCTGGTCCACCTACTACGGCGGATGGGGAATCTATACCTTCGGCTATGGGATTCAATTCGCCGTGGATCAAGGCTCCTTGGTCTCCACCGTGTTGCATACGAGTATTCCCAGCAGTGTGCAGGTCTATCTCCTTTCCGGGAATGCGGCTGACATTCCTGGAATTCACAACGAACATACAGGGCCCAGCGATGGCATCGTCTTCGTCGCCAGTTCGGCGAACACACAAGGCATCAGTCGGGTGAGCGGTAACGTAATCCTCAATGGTCTGAATCACCTGAAATTGATATGGGCGAACGCGGCAATGCATCACATCGAGAGTTGGCTTCAGTGACCGTCTGAGACCTCCTGCCTTCAAAGATCGGGGAGAACGATGGCTCGCGGGCCCACCATCTTCGCCGATGGGGCGAGCCGAACGAGCTCGCGCCCATACGGTTGGGACTCTCAACGTAAGGGAGGCAGACATATGCTGAGCCGAATATCCTCTGCTCTTGGCTGTGTGATCCTTCTGTTGGGGAGCATCTCCGCGGGGATAGCCCAAACGGCCTCCACCGGGCAGATCAGTGGGACGGTGCGTGATCAAACCGGCGCGGTGATTCCCGAGGTCACGGTCATTGTGACGGAAGTGAAGACAGGCCTCAAGCGAGAGGCAAGGACCGATGTCTCGGGCACTTACACGGTCCCCCTCTTGCCGCCGGGCGTCTACACGGTGGAGTTCACCCGCGAAGGCTTTCGCCCGCTTTTGCGCGAGAACGTCGTCGTACGCCTCACGCTGACGACGACGGTGGATGCGACGCTGGAGGTGGCTCCGCTCGGCGCGGAGACCGTCACCGTGACCGAAGAGGCACCGCTTTTGCAAACTGATCGTCCGACGACCGGTCGGGTGATCGAAGAGCGGGCGATCCGGCAACTTCCGCTGGCGACGCGCAATTTCCAGCAACTGCTGGCGCTGTCGCCGGGCACGCTCTCCTCGGTCGTGCGCAACACCGATGTCGGTCGTGGTGACGCCATCATTCAGGTCAACGGGCAGCGTCAGACGCAGAACAACCTGCAGATCAACGGCGTGGATGCTAACTCCATCGCTCTGCATTCGACATTCAATCTGCCCGTCCCGGCCACCGAAGCGCTTCAAGAGTTCATCGTGCAGACGAGCCTCTACGACGCCTCGCAAGGTCGAAATAGCGGAGGTGTCATCGCTGCCATCACCAAATCCGGGACGAACGAATTTCACGGCAACGCCTACGAGTTCTTGCGCAATCGCGTGCTCAACGCGAACGACTTCTTCCTGAACGCCTCGGGGCAGCGGCGACCGATTCTGACGCGCAATCAGTTTGGTTTCACCCTGGGCGGACCCGTGATCAAGGACAAGACCTTCTTCTTCGTCTCTTACCAAGGCACCCGCGAACGCAATGGGGCATCGCTCATCAATAGCTTGACGAGCTTAGTCTTGCCCTCGGTCTTGACCGATAACCGAAGTGCGGAGGCACTGGCGGCTGTCGGCACGACGTTGCTTCCGCCGGGCGCTCCCCCTCTTCGCGCTTCGGACATCCATCCGGTCGCGCTCGCGCTCTTGAATGCCCGATTCCCTGATGGGCGTCTCGTCATTCCTAGCCCTCCGCCAGGCTCGCCCGGTCTCTTCACGACGCTCACCCAATCGGGCATCTCACGTTTCCGCGAGGATCAGGGCAATGTCAATCTCGATCATCGTTTCACGGCCAATCACACGCTCTCAGGCAAGTTCTTCTTCAACAACGACACGACCGATGCCGCCATCACCTCGTTTGTGATTCGTCCGGCCAATGCCGTGCTCGGCTGGGGCGGGCCGCTGCAACGTAATAACCGCGTCCTTGCTCTGCGAGACACGCTCGTACTCGCGCCGACGCTCCTCAACGAAGCGCGATTCGGATATGCGCGCATTTTCCTGGAAGCCATTCCACGCGAACCCCTCACGGGGGCGCAGTTCGGGATTGACAGCCCCTTGAAGAGCCTCTTCCCCGGCCTGCCGCAGATCAACGTGTTCGGGCTGTTCACCCTCGGTCCCGAAGGATTGTTCGACGCGGAAGTGGTGCAAGAGCACTTTACCTACGGCAATACGATCACATGGACCAAAGGGCGACACACGCTGCGCATCGGGTTTGAGGGACGGCACTATCCGTTCCTGTTGCGCTTTCGCCTGTGGAATCGCGGGTTCGTCCAGTTCCTCAACTTCACGGACTTCTTGCAAGGTGACATGTTCATCTCGTTCATCGGCACGGGCGATCCCGAGCGCGAGCCGCGCATTCGTGATCTGGGCGCATTCATCCAGGACGACTTTAAAGTGAGCGACCGACTGACGCTGAATTTTGGCGTCCGCTATGAGCTGCTCGGCTATATGAGTGAAGTGCGCGGACGTCTTGTCGGCTTCTTCCCCGATCAATATCGCGTGGGTCCACCTCCAAATGGCTTCGTGCTCGCTGGGAACGCGAAGGGACCCCTACCCAATGTGCCGCTTGTGGAGAAGACGCTCATTCCACAAGATGAGAACAACTGGGCCCCTCGTTTTGGCTTCGCGTGGAGGCCCTTCCGGCGATTTGAGCGCGTCGCCTTACGCGGCGGCTATGGCGTCTACTTCATTCGCACGTCGGGACAGATTGGCGGCGGGATCCAGCTCTTCAACTACCCCTACTTCATCCTGCCGGTTGGAGCGGGATCGCGCCTCTTGCAATCCCTGGGATTCTCATTGCCTGTCGCGCGTACGCTCGGCCTTCCCTTCCACCGCCCCTTCATTCAAGTCCCCCTGCCCTCGGCCTTCCCGGTCGTTCCTGAAATCCCTTCGCCCTTGCGGAATCAATTCGGCAATCCTATCCCCATCTCTGGCGTCTATCTGGATCGCGGATTTCGCACACCGTACACGCACCAATTCGGCCTGAACCTGCAATGGGAGATGGCGCGCTCGCTGCTTTTGGAGATCGGATACACGGGAACGCGCGGGATCAAACTCACGCAGCTCTTCAATCTCAACCAGCCCATCTTCAATCCGGCGACGGGACAGTTCGTCGTACCTCTGCCGGCCTTCTCCAACAACGGCAATATCGCGGCCGGTCTGCATCTGATTCAGACGACTGGCCAATCCTACTACCATTCGCTGCAACTGTCGGTCACCAAGCGCTTGAGTCACGGCCTCTCGTTCCTCGCGTCTTATACGTTGAGCAAGTCCATAGACACGAATTCCGGTCCGCTCGCGGGGGATTTGGCGGCCAATCCTGGCGACCAGCAGAATCACCGCCTGAATCGCGGGCTCTCGGATTGGGATCGCACGCATCGGTTCGTCTCCAGTTTCGTCTACGATCTGCCGAAGCTCTACGGCGGCGACTCGGGCTTTGGGAAACGGCTGCTCAACGATTGGCAGATCGCCGGCGTCGCCGTGCTTCAATCCGGGTTGCCGTTCACCGTGTTCGCCACCGGCGGTGGCGGAGGCACGAACCTGACGCGCGCCAACTTCGCTCCAGGATTCCGCGGCTCGGCCGAGTTGACGGGCTCGGTCACGGCGCGTCTCACGCGTTTCTTCAACACGGCGGCGTTTGTGCCACCGCTTGGCGCGACGTTCGATCCCCGGGCACCATTTGGGAACACCGGTCGAAACATCTTACGCGGTCCCGATCAACGCAATGTGGACATCTCGCTCATCAAGTTCATTCCGATCACGGAAGTGGCGCGCTTGGAGTTTCGCGCTGAGTTTTTCAACCTGACGAACACGCCGAGCTTCGCCAACCCCGACTCGAACGTGCTCTCCTCGGCGTTCGGACGGATTTCCAGCACGAGCACGGGCCCACGCGTGATTCAATTTGCCGTGAAGCTGAACTGGTGAACGCGAAGGGGGTTGCGAGCTACGCTCCGAGTCGTTAAAACTTCGGGGCGCAGGAGGTGAACTATGGTCAAAGAATATCCCTTCATCGTCGGTGGCCAACGCCGAACGTCGGCGGAGAAGGTGGAGATCCGCAATCCATATAACCAGGATGTGATCGCCGTGGTCAACTATGCTTCGGCACAGGATGCCGATGACGCGATCAAACGAGCGGCGATCGCCTTCGAGGCGACGCGACGACTCCCCTCCTATATCCGGGCCGACATTCTCCGTCGGGTGGCGGATGAGCTCACGACACGGAGAGAAGAGTTCGCCGAGCTGATCACGCTGGAGGCGGGAAAGCCCATACGGGACGCGCGCACCGAGGTCACGCGTGCTATTCAGACATTCACGGTGGCGGCGGAAGAGGCCAAGCGATTGGGCGGTGAACTCCTGCCGCTTGATTGGCTCGCGGGTTCGGAGAATCGGTGGGCGGTGGTGCGCCGATTTCCCGTCGGGCCGATTCTCGGCATCACGCCGTTCAATTTCCCCTTGAACCTGGTCGCCCACAAAGTGGCTCCGGCGCTGGCTTCCGGAAATCCCATCCTCATCAAGCCGGCGCCGCAGACGCCGCTGTCGGCCCTGCGGCTGGGCGAGATCGTGGGCGAGGCGGGCTGGCCCGAAGGGGGCTTGAGCATTCTCCCCTGCTCCAATGACGTCGCCGGGCAGATGCTTGAGGACGAGCGCATCAAGAAGCTCACCTTCACCGGCAGCGCC
This sequence comes from uncultured Blastocatellia bacterium, assembly GCA_937934295.1. Taxonomy (GTDB): domain Bacteria; phylum Acidobacteriota; class Blastocatellia; order HR10; family HR10; genus HR10. Next base: position 10,446 of record CALHAI010000008.1, read on the forward strand.
GAGGTCGGCTGGATGCTCAAATCGCGCGTGCCGAAAAAGAAAGTGACGCTGGAGCTCGGTGGAAATGCCGCCGTCATCGTGCACGAGGACGCCGATCTCGAGTACTCGGCCAAACGCTGTGTGCAAGGCGGCTTCGCTTACGCGGGGCAAACCTGCATCTCGGTGCAGCGGATCTACGTGCATGAGGCCGTGTATGAGCCATTTCTTGAGCGCGTGGTGGAGGGCGTGAGGAACCTGGTCGTCGGCGATCCGAGAGACGAGAGGACCGATGTCGGTCCGATGATCAGCGTGGCCGCGGCCGAACGGGCCGAGAGCTGGATTCGGGAAGCGGTTCAGTCCGGAGCGAAAGTCCTCATCGGCGGCGAGCGCAGCGGCGCCTTCCTGATGCCGACGGTGCTCACAGATGTCACGCCGGAGATGACGGTGAGCTGCGAGGAGGTCTTCGCTCCGGTGGTCGTCGTGAGCCGGTATCGGGAGTTCGAGGAAGCGCTGCGGCAGGTCAATGCCTCGCGCTATGGGTTGCAGGCCGGAATCTTCACCCGCGATGTGGAGCGGATCTTCCGCGCTTATGAGGTCATCGAAGTCGGCGGGCTCATCGCCAACGATGTCCCCACTTATCGCGCTGATCATATGCCCTATGGGGGGGTCAAAGACTCTGGGTTTGGCCGCGAGGGTGTCCGCTCGGCCATCGAGGAGATGACCGAGCCGCGCGTCCTCGTCCTGAATCTGAATATGAGCTGAGGAGGAGAGATGCCGCGCACGCGGATTCATGAGATCGAGCTGTATTATGAGACCTATGGTGCGGGAGAGCCGTTGCTGCTTGTCGCTGGATTGGGCTTCGGCGCCTGGAGCTGGTTCCGCCAAATCCCGGACCTCTCGCAGCATTTCCGGGTCATCGCATTCGACAATCGGGGTGCCGGGCTCTCGGAGAAGCCCGATTGCGAATACAGCATCGAGATGATGGCGGAAGATGCCATGGCCGTGCTTCGCGCTCTGAACGTGACGCGCGCTCATGTGCTCGGCCACTCCATGGGCGGATACATCGCGCAGGAACTGGCTCTCCGGCATCCCGATGTCGTCTCTAAACTCATCTTGGTCTCGACGAGCTTTGGGGGAAAGAATGCCGTGCTCATGTCCCCGGAGACGGCGGCGCAAATGCGCTCGGAACTCGAAGCGGAGGATCGGGAAACGGCCTTGCGTCGGGGCCTCTCCTTGCGGTTCAGCGACCGATTCCTGGCCGAGTACCCGGAGATCGTCGAGGAATTCCTCGCACGACGAAAAGCCCATCTCCCTCCCGCATACGCATGGCAGCGGCAATTCGCTGCCTGTCTCCGCTTTGAGACCGAATCGCGCTTGAACGCGCTCCGCATTCCCACGCTGATTGTGACCGGAAGCGATGATCCGATCGTCCCCGCGGAGAACTCGTTGCGGCTCGCGCGGGTCATCCCGACCGCTCGCGTGATGATCCTCCCCGGAGCCCGTCATCTCGTCTTCATCGAGCGGGCGGAGGAGTTCAATCGCCTCGTGATCGAGTTCTTGAAAGGAGCGTGAGCGATGAGAACGGCGAAGGCGGCTGTGATGCCCGATTTTCATCAGCCTTTGGAGATCCGGGAGTATCCGCTGCCGGAGAAGTTGGAACCCGGCGCGGTGCTCGTCCGTGTCGAGATGGCTGGCATTTGCGGGACAGATGTCCATCTCTGGAAGGGGCAATTGCCGATCCCGCGTCCGATCATCCTCGGCCATGAGACCGTCGGAACCATCGTGAAACTGGGCGAGGGCGTGAAGACGGATTGGACCGGAGCGCCCCTGAGCGAAGGCGAGCGCGTGGCCTGGTATGCCGGGCGTTTATGCGGGCAATGTTTCTATTGCGTGCAGAAGAGACAACCGACGCGCTGCCTCAAACGCCGAGCCTACGGGATCACGTACGCGTGCGATGTCCCGCCGCATTTCTTGGGGGGCTATGCGGAATACCACGTGCTCCTTCCGGGATCGGCGATCTTCAAATTGAATGATCTCACGATGGAGATGGTCGTCGGCGCTGGATGCGCGCTCAACACGGCCGTTCATGGGATCGAACGGGTGGGGATCAGTTGGGGAGACATCGTCGTCATTCAAGGAAGCGGTCCTGTGGGACTGGCGGCACTCGCTGTGGCGAAGACGGCCGGCGCGCTTCAGACGATCGTGATCGGCGGCCCGGCTCATCGACTGGAGCTGGCCAAGGCCTTCGGTGCCGATCATACGATCTCCATCGAAGAGGTCATGGATTCTGCCGAGCGGATCGAGCGCGTGAGACAACTCTCCGGCGGCTATGGCGCCGACGTCGTCATTGAGTGCGTCGGGCTCCCGACTGTCGTCTCCGAAGGATGGGAGATGTGTCGCGATGGGGGCAAGTATCTCGTGCTCGGCCACTATGGTGACGCCGGTCCGACGCCGCTCAACCCGCACGTGATCACGCGCAAACAGCTGACCGTTTACGGCTCATGGGCGAGCGAGCCCCGCCACATGGCTATGGCGTTGGAGTTCTTGAGACGACAGGGTGATCGCTTCCCCTTCGATCGATTGGTCTCCCACCGCTTCGCCTTGGACCACGCCATGGAGGCGCTTGAGGCGACGGCCCGTTGGGCATCGGTGAAAAGCGTCATCGTCCCGTGATGGGGAAGAGTACGACCATAAGCGGCCGATGAGGCGCGTCAGGCAAACATGCCCTCGGGGACCTCGCTCCCTCTCACCGATGCAATCGCTTGCTCTCGCACGAGGGCTTCGATGTGCTCGCCGACGCCCAGAGGGGCGACTTTCCAAAAAAACGCCTTCCGCTCATCCCATCGGTCGAGGATCTCCTGCGCGCGCGGACTCATCGTCGCGCGGAGATGCTCGTGAAGCAATAGGCGGACCAGCTCCACCTCATCCTCTCGAACTCGCTTCAGGCGCACCAGCTCGGAGTTGTATCGCATCGGAAGCTGTCCCCCTTCATCGAAGACGAAGGCCAGACCACCGGTCATGCCCGCCGCGAAGTTTCGCCCCACCTCGCCGAGCACAAGGACGAGGCCGCCCGTCATGTATTCGCAACCGTGATCGCCGACTCCCTCGACGACGGCGATGGCGCCGCTATTGCGCACGGCGAAGCGTTCGCCTGCTCGCCCGGCGGCGAACAGTCGCCCTCCGGTCGCTCCGTAGAGGACCGTATTCCCCACGATGATGCTCTCATGCCAGGTGTACAATGCGCCTTCGGGTGGACGAATGATGATCTCCCCGCCGTGCATCCCCTTACCGACATAGTCATTCGCCTCCCCGATGAGGATCAACCGCATCCCCCGCACACAGAACGCGCCGAAACTCTGTCCGGCCGATCCGCGGAACTGCAGCTCGATCTCTGTCCTCGGCAATCCGGCATCACCGTAGCGCCGCACAATCTCTCCGGCGATGCGCGCTCCGACCGCTCGATCCGTGTTCTGAATTGGAAGCGCGAGCCGAACCGTTCGCTCCCCCTCGATGGCCGGCATGACCTCCGGTAAAAGACGCTCATCAAGCGTGCTGGAAGAATTCACCCGAGCGCCGGAGAGAGACGCTCTCCCCTGACGGACGCCTGGTGATCGCTCTGCCCGATGTCCCGCACCTTGGACCGAAACCCGCGGATTCCCACAGAGCAACTCATCTAAGAAAAGACGGGCCTCCCGATAGAGAATAGGAACCATCCACTCCTCGGAGAGGGATGGGCCTGCGACCTTCGTCTCCACCTTCTTTGGGACGAGAAGATCCGTGCGTCCGATGATCTCATCCACGCGCCGGACGCCGAGTGCAGCGAGGATCTCTCGCACTTGCTCGGCGATGAAGAGGAAGAATCGCTCGATGTGTTCCGGCCGCCCGAGGAAGCGCGCCCGCAAGTCCTCGCGCTGCGAGGTGATGCCAACCGGGCACGTATTCAGATGGCACTGCCGCGCCATCACGCACCCGAGGGCCACAAGGGCCGCTGTTCCGAATCCGAACTCATCAGCGCCGAGCAATGCTGCCACGACGACATCACGTCCCGTCTTCAAGCCGCCATCCACGCGCACGCGGACGCGCTCGCGAAGCCGATTGGCGCACAATACGCGGTGCACTTCGCTCAACCCCAGCTCCCACGGGATACCGGCGTGTTTGATCGAGCCCAAGGGCGAAGCGCCTGTCCCTCCCTCATGACCGCTCACATGGATGACATCGGCGCCGGCTTTGGCCACGCCCGCTGCGATTGTTCCGATCCCGGCTTCGGCGACGAGCTTCACGGCGATGCGCGCCAGGGGATTGATCTGGCGCAGGTCGTAAATGAGCTGCGCCAAGTCCTCGATCGAGTAGATGTCATGATGGGGTGGGGGGGAGATGAGGGTAATGCCAGGGAGAGTGTGGCGAATGCGGGCGATTTCCGAGGTGACTTTATGCCCGGGGAGCTGTCCCCCCTCACCCGGTTTGGAACCTTGAGCTATCTTGATCTCCAATTCAACGGCCGAACAAAGATACTCCGGCGTGACGCCGAAGCGAGCCGACGCCACTTGCTTGATGGCACTATTTGGCCAGTCCCCACTCGGACGGGGACGATACCGCTGCGGATCCTCTCCCCCCTCACCGCTATTGGAGCGCGCGCCGAGCCGATTCATCGCGATGGCGATCGCTTCGTGCGCTTCGCGGCTGAGCGCCCCATGCGACATCGCCGATGTCGAAAATCGGCGCACGATCGCTTCGACCGGCTCCACCTCTTCAAGCGGGAGAAAGATGGCCGCGCGCCGAAAGTCGAGCAGATCCCGCAACGCGACGGGCGGACGCTCCTCGACAACGCGGACATATGTCCGAAACGCTTCGCGATCGTTCGCGCGCACGGCGCGCTGCAGCGCGCGAATGACATTCGGATTGAACGCATGATATTCGCCCTGCTGGCGAAAGCGATAGAAGCCATGATCCTCCAGCCGCAGCGCTGCCATCCGAAAGGCCGCCTCGTGAAGGCGTAGGACATCTTGGGCCACGCCTTCATAGCTTACCCCTCCGATGCGCGAGGGCGTCCTCGTGAAACATTCATCCACGAGATCGCGCGCCAGCCCGATCGCTTCGAAGACTTGAGCCCCGTGATAACTGAGCAGCACCGAGATGCCCATCTTCGACATGATCTTCAAGAGCCCCCTCTCGATGGCGCGAACGTAATTGCGCAGCGCTTCGACCGGATCCGCTCCTCGCTCCCGCGCCATCGCTTGTGCCGTCTCCATCGCGAGATAGGGATAGATGGCGCTCGCCCCATAGCCGAGCAAACACGCGAAATGATGCTCCTCTCGCGGTTCGCCGCTCTCCACGATTACGCTCGCACGCAGCCGGAGCCCACATCGGATCAGATGATGATGCACGGCGCCGACGGCGAGAAGCATCGGGATCGGCGCCCGCTCAGCATCCATCGCGCGATCGCTGAGAAGCAGAAGGTTCGCCCCCTCGCGCACGGCGCGCTCGGCTTCCTCGCATACTCTCCTGACCGCAGGCCGGAGCCCGGATGGCCCGTCCGACACCGGAAAGACGACATCCAGTCGCCGCCATCGCCCGTCGCACTGACGGAGCACCCAGGCGAGACGCTCTTCATCCATGATCGGACTCCGCAGCTTGATCAGCCGACAGGCCTCTGGGGATTCCTCCAACCAATGGCCACGTGCGCCGATGAGTGTCGAAAGCGACATCACGAGCTGTTCGCGGAGCGAATCAATTGGTGGATTCGTCACCTGAGCGAACCGTTGCTGGAAATAGGTGTAGAGCAAGCGCGGCTTCTGCGAGAGCACCGAAAGCGGCGTATCGTCGCCCATCGAGCCCGTCGGCTCCTTCCCCTCGAAGACCATCGGCTTGAGGAGGAAGTCGAGGTCCTCGATCGTGTATCCAAACGCTCGCTGCCGGCACACCGAAGCATCGGTCTCTCGGCCACCGCCATCAGTTCGCGCTGGCCCATAGCTTCCCTCGCCCGACTCCCTCACCAAATACGTTCGGACCCACTGGGCGTATGGGCGGCGCGTGGCCATCGTTCGCTTGAGCTCAGCATTCCGCAACAGCACTCCTTGCGTGGTGTCCACAGCAAGGATCATCCCAGGCCCCAAACGCCCTTTCTCCACAATGCGTTCCTCCGAGATGGGCAGGACGCCGACTTCCGAAGCCACCACTACGAGCCCATCCTCGGTCACCAAATAGCGAGCCGGTCGCAGACCATTTCGATCCAGAGCCGCTCCGACGATCCGCCCATCGCTGAAGCAGAGCGCCGCCGGCCCATCCCACGGCTCCATCAGACATTCGTGATACTCGTAAAACGCCCGCACGTCTTCATCCAGATCGGGGATTCCCTCATGAGCCTCCGGCACAAGCATCATCACGGCGTGTAACAGCGATCGCCCCGAGAGCACCAGAAGCTCTAAGGCATTGTCTAAATTCGCCGAGTCGCTCCCCTCCTCCCACAGGATCGGCGAAAGCAACTCCGCCTGCTCCCCCCACGCCGATTCTCGAAGACCCGCTTCCCGCGCACGCATCCAGTTGCGATTCCCCTGGAGCGTATTGATCTCCCCATTGTGCGCGAGCAGGCGGAAGGGTTGAGCGAGCGTCCAATTCGGGAGCGTATTCGTGCTGTATCGCTGATGGAAGATCGCGAACGAGGTCTTGAACGAACGATTCTGCAGGTCGGGATAGAACCGACCAAGCTGCGAAGAGACCATGAGCCCTTTGTAGACGAGCGTGCGATGCGAGAGCGAGACGATATAGGCCGAGAGCGACAGCTCGCGCATTCGCCGCTCGATCTGTTTGCGGATCAGATACACCTCGCGCTCGAAGCGCTCCCCAGAACACAGTTCCTCGCCGCTGGAGATCAGGAATTGCTCGATCGCCGGGCATTCAGCGACCGCCTTCTCTCCAAGGACCGCGCGAGCGATCGGTACCGGACGCCATCCAATCCACCGCACGCGCAATCGGCCCGGCCAACAGGCCCACCCGCGCACGGTCTCCTCGATGACCCTCCGCGCTTCGGTCAAAGCTTCCGACTCCGGGGGGAGGAAGGTCATCCCAACGGCCAGCCTCTCCCTGCGACAAAGGCGTGCCCCTAACCGCATAGCCTCACGCCGGAAAAATCCCTGCGGCAGTTGAAAGAGCACTCCTGCTCCGTCCCCGGTCTCCGCGTCCGCCGAGACTGCTCCACGATGCTGCAGCCGCGAGAGCGCCTCAAGCGCCCACCGCAAAATCTCATGCCGAGCTGCCCCTTTCAGATCCGCGACAAATCCCACACCGCACGCATCGCGCTCGTCCACTCTCCATCCCGACCATCCCACTCAACCCACCTCCTTCTCTAGCGCTCTTAACTCAAGCGGCCACCCCCTCGGGCTTCGCACGGAGCGATTCTGGAAACAATGAGAGGACAATGTCGTACTCCCGCGCATCCGTGATGAACCGCCGAATCTCCCGAAGCAAGAACTCGCGAAACTCCTGCTCCAGGCCACAGCGCTCCCACTGTTCCAACAGAAACTGCATGATCTGCCCGTATTCCCTCATCTTTAAGCCTCCTCCCCCGTAGCTCCTCGATCTCTCGGAGCAAACCCTATGCCAGAAGGGGAGCTCACCCATGCCAACGCCATCGAATTGAAAAAAAGTGACTTACACTTCAAAGCGGAGATGGAGGACCCTTCATATCTGGACGGTTTTGTCCATATCCACAGAAATGGAACAAAGATGTTTCTATACCCTTCGCTTTACCAGTTGTCCTCACCCTAGGCGACACTGAGTCTCAAAGAAAAGGTCTACATTTTTGTTGCGATTTTTCTCGCTTCAGAACAGGTTTGGTCGGGAGAGAGCAGCGGAAAAGGGCGCTTCCTCCGCTTTTGTGCAAACGTTTCAGGGGTGGCGTCTACGACTTGAACGAAGCCACAATCGAACGGCGTACGCACATCGGCGTATGGGAGGCAGGGATCATTCAAGGGCCAGTGCGCCTGAGCACCGAGATGGTGATTTGAGAAGGCGAGAAGATCATTCGGGGATGTTCGACAAGATTCGAAACTCTCGCGCGCGGCGGAGCCAGCCCGTCATACTGAAGCGTTCCTGTCGAGTCGGCAGCACCTCATGTTCCACCGTATCGCTGCGCAAGAGGACGAACGTGCCGGCGTGGGGCGCGACATCGACTCCTTCGGGGTCATAAATGCGCAAGGCACCGCCATCGGCTTCGTCCCATGCTGTGTTCAGATACCAGGAGATCATCCGCTCATCAGCGGTGAGGAACTGATCTCGATGGCGCCGATAGAAGGCTCCCGGCGGGAAGACAGCGCAATGGACTTCGAATTCGACGAGACTGAGGAACGACGCTTCGTTGAGCGCCTGTCGCAAGCGGCCGATCTCAGCCCGGTAGATGTGTTGAATGGGCGTCGGCGTGCATTCATCCCACCAGAAGATCAAGTCGTTGCGCACATCTTGGTGGATTTGATATTTCGAACCGCGCTCGATGCCGGTCGGTCGGAATCTTCCTTGACGCCACAAGCGATCGGCTTCTTCGGCCAGTTCGCGGAGGATCCACAATGGCAAGAAGTCCGTCGCGATGGCCCAGCCCTGCTCGGCCAATTGATTACAGCGCAGAGCAGCAAGGCGAATCGGTCAAGCGCGGGTCGTGTCGAGGTCCCCTCCTTGTCCTTGACAGCAATGCACCGAGATGTATAGGCTCCCTTGTCACGGATGAGGCGGTGGCCGATGAAGACGCGATGGAGCGACGATCGCCGACGATGGATGATCGTCGCGCTCCTTCTTGGAAGCGCGCTCTGGCCTTTCCCTCGTCCTTCAATACGTTCCCAATCGCTGCCGTCTCCCGAATCCGCCTCCTGGGTGATCGTCGGCGCGACGATCGTGGATGGGAGCGGTCGGCCGCGCTTCCGCGCTCATGTTCGTCTCGTTGGAGATCGGATCGTGCGCATCGGGCGCTTTGTGCCCGCCCCTGATGACCGCGTGCTGCGCGCGACGGGTCTCGTTCTCGCGCCGGGTTTCATTGACCTTCACAACCATTCGGATCGAGGGCTGGAAGCAGAGCCGACGGCCACGAGCCAGATCGCTCAGGGAATCACGACGATCGTCCTCGGCCTGGATGGGAATTCCCCATGGCCCATCGCGCAATATCTTCACAGGCGTCGGGAGCAACCGGCGGCCGTCAACGTCGCGCTTCTTGTCGGGCATGCGACCGTGCGTCAGCTCGTCCTAGGCCGCGATGCGAACCGCGCGGCTTCCGAAGCCGAGATCGCTGAGATGGCGCGGCTCATCGAGCGAGGTTTGCAGGAGGGGGCTTATGGCCTCTCCACCGGGCTCGAATACGATGTCGGATATGCGAGCACGACGGAAGAGCTTATCGCCCTGGCTCGCGTCGTCGCCCGTCATGGGGGCCTTTACGTGAGCCACATTCGTGATGAGGGCGATCGCATGCTCGAAGCGCTCGAAGAAGCCCTTCGTATTGGCCGCGAGGCGAACATCCCGGTTCATATCTCCCACATTAAGCTGGCCACCGCGAGCGTGTGGGGAAAGGCGCGCGAAGTCGTCGCGCGGGTCGAGCGCGCGCGTCGTGAAGGGTTGGATGTCACGGCCGATGCCTACCCCTACGAGGCCTGGGCTTCGACGATCACGGTTCTCGTGCCAAGCCGCCGACACGAGGATCCGGCAGCCGTTGCCAAGGGTTTAGAGGATGTCGGCGGGGCGGATCGCGTTTTGATTACGACTCATCCCGCTCATCCCGAATACGAGGGGAAGACGCTGCAGGAGATCGCGCGAGAGCGCGGGACGACCCCGGTTCAGATCTACATGGAGATCGTCCGCGATGGAGGCGCGAGCGTCGTGTGTCGCTCCATGCGGGAGTCCGATCTCCGCGTCTTTTATCGTCAGCCATGGGTCATGGTCGCCAGCGATGGGGGTATTGGCATGCGCCATCCGCGCGGAGCCGGGACATTCCCCCGCATCCTCGCTCGCTACGTGCGCGAGCAACGCTTGCTCACGCTCGAAGACGCCATCTGGAAGATGACGGGCTTGCCCGCCGCTCGCTTGGGATTGAGAGATCGAGGGCTCATTCGCGAAGGCTTCGCTGCTGATCTCGTCCTCTTCGATCCGCGACGGATTCAGGATCGCTCGACCTTTCGCGATCCCCATCTTCTGCCGACGGGTGTGGAGTACGTTTTCGTCAACGGCCAACTTGTCTGGGAGCGCGATCGCCCGACGGGCGAACGCCCCGGCCGCGTGCTGAGGCCGTCGCGATGATCGGCTGATGAAGCCCGATGGGCAGAGCTTGTGGCCGGATCGCCTGGCGCGCTCAGCCCCCGTAGAAGATCTTCGGACCGAGATCCCTCAGCCACAAGATGGCCTCATCCGGCCGCCCCTCGGGCTCGCGTCGCACACCGGCCTCGACCACTTCTCCGACGACCACCGCATGATCCCCGCGCTCAACGACATCCGTGACGTGACACTCAACGAAAGCCGGCACGATGCGCAAGAGCGGGCTCCCTGTTCTCCCCAATTCGTATTCGTACCCTCCGATCTGTCGCGCATCGCTCTCGACCGACTTGAAAAACGCGTAGGCGACATCCCCCTGATCTTTTCCGAGGAAATTCAGCGCAAAGGCCCTGGAGGAGCGAATCGCGCCATAGATCCGCGAATCTGCCTTCACGGCGACGACCACCAGCGGCGGCTCGAAGGAGGCCTGCGTCACCCAGTTGACCGTCGCCGCCACCCCTCGCGAGGTCAAGACATATAGCCCATAGGGGATCATTCGCAACGCCGTCTTCTTCGCCTGCTCATCCATCCTCGCCTCCTTGAAGGGAAATCACGAAGGGGTTTCATTGTATCAAAGGCGTTCGTGCCCCGCAAAGGCAGCGGCTGCGCTTCTCCACCAATTCGGCACGTTTGACTCCCTCCCCGAAGCTTGCTAAGGTGATCCCGAACTCGGCATGAAGCCGAGCGCACCGAATATGGAGGAGGAATCGCGAAGATGCCAGGGATTCGCCCATTCCGAACGATGATTTTTCTCCTTCTCGTTGTGACCATGACCTCCCTACCGGGCTTTCGCGCTTCGGGGCAAGAACCAAAACCGGAATCGAGAGCGGAGGAGAAGAAAGAAGAATTGCCCTTGAAACCGGTGGAGAAGGTCGAATTCACGACGGACGAAGGCACGTGGATGTCGCTCGATGTCTCTCCGGACGGCCAGACCATCATCTTCGACTTGTTGGGTGACATTTACGCTCTGCCGATCACCGGCGGTGAAGCGAAGCGCCTTCTGGGTGGGATGTCCTTCGAGAGTCAACCGAAATTCTCCCCCGATGGGAAGAAGATCGTCTTCCTCAGCGATCGAAGCGGCGCCGAGAACGTCTGGGTGGCTGACGCCGATGGCTCCGATCCGAAGTCGGTGACGAAAGGGCGCAATCAGATGTTCGTCTCACCGACGTGGACGCCGGATGGCCGATACATCATCGTCTCCCGCTCGACCGATCCGATCGGGACGTTCTCCCTGTGGATGTACCACATCGAGGGGGGAACGGGCGTTCAAATCGGGCCGCCGGATCCGCCTTTGCCCGAACCGGACTCGCAAGAACCGGCGCGTCCACGTCAGAACAAAATGGGAGCCATCGTCTCGCCCGATGGGCGATACCTCTACTACTCCGTGCGCACTGGGGCTTTCACCTACAACGCCCTGTTCCCCCTCTGGCAGATCGTGCGCTTCGACCGCGAGACAGGGGAGACGACGACCATCACCAATGCACCGGGGAGCGCCATGCGCCCTATCCTCTCGCCCGATGGGAAGAAGCTCGTCTACGCCACGCGTTATGAGACCGGGACGGGTCTGCGCGTCCGCGATCTCGAAACAGGCGAAGAACGATGGCTGATTTATCCGGTCACGCGCGACGATCAGGAGTCGCGGGCGACGCGAGATACGATGCCCGGTTATGCGTTCCTGCCCGATGGGAGCGCCCTCATCGTGCCGATCGAGGGCAAAATCTGGCGGGTCGATTTCGAGACGGGGCGACGGACGCTGATCCCCTTCACAGCCAAGGTCGAAGTGGAGATCGGCCCACGTGTCCATTTCCAATACCGAGTGGATGACAGTCCACGGGTACGCGCACGATTGATTCGCTGGCCGGTGCTCTCTCCCGATGGCCGACGGCTCGCCTTCAGCGCATTCAATAAGATCTGGGTCATGGACTGGCCGTCGGGAACGCCTCGACGTCTGACGAACATGTCAGTCGGCGAATTCATGCCCACGTGGTCGCCCGATGGCCGATACATCGCGTATGTGACGTGGTCGTCTCAGGGTGGTCACATCTTTCGCGCGGCCGCCGATGGGAGTTCGCCGCCGGAGCAATTGACCCGCCGTCCGGCCTATTACTCCTCTCCCGTATATTCCCCCGATGGCTCGAAGATCATCTTCATCTCCGGCCCGACGCACCAGCACTTATACGCCGAGCTGGGAGAACTTCACGCCAGGCCCCATTCCGATCTCCTCCCCGATGCGACTCACTTTGCGGAGATCACGGGCATCCCACCCGGAATCGGGCTCGATCTCCGATGGATCCCCGCCGAAGGCGGAGAAGCCACGCTCATCGGGCCGACACAAGGTGGGACATCACCGCATTTCGCGCGCGAACCCGATCGCATCTACCTGACGACCTCGCGAGGACTGGTCTCGTTGCGGCTCGATGGACTGGATCGACGCACCCATTTCCGCGTGCGGGGTTCTGCCCCTGGCCCTTTCCCGCCCGAAGCCGATGAGATTCAACTCTCGCCCGATGGAGAGCGCGCGTTCGTCAGCCTGCAGAACAAGCTCTATCTGATCCCCGTCCCCAAGGCCGGGCGCGAGACGATCACCATCACGATCACCCAGAACGGACAATCGGCCGTGCCCATCAAGCAGGTGTCTCTCGAAGGGGGCGAATATCTCCATTGGTCCACCGATGGGAAGGCCCTTACGTGGTCCTGGGGAGCGAGATTCTACCGGCAGGACCTCTCGGCCGAGAAGCCGGAGGTGACAGACATCGTTGTCGAAGTCTCCCGCACGCGACCAAGCGGCACACTCGTCCTGAGCGGCGCACAGCTCATCACGATGAGAGGCGAGGAAGTCATCGAACGCGGGGACATCGTCATCACTGGGAATCGCATCGTGGCCATTGGTCCGAAAGGTCGCGTGCCCATCCCGGCCGGCGCTCGCATCCTCGACGTGACCGGCAAGACGATCATCCCCGGATTCGTAGATGTGCACGCCCACATGTGGCCGCCGCGTGGCGTGCATCAGACGCAAGTCTGGCAATATCTGGCCAATCTCGCCTATGGCGTCACGACCACGCGCGATCCGCAAAGCGGGACGCCCGACGTCTTCGCGTATGCCGATTTGGTCGAGGCTGGGGAGATCCTTGGACCGCGCATCTTCTCGACCGGTCCGGGCGTCTTCTCGCGCTCGGGACTCGACGATCTGGAGGCAACGCGCGCGCTCCTCAAACGCTACAAGGAAGCTTATCAGACGAACACCCTGAAGCAGTACGTGGTCGGCGACCGGATCGTGCGACAGTGGGTGGCGATCGCCTGTCGGGAGCTCGGGATCACGCCGACAACTGAAGGCGCGCTCGACATGAAGCTCGACCTCACGCAGATGATGGACGGCTTCTCCGGACAGGAACATGCCCTTCCGATTCATCCCCTGTACAAAGACGTCATCGAGTTCGTGGCGCGGACGAAGACGTTTTATACGCCGACGATCCTGGTGGCCTACGGCGCCCCGTTCACGGAGAACTACTTCTTCACCTCGGATGATGTGCACGGGAATCAGAAACTGCGCCGCTTCATCCCCCACGAGCTTCTGGATACGATGGTCCGACGTCGGCGGCAGTGGTTCCTAGCCGAAGAATATGGCCATACGGGGATCGCGCGCGCGAGCGCTGCCATCGTGCGAGCGGGCGGTCGCGTGTGTCTCGGCAGTCACGGGCAGCTTCAAGGTCTCGGCGCGCACTGGGAGTTGTGGAGCCTCGCCTCAGGGGGAATGTCCCCGCACGAAGCGCTGAAGGTCGCCACGATCTTCGGCGCAGAAGCCCTCGGCCTGCAACAAGACCTCGGCTCGCTCGATGTCGGGAAGCTCGCCGATCTGATCGTGCTCGATAAGAATCCGCTCGCGAATATTCGCCACACGACGAGCATCCGGTACGTGATGAAGAACGGGTTCCTCTTCGACGGTGATACGCTCGATCAAATTTGGCCGACGTCGAAGAGGCTGGAGCGGCAGTATTGGTGGGAGAACGATCCGCCGGTGACCCCGACGAACCGATGACGTGGGGACCGACGATCACGGATGATGCCGACGAGGCGTCGAATCCGACATCGGATTCGACGCTTCGTTCGGTGATACCACATTCCCACGACGCGGCGTCTGGAGCATTCACCCTTCCTCTCGTTCGATCTCCGCACCGAGAGCACGCAGCGCGAGATCCAGCCGTTCGTACCCTCGTTCCAGATGTTCGATCCCCTCGATCACGCTCTCCCCGCGCGCAGCCAGCGCAGCGATGACGAGCGCGCCTCCCCCTCGAATATCCATCGCCCTCACCGTCGCCGGATGCAGCGGCGTTGGACCAAAGATCCGAATAGCGTGGAAGAATTCGGGGCGATCGTCCTCGAGGTTGAAGTTGTATACGGCATCCGGGTTCTCGACAGGAGGATTGAAGAACTCGATCCGCGCGCCCATGCGCAGCAACTCCCGCGCGTAGTGGAACCGGTTCTCGAAGACGGTCTCATGAATGATGCTCATCCCCTCAGCTTGCGTGAGCACCGGAGCGATAAGTGGCTGCCAATCGGTCATGAATCCGGGGTGTGGCGCTGTCTGGATGATGGCCGGGCGCAACGGGCCCCGATGCCAAACGCGCCAGCTCATCTCGCAGCACGTTGATCCGGCCCCGATCTGCTCCAAGACGTCGAGGAACGCCCGCACATCGGGCGCTCGCACCCCTTCGATCTCGATCTCTCCTTTCGTCGCCAAAGCAGCGCACGCGAAGGTGACCGCTTCGTTGCGATCCGGCATCACGCGATGGCGGGCGCCGTGTAGCTGAGCTCCCCCCTCGATGCGAATCGTCCGTTCGCTCGTGCGACAGATGCGCGCTCCCATCGCGTTCAAGAATGCGATGAGATCATCCACCTCAGGCTCCTGAGCGGCGTTCTCCAAAAGCGTCTCTCCTGGGGCGCAAGCCGCCGCCAAAAGCAGCGTCTCGGTTCCCGTATGCGTATTCTTCGGGAAGCGATAGCGCGTGCCGCGAAGCCGATCCGCGCGCACCAGCAGATACTCGCCGCGCTTTTCAACGCGCGCGCCCAAGGCTTCGAGCCCGGTGAGCGTTCGATCCAGAGGACGCCGCCCGATGCGATCCCCTCCGGGCTCGGGCACGAGAGCTTCGCCAAAACGCACCAGCAGTGGTACCAGCAGCAGCGATGAGGCGCGCGTCCGCTCAAGCGGACAAGCCGACACCCGCGACGCATTAAGGGGGCGCGGATCAATGAGCCAGGTCGTCGGCACCAAGCGCATCACCCGCCCGCCCAATTCTTCGATCGCGCATGCCACGAGGCGCACGTCCTCGACATCGGGGACGTTCTCCAGGAGGCTGGGGCTGTCAGCCAGCAACGCGGCGATCATCGCTTTGAAGGCCGTGTTCTTCGCCCCGCTCACGCGCGCACGCCCGATCAGCGGTCGCCCTCCGCGAATCCTCCACCTCACGAGTCCCATACGCCGAGGAAGCGAACCTCCTCTTCAAGGAGAATGCCGAATCGTTCGCGTACGGCCGCCTTCGCCAATTGAATCAGCGCGCGAATCTCACGCGCTGTCGCCCCTCCCGTGTTGAGGATGAAGTTGGCATGTTGCTCGGAGATCAACGCACCGCCGAGGCGATACCCCTTCAAGCCGCACGCCTCGATGAGCCGACCGGCATAGTCTCCCGGAGGATTTTTGAAGACGGAGCCCGCACTCGGCCCCGAAGGTTGATGCGTTCTCGCTTCGAGCATTCGCTGCATCTTCGCCTCGATGCTCGCGCGCGACGCGCGATACCCCTTCAGCCGAGCCGCCAAGACCACCTCGCTCGTCCGTTGAAATCGGCTCCGGCGATACCCGAAGTCGAGTTGCGCTCGGGACCAGAGGAGCACCTCATTCCGCTCATCCAACGCCTCCACCTCAAGCACGCGTTCGCCGATCCATTCCTCCCGCGTCCCAGCGTTTCCGACGATCGCGCCGCCAAGCGTCCCAGGGATACCCATGAGGAACTCAAAGCCGCCGATCTCAGCCTCACATGCGCGACGCGCCAACGTCACGAGATTCATTCCCGATTCAGCCCAGATCTCCTCCCCTCGCACCTCCATGCCCTCGGTGCGATTTAGGATGACGAGCCCAGCGACTCCGGTATCGGAGACGAGGACGTTAGCACCGTATCCGAGGATCGTCACCGGCATAGCAGCTTCGCGTGCCGTGCGCACGGCGACGATCAGATCCGTGCGCGTGCGGGCGATGAAGAACCACTCGGCCGGCCCTCCCACGCGCCAATTGACATATGGCGCTAAGGGCTCCTGATATCGAAGCCGTCCTGACCCGAGCCGCGCCTCGAAGGCGCGCGCGAACTCGCACGCCGCGGCGCGCACGACGTCACCTTCTCGCGTCATCTTCTCCTCGGTCGGTGGAAGCGCTGATTCAACTCACGCGCAGGATCTCTTCCAGCGCCGTGTGCCAATCCGTTCGCACATCGCGGTATTTCACGATCACAGGCGTCGTGATCGCGAGCCCGTGCGCGAGCGCGAACTCACCGGGAGCCGGTCGCGCCCCCGGAACGACGACCGCCCCTTCCGGGATCACCAGCGGCGCCTCGCGCCCACTGCGATAGATGCGCTCGTGCACGAGATCGTACACCGGCGTCGAACGGGTCAGGATCACACCGGCGCCCAAGACGGCGCGTCGCTTGACGATCGTCCCCTCGAAGATGCCGCACTGGCCGCCCACGAGCACTTCATCCTCGATGATGACCGGCCATGCTCCGGGAGGCTCAAGCACGCCGCCGATTTGGGCTCCCGCGCTCACATGCACCCGTTTGCCGATCTGCGCGCACGACCCGATCAAGACGTGGGAGTCCACCATCGTGCCTTCGTCCACATACGCGCCGACGTTGATGTACGAGGGCGGCATGATGACGACCCCTGGCGCGATATATGCCCCATCGCGGATCGCCGTCCCTCCAGGCACGATGCGAATGCCCTGTCGCACGCCGTCGAGCGCCTTCAGCGGATACGTGTCCTTGTCCGAGAACCGAAACTGCT
Source organism: uncultured Blastocatellia bacterium (assembly GCA_937934295.1). Classification (GTDB taxonomy): domain Bacteria; phylum Acidobacteriota; class Blastocatellia; order HR10; family HR10; genus HR10. Next base: position 27,750 of record CALHAI010000008.1, read on the forward strand.
CGTTGATCGAATAATCGGTGAGCGCGCCGATTCGGAATCCGAGCAGAACGCCCTTCTTCACCCACGCGTTCACGATCCAGCGCTCCCTGAGGGGTTCGGCTGCCCGAATTCGCCCCTCGTTGAGCTGCCGCTTGAACTCTTCAAAGATCGGGCGGCCGCGCTCCCGCACTTCTTCAATGGGCGCCTCAAAGAGCTGCTCAATCTCAACCCTGAGTTGCGACAGTTCCATGACGCGCTCCCACCGAAAGCAGATTGAGATCGGCCAGGATCGCCCGCAGCCGCTCACGCGTCTCCGCGCGAGGCGGGACAAGGGGCAGACGATAATTCTCCTCGATCAGCCCCATCATCGCCAAGGCCGCTTTGACCGGAATCGGATTCGTCTCGAGGAAATTCCCGCGCATGAGCGGCAGCAGCCGATAGTGCGCGGCGCGCGCGCGGTCGAAGTCTCCGGCCAACGCAGCCGCAACCAGTTCACGCATTTCGGCCGGCGCCTCATTGGCGATGACCGAGATCACCCCATCCCCGCCCAGCGCGAGAATTGGAAGCGTCCACGCATCATCCCCAGAGAGGATGAGGAATCCCGACGGACGCGCGCGCAGCAGCTCCATGATTTGCTCCAGATTCCCCGATGCCTCCTTGACGCCAATAATGTTCGGGCTCTCCGCCAGACGGAGGACTGTCCCCACCTCGAGCTGGCATCCGGTTCGACTCGGCACATTGTAGAGGAGCACGGGGAGGCGTACCGCTTCCGCGATCGCCCGAAAATGCTGATACAGCCCTTCCTGCGTCGGCCGATTGTAATAAGGAGTGACCGAGAGGAGCGCATCGGCGCCCGCCTGCTCCGCCGCGCGCGCCAAAGCAATGGCCTCTTCGGTCGAATTCGTGCCCGCCCCAGCGATCACCGGCACGCGCCCTCGAACACGTTCGACGACGCAGCGAATGATCTCGCACTGCTCTTCCGGACGGAGCGTGGCGCTCTCGCCCGTCGTCCCGCAGGGAACGATTCCATCCGTCCCCGCGTCGAGCTGGAAGTCCACAAGCGCCTCCAATCGTTCGAAGTCCACGCGCCTATCGCGTCGAAACGGTGTGACCAAAGCGACGAAGCATCCGCGAAATCGACGGGTTCGGTTCATACGTCCCCTCCGCGAAGGAAGCGATCGATGACCTCCTCGAAGGAGAAAATCCCTTTATGGTCTTTCGCGAACCGAGCGGCCCAGAGCGCCCCTATGGCGAACGCCCGCCGATGGCGAACCACGTGCGTGATCTCCAGGGTCTCGAACGGCGCATCAAAGCCTACCAGATGCGTCCCCGGATGCGATCCGGCACGGATCGCGGCGACGCTGATCCCCGCTTGGGGAATGCGCCCTTCAAGCCGCGTGACCAGATGCGTCTTTCGCCCCAACTGCTCGAGCAAGATCTGTCCCAGGCGAAGCGCCGTGCCGCTCGGATGATCGGCCTTCCGCCAATGATGCCATTCGACGACATACGGATCGAAATCCGGGAGTTGCCGAAAGAGACTCGCGCCATATGCCACCAGACGAAAGAGCAAGGTGATCCCCACGCAGAAATTCGGCCCATAGACAAATCCGATCTCCGCGCGCTCGATCACGGGCCGCACTTCGTTCAGTCGATCGAACCAACCCGTCGTGCCGACGACCATCGGCCGGCGCGCTTCGGCAACTCGCCGAATATGGGTGAGGACGGCCTGCGGCGTGGAGAAATCCACGCAGACATCCACCCCGCGCAAAGTCTCTGCGGTCAAGCCTCGCCCCTCTGAGTTCGTGCGCGAGGTGAAGATGGGGCCGACCTCAATGCCCGCCTCAAGAGCAGCTCGCTCGATCTCTCGTCCCATCTGACCGTATCCGATCAACGCGATACGCATCGGTCACCCCCCTTGAATTCGCCGAAAATAAAAAAGCCCATCGAAACCGAGGGTTCCGAAGGGCCCGATCCTGCGTCGGCCTGAACAGAGCTACATTGGCTCCTCAGGCCGCGGAGGATCGAGTCCCATGCGCTTACCCCACTTGATCGCTCTCTCTTCGGGGGACCAACACCGCCAGGCGGCGACTATCCCGAACGCCTTCAAGCACTCACCGCTCGCCCATTGCCTGTTCCGCCCTGTCGCGCCCATGGCGGATTGAGAAGTAGCACATCTTCGTCGCTCCGTCAAGCCTTCTTTTCTCGCGAGATAGGCACCCTCGAACGAACGCCCTGCAGCCGAGAGCGGGTCCTCCCCCCACGAAGCCCTCAAAACAGCATCGGCTTCACGCCGAACTCGCGAAAGAGCGTGCGCTGATTGTACAGTGTCGGTTCCAGGACTGGGAGCCGTCGGAAGAAGCGGCTCGGCCGGAGGAATGCGCTCTGCCCGGACGACACACGATTCCATCCGCGTGGAGGATCGGTCAATTCGACGATCTGCGTGTACGTCGCCCGATTCGCCATCAGGACCGATGGCCCCACGCGGAATCCGAAGAGATGTCGGAAGTGGATCTCCGTGCGCGGGATCCATGGCATCGCCCACATCGGGTCATAGGCGAACATCAACCCCTCTACCGCTTCGCGAACGCTTGTGGCGACGACCTGACGCCAATCCGCACCGTTGAAGTAATCGGGCGCGGATGAAACGCCGGAGCGCGCCCTATCCAGGGCGCGGAGCATCGTGTTGATGTTAACTTCCGAGAGCAGATCGTTTCCCAGCTCGTCGGCGAACGTGTTCCAGATGAGGCGTCGCAAGATGGCATCAAAAAGGACATTCGCGGGCTCCACATAGGGCGAGGCGATCGCATCGGCATATAGAGCGCCATCCCAATTCTGCAAGAGCTGCGCTGCAAGACGCAGTCGCAGATCGCCCGGATCCGTCGCCTCAAGAACCCGCAGAAGATAATCCCCCAGAAACGCCGCCTTCGGCCCCGCGTCGTCGAAGCGCGCGATGTCTTCTTCGAGGCTTAGCAGGTCCTCAATCCCAAGCCGAGGTCCGGTCCCTCCTCCCTGCCGTTGCCTGAAGAATCGCATGGGCTCAGCCAATGCACTCATGATTCGGAGCACGCGATGTTGCTTTCCGAAGAGCACGTCGTCCGGGTTGTCGAAGTCCACCGTCGGTTTGTTGTTCCAATTGACGAGCCATCCCTGTCGCGGATTTCGCACGTGGGGCAACGGGCGAACGTTCATCTCCCACTCCGCCTCTCCCGTTCCCGGCAACGGGAGACGAGGATCATATCTGGCGGGGCGAATAGGCACCCATCCCGCGAGCCAATAGGCGATGTTCCCCTCGACATCCGCATAGAGGAAATGATGCGACGTCGGAATTCGATGGACGGCGCGCGCGAAATCCTCCATATTCCGCGCTCGATTGATCTCCAAAAACCCCACCCACGTCTCCGTCTCCCTCATCCAGTGAGCCCGCTTCAGAGCGACGGCGACATGATTCGCTTCGTCCACGAAGAGCACGGGCCCATGAACGGTCCGTTTCACGAGAATTGTCTTCGCCTTCGTCGTGCGCAGCGGGAACCCAAGTGGAGAAGTCCGAATGGCGATGACCTCCTCGCGCACGTCCATGCGGCGATACTCGCCCTGATAGAGATACTCGTCGTGATCTGCGGGGTTCAATCGCTCGACGTAGAGATCGGTATTATCGCCAGGTCCGCTGGTCGTCGTCCAGGCAATCCGTTCGTTGTGCCCGACCAAGACGACCGGTCCTCCGGCGAACGCCATGCCCGTCACATGCCAACCCGGAGCTTTCAAGTGCACCTCGTGCACGATGTCCGGATAGAGAAATCCCATCTGCGGCCCACCGAGCAAGAGTGGACGTCCCGACTGCGTCTTCGTTCCGTCAATGACTAATCCGAAACTCCCGAAGGTGACCGGTAGCCCCAGGAGTTGAAAGAGCGCGCGACGCTGCTGCTGCCATCGCTCGTAGGCGGCGAGGAAAACGCGAAAGTCCGGAAGCCAACGATAGAGGGCGAAGAGCGGGCCTCTCCTTTTGGAGCGATTGCGCGTCGCCGCTTCATGAGCAGCATGCGCACGAGCATCCTGGTCCTCAGGCGGCACGGTCACCGGAGCCTCCGGATCGTTCTGCCACCGCAAATCCTCGAAGATCTCGCCACCGAGCTCTTCTCCATGACGCTTCACGAGCTGCTGATAGAGGACGAGGTTTCGCAGCTCTCGCCCCCCGCGCTCGCCGAAGATCCGCGCGGCTAATCGGCAGATGGCGATCGAATCCGTGACCGCCCACGGCTCCGGGAAATACCCGAGGAAGTGGAACTCCCAGGGCAGCTTCTTCAGCGGATCCGCGCGCGCCTCCGCCAGATACCGATTGATCCCGTCGCGATAGGCGGCTATGGCCCGTCGGGCGAAATCAGGCATCGCCTCGTACATGGCCTGGTACTCCGGCTCCGTATACCCGTGCTGGCGTTGCTCGATGTCCAGCTCCACAAGCGCGATCGGTCCTTTCACCTCGACGCTCGTCACGATGTTGCCGAGGACCTCAGCCAAGCGTCCACGAGCCGCTCGTCGGAAGACTTCAAGCTGCCATAGCCGATCTTGGGCGACCACATAACCGTATGCCTCGAAGAGATCGTATGCGTTCTCCGCTTCGATGCTCGGCCGACCGTATTCGTCCCGGTGAACTGTAGCCGTGGAACTGGCCGCCCCTTGAGCAGATGCGTGATCTCCCCCAACCATGGGGATCCGCAAGAAGCTTCCGAACCACGCCCAAAGACAAACGAGGCTCATCCCCCACCGAGCGAAAGATCGAGATCCCCTACTCATATTCTCTCCCCCGCACTATCCCGATCGTAGCTCCTTGTGGGACAGGAGATACCTTCGCAAGTTCCCTCAGGGAGCTTGCGCTTCTCCCCCCAACAGTTCGTCCCCAATCCTCCGTCGAGAAATTATAAGGGGAGCGGTGATGGCGGACAATGGGATGTTCTGGAAAGGCGCGCGGCGAGCGTGTGGCGCTCATGCGGACTCCACCGATCCACGGCGCAAAAACGCCGGGTGCTAACCGGCGAGAAACCAAGTCGGATCAAAGCCAGCGGTGGCGAATCGGACCGCGGCCTCCTCATCCTCAAGCGCTCTCACCACGATGCGCGCGCGAAAGAGGTCGCCGCCTTCGTAGACCGCGCAGACGTGTTGAAGCACGAGGCCGCGCGCTTCGCGGAAGACACGACGGCGAGCATCCGGATCGGCGACGAGCGAAGGGGACGGGGTCGTAATGGCCATCGTTTGCCTGAGCTGAAGGTCTGCCGAGAGACGTCGGCCATCCCCCTTCGGGCGATCCAGGCCGAGATCCGGTAACGGGAGAAGGCGATCCTCCAGCAATGGGGACGAAAAGGCGCGACCTTGCGTTTGCCAAGACGCCTGAAAATAATAATCTGGCCATTTCGGAGACTAGGGAGGTGGGACGATGAGCGAGAAGGTGCGGACGACACGCCGACAATTTCTCAAGACGGTCGCCGCGACGGCCGTCTTCCCCTCGACGCTTCCGCTTCTGGATGGGGCGGAGGGGAGGAAAGACGCGCCGGCAGCCGCGATGCCATCGCCGCAACAATCGCTCATCCCCTCGGCTGCTGCCGAGGCTTTGGGCGAATTGGTCCGAGTCCGCTATGGACGCTTTTTGACGGAGGAACAGCTTGCGGAAGTCAAGCGGCAGATCGAGCGGAGCCTCCGCTCGGCGGAACGCCTCCGGAGCTTTCCGCTCACCAATGCGGATGAACCGGATCTGATCTTCCGCGCGATGCCATGAGCCCGCCTCATGGTGGTTCTGCCCAAAACCGATCCTCAGGAGGGCGTGCGATGCAGGATCATGAGCTGGCTTTCCTCTCGATTCGTGAATTGGCTCAACTCCTCCGATCCCGGCGTCTGTCTCCGGTCGAACTCACGCGGCTTTATCTGGAGCGCCTGGAGCGCCTGGGACCGAAACTGGGCGCGGTCGTCACGATCACTCACGAGTTGGCTCTGGAACATGCGCGCCGTGCGGAACGGGAGATCCTGCGCGGCCAATATCGCGGGTTGCTGCACGGCATCCCGTATGGGGTGAAAGACTTGCTGGCGACCCGAGGCATTCCCACGACATGGGGCGCCGCCCCGTATCGAAATCAGGTCTTCGACTACGATGCGACGGTCGTCCGACGTCTTCAGCGAGCAGGCGCCATCTTGGTGGCGAAGCTCGCGATGGTCGAATTGGCTGGCGGCATGGGGTACAACACGGCGGATGCCTCCTTCACCGGACCGGGACGCACGCCGTGGAACCCCGATTACTGGAGCGGAGGGTCATCTTCGGGATCAGGAGCGGCGGTCGCGGCCGGCCTGGTCGCTTTCGCCATTGGCTCGGAGACCTCGGGCTCGATCCTCACGCCCGCGGCCTTTTGCGGCATCTCGGGTTTACGCCCAACTTATGGACTTGTGAGCCGACACGGCGCCATGGCACTCTGTTGGACGCTCGACAAACTCGGCCCTATGTGCCGCACGGCCGACGACTGCGGGATCGTGCTCGCCGCGATCTCCGGCAAAGACCCCAAAGATCCCTCGAGCGTCGCGCGAAAATTCACGTATTCGACGCCGCTTCTGCCCACCCGGCGACTGCGCGTGGGCATCGTCAAGGGCGCACTGGAGCGCGTGCAACCCGAAGTGCGAGAGAACTTCGAGGCAGCCGTCGAAGTCCTCAAGAGATACGCCACGATTGATCCCGAAGTCGCCTTGCCCGATCTCCCTTATGGGCAAGTCGTCGGGATCATCGTCAACGCCGAGGGCGCGAGCGCTTTCCGAGATCTGATCGAAGGCGGGCGCCTGGCGGAGCTGCAGAATCCGCGCGATCGGATTGGAGGGTATGCGGGGATGACGGTCCTAGCAGTGGATTATCTGCAGGCCCAACGCGTCCGCGTTCGGATTCGCCAAGCCCTCGACGAAGTGCTCTCCCGATACGATGCTGTGATCGCGCCGACGCGCGCGACCGTCGCCTATCCGATCGGCGTGGAATTCGAGCGCGCGTATCCGGGTATGGGGGGCGGCCCCGCGCTCATTCCAGCGGGCAACGCGGCTGGCGTCCCGGCGCTCTCCATCCCCAACGGATTCGGACAAGCCGGACTTCCGACGGCGCTCCAACTGATGGGGCGCGCCTTCAGTGAGGCCACGCTCATCGCCCTCGCCAACGCCTATCAACGGGAGACCGACTGGCACCGCCGACGGCCTCCCCTTGAGGCCTGACCTCTCGAAGAAAGGGGGAGTCCGCGCTCTCCCCTCACGCCACCTCGGAGAATGCGGCGACCGTCGGTTCGCTCAGTCGGAGAAAATCGGCCATCTGCATCCGAATCGAATCCGTGTGCGTCCCCGCATTGAAGACGATCTCCTCATCCTGCAACAAGGGTTCAGCCACGTAAACGGGGATTCCGTAGAGATTGCCGAAGATCGGCATCGCTCCGATCTCACAATCCGGGAAGAGGTCCTTGAACTCGGCCTCCGTCGCCAAACGGACGTAGGTCGCCCCCACGACTTCGGCAAATCGCGTCAGGTCCACCTTGTGGTGAGCCGGCAGCACGGCCATCACATATCGGTCATCAGCTTTAAGGATCACGGCCTTCGCCATCTCGCGGCCTCGCACATGAAGCGCATGGGCGATCTCCTGTGCCGTGAACGCCTGCGAATGGGTGCAGACCACGTAGGGGACGTGTTGCTCATCGAGGTATTGCTTCAATCGAGTGACGATTCCCATATCGTTCTCCTCCGAAGATCACGCGCCCGCGAGGTCTCGTCCCGAAGATCGAGATCGCGCGCGGCGCCCGCCGGAGATCGTCCCTCCTTGCCGAGACGATCCCCGCTCTCATGCGGATGTCCAGCGCTCGAAGAAGCGCTCCACGTCTTCGATCCGCGTCGTGATCGGACACGAGGGGAGGCTCTGCAGGAAGACCGCGCCGTACCCCTTCGTGCGAATCCGAGGATCGAGGATCGAGAGGACGCCTCGATCGGTTCGACTGCGGATCAATCGCCCCAGTCCTTGCTTGAGCATGATGACAGCCTGCGGGACGGCATACTCGTAAAACGGATCACCGCCGCTTTGCTCGATATAACGTTGGCGTGCCGCCACAATGGGATCGGTCGGGACAGCGAAGGGCAACCGATCAATGATGACGCAGCTTAAGGCCTCCCCTTGCACGTCCACACCTTGCCAAAAGCTCGACGTGGCGAACAGGACCGAATGCGGCGTCGTGCGGAACCGTGCGAGGAGGCCGGATTTCGAACCCTGTCCTTGGACGAAACAAGGGAACGGCACGCGACGTCGGGTACGCTCGTACATCTCTACCATCGGTTGGATCGCCGTGCAGAGGACGAAGGCGCGCCCCCGCGTCACCTGCAACAGCCTCACGATCTCTTCAACGGCGGCCTCCGTGAATTCCGGGCTTCGCGGATCCGGCATGTGCGGGGGGAGGTAGAGGATCGCTTGTTCGGCATAATCGAAATGCGAGGGGACGATCAGCTCCCGCGCGTGGCGAATCCCAAGGCGAGATCGAATGAAGTGAAAGCTTCCACCGCTCGTTAAGGTCGCTGACGTCAAGATCACCGTGCGCACGCGATCGAAGAGTCGCTCGGCCAAGATCTCGGAGACGTCAATGGGCGTCGCCTGAAGGAAAATCCCACGTCCGCGCCGCTCATACCAGCGGACGAACTGCGGATCGTGCGGCACGAGGATGAAGTCGAGATCGGCCCGTATCTGCGCCGTCCGACGGATGAGGGCTTCGACTTCCGGCGGTGGATCCTTCACCGCCGCGAGCGTCGCCTCCAGGAGCGAGAGGGCATTCCGAAGCGCGAGGAAACTCTCCCCCGCGCGCGTCACCGGGAGCACTTCCTCCCCCTCCCGAGCGACATCCAGGGGGAGCCCCTCCTCGGTCACCTCCGCGCGAAAGAGGAGATCCGGCTCCAGGGGATATCGCCCCTCGGGTCTGCCATCGCTCAAGAAATGCGCCCAGAAATTCTCAGCCCGTTGCTGCACGCGCAAGGTGACGCGCATCAGCTCCGCCGCAGCCGCCGTATCCGTGATCGGAAGATTTTGCACGTCGCGGATCAATTCGGCCACGCGATAATTGCTCACCTGTGCCCCGAAATATTCCGAAGCGATCTCCTCCAATTCATGCGCCTCATCGAAGATGACGATCCCATAATCCGGGATCACCGCGCCATAGTCGTTCCCCCGCAACGCGAGATCGGCGAAGAACAGATGATGGTTGACGATCACGATGTCCGCTTTCAGGGCGCGCTCGCGCATCTTCGTGATGAAGCACGCTTCATACTCCGGGCATTTTTGTCCGAGGCAGATCTCCGAGCGCGCATCGATCGCCGACCAAAAGCCCAGATTCTCCGGGAGATCCACCAGCTCCGCGCGATCTCCCGTCTCCGACCGGAAGGCCCACTGCCGAATCTCATCGAAATAGCGCACGTCGTCCAGATCAGCGAGAATCGGTTGCGCTTCGGCTTTCTTCAAGCGGTAGAGGCAGACGTAATTCGATCGGCCTTTCATGTACGCGACGCGCAGCTTCCGCCCAAGGGCTTTCTCCAAGAAAGGGACGTCCTTGAGGAAGAGCTGCTCTTGCAGATTCTTCGTCCCTGTCGAGATGATGAGGCGCTCGGAGGCTGCCAGCGCCGGGATGAGATAGGCGAGCGTCTTCCCCGTCCCCGTCCCCGCTTCGACGAGCAAATGCTCCCCTTCGAGGATCGCGCGATAGACAGCCTCGGCCATCTGGATCTGCCCGGGCCGATATTCGTACTGCGGGTGATGCTTCCCCAGAAGCCCTCGTTCCCCGAAGACGTCCTCCATGCGGACGATCTCTTCGTGCTGTCGGCTCATGGCCGATCCCTCAACGTCAGACAAGAGGCGGTCACAGCTCAGGAGGTTGACGCAGCCGATGCGGATAGAGCGGGAATTGTTCGGTCAGTTCCAGCACCCGCCGTCGGACCGAGCGTTGAACCTCTTCGCTCTCGGGCTGATCCAAGACCTCGGCGATCCACTGCGCGATCTTTCGCATCTCGGGCTCTTTCATCCCCCGCGTGGTGACCGCCGGCGTCCCCAAGCGAATGCCGCTGGCGATCATCGGTGGCTGCGTGTCGAAGGGAATGGTGTTCTTATTCACGGTGATCCCCGCGCGCTCCAAAGCGCTCTCGGCCTGCTTTCCCGTCAAGCCTCGGGAGAAGACGTCCACAAGCACCAGGTGCGTATCCGTCCCTCCGGAGACGATCCGATAGCCCGCCCGCGCCAGCTCCTCTGCCAAGACGCGAGCATTTTTGATGACCTGCTCCTGATACGTGCGGAACTCGGGCTGCATGGCCTCCTTGAAGCACACGGCCTTGGCCGCGATGATGTGAACGTGAGGTCCGCCCTGCACGCAGGGGAAGACGGCACGATCAATCTCCCGCGCGTACTTCTCCTTGCACAGGATCAGGCCCGCCCGCGGGCCGCGCAATGTCTTATGCGTCGTCGTCGTCACGAAGTCACAGCAGGGAACGGGGCTCGGATGTAGGCCCGTCGCCACGAATCCGGCGATATGCGCGATGTCGGCCATCACGACGGCCCCGACCTCGTGAGCGATCGCCGCGATGCGCTCGAAATCAATGACGCGCGGATAGGCGCTCGCTCCGCAGACGAGCATTTTTGGCCGATGCTCGTGGGCCAACCGCTCCAACTCCTCATAGTCGATCTGCTCCGTCTCGCGGTTCACCCCATAGGGGATCACGCGGAAGTACTTCCCTGAGAAATTCAACGGATGCCCGTGCGTCAGATGCCCTCCGTGCGAGAGATTCATCCCGAGGATCGTATCTCCGGGCTGCAGCACGGCGATGTAGACGGCCATGTTCGCTTGCGAGCCCGAATACGGCTGCACGTTCACGTGCTCGGCGCCGAAGAGTTGCTTCGCCCGCTGGATCGCCAGCGACTCCACGACGTCCACGAATTCGCATCCCCCATAGTAGCGCTTGCGCGGATACCCCTCGGCATACTTGTTCGTGAAGACCGATCCCATGGCTTCGAGGACGGCCTCGCTGACGAAATTCTCCGAGGCGATCAATTCCAAACCCCGCGCCTGTCGCTCCGTCTCCTGGAGGATGGCCTCGGCGATCTCCGGGTCCACCACGCGCAGCGGCCGTGTATGCCAATCGTTCATCATGACGACTCCTTGCTTGCGGGATTCCCGCACCTTCGCATGAGACGGAATCTTACCGCAGGGCCGAGCACACCTTCAAGCAGGGCTTCGTCAGGAACGCCGCACCACGACGCGCCGCCGCTCTCCGCCCTTTCCCAAATATGCGCGAGACAACTCCAGGAAAGTCCGAAGCGGCTCCGACGGCGTATCCTCTTTCCGATAGGCGACGCCCAATTCCCACCGACTCTTCAAGCCCCGAATGGGGAGCGCGCGCAGAAGTCCCGCGTGCACCTCTCGCTGAACCATGAGCCACGGGAGAATACTCACCCCCAGACCGACCTCCACCATCTTCTTGATCGCTTCATCGCGATTCAGTTCCATGGCGACATGCGGGCGAACCCCCGCATGCTCGAAGAAGAGATCAATGATCCGCCGCCGATTCCCTCCCCGCTCCCCGAGGATCAACGGCTCAGCGGCCAATTGCATGACCGTCACCTCTCGCGCCTGAGCTAAAGGATGCCCAGGAGGGACGACCGCCACCAACCGATCGCCGTAGAGCGATTCGGTCTGAAGCAGCGGCGCTTCGACCGGCAGGGAGATCAAACCGACATCCAGCCGATGCTCCAGAAGGCGTCGGATGATGGCTTCGCTCGTGCCGGCGAAGACGACCAGATCCAGGAGCGGAAAGCGCTTCTTCAACTCGCTGAGGATCTCCGGCAGCGGATGAATGGCGATCATCGTCGAGGCCGTTCCCACACGCAGCGTGATCCGCTGCTCCTCAGCGAGCGCGGCGATCTCCGAACGCGCCAAATCGCACGCGCTCAAAATCGCCTGAGCATGTTTGAGCAATGCCCGCCCGGCGGACGTGAGCGTGGCCCGCTTGCGCACCCGCGCGAAGAGCTTTGTCCCCAGTTCCTCCTCCAATGCTTTGATGTGAAGGCTCACGGCTGCTTGCGAGAGATTCACGCGGCGTCCGGCGAGCGTAAAGCTCCCCGTCTCGGCCACGGCTCGGAAGGTGCGCAGGTGTCGCAACTCCATGGCATTCCCCCTTGCATCAGCAATCTTCATGCATCTCATTAAAACTCTCAGTTTCCCCGCACCTTGCCTATTGTACTAGAATTCCCACGTGAGCGCCGAAGATGCGCCGGACGCATGAGACGCGGGTGGATGATGAAGGAAGGGTTGGAAGGAACATTCACATACCGGGAGATTTATCGCCAACCGGGAGCGCTGCGCGAGACGTTGCGGCGCGCGCCTTCCCGCTTCGCGCGCGTGGCGTCAATAGGTCCTCTGAGGCACTTCACGGAGGTGCTCTTCACCGGGTGCGGATCATCCTATCACATCGCCCTCTATGCGGCGCACGCCTGGGGAACGCTGCTGGGGCTTCGCGCGCGCGCGCTCCCTGCGTCTGAAATCCTGAACTTCCTGAAGGCGCATCTCTATGCGGGGGCGCGACCTTTGCTCTTCGCCATCTCGCGCAGCGGCGGGACTGATGAGACCGTTCTCGCGGCAGAACGAGTGAAGGCGACTGTTGAGGCTACGGTCATCGGCGTGACGATTGAGCCCGAATGTCCGCTCGGGCGTACGGCTGACATACATTTGTCCTTCTCCGAATGCCCCGAACAGAGCTTGGTCACCACGGGATCGCTGACGTGCATGATGCTTGGCCTGTTGCTTTTGGCCGACGCCTTCGGCGGAGGAACGCTTCAGGCCGAGGCGGCCGCTCTCCCTCAGGAGGTCGCGCAGAGCCTCCAAGAGAACGAACGCTTCCTGCGCACCTACGCCGAAGATCGCGCTCTCGCTCGTCTCATCTTCTTGGGGTCTGGTCCCTTCTATGCATTGGCGGCGGAAGCGGCTCTCAAGGTGATCGAGATGGCGCTCACCCCCGCCCACTACTATCCCACGTTGGAATTTCGACACGGGCCGCATCTGCTCCTCTCGCCGGAGACGCTGCTGGTGATCTTTCCGGCCGAGGCGGAGGGCCCGTATGTGAATCGAGTGCTCGAGGAGGCGCGCGCAGCCCAGGCGCGCCCCCTTCTCATCAGCGCTCGGGCGATGGAGACGTCGGCACCGCAGCTCATTCTCGGAGGTCGCGTGAGCGAACTCCTGCGCCCCATCCTCTTCGCTCACCTCATCCAGCAATTGGCTTTCTGGAGGGCTGCGGCCGCCGGAGTGAACCCGGATGCCCCGCCGCGATTGACGCGTATCGTGCGATGGAACGGATGATGAGCGACGCGCTCGAATCGTCGCATGCCTTCCGAAGACGCGAGCCGGATGTGATGCCCGAGGGACAACCGGTGTTCCTCGCCGGCGTCGATGGTGGGGGGACGAAAACGACGGCCCTGGTCGCCGATGAACGACTGACCATCCTCGGAGAGGGACATTCCGGTCCCTCGAACTTTTTGCGCGTCGGCGTGGAAGTGGCCGTCACCGCCATCTTGGAGGCTCTTGAGGACGCCTGCCGCCGGGCTGGGCTCGTGCCCGCGAATCTCCGCGCGCTGGGGATCGGCTTGGCGGGAATCGCCCACCCCGCACATTATCGGCGCATGCGGGAAGCGCTCCTCCGAGCGCTGGTCGAGCGCTTGGCCTACGGCACGCGCGACCCCCAACAGGTGGAGAACATCGTGCTGACGACCGATGCCGAGATCGCGCTCTACGGAGCGACCGATGGTCAACCGGGCGTCGTCATCATCTCCGGGACGGGCTCGATCGCGTACGGGGTGAACGCGCGGGGACAGAAAGCACGCTCTGGAGGCTGGGGCCCGACCTTCGGCGATGAAGGGAGCGGATACGACATCGCGCGGCGCGCGTTGACGGCGGTCGCCTCGGCCTACGATGGACGGATGCCGCCGACGCTTTTGACCGAACGGGTCTGTCGCTATTTCGGCATCGAGAGCCCGGCCGAACTGCCGCGCGTCATTTATGGGGACGCGACGAGCCCCAACATCGCCCCCTTGAGCGAAGTCGTCATTCAAGCCGCTCGCGAAGGGGATGCTGTCGCTCGAGAGATTCTGCGCGAGGCGGGCTGGGAATTGGCGCGAACGGCCATCGCCGTCATTAAACGCTTGCGCCTGCAGCAGGAGGCCTTTCGCGTCTCTTACGTCGGCGGCGTCTTCTCCGCCGGAGAATTGATTCTGGAGCCGATTCGCCAGAAGATCCGGGAGGTCGCTCCGAAGGCCGAACTCAGCCCTCCGCGCTTTCCGCCCGCTGTGGGCGCGCTTAAGCTAGCGCTCGCGCGGCTCGGACTTTCCGACCGAGAATCCGAAGCCGCCTGCCCGCTGCCCAAACTGGGCGTGCGGTGAGCGCTCTTGAGGAAGAACCGATGGGGTGGGAGATCGCCGGATATCGAGAGATCAAGGGCGGTCACCTGCATTTGGATGGCGTGAGCGCTCGACGCTTGGCCGAACACTACGGGACGCCGCTTTTCGTCTTCTCCGAATCGCGCGTGAAGGCTAACGTCCGCGAGCTTCTGGAGAGCGCTCGGCGCGTCCATCCGCGCGTGAGGCTCTGCTATGCGGCGAAAGCGAACTCACTGCTGGCCATCCTCCGAGCCGTTCGCGAAGCGGGAGCGGACGTTGAGGTCAACAGCGGCGGCGAACTCTACAAAGCCCTGCGCGCCGGTTTTCGGCCCGAGCAGATCGTCTTCAATGGCGTGAGCAAGACGTTCGAGGAACTGGAGGAAGCGATTCGCGCCGAGATCGATGCCATCAACGTGGATTCGCTGGCGGAGTTGGAGATGATCGCGACCCTCGCCGAGCGCCTCGGCAAACGCGCCAATGTCGCGCTCCGCCTAGTCCCGGAGATCGAGACGGGCTCACACGCGGGATTGCAAACGGCTCTGCTCACCTCGAAATTCGGCCTCTCGCCGTCGGAGATCCCCAAGGGCATTCAGCATGCGCTGGCCCATTCTCGCTCGATCAATCTCGTCGGGCTTCATGTGCATGTCGGCTCGCAGACGCCGACGCGCGAGCCTTACGCTCGCGCTTTCGCGATGATGTGGCGACTGGCCCTCGCCCTCTATCGTGAGACCGGCCATCGCTTGCGTCATGTGAACCTGGGAGGCGGCCTGCCCGTCATCTACGCGCACGACGATCGCGTGGTGGCGGAGGTTGGCGAACGCGGACAGCTCTTTCGCGCCGCATGGGACATCGGCGCGCTTCTGCGCGCAATGCTGGAGACAGCTCTTGAGGTCGCCAAAGACCGTGCGGCGCGCGACCTGCTCGAGGACCTGGAGATCCTCTTCGAGCCGGGGCGACGTGTGATCGCGGATGCCGGGACGCTCCTGGTGACGATCCGCAATCTCAAGACGCGGTCGGAGACGAGGGATACGTGGCTTTTTCTCGATGCGGGGACGGAACTGCTCCCCTCGATGAGCCACTACAAGTGGTACTATCACGTCATCTCGGCCGATCGAACGGCCGAGCCACATGAGACCCCATATAAATTGGCGGGCCCGCTGTGCGATGGGGGCGACGTGTATTTCGACATCGAAGGTACGGCGCAGCTCCCCGCTTATCGCTTCCTTCCCGAAGGCCTGCGTATCGGAAATGTGCTCGCCGTCTTGGACGTCGGCGCATATACGGTCGCGCAGATGTCGAACTACAACGGTCGCCCATTTCCGGCCATCCTGTTGATCACCTCCTCCGGAGATGTGCGACCCATTCGTCCTCGCCAGAGCTATGAGGATCTGGTGAGAGGCGAATCGGTGTGAGAATCGCGCACGACGATGCGACTTCACGCGCTCGATCTGGCGATCATCGCCGCTTACTTCGTGGGGACGACGCTCCTCGGGATGTGGCTCGGGCGCGGACAGCGCACGACGAGCGAGTATTTCGTCAGCGGGCGGAATCTCCCGTGGTGGGCCATCGCGCTCTCGATCGTGGCGACCGAGACGAGCACGGTCACCTTCATCAGTGTGCCCGGATATGCCTATATGAAGGATGCCAACGGTGAGGGAGGTGATCTGACTTTCCTGCAGCTCGCGTGCGGATACCTGATCGGGCGCCTCATCATCAGCGTCCTGTTCATCCCCCTCTACTTTCGCGGGGAACTTCTGACGGCCTATCAGGTCCTGGCTCACCGATTCGGTGAACGCGCGCGCCGCGCAGCCTCCGGACTCTTCCTCCTCACGCGGAGTTTGGCCGATGGCTTTCGACTCTTCGCCACGGCCATTGTGCTCGCGGCGGTGACCGGATGGAGCGATCCGACTTCGATCTTATTGATCGGTGGGGCGACGATCTTCTACACGTATGTGGGGGGACAACGAGCCGTCATTTGGACGGACGTCATGCAGTTCGGCGTGTATATGGTCGGGGCCTTAGCCGCCCTGGATGTGCTTTTGGCACGTCTTCCCGGCGGTTGGGAGGCAGCCTGGGCGATGGCCGAAGCGCAGGGGAAATGGCGAGTCTTTGATTTCACGTGGGACCTGACCCGAAGCTATACCTTCTGGTCGGGGATCATCGGCGGCGCCTTCCTGACGATGGCCACGCACGGGACCGATCAACTCATCGTGCAGCGCTACTTGGCGAGCCGCACGGCGCGACAGGCAACGGCCGCGCTCTTGGTGAGCGCACTCATCGTCCTGCTGCAGTTCTTCCTCTTCTTGCTCCTCGGCGTCCTCCTCTTCGTCTTCTATGCGCACTTTCCGCCGTCGGTGCCGTTCACCAAGAGCGATCGCATCTTCCCATATTTCATCGTGCATGAGCTGCCGATGGGGCTTGTGGGGCTCGTCATCGCGGCCATCTTCGCTGCGGCGATGTCGACGCTCTCCAGCTCCTTGAACTCTTCGGCGGCGGCAGTGGTGACGGATTTCTATCGCCCCCTTCGGGGTGAGGGTTTCTCGGAAGCCCACTATCTGCGCGTCGCTCGCAGACTGACGCTCGGTTGGGGGATCGTCCAGATCAGCGTAGCGCTTGTCGCCCGCGCGCTTTCGCAGCGCGTCGTGGACGAGGTCCTGGCGATCGCGGCCTTCACCAACGGAGCGATCCTCGGCGTCTTCTTCCTCGGCACGCTCGCGGGGCGCGTCGGCGAATCGGCGGCATTGGTGGGCATGGTCAGTGGGCTTTTGGTCATGCTGTATATCAGATTCTTCACCGCAATCGCCTGGCCGTGGTTCGTCGTGATCGGATCGGCGACGACGGTGATCACGGGCTTGGCGAGCCAAACGCTGAGAGAGATCGCTATCCGAAGGGTTGAACTGACGCGGATCGAGCGATCCCGAGCACATCGCTGAAGATCGTCATGAAGCTGACGCAGAACGACTGGATCATTATCGTAGCGTACCTCGTCCTCTCGCTCGGGATCGGCCTCGCGTACACGCGACGAGCGGGTCAGAGTGTGGCCGAGTACTTCCTCTCAGGGCGCCACTTGCCGTGGTGGTTGGCCGGGACTTCGATGGTCGCGACGACCTTCGCCGCCGATACGCCCTTAGCCGTCACTGAGATGGTTGCCCGGCACGGCGTGGCGGGCAATTGGCTCTGGTGGAATTTCGTCATGAGCGGCATGCTCACGGTCTTCTTGTACGCCCGGCTCTGGCGGCGCGCCGGGGTGATGACGGATGTGGAGTTCATCGAGCTGCGATATGCTGGGCGGGCGGCCGCTTTCCTGCGGGGGTTTCGAGCGATCTACCTCGGGCTCCTCATGAACAGCCTCATCATGGGCTGGGTGACTCTCGGCATGGCGAAGGTCATCGGCCTGTCGCTCAACATCGGGAAGTTGGAGGCGGCCTTCCTCTGCTTGGGGATCACAGCCTTTTATTCCCTGCTCTCGGGACTCTGGGGGGTCGTCGTCACGGATGCCGTTCAGTTTGT
This sequence comes from uncultured Blastocatellia bacterium, assembly GCA_937934295.1. Taxonomy (GTDB): domain Bacteria; phylum Acidobacteriota; class Blastocatellia; order HR10; family HR10; genus HR10. The sequence continues at coordinate 45,682 of CALHAI010000008.1, forward strand.
GATCGCAATGGTAGGGGCGATCGCGCTCGCCGTCTTCGCTCTGGAAGTCGTTGGGGGAATATCCGGGCTCATGGCGCGACTCCCGGAGCACTTCGGGAGCGTGGAAGCGGCGATCGCCGTCTGGCCGGGATGGGGATCAGCGTGGCTTCCCGCGGAGACGCTCCTCGTGTACATCGGTCTCCAGTGGTGGGCGTCTTGGTATCCGGGAGCGGAACCGGGAGGCGGGGGGTATATCGCGCAGCGCATCTTCTCGACCCGAGATGAGCGGCACGGCGTTTTGGCCACACTCTGGTTCAACATCGCTCACTACACGCTAAGGCCCTGGCCGTGGATTCTGGTCGCCCTCTCGGCCGTCGTCCTCTATCCCCATTTGCGCATGACTGATCCGACAGCCCTCTATGTGCGCGTGATGGTGGATCATCTGCCTCCGATCTGGCGCGGATTGCTCCTCGCTTCCTTCGCGGCAGCGTACATGTCGACGATCGCGACGCATTTGAATTGGGGCACGTCGTATCTCATCAACGACTTCTATCGCCGTTTCGTCCGCCCTTCGGCAGATGAGCGGCATTATGTCCACGTCTCGCGCGTGGCGACGGGGCTCTTGGCGCTCATTTCGGTCATCGTGACGCTGAACCTACAGAGGATCACCGGGGCCTGGGAGTTGCTGCTCGGCTTAGGGGCAGGGACCGGACTCGTCTATTTGCTGCGCTGGTTCTGGTGGCGGATCAACGCCTGGTCGGAGATCGCTGCCATGACGACGGCTCTTACGGCCACCGTGGGACTGAAGATCGCGCGTCCCTTCTCCGAGGACGATCCCTTGCTCTACGCCAAATCCATGCTCGTGACCGCCACCGTGACGACGATAGTATGGCTGTTGGTGACTTGGCTCACCCCAGCCGAGCCCGAGGCGAAGCTGAGGGAGTTTTACGAGCGTGTTCGTCCGGGCGGCCCTGGTTGGGCTCCTCTCGCCCGACGACTCAACGTTCCGGCCCAGAACTCGCTCGCCCCGTATCTGGTGAGTTGGGTCCTCGGATGCGTGCTCATCTACAGCGTCCTCTTCGGGATCGGCGCTCTGATCTTTGGCCAATGGACCAGGGCTCTCCTCTCGCTCGGCGTCGGGATTTTCGCCGGTGTCGGAGCTCTCAAGCCCTTCGCTCGCCACCAAAATCCCCAAAAGGGGTTATGCTCATCATGAGGATCATTAAAGGAGGGGTACGGTTTCCGAAGATTTGGAAATTTCTTCCAAATTTTTGGAAGCACCTCTCTGATATTTGGAGAGGGGGGAGGCCCTCGTTGGCTCTATCCTGCTCTCACTGAGCAGCTTAGACAGATGCGGGAGCTCGCCTGTGTCGCGGAACGCAAGTTGCTTAAAAATCACTACAGCATGACGTAAGACCGGCATGATCTTTCACATTCCAGGGCCATGCAGCGATGCGAGGGCCCTGTGAGACGACCTTGGAGGAGGCTTATGAAGAGATTCGTTGTGGGCGTGACTTGTTTAGCGCTTTTGGTCTCTGGACTGACGATGACGTTTGGCCAGGGGACGACCTCACGAGTCGTGGGCGTGGTGACCGATCCGATGGGAGCTGTGGTCCCTGATGCTGTCGTCACGATCACCAACGAGGCGACGCGCGTCTCCTACACGACGCGCACGACATCGGCAGGAACCTACGTCTTCGACGCGATCCCTATTGGAACCTACACGGTGACGGTGGAGAAAGAGGGATTCAAGAAGTTCGTCTCCACGGGGAACGTCCTGACGATCGGTCAGCCGATGACCGTCAACGTGAGGCTCGAAGTCGGGCAGATCGCGGAAGCGGTGGAGGTAACGGGAGCTGCTGAGCTGGTTCAGACGAGCACGTCCGGGAACTTTGGGAATCTCGTGACCCAACAGGCGATCTTGAATCTGCCGATCGTTGGCGTTCGAGGGCGCAATCCCCTGAACTTCGTCCTCTTTCAGCCAGGCGTGGTCTCGGGAGCGAACACAGGAGGAGGCGTCCACGTTCATGGTGCGCGCGATCGCGCCTGGAACTTCACGCTCGATGGCATTGACATCAATGAGACGAGTGCGGGCGGGTCGAACTTCTCGCCGCTGCGCACGAATCCCGACACGCTGGCCGAATTCCGCGTCCTGACGAGCAATTTCACGGCCGAGTATGGACGCAACAGTGGCGGGCAGGTCACGATGGTGACCCGCTCGGGCACCAATGAGTTCCACGGCACGCTCTTTTGGTTTTACCAAACCCCGCGTCTCCACGCCAACGAGTACGAGAATAACTTGAACGACCTACCGAAGCGTCAATTCGTCCAACACATCCCGGGCTTCAGTCTCGGTGGACCGATCATCCGTAACAGGACCTTCTTCTTCACGAATCTTCAGGTCTTGCGCACGCGCGAGACCCGCATCGTCACGAGCACCGTCTATACGGCCGAAGCGCGGCGCGGTCTCTTCCGCTACGTCCGAGGTGGGCGGAACCTTCCGGCGGGCGTCCCGGGCGCCTCGGTGGACTTCAATGGGAATCCGCTGCCGGGCCTCAACATCGGCGTTTACGATATCGCGGCGAATGATCCGGCTGGTTACGGCCTCGATCCGACGATCAAGCGCTTGATTGACATGACCCCGCTGCCCAACAACTTCGCCGTTGGGGACGGTCTGAACGTCGCCGGATTCACCTGGTCGCCCATTCAGCGAGAAGAGCAGGAGGACTTCGTCCTGCGGATTGACCATGTCTTCAATGAGCGGCATACGCTCTTCGGGCGATGGGCGCATGGGCGTCAGGATACGCTGGGCGACTTCGTCAACAGCGGATGGGCACGCTTCCCGAACACGCCGCGCTTTGTTGATACGACGCGCGATCCGCGGAACCTGGCGATCAACTGGCGGTGGACGCCGACGGCCCGCATGACGAACGAGTTCGTCGTTGGGATGAATCGGTTCACCTTCAGCTTCAACAATCCCGATCCGAATCCGCAAACGCCCCCCTTCGTCCTGAACAACGTGACGACGCCGCTGCCGGGGACGGATCCCTTCTTCTACAACGCGCGCGCGCTGACGACCTATCAACTGGTGGACAACTTCACCTACGTTCGCGGGGCACATACGTTCAAGGCAGGCGTCAACTTCCGTTACCAGCGGCACATTGATCGGCGGACGTCAGTGGCCGGGTTGAACACACGCCTCTCGGCTAATCTGAGCACAGCGGTGAACACGGTGGATCCGGTCACCTTCAAGCTCCCGGCGGACATCAACACGACCTTCGATCGCCCGCGCCTACAGGCCGCGATCAACGATCTGCTCGGGCGCGTTGGGACGCTCAGCCGTGCCTTCGTCGCCATCAGCGATGACCAATATGGACCACCGGGGACGACGTTCAGCTTCGATGCCCGCTATCCCGAATACGACTTCTACTGGCAGGATACTTGGAAGGTTCGTCCGAACTTGACGTTCGATCTCGGCCTGCGATGGGAGATCAAGCTCTCGCCGAGTGACCCGCGCAATCGCATCCTTCGCCCGGAGCGCCCCATGGTCTTGGGCGCGCCGCCCAGCGATACGATTCGCTGGGTGAAGGGAGAGCTGTATGATGACGATTGGAATAACTTCGGTCCCACGATCGGCTTCGCCTGGGATCCGTTCGGCACGGGGAAGACCTCGCTCCGAGCAAACTATCGCCTGGCGTACGATCGTGTGCCGACCTTTCTCTTCTCGTCCTTCATCTTCCCCACGATGCCGGGGATCGCTCTGCCGGTGATCAATCAGGAATTCGGGCAGCGCGGCGGGCGAATTCGCGATGGGCTGCCTGTGCTCGCGCCTCCGGCCGGTCTGACGCCCGCGCAACTGCGACAGCCGGCCCCCTTCTCGACAGCGAGCATCCATGTCGTGGATCCGAGCTTGCGCTCGGCGAAGACGAACATGTGGGGCTTGAGCATTCAGCGCGAGCTGATGTGGAAGACTGTGCTCGAGCTGAATTACATCGGGCGCCGTGGCGTCGGATTGCTCGGTGCCTACAACGTCAACCAGGCGGAGATCTTCCAGAACGGATTCCTGGAGGCCTTCCGCATCGTGCAGGCCGGTGGAGAGAGCGATCTCATCAACCGCTTGCTCGAGAAGGACTCGCGGCGGCGCGCTGGGGAGACCGGTTCGCAAATGCTGCGGCGGCTCTTCGCTTCGACGCTGAACTTGAATTCGGTGGCGGCTCTGGCGGCATCTTTGGCGACGCGCACGGAGGCGGGTCAACCCCTAGTTGTCGCCAGCGGTTTCAGCCCCTTCTTCTTCTTCCCCTTCCCGCAGTTCGCCGGTGGCCTGGTTGTCCTCGATAGCAATGACTTCTCGACCTACCACGCCTTCGAAGCACAGATCACACGGCAGCTCAGCCGCGGCTTGAGCTTCCAGTTCAGCTACACCTTCGCCAAATCGCTCGACACGCGCTCCTTCGATCCCACGTTCACAACGGCCGCGGGAGGAACCGCCCAATCGGCCTCGAGCACACCCTTTGATCTCCGCAATCGGCGATTGAACTACGCGCGGTCAGACTTCGACCGTCGGCACTCCTTCCAGGGGTATTGGACGTGGGATCTCCCCTTCGGCTTGGGTCAGCGCTGGGGGTCTAATTGGCATCCCGCGCTGAATCATATCGCCGGAGGCTGGCAGGTTGCCGGCATCGTGCGCTGGCATTCGGGTCGTCCTTTCACCGTCTACTCCGGGGCGAATACCCTGAGCAACGTCGTCTCTTCCCCGGCCGATTGCAACGGGTGCACGCCGGACATGGGGCGCTTGATCATGGAGGCGGGAACCTTCTATTACTTCGACGCTCAACAGCGTGGACTCTTCTCGATTCCGGCTCCCGGGCGACTCGGGAACACCGGGCGTAACTTCTTCACCGGACCGTCGTTCTTCACCCTCGACCTCACCATCGGGAAGCAGTTCCGCGTCACCGAGCGTCAAAACCTCCAATTCCGGTTGGAGATTCAGAACGCGACCAACACGCCCTCATTCGGGTTCCCGACGGCGGTGGTCACCAGCGCCGTCTTCGGCCGGGTGCGGGATAGCGTCGTCAGCAGCTCGCGGAAGATGCAACTCGCTTTGAAGTACAACTTCTGAGAGCTCTTCGGGTGCGGGAGGGAGATTCGCCTCCCCTCCCGCGCCCCTACCACGGCGAAAGCCTTCGACAATCCCCCACTCGCTTCAGGAAGACGCCTCTGCGCTTTCGGTGAGCGCGAACGGGCGTATGCTATAATGGGCGATGCGAGGTGCGCGCTATGGAGAAGTCGAGGGATCGGCTTGTTCGAGCAACGGCGTGCGATGGCATGGTCCGATGTGTCGCGGCGATCACGACGAATCTGGTGGATGAAGCGAGCCGCCGGCATCGCGTCTCACCAACAGTCTCGGCCGCTCTCGGGCGCACGCTGACGGCAGGCGTGCTCTTGGGGAGCTTGCTGAAGGATACGGAGAAGGTGACGATCCTCCTGCAGTGCACGGGCCCGATCGGCGGCATTACCGTCGAAGCTGATGCGCATGGAAACGTCCGTGGGTATGCGAGGAATCCGCAGGTGGATCTGCCGCTTACAGAGAGGAAGAAATTCGATGTTCGCGGCATCATCGGTGGCGGGATGCTTTACGTCTTGCGCGAGGCCGATTATTATCGCACGGGCCTTTTCCGCGATCCCTATTGCGGTTCGGTCCCCATCGTCTCAGGGGAGATCGCCGAGGACGTCGCGTACTATTTGACTCAGTCGGAGCAGGTTCCTTCGGCTGTCTCATTGGGCGTCTTCGTCCTCCCAGATGAGGAACGCTTCTTTCGCGTCGAGGCCGCCGGAGGATTCCTCATCCAAACGTTCCCAGGCGTCGCGGACGACGTCCTGCGGAATCTCGAAGCTTCAGTACTGGCCGCCCCTTATATCACCGAGATGATCCGTCGGGGAATGGGGCCACGCGAGATCCTACAGACAGCGCTGGGCGACTATGCCTTCGAGATCCTCGAGGAGAAGGAGGTGCGCTTCGCCTGTACGTGTTCGTCCGAGCGGGCACGCCGTATCTTAGCGGCTCTGGATCCGGAGGAATTGCGCGCGATGCTCCGAGAGGACGGAGGAGCGGAAATGACCTGCCATTTCTGCAATGCGATGTATCGCTTCGACGTGACGGAACTGCGCGCATTGCTTCCTGAGGGCGAGGCGACGCACTAGCTCAACCGTAACAGATCGCGCGCGGAAGCGGCCAATCCCATGACGAAAGCGGCGATGAGGAGTCCCCCGATGGCCAAAGCCCAGGGAGCGCCGATCCACTCCGCGAGCGATCCCATCATGAGATTCCCGATCGGCATCAAGCCCAGGAACGAAAGCGTGTAGAGGCTCATGACGCGGCCGCGCACGTGGCTGGACACGTGCGTCTGCAACAGCGTGTTGACGACGGCCGCGCTGCTCACCATCGCCCATCCGTCCATGAAGAGGAAAAAGAGCGAGAGCTCGAAGGTGCGCGAGAGCGCGAAGCCGAACGTCGAGAGGCCGAACGTGATCCCTCCGAGGACGGCGAGTGTCCCCTTGGATCGAAAATCTCCAAGGCGAGCGAGCACCACAGCTCCCAGGACAGCCCCCGATCCGCTGGCCGCCATCAGGTATCCAAGCCCCGTGGCTCCGCAGTGAAGGATGTCGCGGGCGAAAACCGGCAAGAGCGTGATGTAGGGAAGGCCGAAGAGGCTGATCGCGGCGACGATCGCGAGCAGGCGCAGAATCCGACCCTGCGCGCGGACGTAGGCTACGCCTTCGAGAAACCCCTCCCACAGGGAGTTCGTCCTCCGAGGACCGGATGCCTGCGGCAATCGAATGCGCCGCAAGGCGAAGATGAGGGCCAGGAAACTCACGGCGTTGAGGTAGAAACACCCGGCTACTCCGATCGCGCCGACGGCGAATCCCGCAAGCGTCGGGCCAATCACCCGCGAGAGATTGAATTGGATGGAATTCAGCGCGATCGCGTTCATCAGATCCTCGGGCTCAACCAAATCGCGAACGATCGCTTGATATGTCGGCAAGGTCAGCGCCGTCATCACGCCGCTTAAGAGCGCAATGGTAACGATATGCCCGACTGTCACAATGCGCAGCTCCGTCAGCGTCCCCAAGCCCAAGGCCAGGAGCATCAATCCCGTTTGCGTCAGGAGCAAGAGCCGCCGCCGATCGAAGAGGTCGGCCACCACCCCACCAATGAGCGAGAAGGCGAGAACCGGAAGTGATCCGGCGAACCCCACGAACCCAAGCCAGAAGGGGGAATTCGAGAGTTGTAACACGAGCCATCCCTGCGCGACCGACTGCATCCACGTCCCGATGTTGGAGAGGAAGGAACCCGTCCAGAAGAGGCGATAGTTGCGATTTCGGAGAGCGCGAAAGATCCGTCCGGCCCCGCGTGCCCTCAGTGCGTCCGTTTCAATGGCCACTTCCGTTCGATCCACGATGATCTCCCGCCACATTGGGAATGTAGGGGGTATTCCCCTCCTCCGTCAAGCACGACGCCCCCCGCGTTCTTCACGCAGAAGGGCTTTATGGAAATTTTACTTGCGCCAGCATCCGGATCGGCTTAAAATTCCCCTGCTTGAGATGGGCATGATGGACGAGGATTGCGAGACGCTCACCATTGGCCCTTATCCTGCCACAAGGAGAACATCCTGTGGCGAAATCTCGAGCTAAGGAGGAAGCGTGACTATGAACCTCATGAGACGTGTCGTCCGGCATTGGACAAGCCTCGCAGGGGTCTTCGTCTCGATCGGCTTCACGGTGATCTCGGCGTGGGCTCAAACACAGGCCAGCACGGGACAGATCGTCGGCCTGGTTCTGGACCCTCAAGGAGCGGTGGTGCCAAATGCGAAGGTCACGATCGTGGAGACGACGACCGGATTTCGACGCGAGGTCTTCACGAATGAGGCCGGTCAATATCGAGCCGTATTGCTGCCGGCCGGACGCTACAGCGTGACGGTGGAGGCCTCGGGCTTTCAGACGGAGACGCGGACGGGCATCGAAGTCAATGTCGGTCGCGCCGTAGATGTAAACTTCATGCTCAAGGTGGGAGCTCTCGCGGAAATCGTCGAGGTCACAGCGAGCCTCGGTGTGGACACGACGCGATCGGAATCCGGTGCTCTCGTCACAACCCTGGCGATTCGTAATCTGCCGATCAACGGCCGTCGGTTTCATGACTTCATCCAACTCACGCCGGCCGTTCAAGTCGAACCGCAACGCAACCAGCTCTCGTTCGCCGGTCAACGCGGCATCAACAGCAACATCTCCATTGATGGCGCCGACTATAACGAACCGTTCTTCGGAGGGATTCGCGGTGGCGAACGCTCCAACAACGCCTTCACGATCCCGCAAGAGTCCGTTGCGGAATTCCAGGTAGTGACGACGAACTACGCGGCGGAGTTCGGTCGCTCGACCGGAGGTCTCGTGAACGCGGTCACAAAAACGGGGACGAACGAGCTGCATGGGAGCGCATTCTATTTGCTCCGCCACAAGGAGCTGACGGTTGAAGATGCCTTCGGTCAGCTCTCGTTGGCGACCCAGCAGCAGTTCGGCGGCTCGATCGGAGGACCCATTAAGCGTGATCAGCTCTTCTTCTTCGGCGCGATCGAGGATCAACAGTTCTCAACGCCTCGCCAAGTCTTTTTCCCCAGACTCCTCGGCGTCGCGCGAACGCCTCAGAATCAGGAAGCGTACGACTTTTACAAATCCTTGGAGGTCCCCTTCACGCAGACGAACGACGCCATCGCCTTCTTGGTCCGAACGGATGCCCAATTCGGAGCCAATCACCGACTCGCCGTGCGGTATAACTTCAGCGACAACAACGCGGAGAATGCGAACGCGACCGGCGAACAGCTCAGTCCGTTCACGAACCGCGCGCTCAGCAACAATGGGACGGAGAAAGATCGAACGAGCACGGTTGTGGGACAGTGGAGCTCCGTCCTGACCCCCCGCCTGCTCAACGAGTTGCGCGCGCAGTATTCGTGGGAGAAGCGCCCGCGCACGGCCAATACGCTCGCGCCGAACGTGAACACCTTCATCGGATCGTTCGGCACCCGTAACTTCTTGCCGACGACGTTGACGGATTGGCGTGTCCAGATCGCCGAGGCCATGACGTGGAACGTGGGGGCGCACAGCGTGAAGCTCGGATTCGAATGGAACCATGTCTTCGTGAACCAGCTCTTCGGCTTCAACCAAACGGGGACGTTCAATCTCGCAGGGACGAATGCCGACGCGCATTTGCGCATCCTCTCGCTCACGCCCGGTGACCCGAATGATCACCGCTTCGATGACCCGAGCGTCACCTATGTTCGACAGATCGGGAACCTGCTTCTGGAAATGCGGAGTAATGAGCTGGCCTTCTTCGGCCAGGACAGCTGGCGCATGCGGCGGAATATCACGCTCTACTATGGACTCCGCTATGAGGGTCAGTTCAATCCTGAGCCGGAAGTGAATAACACGGCCCTCTACAATTTGGTGAAGAACTTCCGCTTCCCGCTCGGCCAGGTGGATCCGGCGCGCATCCCGGATAACACTGATCAAATCATGCCCAGGATGGGGATCGCGTGGGATCCCTTCGGACGGGCGCGCACGGTCGTGCGGGCGAACTTCGGGATCTACTACGCGCGCACGCCCCTGCTCTTGATGGCCGCACCGATGAACAACTTCCGCCTGCCACCGGGTGACCTCTCGATCCAGCTCCCGTTGCGAGTTCCGACGGGGAATCCAAACACGACGGTCTATCGGCAGCTGCTCGCCATCGGCATTGATCTCGATAAGTTCACGCTGGACAAACTGCCAATCATCTCCGCGCAAGATGTTCAGCGCATCGCCGCGGCCCTGGGCATCCCCGCTCCTGATCCCTTCACCGGCGCGAACTTGATCACGTGGGCCGACAATTACCGAAATCCGCGTGCCGTACAGTGGAGCGGAGGGATCGAGCATGAGCTCTTCAATGGCTTCACGACCGGTCTCGATTTCCGCTACGTCAACACGGTGAATCTGCAACGCACGCGCGATTACAACCTGCCACTTCCCATCATCCGAGCCAACGATCTCAGCCGACGTCCTTTCTTCGGCTTGCGCTCGCGCGTCCAATCCCGACCGATCCCGACGCTCGGTGCTGTGTGGGTGCGCGAATCCTCAGCCCACTCCCTCTATCGAGGGTTCACCTTCAGCGCGAATCTGCGACGCTCGCGCGTTCAGTTCAATGCGTTCTACACCCTCTCGTGGAACTACTCCGATGACGATAATGAGCGCAGCGCGACGGGCCAGGAAGACACCGTCAATGTCTACGATCTGCGACCGGAATTCCACTTCGCGCGGCTCGACGCCCGCCACCTCTTCGCGTTCAATGCGGTTGTGAGCTTACCCCTCGGGTTGGAGGCTTCCAGTATTATCCAGATGCGATCGGGGCGACCGCTGAATCCCTTGACGGGCGGAGATACGAATGAAGACTTCGCCAATAATGACCGTCCAATGGCGGCTCCCGGCGTGCTCATGAAGCGAAATTCGTTCCGGGATCGGGCCGTGCGCGTCGTGGATCTGCGCATCTTGAAGGGCTTCAATCTCTGGAACGAGACCTCGAAGCTGCAGCTCTCGGTGGAGTTCTTCAATCTCTTCAACTTCGACAATATCACCTTCGGTGGATCGAGCCGCATCTACGGGTTGGGGATCGATCCGGCGACCGGCAATCCCGCTCCGGTGGATCCGCGCTTCCGGCAGCTTCGGCTTCCTGACGGACGCCTGAATCAGGACAATCTCCCCGGCACGCCCTTCCAAGCTCAAGTCGGCGTGCGCTTGATCTTCTGAGGGATTCGAAGAGGCGCTGGCTCTGTGGGAGTCAGCGCCTCTTTGGAGGAGCCGGTCCGCGCCCTAGCTGAAGCGCAGCAACCGCACTGAGGAACAGACTGGGACTCTCGCGGAAGCTCAGCGATATACGAACGAACGGCTCAAAGCGCTCACTGAGCGAAAAGGCATGATCTCGAGCGATGAACGCAAAGATATTCTCATAAGTGGCGTCGTCCCTAATCGCGCATGGGGAAGAAGAGCATCAGCGCGCCTCCCATTCGCCTTCACCGAGAGGGCCAGCTCGCCTCCCTCTTCACAACCTGATATGCGCGCAGGATGTCCAACGTCCGCTCCAAAGGAAGCGCTTCAACGACGCGCCCCCCTCGTCCGCGCATCGTCGTCGCTCGAAAGAGCGAGTTATAGATGGCTTCCTCGGTCGCCTCGATGACGGCGAGAAAGAGCGGCGAGAGCGCCTCATCGCTGAGGACCGTGAGCGTTCGCTCTCGTCCAGCTCCAACTTTGATCCGAACGGACGCCGCCGTGCTGAAGGCGATCACATAGTCGCCGCTGCCGTGCGTCATGACCGATCCCGTCCGCGCCAGTCCGAACAAGGCGCGCATGGCGAGCCGCCGGAGCCCTCGCGCATCAAGTGGTGCGTCCGTCGCCACGACGATGATGACGGATCCTCCTATGGACCCCTCATCATGGGTGCGCCTCTCCAACTCCTCGCGGAGATAATACCGCCCTAATTCCCGACCCACCGGCGCCCCATTGATCGTCAAGATGCCTCCGAAATTCGTTTGAACGAGGACGCCGACCGTGTACCCCCCTAAGTCGGGGGGAAGCACGCGCGAGGCCGTTCCGATCCCCCCTTTGAACCCGAACGCCACCGTGCCCGTCCCAGCCCCCACGCATCCTTCCTCGACCGGTCCCTCTCGAGCGCTCCGCACAGCCGCTAAGACGTCCTCTTTCGAGACGTGACGACCGCGAATGTCGTTCAAGAGCCCATCGTTCGTCTCCGCCACAATGGGATTCACCGATCGCACATCTTCATTCCCCGGCATGGAGAGCACATAATCCAGCAGCGCATCGGCCGCACGCGGCACGCTCAACGTATTCGTCAGGACGATCGGCGTCTCGATCTCCCCCAGTTCAGCGACCTGCGTCGACCCCATCAACTTTCCGAATCCGTTGCCGACGACGATGGCCGCCGGGACCCGCTCACGGAAGATGTCCCCCCCATGCGGGAGAATAGCCGTCACTCCCGTGCGAACGTCGTCCCCACGAATGAGCGTCACGTGACCGACGCGGACACCTCTCACATCGGTGATGGCGTTCCACCGTCCAGGCGGAAGCACACCGACTACGATTCCGACCTCTCGCGCTCGCGGTCGTGATTCCTGTGGCGTTGTCCTCTCCCCACCGTTAACGGAAGCCCCACCCAAGAGCATCGCGCTGATAATGACGAAGAGCCCCATCGCTCTCCCCTCCTTCGCGTCGAACGCTCAAAACGGCGAATATGGCTCGAAGAACCGGCGCCCAGCCGCCGTATGAGAACCGAAGCTTCCGATCCCATTCAAGGCGAGGGCGACGGCGAAGCGATTCTCGCTCCGCACGCCCACTTTGAAGGTCGTGTTTTGAAAGAAGAGCTGGCAACAGTTGAATCCATACCCGATCCGTACCGAGGAAGAGATCAGACGTCCGGGCAAGGGGCGATCGCTCACGCTCCTGTCCGTGAAATCGTAGAGCACGTCCGCGCCCACGAAGAGCCCGCGCGTCACCCTCCCCACGGTGAAGGAGGCGTGGTAGAGATTCCCCGAAAACGTCCCAAGCTCCAATCGGCCATCAGGAAGCGTGAGGCGTTTCGTCCAATACCACGTGTGGGCGAAAGCGAAGGTCTCTCGCTTGATCCCCGCCGTCATGCCGAACGCGCGGATCGTCTTCTCCGCAGGATCGTACTCGAAGCGCACGTCGGCGAAGAGCGAAGCGAGCGATTGCGCGCGCGCGCTCACGCGGATCGGAGAGAAGCGACGCGCACGGCCCCCAAAGGCGAATCCGGAGAGCGTGTAGATCGGGAGGAATTGATTCCGCCGATCGGGTTGCAACGCTCCGCCAAATCGAGGATCAAAAAAATATTTCTGCACGATGCGGATGGAGAGCCACTCAGCGCCCTCCTCGGACTCCCACGATGTATCCGATCGCTCATGTCCGAGAGGCTGTTCGGCGGAGGAATAATCCCCGTGCGCTCTATCGCGAGTCCTCAAAAAGCGATGGATCACCGCATACTCCACCTCATGGGTGTCGGCGATCGTATCGCGTTCGTCCACGCGAATCGCCCGGAGGGCGTCGGCCCCGATCCCCACGATGCGCCGATACGTGATCGTGGACTCGATGAGATGTCGGAACCAAGGACGTCCATCGCGATGATGGAAGATCCGCTCCAGCGTCGGCAACTCGATATTCACGTTCGCATCCGCATAACGGCGCATCCAGCTTTGCCCTCGAATGCGCGTCCGATCGTGAGGATCGGCGCTCTCGGCATAAAACGTCGCGCGCAACGCGAGTTCGGGCGTCAGCGTCACCCCACCCAGCGAGAAGACGGGGAGCGTGAACCGAGGATACACATCGAATCGCTGTACGAGAGAGGGCGTTCGAAACGTCGGCTCCTTGCGGGCGATCCCCTCGACAGCCGCATCGAAGGAGAAATAAACGGGGGCTTTCGCGGAGAGCTGCCGCGGGCGCCCGGAGAACACAAACGAAGGGAGTTGGCGCAACGTGACGAGGGTCGTCGGGAGGATGACATCGCGTGAGACAAGGAGCATGTTGAAACTATAATCGCCGAAGTTATTTGAGAGCGAGATCTGGATGCGCTCCTCCGGAGAGATGGCCTGTTGGAAGTTATCCGAGAAGACCTGCCGAAAGGCGAAACTGCTGGTGAGGCTCACATCAGCTGTGCCGACGAATCCCATCGGGAAGTGCTGCACCGCTCGCAAGTAATAGGCACTCCCCCCCTGATTCGGACCGGGAGGGCCGAAGAGCCGATCCTGCACGAGGAAGAATCCGGTCTCCAACGAGGAATCCTCGCGCGTCCGCCATCGGAGGTCGGCCCCGTAGCCCAATCCTCGCGCGCTGAAGATATGGACGCGCGGGGTGATGTCCGCGCTGCGGCCGAGAGTCTGGTAATACGGGATCGTGAGGGAAAGCCCCTTGACGCTGGAGTTGCTGAACCCAGGCAGAAGGAGACCCGAATTCCGCACGCGCTTGCTGATAGGGACCGAAGCGTACGGCAAGACGAGCAGCGGGACGCCCTTCACCCGAAAGGTGGGCCAGAGGAGCGATACCCGCTCGTTCACGCGCAACGTCATCCGGCGCGTGGCGAAACTCCATTTCGGCACGCGTTCCTCGCAAGAAGTGACGCGACCACGCGAGATGACGAACGTGTTCGGCGCGATCCGATCTATCCGCGCCGCTTCGATATAGAGCCTCGTCCCATCCGGCGTCCGATCGGTGAATCCTCGAACGTCCCATACCGTTCCCTGTCCCGTGTTGAAATTGAACCAGGCCCGACGCCCGGTGAAGCGCTGTCCCTCAGCGAGGAGAACGACGCTTCCGATGGCTTCGGCGTCTTCAGTCGCTTCGTTGTACACCACGCGATCGGCCTGGAGATGAATCGTCCCGTACCGGATCTCCACGCCGCCCTCATAGGTGACGCGCGCTCCCTCACGCGATAACCGATCGGCTTCGATCTCGATCCGGAGCTCTTGAAGCGGGCGGGCGCAACGAACGCGAGCAGGAATATGAGGGAGGGTTCTTCCCCAAAGAGGAGGCGCACTCTCGCGCGGAGCCGAGAGACCGTATGTCGAAGAGTCCCCCCCTGCTATGAGACCGAGGATCCCGATGCCAAATGCAATGGCTCTCATCAGAGGAGCGAATGAGCAGCGGTCATACCGGATCCTCCGCCAGCGAGAGGCATCGCCGTTCGATCACCACACGCGCCTGATATTCGATGGCCTCCAAGAGCAAGATCACGCGTTCGCGATCATCTAACTCGCGCTCGAAAATCCCCGTCAGCCCACGCAGTGGTCCTTCGCGAACGAGAACGCGATCGCCGGGTTGAGGTGATCGGTCCTCCAAACGGACATACCCATCCGGTCCGATGCGCGATCGGATCTCCTGAACGATCGCTTCGTCCACCGGAAGGGGAGTGTCGCCACAACTGACGACGCGCAAGACCCCGCGAGCATATCGGATGAGATGGAGATGGGCGGCCGGACGAAACCGCGCGAAGAGGTACCCTGGGAAGAGCGGCTTGATCACGTCACGAGGAACGCCACAGATCAGGCGCTCCTGCTTGATCTTCGGAAGGAAGACCTCCAGATCGAGGCGCGCGATGTTCAGGGCAGCCGCGTCTTCTCGATGAGGTTTCGTGTGAACGGCGAACCAATGTATCTCCCGATAGAAATCCGCCATATCGCTCCCCTCGCTCGCGTGATTCCCTCCGGTCAGCCCGTCAATTGTAACGGTTAGCCAAGGGTTGTCAAGGACTTCAGCGCGGCGACGACTCGCCGCGCGTCGTGGCCAGTCGCATGGTCGCCAATCGGCCTCGCCGTTCTTCGATCAAATGCGCGCAATGCAATACCGCCGTCATCTGAGCGCCAAAGAGCATGATGAGACTTGAAATGTAAATCCACGTCAGCGTCGCCACAACGGCGGCGATGGAGCCGTAGAGCTGATCATAGGGGAACTTCACGAGGCTCCACGCGAAGAGATACTTGGCGATCTCCCATGCGAGCCCCGCAATGAGCGCCCCCGGCAGAGCCTCGATGACGGTCACCCTCGTGTTCGGCAGGATCTTGTAGACGAGGAGGAAGAGGATCACCGTGAGCGCCAGGCCAACGAATCCGAAGACCACCTGCCAGAAATACCGATCTAAGATGAGCACCATTCCCGCCGCCGGCGGCGAGAAGCCGCTCATCTCCGACTGGAGGAAGGTGAGAAACCCCGTCATCAGCGCGGAGAGGACCAAGAGGATCCCCACGACGACGAGCATCGCGAGCGTCAGCAACCGCCCTCGCACGAACGAGCGGCAGGGCGTGCGCCAGATGCGATTGATCGCTTTCTCCGTGATCGTGAACGCCCAAGAGGTGACCCAGAGGATGATGGCGAGACATGTGAGCACTTGTCCCCGCGAAAGCGAGGGGAAGGAGCCCAAATGCGTTTCGAGGACCTCACGCGAGGCCGGTAAGAAGGCGAGGATGATCTCGATCGCCCGGAGATTCAACTCCCGGAACGTCGGATACTCCTGACTCAACGTGAAGAGAAGCAGCAAAAACGGATAGAGACCGAGCATGGCGAAGTAGGAGATGGCCGCCGCCGAGGTCGGCAGCTCATTGGCGAGGAAATGGGAGAACGTGCTCGCGACGATCGCCCGCTTCGGCACCCCATTCCGCAATGTCGCAAAAGGCCCCTGTGCCATCGGCGACGATCCCCCCTCCAACTCGGCGCGATGAAAGGCGGGTTAATTATACCACACCAGGAGAATGTGCAAAGGGGGAGGCCCCTCCTCGTAAGAACGAACGGCCCCCTTGATCCTTCGTCGCATCGCCACTCCGGTGCGAGAAGGGGCATCGGCACATGTGCGGGTGCCTGAAAAATCGACTCGCTTGTGCTACAATGCGGGGGCGATGAAGGAGGTGGCGCGGGATCTCTTTCTGCGGACGCTCGAGCGGATTGACGTGCGCGCCGTCGTGCGTGCTCAGGTCGCGCTGGAAGGCGAACGGCTCGTGCTCTGCGGGGAGGTCTTCGATCTGTCCCTCTATTCGCGCCTCTTTGTGATCGCATTCGGGAAGGCGGCCCTCGCTATGGCGAGCGCCGTTCACGAGCTGCTGGGGCCACGCCTCACAGCCGGCATCGTCGTCACCAACACCCTCCCCGCACAGCACGATCTCCGCGAAGCGAAACACTTCGTCCTCATCGAAGGTGGACATCCCGTTCCTAACCGAGGGAGTCTGGAGGGAGCCGAGCGAATCATGGAGCACCTCCGTACTGCCGATGATCGTACGCTCGTCATCTTCCTCGTCTCCGGAGGTGGATCGGCCTTGGTCGAGAAACCCATTGAGGACTCGATCACCTTAGACGACCTGCAGCAATTGAATCGAACTCTGGTCACCGCAGGAGCGACCATCGCGGAGATCAACGCCGTTCGGAAACATCTCTCGGCCATCAAAGGGGGACGATTGGCCGCCCTCGCTCATCCGGCGCGACAGGTGACACTGTACATCTCCGATGTGAACCCCGGCGATCTCTCCTCCATCGCCTCGAATCCGACGGGACCCGATGAGACGACGCTCGACGATGTCTATCGGGTGATCGAACGCTACGATCTCCTGCCGCGCCTCCCCGAGCAGATCGCCCGCCTCATTCGGGAGCGCCGCTTGTGCGAGACGCCGAAGCCGGGTGATCCGATCTTCTCGCGCAGTAGCTATCACGTGCTCATGGATAACCGAACGGCTCTCCAAGCGGCGGCTGACATCGCAGCGTCGCTCGGATTCCGCGTGAGCGTGGATCCCGAACCGTATGAGGGGTATTACCGCGACGTGGCCGATCATCTCCTGGCTCGACTCGTCGCCATGCGCGAGGCGCACGTGGGAGAACCCGTGTGCTTGATCGCCGGTGGCGAAGTGAGTTGCCCCGTACGGGGGTCGGGGATCGGGGGACGGAATCAGGAGTTCACCCTTTATGTGGCGCTCCGACTCCCCGAGTTGGCCGCTGGCGGCGAGATCGCCGTGCTGAGCGCCGGCACGGATGGGATTGACGGGATCAGCCCGGCTGCCGGGGCTGTCGCTGATGCGCAGACGGTTGCTCGTGCGCGCGCTCTGGGACTTGATCCGGAGCGCTTCCTCCGGGAGAACGACTCCTACACATTCTTCCACCTGCTGGGCGACGCAGTGGTCACGGGCCCGACGGGGAATAACGTCCGCGATCTTCGCATCCTTTTGGCGCGACGGCTACCGTGATGGCCTTCGCCCCGCGATGCGAAGAAGTCTCCAGACCTTCCCCGTGGATCTCGGTCCGGAGCTTCGACGGACCATTCGGAAGGCGCTCGGTCTGGACCTCCCATGAGTTGCTGCATCTCCGGGCATGATGGATCAAGAGCGTCCGTCACGTCTGGGACTTAACGGTCTTCTTAAGAGCCTTCTGCGAACGTCCATGTCGGGCGCCCACCGTGAGTCGTCGCTGATGCCCGTTGCGATCCCCCGCCGGAGATGCTCCGAAAACATGTTGCAGGACCTCATCAATCGTCTCGACGGGAAGGATCGTGAGATCGGTCCGCACCTCCGGGGGCAGCTCATCCAGCTCTTGGAGATTCGGTTTGGGGAGGATGACCGTCTTGATGCCGGCGCGCCGTGCGGCCAGGACCTTCTCCTTCACCCCTCCGATGGGGAGCACCAAGCCCGAGAGAGTGATCTCCCCGGTCATCGCCACATCGGCGCGCACGGGGCGCTTCAAGTAGAGCGAAGCCAGTGCGGCGACCATCGTCACGCCAGCCGAGGGGCCATCCTTCGGCACCGCTCCTGCCGGGACGTGCAGATGCACGCCATTTTTCTCAAAGAGTGAGGGGGCGATCCCCAACTCGCGCGCGTGCGCCCAGAGATAGCTTTGAGCGGCGCGCGCCGATTCTTGCATGACCTCACCCAACTGCCCGGTGAGCGTCAGCCCCTTGCCACCGGGCAATAATGTCGCTTCGACGTAGATGACTTCCCCACCGGTCTCCGTCCACGCCAGCCCCGGCGCCACACCCGGAGGCAGCGTCTTCCGCGCCTGCTCGGAGAAGAACCTCTCCGGCCCGAGGTACTCCTTCACTTCGGCGATGTCCACGCGGACGGCCGTCACCTTCCCTTCGGCGACCTTTCGCGCGACCTTGCGCGCGATCTGCCCGATGCTGCGTTCGAGCTGCCGCACGCCGGCCTCGCGCGTGTACCGAGAGATGATGTGTCGCAGGGCGTCATCGGTGAGCGTCAACTGTTCCGGCTGCAGCCCGTTCTCACGGATCTGCCGCGGCAGTAAGAACCGACGCGCGATCTCGAACTTCTGCTCCTCGCTGTACCCCGGCAAAGGGATGACCTCCATGCGATCGCGCAAGGCGGGAGGAACCGTCGTCAGCGTATTCGCCGTGCCAATGAAGAAGACGCGCGAGAGATCGAACGGTAAGTCGAGATAGTGATCTCGAAACGTGTGGTTCTGCTGCGGATCGAGCACCTCCAAGAGAGCGGCCGCCGGGTCTCCGCGGAAATCCACGCCGAGCTTATCCACCTCATCGAGCATGAGGACAGGGTTATTCGTCCCGGCTCGACGCAGCGCTTGAATGATGCGCCCCGGCAAGGCCCCCACATACGTTCGACGATGTCCTCGCAGCTCCGCTTCATCGCGGACGCCCCCTAGGCTCATGCGTTCGAACTTCCGCCCCAGAGCGCGCGCGATGGATTGTCCCAGACTCGTCTTCCCCACACCCGGCGGTCCGACAAAGCAAAGGATCGGACTCTTAGCTCCCGGCTTGAGCTTGAGCACGGCCAAGAATTCGAGGATGCGATCCTTCACTTCCTCCAGGTCATAGTGGTCTTCGTCTAAGATCTGACGCGCATGCTCCAAATCGAGATTGTCCTCCGTGCTCTTACGCCAGGGCAGTTCCAGAATCCACTCCAGGTACGTGCGGATAACGTGATAATCCGGCGCCGTCACCGGCAGTCGCTCCATACGACGCAATTCGCGTTCGGCTTCGGCGCGCACCTCATCGGGGAGATCGGCCGCTTCCAGCCGCTCCCGCAGGAGGTTGACCTCGGCCATCTCCGGCTCTTCCTCGCCCAGCTCCCGCTGGATCGCTTTCAACTGCTGGCGCAAGAAGTACTCCCGCTGGGCGCGATCCATCTCCGCTTGCACCTCTCCAGCGACCTTCTGCCGCAACTCCAAGATCTCGATCTCACGCACGAGGTATCGATGGATCAAGCGCAGCAGCTCGCAGCGGGTCGGCGCTTCCAAAAGCGCTTGCTCCTTTTCCACATCGAGATTCAAGAGCGCGGCCAGCGTGAACGCCAACCGCACCGGATCATCTGTCGAAGTCGTGATAGCCGTCGCGACCTCTTGCGGCACGTTCGGCAACAGGTTCAGCCCGCGCTGAAGGAGATCGAGGATGTTCCGATGCAGGGCCTCAACTTCGATGCTCTCTTCCTCGGGAAACTCCACGACTTCGACCCGCGCCAAGAGGTATCGCTCGCCTTGACGATACTCCAGAACACGCATCCGCTCCATCCCGTGGACGAGGATTTGAATCGTATCCTCAGAGGTGCGCAACATCTTCTTGACGACCACGAGCGTGCCAATCGTGTAGAGATCCTCCGGCGTTGGCTCATCTTCCACTTGACATCGTTGGGCCACCGTGACGAGCCACCGCTCCTCAGTGGCTACCGCCGATTCCACGGCCGCGACCGACCGCCGTCGCCCCACCACCAGCGGAACCGGCATGAACGGGAAGACCACCGTATTGCGAAGCGGCAACACGGGAAGCTCTAAGACCTTCTGTCCGGACGCCGTCGCCTCTTCCTTAAGCACCACGTTCGTGCCCTCTTTCACCCCCATCCCCTCCTTTCATCCCCCCTCGCAAACCAGTCGGATGATGAGCAGCCCATTGAGATAGTCGGTCTCGATGCGCCGAAGATTCAGAGTGCGAGGGAACGAGACGATGCGTTCGAAGCGACTGTAGACCAGCTCCATCTGGTAGCACTCCAAACATTCGCCCAACTCCATATCGCGACGCACGCCACGAATATAGAGGTCCGCCCCATCAAGCGAGATCTCCACATCCTCCAGATTCACGCCCGCCAACTCGACCTTCACCAACCATCCATAAGGCGTTCGATAGACATCGGCGGCTGGGCTCCAGGTCATCTCAGAGGCCCGTTCGCTACGCATGAGCAGCCAAAGCAGATCGCGTCTCTCCGCCATCGTCTTGCTCCCTTCTATGTTCACACGGCGCGAACCACGACGATCGTCAAATCATCAGATCGCGTTTCGGAATCCACATGCTGTCGCACATCCTCAATTATAGCGTCGCACAATTCGGAAGCGGAACGTCGAAGGTGACGCCGAACCACCTGCTCGAGCCGATGCACGCCATAAGGTTCGCCTTCTGCGTTCTCGGCCTCAGTGATACCATCGGTGTAGAGGATGAGGCTGTCCCCCGGCATGAAATACACGATGTCCTCTGAGAAAGCGGCGTTCTTCAAGACGCCAAGTGGGATGCCGCCGGTGGAGAGCAACCGAACCGGCTCGCCCTCACGGATGAAGAGAGGCGGGTTATGCCCCGCGTTCAGATAGAACATCCGACGCCCCTCGGCATCCAACTCCCCATAGAACGCTGTGACGAAGTGGCGATCATGCGTGCTCTCCAAAAGCAACCGATTCAGCCGGGAGAAGACCGCCCGCAAGGCGAAGTCGTTCCCCAAGAGCGCGTGCAGGGAGGCGCGGAATGTCGCCATGATCAACGCCGCCGGAACGCCCTTGCCCGAGACATCGGCGATCACAATGCCCAGGCGCCCATCGGCCACATCAATGAAGTCGTAGTAATCGCCGCCGACTTCGGCCGAAGGGATCATGCGTCCGAAGATCTCGAAATTCCTCACCACGGGCGCGCGCGCGGGCATGAGCGCTTCCATGACTTGCCGAGCGATGCGCAGCTCGCTCTCCAGACGCCGCTTCTCCAGCATCTCCCGATGGAGGTTGGCCTTCTCGATGGCAATCGCCACCAAGCTCGCGAAGAGCGTGAGCAACTCCAAGTCCGCCTCGCTGTACGCGTTCGGTATATCCGACTCCAGATTGATCACCCCAATGGTCTTCCCCCCACTCCCGATCAAAGGCGCAGCCAGTTCCGATCGCGTCTCCTCGCGCGCTCGAACATAATAGGGATCCACCGTGACATCGGGGACGACGCGCCCGCGACTCGTCTGCAAGACGTGCCCGACGATCCCTTCGCAGCAGTGGAGCGGACCGGCGCGCGCCAGATCCTCCGGATATCCCACCGTCTCGTATCCGTGGAGGAGTCCCGTCGAGGGATCGAAGATGAAAACGCCTGCCGCATCATATGGGATGAGCTGCTGCACCGCGCGCAAGATCCCCTGCAGGATCTCGCCGAGGTCGAGTGAGACGCTCACCAACCGGAACGTGTGGATCAGCGTGTGCAAGCGTTCCTCGACAAGAAGCGGTGGCCCCACGCTGCGCTCTCGATCGTCCATGGCTCATCACCCGACCATTCGCCCGCGACGCCCCCGGCCATTTTCGCGCGACCCCTTCACCAGGGGAGGCGTCGCACGCGAAAATAATCGCGTCGCTTGAAGATGTGCACCAAGACGGCCCCGGCGACGAATCCCCCGATATGCGCCCACCACGCGACGCCGCCCGTCTGCGCCGATTCGACGCCGAGACTCAACATCCCATAGAAGAATTGTTGCACGAACCAGAAGCCGAGAAAGAAGAGGGCCGGAATCTCGATGAACTGCAAGAAGATCCAAATCGGGACGAGCGTCACCACACGCGCGCCCGGATAGAGCATGAAATAGGCTCCGAGCACGCCGCTGATCGCGCCGCTCGCCCCCAAACTCGGAACGCGCGAATCGGCATTGGTTATCACATGCCCCATCGTCGCCAGCACGCCACACAAGAGATAGAAGATGAGAAACCGAAAGTGCCCCATCCGGTCCTCGACGTTGTCTCCGAAGATCCAGAGATAGAGCATGTTGCCCCCAAGATGCAACCACCCACCATGCAGGAACATCGCCGTGAAGATCGGAAGGACCAGCTCCGAGGTCCCATACTCGTGAAAGGTCCCCCACCAATCGTAATATCCCCGCGCGAAATATCTCACGGGGACGACGGCATAGGCATAAAAAAACCGCTGGAGTTCCTCCGGCCCCAAGAACAATTCGTAAAAGAAGACGAGGACGTTGATGATGATCAGGACGACGGTGACGATGGGATACCGTCGAGATGGAATGTCATCGCGAATGGGTATCATCGCCTCCCTCGCTCCACGCGGGCACGCGTCGCACATGCCCGAAGAGGCGGACGCTCACATCGGCATCGCACCGCCTCATGCTCACGGCTCCCTCGAGACAAGAAAAGATCATAGCCTCATGGGCGAGGATCACGCAAGGCGATGAGACTTCTCCCGCACCTTCGGACAAAGGGCAGCTCCCTGCGCGAAGAGCAGGTCAGGAGAAGTGCCCACATAGCGCGAGGAAATTCCGGAGCAGAAGCTTTCCGGCCTGTCCCGTCATGATGGATTCGGGATGAAACTGCACGCCCTCGCACACGAACTCTCGATGTCGCAGTCCCATGATCAAGCCGTCCGAAGACGTGGCCGAGATCTCCAAACACGAGGGCACCGACTCGCGCTCCACGACGAGCGAGTGATAGCGCGTGGCCGGGAAGGGATTCGGGAGATCGCGAAAGATCGTGCGACCATCGTGCATGATCATGCTCGTCTTCCCGTGCATGAGCACGGGCGCGCGCACAATGCGCCCGCCGAAGGCCCGCCCAATGGCCTGATGTCCCAAACAGACGCCGAGGATGGGGATGCGCCCGGCGAACGCCCGAATCACGTCCAACGTGACCCCGGCCTCTTCTGGCGTGCCCGGTCCCGGCGAGATCACGAGCGCCCGCGGCGAACGAGCCGCGATCTCCTCCACGCGGATCCGATCGTTCCGATAGACCTCCACCGCCGCGCCCAACTCAGCCAGATATTGCACGAGATTGAAGGTGAACGAGTCGTAGTTATCAATGACGAGGATCATCGCCCCTCCTCCACGCGCACGACGCGGAAGTGGATCGGCATCTTGGTCACCGGGGCTTTCTGAGCATCGGTCTCCAGTTTCTCGAATTTCTCCAAGACATCCATCCCCTCGACGACGCGCCCGAAGGCCGTGTATTTCCCATCCAGATGTGGCGCGCGCCCGAGGCAAATGAAGAAGATGGCGCTGCCCGAATTCGGATCCTCCGGCTTCATCTGAAGCATGCCCACGATCCCACGATCGAATTCGATCTGGCTGATCTCGGCCGGGAGGAATTCGCACGCCCAACCGCGCCCCCAGAGCGACCGATCTTCGCCGCGCGTCAGCGGATCGCCGCCAAGCAGCATATATCCGGGATAGATGCGATGAAACGTCGTCCCGTCGTAGAAGCCCCCACCGGCGAGCGCGACGAAATGCCGCGCATGACGCGGGGCGACTTCCGGCATCACCGCGATCGTGATCTTCCCCAAGGGGCTCTCCAAAACGACGCGATACCTCTTCAACTCCTCCGGGCGCGCGAGCGGCGATGGGCGAATCCGCACTGATTTCATCACGATGCGCTGCGTGGCCAACCCCTCAGCATCAGTCGGCGTCTCGGCGATCCTCTCCACCACGTCCATCCCTTCGACGACGCGCCCGAAGGC
Source organism: uncultured Blastocatellia bacterium (assembly GCA_937934295.1). Classification (GTDB taxonomy): domain Bacteria; phylum Acidobacteriota; class Blastocatellia; order HR10; family HR10; genus HR10. The sequence goes on from CALHAI010000008.1 coordinate 69,950, forward strand.
CGTGAATTTTCGATCGAGCTGTCCCTGATCGGTGACGCAGATGAAGAACTGTGAGCCCGCGCTATTTGGATTCCCCGGGCGTAAGACCGCGCCCACAACCCCTCGGGTGAAGGGATGCTCGTTGAACTCCGGCGGCAGCCGATCCAATCCCCCTCGCCCCAATGCTTCGCGCGGCGTGCGCGGATTGCGACTCAGAGGATCTCCGCCCTGAATCAGGCTCTTCGGCAGGATGCGATGGAACGTCGTCCCATCGTAAAACCCCTGCCGCGCCAGATGGACGAAATACGCGACATGCCGCGGCGCATCCCGGACGAAGAATTCGATCACGATGGTCCCGAACTCCGTCTCGATGACTGCTTGAAGGTCTTTCAACTCCTCGACGTCAATCCGCTCCGGAGGCGGTGGCGCTTCCGCACCTGGGCGCCGCTGCGGAGCGACGCCCTCGGAAGGCCGCGCCACACTCCACAACGCCAATACCAGGAGAGCGATCTCTCGCGTCCTCATAGCTCCGTGCTCGCCATCTCGATGGCGCGGATCACCGAACGGGCTTTGTTCACCGTCTCCTGATGCTCCCGCTCGGGAAGAGAATCGGCGACGATCCCGGCACCGGCTTGGACATAGGCCCGCCCGTGCCGGACGAGCGCCGTGCGAATGACGATGCAGGAATCGAGGTTCCCGGAATAGTCGGCGTAGAAGACGGTCCCGGCATAGATGCCGCGCCGTGTCGGCTCCAATTCGTCAATGATCTCCATGGCGCGAATTTTCGGAGCGCCGGTGACCGTGCCGGCCGGGAAACATGCGGCCAGGACATCGAAGCGATCTTTGTCCGGCCGACGTCGCCCGCGAATCGTCGAGACCAAATGCATGACATGCGAGTAGCGTTCGACGACCATCAGGTCGGTGACCTCTACCGAGCCGGGGGCAGCCACGCGCCCGACATCATTGCGCCCCAAATCCACGAGCATCACATGCTCGGCCCTCTCTTTCTCATCCGCGAGCAAGTCGGATTCGAGTGCGCGATCCTCAGCGTCGGTCGCCCCTCGCGGGCGCGTTCCCGCGATCGGACGATAGGTGATCTCCTCCCCCACGAGCCGCACAAGCATCTCCGGCGACGCGCCGACCAGATGCATCCCGTCCAGCTCCATGTAGAACATGTACGGCGAGGGATTGATCATCCGCAGCGCCCGATACACTTGAAACGGGTCGAGATCGCCCACCTCGACCTCGAATCGCTGTGAGAGGACGATTTGAAAGGCATCACCGCGCGCGATGTAGTCCTTCGCCCGGCGCACCCGCTGCTCGAACTCATCCGGCTTCATGTTGGAGCGCACAAGGAGCGGATGGGCCGGCGCACTCGTTCTCGGGATCTCCACAGAGCGCTGCAGCAGCGCTTCCATCGCTTCGATCTCGGCGACGGCGTGCTCATACTTCTCTCGCAACCGATGCTCGCGTCCGCCAGTGAAAACGTTGGCGACGAGAAGAATCTGATGGCGCGCGTGATCGAAGGCCAGCAAGGTCGAGTAGAACATCACCTGAGCGAGATCGAGCGGCAGATCGTTCTGCGCGCGCGCCGGAATGCGCTCGAACCACCGCACGGCATCGTAGGCCATATAGCCGACCGCCCCCGCCGTGAAGGGCGGCAGACCCGGCCACGTCACGGGATGATACGAAGCCGTCAGCTCCCGCAAGAGGTCGAGGAAAGCGTCGCCGCGCTCGACCCGTTCGTGAGCCGCCTCGACCACACAGTGCTCCTCCTGCGCACGAACGACCGTATGCGGATTCGCCCCGATGAAGGAATAGCGGGCGATTTTCTCCCCCCCTTCGACCGATTCGAGTAAGAAGGGGAACCGCGCCTGCGCACGAAGGCGTAGGAACGCCGAGACGGGCGTGAGCATATCGGCCGCAATGACCTTCGTCACGGGGATGACATTCCCCTCTCGCGCCAGATCGCGCACCTCCGCGAACGTCGGTCGAATCATTCCCATGCGTTCACCTCGACGGCAAGACGCGGCTCTCGCTCGCTCGCCCCGTACGACTCCGCAGCTCGAAGAGAATGTCTCTCGGATTCAGCTCCCGATCGGCCATCAGCACAAGCAGATGGTAGAAGAGATCGGCGATCTTGCCGCTGAGCTCCTTCTTCGATCCCGCTTTGGCCGCGATGGCCGTGTCCACGAGCTGTTCGCCCAGGCGCCGCAGGATGACATCCACACCGCCGCTGAGCAAGAGGGCCGTGTACGAATTCTCCGGACGTTCGCGATTTCGCTCTTGAATGAACTCGAACAACTCGGCGAGCAGAATCCCCATCTCCATCGAAGCGAGCCCCACGACCGAGACTTCATCCCGCTTCTCCTCCAGCTCCGCGAGCTCTCGAAAGAAGCATGTCCCTTCGCCCGTGCGACAAGCCGGACCGCGCGGATCCACTTTCACGATCAAGGCGTCCCCATCGCAATCCACGATGATGTTCACGACGCGCTGCGTATTCCCCTCAGCTCCCACCTCCCGTTGCACGCACCGAGCGCGCGCGTTCCAGGTGTGCGTCTCGCCCGTTCGCAGCGTGAGCGCCAAGGCCTCGGCGTTCATATAGGCGAGCATGAGGATGCCTCCCGTCTCATGATCCTGAATGATCGCAGGGATCAAGCCGCGTTCGTCGAAGCGCAGCCCTTGGATCACCATAGCCCCCTTCGCCTCGATCGCGCTGCTCCCCCAGAAAATCCTTGGGAAATGTACGCCAGGAAGACAGAGACTGTCAACGACGGCACTCGACGCCCGAGTCCCCAAACAAAGTCCCTCACGGAACGTTCTCGCCCGACGTCCATCCGGGCGGCTCCGGCAACCAATCGCGCGTGAAGATGTCGGCTCCCGTTAAACCAACGATCAAGAGGAACCAAAAGAGCGCAGCGCCGACAAACCCCCAGATCAACCGCGGGCTGTATTTCAAGTGCATGAAGTAGAAGACGACAAGGAGCGCCTTGGTCGTCGCCAGCGCAAGCGCCACAGAGATGTTCAACCATCCGAGATCGTAAAAGGCCACATCCACCGTCACCAGCGTCAGCAGCAACAGCGTGATGAAGACGAGCCAATACACGCGTTGCGGAACGATCGGGGAATGCGCCATAGAGCCTCCCCCTCCCTTTATGCCCGGCTGATCAGATACAGCAACGGGAAGAGATAAATCCACACGACGTCCACGAAATGCCAGTAGAGCCCGGCGACTTCCACCGGGGTGTAGTAGTGCGGCGAGAAGCGCTCGCGCCACGCTAAGATCCAGAGGACGGCGAGCACGCCGATCCCTATGACCAGATGAAGAGCATGAAGCCCGGTCATCGCGAAGTAAAAGGAGAAGAAGAGTTGCGCCGTGCGCGCATGCGGTCCCTCGAACTGAAAGGACGGTCCAGGCACCAGATGCTCGTGCGCCTTATGCGAGTATTCGATGACCTTCACGCCGAGGAAGACCACCCCCAAAGCCATCGTCAGGGCCAGAAAGAGCCGCAGCGCACGCGACCGCCCCAGTTGCGCGCTCCGCACGGCGAGCGCCATCGTTAAGCTGCTGCAGATGAGCACTGCTGTATTCAAGGCGCCGAGCCGATAATCGAGGTGACGACTCGCCACGGCAAAGCCTTCTGGATAAAGCGATCGGTAGATGGCATAGCTGGCGAACAGACCACCGAAGAACATGATCTCGGTGATGAGGAACACCCACATGCCGAGCGTGGAGGCCTCGAACTGTTGCTCCGGGTCATCGAAATGAGACGCTAGCGGGGAACGTCCCGACGCGATGGACGTCACCGAAGCCGTCGGAGGTGAGGTCGAGGACTGCTCAGCGCACATGGGCTCCCTCCGATTTGGGGGAGTAATCATAAGGCTCTCCCGTGACCACCGGCGTCACATCGAAATTATGCGGCGGAGGCGGCGAAGGCACGAGCCACTCCAGACCTTTCGCCCCCCATGGATTCTCCGGCGCCTTCGGCCCGTAGCGCAGCGACCAGATGAAATAGATCATCGGGATGAGATACCCGACGCCAAGGATCGAAGCGCCCGCCGAAGACATGACGTTCAGGACCTGAAATTCCTCGGGATAAACATGATACCGCCGCGGCATCCCCAGATACCCGAGGACGAACTGCGGGAGGAACGTCAGGTTGAAGCCCACGAAGATGACCAGCGCGGCAAAGCGCGCCCAGCCCTCCGGGTAGACCTTCCCCGTCATCTTCGGCCACCAGTAGTGGAGTCCGCCCAAGTACGCCATGATCGTCCCGCCCACCATGATGTAGTGGAAGTGCGCGACGACGAAATACGTGTCGTGCACGTGCACATCCACCGCCAGCGTGGCCAGGAAGATCCCCGTCAGCCCGCCAATCGTGAAGAGCCCGATGAAACCGAGCGCATAGAGCATCGGTGCCTGATAAGAGACCGAGCCCTTATACAGCGTGGCCGTCCAGTTGAACACCTTCACAGCCGAGGGAATCGCCACCAGCATCGAGAGCACCGAGAACACCATGCCGGCATAGACGGACTGCCCACTCGTGAACATGTGATGCCCCCATACGAGAAAACCCAGGGTCGCGATGGCGATGCTGGAGAAGGCGATGAAGGAATAACCGAAAATGCGTCGCCGGGAGAAGCAGGTGATCAACTCGTTAATGACCCCCATGGCCGGAAGGATCATGATGTATACGGCCGGATGCGAGTAGAACCAGAACAGATGCTGAAAGAGCAAGGGATCCCCCCCGAGCTTCGGATCGAAGATCCCGATGTGGAACAACCGCTCCAAGCCCACGAGCAGAATGGCGATGGCGACCACCGGCGTCCCCAGGATCATGATGAGGCTCGTCGCATAGTGCGCCCAGATGAACAGTGGCAACCGGAACCACACCATCCCCGGCGCCCGCATCTTGTGAATGGTCACCAGGAAATTCAGCCCTGTCAGGATTGAAGAGAATCCCGTAATGAAGATCCCGACGGCCGTGAGCATGACGTTGGAGTTGGAATACGTGCTGCTGTAGGGCGTGTAGAACGTCCAGCCCGTGTCCACCCCACCGAAGAGAGTCGCTGCCAGCGTGAACAGCCCCCCCAGGGTGTAGATATACCAGCTCAACAGGTTCAACCGCGGGAAGGCCAGATCCCGCGCCCCAATCATGAGCGGCACCAAGAAGTTCCCGAGTACGGCCGGGATGGCCGGGATGAGGAAGAAGAAGATCATGATGACGCCGTGCATCGTGAAGAGCCGATTGTACGTCTCCGATTGCACCAGATCTCCCGGCGGCGTCATCAGCTCCAAGCGAATCAAAACGGCGAAGAAGCCGCCCAGGAAGAAAAAGAGTGTGACCGAGACCAAATACAGCAGCGCGATCCGCTTATGGTCGGTCGTGAACAACCACGATCGTATCCCATAACTCACGTTCAGATAGTTCACGCGCGAAGCGCGCGGCGATTCCACCACAGGCGTGCTCATCGCTGCTCTCCTCCGAGCGACTTGAGATAGGCCAAAAGCTGCAGCAATTGCTCCTCAGTGATCTGCCCCTGATAGGTCGGCATACTCGATGGCGAGGCGAATCCAGCGACGATCTTCGCGTCTGGATTCAGAATGGATTCCCGCAGATATGCCTCGTCAGCCACGACCGTCCGCCCATCCGCGAGCCTCACCGGACGACCAAAGAGCCCGCGCAGCGATGGGCCCAGCCCTGGATCGTCCTCTCCATGACAGGTGTGACAGGCCAACTGCTGAAAGAGGCGTTCCCCCGCTTGCGCGAGCGACTCGATGCGCCCGCCGCCCCCGCTGTTCAGCCAATTCTGATACTCAACCGGGTTCATGACGATAACCCATCCGCTCATCTCCGAATGCTTCGTGCCGCAATATTCCGCACAGAAGAGGCGATACCGTCCCGGTCGCGTCGCTTCGAACCATATGCTCGTGTATCGGCCCGGCACGACGTCCTTCTTCACGCGAAAGTCGGGGATGTAGAAGCTGTGGATCACGTCCTCGGTCGTCATCGTCAGTTTGATCGGGCGACCGGCCGGAATGTGCAGCTCGTTGATCTCCCGCTGACCGGTCGGATGCTGAATGTGCCACATCCACTGCTTCCCGACGACATAGACTTCGAGCGCCTCCGCCGGCGCGCGCCCGTACATCTTGAAATAGAGCGCCGCTCCCCATCCGAAGATCATCAGCACAAGCCCCAAGGGGACGGCGATCCAAATGATCTCCAGCGTCAACGAACCGCGAACCGGTGGCGGCACCTCCTCCTCCGAACGCCGCCGATATTTGATCGCGAAGACCGTGATCAAGATGAAGATGAGGGCGATGAAGAAAAGGCTCATACCGACCAAGAATCCGTAGAGCGCGTCCACCTCAGGCGCGAACGTGGAAGCGCGCTCAGGGAGAAGTGGGAAATCCCTCCACATGGCTTCCTCCCTCACCCCAGCATACGCTTCTTTCGACGATCCCGATGAAGCATCACGAGGATGAAACCGCCCAGGGCCAGCACCGTCGCCGCGCCCGCCAGCCGAAGAACGTTCATGACAAGCAGGCTGTATTTGCCCGTCTTCGGGTCATAGTGGTAGCAGTAGAGCAAAATCTGATCCACCGGCGAGCCGATTCTCCCTTGCGCTGCTTCAATCAGACCGAAGCGGAGGTCTCGCGGGGCATACTCGATCCCATAGAAGTATCGAGCGATACGTCCTTGCGGCGTGAGGACCATGATCCCACTGGCGTGCGCGAATTGCCCGGTCTCAGGGTCAAAGGCATAGCGGAAGCCAACGGCTTCCGTCAACCGCCGAATCGCCGTCTCCTCCCCAGTTAGGAAGTGCCATCCCCCCTCGGCCTCTGGACGCCCATAGCTTCGCACATACGCGCGCTTTTTGGCCGCCGCCAACTCCGGCCCCTCGCGCGGATCGAAACTCACGGTCAGGACGGTGAATTCCTTTCCCACGGTCAGAGGGAGCGCGCGCAAGCTCCGCAACACCCCATTCAAAATGAGCGTGCAGAGCATCGGACACTCGTAGTAGACGAGCGCGAGAATGACCGGCTTCTCGCCAAAATATTCGCGGAGCGAGATGGCGCGCCCCTGTTCATCGCGGAAAACGAGATCCAGCGGAATCTGCGCATCGAGCTTCTGGTCAATGCCGACCTCTCGCAGGATCGGCGCCGGTTGCCCCGACGGCAAGCTCTGCCCTCGACCCTCGCCAATGAGCGAAAGCCCAAAGCCCCAGGCCAACGCCAGGCTGAGGCTCACCCAGGACATCGCGTGAACATGACTCTCCCGAATCCTCATCGTTCTTCCCCCTTGTTCTCCCGCACCATGCCCTCCTTGGCGTGAAGGCCCCCTTCAGGAGGCGAAGAGGACTCCATCGCCTGACCGCGAGGGCGAACCGGAACGCCGCGTTCCAAGAGAAGCTCCATCGCCCGTTCGATGGGGATGCGGACGACGCCCGCTTCCCGATTGATCCATCCGTAGGTGTTCAACCGCTCCTCCTCCCGCTGACGCAGCGCCTGCAAATTCCGCTCCGGAGCGACCTGCAGTCGCGGCGGAGGCGGTAACACGCGCTCTTCACGGAGGGGCGAAGGCGGCTCCATGGCTCGTTCGGCACGCTTCTGGAAGAAGGTGAAGCTCCCCCACATGAGGAGTACGGCACCCACAGTCAGGGCAGCGAGTCCGAAGATCAAGACCACGATCATTCGCGGGCTCACATCCCGTTTCTCGTAGCGCGGTTCGGTTGCCTCACTCATGAGAAGCTCGTCCCTCCACGGCTCCGGGATCATGGACGGGGATCAGCTCATGCCGCATTGCGGCCCTCGCCCAGGAGGCGAACCAAAGTCCCCCGATCCCGAAAAACGCCGCCGCGTTCGACCAATGGGGCCCGATCCCCCTCTCTTCGAACGCCGGCATGATGGTCCAATAGAGGTCCACCACGCGCATGGTCAGAATCATCCCGGCCAAGGCCGCCAGCGTCCGTACGTTTCGCTTCATCGCGCGGGAGAGCAACAACAGGAACGGGATCAGAAGATGGAAGATGATCAAAAGCCCGGCCATCCCCTCCCATCGCCCTCGCGTTCGGCGTAAATACCATGGAATCTCTTCCGGGAGGTTCCCCGACCAAATGATGAGGAACTGTGAGAACGCGACATAGGCCCACAACATCACGAGCGCGAGCAAGAGATTCCCCAGATCGTGGGACACATCGCTCGTCAGAATCTCCGACAGCGGCCGAGCGCGCGAGAGCCAAACGGCGATGAGGATCGCCGCGGCGAACGCCGTGAGCCCTTGCCCGAGGATGAATTGGATCCCATAGATCGTCGAATACCAGTGTGGTTCCAACGACATGACCCAATCCACCGCCGCGAAGGTGATCGTCCCTCCATAGAGGACGAGGCCTGGCCCACTGAGTGCTCGCAGCCGGTGGCTCAGCTTGGGATCCCCCGTGCGATCCTGTTCGTAGGACCACCTCGTCACCAATTGCGCCAGCGCGATCCACACGACGAAATAGAGGACGGCGCGAAGGGAAAAGAAGGGGACGTTCAAATATCGGCTCTTATGTCGAAGGATATCGTCGGCGGCGACGGCCTCCGCATGCGTCCACTCATAAAGAGAGGAAAGCCCGAAGAAGATGGGGACGAAGAGCACGGCCATCAAGACGGTCGTTCGCGCTCCCGCCTCCAGGATGCGCCGGATGGCGAATCCCCAGCGACCGCCGGTCAGATGATGCAGCATCACTAATCCCGCGGAACCGATCGAGAGCCCGAGCCAGAAGAAATGCCCAAAGAGATACGACGGCCAGAAATGTTCCGGATCCACAAGCGCCACAATGAGCGCCAACGACAGCCCGACGAGCCCGATGCCCACGGCGCGGCGCGAGAGCGCTTCGAGCATCTTCGCGTTCACTCCCCCCCTCCCCTCAACTGACGTCGTTGGGCCGGCGGAACGTCCTGGAGCGCCGCGTTCTGGCTGAGCTGCAAAGCGCGAATGTAGGCGATGATCGCCCACCGATCCTCCGGCCGAATGCGCGACGCGTAACCGTACATCGTCCCAAAGCCGTTGGTGATGACCTCGAAGAAATGGCCGACCGGCGCCTGTCGCAATCGGTCCGTGTGCAACGATGGCGGTTGCCGGAACCCACGCTGGATGATCATCCCCTCGCCATAACCATCGCGCCCGTGACATGGCGCACAGAAGATATCGTAGCGTTCCCTCCCGCGCTCGAGGATCGGACGCGTGATGGGAAAGGGGAAGGTCTCCGCGAGTCGACCATTGCTCTTACCCGTGTACAGATGCTCATCCATCTTCGCATAGCCGCGGGGGACCGTTCCCTCGACCAAAGGACGTGACGCCCGACCATCCTCGAAGAAGGGGCTTCCGGCCAATGGCTTATATCTCGGCTGATCATGCATATCTTGGCGACACGCGCTCCCCCCAAGAGCGAGCACAAGGAGAACGCCCGCACCCAACCGGCCTCGCGCGCCAGCGTTCATGCGCCGAGTGCTCTTCCTCACGGCTCCACCTCCCAAACGCCATCGGCCCCGAGCGCTTCCAAGAAGCGGCGCGTGGCCTCCCGATCGAACTTCGGATCGCGCGCCTCAATCAACAGGAAGAACCGATCGCGACTGGCCAATGCGAAGCGCGGCACGTTGAAGACGGGATGATAGGGCATCGGCAATCCGTTCAACGCGAGCATGCCCAAAACGGCGGAGAGCGCGGCGAAGAAGATCGTCGTCTCAAAGACGATGGGGATGAACGCCGGCCAGCTATGAAAGGGCTTCCCGCCGACGATGAGCGGATAATCGATGACCTCGGCATAGTAAAGGAGGGCATAGCCGAGCGCGCCGCCGAAGAGCCCGCCGAGCAAGACGAGTATCGGCAAGCGCGTGCGATGAAAGCCGAGGGCTTCGGCCAGGCCTTCGACGGGGAAAGGCGTATAGGCATCCATCCGCCGATACCCCTCGGCATACGCGCGTTGTGCTGCCGCCAAGACCTTCTCCGGAGCATTGAACTCCGCCAACAATCCGTAGATGTCCGTCCGTTCGGCCATGTGTCTCCCCTTCGCTCATGACAACGTCGGCGCCTCGGCCGGCCGCGTCGTCCCTTTGCCCGAGGCCGGAGCCACCTCCGGCAGCAGCGCCCGCATCTCGAAGATCGAGATGACCGGCAGCAGTCGAATGAACAGAAACAGCAGCGTCAGGAAGAGTCCGATCGAGCCCAAGAACATCGTCCAGTCGAAGACCGTCGGCCTGTACATCCCCCACGACGAGGGGAGGAAATCCCGATGCAAGCTCGTCACGACAATGACGAATCGTTCCAACCACATCCCCACATTCACGAGGAGCGCGATCGCAAAGAGCGCGCGCACGCTCCGACGCACGCGCGCCGACCAGAGCGCCTGCAACACCCCCACATTGCACACGAGCAGTGCCCAGTAGATGGGCGCATACGGACCACGCAGTCGATTGAGGATCATATAGCGCTCATATGGATTCCCGCTGTACCACGCCATGAAGGCCTCCATCAGATAGCCGTAGCCGACGAGCAAGCCCGTCGCGAGCATGATCTTGGCCATATTGTCCAGATGCTTCATCGTGATGAGGTCCTCCAACTCATAGAACTTTCGGAGCGGAATGGCCAAGGTCATCACCATGGCGAAACCAGAATAAATCGCTCCAGCGACGAAATACGGCGGGAAGATCGTGGCATGCCATCCCGGGATGATCGAGATGGCGAAATCGAAGCTCACGACCGTATGCACGGAGACGACGAGCGGCGTCGCCAATCCCGCCAACAGCAGATACGCCATCTCATATCGCGCCCAATGGCGCGCCGACCCGCGCCACCCCATGGCGAGGAATCCGTAGAGAATTCGCCAGAGCCGCCGCCGCGCCCGATCCCGCAACGTCGCCAGATCGGGGATCAAGCCGATGAACCAGAACAAGAACGAGACCGTCGCATACGTCGTGATGGCGAAGACATCCCACACCAAGGGACTGCGCGGCTGCGGCCACGTCCCCATCGTGTTCGGATAGGGCAGAAGCCAATAGAAGAGCCACGGCCGCCCCATGTGCAGCAAGGGATAGAGTCCGGCGCATGCGACGGCGAAGAGCGTCATGGCTTCAGCGAAGCGATTGATCGAAGTCCGCCACCGCTGCCGCAGCAACAGCAAGATCGCGGAGATCAGCGTCCCCGCATGCCCGATCCCAATCCACCAGACGAAGTTGATGATGTCGAACCCCCAACCGACCGGGACCGTGACGCCCCAGATGCCCACTCCCGTCGCCAGCAAATACGCCGCCGTGAAAAGCAGCAGCAGGAGCAGAAGGAACGCCATCGTGAATCCGAAGAACCATCCGCGCGGCGTGCGCCGCGTGAGCACGAGGGCGCTGATCTTATCCGTGATCGAAGCGTACGTGTACCCGGGCGCCAAGATCGCCGATTGCGGATCAAACGGCGTCCCGATCTCCACCATTCGGTCCTTCTCTTCGCTCATGGCGTCCCCTCTTCCAAAAGTGCCGCCACTTCCGGATTCGGATTGCGCAATCGCGCCAGATAGGTCGTGCGCGGTCGCGTGTTCAGTTCAGTCAGGATCCCATAGTTGAGCACATGCGCCTTCAACTGCGCCACACGACTCTCGAGATCGTTCAGATTCCCGAAGACGATCGCCTCAGTCGGACAGGCCTGCTGACATGCCGTCACGACTTCTCCGTCCCGAATTGCCCGATCCCGCTTCTTCGCCTCGATGCGCGCAGCATTGATCCGCTGCACGCAATAGGTGCACTTCTCCATAACGCCGCGACTGCGCACGGTCACATCGGGATTTCGCTGCATCTTCAACGTCTCGGTCGCCCAATCCGCGTAGAGCCGGAAATTGAACCGGCGGACCTTGTACGGGCAATTGTTCGAACAGTAGCGCGTCCCCACGCACCGATTGTAGGTCATCTGGTTCAAGCCCTCGTGGCTGTGAACCGTCGCCCCCGTCGGACACACGACCTCGCACGGCGCATGGTCACAATGCATGCAGAGGACGGGTTGATGGTAGATGTCCGGACGCTCCAGATCGCGCCCCTCGAAATATCGGTCGATACGAATCCAGTGCATCTCGCGCCCGATCTTCACCTCGCGCTTCCCGACGACGGGGATGTTGTTCTCCGCCTGACAGGCGATGACGCAGGCATTGCACCCGATGCAGGCGTTCAGGTCAATGACCATACCCCAGGAGTAACCGTCATATCGATGCTCGGGATAAAGCGTGAGATCGGGCGGCGGATCCTGTCCCAACTCTTTGGCGAACCGGGGATTCTCCCGATACTCGCCAAGCGTCGCCGTGCGCACCAGATGCCGCCCCTCCATGCTGTGATGATCCTGCGTGCTGACGAGCTCATGACGGCGATGGGTTCGGCGAATCTCAACCCCCACCTCAAACCACGGCGCCCCCGACGTGCGCAGACGATAGGCGTTGAATCCCAAATGCGATCCCACGCGTCCGGCACGCCACCGCCCATAGCCGAGATGCACCGTCACCGTCTCCACCGCCTGCCCCGGCAGGATCCACACCGGGGCGAGCACCTGACGATCTCCACGCCGCAGCTCGACGACCTCTCCATTCTTCACCCCTAAGCGTTCGGCCAACGTCGGCGCAATTATCGCCGCGTTATCCCACGTCAGCTTCGTGAGTGGCTTCGGCAACTCCTGCAACCACCCGTTATTCGCAAAGCGTCCATCCCAGACGGTCGGATCCGGACGGAAGACGATCTCGATCCCTTCGGGCGCGCGCGCCGGCCGCTTCGCCAGCTCCGCCGCGATCGCCGCCCATTGCACGGAGACCGAAACGGGCGGAAGGCTCGTCCCGGAGACCACCCCCTCATGCAGCGCCATTCGCCAAAACGTCTGGAAATCGGAGAATCCTCCGACTTGGCCCGCTTCGAACTGCTGCTGCCAATACGCGCGCACGATCTCGTAGCCAGGGCGTTCCGCCTCTCCAAGGAGCGCGGCCAGAACTTCGTGCGCCGACCGCGTCTCGTGAAGCGGCGCAATGAGCGGTTGCATGATGGTGACCGTCCCATCTGGCGCGCGCCCGTCGCTCCAAGCCTCCAGGAAATGACTCTCCGGGAGATGCCAGTGGCAGAGCTGCGCCGTCTCATCCGCATATTGCCCGAGATGGACGCGCAGACGAACGCGGTTCATCCGCTCGGCGAAATCGAGATCGGCCGGCGCCGTGTACGCCGGATTCGCCCCCACGATGAACAGAGCATCCACGCGCCCGGCCTCCATATCTTCGGCCAGCTCCCGAAGCGACGCCATGTGCTGGATCGGCTCTGCTTCCACAGGCTCAGTATAGATGACCGTTCGTCCGACATTTCCCAAAGCTTGGTTCAGCGCATGCCCGAGCGCGTGCACAAGCGGCGGCTGCGTCTCCCCAACGAGCACGAGGCTCTCTCCGCGATGCTGATCGAGATCGCGCGCGAGCGCCTCCACAAGGCGCGGATCAATACCGAGGGACGCCAGGTCTGGCTCCGGCACTTCCAGCCCCAATCGTCGCGCGAGCGCCCGCGCGATCGACTCGATCGCACTCGCTCGCACGGGGAACCGATGATCGGCCATCGCGCCCGTCAGCGAAGGCGTGCTCTCAAACACGTAGAGGCGATTCCACTCGGTCGGTTCAGTCTCCGCACGCCGTCGCAGGATGAACTCGCGCGCCTGCCGAAGATGGTTCGGCCCCCAGGCCAGAAAATCCGCCTCCAGCGAGAGCATCACGCGCGCCTCCTGCAGGCGATAGTGCGTCTCGACGAAGCGACCGAAAGCCAGACGCGCTCCCGCCTTCTGATGATCCCGCGAGACGGGCTCATACTGATGCCATCGGGCTTCGGGAAAGAGGGTGAGCACCTGTCGCACTTGATCCGCGAGCGTCGGCGAGGTCACCGTCTCCGTCAGAATGCGCATGCCAGCTCCGCGCGTCGCTTGCCATCGCTCCCGCTCGATGGCCAACGCCCCCCAGAAAGCTGCCCACGTATGAATTCCCCCACGATACAAGACGACTTGCGAACGGTCGGGATCGTAGAGCGTGAGAATCGCAGCTTGCGCGAAGACGTCCGTTGCGCCCAAGCTCGCCGGATGCTGCGGATTCCCTTCGATCTTGGTCGGCCGCCCCATGTGACTCTCGACAAGAAGGCCGGCGGCGAATCCCCCAAACGTCATCGCCGTCGCATAGAAGAGCGGCCGGCCCGGAACGACCTCCTCCGGCGCTCGCGTGTAGGGGAAGATCTGCTCGGTCGGCTGCCGCGTGCATGCCGAAGAGAGCCCCGCGAGTGCAAGCGACGCTCCCATCAGCTTCAAGAACGTGCGCCGATCGACTTCCGCCGGAGCCGGCGTCGGAAACTCGCCTTCCAAGAATCGAACGAACGCCGGATCCCCCGCTAACTCCTCCAAGCTCCTCCAGAAGACCCGACCACGCTGCTTGGCCAAACGCTCCCGCAACGCGGCCATGCCCCACGATGCTTCGCTTCCCTTCTCCACCACCGCCATCCCCCTCACCGATGGCACACGGAGCAATCCGTCAATTTCTCCGGCCGATCAATCCCGTACTCTCGAACGAGCCGTCGTCCCAGCTCCCGCTGATCCTCGCGCGGCGCCCAATCCGTGCGGAAGACATACTCGCGCGGACGGACGTACAGCTCCGGCTGCCGATGACACTCCAGGCACCACTCCATGTGCAATGTGCTCGCCTTCCATACCAACGGCATCTCGTCTACCGGACCATGACAGGTGACGCAGGCGACGCCCTGCTTCACATGGATCGAATGGTCGAAGTAGACGAAATCCGGCAGATCGTAGACGCGCGTCCACGGGATCGGCCGATTCGTGCGCCAGCTCTCGCGTACGGGCTCCAACATGGGGCTCGTCGCATGAATCTGCGAATGGCAGGTCATACAGGTCTCCGTCGGTGGAATCCCAGCGAAACGACTCTCCTCGACCGATGTATGGCAGTAACGGCAATCAATGCCGAGCTGCTTCACATGATGTTTATGACTGAACGGAACAGGTTGCTCCCGCGCTACACCCACCTGCGTCACATAAGGGGACCGATTGAGCGCCGCCAATGCCCACGTCACTGCCGCAATGATGAACACGGCGCCGAGAATGCTCACCCTCGCGATAAGATTCGTGCTGCGATGGAAGATCTGTGCCATACGAAGGCTTTACCCACTGGCCACACTATGCTCTCTGTCCGTCTCCTCCGCGCTCACGACCTCCCACACCGATGACATCTATGAGACGCCCCGCTGAATTAAGCGGGATTTTACCCGAGAACGCTCAATTTGGCAACGGGCAAAAGCGCCAAACCTTGGGACATGGACACGACCCGATCTGAACGAGATCTCTCCCTGATCAGGACCGATCCCGGTCAGAACGTTGGGCGACCGCACTCATAGTGGGCTGCTGTGCTCTTACACTGTTCCGCGCGAACCATGTGGGCTTCCTGAAGTACGATCTGAGATCGGGGGCCTCAGCCAAAGCCCGAGAGGGAGATGGGCGATTTGTGATCCGAGCCCTCAGGACCTGGAGGCGTCATCACTCGTACAGGGTGGGAGCGGAGCCACTTGCTTGGATGAGTCCCGGGCAGAATGGGGATTCGGTTCGTGTTCCCCGATTTGGGGATCGTCCGCATCTGCGGGCTCCTCCTTCTTGACCGGCCATCGAGCGTCCTCTATCCTCCACAACGTGGCGCGCGAGCGTGTCGTCGTCGTCATCCCAGTGCGATATGCCTCGCAGCGGCTGCCGGGGAAACCGCTTCTGGAGATCGGCGGACGCCCGATGATCTTGCACGTATACGAACGGGCCCGGCGCGTCCCACGCGTCGAACGCGTCCTGGTGGCGACCGATGATGAGCGGATCGCCGACGTCGTGCGGCGAGCTGGTGGAGAAGCGCTCCTGACTTCTCCGCACCACCGGAGCGGAACCGAACGCGTGGCCGAAGCGGCCATGCATTTGGAGGCCGAGATCATCGTCAACCTGCAGGGTGATGAGCCGCTCATCGAACCCGCGGTGATCGCGGCGGCTCTTGAGCCCGTGCTTGCCGATCCCAATATCCTCATGGCGACGACGAGCGAACCCATGGAGAGCACCCAAGAGGTCCTCAATCCGAATGTCGTCAAAGTCGTCACCGATCGCGAGGGGTTCGCCCTCTACTTCTCCCGACAGCCGATCCCATGGCCACGCGAGGCCGTCCGACGATCGGGCTCGCTTGAGGCGGCGCTTCACGCCGACCCCTCACTGCTTGGGCTCTATCGTCGGCACACAGGCCTGTACGTCTATCGGCGCGAGTTGCTGCAGCAATGGGCGGCGTGGCCCCCGACGCCTCTTGAAGAGGCCGAACAATTGGAGCAGCTCCGCGCTGTGGAACATGGCGTTCGGATCAAGGTCGTGCCCGTCACCGAACGCTCCATCGGCGTGGACACGCCGGAGGACCTCAACCGTGTGCGCGCCTTGATCGCGAGGAGATGAAGCCGCAACTCCGTCACCGGCGCGCCGCGGCTTCGACCGCAGGGGCGACTGGACAGAATGGGGGAGTCGTGGTATCCTTGCGCACGGGTGCTGGAGGTGCACCCGTAGCTCAGTTGGATAGAGCGTCGGACTACGAATCCGAAGGCCGCAGGTTCAAGTCCTGCCGGGTGCACCATCGAAATCGTTCCGCGTATGCAGAAGGCTTATCTCGATGTTTTTGGTCTCGTGGCCCCCTTGATCCCCAGCCCGGAGACTGGCCCAGCGTCATGAGCTCTTGATGAGATCCCGTTCCAGTAGAGAGCACCTTTTTGCTCCCTCCTGAGCGGTGTGCTATACTTATGCCCTTTTCGGAGGAGGTGGATTCGGGAATGGGCCAAGAAGCGAACGGGATGAAAGTCGGCCGCGTCGTGCAGGTCATCGGCACAGTCGTAGACGTGCAATTCGAGGATCATCTCCCCCCGATCTACAACGCCCTTCGGATCACGAGCGAAGGCTTCGACGTGCCCGAACCCATTGACATCATCGTCGAGGTCGAACAGCACTTGGGCGAAGGGCGCGTGCGGTGCGTCTCGATGAAGCCGACCGAAGGGCTCGTGCGGGGGATGAAAGCGTATGACACGGGCAAACCGATCATGATGCCTGTTGGACCGGCCACGCTCGGTCGCGTCCTCAACGTCGTGGGGGAGCCAGTGGACAAGCTTGGCCCCATCGTCACGGACAAGTACTATCCCATTCATCGCCCGGCGCCGAGTTTCGAAGAGCAGTCCACCGAACTGCAGATGTTCGAGACGGGCATCAAGGTCATCGACCTCATTCAGCCGTTCCTGCGCGGGGGGAAGATCGGATTCTTCGGAGGCGCAGGCGTCGGGAAGACCGTGCTCATCATGGAGCTGATCCACAATGTGGCCATGCATCACGGGGGGGTCTCGGTCTTCTGCGGCGCGGGTGAGCGCACGCGCGAGGGGAACGATCTCTGGCTGGAGATGAAGGAATCGGGCGTGCTCAGCAAGGCGGTGCTCGTCTATGGGCAGATGACCGAGCCTCCGGGCGCGCGCTTGCGCGTGGCGCTCTCGGCGCTCTCGGTGGCCGAATATTTCCGTGACGAAGAGGGGCAGGACCTGCTCCTGTTCATCGACAACATCTTCCGCTTCACCCAAGCGGGATCGGAGGTCTCGGCGCTCTTGGGCCGGATGCCCTCGGCTGTCGGGTATCAACCGAACCTGGCGACGGAGCTGGGCGAGCTGCAGGAGCGCATCACTTCGACCAAGAAGGGCTCGATCACCTCAGTCCAAGCCATCTACGTTCCGGCCGACGACATCACGGATCCGGCCCCGGCCACGACGTTCGCGCATTTGGACGCGGCGACCGTCCTCTCGCGCCAGATCTTCGAGCTGGGCATCTATCCGGCGGTGGATCCACTGGCCTCGACCTCTCGCATCCTCGACCCGCGCATCGTCGGCGAAGAGCACTACCGTACGGCGCAGCAGGTCAAGGCGATCCTGCAACGCTATAAGGAGCTGCAAGACATCATCGCCATCCTCGGCATTGATGAGCTGTCTGAGGAGGATAAGCTCATCGTCGCGCGCGCGCGGAGGATTCAACGTTTCCTCTCCCAACCGTTCTTCGTCGCCGAGCAATTCACCGGCCTGAAGGGGAAGTACGTGAAAGTCGAGGATACGGTCCGCGGCTTCAAGGAGATCGTCGAGGGTAAGCACGATGATCTCCCCGAGCAAGCCTTCTACATGGTCGGCACGATCGAAGAGGCCATCGAGAAGGCGGAGCGAATCCGCCGCGCCGCAGCATAGGACGGGGGCGATGAGGGGAAAGATCAAATTGGAAGTCGTGACCCCCGAGCGCTTGGTGCTCGAAGAATGGGTGGATGAGGTCACGGTCCCCGGCCTCGGAGGCGAGTTGGGCATTCTTCCCGAGCACACGTATCTGCTGAGCTTGCTGCAGACGGGGATCGTGAGCTATCGGGTTGGGAACGAGCGGCACCTGCTCGCCGTACGCGGGGGGTACGTGGAGGTGCTCCCCGACAAAGTGACCATCCTCGCCGATACAGCGGAGCGTCCCGAGGAGATCGACGTCGAGCGCGCGCGCCGCTCACGCGAACGCGCGCTGCGCGAGATGCGACAGAGCACGAGCGAAATCGAATTCCTGCGCGCTCAGGCTCGTTTGCAACGGGCGCTCGTGCGCTTGCGCGTCGCTGGAAAAGGTCTCGAGGAGGAGTGACCCCTACAGGATATATCCGCGCCGATGACGGATGCGAAGGCCCTTGCGCGTCGGAACGCGGATCTCGATTTGTCGGAATCGTCCATCGGGAGTAGGATCGGAAGGGTAATAGGCGACCAAGTATTGACTCCGCAATTCGGTCTCAATCTCTCGAAAGGCGCGCGCCAGATCCTCGGCATTCCTCGGGAAATAAGCACGTCCGCCCGTCTCCTGCGTCAGCCGTCGAAGCACGCTGCTATTGATCCCGAACCGATACCGATCGCCAATGCCGATGGCGTAAATGGTCGCTTCCGCGCGCAGCGCCTCGGCGATGGCTTCGGGAAGCTGATACAGGCTCGTCGTGTCCTCGCCATCGGTGAGCAAGAGGATCATGCGGCGTCCCGGTTGCTTGGCCAGAAGCTCGCGCGCCGCGAGCACGATCGCATCGTAAAGCGACGTGCCGCCGAAGCGCGGATCGCGCCCCGTCGGCGGCGTATAGCGCACGCGGTTCAACGCCGCTTCCAGTCGCGAGACCGTGGATGTGAAATCCTCGATGAGCCGCACCTCGTCGCGGAACGCGACGATGGCGACGACGTCCTTTCCCGGACGCACGATGGAGCGGATGAACCGCATGGCCGCCGCCTTCTCCTCCGGCAAGGTGTATTGCTGACTCGCACTGACATCAATGAGCAGCGCGATCGTCAGCGGCAGGTCCGTTTGGCGCACGAAGGTGAAGATCTCCTGCTCCCGGCCATCCTCGAAGACTCGCACGTCTCCACGTTGAAGATCAGTGACGATGGCACGACGCCGATCGGTGGCTGTGAAGAAGACGTTGACCAGCCGAGCGCTCAAATGCACCGGCTCATCCGGCTCCGCAGCGATCGCGCGCTTGGGCTTCTGCGCAGAGCGATCGCCGAAGTCGCGAGGGACGCTCTCCTGAACCCCACCTTCCCCAACGCCCGATCGGCCCACGAGCGGCGACGGAGAGGCCAGCGCGAGCCCAAGTCCGATGAGGAGAAAGCCGATCGCGAGGCGACGTCTCCCTCGCCTCTCAAAGCGAAGCATGAAATCGCAGCCTGACATCTCGCTCACGAAGCCTGAGGCGCTTTATACCCGCGCTTGGTGCGCGCCCGTAGGTCCTTGCGGCCGGAGATGCGCACTTCGATCTTGCGGAATCGCCCATCGCGATTCTGATTGCTGGAGACGTAGAAGAGGAAGTACTGGCTGCGCAATTCCGTGCTGATGTCGGAGAAATTGCGTTCCAGATCGAGCGCTTTCTGGGGGAAGAAGGCGCGGCCACCGGTCTCCTCAGCGATACGCCGCAATTCCTTCGTCCCTGGGGCGTCCACCATCCCCATCGTCACCCCGAAGCCGCCGGCATGGGCCGTTCCAATGGCATAGATGACGACCTCATGGCGCTGCGCCAGCTCGATGACTTCCTCCAACGTGCGTTCACTCGCATTATCCTCCCCATCGGAGATGAGGACGAGGACGCGACGCCCCGACGCCATCACCATCTTCTCCTCGATCACGCGATAGAGGGCATCGTAAAGCGGCGTGGCTCCCCCGGCCTTCACGGCCTGGATCGCCGCCTTCAAATCCTCCACATCATCGGTGAAGTCCTGATGCAGCTCGATCACCGAACCGAAAGTGACAAAGAGCGCGCGATCTCTCTTCGGGCGGATGATCCCATCGAGGAACGCGATCGTCGCCTCCTTCTCGAACTTCAACTTCGGGCGAACGCTGTTGCTGGTGTCCATGACCAACGCGACGCTGAGTGGGAGCTCGTTCTCCTTGGAGAAGGAGAGAATGCGCTGCGGGACGCCATCCTCGCGCACCTCGAAATCCTCGACCGTGAGGTCGGTCACCAAGCGGCCATCCTTATCATAGACCGTGACCGGCAGGTTGACGCCGATCGTGCCCAGCCGCACTTCCTCCTGAGGCGGAGAGGCCGTTGGCGATGGGTGCTGTGAGAAGACGGGTCCACTTCCGATCGTGATGAGAACGGCGAGTGTACCGATCAGTCGCCAGCTCATAGGACGATCTCATTGTAGGCGGGTGCGCGCGCTTCTGTCAAACTCGGATCAGATCGCGCGCTCAGGACAGAAGCCCGCGCACGGACAACGCCGACACCGAGCGGGATCGGGACGCGCCAGAAAGTCCGCCAGCGTTCGAGCCCGCGCGATCTCTTCGGTCAAACGTCCCAGGAGCGCCGCCGTCTCGTCGAAGGCCTCCACCGGCACAGGCACGCGCACATCGGGATCGAGGAAATAGAGCTCCGCGCGAACCGCACGTGGCCGCCACGCTTGCTGGACGGCGAGCGCGTAGATCTGCATTTGCAGCGCGTACTCTTCGACGAGCGCCCCGAGGTCTTCACCGACGCGATTCGTCTTGAAGTCGATGATCCACGCCGTCCCCTCCTTGGTCCAGATCACCGTATCCAATCGTCCCCGCACAATCCCCCACGCCGTGCGGTAGAGGACTTCCCGCTCGCTCTCGACGCGCCCCGGCTCCTCCCCCCACAGGATCGCCTCGATCGTGCGATAGAGGTCGCTCCGTACATAAGTCTCAACGAGCGGGCGCACATCTCTCAGAACTTTCTCCCGATACACACGCGCGCGTTCATCCCATGACGCTTCGATCTCCAGCTCCGCCGCTTGAGCAGTCCCGGCCGACACTCCCCTCAACACGTCGGACTCCCTGATGACCATCTCCTCGACGAGGCGATCGAGCACAACTTCCCACGGTTCCGATCCGTCGTACTCTTCGCAAAAGCGATGGACGATGCGTCCGCGAAGTATCGAAGGAATGCGCTCCGCCGAGAGCGCCATGGCATCCTCGACTTCGTCCCACGCCGGCAGGTTGAGGACGCTCTCGAAATAAAACCGCAGCGGACAGCGATGGAACGCGAGCACGCGCGTGACGGTGATCGGGGAGACGTGCGCGCTCACATCCACCGGAGGAGGAGCCAGACGATGCCGCACGCGCTCCATCACTGCGCGCTGGCTCTCGGAGAGCGGAGGCAGAAGCGACGGAGCAATGGGTTCGCCGCGCTCAAGTTGCGGATAGCGAGCGATCAACATCCCCGAAGCGGCCGCTTCCCTTTCGCGAGCTTCCCCCGTGCCCCGAGTGATCCGAATCTTCACGCCGTTCCACTCGTACTCCTCGGGAAGCGTTTCGACGTCCGAGAGCCCTAAGACGCGCACGATCCATTCGAGCCAGCTCGCTCCGGGAAGGAGAGACGCCGCCTCGGCGCCTTCCTCTCGAACGCCGAGCCGCTCGGTAGCGCCAGAGAGAATGAGGTAATCGCGCGCGCGCGTCATCGCGACGAAGAGCAATCGTTGGTGCTCGAAATACTCGCGAAGCTGAAGGACTTCGAGAACGCGCCGTCGCGACCACGTCTCGTGAAGCCGCCCGCGGTGATCCGGGACTTTCACCCCGATGCCCGCAGCGCGGTCGAAGACCACAGGCGGCGCGTCCCTTCGGAAGGGGCGCCCCAAGTCCGGGATGATGACGACGGGAAACTCCAGGCCCTTAGCCTTATGCACGGTCATCACCCGCACCGCATCGGCAGCCTCAGTTGTCACCTGGGCCTCGCTCTCCTCAGCCATCTCCGCGAATTGCTGGACGAAGGCCGTGAAATCGCTGAGCGCATGTGGTCCACTCGCGTCAAATCCGCGCGCCAGCTCGATGAGTTTTCGGATATTGGCCACGCGCTGATGGCCATCGAAGGCCGTCGCTTGAATGGCGTCAAACTGCGTGAGCGCGAGGATCTCCTGGAGCAACTCCACCAGAGAGAGCCGATCCCGCAGATGAAGGAGGTGCGCGAGCACCTCAGCCGCCCGAGCGACGCGCGGGCGCTCTTCCGCTGCGATCCCCCACACGCGCTCGTGATGTCGCAAGCTCGTCAGAAGCGGATGGGGATCGAGCCATCCCTCGCCCGACGCCTCTGCCGCTTGCCGCAGCCAGAAGAGCGTCTCATCCGAGAGGCCGAAAAGCGGTGAGCGCAAGGCTGCGGCGAGGGCCAACTCATCGGTCGTATTCGCCAGGAATTGGAGCAGCGAGAGGAGGTCTCGAATCTCCTCGCGCTCGTAGAAACCACGCCCCGCGAGCACATAGTACGGAATGCCCCGTTCGCGCAGAGCGCGCTCGTAGACCTTCACGTCGGTCATCGCGCGAAAGAGCAGCGCCACATCGCCGTAGCGGACCGCGCGCATGTGCTCGCGCCCTCCTTCCACCTCCTCTCCCACGAGCCGCTCGCCCTCGCGCACCATGCGCGCGATGCGCTCGGCCAACCGCTGCGCCTCCCATCGGCGTGCGTCCTCCGCCGTGCGGACATGCGGGCCAATCTCCAGAAGCAACTCGATGGGCGTCGCCACGTTCCCCTCGCGCTGCGCCACGCTCTCGACAAAGGACGTTCGCCCTAAGGCTTCGAGCAGCTCTGCCGGCCACGCGTCCTCCTCCACACGCATGAGGCGGGAGAAGAACGCGTTGAAGAAGCGCACAAGCCCGGCCGTGCTCCGAAAATTGCGCTCTAACTCGATGTGCGCGCCGCCTTGCTCCTGCAACTCTCGCTGCGCTCTCAGAAAGACTTCGACAGCCGCCCCGCGAAAGTTGTAGATGGACTGCTTGGCATCGCCGACGATGAAGAGCTTGGGCCAATCCCCACCTCCCCGCAAGAGATCAATGATCTCCTTCTGCAAGGCATTCGTGTCTTGGAACTCATCCACAAGGAGGAACTTGACCTCTCGTCGGAGAGAGGCTGCGATCGCAGCCTGTGTGCGAAGCAACTCGCGCGCTTTCCACTGCAGATCCTCGTAATCAAGACCGACCACTTCCCGCTTGAGCGCCGTGTAGCGTTCGTCAACGTGCTGCAAGAGGCGACCCAGCGCGGCGATCACCTCCCCTGCGCTCGCGTCATAGAACGTCAGCTCGATCTCCTCCAAACAGGCCTCCACGTCTGCGGCCAGCTCGCTCATGCGCCCGCGCTTCTCGACCCGTGCGTCTCGCAGCGCCCGCAAACACTCTTCCAAGACGGGCGCATCCTCGATCCGCGGATCCAGACGCAGAAGCGGCCCGTATAACCGATAGGCGTGGATGAAGGCTGCGATCTGCGCAGCCATGCGCTCGGTCGGCTTCGGGAACGCCTCCAGTCTCTTCACGATCTCCTCGAGTCGTTCGACCGCTGCCTGATAGTCGGCCGATGTGCGCCGCTCGCACTCGGTCAGCGCGATGACCTGTTCCAGGTGCATACCCAAAGCACGTACCATCATGTAGAGATCGGCGATCGCTTCGATGAGCCCGCGCCGCGAATACCCGATGACCAAGCGCCCGATGACCACGTCTTCCGCCTCAAGGCTCTCCTCGATGACCTCCTCAACAGCTCGCAGAAGAAGCATGCGGCTTCGGAATTCGTCGAGGATGGTGAACTCCGGATCCACTTGAGCCTCGACCGGATGCGCGCGCAGCAAGCGCGCGCAGAATCCGTGGATCGTGGAGATCGCTGCCGTCTCCAGCTGCCGCTTCGCTTCGTGCCACCGCCGCGAGGGGGCGCGCCGCACCAGCTCTCTCAGGGCGAGCCGAATCTTCGTCTTCATCTCATTGGCCGCTTTGTTGGTGAACGTGATGGCGACGATCTCCTCCATGTTGGCGAGGCCGCCCTCGAGGATCCGAAGCACGCGCTCGACGAGCACCCGCGTCTTCCCAGCCCCCGGTCCGGCCGTCACAACGAGTGACCGATCGAGCGTCTCCACAGCGCGACGTTGATCGAGAGTGAGGGGCTCGCGAGTCATTCCCTTTCCTCGGAGGGAGATAGGCTGTCCTCCATCACGAAGCGCGCCTGATAGGGATCGAAGCGACATACGGCCCGAAATTCGCAGCGCTGACACACGCGCACGCTCTTTGGCCGGACGCGAAAGTCTCCGCAGCGCATCCCCTCGACATACCGCCAGACGAAGCTCTCGGCGCGCGCGAGCCGCTCCTCCCACTCCGGCGTCGGCAGTGAGGAGCGCGCGCGCTCGCTGATGGCCGTCAGCGCCGCCGCTTCCCGCCGATAGAGGCCATGCGTGCGCTTCCCCGTGCGAATCGAGTAATACCCTCCGCCGATGACCTCCTCGTCCGGCCGAAGAAACAGCCGCTCCAGCGCGAGGATATAGAGGGGGAGTTGTAAATCGGCGCCCTCTTCGATCTCCTCCACAGAAGCCCCGCTCCCCGATTTGTAGTCGTAAGCGATGTATCGGCCCTCGTCCGATCGATCCACGCGATCGATGCGTCCACGAATCTGGATGCGATCCTCCTCGACGACGGTTCGAGCGCGCCCCGAAGACGCCCCCGCGCGACGCAACACGAGCGGGTCTCGCCGAGAGTCGGGATGACAGCGCTCTCTCTCCTGAGGTCCCATGCCGAATCCGAGCTCCAACCAGTACGGGCGCATGCGCCCTTCGGTCTGCCGCTGATACGCGATCTCGGCATCGAGGAACTGGATCAACGCATCGAGGATCTCGGCCTTCTCCAACTCCCAGAGGGCACGATTGATCGGGAGCGCCTTCTGCTCATACTCGGAGAAGATGCGCTCAGCCACGCGCGCCATCTCTTCGCGATACGCATGACGCCGCTCGGGCATGAGCGAGCCTCGCGCATGTCGCTCGAAGAAGCCATGTAGAATGGCGTGCAACAAATACCCGCGATCCAAGGCGACGAGGTCGAGCGAGGCTTCCTCTCGCTTCTCCAAGCGCAGCACGCGCTGCGCGAAGAACCGGAACGGACATTGACCATACGTGTTCAACTGGCTCGGAGAATACACGCGTCTTGGGCCAAATCGCACCCGCAGATGCTGGCGCAGGGTCGTCGCGGTGAGCACGCCGGTGAACGGCCCCAGCTCCCCGCGCTCCCGCCGACGTTCGATCGCAGCGCGGTGAAGGAGCAGCGGATCCATCCACCCGGCTCGAAGCGCTTCATTATAGAGGTGAAGCACAAGGGCGTCGTCCGGCGTTGTTTGATAGAAGCCCGCCAAAAGCGCGCGACGCCCATCGTCCAGCGAGGCGATGGCGCGCACATCGTATGTCGTCGGATCCACCTCGTGAACGGGGATCGCCGGAGTCCCGCTTTGGGCCTCGCCGTAGACTTCGCGCACGTCGTCAAGGAAGGGGGAAGGGACGGTCTCCTCGCCCGTCGCTTCCGCGCGCGGATAGGTCAGGTACACGCGCTCGGTCGCTTGACAGACGGCATGATAGAAGAAGTGCGCTTCTTTGGCCTCGAAGCGGCGCGGCGAGAGGTCTTCGAGGAAAAGACCGGCGGCCGCCAATCGTTCCCGCTCGGCGACCGAATAGACCCAATCGCGTTCGGGCGCGCGAGGGAATCCCCCCTCGATGAGGCCCGGTAGAATGACCACGCGAAAGGCGAGACCACGCGCCTGCGTGGCTTCCAACAAGCGGACCCCGGCGGGATCGCCGCGCTCCCGACGAAATTCCACGTGTTCGATCCAATGCGTGAACAGATCGCGAAATTCCCGGACGTCAAGTGGCCGTCGGAGCGCAGCCGCGGCAGCGATCGTGGCCTTGTCCTCTTCCCGAAGTGTGCGCGCCGCGAACGCGCGATCGGCGCGTTCGCTGAGCTGCAGGAGCCGATCCAAACACTCCTCCAAGACCTGCACGCCACGCAGATCGCGCGCGAGCCGTCGCCACGTCTCTTCGTCCCCCCTCGCTCCGAGAAGCTCGCGTCGCAGGCGCTCTCGCAGCCCGAAGGCATCAAGCGTGCGCCGGAACCCTTCCACGAAATCCGGGATCCTCCCCCGCTCGGGGATGTGCGCGAGCGCGCGCCGCATGCCGTCCACGGCTTCGAGCATCGCTTCGAGCGCCGCCTCGGCGCGCCGAAGCCGTGCCAGCTCCTGCTGCACCTCTTCGAGATCCACCGTCCGCGCCGTGAGCGTGCGCGCTTGGTGTTCTTTGATCCGCCGAAGGTCGCGCGCCCGTTTCCGAAACTCATGGATATTCAGGTCCATACCCACGGCGCGCATCGCGCTCTCGAGGGCATCGCGATCGTACGAGCTGAACGGATGGAGATAGTCGCTCTTGAGCAGCGCCGCATACGCGGCAGCCATCTCCTGCCCCACACGCGCTTCCAGGACGCGCAACGCGGCCCTGACGACGGGGACGGCGGTCAGCGGCTCTCGCACATCGAGCGCGATGGGAATGCCCAGGCGCGGCAGTTCCTCGCCCAGCGCCCGCAGATAGGCGACGTCGCGGGCGATCACGGCGATCTCCGATGCCCGATATCCTTCATCATGAATGAGCCGCTTGATGAGGCGGGCGATCTCCCGAACCTCTTCGGCGAACCCCATCGCCGCGACGATCCTGATCGGCGGCTCGCTGCCAACAGTTCGCCCCCCGCATTCGCCTATATTCTCCGCACCGACGAAAAGCCGCCGCAAAGGTCGAAGGCGCACGTCGTAGGGAAGCGTCTCCACCCTCTGCTCCATAATGACAGGCCCACTTATCGAGCGAAAGAATTGAAGGGTATCGGCGAGCGGCTCCTGAAAGACGGACGGATTCTCGGGATCGAAGATCAAGCTCACGATGGTCTCTGGGACGCGCTCGATCAGATATCGTAACAGCTTCTTCTGAACGGGCGTGAAGTCAAAGAAGCCTTCGATCAGAAGCACGCGCGTCTCACGCAGCCAATGGGGGAGATCCGGGCGCCGGCGGAAAAGGTCCAAGGCGCTGCGATACGCGCCATCCGGATCGAGGGCCATAATGTCCTCCAGAACGCACGCATATGCGGTGTAGAGCAATGCCACATCGTGATCGCGAGTATCGGGGTGGGCCACCCGCGAGACGAACTCGGCGAACTCTTCAGCCGACATATCCGCCCGCTGCAGTTCGCCGAGCAATCGCGCGACCGAACGGACACAGCCGGGCAGATGGGCGATCTCCCGCATATACCGAAGCGCCCCCAGAGCGTTCAGCTCTGCGAGCAGACGTTCGACGATGACGCCACGTTCCCCTTCCTCAAGGAGGAGGCGCGCTTGCCGACCCTCCTGAAGCAACCGCCGCACGAGCCCATCAAAGAGGAAGACGCGTAGTTCCCCGCACGCCGTCACGCGCTCCCCATCCACGATCCGACGCACGACGTCTTCCCAAAGCGGACGCGTCGCCACCAAGTAGAGGAACGTCTGCTCGCGCCCGGCGCGCAGCGCGTCCTGACATCGGGAGACGAAGACATCTCGGTTTCGCCCCAAGACCGGCTCGAACCAAATCTCGATGCGGCCCACGACCTCTCCCCTTTTGATGCAGCCTCGTCGCCCTTCATTGTATCGTGAATCCGGCGCGATGCCCAGCCGTTGGCATTCTCATCTCAATATGGCACAATCAGGCGCTGATATTTGACGGGAGGGAGAAAGCTCATGTACGCCATGCCGACGATTCTCGATATCCTTGACGCCGAACGGCTCATCCGTCGGTATCTTCCCCGCACGCCGCTGTATTCGTGCGCGGGATTGAGCGAACTGCTCGACGCCGAGGTGTATGTGAAATACGAGAACCATCAGCCGATCGGGGCGTTCAAGGTGCGCGGCGGAGTGAACCTCATCGCGCGCTTGAGCGAGGAAGAGCGGCGGCGCGGCGTCATCACGGCGTCGACGGGGAATCACGGTCAGTCCATCGCCTGGGCAGCACGACTCTTCGGTGTGCGGGCGTGCGTCGTTGTACCCGTCGGCAGCAATCCTGATAAGGTACGGGCCATCGAACGCCTCGGCGCGGAGATCGTCGTCCACGGGAGGGATTTCGACGAAGCGCGCGAATACGTCGGGGTGTTGGCCGAGCGCGATGGGTATCGGTACATCCATCCGGCGAACGAGCCGCACTTGATCGCCGGCGTGGGGACGATCGGCTTGGAGATCATTGAGGATTTGCCCGATGTCGAAGTCATCTTCGTCCCGGTCGGCGGCGGCAGCGGCGCTTCCGGCATCGCCATCGCCGCCCGCGCCCTCAATCCGGAGATCGAAGTCATCGGCGTCCAATCCGAAGCTGCCCCGGCCGCCTATCTCTCCTGGCGCGAAGGACGGGTCGTCGCCACCGAATTCATGAGCACGTTCGCCGAGGGGCTGGCCACACGTGTCGGCTTCGAGTTGCCGCTCGCCATCCTGCGCGAGACGCTCGCCGACTTCATCCTCGTCAGCGAGGAGGAGATCCGCCGCGCTATGCTCCTTATGATGGAGGCGACGCATAATCTCGTCGAAGCTGCCGGAGCCGCTCCCTTAGCCGCCGCACTTCGGATCCGAGACCGACTGCGCGGGCGCAAAGTCGTGCTCGACCTCTCCGGAGGCAACATCACGCTCTCGGCCCTGCGAGAACTTCTCGCAACGTAAAATGCGCCCCTCACCGACGGCATCGGGCTCAGCTGCACCACGTAGCACAGCGACATCAGGCGAAAACGGATGTTGGGCGTAGAGCTGCGCTCACACCAGCGCCGCACGAATGGTATTAAGGACGAACCAGTGTGCTGATCGACGGGAGCGGCTTGGACCCCCGAAGGGGCTTTCGGAGGCGTTTCCACAGATGGAACGGAGGGCGATTGCACTTCGACCTTCCCTTCAGGCAAAGAAGAGGTCGGCGGAGCGGATAGCTGCTCGGACGGCACCAATAAGACCTCTTCGGAGAACTCCACCTGATTGGCCGTGAAGGCGGGGTCTTGGAAGATCGGCTTCCCACGACCCCCCTCGGAGCGCACTACATAGGCAAATTTCCCTTCCCGCACGCCCCGGGCGATGGTCTCCCGCAGGGCATCCGGGTTGAGCAACCGGGGATAAAGCGGGGAGGCGTAGAACACCTCCCGGACTGCCCGGGTGCTCCATCCTTCCCGATGGGCCGGCGGCCAGTGGCGGACCAGGAAGTCCGGGCTGATGGTTTCCTCCAGGATGCCTTCCTGCTTGAGGAGCGTCATGATGATGTCCACCAGCGATTTCCCCATGCTGGGATGGAGCCGCCCCAGATCCACCTCCTGCAGCTCGTTGTTTTTGTCCAGAATGAGCACAAGACGATAGGTATGCCAAACCAGCTCCCTCAGCTTTTGTTCGCTGCGGCGTTTCTTATCGTTAAGCTCTCGCTTCTGCGCTTCCTCCAGCCGCAGCCGGTCTTGCTCCGCCGGGTCCGCCAGGCTCTCTAAAGCCAAAAGCGTCCGTGCCTCGTCCGAAACTTGAGCCCCGCCCTCGGCCACCACGAAGATCAACCCGCTCTTATACGTCCTCCCTCGTCCCCCACAATCCTGGACGATGCGCTCCAACAGGTTCTTGGTCCGCTCCCGCTCGGCGTTCTCCCAGCCGTGCTCCGGGGCCATGACCACCAGGCGCAGGGCGGCCACGTCGGGGATGTCCGCCGAATCCTCCGGGAAATACCGACGCTCGATGCCGGCGCCCCCGGCCTTGAAAGAACAGCATAAACCTATTACTTCGCACTACGCCGGATGGGATCTCCCCAAAGATCGTGTTGCATCTATAGTTCTCCCCGAAAGGCTTTTTCCAACACCGCCTGCTCCAGCCGCTTAAGCGCGGCCTCCGTTTCGGCCTGCACCTCTTTCAGCGCACGAATCCGCCCTTGCACCGCCTCCAAATGCGCCACAATCCGCCGCTGCTCGGGGAGAGGGGGGAGGGGGATCTCTGTTGCTTTTAATGCATCTGTGTTAAAGCCCGCTTGGCCAATCCATTTGTTGCATCTTTGGGCAAAGAAACCCTGGAGCCACAAGACCCGCAAACTAAAGGCCAGCCATCCTGGTTCACACTTGGAGAAATCGGGGCGCAGCCGTGTCACATGATTGGACCATGCAGCTCTCAGTGGCTCTCGGACAAGGGCTGTCTTACCAACCAACTCAACGCTGTTTGTGTTGTTGAAAAGAACATCACCTGGCTCCAACTGCGTCAGACTTTCTTCAATGCCGACAGAGGGGATGTAGACTTTTTGGGCAAGAGTCAGTTCCCCATCTGTGCCAATGTTATATGGGCGGATGTGGAGCAAGTCGCCACCAACCGTTTTCTTCTTACCAAAGGCAAAACCCGGTTGAACATCTCGCACAATCTCCCCTAACCTCACCCACCGCCAGCCCTCAGGGAGCTTGTAGGGTCCCTCGCTCATGCTTGCGCTCCCTCCTTGTTGTTGCCAAGCAGTTCATCCAACTCCTCCAAGACGCTCAAAATCTCCCGTTCGCGCTCCAAGAGGCTGGCAA
>CALHAI010000009.1 GCA_937934295.1 uncultured Blastocatellia bacterium
GGTGATCCGTAGCTGTGGCACCTCGGACGCTGTGGATGAAATTCGCCCCCTGACTTGATCCCGCCCATGATGGACCTTTGATCCTCACCGGATCGCCCGCTTGTGCGGGCTCGCGTGCGGAAGAGTAATTGCAGCGCGCTCCCTCTGATTGAGAGCGATCCGCTTCTGCGCGAGTGAGCGATGGAGCGTTGACTTCGTCGGGGATTTGCGATATTAAAGAGGCTCGCATGACGACCAGGTGAGAGCGACTATGAACGTGCAAGAGAGAGTGATTCGAGCCATCGCGCGAGCGTGCCGTCTTGACCCCGAGCGCGTGCATCCAGAGGCGACGTTTGAGGAGCTGGGCGTGGATTCGCTCATGGGTCTGGAGATCGTCTTTGAGCTCGAGGAGGAGTTTAAGGTTTCCATCCCGGAGAACATCGCTGTCGGCATGCGTTCGGTGCGGGATGTCATCGAGCGGCTGCACGCTGTCTTCGGACAAAGGGGAGGCCTCGAATATTCGGCGGAGTCTTCGTCCTAGGCACGCGTCTTTGGGCGCGTGAGGACAAAAAGCCCTCACGATGTCGTGGACATCTCGTCCAGGGGATTCGCGCTGAGGTGGGGAGATATGCGACGAGTGGTGGTCACCGGAATTGGCGTGATCTCGGCAGTCGGCCTGACGGCGGCCGAATTTTTCGAGAGCCTGATTCAGGCGCGTTCGGGTGTTGGCGAGATCACGCAAATCCCCACGGACGCGCTGACGGTCAAAGTCGCCGCCGAGGTGAAGGGCTTCGATCCGTCGGTGCATTTTGCGGCCAAGCAGATGGGGATGCTCGATCGCTTCGCGCAGTTTGCGCTTGTTGCTGCGCGCGAGGCGTTGGCCGATTCCGGCTTCTCGCCGACGGAAGCCGAAGCCGATCGCTTCGGCGTCGCGATGGGGACATCGTTTGGCGGGATGGCGACGCTTGACGCCGGGTATGAGCGGCTCTATGGGGAGCGAAACCCGCGCCTGCATCCGCTCACGATCCCGCGCATCATGTATAATGCCGCGGCGTCTCAGATCTCCCTGTTCTTCTCGGCGCGCGGGCCCATCTTGGCCATCAGCACGGCCTGCGCTTCGGGCGCGCAGGCGATTGGCTGGGCGTTTCATCAGATCAAGTACGGGTATGCCGAGGCCATGCTCGCTGGGGGGGCGGATGCGCCCATCACCTTCGGCGTCATGAAAGCGTGGGAGGCGCTGCGCGTGTTAGCGAGCGGCCGCGGGGATCCGGCGCGCGCCTGTCGGCCCTTCAGTCGGGATCGCGAGGGATTGGTCATGGGCGAAGGGGCGGCCGTCTTAGTATTGGAGGACTATGAGCGGGCGCGAGCGCGTGGGGCGCGCATCTATGCGGAGATTGTCGGCTACGGGACATCGGCCGATGCGAGCCATATCACTGACCCTTCGGTCGAAGGGCCGGCCCGCGCCATGCGGGCAGCCTTGGCCGAAGCCGGGCTCGCGCCCGAAGCCGTCGGCTACATCAACGCGCATGGCACGGCCACCAGGGCCAACGACCGCATCGAGACCGAGGCCATCAAACTCGTCTTCGGATCGCACGCGCGGCGTCTGGCCATCAGCTCGACCAAGGCCCTGCACGGCCACACGATGGGCGCAGCCGGCGCCATCGAGTTTGCCGCCGCTCTTCTGGCGCTACATCATGGGATCATCCCTCCAACGGCTCACTATACGGAGCCGGATCCCGAATGCGATCTCGATTACGTCCCTAATCGCGCGCGGGAGCAGAAGCTCGAGGTCGTCCTCTCCAATTCGTTCGCTTTCGGGGGGATCAACGCCGTCCTCGTCGCGCGAAGGGTGTCATGAACACGGCATTCGTTGAGATTCGCGTGCGCGCGGCACGGCCTGAGGATCGCGAGCGCATTCGCGCGATCTGCCAACGTTCGGTCTTGCCCGGGCATCCGACCGAACGGATCTTCGAGGACGTAGAGATCGTGAGCCGCCTTTTCGCCGATTACTACCTGGACTACGAACCGGACTCCTGTTTTGTGGCCGAAGTTGGCGGGCGAGTCGTCGGCTACGCGCTCGCCTGCAAGGACACGCGGCGGTATCTTCGCGTCCTACTGGTGCGCATCCTGCCCGGCGTCCTCTGGCGCATCGCCAAGGGAATCGTGCTCCGGCGGTATCGGCGGCCCGAGACCTATCGCACCCTCTGGTGGGTGCTCACGCGCGCCTGGCGCGAGATTCCCACCGTGTCCATGCGAACGTATCCGGGGCATGTACACGTCAACGTAGACCCGGCCTTCACCGAAGAGAAGCTCGCGCTGTTGCGGATTGGGCGGCGATTGGGCGACGTTGTGATGGCGCATCTGCGGGAGGCGGGCGTGCGCGGCCTGCAAGGTGCGGTCGCCGAGGCGGACGGGGATGAGCGGCTGACGGAGTTCTATCGGCGATTCTATGGCGCGCGCATTGCCGCCGTCCGGCGCTTCTCTCTCTGGGAGCGCATCACGGGCACGCGGTGGTATGCCAAGCTCGTGGTGATTGATCTGCTTCCGAGGGCCGAGCGCTCGGAAGCGACGTAAGAGCCGATGCACTATCCCGTGATCCCCGCCGTGGACCGTTCGTTTGACGACGTCTACATCTCGCCGCATCTGGACGATGTCGTCCTCTCCTGTGGAGGGCGCCTGCTGCGCGAGCGCGCTCAGGGACGATCAGTGCTGGTCGTCACCGTCTTCACGGCGGAGGCCGGACCCTGCCGGGAGATCCCCCCGCCTGTTCGTGCGCGCGTCGGCGACATGGCCCAACGGCGTCGCGAGGACGAGCGAGCGATGACGCGCTTGGGCGCCGATTTCCTCTGGCTCGAGCATCCGGAAGCGATCTTTCGCGATCGCGCGTATCATACGCTCTTGGGCGCGTTTTCGCGGTTCGTTCCGGCGGATCGCGAGTTGGTGACCCAGCTGGCGCTTCAGCTCGTCGAGCTTGTGCAGCGGGTGCGTCCCCAACGCCTCTATTGGCCTCTGGGCGTCGGCCAGCATATCGATCATCGGGTGGTGTGTGAGGCCGGCCTGCGCCTGGCCGAGCATCTGGCACGGTTTCCGGCGAATGCCCGCGCTCCCGAAGTGTGTTTCTACGAAGATGCCCCGTATGCCTTGATCCCTCATCTGGTGGAGCACCGGCTGAGGGACATGGGCGCGCACTGGATTGGCGAAGATGTCGAGCGAGGCTCCGCGTGGGCGCGCGCGCGTCAAGCATATGCGACGATGCTGACGCTCACCTCGGTGCGCGCAGAGGTCGGGCATTGGGTAATGCGGGCGGCGACGTATGGATTTTTGGTCCTCCGCTTCGCCAGGGAAGATCGCAGGATGGCGCGTGCGCGGCTCTGGCTGATGCCGGAGCTGTGCGAGATCAGCGAGGTCTTCTCCGAGAAGCTCGAGGCCATCGCCGCGTATCGTTCACAGATCGCGCCTGTGCTCGGCGATGTGGCAAGCTATGCCCGATTGCGCCGAGCGTACTCGCAGCGACTCGTTGGGGATGCCTCCGCGCGTTCCGATCACCCGCCGACTCATGGCATCTTCGAGCGCATCTGGCGGATGGCCCAAAGTCCGCCGGATGGAAAGGGTGAAGCCTCGCCGTAGCGGGGACCCTCACATCGGACACGACGATGCGGCATCGAAGAGCCCGAGACCTTCTTGACCACTTTGAGGCGAAAGCTTACACTTGGCGCTTTGCAAACGGGGGACTGAAGGTGCGCGCCCTGGGTGGAGTGATCGCCGTTCTCCTTCTAGCTTCTCCAAGCGGGTGTGACAAGGCCGTGCGCCAGCCGAAGGGGGAGGAGGGCGTTGTGCTTTCGGCGGATGTGCCGGTTCGGAACTCGACGGCGGTTTTGGCCATCGAGCTGACGAGACTTCAACGCGGCGAGGGGGTGGAGATTCTGGAGCGGAAGGGGGCGGAGTGGATGCGTATCCGGACGCGAGGGGGGGTCGAGGGGTGGGTGGAAGCGCGCTATGTGTTGAGCAAACAGGCGTTCGAGCACGCGCAAGCGTTGGAACGGGAGATGGCGATGATCCAGCGACAAGCGCTCGGACAACTTGTGGGGAGCGCCGCGATTCGGCTGACGCCCGGTCGCGCAGTGGAAGAAAACGTGCTCTTTTATGCGCCTGCCGGAACGCTCGTGGATGTCCTGCGCCGCGAGCGGACGTCGCGGCTAGGTCGGGAGGTGCTCCCGCGGCGCTATCAGCCGTATGCGCGCCGCGCCCGAGTATCTGAACCCATGCCGCCTTCGGACCTCTGGTACTGTGTGCGGTTGCCCGAGTCCTTTCTCGTTCGCGTAGGGTGGGTCTATGCCCCTTTGGTGGAGCTGAAGGTGCCGGATCGGTTGCGCCACCTGCAGGGCGAATATACCTTCGTCGCATGGTATGAGCTGGCGTCGGTTGAGGACCCGGAGATCGGGACCTCATATCACTACCTGACCTTCGACACGCATCGAACGGCTCCCGTTCCGGGCACGGACTTCGAACGACTGCGCCTCTGGATCTGGGACATCGAGCAGCATCGGTATAAGATTGGACGCTGGGAGATCGCCCACGGTGTCCTTCCCATCGCGCATCAGCGCGACGCGACGCTTCACCGATTTCGGATGCGGCTCTACGATCCGAAGACAGGGGAGTTGACCGACGTCGAATACCTCGTGGACGTGAGTGATCGGTTTGCCCCTCGGCTACTTCGCTCTCGGCCATAACTTGCCGGAGGGTGAGCGCTCGGCGTATGCTCTCAAGCGTATGAGATGGAGATACCGATCGGCCGTTCTCTCATTCCTCCTATTAGCTGGGGCGCCGATCCCGTCGCCGACTCAAGACAAGAAAGCCCTTGAGATCGTGCAACGCACCATCGCGGCCTACGGTGGGGAGGCCTCCGTGTATTTGCTGCGCCAGAGGGGGCAGCTGCGCGGCTTCGTGAAGGCCTACCTGGAGGACGGCAGCACCCGCGAGGGGGAGATCACGATCCGCTTCCTCCATCGCCTGGAGAGACAGGATGAGTTGCGGCAAATCGAGCTGCGGTTTCCCAATGCGCCGACGCTCACCATCACCTATGATGGGGAGCGCGTGGGGGGGACCGAAGACGGAGTGCCCATCGTCCTGCGCTTGCGCACGGAAGCGGCGTTTCGAGCGGAGTTGAAGCACAACTACGAGACGCTCTTGCGCTATCGCGAATACAAGGCCGAAGTGAAGTACGTCGGGCGAGAGAAACGGAGCGGGATTGACGTCGACGTCCTCGACCTCACCTTGCCGGATGGCGCGACCACGCGCTATTTCATCAGCACGAAGACATCTCGCATCCTCCACATCGAGTACGACGTCTCCGTCCCGTTGGTGAGCAAACCGATTCGCTTTCGGGATTCCTTCTACGACTTCCGCGTCGTGCAGACGACGCTCGTGCCGTATCGCATTGAGCGGTACGAGGACGGGCGACTCGTGCAGGAGATTCGGCTCACGGAAGTCGCTTACGGGGTGCAGATCGAGGAAGCGCAGTTTCGGCTCTCCGGCTCGGGAGACCGAAAGCCTCTTTGAGGAGACGTCAGGAGAGGTCGTCTCCGCGGGACCCTTCGCCGCTCGGACGTTGAAGATGCGCTCACATCGTTCGTCCCACGGCGGCGGCGATCTGCCGGAGTTGTCCGACCAACTCGTCGAGTTGCTCGGGCCGCAGCGCTTGCGGGCCATCGCAAAGCGCTTCTTCGGGCCGATGATGCACCTCGATGAGCAAGCCATCGGCGCCGGCCGCGACGGCCGCGCGAGCCATGGGTGGGACTTTGTCGCGACGTCCCGTACCGTGGCTTGGATCGGCGATCACGGGCAGGTAGGTGAGCTTCTTGAAGACGGGAATGGCCGAGATGTCGAGCGTATACCGGAGCGAGGTCTCGAACGTGCGAATCCCGCGCTCGCAGAGCATGACGTTCGGATTGCCGCCGGAGACGATGTACTCCGCCGCCAGCAGCGTCTCTTCGATGGTCGCCGCCGGACCGCGCTTGAGGAGCACGGGCTTGGGCTGCCGGCCCAATTCCTTGAGCAGGTTGAAGTGCTGCATGTTGCGCGCGCCGACCTGCAGGATGTCCACGTACTCGGACATGAGGGGGATCTGCGCGATCTCCATCACTTCCGAGACGACGAGCAGACCATAGCGATCGGCAGCTTCGCGTAAGTAGCGCAGACCTTCTTCGCCGAGCCCTTGAAAGCTGTAGGGCGAAGTGCGCGGCTTGAACGCCCCGCCGCGCAAGATCTTCGCACCCGCGCGCTTGACGGCGTCGGCGATCTCCAGGACTTGCTCGCGGCTTTCGACAGCGCAAGGGCCGGCCATGAGAATGATCTCGCGACCGCCGATCACGACATCGCCAAGGCGAATCTCCAAATCCTCCTGCCGGAAGGAACGGCTCACGAGCTTATACGGCGTCGTCACGCGGATGACTTCGGCGACGCCGGGCAACAGTTCCAGCTCACGTGCGTCCACGATCTTGTTGCCGACGGCCCCCAGGACCGTGCGCGTGACGCCCGTCGAACGGTGGACGTCAAAACCAAGTTGCATGAGCTTCTCAATGACGCGCCCGATCTGCTCCTCGGTGGCGTTCCCCTCCATGACGACGATCATCTCTCCCCCCTCCTCCTCATCCCCGGCGGGGGCTCATCGAGACCCTCGGGGGATTCGGCAGCGAGCCGTTCGAGTCGGCGCGATTCATCAATGATGCGCTCGAAGAGGCGCTGTAACGCGTCGTCATCGAGCGGACCGTGATTGAGGCGTCGTACGCGCTCCAGCACTTGTTGCTCGCGCTCCGGGGAATAGATGGGCAGATTTCGCGCCCGTTTCAATTTCCCGATCTCGAAGGCGCAGCGAGAGCGCCGATTCAATAGCTCGACCAATTGCGCGTCGATCTCGTCGATCATCCGCCGCCAATCCTCGATCTCCACGGTGCGACCTCCTCAGTTGGGGATTTCCGTCGCTCCGCTCTTCAGCCATCGGGCGAAACGGGCGACACGCTTGACCAGATCCGGCTCTGCCGCATGCCGCTCGATCTCCTGGACGAGCGCGCTGCCGACCACCGCGGCATCCGCATAGTGCCAAATCTCCCGCACGTGTTCCGGTCGAGAGATGCCGAAGCCGACGGCGATGGGCAAATCCGTATGGCGACGCACGCGTTCGACCGTCGGACGCATCGTCTCCGAAAGCTGCTCGCGCGTTCCCGTCACGCCGGTGCGCGAGACGACGTAGATGAAGCCCGAGGCCGAGCGCGCGATCTCCGCGATCCGCTCATCTGTGCTCGTTGGCGCGACGAGGAAAATCGTCTCGATCCCCTGCGCGCGCATCACTTGTCGGAACTCTTCGGCTTCTTCCGGGACGAGATCAGTCGTGAGCACGCCATCGATGCCCACGACCGCCATCTCGCGCGCCAAGCGTTCGAGCCCGAATTGTAACAGAGGGTTGAGGTAGCTGAAAAGAACGATCGGGATCTCCGAATGCCGACGGACGTCAGCGACGATGTCCAAGCAGTCGCGCAGGCGCGTGCCCCGCCGCAGAGCGCGTTCTGCAGCGCGTTGGAGGATCGGCCCATCCGCGATGGGGTCGGAGAAAGGGACGCCGAGTTCGAGGACGTCCGCGCCCGCGGCCTCCAGGGCTCGGATCAAGCGCGCGGTCGTCTCCAGATCCGGATCGCCAGCCATCAGATACGGGATGAATCCCTTCCGCCCCGTTCGTCGCAAGGCCTGCAGTCGCTCTCGAAGCCGACTCATGGCGACGGCATCCCCTCAGGGTGGAACCGGTCGGCGACCGTCTGCACGTCTTTGTCGCCCCGACCGGAGAGGTTGACGATGAGAATCTGATCGCGCCGCATCGTCGGCGCCAGACGACACACGTAAGCGAGCGCATGCGCGCTCTCCAAAGCCGGGAGGATGCCCTCCGTGCGCGCGAGCAGGTGAAAGGCTTCGAGCGCTTCCTGATCGCTGACCGAGACGTACTCGATGCGCCCGCGATCCCGCCAGTACGCATGCTCCGGTCCGACGGCCGCGTAGTCCAATCCGGCGGCGACCGAATGCGTGAGAGCGATCTGCCCATCTTCGTCCTGCAGGACATAGGTGTAGGTGCCGTGCAGGACGCCGGGCCGACCACCGGCGAATCGCGCGGCGTGCTCGCCGAGCGTGTGGCCGCAGCCGCCCGCCTCCACACCGATCATTCGCACCTGGGGTTCGGCGAGGAAGTCGAAGAACAGGCCGAGGGCATTGCTCCCTCCGCCGACACACGCGATGAGGACATCGGGCAAGCGCCCTGCGCATTCGAGGATTTGCTCGCGCGTCTCGCGCCCGATGAGCGATTGGAAATCGCGCACGATCATGGGATAAGGATGCGGCCCGAGTACCGAGCCGAGCAGGTAATACGTCGTCTCGACATATGTCACCCAATCGCGCAAGGCTTCGCTGATGGCCTCCTTGAGCGTGCGACTTCCGGCATCCACGCCGCGCACCTCCGCTCCGAGCAGTTGCATGCGGAAGACATTGAGCGCTTGGCGCCGCATGTCTTCCGTCCCCATGTAGATGACGCACTGCAAGCCGAGCAACGCGCAGGCGGTCGCCGTCGCCACGCCATGCTGTCCGGCCCCGGTCTCGGCGATCACGCGCGTCTTCCCCATGCGCTTGGCCAGAAGCGCTTGGCCCAACGCGTTGTTGATCTTGTGGGCGCCCGTGTGGCAGAGGTCTTCGCGCTTGAGGTAGATCTTCGCGCCCCCGAGATGCTCGGTCAGCCGCCGGGCGAAGAAGAGCGGCGTCGGTCTCCCCACATAGGTGCGGAGCAACTCGTGCAGCTCGCGGTGAAAGTCCGGGTCTTCGCGCGCAGCCAGGTAGGCCGCGGTCAACTCCTGCAGTGGATGCATGAGCGTCTCCGGGACGAATCGTCCCCCATAGGGGCCAAAATGTCCTCGCGCATCAGGAAGCGAAAAGGCACGGCTCATGATCTGACTCCTTCTCATCCGAAAAGGCTCGAATCCTCTTCGCGCTCGGAAAGGTTGCGCGCGCCGGCCGCTTTCGCCGCGGCGATGAACGCGCGCATCCGCTCGACGTCTTTCTTTCCAGGACACGCCTCCACACCCGTGCACACGTCGACGGCATAGGGACGCACCCAGCGGATCGCTTCCGCGACATTCTCCGGCGAGAGGCCGCCGGCCAGAATCAGTACGGGGACGAACGACTTCGCTCGTCGCGCGATCGTCCAATCGAAGCGTTGGCCCGTCCCGCCATACTCGCCCGCACGAGCGGCATCGAGCAGAATGGCGTGGGCCGAATACATCACCAATTCGTGCGGGTGAAAATCGGGGCTGACGCGCACGGCCTTGATGACGCGCCAACGCTGGGCGACGCGATGACAGAGGGCGGGTGATTCGTCGCCGTGAAGTTGAACGACAGCGAGCCGCGTCTCGACGACGAGGCGCGCCATCGCGTCCAGGTCGTCCTCGTTGACGAAGACGCCGACCGGCGTGACAAAAGGCGGCAGTCGCTCGATGATCGCCCGCGCCCGCTCGGGCTCGATATATCGCGGGCTCTTCCGATAGAAGTTGAATCCGAGCGCGTCGGCGCCCGCTTCGACGGCGACGAGGGCATCCTCCACATTTGTAATGCCGCAGATCTTCACCCGGACCATCGGCCTACGCCTCCGAGTCCTCAAGCAACGCGCGAAGGGCGGCCCCCGGGCGTGCGGCGCGCATCACGTGCTCGCCGATCAAGAAGGCGCGATATCCGGCGCGGCGCAACGCCTCCAGCTCAGAACGCGCGCTCAGGCCGCTCTCGCTGACGAGCACGACGTCCCTCGGCGCGCGTTTCGCCAGCTCGAAAGAGACGGCGAGGTCTACGACGAACGTGCGCAGATCGCGATTGTTCACGCCAATGAGCCGCGCACCGGCCGCGAGCGCTTTCTCCAAATCGGCGGGATCGTGGACTTCGACGAGCGCATCCAACTTCAGTTCCTCAGCGAGTTGGCGCAAGTCCCGAAGTTGCACCGCATCCAACAGCGCCGCGATCAGGAGCACGGCATCAGCTCCGGCCGCCGCCGCTTCGTAGACCTGATAGGGATCGAAGAGAAAATCCTTGCGCAGCAGCGGCACGCCGACGGCGTGCCGGATCGCCCGGAGATGTTCGAGTGCTCCCTGAAAGTGCTCCTCTTCGGTCAAAACCGAGATCGCCACGGCTCCGTTGCGCTCGTACTCGCGGGCGAGGGCGACCGGATCGAAATCCTC
Organism: uncultured Blastocatellia bacterium; assembly: GCA_937934295.1. GTDB lineage: Bacteria > Acidobacteriota > Blastocatellia > HR10 > HR10 > HR10. Next base: position 10,236 of record CALHAI010000009.1, read on the forward strand.
TCGCAACACCCCGCGGGAGGGGGAGGCGCGTTTCACTTCGGCGATGAGGTTGAGGCGATCCGGTCGCGCGCACGCCTGAAGGAGCGAGGGTCGCACGCCTTCACGAGCGGCCGCTTCCGCCCGCACATCGGCGAGCGACTTCTTCCGCTTCGCCTCGGCTAAGCGTTCGGCCTTACGCGTGACGATCTCCTTCAGAATGTCGGGCATCGCCACCTCCCGTCTCGTTCATGGATTCGCGCGCTCGATCGCCTCGGCCGGAGATGGCGCATTCGTGAGGGTGATCAAGGCGCGCAGCTTCTCCCAGGCCGCCCCCGTGGCGATGGCTTCCGCCGCCATCGCGATCCCTTCGCGCAATGTAGGGGCATGTCCACTCACATGGAGGCCGGCGGCGGCGTTGAGGAGCACGAGATCGCGCGCGGCATCCTGTCGGCGCCCGGCGAGCACCTCGCTGACGATGGCCGCGCTCTCTTCGGGCGACAGGGCGTGCAGCCCGCTGAGATCGTGGCGCGCCAATCCCTCCTTCTGGGGATCAAGGAGGAAGCGTCGGATCGTTCCTTCGCGCACCTCCACGACATGCGTCGGCCCAGAGAGAGTGATCTCGTCCATCCCGTCGCTCCCGTGAACGATCCACACGTGCTCGGCGCCAAGCTGCTCGGCTGCGCGCGCGAGCTTCTCCATGCTTTGCGGATCGGAGACGCCGATGAGCTGACGGCGCACGCCGGCGGGGTTGGTGAGCGGGCCGAGCAGATTGAAGATCGTTCGGATGCCGAGTTGACGGCGCACCTGCGCCACGCGCGCCGTCGCTGGATGGAAGCGCGGGGCGAACATGAAGCAAAGGCCGATCTCTCGCAGGCAGCGCTCGACGACCTCCAACGGCGGATCAATGCGCACGCCGAGCGTAGCCAGAACGTCAGCGCTTCCCGTTCGGCTGCTGGCGGCGCGATTCCCGTGTTTGGCGACGGGCGCGCCGGCGGCGGCGATCACCACCGCCGCCGCCGTCGAGACATTGAACGACTTACGCCGACCTCCGCCCGTGCCCGCCGTATCCACCGCATCCGATCGAGCGCAGCGAACGCGCCGCGCATGCGCGCGCATGGTCTCGGCGAACCCGAGGAGTTCTTCCACCGTCTCATCTTTCATCGCGAGCGCTGTGAGCGCGGCGGCGATGAAGGCCTCGCTCGTCGTCGCGGCGAGCAACTCTTCGAGCAGCGCGGCTGCTTCCTCGCGCGTCAAATCCTCTCGCCGAATGAGCTTCTCAAGCAGCGGATGTCCCATGGCCGTTCAGAGATAGAAGAGGCTGAGGCGCGGCAGACCGTACTGCTCGCGCAAGCGCTTGGCGACATAATTTCGGAGCGTCTGTTCGTAGAGCTCGTCATCCATGCGCTTTCGGTACTCTTTGAGCTGGCGCTCGCCTTCCCGGCGCACTTCGGCGACGTGCTCCTCGGAAAGGCCTTGAAGCAGCGCGTCGTACAAAAGCTTCTCCAGCCGCACCAACTCCCGCTCCAAGGTTTCGAAATCCACCTCCTGCGCCGCTTGCACATCTTCAAGAAGGGCGGTGAGCCGCCCGATCACTCGCGCAATAGCCTCGCGCAACGGCGCCAGCTCCGGCTCGCGGCGCTGCTGGGCCAGACGCTGCAAGTTCGTTCGACCGTGCTCCAGATATTCGAGAACCATTTCGCGGGAGAAAGGCGGGGGCGCGCCATCGGACTCCTCGCGCGCGCCAATGCGGGCGTGTTGATACTCCTGGAAACAGGCCATCACTTCCTGTTGACAGTAGAGGATCGAGTTGATGCGTCGGGATCGCGGTCGCGCCTCATACGCGTCGAAAACACGATCCACGGCGCGCAAGACCACATGGAGGGGAATCCCCATGTCCTTCCATGTCTCGATCATCGCCCAATCGAGCGTGGAGAGCAGCAGATGCTTTCCCCGCCGCCGCGCGAAGTGCTCTTCGACCTCGGTGAAATAGTTGAAGTAGTTCACGACGAAGTCATCGGCTGGACGAGAGCGCCCCTCCTCCCCTGAGGATCGCTCCATGAGCATGCCGTCTTCCCTTCCCTCATCGGGCCTGAAGGTGTTGAACGCGCTCATAGATGATCCGTAAGCCCTCGAGCGTGAGAGTGTCATCGAGCATCTGAATGTAAGCTGACGCGCGCCCGATCAGGTGCGAGAGTCCACCGGTGGCGACGACGCGCGTCTCTGGCCCCAGCTCCTCAAGCATGCGGGCGAGAATGCCATCCACCAGCCCGATATAGCCGAAGTAGAGTCCCGATTGAATGCTGGCGACTGTCGAGCGGCCAATGATCGCACCCGGTCTCCGGATGTCCACGCGGGGCAGCTTCGCCGTCCGCTCAAAGAGGGCCTCAGCCGAGATGGTGATGCCCGGGGCGATGACGCCGCCCAGGTACTCGCCCCGGTGGGAGATCGCATCGAAGGTCGTCGCCGTCCCGAAATCCACGACAATGCACGGTCCGCCGTACTTGGCGAACGCCGCCACAGCATCGGCGATGCGATCCGCGCCCACCTCCTGCGGATTCTCGTAGAGGATGGGCATGCCCGTCGGCGTGCGCCAGTCGACAAAGAGCGGGTCCAGATGAAAATACATTTGCGCCATCTTCCGCAACGCGAAGTCAAGCGGGGGGACAACCGACGCGATCACGATGGCGTGCACGACCGAGACGTCCAACCCTTCCAGCGTGAAGAGCGTGCGGCAGAGGATGCCCAACTCGTCCACTGTCCGCTCGCGCTGCGTCGTCAGGCGCCAGACGACGACGAGCCGTTCGCCCTCGTATACCCCGAGGGCCGTGTTCGTATTGCCCACATCAATGGCCAGCAGCATGCGCCCTCGCGGGCCTCCCGGTGATGATCGAGCTACACAATTAAGCCATTCGCACGGCGAGAAGTCAATCGCCGCCGGATGCCTCTTCGCCGATCGCCGCGTTGACATCGCGGGGGAAGCGAGAGTATTTTTCTGGCCTTGGAGCGCGCGCCCCGATGCTGCGCTTGCGGAACACATTGTCGGGCGAATTGGAGGTCTTCACCCCTCTTGATGGGGAGACGGCCCGCCTGTATAGCTGTGGCCTGACGGTCTACGACTACGGCCACATCGGGAACTTCCGGACGTTTGTCTCGGTGGACATCCTCAGGCGCTACTTGAAGTACAAGGGATATCGCGTCCTTCACGTCATGAACTTCACCGATGTGGATGACAAGACCATTCGACGCGCGCGCGAGGAGGGGATAAGCCTGCGCGAGCTGACCGATCGGTACATCGCCGCCTTCCTCGACGACATGCGAACGCTCGCTCTGGAGACGCCCGAGATCATGCCGCGCGCGACCGAGCACATCCCGGAGATGGTGGCCCTGGTGAAGCGGTTACAAGAGCGGGGGTATACGTACCGGAGCGAGGGCTCGATCTATTTTCGCATCGCCGCGTTCCCGGAGTATGGGAAGCTCTCCAAGATTCGGCCGGAGCACATCAAGCCCGGCGCGCGCGTGGACGTGGACGAATATGAGAAAGCCGATGTGCGCGATTTCGTGCTGTGGAAGGCGCCGAAGGAGCCGGACGAACCGCGATGGGAGACGGAATTGGGGCCGGGCCGACCCGGATGGCATCTGGAATGTTCGGCTATGTCCATGAAGTATTTGGGCGAGACGTTCGACATCCACTGCGGCGGCGTGGACCTCATCTTCCCCCATCACGAGAACGAAATCGCGCAGAGCGAGGCGGCGACCGGGAAACCCTTCGTTCGATATTGGGTGCACACGGAGTTCCTCTTGGTCGAAGGGGAGAAGATGGCGAAATCGCGGGGGAACTTCTACACGCTACGCGATCTGCTGGAGCGCGGCTTCGACCCCATGGCCATTCGCTACGCGCTGCTCTCGGTCCCCTATCGCACGCCGCTCAATTTCACCTTCGAGGGGGTGCGCGCTGCCGAGGCGACGCTGGCGAACCTGCGCGATTTCCTCTGGCGCGTGCGCGAAGCGCGCGGCGAGCCGGGATCGAATCCCGCCATCGCCGACGTGCTCCGGCGCGCGGCCCGCGAGTTCGAGGAGGCGATGGACCAGGACTTGAACACGGCGCAGGCGCTCGGCGCCCTGCATACGCTTGTCGGCGAAGTCGCCCGCGCCGTGATCTCCGGTGCGCTGCGGGAGGATGACCGGTGGCAGATTCTGGACTGGATCCGTCGTGTGAACCAGGTCCTCGGTGTCCTCGGCGAGATCGAGCCGGAGCCGCTCGATCCCGAGCTGCACGCGCTTATCGAGGAACGGGCGCGCGCCCGCGCGCGTCGCGATTACGCGCGCGCCGATGAGATTCGCCGTCTCCTCTACGAGCGCGGCATCATCCTGGAAGACACGCGCTCGGGCACGCTCTGGCGACGCCGGCGCGATTTGCCGAAGGAACCCTCAGGAGGAGCGAGGGGATGATGCCCGCCTATCGCGAACATCCTTCGGCCACGCGAGCGCCTCTGACGCCCACCTACTCCATCGTCATCCCGCTCTACAACGAAGCGGAGAACGTCGAGCCGCTCTATCGAGAGTTGCGCCCGGTCTTGGAGCACCTTGGCGAGCCGTACGAGGTGATCTTCGTGGACGATGGGAGCCGAGATGAAACCTATCAGGCGCTCTTGGCCCTCTATCGCGAGGATCCGAACGTGCACCTCCTCCGCTTGAGTCGGAACTTCGGACAGACAGCGGCACTCGCCGCGGGATTCGATTTCGCCCAAGGAGCCGTCATCATCGCGATGGATGGCGATCTGCACCATGATCCGCAGGACATCCCTCGACTCCTGGAGAAGCTCCGCGAGGGGTATGACATCGTGAGCGGATGGCGGAGGGATCGCCCTGAGGATTTCCTCACGCGGCGCCTCCCCTCGCGCATCGCCAATTGGCTCATGGCACGGCTCTCGGGCGTGCCCCTTCGGGATTTCGGCTCGACCTTCAAAGCCTATCGACGCGAGATCATCAAGAACATTCGTCTCTACGGCGAACTGCATCGCTTCATCCCCGCACTGGCGAGCCTCGCGGGGGCGCGGATCACGGAGATCCCCGTGCGCGCCCGCCCGCGCTATCGCGGCCAGTCCAAATACGGCCTGTCGCGCACGATCCGCGTCCTGCTGGATTTCATCACGATCAAATTTCTGCTCAGTTACCTCACGCGTCCGCTCCACTTTTTCGGACCGGTGGGACTCCTGGCGCTCACAAGCGGCGTGCTCATCGGAAGCTATCTCACGGTGAAGAAACTCCTCTCCGGCATCAGCCTCTTGCAACACCACGGGCCGTTGCTGTTGCTCTCGATGCTGCTGATCATCACGGGTGTGCAGCTCATCTCGATCGGATTGATCGGCGAGATCATCATGCGCACGTATTACGAATCGCAGCGGAAACCGATCTACATGATTCGCGAGATTCGCTCCCGGCGAACGGCGAGCGCACACATTTCGGCTCCCGAGGGGGACGAATCCCGTTGACCTTCGCCGACGCCCTCTCAGAACGGCGGATGCCCTCACTCCCACAGCGCGAGCAGTTGCGTGAGGATGCGCTCGGTCATCCCCCAGATGGGCCCATAGGGTGAGGGGTACGCCGGCCACGCGCGCCATTCCCCATTCACGAGCTTCTCCACACGATCGGAGCGTCCCTGGCACCGAAGCGCATGGAGCGAGACCCAGAATGCGCGTTCGACTTCGGGGCCGATCGTCACCTCCACATTCGGCCGAACGAGGGCCACAAGCGGCGTCACGCGAATGGGAGGAAGGAGGGGGGTACTCGGCCAGAGGGGGCTCAAATACCCCATGATCTCGCCATCCCGCTCCAGATCAATGCCGACCTCCTCACGCGTCTCGCGCACGGCCGTTTCCCAGAGAGTGTGGTCCTCGGGCTCGCGGCGTCCGCCCGGCAACGCGATATGTCCGGACCACGGATCGCGTGCGTCCTCGATACGCTTGATGAGCAACACTTCCAGATCATCGCCGACCTCTCGCAGCAGGAGAACGACGGCCGCTTGAAGGGGCCAGTCTTCGGACTCTTCGACAGAAGGTGCCGAAGCAGCGAGCTTCTCGCGAAGCTCCTCGATCCGCACGACTCCATTATACCGCAGGGCGACGGGCTCGCGACCACCTCGCTCACGAGAGCCATCCCTGAGCGACGAGCAATTCCGCGTTGAGCAAAGCGGCCCCGGCCGCCCCACGAATCGTGTTGTGCCCGAGGATGACCATCTTGTAATCGAGGATCGAGCACGGGCGGATGCGCCCGACGACCGAAGCCATGCCGCGTTCGACGTCTCGATCCAGACGCGGCTGCGGCCGATCCGCTTCCTCGCGCACGACGATCGGATGGGAGGGAGCCGTGGGCAACTGGAGACGCTGCGGGAGGGACGCAAACGTGGCAAGCGCTTCGATGAGCTCCTCACGCGTCGGCGTGCGCTCGAAAGCGAGCGAGACGCATTCGAGATGCCCGTCGAGCGTCGGCACGCGATTGCACTGCGCGCTGATGCGAAGCGGCGCGAAGAGGAAGGTCTCGCCGTCCCATCGACCGAGCAGCTTCCGCGTCTCCGTCTCCAGCTTCTCCTCCTCGTTCTTGATGAACGGGATGACGTTGTCCACAATGTCGAGCGAGGTGACGCCCGGATATCCGGCGCCCGAGAGCGCTTGCAAAGTCGTGACCATGACCTGCCGGAGACCGAAGCGATCCATGAGGGGTTTGAGAACGAGCGTCAGATGAATCGTCGAACAGTTGGGGTTGGTCACGATGAAGCCGCGCTCCCATCCGCGACGTCGGCGCTGATGGGTGAGCGCCTGTAGGTGCTCGGGATTGACCTCGGGGATGAGGAGTGGGACATCCGGGTCGAGCCGGTGAGTGCTCGCATTGCTGCAGACGAGATATCCGGCCCGCGCGAACTCCGGCTCCACGCTCGCGGCCGGCTCCGCCGGCAGGGCCGAGAAGACGAGCCGACAGTCGAGCGGAGGCGCGCAGTCCTTCACGACGAGCCGTCGCACTCGCTCCGGGATCGGCGACGGCAGGAGCCAATGCACGATCTCTTCATAGCGCGCTCCCGCCGAGCGATCCGAAGCCGCGACTTCCGTCACCTCGAACCACGGATGATCCTCCAAAAGAGCGATCAGCCGCTGACCGACGATGCCGGTCGCGCCGAGGATGCCGACGGGGATCTTCTCCGCCCTCATCGGATGAACTCCTTGTGAAGAGCTCGAACGGCCGATGCGCGATCGCGCTCGCTGACGACGAAGGAGATATTCCGTTCGGACGACCCTTGCGCGATGGCGATGATGTTGATGCCCTCGCGCCCGAGCGCGGAGAACAAACGTCCGGCCACGCCGGGCGTGCCGCGCATCCCTTCGCCGACCGCGGCCACGATGGCCACGCCGTTCTGCTTCTCGATCTGGCTGATATCGCCCTGTCGCCGCTCGCGCGCGAATTCGTCCTCAAGGGCACGCCGCACGCGTTCTGCATCCTTCTGCTGGACGACGAAGCAGATGCTCTGCTGCGACGAGGCTTGGCTGATGAGCAGGACGTTGATCCCCTCGCGCGCGAGCGTATCGAAGACGCGCGCCGTGATCTCGGGCACGCCGAGCAAGCCCGCCCCTTCGACCGTCACCAGCGTGAGATGGCCGATCGAAGTGATCGCTTTGACGATGGGATTGCTCGGAGTCGTGCGCGGCACAATGCGCGTGCCCGGGAACGCGGGATTGAACGTGTTCTTGATGAGGATGGGAATCCCGCGCTCGATGGCCGGGAAGACCGTCTTCGGATGCACGACCCTGGCGCCGAAATAGGCCAACTCCGCCACCTCGCGATAGGACAGCTCGGCGAGCGAACGCCCTTCGGGCACGACCTTAGGATCGGCCGTCATGATCCCATCCACATCGGTGTAGATCCAGATCTCACGCGCGCCGATGGCCGCCCCAATGAGCGCCGCTGAATAGTCCGATCCCCCACGCCCGAGGGTCGTCGGAACCCCCTCGCGCGTGCTGCTCAAGAACCCGGTGATGACCGGGACGATCCCTCGCTTCACGAGGGGGAGGATCGCGCGCCGGCACTTCCGATAGGTGAGGTCTTTGAGCGGCGTCGCCGCGCCGAACCGATCATCGGTGAGGATGAACCGCTGCGCATTGAGCGCCTTGGCCTTCAGACCACACTCGTTCAATATGCCGGCGAGGATTTCCACAAGCAGCCGTTCACCGAAGGAGACGACGGCGTCCAGAGCGCGCGGCGTCGCCTCCCCAAGAAAGCTCATCCCCATGAGGATACGCGTGAGTTCCTCGGCGAACTGATCCGTCAGCGCGAGCAACCGCGTGCGCGTCTTCGAATCAGCGATGGCTGCCGAGATCACGTGCGCATGCCGATTGTGAAACGCGCGCAGCTTCCGCTCGAGTTCATGATCTCGCCGGGCCGCCGCACCGTGCGCAGCTGCGAGCAAAAGGTCTGTGATCCCTGCCATCGCTGAGACGACAACGATAGGTCGCCGCTTCCGATGGACAAGGATGATCTCAGCCACCCGCCGCAGGTTCTCCGCTCCTTCGACGGATGTCCCGCCGAACTTCATCACGATCATCGGTTGTTTTCCTCCAAGCGCGGCCTCTCCATAAAGAAAGCGCTATTGTACCGGTGCAGCGCTAGGGGTGTAAACCCTCACGTGAGGCGGGAAAGAGATGATCCGCACGTGAGCCCACGCGATCAGACGATGCGAATCGAGCCCGAGGTGAGCGGCAACGAACCCCAGGCCAAAGAATCGGCCCCAAAGCGCTCTTGAATGGCCCAAACGGATGGGGCAAACAGAGGGGGCGTTCCTGGGCATGGGAGCGGCGACCGGATGGGTCGCCTCCTTCGAGGACTGAGGGGGAATTTCGGCTCACCCTGGGTGAGATCCCGCCGCCTGCTCCGGCTATAAGGTCGTTCCTCCATTTCGCTTGAGTCCCAGGCGAGCAGCAGCGAACCTCAAGACCACTCACATGAGCCAAAAGGGTGAGGGCCCTCCGGTCCCACGCTCATGATACGCCTTCAACCGCTCAGCATATCGGCGAAAATCCTCGCTCGCGAGATACGGCTCGGGCAGGACGCGAGCCAAATAGGCGAGGTACCGCTCCGGAGGAATCGGGCGTCCACCCTCGGTGAGCAGATCCCCGCGCAGGTCATACGGCTGGAAGACGTATTCCTCTGGCCCGCGCCTTCGGAAGAACCGGCGACTCGGAACAAGGAGGAGGTCTTCGGGACGGATGCCCCTACGGGAGTCTCCCGAACTCTGTACCTCGCGGATCAGCCGTCGGGCTTCATCCGGGGGCATATTCGGATGGCGCACGCGCACAAGGGCGATATTCACGCCCTCGATGATGCCTTCGACCTCGGCGCTATACTCGGCTTGCGCCTGACCATTGGTCTTCGGTTTGAAACCGAAGGCGACGGCCGTTTCACCCGCCTGCTCGTTGCCGAACATCTCCAAGCCGCGCGGATACCACTTGTTGATCGCCCGCTGAATGTCCTCCAAGCTATATGCCCCTTGGCCGCGCGCGGCGGCGACGGCCAATTCTTTCACGGCCTGACGGCCAAAGCCCATGTGGAATCCTTCTTCGCCAAGCATCGGCCCCATGCTGCGCGCCATGGGTGCGTAGCTGAAGATTTGCATCATGTCGAGTTGATACTTCCCGACCAGATCAATGATGGCCGTGTAGACAGCATTATCCAGGAAATCCCGGAACTCGATATTGAAGGCATCGAGCACGTGCGTCCCCATGCGCATGGCGAGCAACTCTTCGATCGTCTCGGCGGCCACATCCCCATGCCCCGGCCGCTTCCAGGTCGGATCGTGGTCAAGGACCCAGAACATCTGATAGGCATGGCGCAGCTCTTCGGCCATAATCCGAAGGATCTCAAAGCGCGCTGTATCATCGGGGGCCGTGTCCAGGCTCATGCGGTGCTGCTCGATGGAGCCGAATTCGGTCGAGCATTGCGCGCGAATGATGCGACGGGCCGTGTAGAACATGTTCCCGGCCATCTCGGCCGCGCGCTCGATCTTCGGCTGCCCGGTATATCTTCCGACCTCGATGACCTCGGATCGCAATTCCCCAATCTTGGCGACCAGTTGAAAGCGCGGCAAGCCGGGGAAATACTTCTCCCAGTATGCCAACAGAATGTCGAGTTCGGGGAAGTTCTTTCGCTGCCAATCCAAGATCGCCCGATGGTACTTCGGGCTGATGGTCGTCACCGTATACCGGATCGCCATAACTCTCCTCCTGATTCTCCTCGCCTTGCCTTTAGCGCAGGGATTATCTCATAGGTCAGGGGGAGAGGCAACTGTAACCGCGGATGCGCCTTGTTGGGAACCCCTCCCGCAGCGGGATCGAGAGATCGGACCGGTGGAGGATGGCTGCGCGGTGCTGGGCTTACAAGGCCTCACCCGTTTCCTGGCCGAAAGCTGCACCTCTTTGTTGAAACTCAGCAGCCTTTCGTATATAATTAGGCTGCCCAAATTCCGACGAGGAGGAAAGCGTCTATGATTCGAAGACGATTGGCGTGGAACATGGTCGGGGGGCTACTGTTTCTGCTGCTGAGCGCTCGGGCTTGGGCGCAGGCGACGACAGCACTTTCGGGAACGGTGACCGATCCGACGGGTGCGGTCGTCGTCGGCGCGACCGTGACGCTCACCAGCGTCGCGACCGGGGCTACCCGAACGACGACGACGAACGAGCGAGGATACTATGCCTTCCCGCAACTCCCGCCGGGCACCTATAACCTGCGGGTGGAGATGACCGGATTCAAGAGCATCGTCCGTTCAAACCTGCAACTTCTGGTGAACATGCCCGTGGTGCTTGACCTGCAATTCACCGAGGTTGGAGAAGTCGTCGAGACCATAGAGATCATGGGCGAAGCGCTCATCAACAAAGCCGACGCCTCGATCGGCAACCCTTTCGGTGAGGTGCAGATCCGGCAACTGCCGCTTTTGGCCCGCAACGTGGTGGAGTTGCTCAGCCTCCAGCCGGGTGCCATATTCCTCCCGACGGAGGACATCCGCAGCGGGAGCATCAGCGGGAGCCGAAGCGACCAGCAGAACGTGACCCTGGATGGCGTGGATGTGAATGATCCGCAGTTTGGCTTCGCTTACACCTCGGTCCTGCGTATGACGCTCGATTCCACGCAGGAATTTCGCGTGACGACGACTAACTATAACGCGAGTCAGGGGCGCTCCAGTTCGGCTCAGGTGAGCTTGGTGACCAAGCGCGGGACCAATGAGCTGCATGGCTCTCTCTATTGGTATCACCGAAACACGGCGACTTCGGCCAACGAGTTCTTCAATAAGCTCGCTCAGATCGAGTCTGGCCGACCGAATAAGCCACCCGTTTTGAACTATCACATCTTCGGGGCCTCGGCCGGTGGACCGATCATCAAGGACCGATGGTTCATCTTCGGCAACTACGAGGGATTGCGGGAGAAGCGTGAGGAGCCGGTCCTGCGCGCGGTCCCCTCGTTCTTGGTTCGTCACGGTTACTTCCAATATCGCTGCGCGAATCCGGCCGAGTGTCCGGCGACGACGATCACCGTCGCGGGGCGCACGTTCAATATTCCGGCGGGAATCCGCGTGGTAACGCCGGCGGAAGCGGCCACTCTCGATCCTCTGGGGATTGGCGTGAATCCGGCGTTGATGCGGTACTTGCAGCAATTCCCAGAGCCGAATGATCCGGGACGAGATGGGCTGAACATCATGGGCTTTCGGTTTGTGGCGCCGATCAAGAACGACTTCAACACCTACATCCTCCGCACCGATTTCAACATTGATCGCGCTGGTCGGCACATGCTCTTCTGGCGCGGAAATCTTCAGGATGATGTGATCAATTCCGAGCCTCAATATCCGGGCCTGCCGCCGAATCAGAAGACGCTCGTCAACTCCAAGGGCTTCGCGCTTGGCTACGATGCGACGCTGAAGCCGAATGTCGTGAACACGTTCCGCTATGGCTTGACGCGTTTGGGAACGACGACGGCCGGCCTGCAACAGCGCACGCAAGTGACCCTCCGCTTCCTCAGCAACATTCCGGCTCTGACGAGCTCCTCCGGGCGCATCGCGAGCACGCATAATCTCGTGGACGATCTCTCCTGGATTCGCGGCGCGCATACGGTCCAAGCGGGGGTCAACATTCGTGTCACGCGCATTCCGCGCTTCACCAACGCGACATCGTTCCATACAGTCGTTGGTAACGGCTCGTGGCTGCTCGGGGTCGGCCGCTACACGGCTCCAGGCCATCCGCGATGCCGGCAACCGGGGTGCCAGACGTTGCCAGCCGTCGCCAGCGGCTTCTACGCGGCGTGGGCGGATGGATTTCCCATCCTGGTGTTAGGAACGATCACGCAGTTCACGGCGCGGTACAACTACGACAAGCACGGGAATGTTCTGCCCGAGGGCGCGCTCATTCGCCGCCGTTATGCCACGAACGAGTACGAGGGATATGTGCAAGACCAGTGGCGCGTGAGACCGAACCTCACGATCACAGCGGGCGTGCGGTATTACCTCTACTCGCCGCCCTGGGAGACCAACGGCTTGCAGGTCCGACCGACGCCGAGCTTCGGCGAGTGGTTCGAGTTGCGGCGCGCGAGCATGCTCAAGGGGATCCCCTCATATGATCTCCCGCGCATCAGCTTCGATTTGGCCGGTCCGGCTAACGGCAAGCCGGGTTTCTTTGCGAAGGACTTCAACAATTGGTCGCCGCGCTTCTCCATCGCGTGGTCTCCGCGGAAGTTCCTGCGCTCGCTCTTTGGCGACGGGCGCACGGTCTTCCGCTTCGGATACGGGCTTGTGTATGACCGCATCGGACATGCGCTGGCGACGACCTTCGATGAGCAAGGAGCGTTTGGTCTGACGACGAGCTTGACGACTATATGGGGGACGATCACGGAAGCGAACGCGCCGCGCTTCACGGGCGTCTTCGACGTTCCACGCGTTGCGCGCGATGGATCGGAATTCCAGCGACCGGCGCCTCCGGGCGGCTTCCCGCAGACTCCCCCCTATGGGCTCTTCGCCATCACCATGAGTATAGACGATACCGTGCGAACGCCCTACGCGCACATGTTCAACTTCTTCATCGGGCGCGAGCTGCCGAGGAACTTCAGCGTTGAGATGGGTTATGTCGGACGTCGCGGGCGGAAACTGCTCACCCGGTATGACCTGGCCATGCCCATGAACCTGGTGGATCCGAAGTCCGGCATGGATTACTTCACGGCTGCGCAGATGCTCGTTCGTCTGATCGAGGCGAATACCCCGGTGAGTGCCGTGCCGAGGATCCCGTATTGGGAGAACCTCTTCCCAACGGCCGGAGCACGCGCCGGCGGTGGCTTGACGAGCACACAAGCCATCTACCTGCTCTTCCGCGAGAACGCGCCCGATTACCAAACGGCGCTCTACGAACTCGATCTGTTCTGCAATCCGGCTTGCTTTGGAGCAACGCCCGATAACCCAGCAGGGAAGCCCTTCGCGTTTTGGAACGATCAATACTCCTCGCTCGCGGCGCAAGGCTCAATCGGGTTCTCCGAATACCACGCTCTCCAGCTTCTTGTGCGCAAGCGCTTCAGTGCCGGTACGCAATTCGACTTCAACTACACGCTCTCGAAGTCGCTTGATCTGACCTCGGGAACGGAACGCGGTGGTGCATTCGGCTCCTTCTTCTCAGGTGGCTACACCGACTTCATCATCAACTCCTGGATCCCGCGCTTGCAGTATTCTTTCTCCGATTTCGATGTGCGGCATCAATTGAATGCCAACTGGATCGTCGAGCTGCCGTTTGGGCGAGGGAAGCCCTTGGGCAGAGACGTGCCGAGTTGGGTGAACCAGATCATCGGCGGCTGGCAGACGACGGGCTTGTTCCGCTGGACCAGCGGTCTCCCGCTCAACATCATCAACTGCCGCTCGTGCTGGGCGACGAACTGGAACCTTCAGGGGAATGCCGAGCTGAAGGAGGGGTTGAAGAACTATCCCGTTGGGGAGACTAACAGGAGCTATAAGTTCCCTGATGGGAAAGTTCGACCCGCGGCCTTCCGCGATCCGGCCGAGGTGTTGAAGATGCTCCGGTTCCAACGTCCGGGCGAGGTGGGCTTCCGCAATCGGATTCGGGGTGATGGCTACTTCTCGCTCGATATGGGCCTGATGAAAGCCTTCCAGGTCACAGAGACGCACCGGCTGCAATTCCGGTGGGAGGTCTTCAACGTGACTAACTCCGTGCGGTTCGATACCGGTAATCTCCTGGCCTTCCCAGATATCACGGCCACCTTCGGGCGGTATGAGGGGACGCTCACGCGTCCGCGCATCATGCAGTTCGCCCTGCGGTACGAATTCTGAGGGCGTGAGATTGGCTGGCGGCATGAAGGGAATCACTTCCGCCGCCAGCCGTTTTTTCACGCCTCAGCGGAATGGATCTGACCTCAACGGGACTCGCTCACGCACGTGGCATATGCGATCTGCTCGCATGCCTGACCCACTTTGCCCACAGGGGGGCGTCTCCTGCAGAAACACGAGGGCCGGCTCACACCCGCCAGAGACCGTCTTCCGCCTCGGGAGCGGAGCGGCTTTGCGCTTCCCAGAGGCGAACAAGCAGAGTGATCTGGCCCACATGGTGCGCCGCATGCTCGACAAGGTGATGCAGGATCATCGAGCGCCGAACCGGAAGGCGGTGACGGCCAACCGGTCGAAGCTCGTCCAGTGCACGTTCGTCCAAAGCACGAACCCGCTTGGCAACCTCTTCAAAGATGGCTTGCGCCTCCGCAAGAAGATCCGTCTTCGACCGATGAGTCGGGAGCCAGTCCCGCTCCGCCATCTGCGCTAAAGCCTGAAGGTCATAGTCTGCCTCGAAAGCATATGTCCCCAATCGCCGGGACGCCCCGATAAGGTGTTGAATCCTCGCTCCGATCGAGGGCACAGTCGAAGCCGGCTCCCACCAGAGCGCTTCCTCGGACATCTCGCGCAGAGCTGTCTCCAGAAGATACCGTGCCTGTTCGATCCCCTTGATGAGATCCCCCTGACGCGGGGGAATGGACACGTCATCCGGCGTCAACCACGGTTCCATAATCGGCCTCCTTGAGTGTGTGCATCGCTCTCTCCATCGAGATCCGGCTCGGATTCCCCGACCGGACTGGCGAGAGCGTATCACATCGGGCATGAAATTCGAAAGCGCGCGTTAGTTCAGGGCTTTTGGCGAGCAGTGTCAGGGTGACTTAAGTCATGGTCGGGGGTGATGGACAGGCTGTATCTTGGATCCCTGATCATGGGGCAGAAGGGAGGCGAGAAGCAATGACCGACGTTCGATTGTCGCCTTGGTGGCGACATGCCGTGATTCTCGTTGTGATTGGGGGATTCACGATCCTGATTGCTCTGGCGGCGAGAGCGTATAAGGACGCGCCACCGATTCCCGAACAAGTTGTGGATCCAGGTGGTCGCGTCCTCTTCACGCGCGAAGACATCTTGGGGGGGCAAGAGGTCTTCCTGAAATACGGCCTGATGGAGAACGGGACGATCTGGGGACATGGGGCGTACTTGGGGCCGGACTTCTCGGCCGAATACTTACGCGTGCTCGGGCAAGACACGGCGGCCTGGATCGCGCGCGAGCGTTTTGGTCGCGATCTGAATGCCCTTGCCGAATCCGAACGGAATGCCGTTTGGGCTGAAGTCCGGCGGCTTCTCAAGCAAAACCGCTATGATCCGGAGCGCCGCCTCTTAGTCTTCACCGAACCAGAGGCATACTCTTACAAGCGGCAGATTCGCAGCTGGGCGGAATATTTCTCTCATCCGGGGCAGAGCCGGGGCTTGCCAACCGCGTACATTCGCGATGCGGACGAGGTACGGCGCTTGACGGCCTTCTTCGCCTGGACGGCTTGGGCTTCGGTCGCGCCGCGTCCCGGTCGGACATATTCCTACACGAACAACTTCCCGTATGATCCGGCTGTGGGAAACACGCCGACGAGCGAGACGGTGCTGTGGAGCGCACTCAGCCTGATCGCGCTTCTGGGCGGGCTGGCCGTCGTGCTCTTCGTCTTCGGCAAGTTCGATTATCTGGGCTGGAAGGGATCTGAGGGGCATGCGCATCCGCAGCTCATTCCCGGTCAGGCGACGCCGGGACAACGCGCCGTGCTCACGTACTTCGTCATCGTGGCGCTACTCTTTCTCGCGCAAGTGCTCGTTGGCGGGGCTGTCGCGCACTATCGCGCCGATCCCGTGAGCTTCTATGGCCTGGACCTCTCGCGGTGGCTCCCGAGCCATATCTTACGGACGTGGCATCTGCAATTGGCCATCTTCTGGGTGGCGACGGCCTATATCGCCGGAGGGCTCTTTCTGGCGCCTGCATTGAGTGGACATGAGCCGCGCCATCAGGTGCGTGGGATCAATCTGCTCCTTGCGGTGCTCGTGCTTGTTGTCGTGGGGAGCTTGCTTGGCGAATTCCTCGGCATCCATCGGCTCATGGACCGACTTTGGTTCTGGTTCGGCCATCAAGGATGGGAGTATCTGGACCTCGGGCGCGCATGGCAGATGCTGCTGGCTGGAGGATTGGTGACGTGGCTCGTGCTGCTGTTGCGCACCATCGCGCCGGCTCGACATGATCCCGAGCGTCAGGAGATCCTCTCGCTCTTCCTCTATGCGGCCGTGGCCATCCCGCTCTTCTACCTTCCGGCGATGTTCTTCACCAGTCGCAGCCATTTTTCGATTGTGGACACGTGGCGCTTTTGGATCATTCACCTCTGGGTCGAGGGCTTCTTCGAACTGTTCGTCACGGTAATGGTGGCGGCGATCTTCTACCGGCTCGGCCTGATCTCGCACACGACGGCGGCGCGCGTCGTCTACTTGGATGCGCTGCTCTATTTGGGGAGCGGGATTGTCGGGACGGGGCATCATTGGTATTGGACTGGCCAATCGCACATCACAATGGCGCTCGGCGCGACGTTCTCGGCGATGGAAGTGATCCCATTGACGCTGCTGACGCTCGATGCTTGGGACTTCATCAAGCTGACGCGCCAACGCTGTGACCTCTGCGACCGGCCCGTCTCCGTTCCGCATCGTTGGACGTTCTACTTCCTGATGGCCGTAGGATTTTGGAACTTCGTCGGCGCGGGTGTCTTCGGGTTCCTGATCAATCTGCCGATCGTGAGCTATTTCGAGGTCGGGACGCTGCTGACGCCGAATCACGGGCATGCTGCAATGATGGGCGTGTTCGGGATGCTGGCTGTGGCGCTGATGGTCTTCGCATTCCGTCAGGTGCTCTCCGAAGAACGATGGGCGGCGGTCGAGCCGCTCATTCGCTTCTCCTTCTGGGGTTTGAACCTTGGGCTCGCGCTCATGGTCGGACTGAATCTCTTTCCCGGCGGTGTGCTCCAACTTCTGGATGTGCTCCGGAACGGATATGCGCACGCGCGGAGCGCGGAGTTTCTGAATCAACCGATCATACGATGGATCGAATGGTTGCGCTTGCCGGCCGATCTCGTCTTCATCGGGCTGGGCGTGGTGCCGCTGGCGTTGGCGGCGCTGCGGACCTATCGGCTGGCGAGAACGGAGGCGCAAGTGGGTGTCTCGGAAGCCGCTCCGGCGCGACCCCTGACGTAGTGGGGTGCGCGTCGAGACTCCGCCCAAGGATGAGCGGAGCGACGAGCCACCGGTGACTTAAGTCACGGCGCTCTCGGGCCGAGGGGGATATGCTGAAGGTCTACGGGAAAGCCCATCGGGCGTCCCAAAGGACGAAACCGCAAGGAGGGAGGAGATGAAGATCGCGCTCATCGTCGCGCTCATCATCGTCGGGATCATCGCCGGAGGCGTGCTCTACATTCGCCAGAAGATCGCGGAGAAGTTCGGCGACGCGACCTTCAGAGGGGACGTGGGCGGTCTCAGTCGGCGCGTGGCGTTGCCGATGATGGACGATCAATGGTTGGGCGAGCGGAGACGTCAAGAGGTGCCGCCCGAGTCGGCGACGCGAGCGAAAGGGGGAGCAGTATGAGTGAACGACGAATCACGGGAGAGATGCTGTTGCCGGACGTGATCCGGCGCTTTCCGGCCACGCGCGCCGTGTTCGATCGGTATGGGCTTCATGGCTGCGGCGGCCCAGAAGGGCCGCGCGAGACGATCGCGTGGTTCGCGCGCTTGCACAGTGTGCCGCTTGAGCAGTTACTGGAGGAGCTGAACGCGGTGGCCGAGGGCGGGTCGCCAATCGGCGAGATCGCCGTTCAGCCTACGCGCGCGGATACGATCTATCGCCCGTTCTTTCTAGCGGGCCTCGTGACGTTGTTCACGCTTGGCTGCGCGTGGGGCGCGGTGAACCTCTGGCTCATTGGGACACGGCAAAATTTCGCCGGCGTGGATTATTCGTGGATCCTCGCGCACGGGCACGCGATGGTCTTCGGCGTGGTCGGCTTCTTCATCATGGGCTTCGCTTATCAAGCGTTCCCTCGATTCAAGCACACGAGCTTGTGGCGTCCGACGTTGGCCTTTGGGACGCTGCCGCTCATGGCCGTCGGGATCGCGCTACAGGCGATCGCGCACCTTCTGGCACCGCGCGGGCCGTTTCTGGCGCTTGGTCTGTTGGCCGGAGCCCTGCAATTTCTGGCCGTCGCGCTCTTCGCCGGGGTGCTCCGGCAAACATTTCGACAAGCCGCTCGGCCCGAACCGTATGACCGCTTCCTCCGGGCCGCGCTCATGTGGTTCCTGCTCGCAGCGGTCGCAAACCCCGTCATCTTCTGGCTCTTCGAGACGGCGCGCACGCGCTCGGAGTTTCTCTTTCGCGTGGCGACGTTCAACATCCCCTATCGCGACGTGCAGCTTTTGGGGATCGCCGTGGTCATGATCCTGGGCGTCTCGCTGCGCTTTCTGCCACATGCCTACGCGTTGCGGGAGCCGACGCCGGCCTGGCGACGATTCACCTTCTGGGGGACGAACGGCGCCATCGCAACGGCCGTCCTCACGTTTCTCGCAAGCATGCTCTCGGGCGATTCCCGATGGCTGATCGGGCAGCCGATCGCGGCACTCGTGCTGCTGCTCATTGCGCTGGGGACGCCGCGCCAGTATCGCCTCTTCGGTCCGATCCCCGAGAGCGAGCGCGATCGCGGGGTGAAGTTCATCCGCGCGGCCTACGTATGGTTCATCGTGGCGATGGCGATGCTCGTGTTCGTTCCCGTCTACAATCTGCTCATCTATCAACCGCTCACGGGAGCCGCCGTGCCGTTCTCGCACGCCTTCTTCGGGGCGTATCGGCATGCGCTGACGGTCGGCTTCATCACGATGATGATCGTGGGCGTTTCGAGCAAAGTCGTGCCGACGCTCTCGGGCGTGGACGTGCGGAGCGCGCCGGCGCTCTGGCCGACCTTTTGGCTGCTCAACGCCGGCAACGCTCTTCGCATCACGGCGGAGATCGCGACCGATTATACGAGGGCAGCGTTCGCCGTGATGGGCCTCTCGGGATTCATCGAGGTTGCCGGATTGGCTCTGTGGGGATACGAGCTGGTGCGGAACATGCGCGCGGGGAAGCGGCTGGAGCGCGAAGCCTGGACTCGCGCGGCGAGCGAGCCCCTCGTCCTTGGGCCGCAGACGAAAGTCGCGGACATTTTGGAGCGGTATCCACAGGCGCTTGAAATCTTCCTGCGGCATGGGTTCGCGCCGCTTCAGAATCCCATCTTGCGGCGGACGATGGCGCGCGTTGTGACGCTCGAGCAAGCATGTCGGCGGGAAGGCGTGGAGCTGAATCGCTTCCTGGCCGAGCTGGGGGCGTTCATCGAAGCCGAGCGGAAGGCGCACGCCTCCTCTTCAGAGGCTCGCGAAGCATTCTCCGTATAGGAGGTGGAGATGTCGCCCGACGAGCGCGTCCACATCGAACAGGAATATGCGCGCGATCTCCTGGAGATCGTCGAGCGCGAACCGAGCTTCTTGGCGCTGCTTCGCGTGCACGAGCGATTGAACGAGTTGTTCCAGCAGCATCAAGAGGCGCTGCTGGAACAAGACATCGTGCGGGCGCGGGAGCGGCTCGTCGCCTACGAGCGCGAGCTGCTCGCGCATATGCATCTGGAGGAGGATATCCTTTTGCCCGTCTATGCGCGCGCTGGGGCGATCCCAGGTGGACCGATCGAGCTGTTCCTCGGCGAGCACCGGAAGATGCGGGAATTCCTCGAGCGGTTCCGTGCGGCGCTCGCGGAGCTGGAGGCGTATCCGACAGACCGGCGACGAGGGATCATTCGGCTCTTCGACGAGCAGACGATGTTCAAGCATCTCGTCGAGCATCACGATCTGCGCGAGCAGAACATTCTCTATCCGACGCTCGATCGCATCACGACCGAAGCGGAGCGGCGCGAGCTGCTGCGGCGATGCCTCGATCCGTATCGGCCGTGAACGCGCATGGGATGTTTCGAGACAGAGACGAACTTTGGAGAAGGAGGGGGGATATGCCCGGACCTGTTGAGATTCTGACGCACGAACATCGGATCATCGAGCGAGCGCTTCGGGCGCTGCGCGGCGTCTGTCAGAGACTCGAGCGCGGCATGTCGGTTCCCGCCGATGTGCCTGCGCAGCTTGTGGGATTCATCCAGACGTTCGCCGATCGTTGCCATCATGGGAAGGAGGAGAAGCATCTCTTCCCGGTGCTCGAAGAGCAGGGCGTGCCGCGCGAGGGCGGACCAATCGGCGTCATGCTCCAGGAGCACGAGCTGGGGCGCGGATTCGTGCGCGAGATGGCCGAGGCGGCATCGGCCTACGCGCGCGGGGAAACGGACGCGGCCTCTCGCTTTGTGCGCGCAGCTCAGTCGTACATGGACTTGCTGGCGCAGCACATCTACAAAGAGGATAATGTGCTCTTTCGGATCGCCGAGAACGTTCTCGATGCGCCGACGAAAGCAGCGCTTGTGGAAGCGTTCGAGCGCGAGGAAGCGGCGCTTGGTCTCGGAACGCATGAGCACTATGAGGCGATGGTCAGCGAATTGGAGAAGGCGTGGGCGGCCTGAAGTGAGGGGGACGCTCGCGCCGCCTGGTCGGAAGAGCCGACGATGAGTTGGCGCGGTCGTCTGAAGCTGCCGAAAGAGCATGGGGCGTGGGCGATGCTCTACGTCCCACTCGCGATCGGGATGCTCGCGGCCGAGGGCGAGCGTCGCCCTGTGCTCTGGTTGAGCTTGGCTGTGACCTTCCTCTTCCTCGCGCGCGAGTCAGTGCTCGCCTGGTGGCGGGCGCGTCGCCGCGGTCGGGAAGCTCGGTCGGCGCGAACGCTGATGCTCCTCTACCTCGGGCTGGCGCTCACCTTTGGGGCTCCGCTCCTTCTGGAGTACCGGCTATTCGGCATGATCCCGCTGGCGATCGGCGCTCTTGGTCTGCTGCTGGTGAATGCCGAACAGGCGGCGCGGCTTGAAGACCGCACGATCCTGGGGGAGCTGCTGGCCATCTTCGGGCTCACGATGACGGCTCCAGCCGCGCATTACGTGATCCAGCGGGAATGGGAACCGATGGCGTGGGGACTCTGGGGAGCGAGCGCGCTCTATTTCGCGAGCAGCGTCTTCTACATCAAGCTTCGCATGCAGGCCGCTCATGGGCGGCCGGAGCGACGGGAACAGATGCGGCGGCAGTGTGCGATCTATCACGCGTTTTTGATCGCCGCGCTATTTGGCCTCGCCCTCACGCATCGCATGGGCGTATTCCTCGCGCTGGCGTTCGCTCCGGCGCTGGGGCGCGCGCTCCGACATATTCTCCGGCCCGCCGAACGCGTCAATCTCCGACGCGTTGGGCTCGTGGAGATCTTCAACGCCCTCGTCTTTCTGATCTTCGCGACCCTGGCCTTTCGCGCCCTCTGAGTCCGAGGACGTCCCAGGTCTCAGCAAAACTCCTCTCGACCCTCGCGCTTCAACCGATCGGGGAATTGGCGCACATCTTGCGAGCGCGCCAGATCACCAACGAGCACGACATCGGGCGTATCCACGATCACGACCCGCTCCAGCCCGAGCACGGCGATCAGCCGCCCCGTCTGTGAGTAGATGAGCGAATCCCGCACGTCAATGAGCATGGCCTCACCGACGATCAAATTCCGCGCTTCGTCGTGCTCGCGAGCGCGCAGTTCGTGGACGGCCTGCCAACTGCCGACGTCGCTCCAGCCGAAGGCGACCGGCAGGACATAGATCGGCTCCTCGGTCTTCTCCATGATGCCGTAATCGATCGAGATCACCTCGACCTGACCATAGACCGCCTCCAAGGTCTGCTCATACATGTCGGTGCGCAGGCTCTCTTCCAGTTGAACGAGCGCACGGGCCAAGCGGGGAAGATGCCGTGCGATCTCCCGCCAGATGGTCTTCACGGTGAAGGCGAAGATGCCGCTGTTCCACAGGTACTGTCGGCTGACGACGTACTGCTGAGCCGTCGGCAGATCGGGCTTCTCCACGAACTGCTGGGCGCGGTGGACAGGATGGCCGAGGACGGGATCGCACAGTGCGCCCTTGAGGATGTAGCCGTAGCCGGTCTCCGGGCGTGTGGGCGTGATGCCCAAGGTGGCGATCCCCCCCGAGCGCACAAGCGCCGCCGCCGCGCGAAGCGCCTCTCGGAATGCTTCTTCATCGGCGATGAAATGATCCGACGGCACAGCGATCATGACGGCGTCGTCGGCCTCCTGCTTGATGTGCAAGGCGGCCAACCCAATGCAAGGCGCCGTATTCCGCCCCTCTGGCTCAACGAGGATACGCACGGCGCGCCCTTTGAAGATCTCTCGCACTCGAGGCGCATGCCAGCGATTGGTGACGATCAGAATGCGCGAGTCTTCAAGGAGCGGCGCCAGGCGCAGATATGTCTCCTCAATCAGCGGGCGCGGACCCGTGATGTTGAGGAACTGTTTTGGCAGCCGGGCCCGACTGGCCGGCCAAAAGCGCGTGCCCGACCCTCCAGCCATGATCACTGCATAGGTCGCTTCCATAAAACCCTCCCTCCAAACCAAGCCCCGCGCTGAAGCCGGTGGCGAAGGCGCATCGCTCAAAATACTGTTCAAAGCTATCCCGTTGATCGTCCTCCTTCAAAGGCCGAGGACCACGCGCACGCAGTCCTCGACATCGTGGAGATCACAAGGGACGCCCAATTTACGAACAATTCCAAGCCGCCTTGGTGTCCGAAAAGGGGCGCAACTGCTGCGCGGCTTCCTCAGGTGTCGTCATACAAGTCCCCTGAATGCAAGAGCTCTCAACTCGATGGCAAAAGCTTAGCACAGGCGTTGGGAAAGTCAATTATTGACGCCTGGACAGAGTGTGGAAAGACATGATATTCTTTGGGAGATTCGGGAACGCGCGCCCGTAGCTCAGCTGGACAGAGCGTCGGCCTCCGGAGCCGAAGGTCGCTGGTTCGAATCCAGTCGGGCGCGCCATTTTCTTTGCGTCGGTCGGTGGGGAGTGGTCGCGATCCCCTTCGAGCCGCGCGCGGATGATCGGGAGAAGGCGCATATGGATGAGGCCAACATGCGTTCCCTCTGGCGCGAGGCCGCGCTCGAATGTCTCAACGAGGCCTGTCGCCGACAATACCCTCTCACGGAAAAACTCTTCGCGTGTCCGAACTGCGGCGATTTGCTCTCGATCGCATATGAGCCGACGGGCGAGGAGCCCGATGCGGTGCGGGCGCGTTGGCGCGAGCGTCGGCTCTCGGACGACCCGCTTGATCAAAGCGGTGTCTGGCGCTTTCGGGAATGTCTGCCGCCGATTGCCCCCTCGCACGTCGTCACCCTGCGAGAGGGGAATACGCCGATTTATCGCGCGCGCTTCGCCGCCCAGTATGCGGGCGTCCACGATCTTCTCTTCAAGCATCTCGGCCTCAATCCGACGGGGTCGTTCAAAGACTATGGCATGACGGTGGCCGTCAGCCAAGCGCGCGCGCTCGGCGCACGCATCCTCATCTGCGCGTCCACCGGAAATACCTCGGCCTCGATGGCCGCCTACGCCGCGCGGGGGGGGATGCGGGCTATCGTCCTCATCCCGGGCGAGGACGTCGCCGTGGGCAAGGTGGCGCAAGCGCTCGAATACGGAGCGGTGACGCTGCAGGTGAGGGGCGCGAACTTCGATGACGTCTTGCGCCTGGTGCGCGAGCTGAGTGCGCGACCGGACGTGTATCTTTTGAACTCGCTCAATCCCTTTCGGATCGAGGGGCAGAAGGCGATCCTCATCGAGCTGCTCGATCAACTCGGATGGGAAGTGCCGGAGCATCTCGTCGTCCCGGGAGGGAACTTAGGGAATTCGGCGGCGCTCTTCAAGGCGATGGCGGAGCTGCGGCAACTGGGATTGATCGCGCGGTGGCCGAAACTGACGATCGTGCAGGCGCAAGGAGCGAGTCCGCTCGTCGAGGCCGTGGCGCGCGGCGCCAAGCGCATCAGGCCGGTCGCACAACCGCGCACGCACGCGACGGCCATTCGCATCGGCCATCCGGTGAATTGGAAGCGCGCGCTACAGGCGCTGGACGCGACCGGAGGATTCTGCGTGGCCGTGAGCGAAGAGGAGATCGCCGAGGCCAAAGCGGCCATCGGCCGTGATGGCATCGGTTGCGAACCGGCTTCAGCGGCGACGCTCGCCGCCGTCAAGAAGCTGCGCCAGGAGGGGAAGCTCGCTCCTTCGGAGACGATCGTGGCGCTGCTGACCGGCCACTTGCTGAAAGACCCCGACTACACGCTGCGCTATCACAGCGGTCAACTCGACGATGTGCCCACGGGTCGCCTGGCCAATCCCCCGATTTTGGTGGAACCGTGTCTTGATACCATCGTTCGATACCTGTACAATGGAAAGCTTTCAGCGTGAGGCGGGGATGTTGCGGCACCGAAACCTGGCGGTCCTTGGCGCTGGCAAAATCGGCGAAGCGCTGATTCGAGGCCTGCTCGAATCGGAGCTCCTCGAGCGGGAGAACATCATCGCGACGGCGAAGCATCAGAAGCGGCTCGACTATCTGGCCGAGCATTACGGCGTGCGGACGATGCGCGACAATGCCCTCGCTGTCGAGCAGGCGGAGCTGGTGCTCGTAAGCGTCAAGCCGCAGACGATGCGCGAGCTGGTGGAGGAGATCGCGCCGGTCGTCACCCCACGGCATCTGCTCATCTCGGTGGCGGCGTCGGTCTCGACCTCATTCATCGAGAGCCTATTGCCGGTCGAAGTCCCCGTCGTTCGGGCCATGCCCAATACCCCCTGCGTCATCCGAGCGGGGATGACCGTGCTCTGCCGCGGGCGCTATGCGACGGAATCGCATCTGCAACTGGCGCGCTCGCTCTTCGATGCCGTCGGACGCACGATGATCTTGGATGAGCGTCACATGGACGCCGTGACGGGATTGAGTGCGAGCGGTCCGGCGTTCATCTACATCGTCATCGAATCGCTGGCCGAGGCGGGGGTGAAAGTTGGCCTGGCGCGCGACGTGGCCACCGAGTTGGCCGCGCAGACGACGCTCGGAGCGGCGAAGATGGTGCTCGTCACCAATGAGCATCCGGCCAAGCTCAAGGATGCCGTGACCACACCCGCCGGATGTACGATCGATGGCATCCTGGAGCTGGAAGAGGGGGGACTGCGCGTGACGTTGATCAAGGCGGTCGTCAAAGCCACCGAACGCGCGCGCTGCCTATTCCCCAACGGGGAGCGAGGATGAGTGGCGATGTCCTCGTGGAACGCGCCGGGACGACGCTTCGCGCGCGTGTGCGCGAACTGGCGGCGGTGCTCGTGGAGACGCCGACACCTAGCGGTAATGAAGCGGCGCTCTATCCCTTTTTGACCGGCGTGCTCCAAGCCTGCGGCTTTCGCGTGGAGCGGCAGATGACGTCGCTCGGACGCGAGAATCTCGTCGCGCGACGCGGCCAAAGCACCTTGCTCTTCTCCGCGCATGTGGACACGTACCCGGCCCATACGCATCCGGAGCCCTATCGGCTGCGCCAGGAGGATGATCGGCTCATTGGCCGTGGCGTCGTGGATTGCAAGGGGCAGATCGCCGCGCTGCTTGGCGCCGTCGAACTGGTGGACGCGCCTTGTCAGATCGCCTTCGTCGTGGATGAGGAGCGCACGGCGCTCGGCTCGCGCGAGGTACAGGTTGACGCCGAAGGGGTGATCGTGCTCGAGCCGACGGAGCTGCGCCCGGTCATTGCGCATGCGGGAGCGATCGAGTTGGAAGTCACCGTCTACGGACGAGCGGCTCACGGCAGCGCGCCGCATTGCGGGGAGAACGCTATTCTCAAGGCCATGCAGGTGATCGAGGAGATCGCTCGCCTGCCCTTCCTCGGACAGGCGCATCCGCTCTTTCCTCCAGCTCCGTGGGTGACGTTGGGGAAGATCGAGGGGGGACTCGATACGATGGTCGTCCCCAATCGCTGCACCTTCCAGATGGATGTGCGCGTGCTGCCGGGCGTCTCCATCCGCACGGCGTGCGAACAGTTATTCGCCCTGGCGGCGCAACATGGGGCTGAGCTGACGATCCTGGATGTCTCGGAGCCCTCAGAGGTCGATGCGCGGCACGCAGTCGTTCGAGCGCTCATGGCCGCCCATGAGGCGATCACAGGCGAGCATCCGACACCCTGCGGCTACTACAGCTTCACCGACGCCACCCACTATCTCCAACGCGGCTTCCCCGCCGTCGTCTACGGCGCTGGAAGTCTCGGCGTCGCGCACTCCGATCACGAATGGGTCGCGCTTGAGGAGCTGGAGATCGCCGCGCGCGTCTTCGCACACGTGATCGCTCACTGGTCATGAGCCTCTTCGAGAGGTTTGATCATGCGCACCCATTCGCCGAGCTGAACGCCGCACTCTTCAAACCCCAAGCTCCGGTACCACCGGCGCGCATGCCAATTGCGCTCGCCCACCCAGAGGCTGACGCATCGGCGTCCTCGCCCTCGAGCATACGCGATGGCCGCTTCAATGAGCTGTCGGCCCACGCCCTTTCCTCTCCAATGAGGGTGGACGCAGATCTCGTGGAGCTCGCCCGTCTCCCCCAAACACTTATCCCACCATTCGGCGTGGATGCTCACGAATCCGACCACCCGTCCCGCCACCTCCGCCACGAAGAACCCCTCGGGTTCGCCGCTGTAGAGCCAGTTCAGATAATTGCGGATGCGGAACGTGGTCGTATCGGCGTATTCCTCCAGGCCACGATAAGCCTGCCGATAGATCTCCTCCAGCTGATTGAGCTCCTCGACACGTCCCCGTCGCACGATGACCGAGGGTGATGGGATCACGTCAACCATAGCGCGAATCGTCCTGATCCTCACGGAGATATTATCGTCCGGCGGACAGGTACGAAGCAATCTCTCAAAGGCTCGCTCGACATCGAGGGTTCAGGCCGATGCTTGCTTGCCCGGCGGCGGTTTGATAGAGTGTAGGTCGAACGCGCGAGGTGCTGGGGTTCTCCCGACATCGGTTCGGGAGAAGCTCCGAAGGGGGGAGAGCCATGCCGATGTACGAATATGTGTGCGAGAAGTGTGGGGAGAAGTTCGAGAAGCTCGTCCGGTCCGTCGAGACGAAGATCGTATGCCCCCGTTGCGGGAGCCTCTCTTGCGAGCGCGTCTACTCCTCGTTCGCGTTCGGCGTGGCGCGGAAGTTCACAACGAGCGCTCGCTCCGCGAACGGATGCGGATGCTCCTCTGGAGGGTGTGGATGTCATCGCGAGTGACCATCGCCGAGAAGTTGCAGCATTTGCGCGAGCTGAACCGCGTGGCCGAATCCGGCGGCGGGCCCGAGCGCGTGGCGCGCCAGCATGCCGAGGGGAAGATGACGGCCCGCGAGCGGATCGAATATCTCTTGGATGAAGGGACATTCCAGGAGTTCGACAAGTTCAAGAAGCATCGGTGCACGGATTTCGGCATGGCCGAACAGCAATATCTCGGCGATGGGGTCGTTGCCGGATGGGGGAAGATTGACGGGCGGACGGTCTTCGTCTTCGCGCAAGATTTCACCGTCTTCGGCGGATCGCTCTCGGAGACCAATGCCGAGAAGATCTGCAAGATCATGGACCTGGCGATGAAAGTCGGCGCGCCCATCATCGGCCTGAACGATTCCGGCGGCGCGCGCATTCAAGAGGGCGTGGCGTCGCTGGCCGGATACGCTGAGATCTTCCTGCGCAACGTGCTCGCTTCCGGGGTCGTGCCGCAGATCTCGGCCATCATGGGGCCGTGCGCCGGAGGCGCCGTCTACAGTCCGGCTCTCACCGATTTCATCATCATGACCAAGCGCACAAGCTGCATGTTCATCACCGGGCCGGACGTCATCCGCGCCGTCACACATGAAGAAGTGACCAAAGAGGAACTCGGCGGCGCTGTGACGCACACTACGAAAAGCGGCGTCGCGCACTTCGCCGTGGACACAGAAGAGGATTGCTTGAATCTGATTCGTGAACTGCTCTCGTTCCTGCCCTCGAATAATCTGGAGGACCCACCCCGACGACCTTGTCAGGATCCGGTGGACCGCATGGAGGAACGCTTGGACACGCTCGTGCCGGCCGAGCCGCACGTACCTTACGATATCCGCGATGTCATCCATCTGGTCGTGGACGATGGATATTTCCTGGAGGTGCAGGAGCATTTCGCGCCGAACATCGTCGTTGGCTTCGCGCGCCTCAACGGGCAGCCTGTCGGGATCGTGGCCAATCAACCGGCGTATCTGGCCGGCGTGCTCGATATCGACGCATCGGTGAAGGCCGCTCGGTTCGTGCGCTTCTGCGATTGCTTCAACATCCCGATCATCACGTTCGAGGACGTGCCGGGCTTTCTGCCCGGCGTGGATCAGGAGCATCGCGGCGTCATCCGACATGGCGCGAAGCTCTTGTACGCTTACGCTGAGGCCACGGTGCCGAAGATCACGGTCATCACGCGGAAGTCCTATGGCGGCGCGTATTGCGTCATGGGCTCGAAGCATCTGCGCACGGACGTGAACTTCGCCTGGCCGACGGCCGAGATCGCCGTCATGGGCCCCGAAGGCGCCGTCAATATCCTCTATCGTCGGGAGATTCAGGGCGCGCGCGATCCGGAGACCGTCCGTCGCGAGCGCATTCGCGAATACGAGGAGAAGTTCGCCTCCCCGTATGTCGCCGCCGAGCGTGGGTTCATTGACGAAGTGATCGAGCCGCGCGCCACGCGCCCGAAGTTGGTTCGCGCCTTGGAGATGCTCGACACCAAGCGCGATACGAACCCGCCACGCAAGCACGGGAACATCCCGCTCTGAATGATCGGGACCCGTGAAGGGGAGAAGGCGTCATGAGCGATGAGCCCCACTTCTCCAAGGAGTGGTTGGAGAGGTTGCGAAGCATCCTCCCGGAATATCGGGGATATGCCGAGCAGGCCTCTCGCCGGGAGCAGGATGCCCTCTACCGCCAATACGTGAGCGATCGGCTCAGCGGATTGCTCGCGCCGCTGGAAGCGCTCATCGGCGAACGGGCTCAAGCCGGACAGGTCATCGAGGTCTTGCCCTTGGAGCGCGTCCGCGAGAGAGTGCGCGCGCTCATCGGCGAGCTGCGCGCGCCCGATTACGGCGCGACGGCCTTCTTCAACGAACGTCCGGTGGACGAGACCGTGCTCGATCTGCTCTATCAATACGATCTCGTGCTCGCCGAGCAGATGCGGATCGTGCAGGCGCAGCTGGAGGAATTGCGGGCGCATCCGCCGGAAGATTTCCTCCTGGCGGCCGAGCGATTGGAAGCGACAGTGCTCGCTCTGGAAGCCGAGTTCAAAAGCCGGTGCGAAGTGATTCGTCACTGGATGTGAACCATGATCGCGACTAAGGGATTGACAAAAGCCTACGACGGGAAAGTCGCCGTCGAAGCCCTCACAATGGAGATCCGATCCGGGGAGATCTTCGGCCTGCTTGGGCCAAACGGCGCGGGGAAGACGACGATTGTGCGCATGCTCGCGGCGCTGGTCGCGCCTACGGGGGGCGAAGCCGTCATCGGGGGATATCGCCTGGGAGAGCAGGATGCCGCGATTCGGCGCATTGTGGGGATCGTGACCGAGGCGCCGGGGCTCTACGAACGTTTGAGTGCGCGTGAGAACTTGGAGGTGTACGCGCGGCTCTACGGCGTCACGGATGTTGCCCGACAGGTCAAGAAGTACCTGCGCCTGTTAGACCTCTGGGATCGGCAAGATGAGCCGGTTGGAACGTTCTCCAAAGGCATGAAGCAGAAGCTGGCGCTGGCACGTGCCCTGGTGCACGAGCCGAAGGTCTTGCTCCTGGATGAGCCCACCTCGGGACTCGATCCGCAGATGACCCGCGTCGTGCGCGAGTTCATCGCCGATCTCCGAGGGCAGGGGCGAACGATCCTCCTCTGCACGCACAACTTGGACGAAGCCGAGCGCTTGTGCGACCGCATCCTCGTCTTGAAGACGCGCCCGATCGCACTGGATACCCCAGAAGCCTTGCGCCGACGGCTCTTCGGACGGCGCGTCATCGTCACGCTCGCCGAGGTGACCGAGCGGATCCTGGAGCGCGTGCGCGCCCTCGAGTTCGTGCGCGATCTGCAGCACCAGGGGCAGCAACTTCACATCGCGCTCGCCGATCCGGAGCGCGAGAATCCGCACCTGGTGCGCGCATTGGTCGAAGCGGGCGCGGCCATCCAGTCCCTCGCCGAAGAGGAGCATTCGCTGGAGGAGATCTACCTCCGCCTCATTGAGGAGGAGGCCGCCGCCTATCAGGCGGAAGCGGCGTCAGCGAGATGAGACGATGTCGCCCGTGCTCGTCATCCTGAAGAAAGAATGGACCGACCTGCGGCGGCACCACTTGCTCATGCTCTCGATGCTGGTGCCGGCTCTGGTCTTCCTCGTCCTGCCTTTTGTCCTCGCAATCCTGATCCCGCTCCTTGATCCTTCCAGCTTGAACGATCGCGATGTTCGCCGCATGCTCGAACTTCTGGGACGTGCGGAGCCGGAGCTGAAGCGATTGGATCCTCTGGTGGTCCTGCACATCTACATCTTCCGGCAGTTCGTCCTCATGTTTCTACTCGTGCCGATTCTCGGCGCGCTCTCCATCGCGACTTATAGCATTGTCGGAGAGAAGCAGAATCGCACGCTCGAGCCACTTCTGGCGACGCCGATCACGACGACCGAGTTGCTCTTGGGCAAGAGCTTGGCCGCCGCCCTTCCGGCAACGCTGCTTGTATGGCTCACCTTCGGGCTCTACGTGTTGGGTATCCGCGCGCTGAGCCCTCCGGAAGTGCTCCCCCGCGTCGCGAACCCCGTCGGCCTCAGCCTCATCTTCCTCATAGGGCCGTTGGTCGCCGTCCTGAGCCTGGGGCTTGGCGTGATCGTCTCCTCGCGCGCGAAGGACCCACGCACGGCGCAGCAGGTCGGCGTCGTGCTGATCCTTCCCATTGTGGCCCTCTTCATCATGCAGATGCGTGGCTTCTTCTCGCTCAACGTCCAATGGGTTTTCGCAAGCGCCATCGTCCTGCTCGGGCTCGACGTGATTGTCCTGAAGATCGGCGCGCGCCTCTTCGAGCGAGAGACGATCCTCACCCGATGGGCCTGAAGCCGACACGAGCTAGCGCGCCAGCGTGCGGATGTAGTTCACCAGATGCCAAATCTCCTCTGGGCGCAGCGTCTTCTCAAAATCCGGCATGGGCGGATTCCCCTTGGCGATCTTCCAGAACAGCTCCCCATCGCTCTGCACGTTCATTCGAGCGCGATCGGTCAAATCCCCCGGCTTCGTCTGGAGGGCTTCTGCCATAGGACCATCGCCTTTGCCTCGATCTCCGTGACACATGGCACAATATTCGGCGAAAAGGCTCTTCCCCTTTCGGATCGAAGCGCCCGTCGCCCGGATCGGATTCTTCATTCGTTTGGCCGATTCGGGGACATTCCAGCGATCTTGTTCAGCGAACCGCGCGCCCGGCGCTCGAAAGGCCGACGGATGTTCACGTCCGATGAACATAAGCGTCCCGATGATCGCGATCCCCCAGAGAAGTCGAACTAAGTCTTTGCTTCGCATTCTCTCTCTCTCCTCTTGTCAGAATCCTCGTTGGTGAATCACCTCGCCCGAAGAAGACTCATTGTATCGGCTCTCGCTGTCCGGAAGCAAAGAGCGCGCGTCACCCCTGCCCGCTCCCCCCACCCCCGGGCGCGCCCCAAAGGGGATGAGAACCGTCACCCTCACGGCTCGCCCCTCATCGGGGAATTTCACCCAAACGAGTCGGCGCACCGGATCGTAGCTCCAGCCCTCGGAAAGGTGCGACAACTCGGCGAAGCTTCGGACGCGAACCATCTCCTGCCCAGCGCGAGCGACGCGCAGGGGCTCACGCTCGATGGCGTTGACGCACAGAAGGTACGCGCGCGGGGGCGGCGCGTAGCCACCTTCTCGTTGACCGATCTCCACCGCGATCTCCTCGGCCGACACGCGACAGCCGAATCGCGTGCGCGCATACTGGCCGCGCTGATAGGCATCGCTCACACCGTCATCTTCGTAGAGCGCGCCCGCGCACTCGCGCGATGGAAAGATGTGGAGCACGAGGGGATTGATCGGCGCTTCGTCCACGTATTGGACGACCGGCTGCATGGGGAGGATCGCGCCACCGCGAACGAAAAGCGGTATGCGATCCAGCGGCGCTTCGACGCGAATGTGTCGCGAGCCGATGAGTCGCTCGCCTGTCCAGAGATCGAACCATTCGCCCTCGGGGAGATAGACCTCGACCGAACGCGCCCCTTCCTCCAGTACAGGAGCGACGAGCAGATCGCGGCCGAGCAGAAATTGTGCGTCCATCCGGTAGGTCCGCCGATCCGTCGGGTACTCCAAGAACAACGGGCGCATCACCGGCCATCCCGTGCGTGCCGCCTCCTCAAAGACCGTGTAGAGGTAGGGCAGAAGCTCATAGCGCAGCTCGATGAAGCGACGATGAATGGCTTCGTATTCAGGACCCAAAGCCCATGGCTCTCGATCTCGCGTCCCCTTCTGCGAGTGAACGCGACAGAAGGGACCGAAGACGCCCGCTTGCAAGAAGCGCGTGTACAACTCCGCGCTTGGGTTTCCTGCGAAGCCGCCGATGTCAGGCCCGGCGAAGGGCTGCCCGGATAAACCCAGATTGAGCACCATCGGAATCCAGAGCTGAAGATGCTCCCAACTGCTCGTATTGTCGCCAGTCCATGTGGCCGCATAGCGATGACCGCCGGCATACGAGGCGCGCGTGAGGATGAAGGGACGTTCGCCGGGCCGAAGCCTCTGCAAGCCTTCAAACGTCGCGCGCGCCATGAGCATCCCATAGACGTTGTGCACGCGGCGATGCGCCATTTGGCGACCTCGGTCTCCGTGGAGGGCTTCCAGCGCCATGGTGCGATCCACCTGCCGATCGGTCTCCACAAACACCGCCGGCTCATTCATATCGTTCCAGAACCCCTTGATCCCGGCTTCGACCAGCTCCTTGTACAGCCCACCCCACCACCGCCGCGTCTCCTCCCGCGCGAAGTCGGGGAAGACACACATGCCCGGCCACACGACGCCGGTATAGAGCGAGCCGTCCGGGAGTGTGACGAAATGACCGCCTCTGAGGCCCTCGTCATATACCCAATAGCCGGGCTCCTGCTTGATCCCCGGATCAATGATGGCGACGACCTTGAAGCCGATCCGGGCCAGATCGGCGATCATCTGGCGAAAGTTCGGAAACTTCTGCGCGTCCACGGTGAAGCTCCGAAATCCGTCCATGTAGTCGATGTCCAGATAGATCACGTCACATGGGATCCGACGCTGCCGAAATGTGCGGGCGATCTCGCGCACGCGACTTTCGGGCTCATAGCTCCAGCGGGATTGCTGATAGCCAAGTGCCCATTTCGGTGGCAGCGGCATGCGCCCTACAAGCTCCGTGTAGCGCTCGAGGACTTTCTTCGGATCGGGGCCGTAGAAGACGTAGTAGTTCAGCTCACCCTCCTCCGCCCCGAACGAATACTGATCGCGCCGCGCATTCCCTAAGTCGAAACTGGAGCGCGAAGGGTTGTCAAAGAAGATCCCGTAGCTGCGCCCTTGACGCAGCGCCAGAAGAAACGGGATGGATTGATAGAGCGGATCGGTTCCTCGCTGATACCCATAGGCGTCCGTATTCCAGTTGACATAGGCCCGACCGCGATGTTCGAGCGGCCCCGCTCGTTCTCCCAAGCCGTAGTAATATTCGTCGGGAGGCATCACCTTCCACACACGCACTTCCTTCCCATTCCAACTCATGCCCTTCCCCGGCGCATCTGCCACGATGATCTCGCCCCGCCGATCGCGAATCACCACCGAGCAGGGGAATTTGCGAATCTCGACGATCAGCTCCGACGTGCCCAATTGAACGCTCGTCCGATCCTCGATGAACTCCATGGGGACGGCCGGCCATTCGGTCTTGACGACAGCCCAGCTCTCATCAGGGCCGAACGCCGTCCCCGGCTGCATCCGAACCCGAATGAGATCGGCCGCCAAGACCGTGACGTGAAGTTGCGCGTTCTGACAATCGAGCGTTACGCCGCGCGCCTGGCGCGTGACCGATCGGGCCGAGCCGATCCGTTGCCATTGCCCGACCGTTGGGAAGACCCGCCCCAGAAGCGCGAACAAGACCACGAGCCCCACGCCCCGAAATGTCCGGCGCCGCGCACCCACGGTGATTGACCGAAGCATACGCCTCCTCCTCATCGCGAAGAAGAGAGCCCGATCTCGGGCTCCGTTTGTCCGATGATTCCAAAGAGTCGGCCGCATTCTAATCCGTCTCCCGCATCCCTTCAACGTGTGAGCGAAAAGGAAGAGCGTGACCGGCGCTTTTTCGAAGGCGCGCGGTCGGGAGCACCTCGGCCTCGATTTCTTCTCCACCTTCGCGCTATGATGCTTCCTCCTTGGGTGACGCGATGAAGACGGTGCAATGGATGGAAGGGCAGCGGGCCCTCCTCGCGCGACGCGCGGATAAGATGGTGCGCGTGGCCGCCACGTTGTTTCTCGTGAGCTGCGCCCTGGCCCTCGGCGTCGTGATCGTGCGGCGATGGGCCGATCATCCGACGGGCATGTACGTCGTGCTCGGTATGGCTCTGCTCTCGGCCGCTCTGATCGTGGCGGCCTTCGGCGTGCTCCTGCCACTCCCCTGGCTCATCCATCAGCTCAAGCAAATGGATGAGCTCATCGCCGAGCAGCAACGCCGCGAGGGATCGCAGCGCGCCTCTTTTCACGGTTCGTAAGCGAGCAGATCCGCCGAGAGCACATCGTCCGTCCTCGCGAGCTGATGAAGGATGAGATGCACATCTCGCGCTGAACTGTACAGCATGGGGAGCACATCGGCCAGAATCTTTCCGTTCCCTTGCTCGGGCCCGCCGCGCGGATCTATGTCCACGAGGAACGTGTGGCGGGAGGCGGTGGCTTCTTCCCCGACCACCTCAGCCTGCAGAAGCAACGTCTCGGGCACCTCGACCAGCCGCAGGAGTGCTTTGATCGTCGGCTTGTTAGCTTGGTTCAAAAGGCGCACGCACAGCCGAGCTTGAGCAAGCAGCTCGGCCTCGGCAAGCGATGTCGAGAGCACAAGCCGCACCTTCGGTCGCATATCTTCCCCCCAATCCACAAAGCCTTTGACAGCAAATCTACGCAAGAGGCCCCCATCCTGTCGAGCTGCGACACGGCCCGCGAACAATCAATGAGAGCCCGCGCATGCGGGCAACAGCATCTCGCCGAGGGCGAGCCCGAGGAGAGACGAGATCCCATCCAAGCCCCCGAGGGGCGACCCTCCCGATCGCTCCCCCCCTGCCTGCTGTAGCCACTGCCGTTCCCCAATGTGGGCCGCCCACGTCGCGGGCTTAGGGTTCGCTACCGCTCACTCCAGGCTCGATTCGGGTCGCTCGCTTGCGCAAGCTCGCATGCGGAATGTGGATTTGGCCTTAATGGAGTCTGCTCGTATTCGCTCTCGACGGATGTCAACCTCTCTTTTCGCATGGACTACCGCACCTCAAAACGAGGAGCGCACGCTCCCCTTCATGGGACTCGGTCGCTCCCTCCGGAAGAGACTGTTGGCGGAAGCTTCTCGCAGATGATCTTCCTGGCGCGCCCGGGGGGACTCGAACCCCCAACCCTTGGATCCGAAGTCCAATGCTCTATCCAATTGAGCTACGGGCGCACACGCATTGGCAAGGTAGGAAAATATCACATCCCGTCTCTCACCGTCCAGAGTCCCCGCAGGCCCTCTTGAAGAGAAACCCGAATCGCCTTCCCGCCGCGACGGTGCGAATCATCGAGCTGGCGGATGGGACGACAACGATTGCCCATTCGGATGAGACGAAGCGCTCGGTCATCGAGAGGTCTGTGATCTCTACAACGGACTTCTTCCACATGACCGTCCTCAGCACGCTGAGAGCACTTCTGTGAGCAAGCGATTGAGTGCTCATGTCAGGATGAGAAGGGCTCGGAGTGATAGTTCATCGCAAGAGCTGGCGGAGGGTTCCCATGGCGAGGGCCAGCTCCAGGCGCGCCAGATTGTAGGCGTAGAGCGCCGCCAGATGATTCTCGCGCGCACGCTCAAGGCGCGTTTGCGCCTCGGTGACTTCGAGGCTCGTTGTCACGCCGGCTTCGTACCGATGGCGCGCTTGCGTGAGTTCGCGCTCGGCCAACTGCAACCCCTCCTCGGCAACCTTCACCTGCATTTCGGCCAAGCGCAGGCTATCTAGGGCGGTGCGCACTTCCAGTTCGATTTGGCGTCGAAGGTCCTCCGTCCGCATGCGCTCGCGCATCCATGCGGCATGGGCGTCGGCGCATCGCGCCTCGCGTCGGCCGCCATCAAAGAGCGGGAGGCGCAGCGCAACCCCATAGGTGCGCGTGGGCACGGTGTGCGCGATGCTCGATCCAATGGTCCCGTAGTCGGCGAATCCGATCAGAGATGGCAAGCGCTCCCATTTCGTCGCGCTGTAGGCGAGCTGAACCGCCGCCTCGCGCTCCTGCTGCGCCGCGTAGTCGGCGCGCGAGTGCCAGGCCGTCCTCAAAGCATGTTCCAATGTCGGCGTCTCCATCGGCGTGTATGTGAGCGCGTCCGTTAAGTGCACCTCTCTCTCCAGCGGGAGCCCGAGTGCCTTGAGCAACTCCAGGTGCGCGCGCCGGCGTTCGTTCTCAGCGATGAGCAGTTGTTGCCGCTCGTGGGTGAGCTGCACTTCGGCGCGCGTGACTTCGATGCCGATCCCGGTGCCCGCGGCCTTTTGATCGCGAGCGAGTTTAAGCAGCGCTTCCGCCAAAGCGACATTGGCGCGCGCGGTCGCCAGAGCCGCCTCGGCCCGAAGCGCGGTCAGATAAAGGCGAGCGATATGACCAGCCACTTGATCTCGCACGCGTTCGAGATCAATCTGAGCGGCATTCAAGCCCGTGTTCGCAGCTTGAAGGCGACGCACCAGACTGAGATCGAACAGCGTCTGCGCAGCCGTCGCGCGCAGATCGAAGGTCGTGAATGGTCCGACGAAGGGATGGAATCCGGGGAATGGGATCCGAATGCCCAACGCTTCGAGATTCACGGTGCGGCTCTGCCCTCCAAACGAAGCTTCGACGTGGGGGAGAAGGGCGGCGCGCACTTCGTCCCGCTGCGCCCGCACTTGGCGAAGCTGCTGCTCGGCCAGGCGCACGCGCACGTCCCCCTCTTGGGCGAGCGCCAATGCGACGGCTTCTTTCAAGCTGAGAGAGAGGACCGGACGGACGCTCCGCTCAGGGTTCGATGTCCCTTCCTGCGCGACGTGCGTTGAAGGGATGAGGAAGAAGAGGACTAAAAGCACACGTCGTCCGCCATGCTTTCGCCACGCGTTCGCAAGAGATACTCCTGGCATCGTATGACCTCCTGAAGTTGAGCTGTGGGAGATACGGTTTCACGACGCGGACATTGTACACGAGGCATAGCCCTGCTGCCAGAAAGGGAGGGATCGGGAAAAGGCATCTCACGCAGGACGGGCGCGAGTGAACCCCGCTTTCCGCAAAGAGTTCACGCACAGGGGCGGTCCTGACAGATAGGCCAAACGGCGATGGCATTCCTCTGATGCGGGGAAGGTAGCCGAACGGGTTCCATCTGGCTCGCCACACATGAAGTTTGGCTAAACGCGCTAGACAGCGCACGTTCCCGTAAGTAGATTCTCTGCGGGAGGTGTGGCGATGGGTGCTCGCGCGAGTCGGGTTGGAAGAATGACGTGGGTTTTGATTCTCCTCGCGCTCGTCCTTCAAGCAGCCGTGGCATCGGACGATCCCGTCCTGCTCATCCGCATGCCGGATGAGACGGCTCTGGCGAGCGACCCTTCTGATGCCGGCATCGCTCGTTTTGTCGCCGAGCGGAGCCCGTACTTACAAATGACCGTGCACGATCTGGTTCGAGATCGAGCTTTCGCCCGTCAAGTCCTCGGGCAGCGGCAGATTTTTGAAGAACTGGAAGCCTTCCGGGCGCAAGAGAACATAACGGCGCGCGTGCGGTTCATCGCCTGGCCCGATGCCTTCCGCTTCTTCGCCGACTATGTCTCGGACAAGAGTAATCCGCCCATCGTCGCTCAGCTTGGCGATACCTGGGCGTCGTACTTCCGTTCGCTCGGCGTCGTGGCCTCCGAGCGGCGACACACCTGGGACGTGCGCGTGCTGTGGTATTGGAAAGATATGGTCGCGGCCCACGAGATCGCCGAGGGCGACGGTTTCTTGAGCACCTGTCGAAGGTTGCATGAAGCGCCGCCTTCGGGGCTGATAGCCCCGCTGGCGATTCCAACAGCTCCGGATTGGAACCTGCTGCATGATCTTTCGATTTGGCTCTACAATGCCGGATTGCCCACGCTGATCTTGACCGACAAGAAGCCCGGCCTGCTTCCGTGGAAGGAAGCCATCTTCGCCGGTCCCGAAGGTGAACGCGCCGTTCATTTCCTCATTCAACTTGCCAGGCGGGGATACGTGGCGCTTCCCGAGAAGCGGAGCGCGGAGCTGGCCGAAGATTTCCTCACGCGAAAATACGCCATGGTCATCTTGGGGCCGTGGCTCACCAAACTGGCGGAGAAGACGCTCGGGACGGAGTGGCGCCACCAGATCGGCGCCACGTTGCCGCCACGCATTGGTTCACCGGCGGCCGTAACCATGAAGGGCGGATCCCTGCTTGTCGTGCTGGACCCGACGCGGGGGCGAGATCTGGAAGCCGTTCGCCGCGCGCGACGGCTGGTGGAGTTTTTCGCCTCATCGGAGAGCCAACGGCGATACGCTGAAGCCCTTGGAGCTCTTCCGGCCCGCCAAGAGGTGCTCGAAGCGTCTCCCTATTTTGATCTCTTCCAGATGGCGCTAGAGCAGGGGCGAACCTACCCGCAAATTCCCGAATGGGCGCCGGTCGTCGAGAACTTAGCGACACGAGACAATCTCTATGCCTTCTGGAAGCGGCTGTCGGCGCTGACTGAGGTACAGGCGACGGCCACTGAAGCCGAGCAAACGGCGCGCACCAAGCTGATTCTGGCCGCTCTGCATTCGGCCGAAATGGACATCAACCGGGAGCTCTCTCCGGGACGACTGGCCTCCCTCCGCCCCTGGCTTCTGGCCATCGGGGCTCTTCTCTTTGCCATAGCTGCCCTCTCGTTCTGGCACCGCCACGTGGAACGAAAGCGGGTCGAGGAGCTGAGACAGACGCGTGATCTGTTGGCCACGCTGCAACGGCGCCTGGCTTCAGTGAAGGAAGCCGCGCCAGCCTCACCCGAGATCGCAACCTGGGCTGGGAAAGGCTATCCCGCCCTCTATCTGGACGCCGCTCATCGGAAGGTCTGGGTGCGTCGCTCACCCACGCACCCTCTTGAAGAAATCATTCACGGAGCCGAATATGACCTGTTTCGGCATATCCTCGAGTGTCTCCAGGCCGGATGGCACGAGACGCATTGGATCTGGAGCTATGTGATCTGGCCGACGGCGCAACCGAAATTCCCCAAAGAGGCCTTCGCCACCCACTGTACGAAGCTGCGCAAGAAGATCGAAACCGTCTGGCAGCTCGGCCCCCTGCTGGGCCGAGGTGCTCGTCACAGCGGCGTGATCCCCATCGAGGTGAAGGACGCGCACTTTTACACCGAAGCCCTCCCGGAAGGAACAGCGTATCCTATCTGGGCCCTTTTTCATGCTTCGGAAAAGGCGCTGCAGGCTTATAGGGCTCATTCGTGGGAGGCAGCCTTGCACCACGCCAGGGAGCTTGTAACAATGGACCCAGATAACTGGCTGGGCAATACACTTGTTGGCCATCTCGTCGTGCAAAAGCGCCTGGCAGCAGAAGATCCCCTCGCCCAGAGAACCATCGCCTTCGCGCATCAACAAAAATCCCACTATGACCAAGCGCTAGAGAAGACCGATCTTCTTCCTGAAGACAAAATCGAATCGGAACAGAAACAGCGCCTCGAAGCCCGACGGGAGATCTTGCAGCTCATCACCACGCACCAAGGGATGACGCAACCGACAACCCCGCACGCCAAACCTCTCACTCCCTGGCGCAACCGTGACCAATTGCTGGCCTGGTTGGCCTATCTCAACGGAGAAAAATACTCCCTCTCCAGCGAAGAAATTAAAGCCCTTCGGGAAGTTCAACGTTTCCTCCATAACCATCTCCGATGGGCTGCCCCACAGCAAGTGGATGAGCATTTTCGCTCTTTCCTCCAGGATCTCGTTGGAGATCGCACGAGCTGGCCCGATGAGCGATTGCCCCGAAGCAAACAAGCTTTCAAGAACCGGGCAGCAGATTATGTGCTGGCCAGCCTCTATGGCCTCCAGGACGATAAGGAATCAAAGGCGATTACGAAAGCCCAGAATCTCAGAAAGCTGTGGAGTATAAGGGCTCAACTGCGAAAGGAGCTTCAGCAGGAGCCCACTTCCGAGCAACTCTCTCACGCCTGTCGGCGACGCTACGGGTGGAGCCGCTCTTTGGTCGAGCGCCTTCTCGATCTGGAGCGGTCATCCTACCACTTTTATGAAGGCCACTTATCTGGATCCGGCCGCTAGGAAATATTTCCGACGAGAAAGGAAGTGCCAGCTCTGTCGAAAGGGCTAGGTGTCTCGAGATCTGGCGTGTATGTTGGAACTTACTGGTTCGTGAAAACTAGTTTGATTCAGGGAGGTGTCCGATGAAAAAGATTGGGCTTATCGTGATTCTCCTCGGGCTGATTGGGTGGCCTGGCCCACTGGTCGCGGGCTCGCCGCAGGACAAAGAGGTTAAAGAGGTGGTCGTTCTCCCACGGGTTGTGCATGGGGGCGATCCTCAATCGAAATTCTGCTTCGTCAAGGTACCCCCGGTGGTTGCCTTTTCCGACGCCGAGGTCAGCCATCCCGGCCAATTTGCCAACCGTCACGACTGGGCACTCTCAGAGGATGGCGAAGAACCCTTGGCCTTCGGTATTGATGATTTCTTCGAGTTCAGCTTCGATGTGGTCCTTGTGGGAACCCCGCCGGGAACGAAGTTTGCCGAGCGAAAGGAGGCGGGAATCATCATCACGACATCCGTTGCGGGAGAGGGACAATACATTATCAACACCGATGCGCATGAAGTGGTTGCCTTCGGCGGCCCGTTCCCCTTTTTCAAGTTCAATCTGAGCTACAGTTCCGGGGATGTCATTACGTTGGGGATCAAGTACTTCAAGGATATGGATGGCAAGCGCAAGATCGTCTACCGGGCCAACGACCAGTCGAGTCCGGCTCTGGCATTTGAAAATCTTGAACAAGGGATTCCCGGCCCGTTCTTCATCAAGGGCTACATCCAGACGGTGATCAACACGGAGATTGCGACAAACAGCGCGGCAGCCGCATTCACCAACATTCGTTGGAATGGCAAGCTCCTGACGGGCGGGACGACGGCGGGCGACTGCCGGTGAGAACGGCGCTCAGCTCTTGTCGCGATTCAGGTCCTTGAGCGAAGGGGCGGGCGACAATCTTAGCCTGTGGGTTATGTTTCGATCCCTGACCGACTTTGAACCGGTCGGGGATCGAAATGCTCTCACCAAGGGTGAGGGTGCTGCTTTGTTGGAGGTCATCATGTTTGGTGTCAGATCCCGTTGGCTTCTCTTGTCCTGGATCTCTGTGCTGGGGGTGACGGCCACCGGTCTTGCCCAATTCAAGGCGGGGATTCAGGGGACCGTCACAGATCCCACGGGGGCCGTCATTGCTGGTGCACCGGTCGTGCTCACCAGCCATGAGACGGGCAAAACGCAACAAGTCGTCACCAGCGCCGAGGGGTTTTATCGCTTCTCCGGGCTGCCGCCGGGAACATATCGGGTCACGGCAGAATACCCCGGCTTCAAAAAGAAAGTCATCGAGCGCGTGATCGTCCGCGCCGAGGAGGTTCACGGCCTCGATCTTATTCTTGAACCGGGCGAGATCGCCGAGACGCTCACTGTTGAGGCGAGCGGCGAAGCTATGGCCCTTCACACGGAGAATCCCGATGTGACGCGCGCGGTGACAAATCGCGAGGTGCTGCGACTGCCGCAATTTGGGCGCGATCCTTACGAGCTGATTCGCTTGACGCCGGGCGTTCTGGGCCTTGGCGCGCGCGGCAGTCGGGGCGAATCCGTCGGTCTGCCCAATACGACCGGCCCCGGCGGATCGAACGTCTCGATCTTCCAGGTCGAGAATCAGGTTCCCCTGAGTGCCAACGGCCAGCGTCTGTCGGCCAACAACTACATGATTGATGGCGTCAGCGTCAACAGTCTGGGCTGGGCTGGAGCTGCCGTCGTCACCCCCAATCAAGAGTCGGTCAAAGAGATTCGCGTCCTCTCCAGCGCCTATTCGGCCGAGTATGGGCGAAATACCGGCGCGCAGATTCAGGTCGTCTCGCAAAACGGAACGAACGAGTTTCACGGCAGCGCCATCATCAAATACAACGATCCCGATTTGAACGCCTTCAATCGCTGGGGCGGGATCACCGGTGATCCGAACCGAGATGCGCCTCCGGTGCGCGTGGAGCAGCTCTATCGTCAGTTTGCCGGGAGTCTCGGCGGGCCCGTTGTCAAGAATCGGCTCTTTTTCTTCTTCTCCTACGAGGGATTGCGCAGCAACAACACGGACTTCGTGAGCACCTGGATCGAGACACCTGAATTTCGGCAACTGGTCAGGCAGCAGAGGGCAGGCGGGGTGACGGCACGAATCTTTGGAGCCGAAGGGATCGCGCCGCGCGCTCTCACGGTTCTGCCGGCGGATTGTTCCCTCTTTCTCAACGATCCGCGTCGCTGCCAGGCCGTCGCCGGAGGCCTGGACATCGGATCGCTCACCGGAAGCCTTGGTCGCTATGTCCCCGTCGGCAACACGGTGGGCGGGGGGCTTGACGGCATCCCCGACGTTCAATTCGTCCGCGTCGCCCTGCCCAACATCAC
The DNA here is from genome assembly GCA_937934295.1 of uncultured Blastocatellia bacterium. Classification (GTDB taxonomy): domain Bacteria; phylum Acidobacteriota; class Blastocatellia; order HR10; family HR10; genus HR10. The sequence goes on from CALHAI010000009.1 coordinate 53,456, forward strand.
TCGGGGCGATCAATTCAATGCCCGCGTGGATTTCACCCGCGGCAACGATCAGTTCGCCGTGAGCACGTACATCACGCGCCGCAACGACTTCAAGAATGTCGCCCAGAGTCGTCCTATCGGTGACCTGCGATCCCGACCGATGAATTCGGCGGGCACGGTGACCTGGATTCGCACGCTCGCACCCACGCTGCTCAATGAGTGGCGAGCGAACTTCACCCGCTTCACCTTCAATGAGGTGAAGGACAATCCCGAAGCCAACTGGGGCATCCCTCGCGTTGAGGTCGAAGGGCCCTCGGCGCTGCGACTGGAGATCGGGGTGATCCGCGCGGAGACGACACCCGGCATCTTCGCGCAGAACACCTACGAGGTTCGGGATACGCTCACTTGGGTGCGCGGCGCGAAGACGCTCAAATTCGGCCTGGAGATGCGCCGCGAGCAGGACAACAACAACCTCGCCGGCGGAGCCCGTCCGCTTTATCTCTTTCGCGGGCTGTACAACCTGGCCAACGATGCGCCCTATCTGGAAGCGATCAACGCCGATCCGGGCACCGGCTTGCCCGCCGATGCGCAGCGATACTTCCGCTACACCACCTATGGGTTCTTCTCCCAAAACGATTGGAAAGTTCGTCCCAACCTCACGCTGAATCTCGGACTTCGCTATGAATACTTCACGCCACTTCGGGAGAAGCGCCGTCGTTTGAGCAACCTCGTCTTCCCGCCCGGACAGCTCGACCAGTCGCGAATCGTCGTGAGCGATCAACTGTTTGAGCCGGATCGGAACAATTTTGCGCCGCGCCTCGGTTTTGCCTGGAGCCCGAAGATGTGGAAAGATAAGCTCGTGCTGCGGGGTGGATTCGGCCTTGGCTACAACCGCATCCCCGGCGTGCTCTTTGGCAACACGCGAGGGAACCCGCCGTTTTTCGCCCGCCATTTCATCTGCTGCGGGGGATCGGCTTCTGAAGGGCTCTTTCCTTTCGCCGGCGGCCGCATCCTCTACGTGTTGGGCACAAGCCGTGCGCTGACGAGCTATCCGCTGAATCCGGCGCTGGCGCAAGGTATCGATCCGGCGACCGGAGGCGTGCGCGGCAGCCGAGTCGAGATTTACGGCACGGAACGAAAGGTGCCGAACGCTTACGTCTACTTCTGGTCGCTGGAGACCGAATACCAACTGCCGGGGAACTTCACCGCGTCCCTAGGCTACCAAGCCAGTAGCAGTCACAAGCTCATTCGCATCATCAACCAGAACTTGCTCTATCCGCGCAATCCGTTTTTCGGTCCCGTCTTTTTCCTACTCCCTGACGTCAACGCCAACTATCACGCCATGCTGGCCCGGTTGACGCATCCGTTCTCACGCGGATTCCGACTTGATGTGAGCTACCGCCTCGGCAAGAGCATTGACACGCTCTCTTACGAAGGGCCGGGGGCGCCGACCAATCAAACCTATCCGAGCGACTTGCGGTCCGAGCGTGGCCCATCGGATTATGACGTGCGCCATCATACCGTCATCTCGGCGCTGTGGGATCTGCCGCTCCTGCGCACGCGCCCCGATTTCTGGGGCAGGGCTTTCGGCGGCTGGCAGCTCAACGGCATCTGGACGATCTCCACGGGCTTCCCCTATACGGTGAAGATCGGCCAGAGCCTTCGCTTTGCCAACGGCGAGCCCTGGGGGCCGATACGCCCCACGCGCTATTTTGGCGGCGCGCTCACGGATCGCAATGACCAAGCGTTCATTCGACCGGGCGGCAATTTCCCCGGCGGCGGCGCGCGCTATTTCGACAGCTCGACGCTCGGTCCTCCGGGCATCGGACGCAACTCGTTTCGCGGGCCGGGCTATCGCAGCGTGGACCTCAGCCTGGTGAAAGAGACGGCCCTGCCGCGCATTCCGGGACTGGGCGAGGCCGCCCGACTCGAAATCCGGTTCAACTTCCTCAACGCCCTCAACGAGCTGAATCTGCAACCGCTTGGCTTCTTCGATGAGGGCGTCTTTGCCGATCGTCCGAACTTCGGCCGGGCGGCGCGGGGGCTTGCCGGTCGCGTCATCGAATTCCAAGCGCGGTTCAGTTTTTGATCCGTGAGCGACGTTCATGCGTCAGTACGCAAGCAGCTACAGAAGCACAAGAGGGTGGAAGCTCACGATGTGGATGTTCGGCCTGATGAGCGCCTTGCTCCTGACAGGGATACCCGTTCCCCCCGCGTCGCCCGCCGATGAGATCGAGCGCAAGATTGCTGCCCTGCTCCGGCAGATGACGCTTGAGGAGAAGCTCGGGCAGCTTCAGATGCTCGATGGCGACGTGGATGGCTCTTATCGCCCCGACCATCTCGATCTCGTGCGGCGGGGACTTGTCGGCGCGTTCCTCAACGTGCGCGGAGCGCGCCGCGTGAACGAGCTGCAGCGGATCGCCGTCGAGGAATCGAGGTTGAAGATCCCGCTTCTTTTCGGCTTCGATGTCCTGCACGGCTATCGGACGATCTTTCCCGTGCCGCTTGCGGAAGCGAGCAGTTGGGATCCCGAGGCCGTCCAGCGGGCCGCCAGCATCGCGGCCGCCGAAGCGCGAGCTGCTGGCGTCACCTGGACCTTCGCCCCCATGGTGGACATCGCCCGCGATCCTCGCTGGGGCCGCATCGTCGAAGGCTCGGGCGAAGACCCGCATCTGGGCTCGGTCATGGCACGAGCCCGCGTGCGGGGATTTCAAGGGCACGACTACAGCGCCTCAGATCGAGTCCTCGCCTGCGCCAAACACTTCGTCGGCTATGGCGCGGCCGAAGGCGGACGCGATTACAACACGACCGATATGTCCGAACGAACGTTGCGGGAGATTTATCTTCCTCCCTTCAAGGCGGCCGTCGAGGCGGGCGTGGGCACGATCATGAGCGCCTTCAACGATCTCAGCGGCATTCCGGCTTCGGCCAATCCCTTCACGCTGACGACCATTCTACGGGGCGAGTGGAAGTTCGACGGCGTTGTCCTGAGCGATTACACGGCCATTGAAGAACTCATGGCGCACGGGCTCGCTGCCGATGGGGCCGAAGCCGCGCGCTACGCGCTTGATGCCGGCGTGGACATGGAGATGGTGAGCCGCCTCTACAGCCGGCACGTGCCGCAGCTCATCAAAGAGGGCAAGCTCTCGATGGCCACTCTGGATGAGGCGGTGCGGCGCGTGCTGCGGATCAAATTCCGATTGGGATTGTTCGAGCGCCCGTACGCCGATGAAGCGCGCGAGCGCGCCGTGCTTCTCCGCCCGGAGCATCGAGCGGCGGCGCGCGAGATGGCGGCGCGTTCGATCGTGCTCTTGAAGAACGAAGGCCACCTGCTGCCGCTGAGCAAGACGGTGCGAACGCTCGCCGTCATCGGACCTCTGGCCGATGATCAACGAAATCTGCTCGGCCCCTGGTCGGGGGACGGACGCGCCGAGGATGTCGTCGCCATCCTGTCGGGCATCACGGCTAAGCTCGGGCCAACGGCGCGAGTCCTCCACGCGCGAGGATGTGAGATCACCGACTGCTCCTCACGCGAAATCGCCGAAGCCGTGCGCCTCGCGCGCCAGGCCGAGGTCGCCATCGTTGTCGTCGGGGAATCGGCGGAGATGAGCGGCGAAGCGGCCTCGCGCGCCTCGCTCGATCTGCCGGGACGACAACTGGAACTGGTGAAAGCGATCCACGCCACCGGCACGCCGACGGTCGTCCTGCTCGTCAACGGACGCCCGCTCACGATCCCCTGGATCGCCGAGCATGTGCCGGCCATCCTCGAAACCTGGTTCGCCGGAACCGAGGCCGGTCACGCCATCGCCGACGTCCTCTTCGGTGATGTCAATCCCGGCGGCAAATTGCCCGTGACGTTTCCCCGCTCGGTCGGGCAGATCCCGATCTACTACAACCACAAGAGGACGGGGAGACCGCCCAATCCCACAAACAAGTACACGTCCAAGTATCTCGATGAAGAAGTGACGCCGCTCTTCCCCTTCGGCTACGGGTTGAGCTACAGCCAATTTCAAATCTCACATCTCCAACTGAGCCGCCAGCGAATCCGACCGGATGAGTCGCTGACTGTCAGCGTCGAGGTTGAAAACATTGGCTCTCGCACGGGCGATGAAGTCGTCCAGCTCTACATTTGCGATGTGGCGGCCAGCGTGACGCGACCGGTGCGGGAACTGAAAGGCTTCCGGAGGATCACCCTGCGACCGGGAGAAAAGGGTCGCATCACGTTCACGCTCGGGCCGGAGCATCTGGGCTTTTACGATCGTCAGATGCAGTTTATCGTCGAGCCGGGAGAATTCCGCATCTTCGTCGGCACCAGCTCCGTCGGTGGATTGGAAGCGAGCTTCGAGGTGGTACAATAGAGTTGTGGATCGCCGGATCGTCATCGGGCTCATCGGCCTCTTGCTCATGGCCCCCGCGCAATGTGGGTTGGCGCCGACGCCCCAGCAGCTCTCACCAGAAGACGAGGCCTTTCTGGAAGACCTCTCCCGCCGCGCCTTTTTATTCTTTTGGGAGCAGACCGATCCGAACACGGGCCTGGTGCGTGATCGCGCCGGAGTCAACGGCGAACGTCGGTCGGATCTCGCGAGCATTGCGGCGACCGGTTTCGGCCTGACGGCGCTCTGCATTGCCGCCGAACGGGGCTGGGTCAGTCAGGTCGAGGCCCGCCAGCGCGCTCGCACGACGCTTGAGTTTTTCGCCGAGCGAGCCTTCCACAAGAATGGGTGGTTTTACCACTACCTGAACGCCAGGACCGGCGCTCGCGAGTGGGCGAGCGAGGTTTCGACGATTGATACGGCTCTGCTTCTGGCCGGCGTGCTCACGGTGCGGCAGTGCTTCGCTTCCGATGCCGAGATCGTCGCCCTGGCCACGACGATCTACGAGCGGGTGGATTTCCCCTGGATGCTCAACGGGCATCCGACCTTGTTCTCACAGGGGTGGATGCCGGAGAGTGGATTTCTCTCCGCCCGCTGGGACACGTATAGCGAGCACATGATCCTCTATCTCCTGGCCATCGCCTCGCCGACGCATCCGATCTCGCCCGAGGCGTGGTATGCCTGGCGGCGGAATCCGATCACCTACGCGGGCTACACATACATCCACGGGGCGCCGCCGCTTTTCATCCATCAGTATTCGCACGCTTGGATAGATTTTCGCCGTCGCCGAGAAGAACGTGGGATGCGCACCGATTGGTTCGAGAATTCGATCCGGGCCACGCGCGCCCATCGAGAATTTTGCCTTCGACTCGCTCGGGAATTTCCCGCGAGTTATTCGGAGAACGTCTGGGGCATCACGGCCTCCGATTGCGTGCGGCAGGAGCGCATCCAATACTGCGATTGGGGTGGGCCGCCGCCCCGGGGCTTTCCCCGCGATGGGCGGATTGATGGAACGGTCGTGCCCAGCGCCGCCGCCGGGTCGCTCATGTTCACGCCGGAGATTTCGCTGCCGGCGCTCCGCACCATGAAGGAAAGGTTCTCCGCCGAGTACGGCGAGCGCTTTTACGGTCGCTACGGCTTCACCGATGCCTTCAATCCGACGACCGGCTGGGTGAATGCGGATGTGATCGGCATCAGCGTGGGCATCACGCTGCTCAGCGCCGAAAACTTGCGCGCGGGAACCGTCTGGCACTTCTTCATGCGCAATCCGGAGATCGAGCGAGCCCTCATCTTCATTGGCCTCCGACCGGAAGGGTAATCACATGCGCCGCATGCCATCCGCAGGGGTGTCGTGCGCCTCCTTTGTCGATCAATTTGAGAATGGCCGGCCGTTATCTATGGCTCGTTGCACCTCTCCTGAAGCTACGTTCGACCGCTTGCTCTTGGCGCGCATGGTATAATGCCCCTTGTGAGACCTCGCGGCGTAAGACGTCGGAGATTTATCGCGCTATTTCTCATCGCCCTTGGGCTCAAGGGGCTGCCGCTGCGGGCACAGGAAGCTACGCTCCGCATCTTCTTCCCCGATGTCGGTCATGGACATGCCGTGCTCGTCATCTCGCCAGCGGGGCGCACGCTGCTCATTGATGGTGGTCCAGATGGAGCCGGAAATGCTGTCCTTGTGCCATGGATGCGCGACCTCGGACTCTCCCGTCTCGATGTGATGATCGCCACCCATTACGATGTTGATCACATTGGCGGACTGGATGAGGTCGCTGCAGCTTTCCCCCCGGCAGTCGCCTACGATAGCGGCGATCTCACAGCTCCTCGTGAGAGTCGATTCTTCATCGAGTATGTGAGCACTATTGGGGCGGCCCGTCGGACGATCCGCGCGGGAGAGGTCATTGACCTCGGCGGAGGCGTTCGCGCTACATGTCTTGTTGTCAACGGCGATCTCTTGAGCGGCGGGCGCGTCGGCATCTTCGGCCGCTCCGATCCGTTCGATCAGGTGGATAACAGCGCTTCAATTGGCCTCCTCATCCAATACGGCGATTTCGACCTCTTCATCGCAGGTGATCTCACGGGCGGAGGCGGCGTGACGACGGACGTCGAATCCACGGTCGCGCAGCTTGTCGGCGACGTAGACGTGCTGCAATTGAATCATCACGGGAGCGCGACGAGCAGCAACGCGACGTTCCTCTCGCGGCTCAAAGCCGAAGTCGGGATCGTGCAAGCCGCGACAGCGAACCCGTTCGGTCATCCGAGTGTGGAAGTCGTGGATCGCTTCGTCACGACGACGCCGACAAGTGGACTGACGCCCATTCCCCCCGATGGAGACTTCCCACTCCCTCGCCCTCCCGTCCTTTTTCAAACACAGGCGAGCCCACCTTCGGATGCGCGCGTGAGCCAGCAAGGATTTGTCGCCGAAGGAACGATCGCCATGGAGACCGACGGACGTCAATACACGGTGCGTGGCGAGCGGCTATTGCCGCGGACCTTCCCGACCGACGGCGCCGAACGTGGCGTGCGCACCGATTTCCCGCCGACGATCTTGATGCGAACTTCTCCCATTGTTCCGCAAGCCGGAGAGGCCGTTCTCCTCATGGCGCAGATCGCGGACGATTCCGGGCAGATTCGTTCGACCCGCTTGACCGTCTCCGTGAATGAAGGAGAGCCGATGCCCATTCCGATCGCGCGCTTTTCGCAAACGCTCTTTGTTGGGGAGATCCCTGGGCAACCGGATGGGGCACTCGTGCGCTATTGCCTCACCGCCGAGGATGAGGTGGGGCAAGCGACGACGGCCTGTGGCCTCTATTTCGCCGGCATCACACCGATTCGCGCTCTCCGAGCTGTGGACGCCTGGGGCGTTCCGCGTTACGAAGGCGCGGTCGCTCGTATCGTCGGCACGGTGACCGTCAGAAGCGGAGCGTTCCATCGCACGCAAACCGATGTGTTCGTGGAAGATGAGACCGGAGGGATTCGCGTCTTCGAATTGCGATCTCAAAGCCAGTGGGTGAACCTTGGAGATCGCGTTCTGGCTACCGGGCGCGTGAAGAGCTTCAACGGGCTTTTGGAACTCGACATCACCAATCCGCTGCCTGTGCCGCCGTTCCCCTTTCCGTTCGGCATTCGCGTGCTCAGCCGCTCAGATACAGAGCCCGCTCCCCGACCCGCACGCATTGCCGACGTGGGCGAAGCCCTTGAAGGGCAGCTCGTGCGAATCGAGGGGGTGAGGATCATTCAGGGTGCGATCCCGCCGTCCGGCAACGCACAGCTCACTATCACCGACGGCACGGGGACGACGACGCTGCGCATCCTCGGCTCGACGGACATCCCCGGATTACCGACGCCGACCGGCCCCTTCACCCTCATCGGCATCGTCGGACAGTTCGACCGTTTTCGCCCCTTCACGCGCGGATATCAGATCTTGCCTCGCCGCCGCGCGGATGTCGTTCTCGCCGCTCACCCATCGGCTTAACGCGACTCAGCCCCTTCCTCCGCGGTGCTTGGAAGTCCCATACACATCCGGGGGAGGATCCGCCCCCTTCACACGACGAACGCCAATGATCCCGTTGGTTTGCGTCGCGCCGGAAGAATCCACAAAGAAGACCTCCCCCGTCACAGGACTGACGGCGAACCCCGCATTTTGATGGAAGAACCGAGAGACAGGACCTCCCGCTCTGTTACGGATCGAAGGATCCGCCAAAATTTCCGCCTCCGAGGCAAAGAGCACAGCCTCCCCTTTCCCCTCCCCGGCATTTCGGATCTCGATGATCCCACGAGTGGCCGGATGCCCCGACGTCCCAAACGTGTTCAGGAGATAGATCACATCGTTCGGCCCCACATCCACGCCAGAGTACCCGACATCCGGAATCCCCAAATCCGCCTTGATATCCGTAGCAGCGACGAGGAGGGAGACCTTCCCCGTCTCAGGATTCACCTCTAAGAGATCATCCGTCGCCTGAGCACGACCGCTATTGATGACGACCAACGTTCGCCGCGACGACCATACGGCGGCGTCGTTGAGATCAATATCCCGCCCGATCCCGATGACTTCCTCCAACTGCGCCTGAGAGATCAGTTCCGTAGCCGCCGTTCGTCCTCCATCGGGAGCGTGCACATCGATCTTCACGATGCTATCGCCGTAGAAGGCGCCGAACCGGTCGTTCAACAGGATGTACGCCGTTGTGCCCAAAACGGCCATCGAGCGATTCCCTTCGATCGAGGAGATGGGCGAGAGGGATTCAAACGGCCGATCGAGGCCAGAGATCAAAGCGATCTCTCCACGTTGGGGATCAATGCGGAAGAGGTAGGCGAGCTCCTCTCCCCCTCCATCCGTGAGGATGACGATGTGTCCATCTTCATCCGCATCCACCGCCTGTAGCGTCATCACGGTGGGAGCCGGATCTGCACCATTTTCGGCATCGACTTTCGCCTTGAGCGCCGCCGTATCCGTAACCTTCGTGAGGATCGGAGGATTCGCCGAGACGTCGGCGATGAAGATCTCGTTGTTCGCCGCATCGGAAAAATCGGTGAAGATCAGCCGGCCATCGGGCATCGCGCCCAAGCGTCCGGGACGCGCCCCTCCCGAGAGCGTTTTCTCCGCGATTTGATTCCCCGACACGGCAAGACGCACCAAAAGAACATCGGCTTGTTGTCCCCATAAGGTTGGACATGCAAGAATGAGGAAGAGGATCGAAATCATCCACGTTTTCATAGTCTCCCTCCTCTTTCAAAATGTGAGCCGCAGGCCGAGCTGCAGATCGCGGGCGCGCAAGCCAAAGATCGGCTGGAGGAAATCGGCGCGCGGGCGCAAGGTGAAGATGCGCGAGGTGACGCCGCCGCTGCGCGTGGCATCATAAGCATCCACCTGCACGCCGGTGAATTGCGGCCGATTGAAGACGTTGAAGGCCTGGAAGATGAACTCCAACCGCCGTCGCTCGGCCAGATCAATGCGCTTGCGCAGGCTGAGATCAATCTGATTTCGCCCCGGGCCGCGGAAGGCTCCGCGTCCCCAATGCGGTGCGCGATCATCGGGCACGTTATCCTCGTTCAGGTCCGTGTCCGTGCTCGATCCGGCGAGATCGGCCGTCACGGCGCGCCCGCTCGCGAACGTCGCGATCCCGCTCACGCTCCAATTCCCCAGGACATGGCGCACGATGCGATGAGTCGCGTTCTTGAAGAATGGTATCTGCCAGATGCCGCTTATGACGAGTCGCTGTCGCTCGTCCAAGCTGGAGAGCCCGCGATCGCGGCGCACGTTGAATGGGTCGAGGATGTCGGTGAAGCGTCCGTCAAGCGCGTTGCGGATATCATCGGTCGTCTTCGAGAGCGTGTAGGAGATGAGCAGCGAGAGCCCGCGATGGAAGCGGCGATTGATACGCACGGCCATGCCGTGATAGATCGAATTGGCCGCGCTCTCGACCATATTGATCTGCCGGAAATTGGGATTCGGCCGAAGCGACGTCGGCGAGACGACACCAATGCGTGGGAATTGGAACGTGTGGACGACTCGCCCCTGTTCATCCAACACACGGATGGTCGCCACGCCGGCCGGCCCCTCAAGCGGCGGCCGGACGTTGATGTTGCGCGAGCGCGAGATGTGAACGCCTCGCGTGAAGAGATAGGCGACCGAGACCGTCGTCTGCGGGAAGAGCTCCCGCTCGATCTCCAAGTTCGCCTGTTGCGTGTACGGATTCACCCGATCCGGCGCGAAGACCATGATGTCCGAGAAGGGATCGGCGAATCGCATACCCCCCGGAGGTGCTTCCAGTTTGGGGAACTTCGTCTTCGAGAGATCGAGCGGATCGAGCGAGGTGATTGGCGGAAAGACGATCCCATTGGCCGCCAAGGCCGTGCCCGAGAGGAAGAGGTTGATCGAATAGGCGTTGTTGTTCGTCAGGACATCGTTGATCATGAGGTTAGGCGTCAGCCCGTAGAAGATCCCATATCCGGCGCGAATGACCATCTTTCCGCTCTTGAACGGGGAGAGGGCGAGGCCCAGGCGCGGCGCCACATTGTTGGTGTCCTCATTGATCCGCTCGGTCTCCGGCACAAGCGGGTTCACCACCAGCGGCCCCGGAAGCGTCTGCAACTCATACCGCATGCCGTAGTAGAGCGTCAGCCGCGAGCTGAGGCGAAACGTATCCTGGCCATAGATGCCGTAGACCATCGTCCGCTGCCGAACGAGTGGATCGCCGATGAAGAACCGCTGCGTGTAGTTGCTGATCACGCCGTTCAGGAAGTCAAGGAGGCTACCGAAGCTGTAGGTCCCGTTGACATTCTGGGCGAAAAAGTTCCGATCCACAATGCGATTGATGTCGAATCCGACCTTGATCGTATGTCGCCCTCGGAGGATCGAGACGTTCTCGATCCACTGCACGCGACGCTCTTTCGTGAACCGCCCCGGGAAATCGCCCGGCCGCGCGTGCAAGAACGTCCGCCCACCGAGGTTGAATCCGGCGACGGTGATCTGCGGCAGCGCGGGATCGTTCGCAAAATCCCCCGTATCGTCGAAGACGAAGTTGAAGCGGAATTCGCTGAGCAACGTCGGCGTGAGCACAGAGTTGAGCGCGATGACGCTCGTGTAGCTGTTGGTGAAATTCTTCGCGTTGCCGGTGATGTTGGTCGTCGTCGTGGGCGTCGTGAAGACGCCATTTCGGGAATCGAACTGCTGGAAGTTATGCGTGAGCGTGAGCGTGTGATTGGGCGTGATCTGCCAATCGAGTCGAGGGAAGAAATTGATCTGATCGAAATCGCGAGGGATGGCGCGCACAAGCGGGCGGAAGAAGCGTTCGGCCAGCTCGCGGTCGGGGCCGCGCAGGGCGCGAATCTCATTCTCCAGGCGCGCACCGAGGATGACCGTCACCGGCTCGTTGCGAATCTGGTGATCGTAGTTGAGGAACCAGAAGAGCTTGTTGCGGATGAGCGGCCCGCCGATATTGCCGCCGAACTGTTGACGGCGTTCGGGCGGTTTCGGCACATTGTTGGCGTTATTGAAGAAGCCATTGGCGTTCCACGCATCATCGCGGATATAGTAGAAGGCCGTGCCGCGCCACTCATTGGTGCCCGAGCGGGTGATGGCGTTGACGATGCCGCCGGCCGCGCGCCCGAATTCGGCCGAGAAGTTGCTGTTGGCCACGCGGAACTCCTGCACCGTCTCCTGACTGAACTGGAATGGCGCGCGCGTGCGCCCGCGAATCTCGCCGAAGTAAGCGTTGTTGTTATCGGCGCCGTCCACCTGAATGTTGTTGAAGACGCGATCCACGCCCGTGAAGCTCACGTTCCCGAAGTCGTCGGCCGCCGTCACGCCTGGCGTCAAGAGCACGAGCTCCGTCCAATTCCGCCCGTTCAGCGGGAGCACATCAATGAGCGTGCGATCAATGACCGTGCCCGGCTGCGTGCGCGTCGTCTCAATGAGCGGGAGCGTCTCGGCCGTAACGAGGACTTCCTCCCGAATGCCCGCCGGCTGCAGTGTGCCATTCACCGTGAGGGCATCGCCGACGCGCAGCTCGATCCCCTCGAGCTTCAATTCGGCAAATCCGGGCTTGGCGAAGGTGATCGTGTAGGTACCGGGAGGCAGAAGCGGGATGATGTAGTAGCCGACAGCGTTGGTCTTCACCGTGCGCGTCAGGCCCGTTCCCACGTTCACGGCCGTGACGGTGACTTCCGGCACGACGGCTCCGGTGGGATCGGAGACATACCCCTCTACGGTAGCGGCCGTCGCTTGAGATTGGGCGAGGGCGAGCGAGGGCGTCAGAGCGATGGAGAGGAAAGAGGCGAGGATGCCGAAGAAGCGAATGAAGCCAACGCGTTTCATAAGCCCCTCCATGAAGGTATGAGTTTCGCATTTCAGTCTATCACTGCCTCGCGGCCGGGAGCAAGCGGGAGTCAAAGAGGGCGCATGGACGCCCGGCGTCATTTTCCCCAATACAGCTTGTCGCGCAAGACCTGGAAGTAATTCTTGTTCATCGGGGAGATGAGGTCGAAGGTCTTCGCGCTCTTGCGGACGATCACCTCATCCTCGACCTGCAGGGCGAAGCCGACTTGCCCGTCGAGCGTCAGCGTGACTTCCTCGCGCGGCGTGCGCAAGATGAGCTTCACTTCCGACTCGTCGGAGATGACCAGTGGCCGATTCGTGAGCATGTGAGGGCAGATGGGCGTGATCACGATCGCGGCGACGGAAGGGTGGACGATCGGCCCTCCGGCCGAAAGCGAATAGGCCGTGGAACCGGTGGGGGTGGAGACGATGAGGCCATCGGCACGAAAGGTCGTCACGGGCGCGCCGTCGATCCAGCACTCGATCTGAATGATACGCGCCAACGCGCTCTTGTTCACCACAGCGTCGTTGAGGACCGAATAGTCGGCCACGCACCGGCCCGCGCGATGGACGACGGCATCGAGCATCATGCGGGAGTCGACGAGCGCCTCCCCCATCAGCACGCGTTCCAGCGCAGGGAACACTTCCTCCAACGTGAACTCGGTCAGGTAGCCGAGCCCGCCGAAGTTGACGCCGAGGACGGGGATGCGCCGCCCGCCCATGAGGCGCGCGGCGGCAAGCATCGTCCCATCGCCTCCCATCACGATCAGCAGGTCGATCGTCGAAGGTAAATCCTCACGCGACACAAGCGCGGCCCGACATCCGGGCGCCATCTCCTCGACGATCGGTTCAGCGACGAGTTCAATGCCCCGCTCCCTGAGAAACTGGGAGAGACGTTCGATGATCGGGCCCGCCCCTTTAATCTTGGGCTTGACCATGAGGCCGACGCGATGAAGGCGAAGCTGTCGTCGTTCGAGCATCTCAGAGGGTATTATCCGCGAGGCGGGGTGGGTTTTCAATTCCTCTCCCTCGGACTCCGAGGAGAGGAGGGGCTGGTCAGCGCGACGACCGATCCCTTACAATCGCTGAAGAGGCCTCGAAGAATGAGATCGCGCGCGATGGAAGAGCAGGGGATCGCGGCGCTGCTTGGCGAGCTGCGCGGCGATGCCTCGCTTGGCGAGCGAATGCGTCGCGCCGCTCGACTCTTACGCGGTCGTCCATATGTCGAGAATCCACTCGGCGGCGGGCCGGACCAACGCGAGGTCCTCACGCTCTCGCTCGTGGGCTTCGACTGCGTCACCTATGTGGAGACGGTGCTCGCGCTCGCGCTGGCCCGATCGGCGCGCGATGTCCGCCGATGGCTGCGGCGCATTCGTTATAAAGATGGGCGAGTCACTTGGCGCACGCGACACCACTATATGGTCGAATGGATTCGCGCGAACGTCCGCCAGGGCATACTCACCGATCTCACGCGCGGTCGCGGGACGCGCCTGCTCACGCGCCGCGTGAACGTCGTCCCCGGCCTCCCTCCCCGAACGTTGCGCTTTCGATGCTTCCCGAAGAAGCAGCTCGCGAAGCTGCGCGAGCGTCTTCGTGACGGGGATCTCATCTTCTTCGCCTCCACCAAACCCAATCTCGATGTCTTTCACGTCGGCCTGCTGCTGGTCGAGCGGAGACCGATGGGTTCGAGGTCGCTCGCCCTCTCTCACGCTTCGCGTCGTCGCGGCTGTGTCATGGAGCAGGAGTTGGAGGAGTTCTTGAGGGAACACCGGATGTCGGGCATTCTCCTGGTGCGCCCGCGAGCGCCGAACGCGCATCCCTCTTCGCGAGAGGAGAGATGCGCCTCCCCCATGCGCGCGCGAGCGCGACGACGGCGCCCGCGAGGAAGACGGCGTGGCTGATGAGGACATAGGCGAGGAAGCGCGGGCGACGAAGGATCGTCGCGAGCGAAGGCCATGGCGCGGCGACGAGCTGCTGCAGGAACTCCGGATGGCGCATGAGGAAGAGACCGTACCCCTGGCCATGCCAGAACTTACGGCGGAGCAGAGCCCGCAATCGTGGGGGATAGTCGTGAACGATGCGGACCTCGTCGAGGAAAGCCATCGGGATGCCGGCGCGAGAGAGACGATACCCCAGCTCGATGTCTTCGGCGGCCACCAGCTCCGGATCGAATCCGCCGACGGCGCAGAGCGCCTCGACGCGCGCCAGAAAGCCCATACCGTTCAATCCGCGCACGCCCTCGAAACGGACATATCGGCCGATGGCCCACCGATCGATCTCGGCCTCGTAGCGCGCCCATACGGAGCGCGTGGGAGCGGGCTCGACACCGAGTTGGAAACATGCGATTGAACGGTCATGCGCGCCCACCGCACGTTCGAGGCGCACGAAGTGATCAGGGGCGAGGAGCGTGTCCGAATCCAAGAAATGCACCCATTGAGTCGTGACGGCATGCAGTCCAGCATTGCGCAGCTCGGCGAGCGTTCGCGCGCCGGGGAAGTAGAGCCAGCGAATCGGAAAGGGAAAAGCGCGCAAGGGAGCGCTCAAGCGCGTCCCCGCATCAGGGATGTCGCGGCTCACGATGAGGACTTCCACCGGATAAAAAGCACTCGGTACGGCTTCGGCGAGTGTCCCCAACAGGCGTGCGAGCGCCGACTCCCGCCCGCGATGGACGGGGATCACAAGCGTCGTGAACCGAGATGAAGAGTCGTGATCCGCCGATCGTCGTCCTTCGCCACACATCCGATGCTCGCGCGCTACAGGAACGCCTCTTTGTTCACCACGAAGGGCATCTTCGTCGGATCCCCGCCGTAATGTCCTTCGAGCACGTCAATGAGGGCTTGGACGGTCCGTCCCGCCATGCCGCGATCGGGATCGGGCGAGAGGCGCGTGATACGCCCGCCGCTGGCGAAGTGATGGAAGAGGCGGAGCCGATCTTCCAACTCCGGATCGCGCAAGGGAGAATCTGGCGGCAGAGGCTCGACCTCGAAGACATCCAGCGCCGCTCCGGCGATCACTCCATGCTTCAACGCCCAGTAGAGCGCGCGCTCATCCACGACCGGTCCACGCGAGGTGTTGATGAGATAGGCCGTCGGCTTCATCTTCCGCAACGCGTCCTCATTGATGAGGTGATAGGTCGGCGTCTCGCTCTCGCCAGGACGAAGCAGGGGGACATGGAGGCTCACGTAATCCCCCTGGCTCAAGGCCTCGTCGAAGCTCACGTAGCGGATCGTGCGTCGCTCGGGTGCGAATCCCAACTCATAGCGCAGGTCCATCTCGCGCTGAACCTTGGCGACGAATTCGTGATCCTGAACGATCGGATCGTAGCAGAGGATGTTCATCTCCAGGCCGACGCACTTCTTGATGAACGCCTTCCCGATCCGTCCCGTCCCGATGACGGAGACCGTCTTGCCCGTCACCTCATCGCCCAAGAAAGGGAGATACGGATGCCACGCCCCCCACCGGTTCTCGCGCACGAGCTTCTCGCTCGGCCAGAGCTTGCGCGAGACGCAGCCCAAGATGAAGAGGGCGAATTCGGCCGTCGCTTCGTTCAAGACGTCAGGCGTGTGGGTGAAGGGGATCTTCAACTCGTTGGCCGCCGCGCGATCGATGTTGTCGAAGCCGACGGCGCATTGGGCGACGACCTTGAGGGTGCCCCGTCCAGCCTCTAAGACTTCACGGTCAATCGGGTCACGCAAGGTGGTGATGAGCCCGTCTATCCCTGACTTCACCTTCTCGATGATGAGGCTCTTGGGCGGAGGATCCGGATGCGGATAGACCTCGACCTCGTATCCCCGCTGTCGCAGCACTTCCAAGGCTTCGTGGCCGATGTCGCAGGTCGCGAACACGCGAAAACCTTTGGACGTCGTCATACATCCCCCTCATTTTCGGAGCGAAGAGATCAGCGACCAGAGGATCGTCGCGATCACGCTCAAGATCAGGCTCGTGACCAACGGGAAATAGAAGCGCACATTCTCGCGCTCGATGCGAATATCCCCCGGGAGTCGTCCCAAGGGGATCTGCGGGAAGCGCTCCAAGAGCACGAGTACCAGACCGAAGGCCACAAACAAGAGCCCGATCACGATGAAGAATCGTCCCAGGCCACCCAGACCATCCCACAGCATAGCGGTTCACCCGATGATCTCCAAGGCGTTGAAGAAATAGGCGATCTCGAAGGCGGCGGTCTCCGGCGCATCTGAGCCGTGGACGACGTTGCGTTCGATCGTCGTGCCGAATTGGCGACGGATCGTACCCTCGGCCGCGCGAGCCGGATCGGTCGCCCCCATGACCTCCCGCCAGCGGGAGATGGCCGATTCGCTCTCGAGCAGAAGGACGACGCACGGGCCACTGGACATGAACGTCGTGAGGGACTCGAAGAACGGTTTGCCGCGATGCACGGCATAAAACTCTTCGGCCTGCCCCTTCGTCAAGTGCACCATCTTCAGGCCGCGGATGCGAAATCGCTCGGCCTCGATCCGACGGATGATCTCTCCCACGAGCCCTCGCTTGACGGCATCCGGCTTGATGATGGCGAGCGTGCGTTCGAGCATCTCTCGTCCTCCTCTCGAATCGGCGGTTCAACCTCTGAACCATCCACTTCAGTCTCTCCCCAACACGCGAGCGACCGTCGCGCCGATCTCGGCCGGATTGCAGACGACGTGAATGCCGGCCTCCTCCATCGCCCGCATCTTCTCGGCCGCCGTCCCTCGCCCTCCGGAGATGATGGCGCCGGCGTGGCCCATGCGCCGACCCGGCGGCGCCGTCTGTCCGGCGACGAACCCGATGACAGGCTTCGTCATGTGCGCGCGCACAAAGGCCGCAGCTTCCTCCTCGGCCGTCCCCCCGATCTCCCCAAGGAGGACGACCGCCTCCGTTTGCTCGTCGTGCTCGAAGAGGCGCAGCACATCCACGAAACTCGTCCCCACGATCGGATCCCCGCCGATGCCGACGCAGGTGGATTGTCCGAGCCCCCGCTGTGTCAATTGCCACACGGCCTCGTACGTGAGCGTGCCACTGCGGGAGACCACGCCTATGCTCCCTTCTCGGTGGATGTGTCCGGGCATGATGCCCACCTTACACTTCCCTGGGGAGATCACCCCCGGACAGTTCGGCCCGATCAATCGCGTCGGCCGATCCTTCAGAAAGGCCATGACCCGAACCATGTCGAGAGCGGGAATACCTTCCGTGATGCAGACGATGAGCGCGATGCCGGCATCGGCGGCTTCCATGATGGCATCGGCGGCGAAGGCCGCGGGTACGTAGATCACACTGGTATCAGCTCCGGTCTCCCGCACAGCCTGTTCGACCGTGTTGAAGACCGGCACGCCTTCGTGAACGGTCCCACCTTTCCCCGGAGTGACGCCGGCAACGATCTTCGTCCCATACGCCTTCATCTGCTGCGTATGGAACGTCCCTTCCCGACCCGTGATCCCCTGAACGACGACGCGCGTGGTTTCATCGACGAGTATGCTCAACGCCCCGCACTCCTTGCACTAATGTCTCCTCCCAAAAGGCATTATATACCACAACCCCATCGCCGAAGACAAAGCCAATCTCCCATCTTCGGCGAGCCTCGTGCGCATTCCGAGCATCTCTACCAATGAAAGGGGTTGATCTCTCCGTGAGCCTCGACTATTCTAGCAAAAGACACGCTATGCGAAACGGAAGAGGAGAGCGAAGGCGACGTCGGCTTTCAATGCTTTTGCTTGGCGGGCTCGCCGTGGGGCTCGTCTCCGGTCTCTCTCCCGCGCATGGAGATCCGATGGCGCGCGCGGCGGACTCCGCGCAGATCGCGAGTGGGCGTCGGAACCCTTACGACAAGTTCCGAGGGGCGAGCTACAGCAATGAGGGCCTTTATCCGGAACGGGATGAGATCCGTCTGGGACAGGAGTTGCACAAGCAACTGCAGAGGGAGCAAAAGATCGTGCGGGATCCGCGACTCGCCAGCTACGTGCAACAACTCGGAGAGCAGTTGGCGCGCCTCTCCAAACGTCCGGATCTCGATTATCACTTCTTCATCATCGAGGATCCGACGGTGAATGCGTTTGCGCTCCCGGGCGGATACATCTACGTACACACGGGGTTGCTCGCCACGGTGGAGAGCGAGAGCGAACTCGCATCGGTGCTCGGGCACGAGATCGCGCATGTCGTCGCGCGACACGGGCTTAAGAACTTCAAACGCGCGCAGAAGTACCAATTTCTCGTCGGCCTGATCAACCTGGGCATCGGCACGATCGGCGGCGAGGGCACGGCCGCGCGCATCGGGCAAACGGCCTCGCAGCTTCTGGCCGCGGGCATCTTCACGAGGCATTCGCGAGATGCCGAGCGGGAGGCGGATTTCCTCGGCGTGCACAACATGTACGCCGCCGGATATGATCCGCGTGGCATGCTCTCGCTGTTCGAGAAACTGGAGCAGATCTCGCGTCGGAGTCCCGATCTGCTCGGCGCCGTCTTCCGCACGCATCCGCCGGCGTCCGAACGCATTCGGAACACGCAGGCGGAGATCACGGATCACCTGGCACTCGATCCTCGCCTCGTACGCGACACGCCGGCGTTTCGCGCGATGAAGCAACGGCTTCGCGAGTTGGGATGGGTGGAGGGCCCGGCCCCCATATCTCTGCGCCGGCAGCGATGGGGAAGCCCCCACTGATCAGAGCGCGCGGATATGCTCTCTCCCTCGTCGGATTCACTCGGACGACGAATGGCGCGGCGAACATGTGATCCCTGGATCGAGAGCATATTTGTCCTATTGCTTTTCGGATTGCCCTTTGCGCTCGGGGCGGTCGAAGCGTGGGGGTACGGGGCGATGGAGGTCGGCGTCGCCGTGCTCGCCGCTCTCTTGCTCGCGCGCGGATGGCGGCGCGGTCATCTCGCCTGGTTCGCCTCACCGATGAACATAGGGCTGTGCGTCTTTCTTCTGCTCCTGCTGCTGCACGGCCTGCCGCTCCCTCACGCGATGCTCGCTCGACTTTCACCTCGCCTGACCGAGATCGCGGCTTCGGATGGGGCACCGGCATGGATCTCGCTCGCCCTCAATCGCACGCTTTGGCGCGAGGAATTGCTGAAGTGGATCGCCTATAGCGCGATGTTCTTCATCGCCACGGGTTGGCTCCATGAACCGCGACGCGTGAAGCGATTTTTCATCTACTTCGTCGCCGTTGGGGTGAGCCTCACGCTCTTCGCCCTCGTTCAGCTCGTGTTCTGGAACGGAAAGCTCTTCTGGCGAATCGAGACGGCCTCGGCCTTCCCCTTCGGCCCGTATGTGAACCACAATCACTTCGCCGGCTTCATCGAATTGACGCTCGGGGCAACGCTCGGGCTGCTGCTCGCGGAAATCTATCCGGCCCTGAGCGGGCGCGTGCGGCTGCGCGACGAGGCCATGGCGCGCATCCTGTTGTTCGCCGGATTGGGAGTGCTGCTCCTCACGGGCCTTCTTCTCTCCCGCTCGCGAGGAGGGATCGTGAGTGTGCTCGGCGCGAGCGCGATCTTGCCCTTTCTGCTGCGGCGTTCGGATTCTCGACGCGCGCTCCTGGCCGCTCTCTTCGTTCTCGCGCTGCTTGTGGGAGGAGTGCTGGGACTCGGATCTGGGATCGCTTTCGAACGCCCGCAATTCGCGGGTGATCCCTCGGTCCGGTATCGGCTGGCGATCTGGCGCGAGACGCTCACGCTTGTGCGCGACTACTGGTGGCTTGGCTGTGGCCTCGGGAACTTCGCCGAGATCTTCCCAGCCTACAAGAGGGGCTTCGCCGGATTCTTCACCGTGCATCCGGAGAACGACTACTTGCAAGCGCTCGCCGAGCTGGGCGTCCTCGGGTTCGGGCTCCTGCTGGCGGTGATCTTCATCTACGCGCGGGGTGTCCTTCGGCTCCTGCAGCAGCGACGCGATGACCAGGCACGCGGTCTGGCCACAGGGGGGATGTTTGGGCTCTTGGCATTCTCGCTTCACGGGCTCTACGACTTCAACTTCCACATTCCGGCGAACGCCTTCGCCTTCGTCCTGATGGCCGCCATGACGCAGACGATTACGGCACTCCACGTTCGGTCAAACGGCGAGATCGCCTTCCTCATGCGAGCGCGACAATGGACGCGCGGGCGCTCGGCCAAGCTTTTCACCGGCGTCGTGCTCGCAGGCCTTTTAGGGGCGATCGGATATGCGGCGCTCTCTCTTCGCGCTGCGATCCATCATCAGCGATTCCTCGCGTGGTTCCGAACCTATCGTGTGGAGTCGCCCGAGCAGGCGCTTCGCGCGACGGATCACCTCATCCCCGGCTACGAGGCCGAGATGCGCCATTGGCGCGCTCGTCAGCTCTTCGATTATGGGCGTCTGCCGGAGCGCCCGCGGCTGCAGCAATACGCCTTCTTCGAACGAGCAGCGGAGTTAGCCGAAGAAGCGGCTCGCGCGCGTCCGGCGCGCGGCCGTTATTGGGCGCTCTGGGCGCGAACGCTGGCCGAACTGGGCGAGCGAGAACGTGCCCTGTGGGCTTTTGAACGGGGGGTGCAGCTTGATCCGACGAACGCTGAGATTCGCTATGACCTCGGCCGCTACGCCATCTTCCTCGGCGATCGCGAGCGCGCCCTCAAGGAACTCTCTCGCGCTCGGCACCTGGATCCCAGTCTGGATCTCGAGCAGACGCTCGACCTGCTCAGCCAACTGACCGACAACGAACGCCTGCTGCGCCGCGTGCTCGTCGGTGAGGAGGAAGCGACAGCTTTCACAATATGGTATCAGAAGCGCTTCGAGCGCATGAAGAGGGCGAGTGACCGTCCATGAGAGGCGCCGCCTGCACATCGGACGAAGCGAAGACGATCTCGGAGAAAGAGGGGCACACGAGAGAAGCCCGCTACGGTCTCCGCCGCTTCTTCTCCAGCATCTTCAGATGATTTCGCGCGATGGCGGCATACGGTCCCGCCGTACATTGCTCGAAGGCCTCACGCGCCGCCTCGTACTCGCCCAGACGCTCATGGACGAGGCCGAGCAGGTAATAGACATCGGGATTGGCGGGATCGAGCCCTCGCGCGATGTGATACTCGCGCAACGCTTCGTCGTATCGCCCGGCCGTGAAGTGTTCGTTCCCACGACGCACGTGCTCGGCGACGGTGAGCGTCGCGCCCGTCGTCCCCTCTGTGCGAGACGAAGGCTCTTTCACGGGCGCCGTATCCGATGACGGTTCCGAGGACGATCCAGAGACCGAGGGCGACGCCGAAGAAGGTGGCCGACGAGTCAGTGAGGACGGCGAGACATCGCGCTCGCGTGGGGGCTCCGGCTTCGGAAGCTCCACCGAAGGCGAAAACGAGGATTCAGGGGCACTTCTCTCCGGCGGCATTTGGATGAGGGACGATGGGATTTCCGGCAATTTTCTCCATGACCAGAGAGCGACGACAAGCCCCAGAAGCCCAACGCTCACAAGCCCAAGAGCGAGGGCACCTCGGAGGCGTCGCCACCACACGAGCGAGCGCGTCGCCGCTTGCGTCGGAGCGGCGAGAGCGATCCGCTGCGTGGCGACATCGGCTATTGTGTCCGGGAGGGTCTCCGGCGAAGATGGGAGAGCGCGCGTCTCCTCCGACGCGACGCTCATCGTCTCTCTTTTCGTGAGCCGTTCGCCGAGAATGCGCCATCGACGCGGACGGAGTGAGAGCGTGAGGGGGATGACCTCTCCTTCGACGACGTCGCACTCCCCACGCGCCGGAGCATACCGCGGGTGTCGCACCGTGATCTGATGCCGACCGATGGGAACGCGCTCCAGCACGCAGGCGCCGCGCTCATCGGCCACGCCCACGCGTTTCCCATTCAGGAAAATCTCCGCCCGGGCAACACCACATTGAACAAGGACGCTTCCCAAAGGGAGCGGATTCAGCACCACGCGGAGCGCGACCTCCTGTTCCGGCTCCAGACGAATGGTTCCACGCCAGCGATGGTGGTGCGCGGACTCCACCTCGACGACGTGAGCGCGCGGGCTAAGCCCCTGGATCACGCACTCTCCCTCGGCGTCGGTCTGCCCGACATATCGGCCATCCACGTAGAGGAGCGCGGCGGCGACTCCCGCACATGTTACGGCATCCTGACAGCGAAGGCGCAGCATCCCCACTCGTAATCCGAGCGCCTGTCGAAACGCGTGCGCCAAGTCCACAGCCGATGAGAAGCGATCCTCGGGATTTTTCGCTAACGCGCGCGCGAACACATCCTCGACTGCCGCGGGCACATCCGGGCGAAAGCGTCGCGGCGAAGCCGGTCGCTCATGCAAATGGGCATAGATCATCCGCTCGAGCGATTCGGCTTCAAATGGCACGTGCCCGGTGAGCATCTGATACACGATGATGCCCAGGCTGTAGATGTCCGATCGATGATCTATGGCTGCTCCCGGACGGAATTGCTCCGGCGAGGCATAATGCAACGTCCCCATCGCTCGGCTGACACGCGCGCTCGTCGCTTCTGTGAGCGCCTTCGCGATCCCAAAATCGAGAATCTTCACGATGGGTTCGCCCTTGTAATCCGTGACGAGCATCAAGTTACTGGGCTTCAAATCCCGATGCACAATGCCGCGCACATGGGCATGGGCGAGCGCCTCGGCGATCTGATCCAGAAACAGCGCCACGCGCTCCAACGGCAGAGGCCCATGTCGCCGTAGCTCCTCCTCCAACGTATGCCCGGAGAGCCATTCCATGACGAGGAA
The DNA here is from genome assembly GCA_937934295.1 of uncultured Blastocatellia bacterium. GTDB lineage: Bacteria > Acidobacteriota > Blastocatellia > HR10 > HR10 > HR10. The sequence goes on from CALHAI010000009.1 coordinate 76,291, forward strand.
AGGGAGCCCATCGCGAGTCATCGCGGCGTCGGTGACCCGAATGATGTACGGATGATCGAGCGCGACCGTTGCTTTCGCTTCTTTGAAGAAGACCTTGACCAGTTCGGGGCAGGAGAGCGCCAGATCCGGCTTCAAGACCTTCACCGCGACCGTCGCCGTCGTCACCAGATGACGAGCGCGGTAGACGACGCCCATCCCACCGATCCCCACCAGGTCTTCGAGGTAATACCGATCGGTCAGGACCGTACCCACCAAGCCGTAAGGATCGCGCTTCGTTCTGGACCTCATCCCCATCCTCCTCACTGGGAAGACGATTGGACCGCCCCACGGCTCAAGCCGGGAGCTCTGAGGGGAACCGCCGCCGCCACTACTCGGCTCTGGCCACATGCTCTCGCAGGCGCTACAACATCCAGGGCCTCAGCTTTCCCATCCCACCGGATCTGTGATCCGGCAGCCATCCCCTCTTGCGGCGGGCGACCCACTCCGACTCCGGAGCGATGCCCCGAAGACGACGTATCGCTGTAGCGCGGCGTCGCTGAGCGCCACCGATCGGCGGAGGGAACAGACTTGAGCCGGGGCGATCCGCAACGGCATCTCGCCGACGAAGGACGGGATGCGCTCGGGAACCACATTGTTGTTCGACCTGTACTGGAGGGTCCAGGGAACAGGAGGGATGTCACCCTCTCATCCTCCCGCAACGCTTGCACGAGCTGAAGCCCACTCCTTCGACGACGAGAGACTTCCGGCCTCTTCACCGACTCGTTGACGCCATACGCGCGCAATCATCCACAGAGCTGGACCTACATCCGCCAATCCTGCCGTTCGTTTTCCTGTCCTGGAGAGAGAGCTTCGATGCTCAGGTCCGGTGCCGCCCGCAGCTTCCCCGTCTGTGCGTCCAGGATCTCCAGCTGCTCACGATTCGCCCAGATGACGTCAGAAGCGACGGCGTCTTCCTCACCAAAGATCACCCCCGGAGCGATGTTCACAATGCTCAAGCTCATCGACCACGCTCCCAGAGCCGAGGTGAGGCATGCCCGTTGATGGGACCAATGCGGCGGAGCGGACACCGACAGTTCCTCCTCGATCAGCTCGTATCGCCGACCATCCTCGGGCAAGGCTTCGAGATCCGCGATCGTCCGTTTGATGCCCGACCTCATATGCTCGCTCCCGCCGTGACTCGAGCGAGAGTGTATCATCTGTCGGTTGGCGAGACAAGGCGAGGGCTCTCCATCAAGCGCGATTCATCTCGGCGCAGAAGGGGAGGTGTCCTCCAAGCCCGTGATGCGGATGCCCGCGGATCGCGAGCCGTAGCGCCCATTCAATGAGAGGAGCAAAGGCGTCAGCTCCTCGACGGCGCGCGCCATCTGCAGTGGCCCGGCGTCCCAGGCCCGTAAGCCTAACCGGCGGATGAGGGCGATCACGATCTCTTTCGCGGCCGCATCATCCCCGCAGACCAAGATGTCGCACTCGATAGCGTGCTGCAGATTCTGCAAAGCGGCGGCCGAGACGTTCTGAAACGCGGCGACGACTTTCACGCTCTCGCCCAAGAGCGCTTGCGCTTCCTCGGCCGCAGACTGCTCCGACCGCCGTCGCAGGCGTAGCGGATCCTGCGGATCAAGAGGCACGGTTGTGTCCACCAGAATCTTCCCGCAGAGCTCGGGAGCGATCGCCCGCAACGTCTCTTCATGCGCGGCGTAGGGTACGCAAAGGATCACGAGATCGGCCGCGCGCGCCGCCGCACGGTTTTCCAAACCCACGACGACCGCTCGACCCAATTGATGGTTTAACGCTTCGGCTCTCGCCCGCGCTTTCTCCATCTGGCGCGAACCAATGAGCACTTCCTCCTCGCCCGAAGCGGCCAAGCGCAGGACGAGCCCTCGACCTTCTTTCCCCGTCCCTCCAATCACCGCGATTTTCATCCGCGCGTCCTCCGGAACCTTCAACGGAACAAGTCGCGCTCGGGCGGACGCACGAGCGCCGATGCCGTCCCCTCCTTCGGCTCATATCCATAACCGCGAATGATCGCGGCTGGAATCCCCGCGAGCTTCTCCATCAGCAGGCCGGCCGCGCACGCCAACTCATCGGCGACGGCCACGACGGTCGCCTGCAGCGGCACGCCGAAGCGATCGCGCTGCCCCCGATAGTCCTTGAGGGGGGCAAGTCCGGCCACGCCGATGGCGACCTCCGTCAGCCCCTCACGCCAAGGCCGACCAAACGTGTCCGTGATGAGGACGGCGACTTCAACGCCTGCGCGCCGCTGGATCTCGTGCCGAATGGTGCGCGCCGAAGCATCCGGGTCCCGAGGCAGAAGCGCCACGCGTCCCTCGCCGACGTTCGAGCGGTCCACACCCGCGTTCGCGCAGACGAATCCGTGCGGCGTCTCCACCAAGAGCACCTGCCGATCCATGCGCACGATGCGCCGCGCCTCGCGCAAGATCACCTCAATGAGGCGGGGGTCTCTCCCCATCTGATGGGCAACGAGGCAGGCGAACGCTGAGGGTTCGATCTCGCTGAGCGAGATGAGCCGCCCCTCCGCCTTGGAGACGATCTTCTGCGTGAGCACCAGGATATCGCCGTCCTCAAGCGCGAGCCCCTCGGCGGCCAGTGCGCCAAGCAGCAATGCGACCAGATCGTCGCCCGGTCGCACTTCGGGTAATCCCTCGATGCCGATCACTTGAATCGCGCGAGCCATCGTCGCTCCTCAAAAAGCGCGGCCGTCGGCGAACGAAGGGCCAATTCTGGAGCAGCCGAATATCGGCGCGCAAGCTCGCCGAGGTCCTCCGGCGCATCCACATCCAAAGCGATGCGAGGGAGATCGAGGACGACCGCGCGCAGCGCGCGCTCCTGCGCCGCGTGAGAATGAAAGCGAAAACTGTCCCCGCCGAAGCGAAGCGGGAGCCTTGGGGGCAATCGCAGCCACATGGCATTCGTCCCGTGACCGTCACGCGAGGACACGAGCACGACATCCGCTCGCTCACCCGCCTGCAGAATCGCCTCCACATCGGTCGGCGCGATCAGCGGCACATCACCCGGCAGCGCGAGAACGGCACTCACTCCCTGCCGGCGTGCGTGCGCGAGCGCGCGTTCGACGGCCGCCGTCTGACCGCGATTCGAAGGCTCCCAGAGGATGAAGGCGCCGAATCGCCGCGCAAGCGTTACGACGTGAGGTTCGCGGGTGACGAGGACGACACGATCCAGTTCACGAACCCGAGCGAGCGCCGCGAGCACATCTTCGAGCATGGCGCGGGCGAGCGCCTGCCGTTCGTTCGGAGCGAGCACCGCGCGCAACCGCTGCTTCGCCGTTTGGAAGTCCTTGACCGGAATGACCGCCCAGATCAAGTTTCAGAGTGTAGACACGCTACGGCCATCCGCGCAAGCCGAATCGCCGCGGCACGATCGGTCATTCGCAGCGGCGCTGTGAACGCGCGAACGTCCACCCGTTCGATCGCCTCGCGCCAGTCCGCATCCTGCTCGTCGATGAGGATCCGGCCGGCAACCCCGGCGTAATAGCGCGCGACGCCAAGCGGAGAGACGTCGTATCCGCATGCCCGCATCAATTTCCCAGCAGGGCCACTCACGGCCTCCGTCCCGATGATCGGACTGATCGCGAGCACTCGATCGCGTCTCTCAGCGAGCGCCTCGCGAACGCCGGGGATCGAGAGGATCGGCCCGATGCTCGTGATCGGATTGCTCGGCGCGATGAGGATCCCGTGAGCCGCGCCAATCGCCTCGAGCACACCCGGCGCCGGACGCGCCCGCTCACTCCCTCGATACTCGATCGCCACGACTTCAGGCATCCATCGCTCGCGCACGAAGAACTCCTGAAACGCGAGCGCGCCCGAAGGCGTCCGAATATGCGTTCGGACGGGATCGTCCGTCATCGGCAGAAGGCGCGCGCGCACGCCCAGTCGCGCGCACAACATGGCCGTCACCTCCGTGAGCGAGGATCCCTGCCGCAACCACTTCGTTCGCACAAGATGTGTCGCCAAGTCCCGATCCCCGAGCTGAAACCACGTGGGCTCGCCATAGCGGCCAATGGCGGTCAAGCACGTGAACGTATCCCCCTGAATGCCCCATCCCCGTTCTTCATTCAGCAAGCCCGCCAGTTGATACATGAGCGTGTCCAAATCCGGCGAGATGTGCAGCCCCCACAGCTCGACGTCGTCCCCCGTGTTGCCGATGAGCGTGAGCGTCTCCGGCGGGACCACTTCAAGCAATCCCCGCACGAATTTCGCTGCTCCGGTCCCTCCCGCGAGCACCGCGATCATGATCTCCTCCCTCGATGGGTCTCACAGAATGGGCGCGTGTTCATTCTATCCCGCTCCGCGCCCTTGCGGAAGGCGCGCGAGTGTGGTAAGTACTTACTTACCTTGGGGAGCAGTCGGCCATGGTCATCAACACAACAGCGGCGAAGGCGGCGACGGTCGAATCCCGACGGCTCTCGGCCGAGGATCGCCGTCGGCAGATTGTTCAAGCGGCCATCGAGCTTTTCGCCCGTAAGGGGTTTGAGGGGACGACAACCAAGGAGATCGCGCTGGCGGCCGGCATCAGCGAGGCGCTGATCTTTCGCCATTTCCCGACCAAGCAGGACCTCTACTCGGCCATCATTGACTTCAAGATGAAGGAATGCCACCACGTGCTCAGGGAGGAGCTGCGCGAAGCGATGACGCATTGCGATGATCGCGCTTTCTTTACTCGGCTGGCTGAGGAGATCTTGCGAATGTATCGGGAAGACCCGGGCTTCATTCGCCTGATGCTCTTCAGCGCGCTCGAAGGGCATGAGCTGAGCCGCATGGTCTATGAGACGCATGTTGCGGAGATGTTCGAGGAGCTGGTCGCCTATATCGCCCGCCGTGTTCGCGAGCGCGCTTTTCGCGCTGTGGAGCCACGCGTGGCCGCGCGCGCCTTCGTGGGGATGATCGCCCATCATGCCTTGGTGCGAGAGTTATTCGACCCAGCTGAGCGACTTCTGAAACTCGACGATCGCGCGGCCGCACGCGCCTTCGCCACCCTCTTTCTCGATGGCGTCGCTTGGCGACCGCGTCGCAATCGTTCATCTCCTCGGAGGAGTCGCGCTCGATGATACGACGATGGGGAATCGTAGGACTGTGCCTTCTTGCGCTCATGGGCCCAGCCTGTCGCGGTCGCGATGATCAGGCGCAATCGCGTTCGATGCTCGCCGATCAAGCTGTCGACGTGGACGCCCTCCCGGTAGCCGAGCGAACGTTCGATCGCCAGATCGAGATCGTCGGGACGCTCGTGGCCGATGAGGAAGTCGTCGTCTCCACAGAGGTGGAGGGCCAAGTCATCGAGATGCGCGTGGATCTGGGGAGCGTCGTTCGCCGGGGCGACGTCCTCGCTCGGTTGGAGAGCCGCGATTTCGAACTGCGTCTGGCCGAAGCTGAAGCGGCGATGCAGCAGGTGCGCGCCCGCTTGGGATTGACGCCCGATCGCGATCGAATCGACCCGGAAGAGACGGCGATCGTCCGGCAAGCGCGAGCAGCATACGAGGATGCCCGCTTGCGCTTCCAACGTATCCGCCAATTGCATGGCCGTGGCGTCGTCTCGCAGCAGGAATTGGACCAAGCGGATGCCAACCTGCGCATCGCTGAGGCGCGATACGAATCGGCTCGGGAGGAGGTGCGCAGCCTGCTCGCTCAATTGGAGCAGGTGCGCGCCCGTGTGGCCACAGCCCGTCGCGATCTGGAGAAGACGGTGGTCCGCGCGCCCATCTCTGGCGCCGTCGCCGCGCGTCACGCGTCGCTTGGCGAATTCCTCCGCCGCAATGATCGCCTCGTGACGCTCGTGAAGATCGATCCCTTGCGCCTGCGCGCCGACATCCCAGAGCGCTACGCTGGAAAAATCGCTCTCGGCCGCCGCCTCACCTTCACTGTGGACGCTGTTCCCGAGAAGACCTTCCAAGGCGTGATCGTGCGCATAAGTCCATCGGCGCGCAGCGAGACGCGCTCGCTCACCATCGAAGCCGAATGCCGAAATCCCAGTGGCGCATTGCGGCCGGGATATTTCGCCCGCGCCCAAGTCGTCGTCGAACCCGGAGCGAGGGCAGTCGTGATCCCCCCCCGCGCGATCATCTCCTCAGCGGGAGTGACGAAGGTCTTCGTCTTGGACGGAGATCGCGCCCGCGAGCGGGTGATCAAAGTGGGCGCTCGGGTGAACGCCGATATCGAAGTCATCGAAGGCCTTCGGCCGGGTGAGCGCGTGATCGTCTCGAACGTGAACCGGCTGAGCGAAGGGGCGCGTGTGCGCGCGGCGCGCTCCCGATGAAGGAGGAGGCTGCGTCATGAAACTCTCGGATACGGCCATTCAACGCCCCGTCCTCACGACGATGCTCATCACCGCCTTTCTCATCTTCGGCATCGTGGGGTATCAGCGCATCGGCATTGACCTGTACCCCGAGGTGGAATTCCCCGTCGTCACCGTCACGACGATCCTGCCAGGGGCGAGCCCAGAGGTCGTCGAGAGCGAAGTCACGGACGTCCTCGAAGAGGAGATCAGCACGATCGAAGGCGTGGACGAAATTCGCTCCCAGAGCTTCGAGGGTTTCTCCAACGTCATCGTGACCTTCGTCCTCGAAAAGGACATCGATGTCGCCGCTCAAGAAGTGCGAGAGAAAGTCGCCGTCGCGACCGCTCGACTGCCTAAGGACATCGAGCCGCCGGTCGTTCAGAAACTCGACATCTCGGCCAGCCCCATCATGTGGATCGCGGTGAGCGGCGATCGGCCATATCGCGAGCTCTCCTACTACGCGGACAAGGTGATCAAAGAACGCCTGCAGATGGTGCGCGGCGTCGGCTCGATCTTGCTCGGTGGATTTCGAGACCGAGAGATTCACGTCTGGCTTGATCAAAATCAGCTGGAGGCCTATGGCCTCTCCCCTCTGGACGTCGCGCGAGCGATCCAAACGAAACACGTCGAACTGCCGGCCGGGCGCATCGAGAACCGCGAACAGGAGCTGACCATTAAGATCATGGGCGAATACGCCTCGGTCGCGGAGCTGAACGACCTCATCGTCGCCTACCGGAACGGTGTTCCCGTGCGCTTGCGCGATCTCGGACGCGTGGACGATGGCGAGGAGGATACGCGCACCATCGCTCGTTTCAACCGGAAGCCAGCGATCGGCTTGGGCGTGCGCAAGCAGTCGGGGACGAACACGGTCGAAGTCGCCGATCGGGTGAAGACCGCTTTGGCAGAGATTCGGAAAGAGCTGCCGCCGGGAATCAACGCGCAGGTCGCCTTCGATGCCTCGGAGTTCATCAAGAAATCCATGGGCGATGTGCAGTTCGACATCCTCTTTGGCGCGCTGCTCACATCGGCCGTCATCCTTCTGTTCCTGCGTAATGCCCGCACGACGCTCATCAGCGTCATCGCCATCCCGACGTCGCTGATCGGGACGTTCGCCTTCATGAACGCGCTCGGCTTCACGATCAACAACATGACGATGCTGGCGCTGTCGCTCGCCGTCGGCATCGTCATTGATGACGCCATCGTCGTTTTGGAGAACATCTTCCGCCACATGGAACAACTGCGGCAACCACGCCTGGTGGCCGCCCGCGAGGGAACCCGAGAGATCGCCTTCGCCGTGATCGCGGCGACCTTCAGCATTGCCGCCGTCTTCCTCCCGGTCGCGTTCCTGAAGGGGATCATCGGACGCTTCTTCATCCAGATGGGCCTGACGGTCGTGATCGCCATCCTCATCTCGCTCATGGTCTCGCTGACGCTCACGCCGATGCTCTGCTCGCGCTTCATGCGCCTGGAGGAACGGTATGGTCGGATCTACACGGCCCTGGAACAAGGCTTCCGCGCCATCGAGCGGGCGTATCGGTCCGCGCTCGCGTTCGCGCTGCGTCGTCGCGCTCTTGTCGTCGGAAGTGCACTGTTGCTCTTCGTCCTGTCGCTTGGGCTCTCCCGCCTCATCGGACGCGAGTTCTTCACGCCAGCGGATGAGAGCCGCTTCATCGTGCGCTTTGAGACGCCGCTCGGTTGGCCCATCGAGCGCATAGACACCATCACGCGTCAGGCCGAGGAGATCCTCTTCTCCCATCCTGAGGTGCGAGGCGCTTTCGCGGGAACCGGGCTCTTCGGGAGCGTCAATAAAGGCGTCCTGTTCGTGAGCCTGGTCCCGAAGAGCGAGCGCAAGGTCTCACAACGGCAGCTCATGGATACGCTGCGGAAGGAATTGGGCGCCATCCCTGATCTCACCGTCTCCGTCGAGAGTATTTCTCCCATCGGGGGCGGTCAAGCCAATGCGGACATCCAATATATCCTCGAAGGGCCGTCGCTGGAAGACCTGGCGGCACGCTCCCAGCTCCTGGTGCAGCGCCTCAAGCAAAGCCCGGGATTCGTGGATGTGGACACGGACCTGGAACTGACGAAACCGGAAACGAAGGTGTACATCAACCGGGAGAAGGCCGAGGATCTGGGCCTTGACGTCGCCACGATCGCGCAAGCGATCAATATCCTCATGGGAGGCGTGGATGTCGCGAAGTTCAAGGAGGGAGGCGAGCGATATGACATTCACCTTCGCGCGCTCCCCGGCGACCGCGATCTGCCGAGCGATCTGTATCGCATCACCCTCGTCTCGCGCGACGGGCGCCGAGTGAAACTCTCCAACGTCATCGAAGTCGTCGAGAGCGCAGGCCCCAATGTGATCAATCGGTACAATCGACAGCGCGCCGTGACGCTCTTTGCGAACCTGCAGGGGAAGCCACAGGGCGAAGCGCTCGCCGAAGTCGGACAGCTCATCGCCGAGACGTTTCCGAACGTGCCGGGGTATCGCGCCGAGTTGACCGGTCGAAGCCGCGAATTCCAACGCTCCTTCCAATATCTCGGCACAGCGCTTGCGCTCTCGATCCTCATCATCTACATGGTCTTGGCCTCGCAGTTCGAGAGCTTCATCCATCCGTTTACGATCATGCTCTCGCTACCGCTGGCCACAGTAGGCGTCTTCGGCCTGCTGCTGTTGACGGGGAAGACGCTCAACATCTTCAGCTACTTGGGCATCATCATGCTCGTCGGCATCGTGACGAAGAATGCCATTCTGCTTGTGGACTTCACCAATCAGCTGCGCGCGCGGGGGCTGGAGCGCACGGCGGCCATCCTGCAAGCCGGACCGATCCGCTTGCGCCCCATCTTGATGACGGCGATCACGACGATCGCCGGCATGGTGCCTGTCTCCTTGGCGCTCAGCGAAGGGGGCGAGACGCGCGCGCCCTTGGCCGTGGCCGTCATCGGCGGCATGCTGACCTCGACGCTTCTGACGCTGCTGGTCATCCCCGTCGTCTACACCTTATTCGACGATCTCGGCCAGTGGCTGCGTCGCTCTCTGCTCCGGCGCGAAGAGCGCGTGCCCGAGGTCGTCCTCGAACGGGCCCCCCTCCTTCACCAACAGACCCTGAGCGAGAGGGGGGATTGACCAGTGCACCGGCTTATGTGAGCGAAGCCAAGCGTTTCGCACATTGGCCCAATGACCTGGGGAAATTCCCCACAGGGGGCGGCGACACCGTCCGCGCGATGTCCTGGAACGCTCTAACCCCTATTCCTCCAGAGCGTTAAACGTCAACCCGTCCCCCTTCTCTGGCATACCATTTGCTTGTTCCTCCCAAGGAGGGGATTGATGTGGAGACGATCTTGCCCGTCTCCCGCGACGTGGGAGGACTTCCAGCGCTCCCTGCTGCGCGCTCGGAGGGGCGCCTATCCTCGCAGCCTTACGTCTTGAAGGCACTTCTCGGACTCGTCCTGCTCGCGCTCTCTCCCTTCCAGCTCGCGCGCGCTGAGAGCGCATGGCCCATGCTGCCGGGCATCTTCAACAGCTCGGAGAAGCCGTATCGCCTCAGCCGCGAGAAGCTCACTCGAATCAGCACGAGTTTTGAGCGCGTGACCGGATGGCGAGGAATACATTTCGAGCACGGTGCCTGGCTGTGCCTGAAGGAAGCTCACCTCATCACGACCGGATCCCCGACAGCGCGAGCCATCATCCTCAAGGCGCTCCAGGAGACGATCATCATCCTCGAAGACCACAGCCGGTCGTTGGACGTCGCCTTCGCCGCAATTCGACGCGAGGCCATGCTGCAGAGGGCCGCTGGCGCAGACCTCCCCATCTTCTCCTTGCGAGTGGATTTTGAGGATTTTCGGCATCTCCGAGGCCATCCCGAAGCGCTCGCCGCCTTCGATCTCGGCCTTGTGCTCCTGCACGAACTGGTGCATGCGGCTTTTGATCGGCGCGACCCTCTTGGTTCACGCGGAGCTTCCGATCCGGGCGAGTGCGAAGCGCTCGTCAACGAGGTGAGAAGGGAGCTCGATCTCCCCCTACGCGCGCATTATCACTCGGAGCACGTCCTTCCCCCCCTCCCCTCCACCCTCTCGTTCGGACGCCTTCGATTCGAGCGCGCGACCTGGCGCGAAGGAAAGCTCCGACGCGTGATCTACTTCGTCCAGTGGCCGAAGCCTTTCGTCTCACACTGAGCGCGCCCGCCCCTTCATGACCGAAAATTCGACTCGGCGAGCGAATGCCGCCCATAAGTGATGTAGACCAGGGCGCCGGGGAGGCTGGCGAGAACGGTCACCAGAAACCACAGCAACGCCAGAAGCAAGCTCGCCTCGCGCGTCACCCCCAACGAGGAGAAGAAGAGGACGAAGGCATATTCGCGCACGCCCAAGCCATACATCGTGATGGGGAGCATGCTGAGCAGCGAGATGATCGGAACGAAGACGCATAAAGGGAGGATATCGAGCGTCAGGCCGAGCGCCCGCGCGTTCGCGTAATTGAGGCCGATGAGCATCAGGTGAAAGAGGAGCGAGAGCCCGAGGGCCTTCCCCAGCGCGAGCGAAGCAGACCGATAGGCGCCGAAGGCCTCATGCGCGCGATCCGCCAACGCCACAAGCGGCATCGTCCGCGCAGCGGCGAAGAGCTTCCTCAAACCACGATACGGAGCGTCGGCGAAGAGGGCGAAATTGAGGAGGAGATACAGAAGGGCCGCACCAAGCAGTGGGATGACCAAAGGGCGATCGGCAAACTCCAGGCGACCGACGGCCGCGGCCACAAGCGCCACAAGCAGGAGCGCGCCGAGTCCCGTGTTCCGATCCATGAACACGGAGGCGAGCGCCCGCACGGCATCCCGCGTCTCGCGCGCCAGATAGTAGGCCTTCACGGCATCCCCCCCGATGACCGTCGGCAGGAAGAAGTTGAAGAACATGCCAAGGAAATAGAGTCCGACGAACCGACCGTACGCGAGTGAGAAGCCCAACGGTGCCGCGAGGACTTTCCATCGAAGCGCGCTGAGAAGTTGACCGCCGATGTAGAGCGCGAGCGCGAGAAGAAAGAACTCCATATGAGCGCCGGCGAGCACACCGAGCATCCGCCCAAGATCCGCACGGCGAAAGAGGAGTCCGAGCAAGAGCGCACTGACCACCCCCTTCGCCCCGATGCGCCACCATCTTCGCCCGCGCGCCCGGCGCTTTGCCGAAACGGCGCGGGACACGATCTCTCGTTCCACGAGAACGCGCCTCCCTTGAGCGCCGAATCATTGTGCCCGATCCGCCAAGACTTGAAAAGGCGCACCATTCGCCTTCCGCCTCATCGCTGGCCCGCAGAATGCCCCTCCGAATAGACTTTTCAGACGGGAGTCGCCGATCGGGGGATTCCCACCGTAATCGCATAACGAAGCGCGACCATGAGTCCGTTCTTTCATCTCTGGTTTTGGATCAGTTTGGCGGCATGCGGCGTGATGGAGCTCCTTGTCGCCCGCTTACCCTTAGGGCCGAAGAGTCCGCGGGATCGGCATTCGCTCCTCTGGCTCGGGATCGTTCAGGCCGTGGGTATTCCGTTCGTCGCCATCACGACAGCGAGCGCGCCGGAGGTGTTTTGCCGTCCTCTCTTGGACGGCGCGGGGAACGCGCTCGGTGGGATCGCGGCCGCCGTGGGGATTCTCCTCCGCTGGCGGGCGAAACGGACGCTCGGAGGCTTCTTCACGGCGCGCGTCGCCATTCTTCCCGATCATCGGCTCATCCAACACGGTCTCTATCGCCACGTACGGCATCCGGGCTATCTGGGCATTCTCCTCTTCTTCCTCGGTTGGCCGCTTCTGGTCGGTCACCTGTTGGCCCTTCTGCTCTTTTGGGTGCCGACGCTTGCGGCCTATCTGTACCGGATCAAGGTGGAGGAAGAGGCGCTTCGCGAGACCTTCGGCGCACTCTATCGCGACTATGAGCGGCGGACGGCGCGACTGCTGCCCTTCCTCTGGTGATCTCAGAACGTGCGTCCGATGCTGAAGCGGAAGACGGACTTCTCCTCGAAGAAGATCTGATTCGGTCCGGGCGTCGTCTTCGCATTCGGGTTATACGCCCAGATGAAGCGGAAGGGGATGTTGATGACGGGCATCTGGAACCGAAATTCAATGCCGAGCGAAGCGCGATAGTCTCGAAGCCCACGCAACCCTCGAGTGCCCTCCGACAGCAGAATCTCGCTCTTGGTGTTCCCGAGCCCGCGAATCTTCACCTGCGTGAAGCCATCGGGCACTTCGCTCGGCAACTTCCCTTGGGCACGCTGCGCGATCCGCACCTCTTCGGGCGTCGCCAGGAATCCATTCGGGTTGAGCAGGATTTGCTCAAACGAAGCTAACTCCGTGAGCAACTGATGGCCCAAGGGGATCGTCCGACGGCTGGCGACGAACAACGGGCTGATGAACTGCGGGAGCGGGGTGCTGAGAATCTGCTGGTCCTTGTACCGCTTCAGGTTGAAGGCGGATCCGATGTCGAAGAAGGCGGCGACCGAGAGCGGCCCAGCCAGCGGAATGCGATACTCGAAGTTGTAGAGGAGCTGCGTATCTCCGCCCACGGGGACGAGCGTGCGCGTCAGCAGCTCGTCGGTGAAGGCGAACTTCTCTAAGACGCTCTGCCGAATGAAGGGGCGCTGCGACGGCACAGGCGCCGTATCCGGGACGACCGGCAGCGTCCGCGTCGTCTTGAACGGATCGGGATCGTCGGCGAAGATCGCCTCGACGTTCCGCGAGGTGAAGCGCTGCAAGACGGGGACGACGGGAGAGACCGAGCGGATGCCGAATCCGCGGATCGAATCCTCGCCCCCGAGGAAGAATCGGCTGAAGATGGGAATCCCACCGACGAATGCCAGGGAATTGGAATCAAACGGCGCGCCGTAGTTGGTGATATGAGAGGCGAGCACGCGCATGCCGATGACCGTCTCCTTGCCGAGGAACTTGATCCCCGTCGGGCGGAAGTACTTGAACTCGACGGTCGGTTGGATGAGGCGGACGTTCCCGCCCAGGAATCCGCCACTGATGCCGAGCGAGATGAAGAGGCTCTTGCCGGATGTCGGATCAATTGGGTGGTTGAGGGTATTGTAGGTGAATGAAGGCACGAGCATGCTCGTGCGGATGTTCGGCTGACGGAACGTGACCGGAATGTCGTTGTTCGGATCGGCATCGCGATTGACCGGCGGATCCTCGATCGTGTTCGTGCTGTAGGAGTAGGAGAGGCCGACGCGCGAGAATTGACCGAAGCGCCACCACCGCTTAGTGATGGTCGCCAGCGGCGTGCTCATGAAGAGGCTGAAACCCATCGTCTTGTCCTTGAAGAGCGATTCCCCGCGCAACCCGAAGAGCCCCGGACTCAAGAATCCTCCACTCAAGATCCCCAAGCCGCCTCCGAAGAAATCGGAGCTGCGGGCGAAGAGGCTGAATCCGAGCGAGACGTTTCGATCCAGGACATACGGCTCGGTGAAGGAGAAGAGGAAGTAGCGCACGAGATTCCCCTGCGCGAGGCTGAACGTCAGCGATTCGCCGTATCCGAAGAGGTTGTTCGTCGAATAATCGATGCCGATGTAGCTCCCGCCAATGCCGCTCGCCCCTCCGGTGAATTGGATCTGATTGCGCCCCTTCTCCTTCACATTCAGTTCGATATCGAGCAAGCCCTCGCGGTCGTTGGTGCGGAAAGTAGCATGTTCCTCCTTGATCTCCTCGAAATAGCCAAGCTGATTGAGCCGCAAGAGGCTCTGCTTCCAGAGATACTGATTGAAGACCTCGCCCTCGGCGACGAGCATCTCGCGGCGCAGGACCTTATCGCGCGTGTTCGTGTTGCCGGTGAACTCTAACCGATTGAGGACGAATTGGCGTCCCTCTTCGATCTCGATGGCGAAATCAGCGATTCCCTTCTTCGGATCATCGGGATCATCGCGCAATTCGTGGCGGGGATTCGCCGTCATCTGAATGTAGCCGTTGGCCCCGTAGAGATCCTTGAGCGTCTCGAAGACGCCCTTTTGGATGACCGTTGAGCGCACGACGTCGCCGGTTCGCAACCCGATAATGCGCAAGATCTGCTCATCGGTGTAGAGCGTATTCCCCTCGACCTCGATCTTCCCGAACCGATATTGTTTGCCCTCGCTGATCGGGATGGTGATCTTCAATCCCCGTTTCGGCTTGCGGAAGAGGGGCAAGGGGATGCCTCCCCCTTGTGCGATCATCTCGACCTTCGGCTCGCCGATCTGCGCGTCAATGTAGCCGTTGTCGGCGAGCACGAAGAAACGAACGCGTTCGAGGCTGCGCTTGAGGGCCTCGGGATGATAGATATCGCGCGAGGTGAAGCGGGTGAGGAAGCTCGCCGGACGGACCTCCTTCATCGCTGTGCGCAGCTTCTTGTCGGAGAAGACCGTGTTCCCCTCGAACTCGATCTTGACGACGCGCACGCGCGGCCCCTCGTTGATCTTGAAGGTCACGGCGACCGCCGCCGTCGAAAGCTCCTCGACTTCGATGTCCACGGTTGCTTCGGGCTTCCCTTTCTCGGCGAGCAGATCTTTGAGGACGCGCTTGGCGACCTGCCCCTTGGCCGGGTCCCACATCGCCTCCTTGCTCACGCCCACGCGCCGTTCCCGAAAGCGTTGGAGCACATCGCTCTCCTGCACCGACTTCAGGCCGACGAATTTCAGGTCGCGGATGATCGGATTCTCCTCGACCTCGAAGGTAACAACCTTCCCCCCCTCAGGGCCATCCTGCACGTAGACGCGAATGTTGCGGAAGAGGTTCTGTGCCCAGAGCGCCTGAATGTCGCGCTCGATCTGTGCGGGATTATAGGGGTCGCCCCGACGGGTTTGGATGTAATAGCGGATCGAATCGGCCGTCAGGCGGCGATTCCCACGAATCAGGACGTCCTCGACGATCACCTGCGAGCGGGCGAGCACAGCGACGCTGGAGGTCATGATGAGCGACCACGCCCCGAGAATGGCGACGAGAGTTCGCCTCATAGCGTTCCTCCTGATCTCCCACGCCGGGCATGGGTCTCAGAAATCGAAAGAGCCGGACATGAGCCCTCGTTCTCCCCCACGACCTCCTCATGTCCGGCTCTAGGAAGATGCTCCGCCGAAATGCTCATCGCACGAGCACGGCGTCGTCCGGCTTCTCGACGGGTACCGGACGAGAAGCCAGCGAATCGCCCTCGAGATAGACCTCGACGACCGAACCCGGACCGAAGTGCTTTCGAATGATGGCCTCCGAGAGCGGATCCTCCACGTATTTTTGCAAGGCGCGCCGCAACGGTCGCGCGCCGAAGGTACGATCCGAACACGTCTTCTGGACGATCCACTGCTTCGCCTCATCGGTCAGGCGGACTTCGATCCCGACGTGCGCCATCGTGCGATTCAACTGCAAGACGAGCAGGTCCACGATCTTCAACAAGTCCTCGTCCGTCAGCGGATCGAAGATGATGATCTCATCGAGCCGATTGAGGAACTCGGGATTGAACGTCTGCCGGACGGCATGCATGACCTCCTCCTCGATCTTCGCCTGCGCTTGCTCGGGTGTGGCCTGGAAGCCCACATGGCCGCGCTTCTGGATGAAGCGCGCGCCGATGTTGGACGTCATGATGATGATGGCGTTCTTGAAATCCACCGTGTTACCGAGACTATCGGTGAGATGCCCGTCCTCCAACACCTGCAACAGGATATTGAAGATGTCCGGGTGCGCCTTCTCGATCTCGTCGAGCAAGATCACGCAGTAGGGATTCCGCTTGACGCGCTCGGTGAGCTGTCCGCCCTCCTCATAGCCGACATATCCGGGTGGCGATCCGATGAGCTTGGAGACCGAATGCTTCTCCATGAACTCGGACATGTCGAAGCGGATCAAAGCGCGTTCGCTGCCAAAGAGGAATTCGGCCAGGCTGCGCGCGACCTCGGTCTTGCCGACACCTGTCGGTCCGAGGAAGAGGAAACTCCCGACCGGACGATTGGGGTTCTTCAATCCCGCGCGCGAGCGGCGGATGGCACGGGCCAGCGCCGAAATGGCCTTGTCTTGACTGACGACGCGCTTGTGCAACTCTTCCTCAATTCGCAAGAGCTTCTGCTGCTCCTCCTCTTTGATCGAAGTTACCGGGATGCCCGTCCAGCGCGAAATGACCTCCTCGATGTCCTCGCGCACGACGTCCACGACCGACTCATCCTCGAAGAGATCGGGCTCCCACTCGTCCGTGTAAAGCCGCGAGCGGGAACGGAAGAGGAAGTGGCTGATGTCCGAGGAAGAGCTGCGCGGCCGCCGATTCATGAGCACCGCCGCCTGCCGCAGTTTCACGCGCGCTCCGGCTTCGTCCAGGACGTCGATCGCCTTATCGGGCAGGAACCGATCGGTGATGTACCGATTCGAGTAGTACACGGCCGCGTGAATAGCCTCCTCCGTATAGCGGACGTGGTGATACGCCTCGTAGCGATCCTTAATGCCCATGAGGATGCGGATCGTCTCCTCTGCGGTCGGCGGCGCGACTTTCACTGCTTGGAAGCGGCGCTCCAATGAGCGGTCCTTCTCGATCGTCCGTCGGAACTCGGCGGGCGTCGTCGCGCCGATGCACTGGATCTCCCCACGGGAGAGCGCGGGCTTGAGGATATTGGCGGCATCGAGCGAGCCTTCGGCGCTGCCGGCCCCGACGAGCGTATGCAGCTCATCAATGAAGACGATATACTGTGGGTTTTCGATCAATTCCCGCATGATAGCTTTCAATCGCTCCTCGAACTGCCCCCGATATTTCGTGCCGGCGACAATGAGGCTCAGGTCCAGAGCGACGATCCGCTTGTTCCGGAGGAAGGGGGGGACATCCCCGGCCACGATCCGCTGCGCGAGCCCTTCGACGATGGCCGTCTTGCCGACGCCCGGCTCGCCGATCAAGCAGGGGTTGTTCTTGGTCCGACGGCAGAGGATTTGAATGACGCGCTCGAGCTCCGCCTCGCGCCCGATCAAGGGATCGAGCTTATCGGCCAGAGCCATCTCCGTCAGATCGCGGCTGAATTCGGCCAGATGCGGGGTCTCCTTCTTGGCCTGCTGCAACCGCTCGACGCTGCTGCGCATCAACTCCTCGCGCACATGCTGCAGCCGGAGTCCGCGCTCGTAGAGCAACTCAGCAGCCAGACTGTTCTCCTCCCGCAGAATCCCCAGCAGCAGATGCTCCGTCCCCACGTACCGATGGCCCAGGCGCTCGGATTCCTCGTCGGCATATTTCAAGACGCGTCGAGCCTCTTGACTGAGCGGCAGATCCACCGATGAGGTCGAGACCTTCTCCCGGACGACGGCCCGGCTCTCGATCTCCTTGCGAATCATCTCGACCGCCGATGGCGACCGCAGGAATCGCGCGGCGAGCGTTTTATCCTCCCGCAGCAACCCCAGCAGAATGTGCTCGGCCTCGATGGCGGAGGCCCCCATCTGGCTGGCTTCATAACGGGCGAAGAAGATGACGCGTCGCGCTTTTTCCGTATATCGCTCAAACATCGCCCCCTCGCTTCTCTTCAGATCAGAAGTCCTCTCGCAGCGCCCCGTCATGTAAGTGTAACACGCGGTCGCAGCGACGGGCTATGGCCTCATTGTGGGTCGCGATGACGGACGTCAGGTGCCGGGTCCGATGCAAGTCCTCCAGCACCGCGAACACGAGGGCCCCAGTGCGAGCATCCAAATTCCCTGTGGGTTCGTCTGCCAACAATAGGCGTGGTTCGTGCACGAGGGCCCGCGCCAGGGCGACCCGCTGCTGCTCCCCTCCGGAGAGTTGTGCGGGTTTGTGCGCGAGCCGATGCCCCAGTCCCACCTGCTCCAGCATCGCCGCCGCCCTCCGCGCGGCCTCCGTCCGCGCCATGCCGCCGATCAACAGCGGCATCATCACGTTCTCCAACGCCGTGAATTCCGGCAGCAGCCCGTGAAACTGAAAGACGAAGCCGATCATCTGCTGCCGAAACCGAGCTAAATCTACCTCACTCCCGGAAAAGATGTCAAACCCCTGGACAATCACCCGGCCCGAGGTCGGGCGATCGAGTCCACCCAGGAGATGCAGCAACGTGGATTTCCCCGAGCCGGAGGCCCCGACGATGGCCACCATCTCGCCTTCGGTGACGCTCAAGTTCAAATCCCGCAGCACCAGCACGGGCTCCGGTCCATCCGTGTAGATCTTGCAGAGCCCTTCGGCACGCAGCAGGATACGCGTCAACATCGCGCGCCGATCGCGTTCGAGCGCCTGCCGGCGCACATCACTCATAGCGCAACCCCTCGACGGGATTGAGGCGCGCGGCTTGCCGCGCCGGATAGATCGTCGCCAGGAAACTGATCCACAGCGCGATCCCCGCCACAATCGCCGCATCCGCGACGCGCGGGCGAAACGGCGCGTAGGCGATCGAGAAGACCGTCTCCGGCAAACGAATCCACTGATACCGATCCGCGAGCCAGGAGAGCAGAACGCCCGCGCCAAGCCCCAACGCCGTGCCGATCACCCCGACCAAGACTCCCTGCCAGATGAAGATGCGCATGATCGAAGCCGAACGCGCGCCCATCGCCCGCAGGATCGAGATATCCCGCGTCTTCTCAATGACCATCATCACAAGCGAGGTGATGATGTTCAACGCCGCGATGAAGATCATCAGCGTGAGGACGATGACGACGATCACCCGTTGAATCTGCAAGGCCGCGAATACCGGTTGATTCAGCTCCTGCCAATCCGTCGTCGTGTACTCCGGCCCGGCGACCTCGCGGACGCGCTGCGCGATCTCCTTCACGGCGTAGATGTCCGTGACCTTCATCTGCAGCACAGTGGCCGGCTGCTCGGTACCCAACAGCCGCCACAGCGCGTCCAAGGAGACATAGCCCCAGGAGGAATCGTATTCGTAGAGCCCTGATGAGAAGAGGCCCACGACGCGCAGCCGCCCCAGACGCGGGACCAAACCCAAAGGGGTCAATCGCCCGTCTGGCGGGACGATCGTGAGCACATCTCCCACCTTCACGCCCAATTCTTCGGCGACGACGCGCCCAAGCAGAATGCCGGGCACGCCATCGGCGTCCTCGGCCAGCCGCTCGACCGACCCCTGAATGACGAGGCTCCACACCTCGTTCGCCTCGCGCGGAGCCCGCACGTCCACCCCCTTCAGAATGAGGCCCACGCCATGCCCCGCATATGAAGCGAAGACCTGTTCATAATGGGTCGGCGCCACAGCGCGAACTCCCGGCACGCGGGCGATCTTCTCCTGAAGCGCCGCCGGAATCGCCCGACCATCTTTCCGAAAGAGATTCAAGTGCGCCGTGCCCGCCAGCAGCTTCCCTTGGATGTCCTCGTTGAATCCGTTCACCAGTGAGAGTGCGATCAAGAGCACAGCCACGCCCGCGGCGATCCCCAAGATCGCGATCAGGCTGATGACGGCGATGACCGCCTGCTTTCGCTTCGCCGTCAGATATCGCAGGGCGACGAGCAGTTCGAACGGACGCACGCGAACGGCCTCTTGCACGGCCTCAACCACTGATCTCATGAGCGATCCTCCTCCGAAGAGAGGGGCACATGGCTCCGAGGGCCTTCAGATGACCGCCCCATCCGGAATGATGGCATTCCGGGGAATGACGACGATCCCGTCCCGGATGTACCAATTCTCCCCATCGGCATGCTGCCGCCCCTCCACGTTCATAATCCGGACGTTCGCGCCGATGCGCGCGTTCTTATCAATGATCGCGCCCACGATCTCCGTGTTCTCGCCGATGCCCACGACGGGAATCCCGCGCGCGCGATCGGCCTCCATCTCTTCGAGCGTTTGGTAGAAATCGGCCCCCATGACGATCGTGCGCGTGAGCCGCGCCCCTCGCTCAATGCGCGATCGAACGCCGATGATGCAGTGAACTAACTCCGCCCCATTGAGGATGGAGCCATCGGCAATGAGGCAGTCATGAATGCGACATTCCCGAATCTTCGCCGGAGGGAGATAGCGCGGATGCGTGTAGATCGGCGCATCCGGATCATAGAGGTTGAACTTCGGCAGCGGGAGTGTCAACTCGATGTTCGCCTCGTAAAACGCGCGGATCGTGCCGATATCTTCCCAATAGCCGTCAAAGAGATAGGCGTGGACGCGATAGCGTCGGATCGCCTCGGGAATGATCTCGCGTCCGAAATCCACAGACTGCGGGTGCTCATCGAGCAACGCCTTCAGCACCGACTTGCGGAAGACGTAAATCCCCATCGAGGCCAGATACGGACGGCGCGCGGCCTCCTCAAGGGAGAGACCAATCCGCGCCGTATTCGTGCGCATCTCCTGAAGAGCGGCCCCCTTCGGCTTCTCGCGGAATTCGATGATCTGCCCCTTGGCATCAATCTTCAGGAGCCCGAATCCGGACGCGCGCTCCTCCTCAACGGCGATGGCCGAGAGCGTGACATCGGCGCGTGCGCGCTCGTGATGGGCGATGAAATCCCGATAGTCCATCCGGTAGAGGTGATCGCCGGCCAGGATCAAATAGGTCTCCGCGCGCCACTGCTCGAAATGGCGCCAGCCGCGACGCACGGCGTCGGCCGTCCCCTGGAACCAATCCCGATGCTCCAGCGTTTGCTCGGCCGCCAAGATATCCACGAAGCCCTCGGTGAACGGACCGAACTGATACGTGCGCGAGATATGGCGATTGAGCGAGGCGGAGTTGAACTGCGTGAGGACATAGATGCGAGTGATCCCCGAATTGATGCAGTTGCTCACGGAGATGTCCACGAGGCGATATTTCCCCGCCAACGGAACGGCCGGTTTAGCTCGGTCCTTCGTGAGGGGGAAGAGTCGCGTCCCTTGCCCCCCACCGAGGATGATCGCCAGGACATCATCTCGACGCGCCATCAGCCCTCCGCCTGTGCCTCGCGCTCTGCGCGAGATCGCGCATATCGAGCATTTAGTGTATTACAGACCCACGAAGAATCCAAGCACACCCTCATCCGACAAGCCCATCCGCCAGCTTGACCAAATATTCGCCGATGGGCTATCATCACGCGGCTTATCCGCGATGCCTGTGAGAAAGGAGACCGCACAATGGACCGAGAGAAGATCCTGACCGTTCTCAACAAAGCACTGGCTCAGGAGCACGCATGCTTCATCCGCTATAAGACGCACGCGGCCGTGATCACCGGCCCCTATGTCAAGCCCATCAGCGAACAACTGGATGAGATCGCCGAGGACGAAGAGCGCCACGCCCGCGACTTGCGGGATCGCATCACGGGATTGGGAGGAACACCGACGATGGAGGTCACGGAGGCCGATCTGATCCCGGCCGTGACGCTCGAGGAGATCCTTCGCGTCAACATCGAGGAGGAGAAGAAGGCCATCGCCCTCTATCAGGAGATCCTCGATATGATCCCACGCGAGCAACGGCTTCTCTACGAAACGATCGAGCACATCCTCCAAGACGAGCAAGAGCATCTGGAGGAGCTGCAACGGCTTCAATCCTGATCGCCCGCCGCCGAGAGCTCGAGGGGGAGGACACGAGCATGCCGGGAACCGCTCTGCGCCTTGTGGTCATCGGTGGAGTCGCCGGCGGCATGTCGGCGGCTGCGCGAGCCAAGCGCGTCAACCCCGATCTGGAGGTGATTGTCTTCGAACGCGATCCACATGTCTCTTACGGCGCTTGTGGGATTCCTTACTTTCTGGCCGGTCTGGTGCCGGATCCTGAGCGGCTCATCGTCTACACGCCCGACTATTTTCGCCGTGAGCGCGGCATTGACGTGCGCACGAATACCGAAGTTGTGCAGATTCGACCGGCTGAACGCACCGTCCTCGCGCACGATCACATGCGCGGCGTGACGGAGAAGATCTCCTACGATCGGCTCATCATCGCCACTGGCGCCACGCCCATTCGTCCCGCCCTCCCCGGCGCTCAGCTCGATAACGTCTTCGTGTTGCGCAGCCTGAACGATGGCTTGCGGATCCATCGTGCGCTCGTCGAAGAGCGCCCCCAGCACGCTCTCATCCTGGGAGCCGGATACATCGGACTCGAAATGGCTGAAGCGCTCCGGATGCGCGGCCTGCAGGTGACCGTCATCGAGGCGCTCGATCACGTCCTCGGCCAGACGGAGCCTGAGATCAGTCGGATCGTCGAAGAAGAGCTGAGCGCTCATGACGTGCGCTTGCTCCTGACGACGCGCGCCGTCCGTTTCGAGGGCGATGTGCGTGGGCGGGTTCGCGAGGTTCTCACCGATTCGGGCGAACGGCTCACGGCGGATCTTGTTCTGATCGGCATCGGCATTCGTCCGAACGTGCGCCTGGCCGAAGAAGCCGGGATCGCGCTCGGTCCCACCGGCGCCATCGCTGTGGATGACCGGCAGGAGACCAGCGTCACGGGCATCTTCGCCGCCGGAGATTGCTGCGAGGCGAGGCACCTGGTCACCGGACGCCCAACGTGGATTCCACTCGGCCCGGCAGCCAATAAGCAAGGACGGGTCGCCGGAGATAACGCAGCCGGACGACGCGCGACGTTCGCGGGCGTCGTCGGAACGGCCGTCGTCAAGGTCTTCGATCTCGAAGTCGCGCGCACCGGGCTCTCACTTCAAGAAGCCCTCGCTGCCGGGTTCAAAGCGAAGAAGGTCTCGACCACGGCTTCTTCGCGCGCGGGATATTATCCGGGAGCTCACCCGATCACTCTTGTCCTCATCTTCGACGAGGCGACGCACCGGCTGCTCGGTGCTCAAATGGTCGGACGCGAGGGCGTGGCCAAACGCATTGACGTGTTCGCAACCGCTCTCCATGCGCGAATGACTCTGGAAGAGATGAGCCAGCTTGATCTGAGCTATGCGCCGCCCTTCGCGCCGGTGTGGGATCCGATCCTGACCGCCGTCAATGTGGCGCTGAAAGCGTGAACGCCACACGCGCTCACGAGAGAGGACGATGAGAAGTGTGAAGGATCGCATCGTCATCATCACAGGCGCCTCCTCGGGGATCGGCGAAGCGACGGCGCGGCGCTTGGCTCGCGAGGGAGCAGTCGTCATCCTCGCCGCGCGACGGCGAGAGCGCTTGGAACGCATCGCCGAAGAGCTCACGGCTTCCGGAGGGCGAGCGCTCGCCATTCCCACCGATATCACAGTAGAGGCGGACCGACGTCATCTCGTTGAGCGCACGATGGAGACGTATGGGCGCATAGACGCGCTCATCAACAATGCGGGGTATGGACAGCGCGGACCCATCGAGGGCGTGCCGATCGAAGCCATCCGGCAAAACTTTGAGACGAACCTCTTCGCGCTCATCGCGCTCACGCAACTTGTGATCCCTCTCCTGAGAGCACAAGGAAGTGGGCGCATTGTGAACATCAGCTCGGTCGCCGGGCGCATCGCCCGCCCCTTCTCAGCCGTCTATGACGCGACCAAACATGCTCTGGAAGCGATCTCCGATGGGCTTCGCGGAGAACTCGCCCCCTTCGGTATTCAGGTCATCGTGATCGAGCCGGGATTCATTCGAACCGAATTCCTGCACGTCGCTAAGGAGGTCTCGCGCTCGGCGCTGGAGCGTTCGCAGCCCTACGCGCCATTTTTAGCTGATCTTGATCGTCAGTATGAGCGCTTGCGGCGATGGGCGGGACGTCCGGAGGACGTCGCTACCGTCATCTTGCGGGCGCTTACGGAAGCGCGTCCGCGCCCTCGCTATGCCGTGCCCGGACACGCGCGTGTGTTGTTGGCGCTCAAGCGCTGGGTCCCAGACCATCTGTTCGATGGTTGCGTTAGACTTTGCCGACTGGGGACAAAGTTTATCGCTTTGAGGGATCGGAGACCATAGACTCCCGCCACACTGGGCAGTTTGAGATTCTTGGTGGCATTGTGATCGGCTTGGTCGGAATGTCCACCATGCACGCACAGGAATCTGTCACCCACCCGGTCTCGTCTGCCCCATTTACCACAAAACCGACAAAACTGCGAGGTCTTCCAGAGCGACTTCCGCTCGAGCTGAATACCCTGACGCTCACAGATTCGCACGAGGCGCTTTGTGAGAGAGGCATAGGGCCAAGAGGTAAACGCAAGGTGTGGAGATTTTGCTGATGCGGTATAATATCTCGCTTGGACGAGCCGGAGACGAACGATGGCGAGCGAAGTGACGCTCACGGACGCGCACGGTACACGGACGGTGAAGATCGCCCCACGCGGGATCATCGCCCGACATCCGGAACCGGTTGGAGCGCCGAAGCCGCCGTGGATTCGCGCCATGCTCCCCAGCGGGCCGGTGTACAGCGAGCTGAAGCGCTTGGTCGCCGAGCTGCGGTTGCACACAGTGTGCCAAGAGGCGCTATGCCCGAATATCGGCGAGTGCTGGGGACATGGGACGATGACGATCCTGCTGCTCGGCGGCGTCTGCACGCGCGCCTGCCGCTTCTGCGCCGTAGCGACGGGAAATCCGCGCGGGTGGCTCGATCCCGAGGAACCGGAACATGTCGCGGAAGCCGTCGCCTTATTGGCTCAACGCCATGGCTTGAGATACGTCGTGCTCACGAGCGTGGATCGGGACGATCTCCCCGATGGGGGTGCCGCGCATTTCGCCGAGACCGTGCGCCGCATCAAAGCCCGAGTGCCCGAGATGAAGGTCGAGACACTCACGCCGGACTTTCGAGGCGATCTCCGCGCCGTTGAGATCGTGCTCGAAGCCGATGTGGACGTCTTCGCCAATAACGTGGAAACGGTGCGCCGCCTCACCCCCCGCGTGCGCGATCCTCGTGCCGGGTACGATCAAACGCTCAGCGTCCTCGTTCATGCCAAGCGCTTCCGTCCCGACGTGCTCACCAAAAGCAGCTTGATGCTCGGCCTGGGCGAGACCGAGGCGGAGATCCGTCAGACCATGCGCGATCTGCGCGCCGTCGGCGTGGATATTCTCACCCTCGGACAATACCTGCGCCCGACCAAACATCATCTTCCGGTCGTCCGCTATGTGACGCCAGAGGAGTTCGCCCGCTATCGGGAATGGGGATACGAAGAAGGCTTCCGTGAGGTCTTCAGCGGACCGCTCGTCCGCAGCTCCTATCGCGCCGAACGCGTCTTCGCCGAAGCCCAGGGCGAGGTGAGGAACGCCGAACTCAGCGAGGACCCAAAATGCCCGGCTTCCTCACCCGCTCAAGAAGATGTAGACCTTCCCCTCACCTGGAGACGAGAAAATTCCTCCCGGCTTGACCGAGCCGATTAAGACATCGCCACGACCATCGGCGTTCACATCTCCGGCGGCCAAAGCAACAGAGAACTGAGCATTCGGATCCGGGGGGGAGGCTTGAAATGTGAAGTCGGCCGTTGCATCCAAAGCAGCCCCACCGACAAAAAGATACGCGCGCCCTACAATGCCACCTTTCCCAACAGCCAAGGATCCCACGAGAATATCCGCCCCTGCGTCCCCTGCGACGTTTCCGACAGCGAGCGTTCCCCCAAAGCTATCATTCTGATTGGGCACCGGAGCTTGAAGCTTAAGATCAGCTGCGACATCGAACGACTGGCCCCCCCGAAAGAGATACACTTCTCCCGGATCACTCGAAGCCCCGACAAAAGATTGCCGGAGATTTGGATGGGGTACTCCGATAATGGCATCTTCGATGCCATCCCCGGTGACGTCTCCAACGGCAAGAGCCTGACCGAAACCGCTCCCACGCAGGGGAACGGGTTGCTCGAGAGCCGCATCCGCTGTCGTATCAAAGGGCGATCCACCTGCGAAAAGGTACACGCGTCCGGCGTTTTGAGCCGACCCTACATTCTCATTGGGGGCTCCAACGAGCACATCGTCAAATCCATCCCCGGTGACCTCGCCAACAGCGATAGCGTACCCGAAGGCTGCTCCGCGCTGCGGCTGTGGGGCCTGAAGCACGCGAGGAGGTCCTGGGAATGAGGGCCCTCCCTCGTACACGAAGACCTGTCCGGCTTGAGCCTCAGCTCTGATCTTCACATTCTCAGCGCCGATGAGGACATCATCCCATCCGTCCCCATTAATGTCCCCAACGGCGAGCGCCCACCCGAAATGCGCCAGGGGATTTAAGCTCGGTAGCGGAAGCTCCCCATCGGCCTGCGCGTCCAGAGAAGGGCCGCCGAAGAAGAAGTAGACCTTCCCCGTCCCCCGTTGCGCCCCTCCGTTGGCGAAAGGCGCCGAGACGAGAATGTCCGTCCCGCCATCCCTGTTTACATCGGCGAGGGCAATGGCCCAACCGAAACGAGCATCCCGCTCCAGCATTGGTGCGCGAAGGATCAGATCAGGGGAGGCCTCTAAGGGCGCGCCACCAAAGAACACGAACACTTGTCCGGCATTCGCCTTGCCCTCGACGTCCACAAGGACAGCACCTACGAGAAGATCGGCGATCCCATCCCCATTCACATCCCCGCTGGCCAGTCCGAATCCGAAGCTGCTCTCAGGAGGAGAAGGCTGAAGGACAACGGGCTCCTGAAATTGAGCGAGCCCCAAGCCGGGCCAAATGAGAGGCGCCAGGAAAAAGAGAAGCACCCCACGTATGCGCATAGATATGCCCTCCATAAAAACCCCTCCGCACTCAGAAAGCTGCCTCCAGGCGGAGCCAGAAACCTCCTCCGCCACCTTAACCGTCACAGGAAGGTTTGGAAATCAGGTGGCAAGAGTCCCGCAAACGGTCCAATGCAAAGGAGGACCAAGGGAGGGAAGATGAAAAACAGCAGCAAGCAGATGCTCGGAAGCACGGCGTATCCGAATGTGAGTGCCAGTGGAGCGAGCAACATAAGCCCGCCGACGAGCTTCTTCATACTCGCACCTCCATCGAGATTTTTGTTGGTTCCATGTTAACGATCGCCCTGAGCGTCGTCAAGGGAGATTCTGCGAGAGAGGGGCCATGCTTTATCGCGCTGAATCCTGAAGTTGAAAAGGAGTTGGGGCGACTCCGGAATCGGCTCTCCATGTGACGCTTCATCGCCTCGGATTTTCGGCCTTCCGTATCAGGCGTTTGGTCTCACAAGAACCCAACATCAAAGATTCCCAAGCCTCAATGCAACGAAGCAGCAGCTTGACAGGAAGGGGAACCCGCCGGTACTTTATCTCTCCTTATGGCAAGGCGGCTGATGTTGGCGCGAGGGGCGACCGCTGACTCGTGGTTCGTCGTCTTGCTCTTTCTTCTCCTGGCGAGCGATCTCACGGCACATATCGCTGCTCCGGCGAGCGAACGTTGGCCGACTTCCTCTCAAAGGGTGAGGATCTCCTGCCCTGCGCTTCCCTCCGGTGCGAATTCGCCTTCGGGAACGGCACATTACGGCCCTTGCGCGTGTCAACATGGGCACGTCCCCTTCCTTTCGGCGACGGTAGAAGCGGTTCTCCCACCGCCGGCCCTCGCGCCCGCGGAGTGGCCGTCCCTCACCCGAAGTCTCCGCCTTTTGCCAACGGATCGCGTCATTCGTTCCCCTCCTTTCGACGCGCTTCGGCTCCGATGCGCCGCTCAGGCGTGACAGTCCTCGCATGATCCCCAACGTGGGATCGTCCCTTTGCTCCGGCGAGAGGCTGTGCGTCAACGTCTCACCTTAGTTCGGCAATGAAGCGCGCATGATGCCGAATCGAGCAGCCTTGGCAAGAAAGCGGCATCCTTCGCAAAAGGAGGGACAACGATGAACCGCGTACGACCCTTGGTGTTTCGCTCGACCTGGTCGTGCTCACGACGTCTGAGCACGAGCTTCCGATATGCCTTCGGACTCGTGCTCCTTGCGCATGCCCTTGCTTCCGGGGCTCAGCCGTCGAGCACGTTGCGAGGAAGAGTCATCCTCCGACCGGCCGGCACGCCGGCGCACGGCGTGACGGTGATGCTTGTGCCGGGGAATCGCTCCTCCGTGACCGATAAGGCCGGCACGTATGAATTCTCCGAGATCCCTCCAGGTCGATACACACTGATCGCCCACCTGGAGCGATTGCCCGATGTCATCCGAACCGTCGAAATCGGCCCCGGGATGACGGTGACTGTAGACGTCGAATTCACGCTCTCTCCTATTCGCGAACAGATCACCGTGACGGCGAGCGGGCGCGAGGAGACGCTCGCTGAAGCTTTTCATGCTGTGACGTCACTGGACGCAACGGACCTTCTCGGTAAAAACACGGTCTCGCTTGGCGAGATCTTGGAGTACCAGCCGGGCGTCGCCAAACGCAGCTTCGGTCCGGGTTCGTCGCGCCCGGTGATTCGTGGCTTCGACGGAGACCGCGTGCTCATCCTTCAGGATGGCATCCGAACGGGCTCGCTCTCCTCGCAATCCGGCGAGCACGGTGAGCCCATAGACCTCCTCGGCCTGGATACGGTGGAGGTCGTCAAAGGTCCGGCCACACTGCTCTACGGAAGCAATGCGCTCGGCGGCGTCATCAACGTCATCACGCGCCACCACCAGATCCATCAGCATCCGCACCAAGGCCTTCGGGGTTACGTGACAGGCGTTGGCGGTTCGACCAACGACCAAGGAGGAGGCAACGCTGGGCTCGAATATGGCTTTGGCCATTGGCTCATATGGGGCAACGGCGGAGGACAACGCACGCGCGATTATCGCACGCCGCTTGGTCGCGTCCCGAACTCCGAGACACGTGGGGGAAACGGGACTGGAGGATTCGGGCGCTATAGCGAGCGCACTTTCCTCAGCCTGAGCTATGGATATGATGTGCGTCGCTATGGCGTCCCCTTCGCTGGAGAGCTTCACGCCGAGCATGAGGGCCACGGCGAAGAGGAAGAGCAGCACGAGGCAGAATCACTTGTGGACCTGAAGATGCGACGCCACAACGTGCGCGCCAGCGGCGGCGTGCGTGATCTCGGCGCCTTCCTCGATCGCCTGCAGGTCTTCTTCGATTACACCGATTATCAACATCGCGAGCTGGAAGACGGCGCTCCGAAGACGATCTTCGAGAACCGGCAGGTCGTCTCTCGAATCGTCTTCGATGAACGCAAACGGCGCCGGCTCTCCGGTAGTTTCGGCCTCTGGTTCCTGCACCGACGATATGAAGCCAGCGGTGAAGAAGCGCTGGCTCCACCCGTCACCCAACGGGCCTTCGCGCTCTTCGCCCTCCAACAGGTGGACCTCCGGCGCCTTGTCCTTCAGTTCGGCGGACGACTGGAACATAACGGCTACAATCCCGTCGGGCTGCCGAGCCGCTCCTTCACCGGCTTCTCCGGCGCGGCCGGTGTGCGTCTCCCTCTCTGGGAAGGCGGGACGTTCGTTCTCAACTACACGCATTCGTTCCGAGCGCCCGCGCTCGAAGAACTGTACAACCGAGGGCCGCATGTTGGAAACCTCGCCTTCGAGATCGGGGATCCGATGCTCCAACGCGAGCGCGGCGATGGTCTGGACCTCTCCGTGCGCCATCGGAGCGATCGCTGGCGTGCTGAAGCGAACGCTTACTACTATCGTCTCACCGATTTCGTCTTCCCGGCCCCGACCGGAGCGATTCGCGATGGCCTTCGCGAAATCATCTTCCGACAAGCAGACAGCCGATTCGTAGGAACGGAGCTGGGGCTCGATCTCGCCCTTCACCGGCAGGTATGGCTCAACCTCGGCCTGGACGCTGTAGATGCGGAGCTGCGTCCGTCGAAAACGCCCCTACCCCGCATTCCTCCGGTGCGCGGACGCGTAGGTCTGGATATTCAGGTCAAGAGCTTCACGCTCGCTCCAGAGGCGATCCTGGCGCGGGCTCAGGACGACCTCTTCCCCACAGAGACGCGGACGCCCGGATACGCCGTCTTCCACGTGCGCGCCACGTATGCGCTCGCGCAATCGCACGTGTTGCACATCTTCTCCATCACCGGCTTCAATCTCGGTGACCGGCTCTATCGAAATCACCTCTCGTTCATCAAGGACTTTGCTCCGGAGATCGGCCGAGGCGTGCGCTTCACCTACACGCTGCGGTTCTTCTGAACCAAGCGGGGATGGCGTCGGCGAGCGGGATGATGCGCGATGGAGTCCCGTTCGCACGACGCCCAAAGCCCACCGCGCAAGACATGCTCTTCTTAGCAGCGCCCCATGGATCAGACTTTGACGTGATACATAACCCGAATCCGAGTCGGAGCGCGATCTTCAGCACGCGCTCTACCCTCTCAAAGGCGGCTGGGGAAGAAGTGCACAGATGAGGAGACAGAAGGCACGTGCGCCCCTTACAACAGGAGGTACTTTTTCCATGCCTCCTGCTGGTGCCCCAGGTGGGCGAAGATCTGATGGCTCACACGCCAGGAGAGCGCGCGCGGATGTTTGAGCAACCTCATCCCGGCTTCCTCGGGCGTGCGATTCCCCTTCCGCACATTGCAGCGGCGGCAACACGCGACGACGTTGTCCCAGCATGTGCGTCCTCCTTTCGAGCGCGGGATGACGTGATCCACCGTCAATTCGGATGAGGGGAGCTTTCGCCCACAGTACTGACAGGTGTAGCCATCACGCAGCAAGACGTTTTTGCGCGACAGCTCCTTCCGCTCAAACGGAATATGGACGTATTCCAGCAATCGAATGACTGAAGGAACGGGGATCACCACATGCGCGGAACGGACGACGCGCGATGTCACCTCTTCCGGCCGCGCCGTGCCCTTCAAAATGAGCACGATCGCCCGTCGAGCCGTCGTGACGTTGATCGGCTCGTAGGTCGAGTTGAGCACTAATACTGGCGCCTTCATCCGATCCACTATCCGCATAATAGATGCAGAATTATACCAGAGCCTCAGCGTGAGACAAGGGTCCGATCCTCGCGAGAAAACCGTCGCCGATATTGCCGCCGCCCCTTTGGTACCATTTTTCGGCCATACCTTTGGCCTTTAAAAGCCGTCAAAGGAAGCGAGCATGAACAGTGGAGGAGGACGGCGATGAAGATGCCGATGGCGCTCAGAACAGTCGCGCTCGGGCTCGCGTTGACCGAGATGTTCATTCCACGGGCTTCCAGTGGCATCGGGTTTCAAGCCGCTGCTGCTGTAAACGTCGTCAGCCACCGGTACGTGATCCCCGGATATGACGAACCGAATACGCCCCCCAATGTGCCTGTCTCGGACGCACTTCGAGCCGCGCTCACCGATCTCGCCGTCATTCGCGATGGAGAGGTGAATTTGAACCAAACTGGCTACGTGCGCTTCTTCGATGGGAATCGCGCGCGCCCTCCGGAAACGATCGTGATTCTTGTGCCAGGACCAATTGGCGGAGCGAATGCTTTCCGATTCCTGGCGACGGAGATCGTGCGCCGCTCCGGCGGAGCGATCGAGGTCTGGGCGCTTGATCGGCGTGCGAACTTGCTCGAGGACCTTCTCCCACTTTGGCGCGCGGAACAGATGGGAACGGCCGGGGCGGCTCTCGAAGCGCTCGCGCATATCACCGAGCACCCTGATGGGCGCGGCGGTTACATTGCCAATCATGCTGAAGAAGTTGGCCGCTTCATGAGCGAATGGGGATTAGATGTGCACGTCCGCGATGTGAAAGCCGTTGTGGAAGAAGCGCGAAAGATCGCGGGCGCGCGCATCTTCCTGGGTGGCCATTCGCTTGGCGCGATCCTCGCCGAGGCGTTCGCCGCCTACGATTTCGAGGGCATCCCGGGTTACCGCCTCATTCACGGTGTGATCCTGCTCGATGGCACGGGGATTCCCAACATGAACCCACTCATCAGCGACGAGCAATATCTCGCCGGCCTCAATGCCCTGCGCTCGCCAGCGCAGCCAGAGGACGCGCCGTTCGCGCTTCGTCCCTTCGGCCCCTATCACTTCCAGTTTTTGGAGATCGCCGCGCTCTTGGCCCTCGTGGATCCCGATGGGCCTTCCCCCCTTGATCGGTACGCGCCCGAGTTGATCGCCGTGCCGATGACGAACGCCGCGGTCTTGGGCGTGATCCTCGATGACGAATTTCAACACCAACCGCTGGCCCGCTTCTCGATCGGTTTCCTCCGCATCCCCCCTGACCACCCGCTTGCATCTGTTGCCACTCGAAGCCGCGATCCATCCCTCCTGAACCCCAACGGTCTCTATGCCCCGAAAGACTTGGGAGAGGGGCGACAGCAATGGGCCTCCGTCTCAAACCTTCACAGTCTGGATCCCACATTCATTCATGGGCCCGAGCCATCGGACCTCTCCCGAGTCGCGCGCCTTCTGCTGACGGGAAGCGGGCGCGGTTCTTCGGATGATGCTCTCGCACGAGAGCTGTTCCCGGACGCCCCGGAGGCCAATTTCCTCGAATGGTACTTCCCGCAGCGATTGCTACTGGATCTGCTCCGGTTCTCCGACCTGGACGCGACGCGTCTTTCCCCAGCCATCACTGCCGCGCTCACCGCACGTGGCGGTCGCGTCCCGATGCTCACAGAAAATCGGCGGATGGACCTGCCGGTGCTCGCCATTCAAGCCCGGCAAGGTCTCTTCCCACCCCTGGCCGGCTCCCTCCCTTTCACCCGCTATAAGAACAGCACGCGCGCATTGCACTTCACCTACAGCCTCCTGCCCAACTCGGCTCATGGTGACCTCCTGACTGGGACCGATCAGGACGCGCGAGGGCGAACGGTCGCCGACCTTATTGTGAGCTTCGCGATCGGAAACCGGCTTCGATGATTCGAGCTTGCGAAGAGGAAAATCCCAAGAGTTCCGAAGAGATGATCGTCCATGGAGGCCCCGGCCATTTCTCAAGTCACGCCGAAACCTGTCAGGATGCGCGTGAGCGTTCGGGCAATAGAGCAGCGCAGCTACGATCCAGCAGGATCATGCGTACGTCTCAACAGGTAATGGTTCTCCAAGCTCAACTCCTCACTTGACTTCGCACGCTTAATCGGTATCTGAGAGTGAAACGTTCTTTCTGGACGGGGTCCGTGATCTGAGCTTCTCGATGCAAGCCAAGCTCCTGAACGCGCTGAAAAACGATTCCGGCGCGTGGGCGGCATCGTCGAGATTGACGCGGATGTGCCGGTGACGCCGCCACCCATTTCATTTTGGATGGCGGACAACGTCATCCCGCTGCGACCGAGGGCTAAAAACCCGATGACCCGCAGCGGAACAGTGAGGAGCACGAAAACGACCACGGAGAACCCGGTGGCCAACGTCTTATCAACCCCAAAGGGCGTCAGACCGACAACGCAAAAGAATTGATAGGTCCCCACATTTCGAGCTGTTGTCGAAAACAACTTAGGTGCGCTTCAGCTTGTGGTCGCTGTTGGACTGGGCAATCCTGAAGCGGTGAAGCAGGCTCCCATGAGCGGGCTGGGTATAGCCTTTCTTTTAAAGTTCGCGGTGGAATCGGAAGTAAAAGCGAAAACTCTGGCGGCTCGAAGGTCAAAAACCTCAACACCACTCATCAACGGAAAATCGTTCACCGTAATCGGCCCTACTTTGAACACAGCAGAGAGGGAAGTGTTCGACAAGTCGCTTCCCCGTCCATGCCAAACTCAGCATCACTGGAACCTCGATGAGCGGCCCGATGACTGTGGAGACGGCCACCATCGGTGATGCGGCAAAGGCCGTCAGGGCGAGCGCAATGGATAGCTCAAAATTTCGCCCGGTCACATGGAAGCCAACGGTCACGGATTTGTCCATCGGGAGTTTCGCCAGGAAGCAAGCAGATAGGGTGCCAACAAGGAATAGAGTAGAAAAGAACAGCACCAGTGGCAAAAGCATATAAGTGATCAGTTCGGGTTCGTTCAGGATCACTTCGCCTTTAAGGGCAAACATCACCACCAACGTCGCCAACAGTGCCGCAAGTTGTATCTTCCCAAGGACGGGTGTAAGCCGCTCCTTGAACCACCGTTCCCCTTTTGCCCCCAGCGCCAGGTGCCGTGTCAAATAAGCGACAATAAGAGGCAGGCCCAGATACAGGAATGTGCTCTCTAAGATAAGTTGGCTGGGAAGTGGCACCCTCACTCCAACGAGCAGATAAATCCACACCGGGACGGAAACAATCTGTATGAGACTGTTCCAGGCCATAAGGCTCACAGAGAGCGCATTATCTGCTCCGCCGAGGTCTGCCCACACGAGCACCATCCCGATGCACGGAGCTATTCCCAGTAAGATCAAGCCCGTCCACAGATCAGGATAGCTGCGCAAGAACAACCACCCGAATGAGAAGAGCAACAGGGGGTTGATCAGGTAGTTGAAGGTGATGGACAGGAGCGCTGGACGGCCTTCGAGCGCCGAGTGGCGCAGGGCATCAAACGGCACTCTAGTCACTGTCGGATAGATCATCAGAAATAAACCCAACGGAATAAACGGTTCCAGCGTTTGTCCGACCTCAGGCGCTGCCTTGCCCAATATCAGTCCTATGCCCATGCAGAGCAGGATCAGCACCGGAAATATCTTGTCCAGAAGGCGAAGCCGCGCAGCAGCCATGGTTCTTTCGTTGGTATGTCCTTTACCTTTTAGGGGCCATCTTGGATATATTTGAACCCAAGCTTCAAGCTTAACTCTGCACGCTCCAACTCTCTTCCTAAATAAGCAGCATGAGAGAGCTCGGTCACCCAACCGTTTTCGATCATCGTCCAGGAGATACTTCTAGCATTCTTGCCTTCGATGACTCTT
The DNA here is from genome assembly GCA_937934295.1 of uncultured Blastocatellia bacterium. Classification (GTDB taxonomy): domain Bacteria; phylum Acidobacteriota; class Blastocatellia; order HR10; family HR10; genus HR10. Next base: position 111,015 of record CALHAI010000009.1, read on the forward strand.
AAGAGCTGGTTGTCGTAGGAGTAATGCTCCACCGTAATGATCCCCCTCTCTCGTTGCGGAATGATCACGAAATAGCCGGCCTTATCCATCTCAACCTTTGTTGGTTCCTCCGCCAGAATGACCGGCAGCGTGGAAACCTGAACCGGAGTGGTTTCTTCAGCGGACTCCACACAGTTACAGGATGGGCTGAGACTCTGTGAGAGCTCCTTGAGCGTCTCGACGATGATCTTCACATCTTCACATCCGATCAGGTCTACAACCCGGACCTGTTTCCGAAAGGCGCTCACCTCTTCTCGAGTCACATTTCTGAGGATCGGGCGCTTGGCCGGAGAACCGATCACTCTCATGCCCTCATCAACACCATGTTCCCAAAGAGCCAGAAATGTCCTCCCCGGCTGATGACCCTTCGGATCTTTTCCTGCCAAGAGAAGAAGGCGAATGCTCGGATTGGTGATCGTGTTCTTGATGACCTTCTCGATGCCGATGTTTTCTGTCTCCGTCTTCCCGACAATACATAGTTCTTTCGGTCTCAGATTGGCGAGTGTCTCAGCGAGTCCCACGCTGGCTAGGGTTGAGACGGCCACTGGACAACTCTGACCATCACAGAGGACAAAATACTCTCCTGGCACCGGCGGCCACGTGTTCTCTTTCACGTCAAAGGCGCAACATAGCGGTTGAGCTTCTGCGGCTTCAGGGTAAGCTTGATGAAATAGGTTCATCGCCACCGCCGAGAAGCAGTATTCGCACCCCAGGCACGCATACCTGGTCGGTTCCATTTGCTTCCGCCAAGCTTCTATCTGGTTCAGCAACTCCGCAGACGCTTCTCTGATCGAGGAAAGAGACGCCCCGATATTCTCCAGCGTTTCCTTCATGCATCCACACTGACGGCATTTGGTCAGGTCCATCCCCGCTTGGAGTTCGGCTCGGATTTTCTCAATCGGCTTCGGACCCGTCATGCTCTTTTGGCTCCTTTGCTTGG
>CALHAI010000010.1 GCA_937934295.1 uncultured Blastocatellia bacterium
CTGTCGTCATCCCCCTCGGGGCCCTTGGCCCGAGAGCAGCTCACTTCCGAAGAGGTTCAGCGCGCGTTCCGACAGGATGTGCCCGATGGTCTCCAGGAGCTGCCGCGGCGTATACGGCTTCTGCAAGAAGTGCGCGTTCGCCAGAGGAATACCCCTCAAGCCGCTCTCCTCGGGGTTATATCCAGTGACCAGAAGGATGGGCGCCGTCGGATCTCGTTCTTGAATGCGGCGCGCAGCTTCGATGCCCGTGACCTCCGGCATCAAGGCGTCCAGGATGATGAGGGCGATCTCCGGCTGATACTCTTCATAGAGCTTTAAGGCCTCTCGCCCGTCACGCGCCTTCAGAACGCGATAACCATGAGCGCGCAGGACTTTTTCTTCCAAGTCAAGCAGAACGGGCTCATCGTCGGCGAGCAGGATGAGCTGATTCGTGCCCCGAGATGGGCGCGTCGTCGCTTCCTCCTTTCGGTTCGCCGAACGTTCGGTGATCGGCAGGTAGATGTCGAAGCGACTCCCCTGACCGAGCGCGCTCTGTACGGTGATGAATCCCCCATGAGCGCGCACGATCCCATAGACGACCGAGAGGCCGAGGCCTGATCCCCGCCCCACTTCCTTCGTCGTGAAGAACGGCTCGAAGATGCGGGCCTGCACATCGGGAGGCATCCCTATACCTGTGTCCGCAACCGAGAGGCGCAGGTATCGGCCTGGTGGCGCATCCGAGGGGAGAGGCGGCGTGCCCGGTTGCGTGAGCGTCACCGACGCGCACGAGATCGTGAGCGTCCCCCTTTCAGGCATGGCATCGCGGGCGTTCACCGCGAGATTCATGATGACCTGTTGCAATTGGACGGGATCGGCCTCCAGGTTCCCCACATGTTCGGGGATGTCCAAGCGAATCGTGATCGTCTCCGGGAGGATGCGCCGAAGCAACCCGACCATCTCGGTGAGGAATTCCCGCGGGTCGATGACTGTGCGGTGGGCGTCCATGCGTCGGCTGAAGCTCAAGAGCTGGCGCACGAGCCGCGCGCCGCGTTGCCCCAGCGTGAGTACGTTCCGCAGGAGCTCGGTGCGCGGATCCTTTGGCTCCAGTTCGCGCAGCGCCAATTCGGTGAAGCCCAGCATCCCCGTCAGGAGGTTGTTGAAGTCGTGGGCGATCCCACCCGCCAACGCGCCCACGGCTTCGAGCTTCTGCGCTTGCAAGAGTTGTTGCTCCAGACTCTTCTGCTCGGTGATATCGCGCACCGTCGCCCGACACCCGCGATAGCCCCCCTGCTCATCGAATTCCGCCACGATGTTCATGCGTGCGGGGAAGTGCGTCCCATCACACCGGATCATTTCCAATTCCACCTCGTGGGTAGCTCTGCCTTCCGCAAGCTGAGAGAGCGCATGCTCAAGCGCCTGACGCCCGCGTTCATCGGTCACGTCGAAGACGGTGAGTCGTCCGACAACCTCCTCCCGCCGATAGCCGAGCCATCGTAGCTCCGTCTCATTGATCTCCAGGAACGTGCCATCGGGCGCGAGCATGTGATATCCATCGGGCGCGTTGTTGTAGAGGTCGCTGTATCGCTTCTCCGATCGGCGAAGTGCTTCTTCCTTTTGCTTCAGCTCAGTGATGTCCACGGTCACAGCCAGAGCGCCCGCGAAGGCCCCCGCTTCATCCCAAAGTGGACCGACAGCGATGAGGAAAGTCCTCGTCTCCCCCTCTTTCGTTCGCATCCGCAGTTCGTAGCGGGATCTCTCACCTCTTCGGCGCTTCTCCGTCTCAGCAGCAACGAGGGGATGCTCTTCCTCCGGAATCAGGGACATGATCGAGCGCCCGATCAACTCCTCCTCCGTATATCCCACCGAGTGCGCGAAGGCCGGATTCACGTATCGGATGATCTCCTCTGCGTCCACGATGATGATCCCTTCTTGAGCCAGTTCCACAAGTCGGCGGTATTGCTCCTTCATCCAATAGGTCGCTTGGTACAACTCTTCCAGCTCACGGTGTCGGTGTCGGAGCGCCTCGTGATACGCGCGGAGCCGAACGACCATATCGTTGAAAGCACGGGCCAGATCACCCAGCTCGATTAAGAATGGGATGCGAACACGCACGCCCAAGTCTCCCTGCTGAATCCGCCGGAGGGCTCTCGCTAAGCGACGGACTGGAGTGGCCACCGCCTGATCCAGGATCAGGAAGATCAGCAGGGCGAAGACTACACCGTTGAGGGTATAGGTGAAGAGGCTGATGCTCAGATGTGTCTTCAAACCCGCTTCAATCGGCGCCAGATCCAAGGCAAGTACAAGGGCGGAGGTCGCTCCCGTTGCGAAGTGCTGTTCCGCCGTCGTCGAGATCGGCGCGATGGCGAGGTAAAGGGCGTCGTCAGAGAGCGGCTGGCAGAGAACGCGCCTCTCATCCAGGGCGCGTTTCAGCACGGGGAGCGCGTTCGGAAGGACGGCGCGGATCTCCTTCCCTGCCAGGTCGGAGCGATACGTGACGAGGATGCGTTGTCGTTCGTCGAGAAGCAGAATATGTTTCACGCGGCGATCGCCGGCTATGCTCTCGATCATCGCGCGCAATATCCCGTAATCCTGGCGAGCGAGGAGTGCTTGGATCGGATGGCGCAAGCTGCTCACCAGATTATACGCATCCGCCTGCACCTGTTCTCGCGCTGCGCGCTTTTGCACGTGATAGTCCAACAGCAGCAACGTCCCTGCCAGTAGGGAGACGCCGGCGAACGCGATGAGCGCCAACATCGCCGAGAGCGAGGGGGCGAACCGGGTTCGTACTTTCATGGGCGTTCTCGAATGAGCGTGAGATCGAAGAGCTGCGTGACGTCCTCGATCTCACGGACGATGTTCAAGCGACGATGATTTTCGACGAGCTGTCGCCACGCCGCCAACGCAGCCGGCGTACCGAGCGCGCGAAGGTTCTCCTCCCAATCGAGGAAGCGGATGCCTCCCAGCATCGCCCTCGCGTCCTCTCTTGAGACCGACCAGCGTTCGGCGAGGGAGCGCGCGATCTCCTCCGGGTTCTCGCGACCATATTCCACGGCGCGAAAATAGGCGCGCAACAGCCGCCGACACTCCTCGCGCCGTTCTCGCAGCAGGCGCTCCGGAAGCGAGAGCACATCCGCGATCTCCCCGGGGAGCTCGCGGCTCGTGAAGAGGACGTTCGCCCGCGTCTGGCGAACTGTGGGCGTCAACCATGGTTCGAAAGTCAGGAGGGCGTCGATCTCGCGCCGGAGGAACGCGCGTTGGCCGTCAGCGGGAGAGAGATTCACGAGGTGGACCTCTTCTTCCTTCAGCCCCGAGCGTTCGCGCACGCGCGCCCAGAGATAGCCCCCGACGCCCCAATAGCTGATGCCCACGCGCTTGCCGCGCAGTTCGCCCATCGTTCGAATCTCCGATTGCGCGATGAGGCCTTCGGCGCCTTCAGAGTAGGCGAGCAGAGCGATCGCCTTCACGCTTTCCATCCGCTGCGCCAGTTGCAGCAGGCCGCTGAAACTGCTGGCCAGCGCATCGAGCCGACCAGCCTCGTAGGCTTGAACGGCCGCCGGAAAGGAGCTGAATTCTCTGAGCTCCACCGCCACGCCTTCCTCTCGAAAGAACCCCTGCCTTTCGGCCATTCCGAAAAAGATATGTCCGGGGAAGGGGCTATATCCGATACGGATCGGGCTCGGCACAGGCTCCCTGCAGCTGCCGCCAAACAGGGCGAGCGCGAAAAAGCTCGCCCTGAGCGCGCGACCCAAGAGCCTTCGAGATCTCCCCTTCCATACGCCATATTCGAGGCTCCACCCACTAAGCACCGAGTATCCACCCACGCGTAGTCATAGGCACCCTCAGCGAGGGCCTTTGCGGAGCCTCACTATTTTCGGTGGGACGATCGGCAGGGACAATACGGCGTTTGCCGTATTTTCGAGGCGGCGGGAACCGGAAAAAGAAGCACCCGTGCGCGATCCGGTCGAAGATTTCGCGATTGCTTGGGACGCGCCCACGCTTGTCCCGGCGGAGGCGGCTCTTAGGGAGAAGGACGTCCGACCGGTCAGGTCTTATCTCTTCCCCGGTCCGTAGAGGATCTGCCCGGGACGAGCCCCCGTATGCTGTCCATCCTGGATGACGAGAACGCCGTTGACGAGCACGTGGCGAATCCCCTCGGCGTACTGGTGCGGATTCTCAAACGTCGCGCGATCGACGATCCGTTCGGGATCGAAGAGGACCAAGTCCGCCGCCAGCCTCGGTCGAATCACGCCGCGATCCCAAAAGCCGAAGACCTGCGCCGGAAGGCTCGTCATCTTACGAATGGCCTCTTCCCAAGGGAGGAGCGCCTTCTCCCGCACGTACCGACCGAGGACGCGGGCATTGTTCCCATAGCCCCGAGGGTGCGGCACGCCTTGACCCGGCTCCAGGACGCCCGCGTCGGAGGCGATCATGGTGAACGGTTGTCGCAGGATGTGCTCGACGTCGCGCTCGTTCATCTTGTGATAGACCATCTGCACGCGCGATTCGCTCGCGAGGAACATCTCGATGATCTGCTCGGCCTGTTCCTCAACGCTCGCTTTTCGCCGGACAAGCCGAGTGATCTCGGCGATATTCTTGCCATTGACGCTCGGATCGGGGCGATACTGGGCGACATAAGCGTAGGCGTAGTCTTTGAACCCTTGATCGCGGAGGGTACGAATCATCTCTCGCTTGATGCGCTCGCGCAATTTCGGATCGCGGAGCCGTTCGACGGCCTTCGCCCGGCCGCCGTCATGCACCCAACTTGGCAGGAGCGTCTCGAGGCCTGTGCTGGAAGCCGGGTACACATATTGGTCGACGGTCACCGGAAGCCCTCGAGCGCGCGCTTCGTGGACGAGCTGAACTGTCCGACGGCTCTCTCCCCAGAGCTTCTTGCTCGACACCTTGAAGTGGGAGATTTGCACGGGTACGCCCGCGCGTTCGCCGATGGCGATCGCTTCTCGAACCGCTTCCAGGACGCCATTGCCTTCATCGCGAATATGGCTGGCGTAAATGCCTCCGTACCGAGCGACGACGCGGGCGAGTTCGATGATCTCGTCCGTCTGGGCATACGTTCCGGGGATGTAGATGAGTCCGGTCGAAAGACCAACGGCGCCCTCTCGCATCGCCTGCTCGACGAGTTGCTTCATCCGCTCCAGCTCTTCAGGCGTCGGTTGCCGCGCGTCTTCGCCCATCACGGCGCGACGAACCGAATTATGTCCGACGAGCGTCGCCAGGTTGATCGAAAGGCCTTGCTCCTGTAGGCGGTGGAGGGCATCTCCGATGGGGAGCCAGGAACCTCCGCAATTGCCCGTGACGACAGTTGTCACACCCATGCGCAGGAAGTTCTCGGCCGTCGGTCGGCGCACAATCCCTCCTTCCACATGCGTGTGCACATCAATGAAGCCGGGAGCGACGATGAGACCCTGCGCATCGAGGACGCGCGCCGCTTCCTCCGGTCGAATCCGTCCGATCGCCGCGATCCGCCCCTCGCGAATCCCGATGTCGGCAATGAACCAGGGATTTCCCGTCCCATCCACAATGCGCCCGTTTGTGATCACCAGATCATAGGTCGGAGCCGCCGTCCACGCGGCCGACCAGAGGAGGATCGCGCTCCAAATCCACAGCATCCATTTTCGCCTGCGCATCGCTCACCTCCTCAGTGTGATGTCGCACCTTGCGGGTGGAGAAAAATATACTCGCTCTCCCCCGTATCTGGCCACCTTGGGCGAGAAAAACAAGCGCCCGGGTTTCAAGAGGGGAATGCTCATGCGGCCCCATGAGGGAGGATGCGTTCGGAGCTCTCATCGGTGGAAGATCATCCACAGTCCAGCCGCGATGAGCACTCCACCGAACAGCCGCTCGAGGGTCGTGCCCTGAAGGGAGATGGAGAGGCGGGCTCCCCAGTACGCACCGATGAACAGTCCGGCGGCCAGCAGCGCGGCCCATCCGATGCGAATGTGCCCATCGCGATAGTACTGGAGCGCCCCGAGGAATCCGACGGGCAACAGCAAGGCGGCGAGGCTTGTCCCCACGGCCTCGTGGGGGGAGAGCCTGAGGCCATACATCAAGATCGGGACGATGAGGATTCCCCCTCCGATACCGAACATCCCCGACAACAGACCCGCTCCGACACCGAGCGCCAGCACGAGGATATGCTTCATAACATCCTCCCTGCGAAGGTCTTGGACCTAGAGCATAGCAAGAGATCGGGCGAGGGACAATTCCTCCTGCTCATGCGCGGCGAGGCGATCGCTTCTGGTTTGGGGAGCGAGGCGGGACTTTCGCCGAGGGATTTCGCCGCGCCTCTAAGGCGCTTTGAGGAGCACTTCGCCTTCGGTGAGGCCGTCGAGGATCTCCACATGCATCTCGTCGTGCGCGCCGAGGCGCACCGGGCGTTCGATCCAGCGATCACCTTGTCTCACTTTCACGAACGAGCGACCTTCGCGCGTGATGACGGCGCTCGTGGGAATGATGAGGACATTCTCCCTCTTGGCCAACTCGATGACGACCTCCACGCGCAGACCGATGACGAGCCGTCCGTGCGCGGCCGGATCGAGTTCGATCCACGTCTCCAAGACCTCGCGATCGCGCTTCTCGGCGGGATCATCGCTCAGGAGCGTCTTTCGACCCACGGCCGCGCCGATCTTCACGACATGTCCGGTGAAGACGTCTCCGCGATAGGCATCGGTGGTGATGAAGGCCGGAGCGCCGAGGCGAATCTTCGCGACGTCGGTCTCATCAATCTCGGCGCGAACGCGGAGCCGGGAATCATCGGCCATGGAGAGGACCGGCTGTCCGAGCATCTCCCGGCGCACGATCTCGCCCGGGCGCATGAAGCGTCGGAGGATGAGGCCATCGCACGGGGCGCGAAGGAGCGTGCTCTCATAGTGCGCCTCCGCCTCGCGCACGCGCGCTCGCGCTATGCGAACTTCGGCTTCGGCGGCGGCGATCTCTTCGGGACGACTCCCCGCCAGGATGCGCTCGTACTGCTGTCGCGCGGCCTCCCAGCGGGCGTGAGCCGTTCGCCACTCTCGTTCGGCCAGCTCCAGTTCCTCGCGCGAGAGGATGCCGCGCTCGTGAAGTCGCCGAGCGCGCTGATAGGCAGTATCGGCATGTTCGGCGACGACGCGCGCTTCTTCAACGGCCGCGCGCGCCTGCTCCTTCTCCTCGGCTCGAGCTCCGGCTCGCACGAGGGCCAGGTGCGCTTCGGCTTTGGCCAGAAGAGCGCGTTCGGCCTCCACGCGCGCCCATTGCTCGGCATTCTCCAGCTCGGCGAGGACTTGACCTCGACGGACGCGCTCGCCTTCCTCAACGAAGATGACCCGAAGGCGGCCTGGGACTGTGAAGCCCAACAGAATCTCTTCGGAGGCGCCCTCGACGCGTCCGTTGGCGGCGATGCGCCAATGAATCCGCCCGCGTCGCACACTCACCGTCGGTGGAGCGTCCCGATGGTTCCGAATCAGGTACATGCCCAGAGAGGCGAGAAGCGTCAGCAGCAGAAGCGCTCCACCGAGTCGCGTCCGCGTGATCATCTTCCCTCCCTGCGAGAGACGAGTTCCCGAAGGTCGCCGGCGCTCTCTCGGGCGACGAGACTCCCGTCCTCCATGAAGAGGATGTCATCGGCGAGGTCTCGCACGCGCTGATCATGCGTGACCATGAAGACGAGCCGCCCTTCGACGCGCGCCAGATCGGCGAGGAGCTCCACGATCTGTCGGCCCGTCCGGGAGTCGAGCATGCCGGTGGGCTCATCGGCCAAGAGGATCGGGGGATCTCCAGCAAGGGCGCGCGCCAGGGCGACGCGCTGCTTCTCACCGCCGCTCAAATCCCTGGGGAGGAAATGAAGACGATCACGGAGGCCCACACGGGCAAGCAAAGCCAGAGCTCGCCGCTGCGCCTCCCGCCCGTTGATCCCCTTCAGATTCAATGCCAACTCGACATTCTCCATAGCCGTCAGCGCCGGGAAGAGATTGAACGTCTGAAAGACGAAGCCAATGTATCGCCGTCGCAGAAACGGCAACGTTCGTTCGTCCAAGGCCGAGACTTCATGCTCGAAGAGGAAGAGACGTCCCCGCGTCGGCTTCAGCAAACAGCCCATGAGCATGAGCAATGTCGTCTTACCGCTGCCGGAGGGGCCCATCAGGAGGACGAAGCGTCCCCCCTGTAGCTCCATGCTCACCTCGCGCACGGCGACCACGGCCGAGGCCCCATCGCCGTACACCTTGCTGACCCGATCAAGAACGAGCCACGGCGCGCTCATCGGATTCAACTCCGAAAGACGAGTGCCGGATCGAGCTTCGTGACCTTGTAGATCGAGAGGATCGAAGCGCCGATGCACATGAGGAGCGTGAGACCGAAAATGCCCGCGAGAACTTCAAGTGGGAGATACGCCTCCAATCCCGCCCGCCGCGCCACATTCAGAAACGCGCGCGCCAGCAGCATGCCCGTCGCGTAGCCGATGACGGCCATGATGAGGGCCTGCGCGATGAGAATGCGATAGAGGTCAGCGTTGGAGGCCCCGATGGCCTTGAGCGTGCCGAACTCCTTGAGGTGCTCCATGGTGGAGGCGTAGATCGTCTGCCCCACGATGACCGTTCCGACCAACAGGCCCAACAAGGCCGTGCTCAACAGCGCGATCCCCGCCCCCGTCACGAGCAACCAATATCGCCGCGACTTCCAACTGAATTCGCGCTTAGTGTAGACGTCAACGCCCGTGAGCGTTCGCGCCAGATGCTCCTTCACCTCTTGGACTGTGTATCCCGGGGCGACTTTCACCAAGATGTAGACCGTTTGCCCCGGCGGAATGAACGAGAGTTTCAGGGCGTTCTTGAACGAGGTGAAGACGAAGGGGCTACCGACGAAGGACTTCGCCCCGCGCGTGATCCCTGCGATGCGCGCCCTCTGTCCGATGATCTCCACCTCATCGCCCACGCGCGGGAAGCCCAAGCGCTCTCGATCCGCCTCGTCGATGAAGATCTGGGTGAAGTACTTCACCTCGTCGAGATCCCCTTCGACGATGTCCCACGGCGCTCCGATCCGCGTCTCCGGATTGAATCCAATGACCTGGATGGTCTCCTGCCCACCGTCGGGCATCTTCCAGTAGCTGAAGCCCATGAGGAACTTCTCCGCCCAGAGGACGCCCGGGATGCGCCGCGCTTCATAGAGCTTCTGTTCGGAGAAGGGGAGGCCAAAATCGAAATTCTTCAGGTTCTTCGCCGTGATCCAAATATCGGCCTCGATATGATCAATGAGGACGGAGGCATTAGTCATGAATTTCAGGAAGAATCCGATCTGCAGGGTCATGAGCACGACGGCGAGCTGGATGCCGAGCAGGGCGACAGCGAATCGAACGCGATCGTGAAACAGATTCTTTCTCGCCAGCGAGACCATCGTTGTCCCGATCCATTCTCCTCCCTGCGCCTCTCACCCCTCAAGTATACGCGACGATCATCGTGCGGGAAAAGCGCGCCCTTGCCTTCGGCAAAAGGACAGCGTACATTAATGGCGAAAATGAGGCCACGCCGAGGAGGGAGGAGCGAGGTATGATCGCGGCAGCCGACCTCAGAGCGGGCATGGTGATTAAGATCGACGGCGAGTTGTATCGCATCATCGAGGCCGAATACCACGCCGGCGGCGGACAATTCGGCGGGATGATGTTCGCCAAGGCGCGAAACCTGCGGACCAGCCACATCAAAGAGTGGCGCTTCCATCCGGATGAGAAACTCGAGGACGTGATGCTCGAGCGCCAAGAGATGGAGTATCTGTACACTGACGGCGAGGACTTCTACTTCATGAATCCGGAGACGTTCGAGCAGATCAGTCTCCCGCGCGAGGCGATCGGGCATCGCGAGCGATTCCTGCAGCCGAACATGCGCATCCCGGTCGAGATGTACGACGGCATGCCGGTGAACGTCGTCTTCCCGGAGGTCGTGGACCTGAAGGTCGTCTCGGCCCCGCCCGGATTGCGCGAGCATGAGACGAGCACCTATAAGACCGTGATCTTGGAGAACGGCATGGAGGTGCTCGTCCCGCAGTTCATCAAAGAGGGGGAGATCGTGCGCATCGAGGTGGAGACGGGGAGATATCTCGAACGGGTGCGCGAAGTGCGAAAGCCGGGGACGTGACCGAAGCGTCACGCCGTGCGCGGACTTTGGGAGAAGAGGGTAAGCGCTCATCTCGCGAGGAGGAACGATGAAGGGGAGAGACATCTTTCGACATGCGGTGCGCACGGGCCTCTCTCTGTTCCTGCTGTCGGGGGCGTGGTCGCCGCTCGCGCTTGTGCAGGAGCGCGCAACGCCTTCGACCCATCTGAAGGTGGGGGATCCGGCTCCCGATTTCACGTTGCCGGATCAGAATAATCGTCCGGTGCGCCTGTCCGACTTTCGAGGGAAGAAAAACGTCGTGCTCGCCTTCTACGTGCTCGCTTTCACCGGGGGCTGAACGCGTGAGCTGAAGGCCTATCAGGATGATGTGGCCAAATTCGAGGCGATGGAGACGCAGATCTTGGGCATCAGTGTGGACAGCCCCTTCGCCAATAAGCGCTTCGCCGAAGACTTGGGCGTCACCTATCCGCTGCTCAGCGACTTCCAGCGGACGGTCTCCCGGCTCTACGGCGTCCTGGATGAGGAGCGCGGCGTGGCGCGGCGCACGACCTTCGTCCTTGATAAGGAGGGGATCATTCGCTATATCGAGCAAGGGGCGTCAGCCATTGATCCCTCGGGCGCACGCCAGGCCTGCCAGCTCCTGGGTGGGAAGAGGGAGCGATGAGTGATCCCAGCGTTCCATCTGTGAAAACGCATGGGGAAAGCCTGGCGCATGATGTGGATGCAATCGAGAAGCTTCACCCATTTGGTCATCGGAGCGCAAGCGACGGGAGGTTCGATTTCGACGGCTTATGAGGGAGGGGCCGAAGCTCGATGCCTTGGGTTCTATAAACGACAAACGCGCATCACTTCTTCGTCTCTCTTGGTACAAAGAGGCCTGTGGGACCTGTGTCAGCGCTCATTGAGCGGTTGCTTCCATTGCGGGATCATGCTTCGGCCCCTCGCCCAGAAGAGGCGTCCGGGGCCAGCGTGAGCTTCGCATCTCGCGAAGCTCCGGCAAGCGGTGTCAGAGACATCAAGGCTTGGGGAGAGGGACACGATGAAGTTCGCGACGAAAGCGATTCATATTGGGAGTGAGCCGGACCCGGCGACGGGGGCCGTGAGCGTCCCCATCTATCAAACTTCGACATATGCGCAGGAAGGGTTAGGAAGGCACAAGGGCTACGAATACGCGCGCACGCAGAATCCGACGCGCTTTGCTCTGGAGCGATGTCTGGCCGCGTTGGAGGGGGGGACGGCGGCCTTCGCGTTCGCTTCGGGCATGGCGGCCATCAATGCGCTCCTGGAGGCCTTCTTGCGCACGGGCGATCATGTGGTCGTCTCGGAGAACGTCTATGGCGGGACGTTTCGGCTGTTCGAGCGCGTGTGGCGGAAGTACGGCGTGGAATTCAGCTACGCGGATACGCGCGATGTGGCGCGGGTCGAGCAAGCGCTTCGGCCGGAGACGCGAATGATCTTCTTGGAGACGCCGACCAATCCCCTGATGATCTTGGCTGACATTCGTGCCATCTCGGCGCTGGCGCGTCCGCGGGGCATTCGCGTGGTTGTGGATAATACGTTCATGAGCCCGTACTTTCAGCGGCCTCTGGAGCTGGGGGCCGATGTGGTCGTGCATTCGACGACGAAATATCTGAACGGCCACAGCGACAGCGTCGGTGGCGCGCTTGTGGTGCAGGACGCGGCGGATGCCGAACGGATCAAGTTCGTGCAGAACGCCGCCGGAGCGATCATCTCACCGCTGGACGCGTGGCTCGTGCTGCGAGGCATCAAGACTTTGCCGCTGCGGATGCGGCAGCACGATGAGAACGGGCGCGCGGTGGCGCGCTTCTTGGCCGAACATCCGCGCGTCGAGCGCGTCTACTATCCGGGGCTGCCGTCGCATCCGCAGTATGAGTTGGCGCGGCGCCAGATGTCGGGATTTGGCGGCATGGTCGCCTTCGACGTCGGTTCGCTGGAGAAGGCGCGCGCGGTGCTGGAGAGCGTGCGCCTCTGCGCCCTGGCCGAGAGTCTGGGAGGGGTCGAGACGCTCATCTCGCATCCGGCGACGATGACTCACGCCGGTGTGCCGCCCGAAGAACGCCAACGTCTGGGCATCACCGAGGGCTTAATTCGGATCTCGGTCGGGTGCGAGGATGTCGAAGACATCATCGCCGATCTCGATCAAGCGCTGGCGCACATCTGATGGCCCGCGCGCGAGGGCTCGAAATCGCCGGGCGGAAACCGTATAATGTCCCGTATGAGGGATGAGCCGCGAGTGGTCGTCGAGCTGTATGCCCTAACGGATGTCGGGCTCGTGCGACCGAACAACGAGGACAATTTCCTCATCCTCGATGTGGAGAAGGGGGCGTACTGGACGGCGGCCGATGGGACGCGCGTGCCCGAAGGTATTGGACGCTTTGAGGTCGGCACTTCCGGTCTGGTGCTCGCCGTGTCCGATGGCATGGGAGGGGCATTGGCCGGAGAGGTGGCCAGCCATCTGGCCGTCGCGACGGTCGCTCGCTTGATGCATCGCTTCGACACGAGACCACCATATGTGCAGCTCCCATTCTCCGAGCGCTTGCGTCTGGCCCTGGAGCAAGCGAATCGCCTCATCTATGAGAAGAGCCAAGAGTATCCGGAGCTCGCGGGCATGGGCGCGACCTTCACCGCGGCGGCGTATCATCGCGGATGGCTCTATCTCGGGCAGGTGGGGGACAGCCGCGCGTATCTGATTCGCGCCGGGGGCATCCGCCAGCTCACCAAGGATCAATCGCTCGTGCATCGTCTGGTCGAGGCGGGATTCCTCACCGAGGAACAGGCTGAGCGGCACATCTATCGGAACGTGATCCTGCAAGCCCTCGGGGCACATCCGCACACGGTGATCGTCATGGATCGCCTGGAGGTGCGGCGGGGGGATCGCGTGCTGCTCTGCAGCGACGGCCTCTCCAGCAAGGTCACGGCTTCGGAGATGCAAGAGATCATCCTCGGCGCGTCGGATGTGGTCGAAGCGGCTGAGGCGCTCATGCGCCTGGCCAAAGAGCGCGGCGGCGACGACAATATCACCGTGTTGCTCGCCGCATTCGGCGGCGAGGCCTTACCGGACGTGCGGGAGGGGGAAGACTGCCTTCTCCTCCATGTGGAGCGGGACGATCGGCTCCCGGACGTCGTAGACCCGGAGCTGTGGGACGAGCTCGTTCGCTTCGTCCCCCGGGTCTCTGCGTCGGCCGCCGAGGCCTTGGAGGCGCTCCGCACCGCGGCGGGCGCGCCGGAGTCCCCCAACGATCCGCAGCAGGTCGCCGAAGACCCACCGGATGAGGAGCGCGGAGTCGCTTCGCGCACAGTCGCGCGCGCGCTGCTCGTCCTTCTGCTGCTTTTGTTTCTCGGCGCCGTGCTCTCGACGCTTTGGTATCTCTCGGTCCGCGAGCGTCGGCAGGACGAGTCGGAGGAGGGACCAGCTCTCGTTCTGCAGTCGGTGGCGATCCAATGAGGTCTGCCGGTCGAAGGAGCCGCTCGGCATTCGCGATGGGGCTTTGACCGCGGCTCTTGGGGATTCCCTGAGGAGGAGAGGACGGTGATGATGGAGGCGCAACACAAGCTGCAGGTCAATCTCGATGAGGAGATGAGGCGCAGCTATCTCGACTATGCCATGTCGGTCATCATCGGGCGCGCCCTGCCGGACGTGCGCGATGGATTCAAGCCCGTGCATCGGCGCGTCCTCTGGGCGATGTATGAGATGGGGAACACGCACGACAAGCCATTCAAAAAGAGCGCGCGCGTCGTCGGCGACGTCATCGGAAAATACCATCCGCATGGGGATGCGGCGGTCTACGAGACGATCGTGCGCTTGGTGCAACCGTTCTCCATGCGTTATCCCCTCATCGAGGGGCAGGGGAATTTCGGGAGCCTTGACGGCGATGAGCCGGCGGCCATGCGCTACACTGAGATCCGGCTCGCGAAGATCGCCGAGGAGATCCTGGCCGACATTGACAAGAGCACGGTGGACTTTCAACCGAATTATGACGAGTCGTTGAAGGAGCCGACGCTGCTCCCCGTGCGGTTCCCGCAACTTCTGGTCAACGGCAGCTCTGGCATCGCCGTGGGGATGGCGACGAACATCCCCCCGCATAATTTGAGCGAGGTGATTGACGCGACGATCTACCTCTTGCAGAACCCGGAGGCGACTGTCGAAGACCTGATGCGCTTCATCCCGGGGCCGGATTTTCCGACCGGGGGCTACATCTACGGACGCGAGGGGATTCGACAGGCTTATCTGACGGGCCGGGGGATGATCATCATGCGCGCTCGCGCGGCCATCGATCGCGTCGGGCGCGGATCCTCGCAACGGGAGGCGATCGTCGTCACCGAGATCCCATACCAAGTGAGCAAGGCGAAGTTGATCGAGAAGATCGCCGAACTGGTCGCGGAGCGGCGGATCGAAGGGATCGCCGATCTGCGCGATGAATCGGATCGCGAGGGCATCCGCATCGTCATCGAGTTGAAGCGCGAGGCCGTGCCGCAGGTCGTCTTGAACAAGCTCTACAAGCTCACACCCATGCAGGAGACGTTCGGCGTCATCAATCTCGCGATCGTCAACGGGCAACCGAAGGTCCTCAATCTTCTGGAGACGCTTCAGGAGTTCATTGCCTTCCGACGCGAGGTCGTGCGACGGCGCACGCAATACGAGTTGCAGCGGGCTGAAGCTCGGGCTCACATCCTGGAAGGCCTCAAGCGCGCGCTGGATCGCATCGAGGCCATCATCGCCCTCATCCGCCGCTCGAAATCGGGGAAGGAGGCGCGCGAGGCGCTCATCCGACACTTCCGCTTCTCCGAGGCGCAGGCGCAAGCCATCCTCGACATGAAGCTCGAACGCCTGACGAACCTGGAGCGGCAGAAGCTCGTCGAGGAGTACGAGGGGACCATCAAGAAGATCGCCGAGCTGAAAGAGATCCTGAGCAGCGAGCGCACCCTGCGCAACGTGATCATCCGCGAGCTGCGGGCGATCCAGAAGGAGTTCGGCGATGCCCGCCGGACGCAGATCGTGGATGAGGAGGCGGAGTTCAAACTGGAGGACCTCATCCCCGATGAGGAGGTCGTCATCACGGTGAGCCACAGCGGGTTCATCAAGCGCACACCGCTTTTGGCCTTTCGACAACAAAGCCGCGGCACGCGCGGCCGCTCTGGGATGCTGACGCGGGGCGAGGATTTCGTCACCAAAGTCTTCGTCGCCTCCACGCACAGCACCGTCATGGTCTTCTCCGATCGGGGGAAGGTCTACAACATCAAAGCCCACGAGATTCCCGAAGCGCAGGCGGCCAGCCGCGGGCGCGCCATCACGAATCTCGTCTACATGTCAAACGAGGAGAAAGTCGCGGGCATCGTCGCCGTCCGGCAGTTCGTCCCGGATCGCTACGTCGTCATGGTCACGCGTAAGGGGGTGATCAAGAAGACGGCGCTCTCGGAATTCGATTCACTGCGGGCGAGTGGATTGGTCGCGATGACCGTGGACGAAGGCGATGAGCTGATCGCGGTGGAACTGACCGACGGGCGGAAGAAGATCTTCCTCGCGACGCACCAGGGGGTGGCCATCTGCTTCGAGGAGAGCGACGTGCGACCGATGGGCCGACCGGCGCGTGGCGTGCGCGGGATTGACCTGCGGGACGGGGATTACGTGGTGAGCGTCGCGGCCGTTCGCGGAGACGAGCAGATGCTCACGATCACCGAGAAGGGCTTTGGCAAGAAGACGTCGCTTGAGGCATATCGCGTCCAGGCGCGCGGCGGCAAAGGGGTGATCAACGTCCGCACAACCGAGCGCAACGGCCGGGTCGTCGCCGTCATGCCCGTGCGCGAGGACGATGAGGTCATGCTCATCACGACGCAGGGGAAGGTCCTGCGCTTGGAAGTCTCTGAGATTCGCGAGACCGGACGGGGCACGCAAGGCGTCCGCTTGATAAAGCTCGCCGCCGATGATCTGGTCGCTTCGGCCTCGCTCGTCGGCCGCGAGGGAGAGGGGGAGGCGACAACCGGCGCATGAGTCGAGAGGCGCCTGCGACCCCATCCGAATATCTACACGCGATCGCCTGCTTCAACGCGGGCGAGTATTTCGCCGCGCACGAGTGGCTGGAGATCTTGTGGCGTCGTTCGGTGGGGACGGAGCGCTGCTTCTATCATGGACTGATTCAGGCGGCCGTCGCGCTCCATCATTTTCACCGGGGCAATCGGCGAGCGGCTCACCGTATGGCCGAGCGTGCCCTGGCGCATCTGGCTGAAGTGCCCACGCCCTTTCAGGGGCTCGACGTCACCGACTTTGCCGAACAACTCCGCCGGTTCTTCGAGCGTCCGGAGCAGATGCCCGTCCCGCGAATTGTCCTCGGATAGCCGGAGGCTACCGAGCGCATGTGAGCGCGCGCCCGCCGTCAATGCTTATGGTCGCACCCGTGATCCAACTCGCGCGATCGCTCGCCAAGAAATAAATGAGTTCGGCAATCTCCTGTGGTTCCCCCACGCGCCCGAGTGGATGCGTCGTCTTGCTCCGTTCCAGAAAGGTCGCGTACTCCTCCTCGCTCATCCCCCCAGCTCGGTGCAGATTCGTCCGCACGACGCCGGGATTGACGGCGTTCACTCGAATGCCCTTCGGCGCCAGTTCCAAGGCCGCGCATCGCGTGAGGTGATCGAGCGCCGCCTTGCTCACGCAATAGGCGAGCACGCCCGGAAACGAGCGCAGTCCCGTGACGCTGGAGACGTTCACGATCGAGCCGCGCGTCTCCTCCAAATGTGGGACGGCGAGCTTCATCAGGTAGAAGATCGAGCGGAGATTGATCCGCATCGTCTCATCCCACAGCTCCAGCGATGTCGTCTCCAAGCTCCCGCTCTTGAGGATGCCGGCCGCATTGACGAGCACATCCAAGCCCCCCATCCATTCGACGGCGCGCTCGATGCACGCCTCGCATTGGCGTTCGTCCGCGAGATCGGCCACGAGGGCGTGCGCGCGACTGGGATAGTGCGCCGCGATTTCAGCGAGCGCTGTCTCCCGACGTCCGACGAGCGTGACCGTAGCGCCCGCTTCCAAGAAACGTTCGGCCGTCGCCCGACCGATCCCACTAGAGGCGCCCGTGACGAGCACGCGCTTGCCGCTCATCTCCAGCTTCATGGTGTCCTCTCCACGATTCATCGCGCCGGGACGAACGGGATCTCTCTACCGTCGCGCTTATAGACGACGCCGCCTTTCATGACAAAATCCACGTGCTTGAGTCGCGTGATGTCTTGCACGGGATCGCCCTGCATGGCGATGAGGTCGGCGAGCTTCCCCGGCTCGATCGTCCCCAGCTCTTCCTCTACGCCGAGCAATCGCGCCGCGTGTACGGTCGCGCTTTGGATGGCCTGCATCGGCGTCATACCTGCCTGAACGAGGAGCCGGAATTCCTCCGCATTCTCGCCATGCGGGAAGACGCCGGCGTCCGTCCCGAAGGCGATGTTGACACCCGCACGAATCGCCATCTGAATCGAACGGCGCGCGTGCGGCTCGATCTCCAACGCCTTCTTCGCCGACCATGGGGCGAGCTTCCCGTTTCTCGCGCCGGTGACGACGGCTTCGAACGCCATGAGCGTGGGCACCAGATATGTCCCATGCTCCTTCATCAAGCGAATGGCCTCTTCGTCGAGCATCGAGCCGTGCTCGATCGAGGCCACGCCCGCGCGAATAGCCGTTTTGATCCCCTCGGTTCCATGCGCATGAGCGGCGACACGGCGCTCGGCCATCGCCGCCGTTTGAACGATGGCGCGAATCTCCTCAAACGTGAGCTGCGGAACACCAACGGCATCTCCGGCCGAGAGCACGCCTCCGGTCGCGCAGATTTTGATCACGTCGGCGCCGTACTTGATCTGATACCGCACGGCTTTGATCGCCTCGTCCACGCCGTTGACGATGCCGCGGGCGATTCCCGGTTCGGGCCACGCATCTGGGCGATAGCCGTTCGTGTCACAATGTCCGCCTGTGATCCCAATACCATGCGCCGAGACATACATGCGCGGTCCGGGGACAATCCCATTGCGGATGGCGTCGCGCAGAGCGACGTCTGCCCATTCATCGGCACCCACGTTGCGCACGGTCGTGAATCCAGCCAAAAGCGTCCGCCGTGCGTTCTTCGCCCCGACGAGCGCCGCATATCCGGGCCATTCGTGCAGCCGGTGATCGGAATACCCGTAGCTCGGATCACCCGTCAGATGCGTGTGCACGTCCATCAATCCGGGCAGTACCGTGTGACGAGTGAGGTCGATCACTTCGGCATCGGCCGGGATCGCCACATCGCGTCCCACCGCCTCAATCCGTTCGCCGCGGATCAAGATCACGACGTTCTCCAACACTTGCCCGGTCTTCACATCAATCACTCGGCCAGCCCGAACGGCGATCGGGCGCTGTTGATTCCCCCAAGCATGCACCATTGCGCCCGATTCCATGGGCGATCCGGTGAGACCCAGTGTGGGACAAATAACCATGAACGCGAGAGCAAGAGCTTTCGATCTCATCATGTGACCCCCTCCTCTGTTCGCCTGCATGGACACACGGGGAAGGATTTTATGCCGAGGCCGGAGCAAGTCAAGAGAGCCACCCGCCCCAGCTCGCATATCGGGCTCGCGGAGCAGGCGATCACGTGCAGTCTCGGTCGAACCATAATCATTGAGCCTGCGAAGCAGGGCGCCCGAATATCGCTTGGGGCGAACGGAATGAACCCTAGGACAGCGTGAAGCCCCCTGAGCCTCCGGAAGGGAGTGGCCTATTCGGTCATCGCCACAGAGGGCGGGCGCACCCTGGCTTTAGGGGAGAGGCCTGCGGTCGTTGTGACCCCGGCATGGGCCACCCGCTCACGCGGGCTTGCGATCGGGATGAGCGTTCGAGTTCAACCGAATCATTCCGCGCTTCCTCTTCTGATCGGAACGATTCGGAGCAGGACGATCTCTGCCGGCGCATGGAATCGCAACGGGGCGAAGGTGAGACCCAGGCCATTGGTCACGTTCACCCAGAACGTGCCCACATCATAGGTGCCGGAGACAAAGGGCGTCTCCCATCGAGCCAGCGCCAGACGCAGACCGAAGAACGGGAGCGCGATTTGTCCCCCATGCGTGTGTCCGGCCAGAAGGAGATCGTAATCGTGCTCCTTCGCCCACTGAACCAGAGAGGGAGAGGGCTGATGTGTGATGAGGATCGAAAAGTGGCCGACGGGTTTCTCCGCCGCCAGACGCGCGAGTGTCTCCGGCGAAGGCCGTCGCCGATAGATGTTCGTCACACCGGTGAGATGTAGCGTCGCGACTCCGGCTTGTATTGAGCGCGATGCATCATCGAGGAGGAGGATGCCCTGACGCCTCAAGCTCTCTAGGACGCGGTGCGGATCGGCCCAATAGTCGTGATCGCCCAAACAGGCATACACTCCATATCGCGCCCGCACAGCGCCGAGCCACGCGGCTGCCGGTTCGATGTATTCGGTGCCGGACGTCACCAGATCGCCCGTGAAGAAGACAAGATCCGGCCGCAGAGCGCTCGCGCTCTCGATGTAGCGCCTCACCAAAGAAGCGTCCGTTCGCGCGTCCAGTTGAAGGTCGGAGAGATGAACGATACGCAGCTCGGCGGGAAGCTTCTCCGAAGCGATCACCTGCTCGCGCACGCGAATCTGCCGCGTGTCCATGTAAGCGCGAATCGGCGTGTAGATGAGAACGACGACGCTGAGGCCGAGCATCAGGCGTGCTGTCCATCTGTTGAGGTTCTTCCTCCAAAAGCGGGAGAGCGCGCGAGCGGAATCCAGGAGCAGAAAACCCAGGAAAAGTTGAAGCGCCACCAGCAACCCGGTCCAGAAAGGGTAAGTCAGGAGGGCATCCACAAGCGGATGCCCTCCGCGAAGTGCCGTTCGCCAAAATGAGGCGTCGAGCGCATAGCTCCCAATGGCGACGATGGGATAGAGGTTCAACAAAGCGGCCACGAGCCACAAGCGCTTCTGCCACGTTTGGGATGATCGTCCTGTCCAGTGCGAGAGCGCCCAGGCGAGTCGCCAGATCACGTATCCGTAGAGGATCAGCAGGCTTGTGCACAAAAGCAGAAGCATCCGTACAATCCACGGCATCGGCAGCTCCTCCTCTCTACAAAGGAAGAGCATATCACGAATCGTGGCTCCCACGCATGTGGATGGAAAGCGTTCCACGAGTCAAGCATGAGGTCAACGGAGCAAGCACCCGAGGGAGCCTCAAGCGAGTCAAGAGGCGAGCTCGAGGACAGCGGCGCCCCCGTTCCCCTTAAGCCCTCGAAGGGAACAGCTTCCTCGGGTGATCGCCCGCGCACTCGGAGAGTGCTTCCCCTCTGGCCCATCCCCCCTTCGGCTTGGGAAAAATTTTCGGCTGCTTCCCGATCTTCGAATCGCCCGCCCGCGCTCACCCTCGCCGGGATTCGGACACTCGCTCGCACGGGTTTACGTTCGGGCGATGAGCTCTTGCGATACGTGTTCCGGTTGACGCTTGTGAAAAATACGCTGCTCGCGCGAACACTCTACTCCCTTCATCCGATTGATTCCATTTGAAGAGGTGCTAAGATGGGGGCGCGAGATGATCGTGAAAACTTTTGGGGAAGGAGGATGGACATGATTGAGTTGCTCAACCGTATTCGGAACGAGAAGGGGCAAGGCATGGCCGAATATGCCCTGATCCTCGTGCTCGTCAGCATCGCGGCCATCGCTGCACTGACAGCCCTGGGCGGGAGCATCACGGACGTGTTCAACCGGATCGTCGCCACGCTCTGAATTCGGTTCGTAGCGGGCGGCTAGAGCGCATCGCGCGTTTCGGCTACCAGGTACGAAGAGGGGAGGAAGATGGAAAGATCGCGGACAGTGGTCTCCGCCTTTCACGGAAGGCTCTTTGAGCGTGTGGCCTCTTCCTCCTTCACCGTGCTTGGTTGAGGCGATGAGTCCCTCCCTCATGGTCGCGTGGGGGATTTATGGGGGCTCATCGTGGGATGAGCCCCCGGCTCTTCGCCTCGGGATATGGTCGCGCCGAATGACCGCCGAGGGAGAAGACATGGCGAGCGCATTCCGCACGCGGGGGCAAGCGGTCTTGGAGCTGGCACTTCTTGCGCCGCTTCTGATGCTCGTCGTCGTCGGGCTCATTCATCTCGGGTGGGCGCTCAGCGCCCATCAGGTCCTCACCAATGCTGCGCGGGAAGGGGCTCGGGTCGGCACGCGGGCGGGGGCGACAGCGGCCGCGATGCGGGCTGTCGTCCTTGACGTTTGTCGGGATGCCGGACTGGATACGACGGAGGTCACGGTCGAGGCCACCCCGGGCGCACCCAATGTACCGAGCGCCGTCACCGTGAGCTATGCGTTCCATTCTCCGTTCGATGCCCTCTTTGGCCGTCTCTTCGGCGGGCAAGGGGTGATCGTGCAAGCACAATGCGTGATGAAGTATTGAAGCGGCGGAGGTCGAACGTGGGCGGGCCGAATGCCTCTCTGAGGCGCGAGCGCGGGCAGGGATTGGCCGAACTCGCCCTCGCGCTCCCGGTGGCGATGTTGCTTGTCGTCGGCGCTTTGGAATTCGGTCGGTTCCTGATGATTCGACAAGTTGTCATCACGGCTGCGCGCGAGGGGGCACGCACGGCCATTCTCCCGACGACGCGCTTTCAATCGGATGTGGAAGCCATCGTGAGGGAATGGCTGCGGAACGGGAGCCTCGATCCGGCGCGGGCGCAAATCTTCGTCAGCGGACTTCGAGCGAGCACGGGCGCACCCACGACCGTGGATGTGCGCTATCCCTTCGATTCTGTGCTGTTCCGGATGATCGGGAGAAGCGGGGCGATCACCGTGCGCGGTGTCTCGACGATGTTGCACGAATAAGGAGGCGCGCATGAATAAAAAGGCGTTCCTCGTTTTCAGCTTCGCCATAATCTTCGGCCTCTTCACGGCCGTGCTCGTGCATCGCACGCTGCGCACGGGCTCTTCGGCGCAAGCGGGCCAGAAGACGAAGAAGGTCGTCGTCGCGGCTGTGAAACTTGGCTTGGGGACGCAGATCAAGGCCGAGCAATTGAGTCTCGCCGAGTGGCCGGAATCCTTGCTCCCCCGGGGCACTTTCACTGAGGTGGAGAAGCTCATCGGCCGAGTCACCATCGCCGAGATCTTCCCCGGTGAACCGATCCTCGAAACCCGCTTAGCCCCTGAAGGCTCCGCGGCAGGGCTTCCGGCCATCATCCCGCCCGGTATGCGGGCGATGACCGTGAAGGTGGACGAGGTCATCGGCGTGGCTGGCTTCGTCGCTCCGGGCACGTATGTGGACGTCGTCGGGACAGTCGTCGAAGGAGTGGGACAGAATGCCGTCTCGCGTGTGATCTTGCAAAACGTGAAAGTCTTGGCCAGCGGTCAACGTATGGAGACGCAGAAGGATGGGCAGGCCATCGAGGTGAAGACGGTCACGCTGCAGGTGACGCCAGAGGAGGCGGAGATCCTCGCGCTCGCGAGCAATGCCGGGAAATTGCAATTGGTCATGCGCAACACCGTAGACCGCGAGATGGTCCAGACCAAGGGCGTGGACGAAGCGGCGCTCTTTCGCGGCGCGCGCGCGGAAGTGAGATCGGGCGCTGCGACGACGGCAAGTCCGTCAGGATCGGTCAGGAAGAAGACGGAGGCGGTGCCGAGCCCGGAGACGCTCAGCAAGGCCACGATCATCGAATTGATTCGCGGGAGCGAACGCACGACGATCACATTCCAATGAGGACGTGCCTCGCTCGAAGATCGGGCCGTTTCGCAGAATCTTCGCTTCATTGGAGAAAGGGGGCTTATGCAGGAGCGAATCACCGATCACGTGTCTCCTGAGGGAGTGACCGAGCGACAGATCGGTCGGGACATCCGATTGGGTCGCACTCTGCATGGACTAATGTGTGGGATCCTAGTGAGCGCGAGCCTCCTCTCCGGCCGAGCTTCGGCTCTGGCGCAAGGGCCTGGGTTGCGTGTGCGTTTTGCCGACATTCGGCAGCAAGCCGCTCAAGTGCTCCTCTACACGAATCGCTCCGTGCTCCTGCAATTCGACGAGGTATTGCAACGGGTGGCGATCTCCGAGCCGAAGATTGCCGAGGCGGTGATCGTGACGCCAACACAAGTGCTCGTGAACGCCAAGAGCCTCGGCCATTGCACGCTCATTGTCTGGAGCAGTGTGGATCCCGATCGGCCGGGCTTTTTCCACGTGACGGTCAGCATGGACCTGGAACCGTTGATCCGACGCGTGCGAGCACTTTTCCCTTCGGAGGGGATCACGGTCGAGCCGGTGGAGGATCGCTTGGTTCTCTCCGGCACGGTCTCTTCGGAGAAAGTCGCTGAGCGCGTGGCGCAGTTCTTCGAGGGAGCGGGCCTGAAGGTCGTGAATCTGCTTGCGCCGGCGCCGGCTTCGACCAAGCAGGTTCTCTTACAGGTGCGCGTCGCCGAGGTGAATCGGCGCGCGCTCCAGGAATTGGGGGCCAATTACACGATCGCGCAGCAGGCGGTGC
Source organism: uncultured Blastocatellia bacterium (assembly GCA_937934295.1). Lineage (GTDB taxonomy): Bacteria > Acidobacteriota > Blastocatellia > HR10 > HR10 > HR10. The sequence goes on from CALHAI010000010.1 coordinate 23,563, forward strand.
CGGCCTTCATCGGGACGAACATGTTTCACACACCGCTTGGCAATTTAGTCGGTGGGGTCGCCAACATGACCTTCAGCGACCTGGTCAACCTCGCGCTCTTTCAGCGGAGCAGTGGGGCCGGCGCCTTCATCCGAGCGCTCCAGTCTCGGAATGCCATTCGCACGCTCGCCGAACCGAACATCATCGCTTTGAACGGGCAGAAGGCGAGTTTTTTGGCCGGAGGGGAATTCCCCTATCCGGTCGTGCAAGGGACCGGGAGCAATATCGCCATCACCATCCAATTTCGCGAATTCGGCGTGCGGTTGAACTTCACGCCGACGATCGTCGAGGAAGATCGCATTCGCCTAGAGCTGGAGCCGGAGGTGAGCGCTCTGGATTTCACCAGTGGCGTCACGATCGCTGGGACGCGCATCCCCGGCTTAGTGAATCGAAAGGCGAAGACGACTGTGGAGCTGGAAGATGGGCAGAGCTTCGCGCTGGCCGGGTTGCTCTCGAACGAAGTCACGCGTATCGCGACGCCGATCCCGGGATTGTCGCTCCTGCCGATTCTCGGCTACATGTTTCGCAGCCAACGTTATGTGAATAACGAGACGGAGCTGGTCTTCATCTGCACGGCGCATGTCGTCAAGCCCGTGAGTCCGGAGCAGTTGCCGCCGCTGCCGGGACAGAACGGGTTCGAGATCCAAGGCCTGGAAGGATTCTTCGGACATCGCATTCCGGCCGTGCGCAAGGAGAAGTAGGAGGGGAGGGAGATGCTCGTCCCGATGTCCGTCATTGTGGTCGGGAAGGATGCGGGGTTGCGGACTGAGACGCGCACGCATTTGGCGGCAACCGGACGCGTGCACGTCATTGCCGAGAGTGCGGATTATCAGCGGGCGATCGAATTGATCGGGCAGTTGCAGCCGCATGGAGCTGTCATCATCGTGAATGGGGAGGAGGAGGCGGCGCTCGGGTTGGTACGGCAGATTGGTCACGCATATCCCCACACGGCGATCATCTGCACGGGCAAGCACTGCGCGAGTGAGACCATCGTGCGGGCCTATCGCGCGGGAGCGCATGAGTTTCTCATGCAGCCGCCTAATCCACAAGAGTTACGGGAAGTGCTGGAGCGGCTGGAAGCCCTTCTGGGAGAAGGGCGGGTGTCGCGCACCGGGCGCGTCATCGCCGTCTATAGCAGCCGTGGAGGGAGTGGGACGACGACGGTCGCCGTCAACGTGGCGGCCGCGCTGGCACAACGTACCCGTCAGGAGACGGTCCTCGTGGACCTCAACCTTCAGTACGGATGCCTGCAAGTCTTCTTCGGGGTCGAGCCGACGTATTCCCTGACCGACGTCGCGCATAATGAATCGCGATTGGATGTTCAGCTCTTACGCAGCTTCCTGACGAGGGTCACCGATGGGCTCTCTTATCTGGCCGCTCCGCTCAAACCGGAGGAGGCCGATGATATCTTCCCCGCGCACCTGGAGATGGTGCTCGGGCTGCTGCGCACGCAATTCGCCCAGATAGTCCTGGATACGCCGCACGTCTTGGATCCGAATACGATCATGGCATTGGACCAGGCGGATCTGATTCTGTTGGTGACGTTGGGGGATCTGGCTTCGCTCTACACGACGAAGCGGGTGTTGGAGACCTTCCGGCGCATGGGCTACGAGGCCGAGAAGGTTCGGCTCCTCTTAAACCGCCACAAGAATAAGGAGGTGCCATTGGAGAAGATCGAGGAGGTCTTGGGGCAGAAGATCACCTTCACACTCACTGAGGATGCGCGTGCGGCGCTGGAGGCGATCAACATGGGAAAGCCGGTCGTGCTTTCGGAAGCCAAGTCGCTGCTTGTGCGGCAGTTCATTGAGTTGACGAAGCTCGTCGCGCCTGTGGAAGCGGCGTCAACCTCTCCTGGGGAGTCGGGGCGGGGACTCTTCAGTGCGCTCTTTGGAGGGAAGAAGCGATGAGCGTGTTGAAGAATCGCTTAAGACGGTTCGCTCCGGCGATGGAGCCCGAGGGGAATGGCGCCAATGGCCACGCGCGCGAGTCGGGCGAAGGGCGGGCCTCAGAGACGGGGCGTGTGGTCCCCTTCGAGACATCGAAGGAGTCCGTCACGCTCTCGCACGAGCGCGGACCTTCAGGGAGCGAGGAGACCCGATATGCGCTGACCGGAACGCGACGGCCGGCGCCCGCGCGCCTGGAGGAATATCAGGCGCTGAAGACGAAGATTCATCGGGATCTGATCAACCGACTGGATCTGACGCGGCTGGAGAAGATCGAGCCGAGCGTCCTGCAAGCTCAGATCGCACAGATCGTCGAGCGCATGCTGGAGGCCGAGGCGACCCCCCTCAGCATGGCTGAGCGGGAGCGATTGATCGCCGAGATTCGCGATGAGCTATTCGGACTCGGTCCTCTGGAACCGCTGCTGAACGATCCGACGATCTCGGACATCCTGGTCAACACGTATCGGCAAGTCTACGTGGAGCGCTTCGGGAAACTCTATCTCACCGGCGTGCAGTTCAAGGACAACGATCATCTCATGCAGATCATCGATCGGATCGTCTCGCGCGTCGGCCGGCGCATTGATGAAGCCTCGCCTATGGTGGACGCGCGGCTGCCGGATGGCTCGCGCGTGAACGCGATCATCCCGCCCTTGGCCATTGATGGGCCGATCCTCTCCATTCGGCGGTTCGGGACGATCCGTCCGACCATCGAGGAGTTGATCCGGCGGGGGACGTTGACGCCGGAGATCGCCTACATGCTCGAGGGCTGCGTGAAGTGCCGCTTGAACATCATCATCTCCGGCGGCACAGGGGCCGGCAAGACGACGCTGCTCAATGTCCTCTCCTCCTTCATCCCGAACGACGAGCGGATCATCACCATCGAAGATTCGGCGGAGTTACAGTTACAACAGGAGCACGTCGTGCGGCTGGAGACGCGACCGCCGAACATCGAGGGGAAGGGCGAGGTGACGCAGCGCGATCTCGTGCGCAACAGCTTACGCATGCGCCCGGATCGCATCGTCGTTGGCGAGGTGCGCGGTCCCGAGGCCATTGATATGCTTCAGGCGATGAATACGGGGCACGATGGGGGGTTGACGACGATCCACGCCAATTCCCCGCGCGATGCGCTCTCGCGCTTGGAGACGATGGTCTCGATGGCCGGGCTGAATCTCTCGGATCGCGCCATTCGACAACAGATCGCCTCAGCGATCAACCTGATCATCCAGGCGGCGCGCTTGAGCGATGGCTCGCGCAAGATCGTCTCCATCTGCGAGATCACCGGGATGGAGGGGGATGTGATCGCCATGCAGGAGATCTTCTTCTTCGAGCGATTGGGTGTGGCTGAGGACGGTCGCGTGATCGGTCGGTTCCGCGCCACGGGCATTCGTCCGAAATTCGCTGATAAGCTCGAGCGCTCGGGCTTCCGACTCCCCAGCACCCTCTTCGATGACACGGTGGAGTTGGGGGCGAGTGGATCCGTGTGGTTCGAGCATTACGGGTTGCGGTGACGATGGGGGCGCCCATGTTGACCTTCTTCATCCTCGTGACGTTCGGCCTCTTCGCCTTCGGGCTCTATTTGCTTTTGGTGCGGGGGCAGGAGGAGTACCAGCGCGCCATGTACAAGCGGCTGGAGAGCCTGCTGCGGTCGGAGACGGCCGAGAGGACGACCGAAGAGGCGATTCAGATCCTGCGCGAGGAGATCAAGAGCCAACTCCCATGGCTGCAACGGCTCGCCCTGCGCTTTCGATTGGGCAACGAGTTATTTCGATTGATCGAGCAGGCGGACGTCAACATTCGTCCGCATCAACTACTGCTGCTGATCTTCGGCCTGACCGTGGGTGTGGGGACCTTCATGGGGATCATTCGAGGATCGCTGCTGGTGATGGCGATCACGGGCATGCTGGCCGGAGCGGCACCGATCTTCTATCTCGTGCGCATGCGACGGCACCGGATGCAGCAGTTCCTGGAGCAGCTGCCGGACGCGCTCGATCTCATGACGCGCGCCCTCCGCGCCGGTCACGCGTTCAGCAGCGCGCTCAACACGGTGGCCACTGAGATGCCCGATCCCATCGCCAAGGAGTTTCGCCGCACATTCGAGGAACAGAATCTCGGGATGAATCTGAAAGTGGCACTGGAACATTTGATTGAGCGTGTGCCACTTCTCGACCTCCGGCTCTGCGTGACGGCCATCCTCATCCAGAAGGAGACCGGGGGGAACCTGGCCGAGATCTTGGAGAACATCGCCATGGTCATTCGGGATCGGTTCCGCATTCTCGGGCAAGTGCGCGTCTACACGGCGCAAGGGCGGATGACGGGATGGATCATCGGTCTGATCCCCTTCGCGTTGGCGTTTTACATCCATCTGGTCAGCCCGGACTATATCGAGGTGCTCTTCACGCATCCGGTGGGGAAGGCCATGGCGCTCATGGGGTTAGTGTTCGAGGGGCTGGGCGTGCTCATGATTCGCCGGATCGTCAACATCAGGGTGTGAGGGGGGACAATGGCGACGGCGATCGCGGTGCTGACCTTTCTGACGGTCCTGTCTTTGGTCTTAGCCGTGTACTACGCGCTCGCGCCACAGGCGCCGCCAGTGGTGGAACGGCTGGAGCAATTGAAGGAGCGGCAGACGATTCGCGGGATCTCGAGCGCGGAGGAGCGGAAGGCGCCCTGGGGGCAGTGGGCGCGTCGGTTCATCCAATTGGTCGGCCAACGATTCAGCTCGACCGAACGATCCAATGGGACCTTACGGAGGAGGCTCATGCGGGCCGGATTTTACGGTGAGATGGCCGTCGCCAACTACAATGGGATTCGCTTGGCTTTGGCCGTCGGCCTGCCACTCGTGTTCACCGTCATCTTGACGCTCTTGAGCATCCCGATCGTCGGGATGATGTTCGCCTTACCCGTGCTCGCGGTGATGGGGCTCTTCGCACCTCCGCTTGTGCTCGATTCGATGATCGCGCGACGGAGAGAACGCATTGAGCGGAGCCTGGCCGATGCTGTGGATCTGATGATCGCCTGTGTGGAGGCCGGATTGAGCATCAATGCGGCGATCCTGCGGGTCGCCCAGGAGTTGAAGACGGCTCATCCCGACATCGCGCAGGAATTACACTTGTGTGCGCTGGAGATTCGCGCTGGAAAACCGCGCGATGAGGCGTTTCGCGCATTGGGCGAGCGCACGGGCGTGAGAGATATGAAGGCGCTCGTGGCCATGCTCATTCAAACCGAACGATTCGGCACAAGCATCGCGCGCGCGCTGCGCGTGTTCGCCGATTCGTTGCGGACGAAACGGCGGCAGCGTGCCGAGGAGGCGGCTGCGAAGACGACGATCAAGTTGATTTTCCCCTTGGTCTTTTTCATCTTCCCTGCTATTCTGATTGTGCTGTTGGGTCCCGGCTTGATCCGGATCATGGAGACGATCGGAGCGTTGACCGTGAAGAAGTGAGGGGGCCTGGTTGGAGCGAATCAAACTAAGGAGGGGGAACAATGCAGACTCTGGCGATGGCACTGCAAGAGCAAGCAGAGCGGGGAGTGCCGACGACCAATTTGATCGTCCTCGCCGTGCTGATCGTCATCGCAGCGATCCTCCTGGTGGTGGTCGTGAGGAAGCGGCGAGCGCGGGAGTGAGCGGTTGACCGGCCAGAGGCTCTCGCGCTCGGCATCGGTCCCCTGAAGAAGCGCTCAAGGGGGGATCACGGATTTAGGCCCTATGAAGGTCTGGAACGCGACGCGAGAGGTCTGGCTGGCATTACATGTCGAGGTGGCGGATCGGTTCGTCCGACGGCTCGTGGGGCTGCTCGGACGAAGGTCGCTGCCTCCCGAACACGGTCTGCTGATCACGCGGTGTGATTCGATTCACACCATAGGGATGTGCTTTCCCATCGATGTCGTCTTCGTAGATCAAGACGCCCGAGTCGTCACAGTGATCGAATCGCTGCGGCCGTTTCGCGTCGTCTTCCCGATCCGGCGCGCTATCGCCGTCCTCGAACTCCCGGTGGGGACGATCCAGCGGACTCGCACGGGTGTGGGGGATGAATTGCATTTCCTCGCATGAAGGGTCAACAAGGAGGTGGAGGATGAAAGGCGCTCGAAGATGGCATGGGCGGACGCTTCTCGGCCTCATGATCCTCGTGGTCTTTCTCGGGACGGGATGTACGACATTGCGGTCCGGCTTGCGGAAGCTCTTGGTCGTCGAGGTGAAGCCAAAGGAAGCCGAAGGACGTCGCTTCGCGACCGATGTCCCCGTGCGTCCCCGTGTGGAGGTGGTCAACGGCGTGCCTTCCGAGGGCAAGGGCGATGTCTTGTCGGTCTATCAAGAGCTGGCGATGCTTCGACCGGAGGATCCCCTGGTGCGATTCCATCTGGGGAAGGCGTACCTGGAACGCGGATTGCTCGATCAGGCGATCTTCGAGCTGGATATGGCGACATCTCTGGATCCGAAACGAGCGGAAGGGTTCGTGTTGCTCGGACGGGCGCTGCGCCTGAAAGGCCAGTACGATTTGGCGATCGCGAAGTTGCGGGCGGCGACGGTCCTTGATCCGAACTACGTGGAGGCCTTGATCGAACTGGGCATCTGTTGGGATCAGCGGGGATTCTACGAGCGGGCGCGGCAAGCCTATCGGCACGCGTTGCGCTTGCGCCCGAAGGACCCTGACATTTACAACAACCTCGGCGTCTCCTATCTCTACGAAGGCGACATCGAGAGCGCGCTGAAATATCTCAAGAGAGCGTGGCAGTTGGATCCGACCAATTCGCAGACGAATAACAACTTGGCGCTCATCGCGGCTCGACGGCGCCAATACGATCTGGCGTTCGAGTACTTCGCGCGCGCTCATGGAGCGGCTGTCGCGCACAGCAACGTGGGATATCTGCTGCTGCGCGATGGTGAGCTGGAGAAGGCCATCGTCCATTTGCGAGAGGCCGTTCGATTGCGGCCGAACTCGCTGCGTGCGCTCGCCCACTTGGAATCGGCCTTGCGCTTGAGTGGACGCGTGGCGGAGGCCGAACAGGTCCACGCGCAGTACCTGAAAGCTCAATCGACCAAAGTCCTCTCGTCCGTTCCTTCGCCAAATCGGTGAGGCCTTCCCCCTGGCTCGAAAGGGGCATCGGTAACCAGCGCTCCGATACGGCCTCCCTTCTTGGGTGAGCGGCCACGCCCATCTGCTCTCCTGCGGGCGAAGGCGTGGGTTAAGCGTCCTTCTCTTCCAGCATGGGAAAGGCATCATCCTTTCCTCCGGGAGATGGGCTTCTTCCTTGGAAAAGGGCTTGACCTTGCAGTGAGCGATAAGGTTTATACTGGTCGGTGAAAGGAAGGGGAGATGTCGGGTAAGCGGTACCTCATCGGCGAATTGGCGCGGGCCGCCGGGGTGACGCCCCAGACGATTCGGTACTATGAGCGAATGGGATTGCTGGAGCGACCATCCCGCACGTCGTCGGGCTACCGGCTCTATGGGGACGATGCGCTAGGGCGGCTGCGGTTCGTTCGGGCGGCCCAGTCGCTCGGATTCTCACTTCGAGAGATTCGGGAGTTGATCGCCCTCAGTCGCGCGGGGCGCTCGCCCTGCGCGCGGGTGCGGGCAGTACTCCGAGAGAAACTTCAGGGGCTCAATCGGCGGATCGCCGAGCTGCGGGCCTTTCGCCGCGAGCTGGCTGCCGCCGTTCGCGCTCTGGAGACGTTGCCTGATCAGGCGGATTCCTCGTCAACGGTCTGCTCGCTGATCCTGACGCTGGCCCGGCCTCGCTCCCCGAATCATCGAGAGGAGGGATGAGGGCTATGCAATGGACACGACGGAGCCTGCTTCGCCTGCTTCTCTTGAGCGTGGCGCTCGGGACGGGCGCACTCTATGGGTTCAAAGCTTCGGAGAGCCCGTCGAGCTGTCCGGGTCGGATCGTATGCCCACTCACAGGGAAGCTCATCTGCCGGGACGCATGCCCGCTGACGAAGTAGGGCGGTGAGGCGACTGGTCTGGGAGCGCCCGCGAGGGCGCTCCTTCCAGTTGTCGTTACGTTCGCGATGAGGGAGGTGGAGTCCAGCACGAGAGAGGGAACAATGCTGCGAATCGGGCAAGTGGCTGCCCGCAGCGGCGTCAGCGTTGATACCCTTCGCTACTATGAGCGGCTTGGACTTGTGCCACAGCCGACCCGAACGCAGAGTGGCTACCGGCTCTATGAGGAGCGCGTCGTGGAGCGGATTGGCTTCATCAAGCGAGCGCAGCGGTTCGGCTTCACGCTGGAGGAGATTAAGCGGATGCTGAGTCTGGAGATCGCTGACCCTCGGACCTGCGAGCAGGTCTTGAAGATGATCGAGCACAAGCTTGAGGATCTCGACCAGCAGTATGAGCAGCTCAAACGTCTAAGGCGGGAGCTATCGGCCTATCGGATCGCATGCCAACGGGCGATCGCCGGAAGGAAAGGCTGTCCGGTCATGGAAGATCTGATTCTCCCGCAACGCCAAAGCGGTGGCCGCGCAAAGAAAGCGCCCAAAAGATCGGGGAGAAAGACATGAGTATTCGCAGGGTATACGCGGATGGGTGAGCTCAGCCGCTGGTGGAGCCTTGCGCGGTGTTGGAAAAAAGAGGGGCTTGACTCTGGAGGTGACTCCAGGGATTATGCTCTCGCGTGTGAGATCGAGCGATAAAAGGAGGACGGAACGATGAAGGGGAAACTCGCACTGGGCGCATCGCTTGTTGCAGCGATCACGGCATCGCTTTGTTGTCTTTGGCCGCTCGCGGCTGTGCTGCTTGGCCTGAGCAGTTTCGGCGCGGCCGCCGTGTTCGAAGCGTGGCGACCGTATGGGCTCGGTGTCACTGTGACGTTGCTCGCCGTGGCGTTTTATCTCACCTATTGCAAGCGGGAAGTCGCTTGTGCCGACGGAGCGTGCACGGTGCCAGATGGCTCGCGACGGAATAAGCTCGTGCTCTGGATCACCACAGTCGTGATCGTGGCATTTGCGGCATTCCCGTATTATTCCGCGCGGCTGTGGGTGGCGAGCGAGCACTCTGCATCAGGCGCACAAGCCGTAGCCGAGCGGCTCGCCAGGGTGCAGCTGACCATCAGCGGAATGACTTGCGACAAGTGCGGGGCGCGCGTGGAGGCTGCATTCAAAGCGATCCCTGGCGTGCGATCGGTGACGGTGAGCTTCGAAAAAGGTGAGGCCATTGTCGAGTATGATCCGGCGCGGATGAAGACAGATCAGTTGGTCGAAGCGGTCAGGAAGCTAGCCACCCCCCGCCACAGGTTCCAAGTCGAAACCATGACGGCGACAATTCTCATCGAGGGGATGACGTGCGCAGGCTGCGCCGAATCGGTCCGGCACGTGCTCGCCCAGCGTGAGGGAGTGACATCGGTCGAGGTGAGTTTCGAGAAGAAGCAGGCCGTTATGACCTTCGATCCGGCGAAGGTCACTCTTGAGGAATTGATCGAAGCCGTCACCCAGATCGGATTCAAGGCCAAGTTATGAGTTCGGTAAAGAAGGGGAGCGATATGGCCGACTGTTGCTCCATCGCCGTTACGCCACAGGAAGCGCAATCCCGATGCCGCGTCTGCGGTCGGAAAGGGCTGATGGTGACGCGGCGGACGATGGAGCACTTACTCACGGAGTCGGCCTTGGCGTGCCTAGCCGATCACGCCTATTACTTTTGCGCGACGCCAGCGTGTCCGGTCGTGTATTTCTCGAACCAGGCCGACTCCTACTTCCACAAAGGCGAGGTGAAGGTCCGTGTCGGGCTCAAGGAGACCGAGGACCCGGTGCCCCTCTGCTATTGCTTCGGCATCACCAAAAAGATGGTGCTCGATGAGATCGCGGCGACAGGACAAACGACCATCCCCGACTTCATTAAAGCGCAAGTGAAAGCTGGCCGTTGCGCCTGCGAGATCAAAAATCCATCGGGCCGCTGCTGTCTGGGAATCGTGATGGAGGTTGCGCGCAGGGCCCTGAAAGCGAGGGAGTGAGCACCCGCCTCAGCCCATGCGGGCTCTGGCCGAGACCGCGCGCACTCCCAGAAGGTGAGCTGTGAAGGTCGAACACGGTGTCCCAGACGGTCGCTCTGACTGCGGCGGGTGTGGCGTGCCCGGTTCAGGTCATGACGATCCTTGGAGCGACGGCCAGTACTTCGTGCGTCTTAGCTCGGGCTAGGACTTTGCCTCCCCTTTCTCGTCGCCGCGAATATCGGGTTTTTCCTTCAGGGGATCAACGACCACTGGGGTCAGACGTCTTCTTGAGCTTCGATGAGGAGGCGCCGGAGGTGGTCAACGGGAATCGTCCTTAATCGCGAAGGCGACGACTGGGGGAGCACGAGGCATCCAGGGTCGGAGCGACCCCCAATGTATCTGGCAGCAACTGCGGCGGAGAAAGCATCGTCATGGTATTCGTGGGCCGTGGGGAGAGAAATCAAAAAGCGAGCGCTCACGACAGCGTCGGCGCGAGATAGCCGATGCTTCGAGCGGGAACGAACCCCGCAAGGGAGCACGGAGGAACATCACCTTCACCATGTGACGCATCACCGTGGGGGGAGCTGGACTGGCTTGTGCGTTTTACTTCGTTCTCTCCTTCGATCCGACACGGGGAGATTGTCAGTGGAATTCGCTTTTTGGTATTTTGGAAGCCCATGCGCGCCTGTCTCGTGGTCAATCCACAAGCCGGGCGAGGGCGAGCCGGCCGATTCGCCACGCGCGTATGGGCGCTTCTGCGGCAGACGTTTCACGATCTGGAAATGGCGCTCAGCCAGAGCGCCCAGCACGTGACGGCGCTGGCTTTGGAGGCCGTGCGTGCCGGATATGACCTACTCATCGGATGCGGGGGCGATGGTACGGTGCATTACCTTCTGCCGTCGGTCTTCGGGAGCTCGGTGACGCTCGGCATTATCCCATTGGGGAGCGGAAACGATCTGGCGCGCGGCCTTGGCATCCCGCGCGACTATGGGGTCGCGTGTGACGTGCTCGCTCTGGGGCGGACGCGAGCGCTCGACTTGGCGCGCATCGGCGATCGGTTCTTTGCGTCTGTGGCGAGTGTGGGGTTGAGCGCCGAGGTCAATCGGATCGCGAACGCTCGAGCTGCGACCGCCTTCGGCGGCCGATGGCGATACCTGGGAGCCCTCTTTCGAGGGCTCCGCTCGTATGCGCCATGTTCACTCCGCCTTTGGGTGGACGAACGCGAGCTCGAGCGCGAGGTGGTGCTCGCCGCTGTCGGCAATGGGGCGTTCTTCGGCGGGGGATTCAAGATCCTTCCCCATGCGGAAGTAGATGATGGATGGCTCGATCTCTGCCTTGTGAATCGCTTGGATCGATTGCAGATCCTGCGGGCGATTCCTTCTGTGTATCGAGGACGCCATTGGGAGCATCCGGCGGTGGAGTTTTACCGTGCGCGGCGGATTCGGATTCTTTCGACCGAGCCGTTGTCGGTTTTCGCCGATGGGGAATACATCCAAGAGACGCCCGTGACGATCGAGATCGTCCCCCGGGCCATTCACGTCGTCGTTCCGTGAAGGAGGGAGGATGCGCACGCCGTTTTATGAATGGGAGGCCGCGCTCGGAGCGCAATTCGGCGAAGAGGCCGGATGGCTCATCCCCTTCGCCTATTTGCCGATGGAAGAGGAGCATCGAGCGGTCCGCGAGGCCGTCGGGCTTTTGGATCTCAGCGGGAGAGGTCGCATCCTCGTCCGAGGTCGAGAGCGCGCGCGCTTTTTACAGAGCGTGCTCTCTCAGGACATCGCCGGGTTACCGATCGGTCGTGGCGTGCCGGCCACCTTGTTGACGAACAAGGGGCGGATGATCGGCCTCATGCGCGTGTACAATCTCGGTTCGGAATATCTCTTGGACGTCGAGCCACGCGCGAGGGAGAAGACGCTGCGGATGCTTCGGGAATACAAGATGGCCTTGCGCGTGGAGATCGAAGACGTGACCGATTCACTTGTCACCCTCTCGCTTCAAGGGCCGAGAGCGCACGCGCTTCTCTCGATGGGGCTCGGAAAGGAGCTCGCGGTCGAGCGCGATGGGGAGATCGCGGCCCACTCGATCGAGGGGGTCCTCGCTCAAGAAGGGGAGACGGCCGATCCGATGATCCATCCACATGTCTGGATCGCTCGCGCGAGCCATACGGGCGAGGAGGGGTATGACGTATTCATGGAACGTGCTGTGGGGTCGACGTTGTGGCGCGCCCTCTGGCGCATGGGGGAGGCGTTCGGACTTCGAGCCGTTGGCTTTCATGCGCTCTTCATCCTTCGATTGGAGGCTGGTATTCCCTGGTACGGTTACGACGTGGATGAGACGACGATCCCGTTGGAAGCGGGATTGGAATCCGCGATCAGCTTCACCAAGGGATGCTACATTGGTCAGGAGACGATCGCGATGATTCGGTATCGTGGGCATATCAATCGGAAGCTCGTAGGGCTTCGGTTGAAGAGGGATCGACTTCCCGATTCGGGAGATCGCATCGTCGCGGGTGACACCGAAGTCGGGCGCATCACGAGCGCGGCGTTCTCCTTCTCGCTGCGAGCACCCATTGCGCTCGGCTACATCAAATGCACTTGGGCAGAGCCGGGGACGCCCCTTCGCGTGAAGGCGAAGGAGGCGGACATTGACGCCGAAGTCCATCCGCTCCCCTTCATCTCAAAAGGTGAGGAGCCGGCGGAAGCGTGAGATCATGCGGAAGGAGGCAGCGCGCACGCGGCGGGCTGGCAAGATGGACCCACTGAGCGAGAAGGTTGAGCGTTCGGCCTGGGGAGAACTTCCACCCTTTAGCGCGCGGCCTTTGCCGGCTTTCCCCGGATGGCGGGCGATGCTTGGTCCGGGCGTCATCTGGATGGCCTTGGCACAAGGGAGCGGGGAGCTGATTTGGTGGCCGCGCTTGGTCGCCAAATACGGGGTGGATTTCCTCTTTCTGCTTCTTCCGGCATGCCTGTTGCAATTCCCGCTCAATTATGCCATCGGGCGATACACGCTCCTGACGGGCGAGAGCATCTGGCAGGGATTCATTCGGTTGAACCGTTGGTTCGCCCTGGGCTTGTGGGTGTTGATGACGGTGCACTTTCTCTGGTTCGGGGCTTTCATCACGGCCGGAAGTACGGGCTTGGCGGCGCTTTGGGACTTTCCTTCAGGATGGAGCCAGGAGGAGAAGACGCTGTTGTGGTCGTGGCTCACCGTGCTCGTTCTCTTTCCGGCCTTACTCCTCAGCCCGGTGGCCTATCGGCTCATCGAGCGCTTCATGCTGGGGATCGCGGTACTCACCGTCGCGGGCTTGGCGATTTCGTGCTTGCAACCGAGTGTGCGCGCGGTTGTGCCCGCCTTCCTCCGGGGGCTTGTGCGGCCACACTTCCCGCCGTTTGCGGAGCTGTCGCGTCCGTGGGAGGGGCAGGATGCGACGCCGCTTCTGACGGCCATCACGTTCGCCGGCTTGGGCGGATTCTGGACGCTGTTCTATTCCTATTGGCTGCGGGAGAAAGGCGCGGGGATGGCGGCGCACATGGGGCACATCACGAGTCCGTTGACGGGAAAGCTGGAGGTGATCCCGCTCGCCGGTCATGTTCCGGAAGCGAAATCGGGGGTGCGCGAGCACTGGCGACGATGGCGACTCTACTTGTGTGTGGACAGTCTTGTTGGGATCATCGGAAACGCGCTGACAACCCTATTGACCTGTCTCCTCGCCTTTGCCTTGCTGTACCCGCGGGGGCTCGTTCCAGAGGGGTGGGAGTTGGTCGTCCATCAGATGCGCTTCTTCGAGGTCAGTTGGGGGCGTGCGGGGAAGGTGCTCTTCGCGCTCGTGGCCGCGGCTTTCCTCAGCGATACGTGGTTGACGACGCTTGATGCGACCAGTCGCGTGCATGCGGATTTCGCGCTCACGTATTTTCCGAAGGCGCGGCGTTATCATCCGCGGACGTGGTATTATGGGATCGCGACGGGATTGACCACGGTCACGATTGTCACGATGCATTTCGCCAGTCCGGCGACGCTGATTCTCCTGACGGCCGTGTTGGGTTTTCTCGGGACGGTCGTCTTCACCGGGGCGCTGCTTCTTCTCAATCACCGATGGCTCCCCGCACGCTTGCCCGAGCCGGTGCGTCCCGGTCATGCCGGAGCGGTACTGCTGGGGTTCGCGTGGCTTATGTACCTGATTCTGGCGGGCATTTATGTCTGGCTCCACTGGTTCCGATGAAGGAAAGCGGTTTGAGCGGCCTGATCCGGTGAAGGGCGCACAGCCCCGGGGGATCGCTCTCCTGGATCGCGCGGTGATCGGGAGCCTGGTGCTCTTCGCGCTCGCGGCCCCGCATTCGATCGCCGTGACACAAGGCGCCTTTCTGCTCGGCCTGGTGCTGTGGGTGATTCGGTGGGCGGTCCGGCGATCCCTGGACTATCGGCCGATGGTTTTGGGGTTGCCGATCCTCATCTTCGTGTGGCTGAGCATATTCGCGGCGATCTTCTCCTACGAACCGGCCTTGAGCCTGCTGAAGGTGCGGAGCGTGGGGCTCTTCCTCATCGTCTTCCTCGTCGCGCAGAATCTCCCAAATCGGGAGTGGGGGAAACGGTTGGCGCTCCTCCTGATCGGCTCTTGCTTCATCAGCGTGGGGTATGTCTTCTGGCAGAAGGTCGTGGGGCGCGGACTGCGCGTGCTGGAGGTTGCTGAGGGGAGTCCACTGTCTCAGGTGGAGCTCGGACCGGGCGATGTCCTTCTGGAAGTGGAAGGGCGGACCGTTCGTTCGCTCGAAGAAGTAGCCGCAGCGATCGCCCCTCGGCGGGGAGAGCGCGTTCGGCTCTTCGTCTTCCGACCGGAGATTTACCTGCATCGCGAGGTCGTTGTCCCACAGGACGCGCCTTCGGAGAATCCACTTGGGATTCGTCGATGGGAGCCGTGGAAGCACTTTCGCGCATCGGGATTCTACGGATGGAACTATTTCACTTATGCCGAGGTCGTACAGCTCATCGGGTCGCTGCTGCTGGGGCTCTTCCTCACGCTTCCGAAGAAGCGAAGCGTTCATGGCTTCCTGGCGATGTTTGGGATCGTGGCACTCGCATATGCGATTCTGCTCACCGTCACTCGCGCCGTGTGGGGGGCATTTGCCCTCTCGGCGCTTGTCCTGTTCCTCCATCATTGGGGGAAGAAGGCCCTGTTGATCGCGCTCATCGCCCTTACGCTCGCAGCGCCTGTGGGCGCGCGGTTCTTGCGGCAGATTCGGTCCATCCCGCTCATCTCTGCGAGAGAGCCGAGCACGGCCTATCGCCTCACGGTGTGGCAAGAGGGCGTGCATCTGCTCCTCAGCCGTCCGAAGCATTGGGTCCTTGGCATTGGGATGGACAGCCTCAAAGCGCGATGGCGCGAGTGGGGGATGTTCCAAGGCGGTCGCCTGCCGCTTGGGCACATGCATTCGAGTCCGTTGCAGATCGCGTTGGAGCGCGGATTTCCGGCCCTTGTCTGTTGGCTGTGGTGGTTCGCGCGCTACTTGCACTTGCTCCGACGCGGATGGCGCGCCGAAGTGGTGCGGCGAGATCCGACGATCGCCGGGATTTATCTCGGGACGTTCGGGGGAACGCTCGGCTTTCTGGCCAGCTCGTTCGTGCACTACAACTTTGGGGATTCGGAGGTGATCATGATCGTCTACTTTCAGATGGGGCTCATCGAGGGGTTCCATCGCCTGATGTGCGATGAAGCGGGGGATAAAGCATGAGCGTGTCGGGAGGGATCGCTGTTCGATCCGTTCCACCCCTTGCGCTTTCGGGAAGCTTTGGTAGAATGTGCGCGAACATGTTCATCGAACCATGAAGGAGGAGGCTATGTGGAGACGGTGGGGAGTGGGCGTTTTTATTTTTCTTTCGGTCATCGTGCTCGGACGCGGACCGGGAGCGAGCGCTCCACAAGAGGCGACGACGGCCGAGCAAGATCTGCAGCGAGGCCGCATCCTGTTCTATCAGCAGAACTATCCGGGAGCAATCCAAGCGCTCAAGCAGGCGATCACGAAGAAGCCGGAATTGGCCGAAGCCCATTATTTCCTGGGCATGAGTTATTATCGCCTCGCCGATTACGCGCAGGCGGAAGTGGCGCTGCGCACGGCGCTCAAGCTCAGGAACGAGAATTATCCCGAGGCGCATTTCGGGATGGGGATGCTTCACTTCCGAAAGCGCGAAGCGGACTTGGCGGTGCGGGAGTTTCAAACGGCCATCGAGCAACGGGGCGGGAATTATCCTGATGCCTTCAATGTCCTGGGGGTCATCTACTATGGACAGCGACGGTTCACCGAAGCGATTCAGAGCTTTCGGAAGGCGATCGAGCAACGGCCCGAAGGACCGGAGGTCTACTTCAACCTCGGCATGGCCATCGAGCAAGAGTTGGTGGAAGGAGCGGGTCCGGCGACATCCGGCGTGACGTGGAACGATGCCATTTCGGCCTATCGGAAGGCCATCGAGCAACGCGGCACGTATCCACTGGCGCAGCGGGCTCTTGGACTCGCCTTGATCGGCGTGGATAATGAAGCAGCCATCACGGAGCTGGGGGTCTATGTGCAGCAGGCCCCGCAAGCGCAAGATCGCCTGCAGATCGAGGAGATCATTGATCTGCTTAAGAAACCGGACGATCCGACCGCCTCGGTCGAGGAATTGGGGAAGGTTCCGCGCGTGAGCAAAGCGGTGCCTGTGCGCCCGACCGCAGAGGCGGTGAAGAACAAAGTGCAAGGGAGCGTGGTCCTCTCCGTGCTCTTCTGTTATGACAAGCGCGCGCGTGTGGTGAAGGTCGTCAGAGGGCTCGGCTATGGCTTGGACGAAGTGGCCATTGAAGCCGTGCGTCGGGTGCAGTTCGAGCCCGCGGTCATCGGCGGTCGTCAGGCGTCCGAACGCCGCCTGGTGAAGATCGAGTTCAAAATTTAGATCTCCCTTCCTCTCGCCCCGAGAGGGAGTGGAAACGCATCGAGCGCCGTGCTCCTCTAGAACGCGGGGTGGTGATCCACCTGTCGTGCGTTGTCCGCGAGTCGGCCGTACGGGTGCGGATCCCTGATAAAGGCGAGGGCTGGCCGCTTTCAGCCCTGTGCGGCTATAATCACCCCTGAAGGGGCGATCGCCATGGCGAGGAAAGGAGAAGCGTCCGGCGCTGTGCTCTTAATCCGAGGAGAGCATGACGAGCGAGTCATCAAGTTGGGGGAGCGAGCGCTTCATGTCGGCTTGGTTGACGGTGGGCAGCTGGAGATCAAGGCGGGCGAAGAGGCCCCTCCGGGGTTGGTACTGGCTACGATCGCTCAAACGGAGCGGGGATATCTCCTGACGCCCTCGCCGACTTCCCCTCCGGTCGCGGTGAATCATCTCCCGGTGGAGGGGGAGGCCCTGCTTCAGGATGGCGATCGGATCACGTTCGAGGGCATTTCCGCTCAGCTCGAATTCCGCGTGCATCGCGGGCGGTGGGCGCACTGGAAGAAGGCACCTTGGTGGGCGCATGCCGAGCGTGAGCTGCGCCGTTGGCTCTGGCACGATCGGACGATGCGAAAGAAGGCCCTCGTCATCGCAGCCCTCCTTCTGGGACTCGTCTTCGCGATGTGGTTCGTGGTCAACGAGTATTCCCTTCGTGTGGGCATCGGAGAGCTGAACGAACAGCTGCGGCAGCACGAGCACGCGCTCTCGCGCATGAGCGAGACGATGGAGGAGATCAAGCGGAAGCTGGATCTGCTCGCGTCGAACGTCGAAGGGGAGTTGACGATGGCCGGACGCATCTCCAACACCTACGGTCCGAGCGTGAGTTTGATCGAGGCCACCTATGGATTCATCGAACCCGGGACGGGGAAGGTCCTGCGCTATGCGGAGACGACGGAGGGAGGGATTGCGATCACACATGGGGAAGAACGTTTCCAAGTGACGACGGAAGGGAATGGCCCGGCGGTGGAGGAGACGGTCATTGGGACCGGATTCCTGGTCGCGCGCGGATACTTGCTCACGAACCTACATGTGGCGCGCCCTTGGTGGCAGAACGAAGCGGCCGAGCAGATCATTGGTATGGGGTTTCGTCCCCGACTCCTGGCGCTGAATGCGTATTTCCCGACGATTCCGACGCCCGTGCCTTTGGAAGTCGCGCGCGTCTCCGAAGAGTACGATCTAGCGCTCTGTCGGTTGAGACGCTTGGATGTGAATCTCCCCATCCCGCCTCTGGCAAATGAGGAGGTCAAAGCGGACGTCGGACAAGCGGTCATCTTGCTTGGCTATCCAGCGGGTATTGAGGCCTTGCTCGCCCGACTCGATGAGAGCGTGGCGC
Organism: uncultured Blastocatellia bacterium; assembly: GCA_937934295.1. Lineage (GTDB taxonomy): Bacteria > Acidobacteriota > Blastocatellia > HR10 > HR10 > HR10. The sequence goes on from CALHAI010000010.1 coordinate 41,758, forward strand.
GACAGATCATCATGGCGACGGCCATGCGCATCCCCGAGGTCACACGCGAGTTGGCGATGCGCGGCCTGATTCGCCCGATGGTGACCCAAGGACATGTGAGCGCTCGTCTTCCAGGACGCATCGTCCATGACGCCGCGACGACGACCGGCGGCTCCGGAGGCCCGCTCTTCAATCGCAATGGCGTCGTCATCGGCGTCAATTACGCTGTGCTGCGGGAATTCTCGGCTTCGAACCTGGCTGTGCCTATCACGCTCGTGCGGCAACTCCTGCGCGAGCAAGGGATTATGCCATGAGCTGTAGACGTCGCCAGCTCAATGCGACTTTTCACCCACCTCTGTGGGTGTTGCTTCGCCTGCGCAATCCGCTCTTTGAGGCGAGCAGCGCGTATCTTCCTCTCTGAACGTGTCTTCGACCGATCATCCTCTTGACCGAGGGATCGGCACGCGACTTGCTTCTTGGGCTCATGCTTCGGGTCAAAGCGAGAATGTTGAGTGGGAGGGACGGCCATGCGATTCATAAAGATCCTAGTGACAGTCATCATCACGGCTTTGATCGGTCTCCTGATGTTTGCTGTGGAGCCGGTGGCGAAGCAAGAGTACGCGAAGAAGGAGAAGAAGGCATGCACCTACTGTCATACGTCGAAGAACCCAAAGGACTACTCGGATAAGGACCTGAACGAAGCAGGCAAGTACTACAAGGAGAAGAAGACGCTCGAGGGGTACAAGGAGAAGAAGTGAACGCCACGAGCGTGAGCACCGCCGCGCTGGCGGGAATGGTTCACGGTGGGGGGTAAGCTGGGGGAAGATGCTTCATCCTTCGGCGAAGGAGATGGCTCAAGTGGTACGCGAGGAGTGGTCGCGTGCGCTGCTTCTTCATCTGCTGGTGCCATTGGGGGCAGCGGGAGTTTTTCTCCTGCTGCAGTGGCGCGCCGTGCTCGCGCCACTGGAGAGTGAGACACCGCTTGTCGTGCTCGCGCTCATCCACTACATTGGGGCTGCCGTGTTCCATCTGACGCATCTCTATCAGCGGGAGGCGTTGCTCGAACGACTGGGATTATGGGTGACGGCAGCGGGGTTCGGGCTGAACGTGGCGGCCTGGGGGGCGCGCGGGCTCATCGTCGGGTACTATCCGCTCAGTAACTTGTATGATACGGCGCTCTTCTTCGCACTCGCGACTGCGGCGGCGAGCCTCATCGCGACGCTCTCCTCGCGTCAGCCCTTCATCGGGGCGCTCGTCATGCCGGTGGCCGTGTTATTACTGGTCCTGGGACTCCTCTATGGGAACGAAGCTCAAGACCTCCCGCCCGTGCTCGTCAGCTATTGGCGGCCGATCCATGTGACGTTGGCGATGGCTGGCTACGGCGTGTGTGCGGTGAGTTTCGTCACAGCGCTGCTCTATCTGCTGAAGGATCGCGTTCGATTGGAGGTGATCGCTCTCTTCGTGCTGGTCCTCCCGGTGCTCACCTATGCCGTGATCTCCGGGGGATCGATCCTCACGCAGGGCGTCTTCTTCGTGAAGCTCCTCATGGATGGGCAGCGCATCCTGTTGGACCCGGAGAATCAGGAATTCCTGCGGGCGAGCGTCCCGCAGGTCGGGATACTCTTCCGCGGAGCCTTCGTCGGATCCGTCTTCGCCCTGATCATCTTCGCGCTTTACCTTCTCACGGCTCGTCCGTTCCTGCGGGCGATCGGACATTGGGCGACGCGCTTGGTCCTCTTCGTGCAAGGGGCAGGGGCCTTCTGGTTGCTCGTCCAACTTCGGCGTCCGCATGATGTCGTCGCGCTCCTTGATCCCGCGCAGCGGAGCGGGATCCCGGAGGCGTGGCTCCAGCAATTTGGCGGCCGATTGGAGCTGCGCGCGCAAGGGAGCGCGATCGAAATCGCCGCGATCTTCGCGGCTGTGGCGCTCACCGGATTCCTCGCCCTTTTCGGCTGGAAATGGAAGCGCCTCTTGGAGGCCCTGCCGTCGCTCGAAGTGCTCGATCGGCTCACCTATCGCGCGGTGACGCTCGCCTTTCCGCTTTTGACGCTCATGGTGATTACAGGCGCCATATGGGCGAATGAATCCTGGGGCCGATATTGGGGATGGGATCCCAAGGAGACGTGGGCGCTCATCACATGGCTCTTCTATGCGACGTTCTTGCACACGCGCCTCACGCATGGATGGAAAGGGCGTCGGAGCGCCGTGCTCGCCGTGCTCGGCTTCGTCGCCGTCATGTTCACATATCTGGGGGTGAGCTTTTTGCTCCCCGGCTTACATTCTTACGCCAGGGGGCCACTCCGATCGTGGCCGATCGGGTGACTCGCGCCGCAGCGTTCAAAACCGTGGGTAAATGACGACGCGGCGGAAAGGATCTTGTCCCTTGCTCTCGGAGATGAGGCCGTAGCGTTGGACCAATTCGTGTTGCAGCCGACGGATGTATGCGCTCTGTGGAGAGAGTTCGACCGGCCGCCGATGCGCGATGACTTCGGCGACGGCCTCTTCGACCTCCTCCAGCGCGCGCTGCTCCTCCGGTGAGAGGTCCTCACTGGGCGCCTGAAGTCCGAATTCCCCAATGAGGAAATTCCGCACTTGTGTGGTCGTGTTGCTCTTAAGGGCGATGACAGGGATATTCCACTGCGCAGCTTCGCGAAGACGGGGCGTGCCCGTGCGCGCGTGCGATTTGAGCGTGAGCACAACGTCCGCTTGTTTCACGTCGGAAGTGATCGTGGCCGGAACGCCCAACTCGCGGATGGCGCGCTCGATCTTATCGCGGCTGACGGCATAGGGGAAAATGCGGAGCACGCGTTGGCCAGTCGGACCACTTGAAGCGACGACCGCGCGTTCTTCCGGCGGAGGGGACGGTGTGGTCTCTCTCACGATCTCGATCTCGCCGCTCGGTCTCCGAAGGCGCAGTTCCGGGCGAGGGGGGATGCCTCGCAACAAGCGATCCACGACCGTCGCGACATCGTGATGGACAGCCAACCGATCTTTGTCCTGAATCTCAATGAGCACGTCGAATGTGGGCGGAGCCTTACGCTCCAGCACAGTCTTCTGCGTCCCGCGCCGCTTGGCCTCTTCATCACTCAAGGTGACGGCGTGGATGCCTCCAACCAGATCGCAGAGCGTCGGATTCATGAGGAGGTTCTCCAAGGAGTTCCCGTGCGCCGTGGCGATCAATTGGACGCCCCGTTCGGCGATCGTGCGGGCAGCGAGCGCTTCGGCCTCGGTCCCGATCTCATCAATGACGATCACTTCGGGCATGTGATTCTCGACGGCTTCGATCATCACAGCGTGTTGCAGTTCCGGTGAGGGGACTTGCAAGCGGCGCGCGCGCCCGATGCCCGGATGTGGGATATCGCCGTCGCCCGCGATCTCGTTGGAGGTATCCACGACCATCACGCGCTTGCCCAACTCGTCGGCGAGCACGCGCGCCGCTTCGCGCAGGAGCGTCGTCTTCCCGACGCCTGGTTTCCCCAGCAGCAGGATGTTCTTGCCTGATTGAATGACATCCTTGACGATGTCCACCGTTCCGAAGACGGCACGCCCGACACGACAGGTGAGGCCGATGATCTCGCCTCGACGGTTCCGCAGTGCGGAGATACGATGCAGCGTGCGCTCGATCCCCGCGCGGTTGTCTCTGGTGAACGCCCCGACGCGACTCACGACGAAGTGAAGATCTTCGCGCATGACGGCTTCATCGCGCAGGGTGATCGAGCGGGAGAGAAACCGCGCTTCGGGCGGTCGCCCGAGGTCCAGGACCACTTCGACCAACTCGTTCACATCCGGTTGCCGCAAGAGCGCCTCTCGGATCACCGGGGGGAGGACATCCAAGAGCGCGCCCAGATCATCGGCGATTTCGACACTTCGCGGTCCCATAAGCCCTTCGCCTTTGTCAGCTCGCTCACGATCTTATCATAGCGGCCTCGTCCGGAAATGTCCAAAATCCCGCTCATGCCCGTCGGGCTTGTGTGGTATCCTTTTCCCTCATGGGACCAACACCGGACATGTCGTTTCAACAAATTCGCCACCATGTCGAGGGGATCCTGCGCGCGCTGCATCTTGATCCGGCGCGCGATCCTGAGCTGCGGCAGACGCCTGAGCGTGTGGCCGAGTGGTATCTGGAGTTCTTCGGTCCGCTCGATCACGAGAAGGAACCGGACATCGTCCCTTTGATCCATGAGGGGGATGCCGAAGAGATGATCTTGGTGACGGGCCTCCCGTTCTATTCCGTGTGCGCGCACCATCTTCTGCCTTTCTTCGGCGAGGCGCATATTGCTTACGTGCCCGAGCGCGCGCTTCTGGGTATCGGGAGCGTCGGGCGGCTGCTCGATCACTATGCTCGTCGTCCTCAGCTTCAAGAGCGGTTGACCGAACAAGTCGCCGAGGCGCTCGTGCGCGCGGCCCACCCCCGAGGGGTAATCGTCCTTCTCAAGGCGCGACAGCTCTGCATGGAGATGCGCGGCGCGAAGAAGCCGGGATGGGTGATGACGAGCGCTGCGCGCGGGTGCCTTCGGGACTCCGCCTGGCGCGAAGAGTTCTTCCGGCGGCTGACCGAGCGGTGACACGGGGATCTTCAGGAAGCGTCGGCCAGAAGCGTTGGATCGAAACAGACGATGGCCTTGATGATCTCCGCTCGCGCCATGGCCGTGACGGCTTCCGACACGCGCTCCAGCGGGAATCGCTGGATCGGCAGATGGCGCGCGCGAATGACTCCCCGTTCGATCCAGTGGAGCGCTTCGCGCGTATCCAGAGGACCGCAGGAGTAGCTCGGGATGAGACTGATCTCGTTCATGTAGAGATGGTAGGGCTCGATCGTGAACGGCTCTCCGGGCGGCAGCGGCGTGAAGAGGATCACGCGAGCACCGGGGCCGGCGCAAGCGATCCCGAGCCCGAGAGCTTCGCGCGACCCTGGACCGACGATAACGACGTCCGCTCCGTAACCCTCGGTCAATTCGCGCACGCGCTTGGGGACATCATCCCGTTCGGGATTCAGCGCATGCACGTCATCGAGGTGCTCTGCCGCGCGGCAGCGGGCGTCGAGCCGATCCACGCCAATGAGCGGATGGGCTCCCCACGCGCGCGCCAGCCGCAGATGGAGCAATCCCATGATCCCTAATCCGACGACGACGACGGCTTCTCCTGCTCGCACGGCCGCCCGTCGAAGCGATTTCACCACGCAGGCCGTCGGCTCGATCAAGACGCCGTCTTCCCAAGCGAGCTGATCCGGGAGCCTTAACAGATCCGCCAGATTCTCTTCCGGGACGAGAAAATATTCGGCCAACCCTCCCGGAACGATCTTCGAGCGCCGCCACGTCGCGCACTGGCTGTAGTGACCGCGACGACAAAAGCGGCACTGGAAGCACGGCGCATGATGATGGGCGAAGACTCGATCGCCGACGTGAACGTCGCGCACCTGTGCGCCCACGCGCGCGACCACTCCGACAGGCTCATGCCCGAAGATCAGCGGCGCTTTCCGACGAATGTACCAGGGGAGGACATCGCCCGAGCAGATGCCGCAGGCGATGGTCCTCACGAGGACTTCGCGCTCCCCCACTGAAGGGACATCCAGCTCTTCCACGCGAATGTCGTGGAGGTCGTACAGACGCGCGGCGCGCATCCGCGGGGGGATGCTCGGCGTGCTCGACATCGCCTCCGCTGACCTCACGGGATCACAGCGTATTTGATGCAATTGCCTTGCTGCAAGAGGGTGAATACTTCCGGAAGGCGCGTGAGCGGATACTCTCCGGTGATGAGACGTCCAACCTCGATCCGCCGCTCGCGCAGCAGCTCATATGCCCGTCGCACGGCGCGCTGTGTGTAGTGGAATGGGCTGATCAGCGTGATCTGATCGTAGTGGATGCGTCCCGTGTCCAGTTCGATCGTCGAACCGGAGGGACAGCCGCCGAAGAGCACGACCGTCCCGCCGCGGCGGACCAGGGTGATCGCTTGTTGCCAGACGGCCGGACGACCCGTACATTCGATGACCATATCGGCTCCTCGTCCGTGCGTGAAGTCGAGGACGATCTCGCGCACATCCTCGTTCTCGGCATCAATGACGCGGGCAGCACCCAGCTCTTGCGCCACGCGAAGTCGAAACGCGCGTCGTCCGGAGATCAAAACGCGCTCCAGACCCAACGCTCGAAGCAGCAGCAGATGCATCAGGCCGATCGCCCCGGCGCCGATGATGAGGATCGTATCTTCGGGATCGAAGTCGAGATGCTCCAAACCATGCACGACGCACGAGAGCGGCTCCAAGATAGCCGCTTCGTTGAAGGAGAGCATCGTCGGCTTGAGGAACATGTTCTTCTGCACAATGTGCGCGGGGACCTTGATGTACTCGGCATAAGCGCCCAGGATCTTGGCCTTCATCGTCAGTTCACAGAGGTTGTCTTGACCGCGCCGACAGTAGTAGCAGTAGCCGCACGGGGCCGAATGGACGGACATGACGGCGTCTCCTTCGCGGAAGTTTCGGACGCCGTGGCCGACCTCCGCCACCTCGCCAGCGAATTCGTGTCCAAAGAGCGTGGGCATGGGCATCTTCGGATGCCCGCGCAGATACGCCTTCAAGTCCGTCCCACAGGTCAACGCCGCGCGAATCTTGACGACGACTTCGCCCGGTCCCGGCATCGGTCGCTCGACCTCCCGCAATTCCAGCAGCCCAGGCCGCACAAGCACATTCGCCAGCATGCCGTTTCGCCTCCGTTCCATAAACCAAAGGCTCAATTTTAGCTCACGCCCTCTGATCTGCCAATTTCTCCCCAACGCGATGAGCGGTTGAACGCTCCCAGAGGGAGCGCGTACAATACCTCGTACGAGGAGCGCGCGCATGACGGCGCACCACAAGGAAGGATCGCCGGAGCCGATCCACTGCGAGTGGGCGGGACCCGCGGATTCAACGCCAATCCTCGGCGATACGGGCTCACGACTCTATCGGCATCGTGGGAACTACCGCTGGGAGGGCGTATCGCCGGAGCCGTATAAAGCTCAATCCGAAGATTGGGCTGCCGCTCAGCGCATGGTCTTCATCGGTCAGGCGGCGGAGCCCCTTGATTTCCACCTTCGGTATTTCGAGCTGGAGCCCGGTGGATTCACAAGCTTGGAGAAACACGAACACGCCCATGTCGTGATCGTCGTTCGGGGGAAGGGGACGGTCGTCGCGGGCTCCGCATGTTGGAGCGTGGGTTTCCTCGATGCGCTCTATATCGCCCCCTTCACGCCGCATCAGCTCCTCAACACGGGAGAGGAGCCGTTTGGTTTCTTCTGCATTGTGGACGCTGTGCGCGACCGCCCTCAGCCGCTCAGCCCGAGCGAGCTTCAACGCCTCTTGGCGATCCCCCGCGTGCGAGCGGTGCTTCGGGTCCCTGCATTCGAGAAAGGCGAGGGCGAGACTCAATCGGGGAGGTGAGCCCTAGCGTATTCGAGCAGCTCCCGCTTCAGTTCCTCCAACTTGCTTGTGAAGAAGTGATCGGCGCCCTCGATCAGGATCAGGTCCTTCGGTTCCGGGAGCGTCAGCATGAGGGCCTGAAGGTGCTCAAGGGGGGCGAATTCGTCCTTTGTCCCATGGACGAACAGTTTCGGCTTCCGACAATCCTCGAGGAATCGAAAATCGGCCAGCGCGACGGCCGCGCCGATCGCGATGAGCGTCGTCACGCGCTCATCGCGCGTCCCGACCTTCAAACCCACCCAGGCGCCGAAAGAGTATCCGGCGAGCCAGATCGGCGTCTGCGGATACCGTTCGGCCATGAAGGCGATGGCAGCGGTGACATCCTCCTGTTCCCCTTCGCCGAAGTCGAATGTCCCCGCGCTCTTGCCGACGCCGCGAAAGTTGAAGCGGAGGGTTGTCATGCCGGCCTCCTGGAGAGCTTGCGCCGCGCGCACGATGACCTTGTTATGCATCGTCCCGCCATATTGCGGATGAGGGTGGCAGAGGACAGCGACGGCCTTCGGCGTGGAGAGCACCCCCTCTTCGAGGATCGCTTCGAGCGGCCCGACCGCGGACACGAGCATGAGTCCCATAGTAGGATTGGGATAGCAGAAAACTTTGCGTCTGGCAATGTCCTCGCTTATGATAAGGAGCATCGGGTGATGAACAGGAGGGGAGAGACATGTCGCTGACGCATCTGAGAGCGAGAGTGCCTTGCTGTGTCCTCAAGGCCCTGGCGATCCTCGTCCTCGTGATCAGCGGCGGGTTCTTGGGGCCTCGTATTCTCGGCGAGGATCCGAAAAGGGAAGGGAGCGCGGCGATCACGGCCGAGGAGATTCGGGCTCACGTCCGGTTCCTCGCTTCGGACGAGTTGGAAGGCCGAGAGGCCGGGACCGAAGGAGCGGAACAAGCGGCGCGCTACATCGCCTCGGCATTTCGCGCCTATGAATTGCGACCCCTCGGCGATGGGGGAACGTTCGAGCAGCGCTTCTCCTTCGTCGCCCGCGTCGTGCCGGGGCCGATGAACCGGCTGCGCCTGAGAACGGAGGCCGGAGAGCGAGAGTTTGCTTTCAGGAGAGATTTCGTGCCGCTCGCGCTCTCCAGCCGTGGTGCTGTCGAGGGAGAAGTCCTCTTCGCCGGATATGGCATCTTCGCCCCCGAACTCGGCTACGACGACTATGGGAGCACCCAGGTCAGCGGGAAGATCGTTCTCGTTCTCGATGGGAGCCCAGACGGTCAAGACCCCCACGGGCGATTTCAAGATCATCGAGCGCCGCAGCGTAAGATCGCCACAGCTCGGGAGAAAGGGGCGCGCGGCATCCTCTTCATCGCTGCCGAAGAGAAGGCCGAGGATGATCGACTCGCCGCGCTCCGTTACGATCCCATGTTCGGGGAGGCCGGCATCCCCGTCTTGCTCCTTGGGCGTGCCGCCGCATCGGAAGTCTTACGAGCGGCGGGGAAAGACCTCGCCGAGCTGGAACGCTCCTTGGCTTCAACGGTGAGGCCTCGTTCTTTCGTCCTCTCGGGCGTTCGCCTCGCTGTACATGCCGATGTGGAGAGGGAGATGCGTCAGACGGCGAACGTCGTCGGTCTGTTGGAAGGGAGCGATCCGATGCTCAAAGACGAGATCATCGTCATCGGGGCTCACTACGATCATCTCGGACGCGGTGGAGTCTCTTCGCTCGCCCCTCATCGAACCGGAGAGGTTCATAATGGCGCGGACGATAATGCATCGGGCATCGCGGGCCTGCTCGAGTTAGCGCAGGCACTCGCCGCGACGCGCGCCTCCCTTCGCCGCAGCGTCCTCTTCATCGCGTTCTCGGCTGAGGAGATGGGACTGCTTGGCTCCAATCATTATGTGAAGCACCCTCTCCTTCCGCTGGAACGCACGATCGCCATGTTCAACTTCGACATGATCGGGCGGTTGCGCGAGAGCGGCGTCCTCGTCTATGGCGTGGGGACGTCGCCGTTCTGGCAAGTGGCGCTTGAGCGGGCGAACGCGAGCGTGCGGTTGAACTTGAGGGTTCGCGATGATGGCGTCGGCCCGAGCGATCATACCTCGTTTTATCTGAAGGACATCCCCGTGCTCCATTTCTTCACCGGCGTTCACGAGGATTACCATAAGCCCTCGGATGATGCGGAGAAGATCAATGCCGAGGGAGCGCAGCGGATCGTCTCGCTGGCATATGAGTTGGTGAGGGAATTGGATCGTCAGCCGACGCGTCCGGCCTTCGTCCACGCGAGAGAGGAGAGGCGCGAGGCCATCGCGTCGGGATTTCGCGTCTACATTGGGACGATCCCAGATTACGCGGAGTCCGTCGAAGGGGTGAAGATCGCTGGCGTTCGCCCCGGTAGTCCGGCCGAGCGAGCGGGGATGCGCACTGGCGATGTCATCCTCCGCATCGGACGGCGAGAGATCCGAAACGTCTACGATTACACCTATGCCCTTCAGGAGCTGAAGGATGGGGAGGAGGTGGAATTCGTGATCCTGCGCGGCGGCGAGCGGCTCTCGCTGAAAGTCGTCCCCGAGCGACGTCGCGCATTCTGATCGGCCGGACGGTTCGACAGGGCACCACTTCTTGCCCCATCAATGCGAGTCCCGCTCGTTGCTCCGCCCGATTCACCTCCATCGGCCCGATTCGTGAAAATCCGCTTGAATTTGCGAAAAGCGGTGATAAAATCGGTGCCCGAAAGAAGCCGCGAACCAGGGACGTGGTCTGGCCAGGAGGTCGTGCCGGATGTCCGTGAGGCAAGAGGCACATGGCGAATCTCATCGGGGGAGGGGGGGTATGAGAGCGACCAGGGAAGAATCTGCGTTGGTCGTGAAGCTCATGGAGGCGATTGACGCGGGGAGATTTGAAGAAGCGGATCGGATGCTTCCCCACCTCAAGGCGAACGCCGATTCCCTTGTGGCGATTTTGGAGGCCGAAGTGAACCTTTACTTCCGTCGTCTCGAACCGGCCCGGGAGCGCCTTGCGCAAATCGATCCCTGGAGATTGGGCACGCGTTCGCTCTCGCGCTACCTTCTCGCTCTCGGCCAGTGCCATTTGGAGCATGAACAGTGGGAGTTGGCGGGAGAGCTTTTGGAGGGAGCATGCTGCCTCTACAAGCTTCTGCACGCCCGCTGTCATCTGGCTCGTGGGCTGTATTATTTGGGGATGGCGAGGCTCAAGCGCGGGAATGGAGGAGAAGCGGAAGCGTTGTGGGAGCAAGCGAAGGCGCTCCTGGCCGAAGAGGAGACGGCGCGGGGTGATTTCGTCCTCGGCGTGCTCGAATATGCCTTGGGCGCGTGGCGCCTTCAAACGGGGCGAATCGAAGAGGCCCGCGCCTCGCTGCACTCTAGCGTGCGGCTTCTCGATGAGGAGCATGGCCGATATTACGCCTCCGCTTTGGGCGCGCTCGGTGCTTTGCTCGCCTCATGCGGAGAATGTGCGGATGCGGCCGAGAAATTGTGGGAGGCGCAGCGCATCCTGATCCGATATGCCATTGGCGATCCGCTGGCCGACGTGACCACTACCTTGGCTGCCGTTCTTGTCCAGATGGGGCACTTCGACGAAGCGGAACACGCGGTGCACGAGAGCCTGGACGCGTTGCAACGTCTCGGGCATGAGCGAGGAACCGGACGGATGTTCAAAGCGCTCGCCGAAATCTACCTCGAACGAAACGATGTCGCGCGCGCAGAGAATGCGGCTCGCGTGGCCCTCGAGCATACCGAGACCATTCGGGATGACGCCTTGCGGGCGGAGGTGCAGATCCTCCTCGGACGCACGGCCGCGCGACGGCGCGATCACGAGGCGGCTGAACAAGCCCTCTCGCGAGCTCGCCAGATCGCTCAGAGTCTGGAGGATCGAAAACTGGAGGGCCTCGCCTGTCTGTACTGGGCGGAAGCTTGTTACGCTGTCTCCCCCATGCAGGCTCAGGAGTTGATCGCGCGCGCGCAGGAGTTGCTTCGCCTGCTCTCCGATCCGCGGATCGAACGTGAGATTGAGCGCGTCGCTCAACGGGCGACGAGCGAGCGCATCAAGCTGACGCCTGACAACAAGCTCATCTTCGACGGCAACTTCCTCCCCAATTGGTACGTGGCGCGCGAGACGCTGGAGCGCTTCCTGCTCAAGAACGCGCTTCGGCAAGCCGAGGGGAATCTCACGAAGGCCGGGGAATTGCTGGGGATCACGAAGGTGCACGTGCATAATCTGCGTCGGCAGTTCAATCTGTGAGGAGCGCGCGCTCGGAATCCACTCAGGAGGGGGCTATGGGAGCGTTAGTGGGGAAGGTCGCGATTGTGACCGGAGGAACGCGCGGCATCGGTCGCGCGATCGTCGAGGTGTTGCTGGAAGCGGGCGCTGCGGTCGTCTTCTGCTCACGTCGAGCGGAGGCGGTGCAGCAAGCGCTTGAGGAGTTGAGCCTCAAGGCGCCTGGGCGCGTCGCGGCTCTCCCGTGCGACGTGCGTGATCTCGCGCAGGTGCGTGAGCTGGTTCAGTACGCGGTCCGCACGTTCGGCGGCGTGGATATTTTGATCAATAACGCCGGTGTTGGCCTCTTCCGCAGCATCTACGAGCTGACGCCCGAAGAGTGGCGCGAAGTCATCGAGACCAATCTCACGGGCGCCTTCTATTGCTGCCGGGAGGTTGTCGGCCATATGCGGCAGCGCGGCGGCGGCTACATCATCAACGTCAGCTCGCTCGCCGGCAAGAACGCCTTCGCCGGAGGGGCGGCCTACAACGCTTCGAAGTTCGGTTTAAATGGATTCAGCGAGGCGATCATGCAGGATTTGCGCTATGACAACATCCGCGTGAGCTACGTCATGCCCGGCAGCGTCGCCACTGAGTTCGGCGGACACGAGCCAATGGTGGAATCGGCGTGGAAGCTGAAACCATTGGATGTCGCGCGCGTCATCCTCCATTTGCTCGAGCACGACCCGGCAAGTCTCCCAAGCTGTGTGGAGATCCGCCCCGCGAAACCCCCACGAAAAGGATGAAGCGTGCTGGCCTCAACGAATGGCTCCATACCCTTCGGGTACGAAGGACGAACCCACGTCGAAGCGTCCTTCACTCCGGCCCTTCGCGATCTTCACGTCCCGAGACGCGGATCACTTTCTGTGAGCGCGCCCCTCGCCCGGCGATCAGCCTTACTGGTAGTGGGGGGCCTTCACTGGGCCGGGAGCAGATCGTACCTCTCCTCCCATCGGTGCGGATGGCGCGGGCATTGGTCGATGCCCGATCGGCCCTTCTCCGCGCTCGCCAATAGCAGGACCGGGCGTGAGCGTCCCTCCGCGCTCCAACCGAATGTCCCCCGCGCGGAAGCTGGGTCGCGAACGCTCCGGATCGGTCGTCGGCGGCGTCACGCCTGGAGCCCCTCCGTAGCCGAGCCCGCCCGCATCGGGTCCCCCGTACCAGGCCGTCGGATACGGACAGCGGTAGATCAAGCGCCGCCCCCACGGCGAAGTGGAGTCGAAGCCGAAGGGCACGAAGGTGAACATGCCCAGGAAGGGATCGAACACCCACGCGCTCGCCATCAATCCGTAGCCGAAACTCCGACGGCGCGTCAACGACCGATTCGCTGCGACCAAGACTTCCGCGCGATCCTTCGCCCACAGCTCAAATTCATCGAGTGGCTTCAGCAGCTTCACGATCTCAACCTGAGCGGAGGTCACCGTCGCCTGCTGCCCTTTCTTCAGCTTTTGCGTTCGCCCTTGGACGAATACTTCCATCTCTCCACTTCGAACCAGCAAACACGTCGCGTCTGCGCGCACGCCAATGCGAAAGAGCCCGCTCTTCTTGACTCGAAAGACGGCATGCGGCGTCTGTGCCCGAAGAAGGATCTCCCGATTCAATCCCGCCGCTTCGAGGAGCACTGTGCCCGCCGTGATCTCGAATTCCACAAGAGGGAGATCCGTTTGATGGAAGACGAGCTCCGTGTGGCGATCGAGCCGCAGCACCGATCCCGGATTGAGCAAAATCTCCGCGCGGCCATTTCGAGTGAGAACCACATCCCCGTCGTTCAATTGCTGATGCGGGGCGAGCCTTCGAGAGAGCATATCCGAGGGCGCCTGCAACCAGACCTCGCCTTGCGTGTAATTGACCAGTCCGGCGCGCGCCGAAACGATGTACTGTGCCATGACCCCGACCCATTCTCCGAAATTCAGGAGCAGGCCGAGAGCGAACAGTGCGGAACACTTCGTGATGGTTCCCCTCATCCTCGTCCTCCCGCCGCCTCAAGCTCCTCCGAAGGATCGGGGTGCCCCCCAAACCTTCAGCACAAGGATACTCCAAAGCATCTCCTCCCTACAAGACCCAGCGCGGTGCTGAGCCGTCCCTGTGCCCGCATCGACCGATGACCTCGGTCAAGAGATCGCCTTCTTGCTCTCAAAGGGGAGACGCCGTATACTCCCCCTTGAGGGGCTTGCAGTGAAGGCGCACAGGATCAGGAGCGGAAGCTCTTATGGAACGATTCCTCTCGCCAGAACCCATCGTGAAGTTGGAGAAGGCCTTTGTGAACCCCTTCAAGACGATCCTCACGGCGGCGCGAACGTGCTACTCCAGCAAAGGGATCGTGCGCGAGGAGGATCTCAAGGAAGGAGCCGAGGCACTCGCCGAGATGCTCTATCGCGCCGGGCATCATACGACCATCGAGCACGCGCATTTTCAATTCTCGCTGGCAAACGTCTCCCGGCAATTCATCTGGTCCTTCTTACATGCGCATCCCTTTTACAATTCCGAGCAGGTGAGCCAGCGTTACGTCGAAGTCGCGCCGGGAAACTTCGTCATTCCACCGCTGCGTGGAGCGAGCTTGACGCTTTATCTGGAGACCGTCGAGTTCCAGATGGAGGCGTACCGCCGCCTGGCCGAGGGGCTCTTCCCGATCGTCGAGAGCGAATATCGCCGCCTCTTCCCTTACCGTCGGACAACTGAAGGGAGATATCGCGCGGCGATCCAGAGGCGGTGCTTAGAGGCCGCCCGATACGTGCTGCCCGTGGCGACGTTCGCTTATCTGTACCACACGATCAGCGCGATCACCCTGCTGCGCTACCACCGATTGTGCCAGCAGCTGGATGCTCCTCATGAACAGCGCCTCGTCGTCGAGAAGATGGTGAACGAGGTTCTGCGTTGGGATCCCCTCTATGCCCGGATCCTCGAGGACCCCATCCCGCTTGAGGAGACGCCCGAATTCGCCTTCTTCACGGCGCATTTCGAGTTGTTGGGATGGGAACACCGGAGCGCGTTTCGCGCAGAATTCGATCGCAGCCTCGATGGTCACGTCTCCAAGCTCGTGGACTACAAGCTCAACAACGAGGCGACGCTGGCCGATGCCGTGCGGCAGGTCCTCGGCGTCTCGCGCTCCGTGTTGGACGATGTGGCGGCCATCGTGCTGGTCCTTGATCCGGAGCGGAATCGGTTGCTCGGGGAGTCGTTGAACCTGACGGCGCTCTCGAAGCTCTCGCGCGCCCTTTACCATCCGAACTACACCTTCCGAAAGAAGCTCAGCCACGCCGCCGATTCGCAAGATCAGCGGCATCGCTTGACGCCTGCCTCGCGCCCCTCCTTGACGGCGCACTTCAGCCCGGAGCCAGATTTCATCACGCCCGAGTTGATTCGGTACGAAGGGAAGCTCGAGCGCTTCTACATCGAGGTCATGGAGCACATCTGGTCGGCCATCGCGCGGCTGCGGGCACGCGGTGTCCGCGATGAATACGCGATGTACTTGCTGCCGAATGCCGTCGCCATCCGTTACACGGAATCGGCCGACCTGCTCAATCTTCGACATAAGCATGCCATGCGGCTCTGCTATCTCGCGCAAGAGGAGATCTGGCGCGCTTCGGTGGAGGAAGCCCAGCAGATCCGCCAGGTGAATCCGACGATCGGAAAATACCTGCTCCCTCCGTGCGCGCTGCGCAAATTAGCCCGGATCCGCCCGACCTGCCCGGAAGGGGATCGCTTCTGTGGGGTCCCCGTCTGGCGGCTCGACCTGAGCGAATATCGGCGGTTGATTTAAGCGAAGGGCTCGTGTGCTTGCCGAACGTCGAGAGCCGTCTCCCCTCCGCTGCACCTCCGGCGAACGCCGTATTTTCCTCCGGCCAGCACCGTATTTTCCGACGCTCCCCTTGACAGCGCAGCATCCGTCGCCTACATATAACGCCGCCATTGCGGCAGGGTGTTTGAGGAGACCATTCCCTGGCGAGGGGGCACGCCGATGCCACGAGTCCGTGAGCTTCAGGTCACCGCATCAGTCATCGTCGATCTCATTGACGCGGGCAAGTTCGCGACGGCCGAGAAGGGGTTGCGGGAGATTCGCGAAGAGTCGCCGCTTGTTCGCGTGCTTCGCGCCGAAGTGGAGATCTACTTCTCGCGCCTGCGCGAGGCCGAACGTCTGCTCGACGAAGTCGCTCCGGAGGCTAGGGACGTCGAAGTCGCCGCCCGCTACGCCATGGCGCGTGGGGAGTTGAGTTACTGGCTCTTCCGCTTCGAAGAAGCGGAAGAGCACTTCCATATAGCCCTACACTTTTACAAATTCCTCGGCGAAACGTTCCGCCAGGCCGTCGCGTTCTATAACCTTGGACGTCTGGAGCGCCGTCGCGCTCGATTCGAAGAGGCGGAGAGGTTCCTCAATCGCTCCATCGAGTTAAACACAGATCATGATGACCCTCGCGCCGAGTTCCTCCGTGGGCTCGTGTTGTTTAATTTGGGAGCGATAAGGCTTTATGAAGGGCGGCCTGAGCCTGCACTGGAGTTCTTTGAGGAGGCCGCGAGGATCTTAAGGTTCAGCGAAGGCCAGCGATATTACGGTCTGGTTTTGAATAGCCTTGGTGGCCTTCATCTCTATCTGGGGTCTCCTCACAGGGCTGTGGCGGTGCTTCAAATGGCTAAGAGCCTATTTGAGCAACTGGGCATCTTTCATGACCTCGAGCACGCGAGCAACAATATAGCTTTGGCTTTGATCCAGCTTGAGCGATATAAGGAGGCTGAGCTGCTCCTGCAAGAGAGCCTTGAGCTGGCTCAGAGGATTGGTGACGTGGCGAGTGCGAGTACCTTCCTGACATCCTTTGCCGAGTTTTATGTCGCGCGTGGGGACCTTAAAAAAGCGTATGCCTATAGTCGGCGAGCATCAGAATATGCCGAGTTGGCGGCGAATCTGTTTGAGAAGGGTCGTGCCCTCGTTCAGCTTGGACGCGTCACCCTCTTGGAGGGCCGATACTACGAGAGCGAGAGGGCGCTTCGGCAAGCGCTGGAAATCGGCCAGAAGTTGAAGAGCTGGGAGATCGAGACGCCAGCCTGTCTCTATCTGGCTGAGCTGATGCTGGCGGTCCAGCCCGTGAAGGCGCGCGAATGGTTCGCGCGAGCGGATCACCTTCTCGCCACGTATCCTCATGCCTGGTTCCGCGCTGAGCTTGAGCGGATTCGGCGCAAGATGGATGAGGGCCGAATTCGGATTGAGGAAGAGCGATTCATCGTGGATGGGACGCGGCTTCCCAAGTGGTACGAGGCCAAAGAAGCCCTTGAGATCTTCCTGATCCGAAAGGCGCTCGAGCAATCTGGGAACAACCTGACCCGAGCGGGAGAGTTGCTTGGGACGACGCGCGTACACGTTCACAAGAAGAAGAAGCAATACGGCCTCTGACAACCCCCAGATTCATTCCTGGTACTGCCTGAGGGCCCCGATCGGGCGGGGAGAAAAAAATCTGCTTGCCTGAAATCTCCGTCTGCATATAATAAAGCTTGAAAACCCGAAAGATCATGGGTTTTCGCGTGGGCCGCTAGCCCATCGGATGCTGCCGGGTTAGTGGACGCGCTCGAAAGAACAAAGAAAGGAGGAAGGGGCTCTATGGAACTGTGGCTGTTGATCCTCTTTGCTTTCTACAGGTTCTTCATGCAGTTCGTGAACGTGCTGGACTCTGGGGTAAGTCAGGGTGGATGAAGGCTGTGGCGGCTGATGCGGGTTCAAAGTCCCATTAGAATCACGGTGTAGTGGGGGCCAATGCTTGTGAGTGAAGTTCCCGCTGCACGGTGACCATTTGTCCTGGCGAAGCGATGGGGCATTTCGCTTCGCCGGGAATCTCCCTGTTTGTACGAAGCCCGACCGGTGCCTGTGGACTTTTCGAGGCCACAAGGTGATCCGGAGCTTTTCGATGACCCTCCACGAGCGAGGGGCTGAGAAATATCTCGGCCCCTCTTTATTCAGTAGCCGGTCTCCGTGTGAGGAAAAGAGCGAGCGCGGTTTCCGTTTCTCGTTCCGGACAAGCTATAATCAGCGCATGGAAGCGAGGCTTCGGAGGGAAGGTGACATGGCTGGGCGAAAGGGCGAGCGTCCGAGTGTCTCAAGCCAGCATGAGATCGCCGAAGAGCCTCATGCGGGGATCGAAACTTTGCGCGAGGAGCATCGGGCTTTGTTGAAAGAACTGCGGCGTTTAGACCGATCGCTCGCGCGGCTCTCGGTGAAGCGGGCGGAGACTGCCGTTGTGATCTCCGTCTTGGAATCGCTTCACGCCTTTCTCGCGGATCACGTGCAGCCGCACATGTTGCGGGAGCACGAGACCTTGCATCCGCTTGTGAAAAAGAGTGGGCTCTCACGCGAGCCGGATATCCGGGCGATCCTGGCTGGCGATGATGGTTTGGCGAAGAAGTGTCGGCAACTTCAACGAGCTTTGCAGCGACTCAAGCGCGAGAAGGGTGAGCGCGAGACCGTTCAGCAAGTGATCGCCATCGGCGAGGGGATCATCGAGGTCATCGTCGAGCACGTTCATCGTGAAGAACAAGTCCTCTTCCCGCGATTGGAAGAAGCCCTTTCGCCATCTCGCCCTTCGCGCGGATAGAGCTTCTTTTGAGAGTAAGGAAGGCGGCGCGCCCGATCTTCGTCCATAGTCCGCATCACAATGCAGGCCGTTCGCGATCACGCCTCCTAAGGTCCGAGGCATTCCCGGTCCTAGCTTAATCTCGTTCAATGTCGCCTTTAGATCATTCAAGACACGCGAGCGTCCGGGGCCTAAGCTGAATACTCCGCTGGAGCGGAGGAGACTTTGAAATAAGGAGGCTTCGCCGTGTTGGGAGGATCTCGGACGATGGGGGTGATTTCTCTAGCTCTCATGTTGTGGCTTTCCTTGGGGAGCAGCTCCGTCTTCGGACAAGGGAATGCGTGCACGGACCTGAATATTACGCGACCACTTCGATCGTGGCACCGGGCACCCCAGCCGTTGTGGGATCGAAGATCCGCCCGCGAATCTCTCCGGTGGTGCGCACCTGAGGAGTGGCATAGGGTCTCCTCCAGACGTTGAGCATGCGATGGATCATCTGCTTCTTCTATCACCGGCATAGCTCTCGACATCGCGAACCATACCACTTGAGGGTGAACCCTATCTTGCACAGGATTATAGAATGCCCTTAAGGATGGGCCTAATTTCGTTCAACGTCCCCTTTGGATCGTTCAAGACAGGGAGAGTGCATTCCCTCTATACTGAACGAGGCGTGGGAGAAGAGGACTGTGAAGAGGGGCGGAGTGGGCCAGGGCATCTCGATCTTCGGAAGGGCGAGGACGCTAGCCGAGGGGAGATGGAGACTTCACCTTGATGGATTACTGTCCCGACGTCGGGGATTACGTCTGTGACGTGGCGCGGTTCCCCACGAATGAGCGATTAACCCGCGGTTGATTTATCCTGGCGGATACGCCATGATAAAAGGCGCACGAGCGTGGAGAAGAGCCGTGCCAGGCCCGGGAGGGATCTCATCTCAAGCAAGGGAGAGGGGGATATGAGGAGAATGCCTGTAGCTATTGTCTCTCTGTTCGTCATCCTTGGACTCCAAGGGGGTATTCTCGCAGACGCCGCGTGGCGCGATGGGCAACGTCCTGCCCGTTTGGTGGTAGCTCGATCTGAGCGCGTAGGTCCTTCGACCTCGTCTGGAGGCGACCTGGACACATCGCGAAGTGAGCTTCGCCCATTGATCGAACGCTTCACCGTTGACCTGGGGAGCTTGAATCGCTTCTACACCATCCCGATCTCTCCGACGCGGCGGGAACGCTTGCGGAAGTTCTACACGGAGTGGCTGCAAGAGTTGGAGGGGATGAATTTCGAGGCATTGAGCGTGGATGGCCAGGTGGATTACCTGCTCTTCAAGAATCACCTCGAATATTTGTTGCGACAATTGGACATTCAGGCCAAACAGATCGCGGAGATGGAGTCGCTTATGCCTTTCGCCCGGACGATCATCGAGCTGGAAGAGTCGCGTCGGCGCATGGAGCCGGTTCAGCCCCAGCAGGTGGCGGAGCAGTTGACGGTGATGCGGAAACAGATCGAAGACGTGCGCCGTGCCATGGAAGCTGGATTGCGCGCAGAGCGTGCGGATGGTCAGCTCCGAGATCCTGGGACGGGTGCGATCGCACCTATTCGGGTCACGCGAACCGTGGCGAATCGAGCGCTACAAGCGCTTCAAAACTTGAGAACGACGTTGCGGACCTGGTTCACCTTCTACAACGGGTACGATCCGCTGTTCACCTGGTGGGTGAGCGAACCCTATCAATCGGTGGATCAGGCGCTTGGGAATTATCTGGATTTTCTGGCCCAGCGCGTCGTGGGCGTGAGGTTGGACGAAGCACCGGTGGCATTCAGCGGGCCTTCGCCGGGGATGGGGCGGGGAGCCGGTGGGCCGATGGGACAACGACCGCAACCTGGAGCGGAGCGGGCTCCGAGCCCTCAGCCGGGAGAGGCGAGCGACATCATCGGGGATCCGATCGGCAGGGAAGCGCTGCTTGTTGAGTTGGCTCGGGAGATGATCCCGTATACTCCTGAAGAGCTGATCGCCATCGCTGAGAAGGAGATGGGCTGGTGCGAGGATGAGATGAAGAAGGCGGCGCGAGAGTTGGGCTTCGGGGATGATTGGAGGCGCGCGCTCGAGTATGTCAAGACCCGCTATGTCGAACCCGGCAAGCAGCCGGAACTCGTCCGCGATCTCGCGTTGGAGGCCATTCGGTTCCTGGAAGAGCGTGACCTGGTGACGATCCCTCCGTTGGCCAAAGAGACCTGGCGCATGGAGATGATGTTGCCCGAACGACAACTCGTCTATCCCTTCTTCACCGGCGGCGAAGTGATCACTGTCTCCTATCCGACCCACACGATGTCGCATGAGGCGAAGATGATGAGCATGCGGGGAAATAATCGGCACTTCTCGCGGGCGACGGTCTTCCATGAGTTGATTCCCGGGCATCACTTGCAAGGATTCATGACGGCCCGATACAAACCCTATCGCAATCTCTTCAGCACGCCCTTCTGGGGCGAAGGGTGGGCGCTCTACTGGGAGCTGCTCTTGTGGGACCTGGGGTTCCACCGGTCGCCGGAGGATCGCATTGGGGCGCTCTTTTGGCGGATGCACCGCTGCGCCCGGATCATCTTCTCGCTCAAGTTCCATCTGGGCGAGATGACGCCGCAGGAATGCATTGACTTTCTCGTCGCGCGGGTGGGGCACGAGCGGGCCAACGCAGAAGCGGAAGTGCGGCGATCGTTTGGCGGGCAGTACGGTCCGCTGTATCAGGCGGCGTACCTGCTCGGGGGCTTGCAATTTCGCGCCCTGCATCGCGAGTTGGTCGAGTCGGGCAAAATGACCAATCGCGCGTTCCACGATGCCATCCTCAAAGAGGGGCGTATCCCAGTCGAGATGGTGCGAGCCATTCTGACGCGACAACCGCTCACGCGGGATTTCCGCTCCTCGTGGCGCTTTTATGATCTGGGGCGGCGGTGAGGCGTCTCGAAGGAGGCGAAGATGAAGGGAGGCTGCTCTCGGGGTATCAGTTCGGTTTCCTCATCTTCACCCACGAGAACGTCTGCGGATTGGATCGCGTAGAGCACCGGGGAGGATTCGGGCAGCACGCACGTGCGCGCTGCCTCGAGGATGGCATGCCCGACCAGTTCCGACGTCCCGGGATGGGACGGATGCGCTTTGAAGATCACCGGATTTCCAGCCGCCAGTGCTGAAGCCGTATCGCCACCGGCGACCGAGAAAGCTAAAGGGAAGCTGCTCGCTCCGAAGACAAGACCGATCTGCAGATCAACGCCCACTACGTCACGCCGATCGATGTGAACTTGATCCCGACGGGGGAGATCCACTTCGTGCGCGGGACGCCGTTTGATTTCACGCTGTTGACGCCGATCGGCGCGCGGATCGAAGAGCCCGACGAACAACTGCGCTTTGGTCGCGGGTACGATCACAACTGGGTGCTGGATGGCCCACTTGGCGAGCTGCGTCTGACTGCCCGCGTCGTTGAACCGAGCTCGGGGCGTGTGCTGGAAGTGTGGACGACAGAGCCCGGATTGCAGTTCTACTCCGGGAATCTCCTCGATGGGACGATCATGGGGAAGGGAGGGCGGGTCTATCGCCATCGGTATGGCTTCTGCCTGGAGCCGCAGCACTTCCCTGACTCCCCCAATAAGCCGCACTTTCCTTCTGTCGTCCTCCGAAAGGGCGCGCGCTACTGGACGACGACCGTCTATAAGTTCTCCGTCACGCCGTAGCTTGCGGTCGATCTCTTCCTGTCCGATTAGGGATTGGCTGCGCCAAAGTGGCCGTTATTCCCTCTTCGTCTTTTCGCGATGTCCGCACGCTATGCTAAAATCTCCGCTCGCATCTTCGGGGGGAGGGGGAGACGATGGGGGAATGCATCGAGTTCGACGTGCTGTTTGTAGGGGCTGGGCCGGCGAGTTTGAGTGGGGCATTGCATCTGGCCCACCTCATTCGGCGGCATAATGAGCGCGTCGAATCTGGAGAGCTTCATGAGCGGCGACTTGAGGTCAACATCGCCGTGATCGAAAAGGGGCGAGAAGTCGGGGCCCATATCCTCTCGGGGGCTGTTCTTGATCCTCGCGCGCTTGGGGAGCTCGTCCCGGATTTCCTCGATCGAGGGGCGCCGCTCTCAGTGCCGGTCGTTGAGGACCACGTCTGGTTCCTCATGCCGAACCGAAAGCTCGCGGCTCCCATCATCCCTCCGCCACTACGTAATCGCGGGAATTACATCATCTCACTTGGCCAAGTCGTCCGGTGGTTGGCGACATTGGTCGAGCAGATGGGCGTGGACATCTTCCCGGAGTTCCCCGGCACGGAATTGCTCATTGAAGACGGAGCGGTCGTGGGTGTACGAACGGGCGATCGCGGGGTGGATCGGAGTGGTAGACCTAAGGGGAATTACGAGCCCGGAGTCGAAATCCGCGCCAAGGTGACAGTCCTGGGGGAAGGCGTCCGAGGGTCTTTGGCGAAAGTCCTCATCGAACGGTTCCACCTACAGGCGGGGAGGCATCCACAGGTTTACTCTTTGGGGATCAAAGAGTTATGGGAGGTTGAGCCGGGACGCATCGCACCCGGGACGGTCATCCACACGCTCGGGTATCCGCTGAACTCCCGAACTTTCGGAGGCGGATTCCTCTACGCTGGGGCAGAACAGCTTGTGAGCGTGGGACTCGTTGTAGGGCTGAGCTATGAGGATCCGTGTCTGGATCCGCATCGGCTCTTCCAGCAGTTCAAGACACACCCGGCGATCGCGCGCATCCTGCGCGGAGGGAAGCTCATCCGGTACGGAGCGAAAGCCCTACCTGAAGGGGGATACTATTCGATCCCCAAGCCGTACGTGAGCGGAGCGGTGTTGGTCGGCGATAGCGCTGGGTTTTTGAGCGCTCAACGGTTGAAAGGGATCCACCTGGCCATGAAGTCAGGGATGCTGGCTGCCGAAGCCATCTACGAGGCCCTGCGACGAGACGATTTCTCGGAGCGGCAGCTCGCCCGATATGAGGAGCTGATTCGGGCCAGTTGGCTTCACGACGAGCTATATCGCGCTCGGAATTTTCACCAAGCGATGGAGCGAGGTCTGTGGTCGGGCCTCTTTCACGTGGGGCTGCAGATGCTGACGAAAGGCCGAGGATGGCGTGACCCTCTCCCGACTATCGCCGGACACGAGCGCATGCGGAAACTGGCGGAATACCACCGCGGGCGGGAGGCCGGATGTCCGCCGCCAGATTGGAAGCCCGATGGCATCCTGACTTTCGATAAGCTGACCGACGTGTACTATTCCGGGACCTCCCATGAGGAAGATCAACCGTGCCATCTCAGGATCGCCGACTTCGACATCTGCCATACGCGATGCGTGGTCGAATACGGGAATCCGTGTGAGCGCTTCTGCCCGGCCCATGTCTATGAGATGATCATGACTCCGGATGGGCAAAAGCGCCTTCAGATCAATGCCTCCAACTGCATCCACTGTAAGACGTGCGACATCATGGACCCATATCAGATCATCACCTGGGTGCCCCCGGAAGGCGGGGGTGGACCGAATTACCTCATCCTGTGATAGGAGGTCGCTGACTCTGCCAAGGGCCGGGGGAGCGGATTTCCCCATCTCGCGCGCAGGGCTCTTCTCGACTTCCCTCTTTGGACGATTTCGGGTAGACTTATACTTACAGCAAGCTTGGAGTCATGGTAGCACGTGCCTTGACGATTGCGGGCTCAGATTCCGGTGGGGGTGCGGGGATTCAGGCGGACCTGAAGACCTTCACGGCGCTCAGGGTCTATGGGCTCTCAGTGCTGACGGCGATCACGGCGCAGGATACCTGCCAGGTGGCTGGCATGATCGAGTTGCCTGCCGATTTCGTTCGCCTGCAACTGGACTTGGTCATGCGTGACATCGGGACGGATGCGGCGAAGACTGGCATGCTCTCCAGTCCGGAGATCATCGAGACGGTGGCCGAAGGGGTCCGGGAACATCGGATCGAGCGATTGGTCGTGGACCCGGTGATGCGGGCCAAATCGGGAGATCGGCTCTTGCGCGCGGAGGCGGAGGAGGCTTTGATCCGGCGACTGCTCCCCCTGGCATGTGTGGTGACACCGAACATCCCGGAGGCGGAGATCCTCGCGGGCGAATCGATTCGCTCGCGCGAGGACATGTGGCGAGCCGCACAACGCATCTTCGACTTGGGGCCACGAGCGGTGCTCATCAAGGGTGGGCATCTGGAGGCCGGATCGGAAGCTGTGGACATTCTGTACGACGGGCGGGATTTTCATGAGTTCGCGGCAGAGCGCGTGCATACGCAGAACACGCACGGAACGGGCTGCACTTATTCGGCGGCCATCACGGCGTATCTGGCGAGAGGCGATGACTTGCTCGAAGCGATTCGGAAGGCGAAGCACTACGTGACGATGGCCATCCGGCACGGGTTCTCGCTAGGTCGAGGTCACGGTCCGCTGAATCACTTCTGGAGCGAAGGCGAGGCAACGTAACGGGCCTGAGACTTTGGCGAACGGGCGCCCGCACAGCGCGAATACTCGTAGCATAAGGCAATCGTCAAGAATATGCGAACCTTCGGGGTGAGGGTTCGCATCTAAGAAGGTGAAGTCCACAATGAGGGGAAAGACAATGGTCGCGAAGGTCGCCAAACAGGAAATCACTTTGAACCTTCCGCGCCGGCCGACGACGGTCGAGCGGTACTTGAAAATCGTCAAATTCGCACTCGGGCGTGATCGCGACGTCGAGGCGGTGGCGAAGCACTTCGGATGCTCTCCCGCGACGGTGCTCAATGCCATTCGCGCGTTCGGCGTGACCTACGATCAAGTGCGGCGGCGGCGCACGCTCCCGCAGTTGAAAATCGCCGAGGAATACATTAAACTTGAGCGGCGCTTGAGCGAGCGGGATCAGAAAATCATCGAGATGTACAACAGTCCGGAGGCGCCGACGCTGGAGCAAATCGGGCGCGCCTTTGGCTTAACGCGTCAACGCGTCCATCAGATTTTGAAGAAGGCGAAGGCGCTGGGGGTGAAGCTGGTTGAGCGCAAGACGCCTCCGGAGGGCCACTGGATTGAGCGTTGCCAGCTCTGCAAGCGAATCCTTCAGCTTCAGGAAGAAGAGCCGCTGCTGACCCGTCGCCAGATCGCCACGCGCTTGAATGCCCCCATTTGGGTGGTCCATTGGCACTTGAATCGGCTGAAGGCGCGTGGGTTGGTCGCGCGACACTTCGGACATTTCCGGAGCGAGCGGTTGATTCAGGCGATCAAGCTCTACAACAGCAACACGGAGGTGAGTGCCTGGAAGCTCGGGCGCATGCTTGGGTACAAGAACCTGCCCGGGATCTTCTGCGAGTTGGAGAAACGGGGATTAGGGTATTTGCTGCAGCCTCGGAGTCGGCGCATGGCGGGGCGACGCCGAGCAGCGCAATCGGGGACGGTGATCGACGCCAAGCAGGCGTTCCGCACGCGGCGCGCGGGCAAGTGACTCTGGTCGCGCGCGTAAAGGGGAAGCCGAAGCGCGAGAGCGATCGGTCGCGCCTAGAGCTGGAGGGGGTGGTTTCCGCCAGCGTATTATCGGAGCACGGCGAGGCGTGAGCGGTTCTCCGGATCCATCGAGCATGGAGAAGCTGTGGGGCGGGCGATTCCGCGAAGCCTTGGATCCGGAGGTTGCTCGGTTCAATGCTTCGTTCGCCTTCGATCGAAGGCTCCTACACGCCGATATTCGTACCCATGTCGCGTATTGCCGCGCCTTGCAACGGGCGGGCCTGCTCTCTGAAGAAGAGGCCACGCGCATCCTTGATGCCCTTGCACGAATCCTCGAGCAGGCGGAGCGGGATCCCGAGTCTCTCGCTCATTATCCCGCTGAGGACGTCCATAGCTTCGTCGAGGCGCGCTTGGCGGAATTCGTTGGCGAAGCCGCGTACAAGTTGCGCACCGGCCGGAGCCGGAACGATCAGGTAAGCACGGACCTTCGGCTCTACCTCCGCGAGCAGTGCGATCTCTGGCTCGCGGAGCTTCTTGAGCTGGAGACGACCGTGCTCGATCTGGCCGAGCGGTATGCGGAGGTCGCGCTTCCCGGATACACGCATCTTCAGCGGGCCCAGCCCATCCTGTGGGGGCACTATCTGCTCGCCTACTTCGAGATGTTCGAGCGCGATCGAGAACGGGTGCGCACGGCGCGCGCGCGCCTCAATGTGCTTCCGCTGGGAGCTGGGGCGCTCGCTGGAACGAGCGTCCCTCTGGATCGGGAGGAGCTGGCGCGGGAATTGGGCTTCGAGCACGTGGCGGCCAACAGCCTCGATGCCGTGAGCGATCGCGATTTCGTGCTCGAAGTGCTCTTCGCCGCGGCCGTGTTGCAAATGCATCTCAGTCGCCTGGCCGAGGACTTCATCCTCTATGCGACATCGGAATTCGGATTCCTCACGCTCGGCGATGCCGTCTCCACCGGCTCCTCGCTCATGCCGCAGAAGAAGAATCCGGACGCTCTGGAACTCCTCCGCGGCAAGAGCGGGCGCATCTTCGGTCATCTGGTGAGCGTGCTCGTGATGATGAAGGGCTTGCCGCTCGCTTACAATAAGGACATGCAGGAGGACAAAGAGGCCGTCTTCGATGCGCTCGATACGGTGCGGGCTTCCGTGCGCGTGATGACGACGGTGCTCCGCCATACGGAGCTTCACCCTGAGCGCATGATGGGTGCGGCGCTTGGCGATTACGCGAATGCGACGGAGCTGGCCGATTATCTTGTGCGCAAGGGCATGGCCTTTCGCCACGCCCACGATCTCGTTGGAGAGATCGTCCTGTATGCGGCCCAAGTCAAGAAGAGCTTGAACGAACTTTCTCTCGAAGAGTATCGGCGATTCGCCCCTCAGATTGAAGCGGACGTCTACGAGGTGCTCTCGCTCGAGCGGGCGTTGGCCTCGAAGCGAGCGCTTGGTGGGACAGCCCCGGAACGCGTTCGCGCGGCTCTACAGGAAGCGCGACAGAGGGTGAATGCCCTGCGGCGGGATCGGGAGGCGATTACGTCGGAATGATCATCGTCCCCGACCCTTCATCCGTGAAGAGCTCTTGAAGCAAGGCGTTGCGCCGACAGCCGTTGATGACGTGCACGGTCGTTCGCCCGCGCGCGAGCAATCCCAGAATCGCATCGGCCTTCGGCAGCATTCCTTCGGCCAAACGTCCACTCGCGAGCAGCTCCTTGAATTGAGCGAGCGTGAGGCGGGAGAGTCGCGTCGTCGGATCGCCCTTCTCCAGGAGAATCCCATCCACGTCCGTCAACAGGAGGAGCTTCTCCGCATCGAGATTGGCCGCGAGCTCGGCCGCGATCGTATCGGCGTTGATGTTGAAGATGTTCCCTTGCGCATCGGCAGCCAGGCAACAGAGGACCGGCACATATCCATGCTCCAAGAGAAGTGCGAGAAGCTGGCCATTGACGGATTCGATATCGCCGACGTGACCGTAGTCGATGAGCTCCTCGCGTCCTGTCTCCGGATCCACGATGCGTTGGGGGTGTCGGCGGCGAGCGCGGATGAGCTGACCGTCGAATCCCGTGAGCCCGACGGTCGGGACGCCCAGCCGATGCAAGGCCGCCGCCACTTCGGTATTGATCTTCCCGGCGAAGATCATCTTCGCGATCTCCAGCGTCTCGTCATCGGTGATGCGCCGTCCAAGGACGATCTTCTGCTGGACGCCCAATCGTCGGGCCAGGCGCGTCACCTGATGGCCCCCACCATGGACGACGATGATGCGAATTCCCACTTGGTGACAGAGGGCGATCTCTTCGGCCAACGAGTGGAGCGTCGCCGAATGCTCAGTGACTGTTCCACCGAGCTTGATGACGAAGATCTTCCCCTTGAACTTCTGGATATAGGGGAGCGCTTCGCGCAGCAGCTCCAAGCGGTCGTGGTTCATCATCCCCCTCTCCTCGGCGCTCACAGGAGCATGGCGAGCAAGGCCTTTTGAACATGGAGGCGGTTCTCCGCCTGTTGGATCACGAGGGAGCGCTCGCTGTCGAGGACGGCATCGGTCACGACGACGTTCCGCCGCACGGGGAGACAATGCATGAAATAGCCCCGATGAGTCGCCCGCATCAGCGCTTCATCCACGATCCAGTCGCGATACTGCTTCCGCACCGCTTGTTCCTCCTCCCATCGGCCATAGTAGTGGCGGCTACCCCAACTCTTCGCGTAGATGATCTCCGTACCGCGGCAGGCTTCGTGCCGATCGTGCAGGACGCGCACGAGACCGCCATTGCGATGGGCGTGTGCGCGGACCATATCCATCAGCTCCGGATCCAGCTCGTATTCCGGCGGGCAGGCGATCGTCAAATTCATGCCGAATTGCGCGGCGATCAGCGCGAAGGAGTTCGGCACGGCCATCGGCAGCGGCTTCGGATGGTATGTCCAACACAGGACGACTTGACGTTGATCCACGAGCCCGAACGTCTCTCGGATCGTCATCACATCGGCTAACGCTTGCAACGGATGGGACATCGCCGATTCCATGTTGATGATCGGCACCGAGCTGTAGCGCGCGAAACTGCGCAGGATCGGATCCTTTCGCTCTTCCTCGAACGATCGCAAGGCGGGGAAGCTGCGCACGCCAATGGCCGCCACGTATCGAGAGAGCACGCGCGCCGCTTCTTTGAGGTGCTCGCTCCGATCGCCATCCATGACGACGCCCTCGCGATATTCGAGCGTCCACGTTCCCTTCCCGACATCGAGCATGACGGCATGCCCCCCCAATTGGTGAATGGCGATCTCCATCGAAGCGCGCGTGCGCAATGAGGGGTTGAAGAAGACAAGGGCGATGGATTTTCCCCTCAACGGACGCCCGTGCCCGAGCGTCTTGTACTGGATCGCCAGATCGAGGATCTCGGACAATTCCTCTCGCGTGAACTCCCCGGTGGTGAGGATGCTTCGCCCTTTGAGCGTCAGGCGAGGTGTCGGCCGGCGTGTGATCGAAACGGCCATAGCGGGGGCTCCTCAAGGATGACTTCCCGGCCACTTCAGGCCCGTCGTCTCCTCCACGCCGAACATCACGTTCATGTTTTGCACAGCCTGACCGGCTGCGCCTTTGACCAAGTTATCCAGAGCGGTGAAGATGATCACCGTCCTCCCTTGAACCGCCCATCCGATATCGCAGAAATTCGTGTGTTTCACCCAGGTGATGTCCGGCGAGACGTTCGGTCCAAGCAGACGCACGAAGAAGGCATCGGCGTAAAATTGGTGAAAGAGATCGCCGATCTCTTCGGCCCTCATCGGCTCAGCGAGCGTGAGATAGAGCGAGGCGAAGATCCCGCGCACGACCGGGGCCGAATGCACTTGGAGGAGGAGGTGCTCAAGCCAGCGATCTTCCACCAGATGGGTGAGCGCTTGGGCGATCTCCGGCAAGTGCGGATGGATGAATGGCTTGTAAGCGAAGAAGCTATTGGCCCGCCGCGGATGATGCGTCGTTTCGAGCGGCTTGGCGCCGGCGCCCGAGGAGCCGGTCTTGGCGTCAGCGATCACCGGACCGATGAGCTGTCGCGCCGCCACCAACGGAGCGAGCCCCAGAAGGACGGCTGTCGCGAAACATCCCGGATTGGCCACGCGCGAGGCGCGTGCGATCTCCGCACGCTGCAGCTCGGTCAATCCGTAGACGAAGCGCTCGAGCTGCTCCGGCGCGCGATGCGACTGTCCGTAGTGCGCCTTGAAGACTTCAGGATCTTTCAGTCGAAAGTCGCCAGCCAGATCGATCACCTTCACTGACTCGGGAATCCGAGGGACAAGCTCCATGCTCCGCCCATGCGGCAGCGCGAGGAACACGCAATCGAGCCCCTCGGTGAGCGAACCGATGGTCTCGGCCGTCGGTAGGGGGAGGAGGCGAAACTCGGCCAGTCGCCGCAGATTCGGGTGGACCTCGGCGATCGAGCGCCCCGCCTGCTCGTGAGCCGCCACCCATACGATCTCCGCCGCCGGGTGAAAGAGGAGGAGGCGCACAAGCTCTCCTCCCCCATAGCCCGATCCTCCCACGATCCCCACGCGAATCGTCATCGCTTCTCCTCTTCAGCGCACGGCGCTTCGGAACGCAAGGACTCTCTCCTCTACGAGTCGGTAGAGCTTCTCGCCGTTCCTCATGGCGTTGGCCGCCGGAATCCCCCACTCGCGCTCGATGAACTCGCGCCCCATGGCGCTATCGGTGACCGCCCCGGAGATGACCGTGATCGGCACGCGCTTGGCTGCGAGGAGTTGAACCCCCCCCCACGCCCCAACGAAGTCGCCCGCACAGAAGACCGTGGCCGCCACGAATCGCAGCAGCTCCGCCTCCTCGAAGAGGACGTGCACGTTGTATCCGCCGATGATCCCGTCGCCGAGCTCGAGGACGATCACGTCCGGCTCGACGACATTCAACTGGGCGATGAGTGCCTTGGCGATCGCCGGGAGGTTGGGTACCGAGACGGTCGAGGGGTACCCGCAGTCGAGAAACGAGAGGGTCTTGATGGCCCCGTGATCCTCCATGTTCAACGTGTCGCGCAGGCACGCGATGCCAGTGAGCTTGGCCGCGGCGACGCGATATCCGGCGTGCGTGAAGTGCTTGATGAGTTGTGCCGCGGCGAACGTCTTCCCCGAATTCATGCACGTCCCCGCGACCAAGATGAGTGGACACGATCGCTCCAAATGCTCGCGCGGCGGGACGGCGCCCTTGGCGATGTTCAGGATCGTCGGCGCCCGCGCGCCATCCCCATCGGCGACCATGCCGAGCAGTTCGACCTCGATGGCCTCGCCGAGCTCGTTGTAATGATCCACGCAGCGGCCGATCACCCCGCCGAGGTTCAAGATGTGCAGCCGATCTCCCGGAGCGAGCTTCGGAGGGACAGTGCCAACGAAGCCCTTGAGCGCTCGCCGCTCTCCGAGCACGCCTACGATGAGGTCATCGCGGTTGATCTTGCAGAGTCGTCCGGTGGGCAACTCCAAGTGATTGTACGCCGCGTTCTCCGTGAGGACGCGCACGACGACGACGTTGCCCACCTGCGCTTCGCAGCGCGTCGTCACCGGGACCACCGGAGGGAGCTTCAAGTTCACCGTCGCCGATCCGATCTTATCCACCCTCAGGAACCGGATCGCCGCATTGTCCGATCGCCCGCGCGTCGTCATCTCCTCCGCCCTCCTATCGCGAGATCATCGTCTCCGCTGTCGCGCGCATCCCGTGCAGGCGGAGCCGTAGCGCATTCAGCTTGATGAAGCCCGCCGCATCACGTTGCTCGTACACCTGGTCGGCCTCGAACGTGGCGTACTCCGGCCGATAGAGCGAGTACGGCGATCGGCGTCCGAGGACGATGCAATTACCTTTGTAAAGGCGCAACCGAACCGTCCCCGTCACGTTCTTCTGCGTCTGGTCGATGAAGGTTCGGAGCGCCTGAAATTCCGGCGAGTACCAGAACCCGTAGTAGATCAACTCGGCGATCTTCGGGATGAGCATGTCGCGAAGCCGCCCGAGCTCTCGATCGAGCGTGATGGACTCCAGGGCGCGATGCGCGATGTGCAGGATCGTCCCTCCCGGCGTCTCGTAGACCCCACGCGATTTCATGCCGACGAAGCGATTCTCCACCATGTCCACGCGCCCGATGCCATGCTCACCGCCCAGCGCGTTCAGCGTCTCCAGCAGCGGGACCGGGTTCAGAGATTCGCCGTCCAGCGCGACGGGCACGCCCTCCTCGAACGTGATCTCGATCGTCGTCGGACGATCGGGCGCTCGTTCCGGCGAGACCGTCAGCTGGAACATGTCTTCCGGCGGCTCGCGCCAGGGGTCTTCTAAGATCCCGCCCTCGTAGCTGATGTGTAGGAGATTGCGATCTATCGAGTAGGGCTTCTCGTGAGTCGCACTCACGGGAATGCCATGCCGCGCCGCGTATTCGATCAGATCGGTGCGCGATCGGAACTCCCACTCGCGCCACGGGGCGATCACGCGAACATTCGGATCGAGGGCATAGTAGGTCAGCTCGAAACGCACCTGGTCGTTCCCTTTGCCCGTCGCTCCGTGCGCGACCGCATCCGCCCCCTCTCGCTTCGCGATCTCGATCTGGCGCTTCGCGATGAGCGGGCGCGCCAGACTCGTCCCAAGCAGATAAAAGCCCTCGTACACGGCATTGGCCTTGAGCGCCGTGAAGACGAAATCGCGAACGAATTCCTCGCGCATGTCCTCGATGTAACAGCGGCTCGCACCGGTGGCGAGCGCCTTCTCCGGGAGGCCCACGAGCTCTTCCCCTTGGCCGATGTCGGCCGTGAAGGTGATGACCTCGCACCCGTACCGTTCCTTGAGCCATTTGAGCATCACTGAGGTGTCGAGCCCTCCCGAATACGCGAGCACAACCTTCCGAACGATGAGATTCGCCATAAGCCCCATCCTCTGCAAAGATCGTTCCAACGGGGGGCGACGCCGCGGGCTGCGTGTCACGTCCCCCCTCGCATGGATCGTCGCAGCGTGAAGAGTTGGCTGATGCGCGCGATCGCCTTGCGCTGCGCCTCGCGATCCTTCACGGCGACGAAGACCGTGTCATCGCCGGCGACCGTCCCCACAACTTCTGGAAAGTGCGCGTCATCGATCTTCAGGGCCACCGAGGACGCCTGCCCCGGTTCCGTCTTCATGACGATGAGGTGATCGCCTGCCGTATCGAGGTCGAGGATCTCCAGCACGCCGGCGATCGGATGTGCCAGGCGCGGCAGCACATAGTAGCCGTTGATCTTGACCGCTCCCAATCGAGCCAGATCACGCGAGACCGAGGATTGCGTGGCGCGAATCCCCCTCGCGCGCAATTCCTCGACCAGCTCCGCCTGCGTCCGGAACCGCTTGGCCCGGATCAGTTCGAGCACCTTCCGCGTCCGCTTCCGCATAATATGCAAAATTCCTGCATGCTTCGAAAATGGATGCATATTTATACGCGAGGTCCCGCTACCTGTCAACCCCCCTGTCGAAAATTCCTTCTTCTTCGGCAGACTCTCGAACGGTCGGCTTGTGCGAAGCGGGAATCTCTGATATGGTTGGGGACCGCGGAGGAAAGAGATGGGGAGAAGACGGGAGGAGCTGGCGATCACGCTCATCGAGCTTCCGGCGACTGTGGATGGGACCCTCGATGGGAAATTGGCGAAGGATGTGTATTCGCTCCTGAATTACCCGGCGCGCGGCATTCCCCTGCTCACGGCGATCCTGAAGAAGGCCGGGTATGCGGACACGGTGGCTATCAACCCCAAGTACAATCGTCGGACCAAGGGGCATCTGGACCGAGGAGATTGGGCGCGGTTGCTCGCATCGGACGTGGTGGGCATTTCGGTCATCACGCGAACGGCGCCGCAATCGTTGGAATTAGCGCGGCGTCTGAAAGAGGCGAATCCGCGCCTTGTGATCGTATTCGGGGGGCCTCATCCGACGGCCTTGCCGCATGAGGCGTTGCAGTATGGAGATGTCGTCGTTCGACATGAGGGGGATCATACGTTCCCGGAGCTTTTGGAGCGCTACCGGGAAGATTTCGAGCGTCCGCACTTGGAGGACGTCCGGGGGATCGCCTATCGGACGTCTGAGGGAGAAGTACGGCTCACCCCGGATCGGCCGTTTTTGACCTCGGCGCAGCTCTCGGCCCTCCCGTTTCCCGAATATACGGAGGGCGAGCGGCGCTTCGTCACGCATCTGGTGGTGAACACCTCGCGCGGATGTCCGTTTGAGTGCGAGTATTGTTCGGTCATCGACAACTTCGGACGCCAGTTCCGATTCTTAGATGACGAGGCGACGATCGCGCTGATCCGGTACACCTTGGGGGTGAAGCGCTGTCCGATCTTCTTTGGGGATGACATCTTCAATGCGAATCGGGCGCGGGTGAAACGCCTCCTGGATCGCCTCTTGAGTGAGGGGATTCGAATCCCCCGCTGGTTCGCTCAAGTGCGCGTGGAAGCGGCCAGCGATCCGGAGCTGTTGCGATTGATGGCGCGGGCCGGATGCGCGTGTGTCTTCATCGGACTCGAATCGGTCAACGATGAGACGCTGCGGCTCTATCACAAGCACTCGACGCTGGAGAAGAATCGGGCGGCGATCGAAGCGTTTCATCGCGTGGGGATTCGCGTGCATGGGATGTTCGTGCTCGGATCGGATGCGGACACGGTGGAGACGATCGAACAGACGCTGCGCTTCGCGAAGGAGATGAACCTGGACACGGCGCAGTTCTTCGCCCTGACGCCGGTCCCGGGCCCTCCGTTGACGGCTCGCCTTGAACGGGAGGGGAAGATCATCGCTCCCGAGCAGTGGCATCTCTATGACGCCCAACACGCCATCATTTGGCCGGAGAAGATGACGGCCTACGAATTGCAGATGGGGACGATCCGGGCTTCGCTTGACTTCTATTCCTATCGCGAAGCGTGGCGGCATTTGAGAGAGGGGCGTGGCCTCTTCAACGCCCTGATTCGGATCAAGGGGCGAAAGTTGGCGCGGCAAATTGTTCGAGATAGCGCGCCGTATCTCGCGGCCCTCAGACGATTGGAGGAATGGCGGCGGCAGATCGAGAGGGCGTACGGGGAATGGAGCGAGCGGATGAAGCGCGTGGTCGAGGATGAACATCTCCGTGCGGAGGAAAAAGAAACGCGGATGCGACAACTCTTGAGCGACGCATCGGCGCGGATCCGCGCCGACGCTGATCTCCTCGCTGCGGAATTTCGCCCGTATGCTCGGCAGTTCGCCGATCGCCTCTGCGAGAGGCTCCATCGGGAGTTCGAAAAGCTCATGGGGATCGAAGGGCCTTCGGAAGCGAGGGCGGTCACCGGAGAATGCGCGGTTCGGTGATCAAGGGAGGAACTGTTGGATTTGGGGATCGCGCGCGCTCCAGAAGAGTTCGTCTGTCCCGTCGAAGATCACGCGCCCTTGGGCGAGCATGAGGATCTTCGTGTTGATCAGGCAGAAGCGTTCGCTCTCTCGGCGAAAGAGGAGTTTGCCGTCGGCCGTGCGCTCGTAGAAGTGAGAGGCGAGGTATCGCACCTCGTCCATGTTCTGTGTGATCCAGAGTGAGGTGACGCCCCGAAGATCTCGCAGGCGCATGGCGAGTCGACTGATGCGTCGGCCGATAACGGGATCCAGTCCCGCAAGCGGCGAGTCGTAGAGGATGATCTCCGGATCTCCGACCAGGGCGCGCGCGATGGCCGTGCGTCGGCTCATTCCACCGGAGAGTTCGTTGGGCATCATCCCGTAGGCGTGTTCGAGTCCGACCAAGCGGAGCGTCTGCCGCACCTCAGCGTCCACGTCTTCCAGGGTGTATCCCTGTTCGAGGAGCCGATAGGCGACGTTCTCGGCGACCGTCAGCGAGGTGAAGAGGGCATCCTCTTGGAAGACGACGCCGATCTTCTGACGGAGCTTGAGAAGTGCTTCCTCGGGCAGGGCCGTGATCTCTTGGCCGTTGACGAAGATCTGCCCTTCATCGGGACGCAAGAGGCCAATCGTCAGGCGAAGGATCGTGGATTTCCCAGAGCCCGTTGGTCCCAAGATGATGCGCAT
Source organism: uncultured Blastocatellia bacterium (assembly GCA_937934295.1). Lineage (GTDB taxonomy): Bacteria > Acidobacteriota > Blastocatellia > HR10 > HR10 > HR10. The sequence goes on from CALHAI010000010.1 coordinate 77,413, forward strand.
CTCGCCCTGATAGACCTTGAAGCTGACCCGATCGAGAATTTGCCGCGGCGGGTCATCGAAGGCGATGGAGACCTCTCGGAATTCGATGACAGGTCGGTCATCAGGAGGCGAGGTCGGCCTCTTCGTCTCGTTCCGACGATCGGGAGTCGGCCATCCCCTCATTCGCGCATCAGCTCCTCGAACACCTCTTGTTCTTCCATCTCTTCGAGCGCGCCGATGAACTCGCGGACGTAGGGATCTCCCGAGCGACGGAGTTGTTCTTCCGTTCCGCTGAAGTAGATGCGGCGGTTCCGCAAGATGAGGAATCGCGTGTTGATGAGCGAGAACGTCTCATCGTCGCGATGCAGAGCGATGATGTCTCCGGTGGCCTCGCGCGTGTAGAGGACAGAGGAGAGAAAGCGCACGTCATCCATGCGGTGGGTGACGAAGATGGAGCTGACGCCTTGCAGATCGCGGTACTTGGCGGCCAATTCGCAAAGCGTCCGGGCAGTCGGGGGATCGAGCCCGGCCGTGGGCTCGTCGAAGAGCAAGATCTCGGGGCCGCCGACCATCGCCCGCGCGATGGCGACGGCTCGACGCATGCCGCCGGAGAGTTCGCCGGGGAGGGCGTGAACATCTCCCTTGAAATCAATGAACGCGAGCTGGCGCCTGACCTCCTCCTCGATGCGCTCCTCGGGCCATCCTTCTTCGCGAAGCCGGTAGGCGACGTTCTCGTACACACTCAAGCTATCGAAGAGGGCGCCGGATTGGAAGACGATCCCGATCTTTCGACGGACGGCCAGAAGCTCCTGCTCAGTCATGGAGGTGATCTCCTGGCCATGGATGAAGATCTCGCCTTCATCCGGTCGGATGAGTCCGAGCGTGAGTCGCAGGATCGTAGACTTCCCGCTTCCGGAGCCGCCGAGGATGACCGTCATCTCGCCCGGTCCGACCGAGAAGGAGATATCTTCGAGCACGAAATGCTCGCCATCATACGAGTGCCAGACGTTCTGGAATTCGATGACCGAAGGTCGCTCGGACATCCCCAACTCGCCTCCGCTTCGACGTTGTGCGCAATGTTCGGTTATAGCACAAAATCGGTCCATCGGGCTATTATGAGAGGACGCCTCGGACGTTTGACAGGGGGAAGGCGGCGAGATATAAGATCGGCGCGCGGAGGGCGCGTCGCGCGAAGCGAAGGGGCGAGCATGGGAGATGTGGGGGCGTACATCTACTGCACTCGCTACAGTGAGCTGAAGTCCGTGCTGATCTGTGCTATTCGGTGCCCCTATGCGTTCAGGTGTAAGGATTGGGCTGGGGCGCTGGCGAGCGATCGGCGCGAGCGGATCGAGCAGGAGGTGCAGGCCTATGCCCTCGCGAAAGGGAGGGCGGTGAATCCCGAAGTGTGGCATCCCCTGCAGAAGAGGTCGAAACGGCGCGCGAGCCCACGCCGCACGGGGAGGGAGATGAGGATCGCTGAGCGTTCGTCGTCTGGGTCGGGCGTGCCCTCGTTCTCTTCTGGGCGGTGCCGATCACGGTCTCAGGAGGACGCACGTATGGGGGGAGAGAAGTCGAAGCGCGGAGAGGCGAAGCGGGCGATGACTCTCTCTGGGGTCGTGGAGGCTACCTCGGAATCTCCGACGCGCAAGAGACGCGCGAGCGTACCAGCGCGCCGGAAGAAGAAGGCGGCGAATCCGCCGGGAACGATTTTCCTCATCCTGGAGCGGAACGGCCGATACCGAGAGGTCAACGGCGAAGAGGAGATGAAGCGTATCGCCATTGAGAGCGCCGGCCGGAACAAGAAAGGGCTGCGCTTTGCGCGCGCGACGCTTCTGGAGATCGAGGTCACCTTTCGTCCAGTTCGGTGAGGGCGATACGCCACCTCGGATGGCGCATCGCCCAGGAGGGGCCCCCTTCCGCTCATCCGAGACAGAATCCGACGTTCACCAAGCCGATGCCGATGGGCACGACGAAGCCCAGGCACGGGACAACCTTGAAAAACGGCGGCGTGTTGGTGAGGACGACGTTGAAGCCGATGGCCGGGCCGATGATGCCCAGCAGCGATTGCGCGGATTCGACTTCTTTGGTCGACGCGCGCTTAGGAAGCGGCGTGAATTTGTATTCGGTGGCCGGGAGGCTGGTGACGATGTTCCCAAACTGATCGCGGAAGTTCAAGGAGAGGCGGCGCGTTTGTGGATGGCTGCCGATTTCGAGCGTATAGAGTCCGGCCGGCAACGTCTTATTCTGTATGGAGATGGCTTTCCCGGCTTCGAGGAGGCCCACCGTGCCCAGACGCCGCGGGTCCCACGAGGACGCCGGCGTCAGCGTCACCGGGGTATCGCCGATCTGCAGGAGTTTCGCTTGGCTGGAGTCGATCGTCATGCCGATCTCCACGGCCCGGCTTTGAACGAAGAGATCGAGCGTTTGGAAGAGGCTCTGAACGTCGAGGCCTTCGGCATTGACGATCCCCGGATCTTGAGGGGGATCTGAGGACGCTGTCCGAGAAGAGGGAAAGAAAAGGATTGGCGCGAGCGCGAGCATCGTCATCGCTATGTGTCTCTTCATCGTCCTTCGCCTCCAGAGCAGATCTTTCCCGAGAGCGATGTCGTGAGGGCTTGACGACCTCAGGCGACGTCGTCTCTCGTCCCTTCATCCGCCAGATGGGACGGCGAGGCGACGAGCGAATGTTGCACGGATTTTTCGCGTTGTCGGGCGAACCTCTGGGAGGAGGACACGCCTCTTGCCCTTCTCCCGATGATTCGCGTAAAATCCCCCCTCCGCAAGAGGGGTGAAGAAGACCTGAAGGAGGGGGAACGCATGTTGCGATTCGCGCGTCATCTGCGAAGTGCCCTCGCTTTGGTCCTGGTGGCCGAAGCGGTCCTCGCGGCGCAGCGAGCCGTTCCTTCCCCGAAAGAACATCTGGGGTTCGACATCGGGGAGGATCGTCGGCTCGCCAGTTGGCCGCAGATCGTCGAGTATTTCCAGCGGTTGGATGAGGCGTCGGATCGGGTGAGCGTCGTGGAGCTGGGCCGGAGCACTGAAGGGCGCCCCTTCATCATGGCGGTCATCTCGGCTCCGTCGACGCTCGCTCGGTTGGAGGAATACCGGCAGATCCAAAAGCGGCTCGCCGATCCGCGCGGTCTGCCCGAGACCGAAGCGCGCGCATTGATCGAGCGAGGGAAGGTCGTCGTCCTGATCACGTGTAACATTCACTCGACGGAGGTCGCCAGCGCGCAAACGGCTGTCGAATTCGCTTGGCGCATGGCGACCGAGGATTCGCCACGCGTGCGCGAGATCCTGGAGAGCGTGATCCTCTTGCTCATCCCCTCGCTCAATCCCGATGGGAATCAAATGGTGTACGAGTGGTATCAGCGAACGCTCGGCACGCCGTATGAGGGGACGAGTCCGCCCTGGCTCTATCACAAGTACGTCGGGCATGACAACAATCGCGATTGGTACATGTTCACGCAGGTGGAGACGCGACTTGCGGTGGAGAAGGCGCATAATGCTTGGCATCCGCAGATCGTCTACGATGTCCACCAGATGGGAGCGTTGGGAGCGCGCATCTTCATGCCGCCGTGGATTGATCCGATCGAACCCAATATTGATCCGATCCTCGTACAGGGGATGAATTGGTTGGGGATGAAGATGGCGGCCGATCTGACGGCGGAAGGGAAGACGGGGGTTGTCGTCAACGCGATCTACGACCTTTGGACGCCGGCGCGATGCTATCAGTGTTATCACGGCGGATTGCGGATTTTGACGGAATCAGCGAGCGTGCGCATCGCTTCGCCGATCGAAATCCCCTTTGAGCGGCTGCAAGGCGGGCGCGGCTATGACGCGCGGCAGCCGAGCTGGAATTTCCCCGAGCCGTGGCCCGGGGGGAGCTGGCGCTTGCGCGACATCGTGGACTACCAACTCTCGGCGTTCTTCTCGCTCCTGCAGACGGCGGCGCGACATCGGGACCACTTCTTGTGGAACTTTTATCGAATTGGGAGACGCGCAGTCGAACGAGAAGAGCCGCCCTTTGCCTTCCTCATCCCTCCGGAGCAAAGGGATCCGGCTGCGGCGCGGAAGCTGATCGAGGTCTTGCGCTTCGGCCTGGTGGAGGTGTGGAGGGCACAGGCTGACGTTCACGCTGATGGCCGAGTGTTTCCGGCAGGGAGTCTCATCATCCCGTTGGCGCAGCCTTATGGAGCGTTCGCGAAGGCGCTGCTGGAACGGCAGCGCTATCCCGACTTGCGCGAATATCCAGGAGGGCCACCGAAACGTCCCTACGATGTGACGGCGCATACGCTCCCGTTACTCATGGGAGTGAACGTTGTGGAGATCGCTCGGCCGTTCTCCGTTCCGTGGGAGCGCGTGGATCGCGTGGAGGAGCCGGCGGGGGGGATCATGGGGGGGAGGTCGTCGCATGGGTATGTGATCCGACCGGAGGGGCATCGGGAGATCGCGGCCCTCTTCGATCTGCTCAAGCGAGGGGTGCGCGTCTATCGCCTCTTGGAATCCTCTGCGTTCCCACCCGGCACGGCGTTCATTCCCGCCGGGCAGGAGGCGCTCTTGGCGGAGACGGCGCGGCGTCTCTCGATCTCCGTTCAGGCCGCGCGGGAGCGTCCACGCGGAGCGTTGCTGGAACTGCGGCTGCCCCGCGTGGGGCTTTATCGGAGCTATGTCCCCTCAATGGATGAGGGGTGGACGCGCTGGGTCTTCGATCAATTCGGCATCCCATACGAGAACATCTACGATCGGGACGTGCGCGCGGGAGGCCTGCGCCGTCGGTTCGATGTGATCATTTTGCCGGATCAGGCACCGCGCGCGATCCTGGAGGGGCATCGACCGGGCACGATGCCTGAGGAATATACGGGTGGTATCGGGGAGGTGGGGTTGGCCCATTTGCGGCAATTTGCCGAAGAGGGCGGGAGCGTGATCACCTTCAATCAAGCGTCGGGATTGATCGTGAGAGGGATGCGGTCGGAGATTCGCGATACCCTTGCGGACATTTCGGAGCGGGAGTTCTATGGACCGGGCTCGATCCTGAAGGTCGAGTTCGATCCCGCGCATCCGGTCGCCTTCGGGATGGAGCGCGAAGCGGCGATCTGGTTTGAGGAAGGACCGGCCTTTGAGGTCGGCGGTTCGGCCGTCGTCATCGCGCGGTATCCGGCGGGCGATCCGCTGTTGAGCGGATGGCTGCTTGGGGGGGAGCGGCTCTCGGGGAAAGCGGCGCTCGTCGAAATCCCGATCGGTCGCGGCCGCGCGATCCTCTTCGGTTTCCGACCGCAGTATCGTGGGCAATCCTACGCCACCTTCAAGACCCTCTTCAACGCTCTGCTCTACGCGGCATCCGAGCGCGTGACGTGATGAGGAGCGGCGCCGCGCTTGGAAGGAGATCGAGCGCTTGCCTTCTTCGCAAGACTCCTGGCTCAAGCGCGGCGCCGATAGAGGGTGATCAATCCTTGTGTCCCCAGTTCGCCGAGTCCCTCCGCGACGGCTTCGCAGAAGAGACGAAAGGCGAGTTCGGCGCCCGGGAAGGCTTCCCGTTCCCGATCGGCGCGCTCAAGAGCTTCGTGACGACACGCTCGACGGATGGCTTCGCGCACCAGGCGCAGGTCTTTCCGCTGAAGGGCGATCTTGAAGCCTGGCGCGAAGTCGTTCTGTAGGATTTTAGGAGCGAGGTTCGAGAGCATCCAAGAAGCGGCCGCCCCCTGCGAGATGGCACGCAGCGTGATCTCCAAATCGAGGCCGAGCATTTCGGCCAGATGAAGCCCTTCGGCCATGGCCACGATGTTCAACGCGCAGATGAGTTGGTTGACGAGCTTCGTCTTCTGACCGTTCCCACTCGGTCCCGTGTAGACGATCGTCTGCCCAAGAGCGCGGAGGATTGGCAAGCACTGATGGAAGATGTCTTCTCGTCCCCCAACCATGATGGCGAGTGTGCCTTCAATGGCCCCGCGCTCACCCCCGCTGACGGGCGCATCGAGCATCTCGCACGCCTTCTCGGCAAGACGCCGAGCGAACCGCACGGCCGCGTCCGGAGCGATCGTGCTCATCTCGATCACGATGCCCCCTGGGCGGATCCCCTCCCATATCCCCTTCGGACCGAAGAGCACGGCTTCGACATCGGGCGTATCCGGGAGGATGGTGAGGATGACATCGGACGTTTGCGCGAGATCGGCCGGCGAAGGTGCCCACGCGGCACCCAGCTCCAGAAGCGGAGAGGCCTTACTCGCTGTGCGGTTGTAGACGGCCAGCGAGAATCCCGCCTTGAGGAGGTTCCTCGCCATGGGGCGACCCATCGTGCCAAGTCCGATGACTCCCAGGCGCATACGCCCCTCCTATCGCCCTGTCGGAGTGAGGCCATGCCCGATCGGATAAGCGCCCGGCAGGCTGATCGGCAACTTCCCGGTGAAGGGGATTTCGCCGAGGATGGCGCGCAGGGCCGCGCGCTCGGCTTCCGGGTAGTACTCGTAGGTCAAGATGCACGTCGGCAGCTCGGGCACGAAGGAGAACATGTAAGGGCTTCCAAAGAGCGTGAAGACAAACGGCTTCTCCGATTTCGAGAGGGCGCGGAGAAGATCCAACTGTTCCTCGGTCAAGTCGATGGAGCCTTTGTATGCGGCGACGCGGATGAAGCCGTTGGCCAGGATGACGTCGCAGAGATCGGCCAGCTTCTTCACGACCTCAATCGTCTCGCGCGAGGTCCTCTCGTCAATGGTCACTTCGATCACGTTCCGGTGGCGCTTGAGCAGTTCCGCGCGGAAAGTGCTCCCGGGCATGCCCTCGCGCCATCCCGCGCGCGCGTCGAGGATCGTCAGAAGCAGGACGCGCCGTGTCTCCTCAAGCGCAAGTGGAAGGACGCGCCGCTCATCGCGCACTAAGGTGATGGCGCGTTCGATCATCATGCGCGCCCACTGCTGGTGCTCTTGATTCCCGACGATCGCTTCGATCCGATCCAGATCCACGTACCGATTCCGATGCAGACCGAGCCGCGCCTTCGCTTCCAGGAGGCGCCGCACAGAGGCTTCGATCCGCTCCAGGGAGATCTCGCCGCGCTCGATGGCCTGTCGGAGAGCCGTGAAGGACCTCTCGACATCGACCGGGAAGAGGATCACGTCCGCCCCCGCTCGGACGGCGCGCACCGTCGCCTCCTCCGGCGTGAAGTGATCAGCGATCCCGCGCATCTCCATGGCGTCGGTGAAGATCAGACCTTGAAACCCCAGCTCCGTTCGAAGCAACCCGGTGAGGATCGCCGGGGAGAGCGTCGCCGGCACGCCTCTCTCCAGCTCCAGGTGCGGGAGCGCGATATGGGCCGTCATGATCGCGGCGACGCCCGCGCGAATCGCCGCGCGAAAAGGCGGCAGCTCGATCTGGTCGAGGCGGTCCCGACCAACCGCGATGACAGGCAGCTCCAGATGCGAATCCTGGCTCGTGTCGCCATGCCCGGGGAAATGCTTGGCCGTCGCCAGTTGCCCGTTCTCTTGTGCCCCGCGAATATAGGCCTGGCCAAGGCGTGAAACCAAAGCCACATCTTCGCCGAAGGACCGAATGTTAATGATCGGGTTCCTCGGATTGTTGTTGACGTCCAAAACGGGGTAGAAATTCACGTGAATCCCCATGGCGCGCCCCTCGATGGCCGTGATCTGGCCAGCGCGATAGGCCAGCTCCTCGCTTCCGGTCGCCCCCAATGCCATCGCGCGCGGCAAGCGCGTCGCTCCGCGAAACTGGTATCCCGGTCCGCCTTCGAGGTCCGCGGTGATCAAGAGCGGAATCTTCGCCAGCCGCTGCATGCGATTCAGCAAAGCGGCCAGAGCGACCGGATCGCCTCCGAAGGCATGATAGCCGCCGACGTGAAATTCCACGATGTTCCGCTCGATGCGGCGGAACTCTTCGCTCTCCCGATTCATGAAGACGGGCGCCATCGCGGGAACGAGCATCTGCCCGATCTTCTCCTCCAGCGTCATCTGTCGGAGCGTCTCTTCGACCCACGCGCGCTCCTCCGAAGCGAGCGGCGAAGCGATGTCTTGGCGCGGGAGAGCCAACGGAGGCATCGAGAGCCAGAGGATGAGGGCGACAATCCATGTGCTTCTCATGCTCCCCCCTCCCTTCGCGCTTGATGTGAGCCGCTAGTTTATCGCTTCCTTGGGTGCTCGTGCAACGCGAAGGAGCAGCGATCGCGCGCGCTCATCGCCGGAGCGCGTCATGCGCGTTCGATCGGGCGCGTCGGATCAGTGATCCATTCGCTCCAAGAACCGGCATACAGTCGCGCTTCGCCCAGGCCCGCGTGCAAGAGCGCCAGCAGATTATGTGCCGCCGTCACGCCGGAGCCGCAGTAGAAGATCGCGCGCGAGGCAGGAGTGCCGCCCAGAAGCCGCTCGAAGCGCGCGCGCAGCTCGGTGGCCGGGCGGAAGAGGCCCCGAGCATCAAGGTTTTCGAGATACGGCGCGCAGATGGCTCCAGGAATGTGCCCAGCTACCGGATCGATCGGCTCATGCTCACCGCGATAGCGTTCCGGGCTCCGCGCATCGATCAGGCGGAGGCTCGGATCCTTCAAGGCTGCCAGGATGTCTTCGACGTTCGCCACCAGCTCCGGACGAGGGCGAGGGACGAAGCGACGAGGGGAGCGCCACTGGCGCCCGCGACGAAACGGACGGCCTTCGGCGCGCCACCACGGCCAGCCGCCATCGAGCACGGCGACGGCTTCGTGGCCGAGCCATCGCAGCAACCACCACAGCCGCGCTGCCATCGAGCCGCCGCTGTCATCATAGGCGACGACTTGAACGTTCGCGTCAATGCCCCACGCGCTGAAGCGTTCGACCAGGTGCTCCACGGAAGGCAGCGGATGACGACCGGTCTTGCCCGGAATGATCGTGCCCGTGAGATCTCGTTCCAAATGCGCGTAGAGAGCGCCGGGGATGTGCCCTTGCTCGTAGTCGCGCTCGCCACGGGTCGGCTCGTCGAGCGCGAAGCGGCAATCCACAAGTACCCATGCCGGATCGTCCAGATGTTGGCCGAGCACCGAGGTCGAGATCAGGGTTCGATACGTCATCGCGCGCATTCGCGTCGTTCCTCATCAAGCTTCAGGAAGCGGGCTTCGAGCCGACGAAGCTTCTCCAAGCGGCGGCGATGGCGCTCTTCACCGCTGAAACGCGCCTCCAGGAACGCCCGCACGAGTTCCTTCGCCAGTTCCGGCCCGATGACGCGCGCGCCGAGCACGAGCACGTTGAGGTCATCGTGTTCGACACCTTGGCGCGCCGAATACGTATCGTGACAGAGGCCGGCGCGAATCCCCGGCACCTTGTTGGCGGCAACCGACGCGCCGACGCCGCTGCCGCAGATGAGGATGCCGCGCTCGGCGCGCCCCTCGCGCACCGCGAGGGCGACGGCTTCGGCATAATCGGGATAGTCAACCGGATCCGCGCTCTCGGTCCCGAGGTCCTCCACCTCGTGACCCAACGCGCGCACATAAGCGGCGAGCGTCCGCTTCAACTCAAAACCCGCATGATCGGCTCCGATGACGATGCGCATGATCCGCCTCCTCGCATTTCGGCGAAAGTGTAGCAGAGAACTCCGGCGAAGGGGAGGGTGCATCAAGCCATAAGGATTGGTGATTTGGGCAAAAAAAGAATAAATTTTACAAATGCCGCGACGATCGCTACACTATCTCCGTCTCTCCAGCGCGAGATGAAGGGGGATCGGGAATATGAGGATGAAGGGGACGGAGATCTTCGTCGAAAGCTTGCGACGAGAGGGGGTGAGAGTCGTCTTCGGACATCCGGGGGGAGCGATTTTGCCGATTTACGATCGGCTCTATGATGCGGAGATTCGACACATTCTGATGCGGCACGAGCAAGCGGCGGCGCATGCGGCCGACGGCTATGCGCGAGCATCGGGACGCGTGGGCGTGGCGATGGCGACCTCCGGACCTGGAGCGACGAATTTGGTGACGGGCATCGCCAGCGCCTTCATGGATTCGGTGCCGATGGTCATCTTCACGGGGCAAGTACCCTCGACGCTGATTGGGACCGATGCGTTTCAGGAAGCGGATGTGGTGGGCATCACGCGGCCCTGTACGAAGCATAACTACCTGGTGTTGCGTATCGAGGATTTGGCGCGCACTATTCGGGAGGCATTCTATCTGGCACGGACGGGTCGGCCGGGACCGGTTCTCGTGGACCTGCCCAAAGATACTCAGTTGAGCGAGTGCGAATTCGTCTATCCAGAAGAGGTGAAGCTGCGGGGGTATCGGCCGGTCCTCGATGGTGATCCCGAAGCGATTCGGCAAGCGGCCGTGGCGATTCTGGAGGCGAAGCGTCCGGTCATCTATGCCGGAGGTGGAGTCATCGCCTCCGAAGGCGCGGCGGAGCTGCGACGGCTGGCGGAGATGGCGTGCGTTCCGGTCGCGACAACGCTGATGGGGCTCGGGAGCTTTCCGACGGAGCATCCGCTCTCGCTCGCGATGCTCGGCATGCATGGGAGTTGGTACGCCAATATGGCCATCAACCGATGTGATTTGCTCATCGCCATCGGCGTGCGCTTCGATGATCGGGTGACGGGGAAGATCGCAGCGTTTGCGCCCGAAGCGCGAAAGATTCACATCGACATCGATCCGGTGGAGATCAACAAGAACGTGCGCGTGGATATTCCAATCGTGGGGGATGTGCGACGCGTGCTCTCGGTATTGAATGCCGAGTTGGAAGCGCGGCTCAAGGAGCATTGGACGGAGGCGTGGGAAGCCGAACGGCAAGCGTGGTTGGAACAGATCACCGAGTGGAAGCGCATCTATCCGTTCTGCTACGACTTCGACGAGCGGGTGATCAAACCGCAGTGGGTGATCGAGGAGATCGCGCGGGTCACGCAGGGGGAGGCGATCCTGACGACCGACGTGGGGCAGCATCAGATGTGGGCGGCGCAATATTATCGGTTCAAGCATCCGCGGACATGGATCACGTCAGGGGGATTGGGAGCGATGGGATTCGGATTGCCGGCGGCCATCGGCGCGTGGTTCGCGCGGCCGGATCGACCGATCATCGCCATCTGCGGGGATGGGAGCTTTCAGATGACGATGCAAGAGTTGGCCGTGGTGGCGGAACATCGCCTCCCGCTGAAGATCGTGATCATCAACAACTCCTACTTGGGGATGGTACGACAGTGGCAGGAGATCTTCTATAATGGCCGGTATTCGGCGAGCGATCTGCGCGTCTCGCCCGATTATGCGAAGATTGCGGAGGCGTACGGCTTACGGGGGTATACCGTGCGGCGCCCTGGGGAGTTGGCCGAGCTCTTCGAGCAGGAGTTGCTGGCGAGCGAGCCCATCCTCTTCGATGTACATGTGGCGGCGGAGGAGAACGTCTACCCGATGGTGCCGCCGGGCGCGGCGATCACGGAGATGATCCTTGGACCTGTGGGCTCGAAGCGGATCGCCGACAGCAAGGAGTCCATTGCGTGAGATGATTCGGACGATCATACTGGCGGTCGAGAACAGGCCGGGAGCGCTCGCGCGGATCACGGGATTATTCAGCGCGCGGGGGATCAACATCGAGAGCCTGACGGTGGCGCGGACTGACGATCCGACGCTCTCGCACATGACGATCGTCGTAGACCTGGATGATGTGGCGTTGGAGAAGCTGCTGAAGCTGCTCGATCGCCTGGTGGATGTCGTGACGGTGACAGCCGTGGATGTGCGGAACGCTGTTGAGCGGGAGCTGTTGCTGTTGAAGGTGCGGCATGAGCCGGGACAGAAGCTGGAGCTGCTCAAGGAGGCGGAGATCTTTCGGGCGCGCGTCGTGGACGTCTCGCCGCAGTCCTATGTGCTGGAGCTGACCGGGGATGAGGAGAAGCTGGAGGCCTTCATTCGCGTCTTCGAGAAGTATGGGATTTTGGAGCTGGTGAGATCGGGGAAAGTGGCCATGGCGCGGGGATGAGCGCATCTCCGCCATCCCTTTGTGAGGAGGGAGCATTCGATGGCGAAGATCTATTACGAGAAGGATGCTGATCTGCGGCTCCTTTCGGGGAAGACGATTGCGATCATCGGCTATGGGAGTCAAGGACATGCCCATGCCCTGAACCTGCGCGACAGCGGGCAGACGGTGCTCGTGGGCTTATATCGAGGGAGCCGCTCATGGGCGAAGGCGGAAGCCGAGGGGCTCCCCGTCGTGCCGGTCGAGGAAGCAGCTGAGCGGGGCGAGCTCATCATGCTCCTTGTGCCGGATCCGACGCAGCGGGAGGTGTACGAACGCGCGATCGCTCGGGCGTTGTGGCCGGGGAAGATGCTGCTGTTCGCGCATGGATTTAACATTCACTACAACCAGATCGTGCCGCCGCCGGATGTGGACGTCGCGATGGTAGCGCCTAAGGGACCGGGACACCGACTGCGAGAGTTGTTCCTGGAAGGGCAGGGGGTACCGGCGCTTCTGGCCGTGTATCAGAATGCCTCGGGGCGGGCCAAGGAGTTGGCCCTGGCTTACGCCAAGGGGATCGGCGCGACGCGAGCTGGAGTGATTGAGACGACGTTTCGGGAGGAGACCGAGACGGATCTGTTCGGCGAGCAGGCGGTGCTCTGCGGCGGCGTGACGGCCTTGATCAAGGCGGGATTTGAGACGCTGGTGGAAGCGGGGTATCAGCCGGAGGTCGCTTATTTCGAGTGTCTGCACGAGCTGAAACTGATCGTGGATTTGATCTACGAGGGGGGCTTGGCCTACATGCGCTATTCCATCAGCGATACGGCCGAGTACGGCGACTACACGCGCGGACCGCGGATCATCACCGAGCAGGTGCGCGCGGAGATGCGGCGGATTCTCGCCGAGATTCAAAACGGGACATTCGCTCGGGAATGGATCTTGGAGAATCAAGCCGGACGGCCGAGCCTCACGGCCTATCGCCGACAGGAGGCCGAGCTGCTCATTGAGCGGGTCGGGCGAACGTTGCGCGAAGGCATCATGGGGATGAAAGCGCGCACGACGTCGGCCTGAACCGTTCCTCGAGGATTCGGCTCGGTATCGGAGGATCCCTGGGAGCGGCCCCTCGTCCCTTGCCTTCAGAGCCGACCTCTGCCAGAGTATCCCTTGTCGGATTCGGCGAGGCGTTCGCGTTTTGTTTCCGAAGAGTCGGTGAGGAGGTGGGGTCTATGGGTATCTTGGACGAGGACGTCGCTCGGTATTTGGAGAGTCTGACGCCCGATCGCCTCGATGTGCTCCTTGAGCAGGAGGATATGGCTCGCAAGCGGCGCATTCCCATTGTTGGCCCGATCGTGGGGCGATGGCTGCATCAACTGGCGCACATGATCGGCGCGCGACGGATCTTCGAGATGGGATCAGCGATTGGATACTCGACGATCTGGCTGGCCTTGGCGGTCCCCGAGGATGGGATCGTGTACTACACCGATAGTGATCCGACCAATGCGCGCGAGGCGCTCAGGTATTTTCGGCGCGCGGGCGTTGCCGATCGGATTCGGATTCTGGTCGGCGATGCGTTGGAGCTCCTGGATCAGGTGGAGGGGGAGTTCGATCTGATCTTCAACGACGTGGACAAGCATCAGTATCCGGATGTCTTTCGCAAGGCCGTGCCACGGCTACGGCGCGGTGGCCTCCTGGTGGCGGACAATGTCCTGTGGGGCGGGCGCGTCGCTCGTGGGGAGACCGATCGGGAGACCGTGGCCATTCGCGAGTTCAATCGGCTGCTCTTCTCATCGTCGGACTTGCTGACGACGATCATTCCCTTGCGCGACGGCGTCTCGGTGAGTTTGAAATTGTGAACTGTACGCTCACGGGGTGGCGAAGAGCGCGGCTGCGCCGAGAATGCCGACGTCGGCTTCCAAGCGAGCGGGGACGATGGCGACCTCCGCCGCGCGCGGGAGGATCGAGTACGTCGGTGTGAGCTGGCGCAGACGCGGGAACAGGAGATCGCCCCACTGTGAGACCCCTCCGCCCAGGATGATGATGTCGGGATCGAAGATGTTGATCATCCCCCCGAGCCAAATGCTCAGGAAGCGCGCTGTCTCCTCGACGATCTCCAGAGCGAGGGGGTCACCGCCTTGAGCCGCTTCGCCCACGACGATGGGCGTGATAGCTTCCAGATCTCCCGCGACGAGATCGAGCAGGTGCGAGGGCGCCCTCGCTTGACGCAACTTCTCCTTCGTCCGCCGGGTGATGGCCGTGCCCGAAGCGAAGGCTTCGATGCATCCCCGATGGCCGCAGTTGCAAAGCGGTCCTTCGTAATCAATGGTGACATGCCCGGCTTCGACGGCCATACCGGTTCGTCCGCCGTAGATCTTGCCGCCGAGGATGACGCCCGTTCCGATCCCGGTGCTCACGGTGACGTAGAAGACATGCGCATATCCGGCCCCTGCTCCGAAGAGCGCTTCGGCGAGTCCCGCGGCGTTCGCGTCGTTCTCGACGAGGACGGGTCGGCCATAGCGCTCGCGCATGAGGCGAGCAAGGGGGATATCCCTCAAGGCTGGGATATTCGGTGAGTAGAGCACCTTCCCCGTTCGGGGATCGAGGGGGCCGGGAGCGACGACGCCAATGCCGTCGATCTCCTCGATGTGATGGCCCGTGCGTTCGAGGATGAGGTCTACGGAGGCGAAGACTTGATGCAGCACCTCTTCCTTCGGCCGATCCGCTGGCGTGGGAAGGAGGACGCGTTCCAACACGCGCGTGCCGCAAACGACCCCGGTGGCGATCTTCGTCCCCCCGATGTCGATGCCGATGATGGTTCGCCCATCGCTCATCTCCGACCTCCTCCTTTCCGAAGCGTGCTCGTACAAAGACGCGCATCGTACGCGGCGCGCCGCGTGTTTGTCAACGGGGGGTCGCCGTGTGCGCCTTTGAGGGCCCTCATCATCGGCTTCGCGCACACGTGGGAGAGCTCAGGCACGGCAATGCTCTTCGATCAGAAAGACTGGCTCCGCCGGCGAAAGGCCGCACAAGGCGCGTTCAGCCCATCGCCGCGCTTGCTCCAAAGAGACGGCGTGTGAGAGGTCAAGTAGCTGCATTGCGGCCAAGAGGTAAAGGCGCATCGAGCGGGCGCTCGTTCGCTCACGCTCGAAGAAGCGAGCAAGGGCGGCGGACGCCTCTCCCACAGTCGTCGTGAGGATCGTCGCCTCTTCCAGTGCGAGCGCCACACTCCCCTCCTTGTCGCACACGCAAGCTTTCGCCGTCGAAATCCTTCGCCGTCTGAAGAAGCGGCGAGTTGCGGTGCGTCCTCGGTAAAGCTCGAATCCTTCGGTTTCCGCCACCAACTCCACGCGATCTTCCGGGATGCCCATCAGGCGGGCAGCGAGAGTCCATCGTTGATCCGGCGTCACGCGAGGGGAAGAGGGCTCAGGATATGGGCTCACGCGCCCCGTCACCGCGAGGCGCACCCATGAGGTTTGCGGATCCCAATGGACATCCGTCACAAGCGACGAGCGCTCGGCGCCATATGCGAGAAGGGCGTGCTCGGCTTCTCGGCGCAGGCGTTCCACCTCCTCTGGTCGCGCGAGCGGGCGTTCGATCGTCTCCTGAAGGTCAGCGAGGGCGGCGCCGAATGCCCCCATGAACTCGCCGTGCTCAAGAAGGAGGGAAGGGAGTCCAAGCCGCGACGAGAGGAGCGGCAGAAAGAGCGAGGCCGATGCGCCCGTCCCGATGAGCGGCGGAGGGGGGAATTGCGGACGCCGATGTAAGGATTTTTGAATCGCGTTCGCGAGCGCTTGCGTCGCGCGTTCGAGCACCAGTTCAGCCACGTCTTCGGGAGCGAGCGCGAGCCGCACTGCAAGGCTCTCGAAGGCTTTTCGAGCAGCCGCCCGTTGCTCGCCCTTCTCGTCGGAGTCCGAGAGCCCCAAACAGAGCGCTGCGTCTCCCACCGTGAGCGCGTACTGGCGCCCCTCACGGGTGACCAGAAGTAGGACTTCTTCCGCATGCCCGGATGCCGGAGCGAACGCGGTCACACGCGCACCATCCAACAGCTCTTGCGGGGCTTCCCGAACAGGAGCGATTCCCAACCCCGTGGCGCTCCATGGGCCGACGCCCGCGATCATCCCGCGTCGAAAACTCACCACGCTTTCGCTCCCCACGGCGAGCGAGAGGAGTTCGAGTGCGCGAAGAGGCACTCGCCTATGTGCCAACTCCGCTTCTCCATCGAACGGCCGTCCCTGACGGACCAGCGCAATATGCGTGGAGCTTCGTCCCATTTGGGCGATGACCCCCTCTCGAATCTTCCCGTGATGGAGCGCGCCGAGCAACCCGGCGACGGGCCCAGAGAGGAAGCCGAGCGCGGGACGACGAAGAAGCGCCTTCCACGCGGTCAGTCCCCCATCGTTGCGAACGATGAAGAGCGGTGCGCGAAGACCCATCCGTCGCGCGCTTCGGCCAAGGAGCTCGCCGGCCCTGAAGACCTCGTCAAGGGCTGCCACCAGACCGATCGCCGCGTGAAGTCGAAGCGTCGGCTCCGTATCCGCGGGGAACTCAGAGACGCTGCACATCGGGAGACCGAGGCGCGAACGGGATTCGAGAAGCGCCCATACCACATGGGGATTGGAACGCTCGCCCGGATTGAGAACGATGCCCGTCGCTTCGCGCGCGCGGAGAGCATAGAGCGCATCGAACCCGTTCTCCTCCAGATCGTGCGAGCGCACGCTCAGGCGCACGATGCGAGCCGAACATCCAGAGAGCAACGGCGCCGTCTCTCCTTCGCCTGGCGGACGTTCCATCGGCGGATCGAGGTCCAAAAGACCAATGAGCGCTGGGCGAGCTTGCAACGCCGCGTCCACACCGAGGGTCGTCCCAAACGAGAGACTGAGGACGCGTTCCCGCGAGAAATCGCCTTTCGAGAGGAGGGCGTGAAGAGCGAGCCCAATCTCTTCGGCGCGAGGCATCCAGGTCGCGAGCGATCCCACAGGACCCTGCGAGCGCGCGTGATGAACAGCGATCACCTCTGACGTCTCGTGATCGAGCGCTACGGCGCGCGTGCCCTCCTCTTCCACGGTGATTCCGATCCGAACCCACCGCCGTTCGTTCGTCATCGTTCATTAGCCGTGTGCCACCGAGGCTTGCCGCTCTCGTCGCGATCCCCTTTGATCGAAGAGAGGCGAGTCCTCTCCACGATGGTCATGGGGAAGGGGGTATGGGTGGCTGAGGGGATCCGAAGCGCGCTTCCTCTTCAGTCGCGTGAGCCTCGCGGTTGACCACGCGGGCTAGGACGAAAAGGAGATCGGAGAGGCGGTTCAGATAGACGAGGACGTGTTCGTTGATCGGTTCCTCGGCCGCCAGTCGCACGATGCGCCGTTCGGCGCGGCGAGCGACGGCGCGCGCCAGATGTAACAGGGCGCCCGGCACCGCGCCTCCGGGCAGGATGAATTCTCGGAGGGGAGGGAGCGCGCTGTTCCATTCATCTATCGCCCGCTCTAAGCGCGCGATGTGGTCCGGCTCAATGCGCGGCGCCTTGATCTCAAGCGGGCTGGCCAAGTCAGCTCCAACGGTAAACAGCTCGTTTTGGATCTCGCCCAGAAGCCGATTCACCGGAGAATCCGCCAGATGCGCGCGCACGATGCCCAGGAGCGAATTCAACTCGTCCACGTCCCCATAGGCTTCGACGCGCGCGGAGTCCTTCCGAACGCGTTGGCCTCCGACAAGCGAGGTCTCTCCTCGATCGCCCGTTCGCGTATACACTTTCGTGATGCGCATAAACGCGCTTCCATTATAGCCGTGACATCAGCATAGCGGCAATCCCCCCGCATGAGCCTCATGGAGACCCACTCCGCGCATCGAGCTTGACAGGGGAAGGGATGGGGGATATACTTCCTCAGCTTGATGAAGCGAGCTTTCACGATCGTTTTGCTACTTCTCGCAGGCGGTGGCGTGGGGCGGACGGCGGTCTTGTGCGCTCGATCGCTATGCGCGACGCCTCTTGTTCAGTGCTGTTGTCATCGTCCCAGCGGGCCGGAACCGACGCGTCTCGTGCGCCCGATGGCCTGCGAGACCTCTCAAGGGACGCCAGCTCGTTCCTGGGGGGATGTGGAGGCGCGTCCGTGTTGTCTCCTCACCTCGGCCTCAGCGGGAGCGTCCGGCGAGGCGATCTCGATATCTCCGCCATTTCAGGAGAGGGAAGAGGGGCGTTCAACGGATGTCGTCCCCAACGGGACATCTCCTCCCACGAAAGGGCGTACCTCATCAAACGACTTCTTTCTGACCCCTCCGATTTATCTGCGCTTCGCTGTCCTGCGCATTTAGCATCTCTGCATCGCCACAGGTGATCGGCCGTCTTCGCGCGGCGATTCATCCCTCTCACTGAGCGTTCACCCCATCGCGCGTACGGAGAGCACGCGGTGGGCCTCTCGAATTCGGAGGCCATGACATGAGATGCACGAGTGCAGGAGCTTCTCACGAGGCGAAGCGAGTCTATGGGGATCGACGTCCTCATCTCCATCCGAACCATTGGGGGAGAGGTTGGGCGATCGGAATCCTCCTCCTCGGCGTTTGCACGCCGCTTCGCTATGGGCAATCGGTCGAATCGTTGGCGATCATGGGGACAAGGGGGACGAGGCAGGATCTTTCGGTGAACTTCGCGGTGCCGGCACATGAAGGGGGAAGATCGAACGCATCGCCTGTCGAGCAACCCGTCATCACGCTCGAGGAGTTGGTCGCCGAGGCGTTGCGCACTAATCCGGAGATCCTCGAAGCTCGGCGACGCTATGACGCTCGCCTGGCGCGCGTCCCGCAAATGTCGGCGCTGCCGGAACCCACGCTCTCGATCGCTTCGATGGGGAATCTCCCCCCGTTCTCCGTACAGGTCGGAGATCCGTCCAGCGCGCGCATGGTGAACATCATGCAGGAGATCCCGTTCCCGGGGAAGCTCGCTCTCCGGGGGAAAATCGCCGCTTTGGAAGCGGAGGTCGAGCGATGGAGCTATGAGCAGACCTGGCGCCGCGTGATTTCCGAGCTGAAGGTGGCGTATTATGAGCTGTATTTCGTGGACAAGTCCTTGGAGATCGTCCGGCGAATCAAAGGCTTGCTCGAACAATTCCTCCAGATCGCTGAGGCGCGCTATCAGGTGGGGAAGGCAGCGCAGGCGGATGTCCTCAAGGCGCAGACGGAGCTCTCGATCCTGTTGGAGCGGTTGGCAGTTTTGGAGCAACGACGGGCGAGCACGGTCGCGCTGCTCAACGCCCTGTTGAATCGCCCGCCGGAGACGCCCCTTGGGCGGACGACCGAAGTGAAGAAGGGCGCGCTCACCTTCTCGCTCGAAGAGTTGTATCGAATGGCCGCTGCCGGTTCGCCCGAGCTGAAACAGCAGGAGCGGGTGATCGACAGCCGCCACTATCAGCTCGCGCTCGCGCAGAAGGAGTTCTATCCCGATTTCGCCGTGGGCTTCCAATACCTGCAGCGGCCGGCGATGTCGGAGATGTGGGGCTTCAGCGTCAGCGTGAAACTCCCCCTCTACTTCTGGCGAAAGCAGCGACCGGCGCTCGAGGAAGCCGATGCCGAATGGGCTCAGGCCCGACGGCGACATGAGGGGATTCGCGCGCAGCTCTTCTTCCGCGTGAAGGACCTCTATCTGATGGCGATGACGGCCGATCGGCTCCTCCGGCTCTATGAGGAGGGGATCATCCCTCAGGCGACCTTGGCGCTGGAATCTTCGATTGCGGCATATCAGGTCGGGGCGGTGGATTTCCTGACGCTCATCACGAATCTCATCACAGTGCTCACCTATGAGATCAGCTACTACGAACAACTCGTCACGTTTCAAAAATCGCTGGCTCAACTGGAGCCGCTCATCGGGAGGGAACTGGTGAGATGAAGTCACAGGGCGACATCCCCGATGGGGGGACTCTTTGACCATAAGGGGGGGAAGCCATGGAGAGAGAATCGCGCACGCCATGGAGAGCATCGGGGGAAGACCCCTTGGAGGTGCTCTGGGCGGCTCACGCCTCCGCGTCAAACCGCGGAGCCGTGGATCCATCGTCATCAAAGACGTCTCCTGAAAGCGAAGGGGCTCACGGAGAGCGGAGGAGGCGCTTGGGCTCACGGCGCTTTTGGGGTGGCGGTGCTCTTCTCCTCGCACTCCTGGTGATGGGGATCGCGTACCGGTATCATGAGGAGCTGCAGCGGACACAGCTCGGAATGTGGTTGAAGCGCGGCGAGGAGGCGTCGCGCTCAGCCGCGAAGACGGTCTACTACTGCCCGATGCATCCCGAGTACAAGTCCGAGCGACCGGGCGAATGCCCGATCTGTGGGATGACGCTTGTGCCCTTGCAATCCCCATCGAAGGGCGTAGCTCAGAAACAGGCTGGGGAGGCCGCGGAGGCGGCCTTCCCTCCCGGAACTGTGCATATCGATCCCCTCAAACAGCAGCTCATTGGCGTCGCTTATGGTGAAGTGAGGTTCGAACCGATCGTTCACACGATCCGGACTGTCGGGAAGGTCACCTACGACGAGACGAAGATCGCCCGCGTGCATCCCAAGATCGAAGGCTGGATCGAGAGGGTTCATGTGGACTATGTCGGGAAGCTCGTTCGGAAGGGGGAGCCGCTTGTCGAGCTCTATAGCCCAGAGCTGGTGGCTACGCAGCAGGAATATCTGTTGGCGCTGCGAGCGAAGGAGACGCTCGGTCGAAGCGCTTATCGAGAGATCGCCGCCGCCGCCGATTCGCTTTATGAGGCGAGCAAGAGGCGCTTGGAATTGTGGGACATTCCCGAAGCGGACATCCGACGGATTCATCAACGCGGTCAACCGTCGCGGACGCTCGCGCTCTATGCGCCGGTGAGTGGATTCGTCCTCGCACGGAATGCCTTTGAGCGGCAGCGCGTGACGCCGGAGACGGAGCTCTACGTGATCGCTGATCTCTCGACCGTGTGGGTGCTGGCGGACATTTACGAGTCCGAAGTGCCGATGGTCCGGGTCGGCCAGATGGCGACGATGACGTTACCCGCTTTCCCCGGCAGGGTCTTTCGCGGGCGAGTCACCTACATCTCTCCGCAGGTGGAGAACGTGACACGCACGGTGAAGATTCGCCTGGAATTCCCGAATCCCGGCTTCGCATTGAAGCCGGATATGTATGCGAACGTCGAGCTCCACGTCCATTACGGACGACGGCTCTGGGTTCCCGAAGGAGCCGTCCTCGATTCCGGCCAGGAGCAGATCGTCTTCATCGCCCACGAAGGGGGGTATTTCGAGCCGCGCCGTGTGCGTCTGGGGCCGAAGGTGGGCGATCGGTACATCATCCTGGAGGGGGTGAAGGCGGGGGAGCGGGTCGTCACTTCCGGGACCTTCCTGATCGATTCCGAGAGTCGCCTCAAGTCAGCCCTTCAGGGGATCAGCCATGCCGAGCATGGCCGCACGCCGACAAGCGGCGAGCCGAACGTTTCGCCCAAGCGGCCGCCGGAGCATTCGGGGCACAAGCCGTGACCGAGAGGAGACGTATATGATCGAGAAGCTCATCGAATTCTGCGCGCGCAATAGATTCCTCGTCTTCCTCCTCATCGGAGTGGCCTTGTTCCTTGGCTTCCACGCGATGCGCAACATCACGTTGGACGCCATCCCCGATCTCTCGGACACGCAGGTGATCGTCTATTCCCGATGGGATCGCAGCCCGGACATCATCGAGGACCAGGTCACCTATCCGATCATCAGCTCGCTGCTCGGGTTGCCGCGAGTGAAAGACATTCGCGGATTCTCGGACTTCGGCTACTCCTACGTGTATGTGATCTTCGAGGACGGCACGGACATCTATTGGGCGCGATCCCGCACGCTCGAATACCTGAGCAGCATCTTGCCGAGATTGCCCGAAGGCGTCCAGGTAGAGTTGGCCAAGGATGCGACCGCCGTGGGATGGATCTTTCAATACGCTCTGGTGGATACGACGGGGCAACGGAACTTGGCTGAGCTGCGCGCACTTCAAGATTGGTATCTTCGCTACGCGCTGCAATCGGTGCCGGGGGTGGCCGAGGTCGCTCCCATCGGTGGCTTCGTCCGACAGTATCAGGTGAATCTCGATCCCAACGCGCTGTTGGCCTATCGCGTTCCACTTGATGCCGTCGTGCGCGCCATTCGTCAAGGGAATAACGACGTGGGCGGACGGCTCATCGAGTTCTCGGGGCGCGAGTACATGGTGCGCGGTCGCGGCTACATCCGATCCCTCCGCGATGTCGAGAACATCGTCGTCGGAGTCAATCCGGAGACGGGGACGCCCATCCTGGTGAAGCATCTCGGCACGGTCGCTTTGGGGCCGGACATTCGTCGCGGCATCGCCGAGCTGGACGGAGAGGGGGAGACGGTCGGTGGTATCGTGATCATGCGGTACGGAGAGAACGCGCTCAAGGTCATCGAACGCGTGAAGGCGCGCTTGGCCGAGATCGAGCGCAGCCTTCCAGAGGGGGTGAAGATCGTCACGACCTACGACCGGTCAGAACTGATCCTCCGTTCCATCGCGACGTTGAAACGGACACTTGTCGAGGAGCTGGCGATTGTGAGCGTCGTGATCCTCATCTTCCTCTGGCATATCCCGAGCGCCCTCATCCCCATCATCACCATTCCCATC
The DNA here is from genome assembly GCA_937934295.1 of uncultured Blastocatellia bacterium. GTDB lineage: Bacteria > Acidobacteriota > Blastocatellia > HR10 > HR10 > HR10. The sequence continues at coordinate 99,898 of CALHAI010000010.1, forward strand.
GCCGTGCTCTTATCGTTCATCCCGATGTATGCGATGAAGATCACGGCCAACATCATGTCGCTTGGGGGGATCGCCATCGCCATCGGTGCGATGGTGGATGCGGCGATCGTCGTCGTCGAACAAACACATAAACGGCTTGAACAATGGGAAGCCGCTGGGCGTCCGGGCGATTTTCGCGATGTCGTCATCCGCGCGGTGAAAGAGGTGGGTCGGCCGAGTTTCTTCACGCTCCTGGTGATCGCCGTCTCGTTCATGCCGGTCTTCGCCCTGGAGGCGCAAGAAGGGCGGCTCTTCAAGCCGCTCGCCTTCACGAAGAACTTCGCGATGGCGATCGCCGCCGTGCTCGCGATCACGCTCGATCCGGCGATCCGGCTGTCCTTCACCCACATGCGGGAATTCACCTTTCGTCCGCGCGCGCTTTGTCGGCTCGCCAACGCCATCCTCGTCGGGAAGATTCACAGCGAGGAGAAGCATCCGATCAGCCGACTCTTGATGCGACTCTATCATCCGGTCGTGGAGTGGGCCTTGCGGCATCCGTGGACGACGATCGCCAGCGCCGTGCTCGTCATCCTCCTGACGATCCCCGCCTTCTTGCGCCTCGGATCGGAGTTCATGCCGCCGCTCGATGAAGGCGTGTTGCTCTATATGCCGACGACGCTGCCGGGCATCTCGGTGACGGAGGCGCAGAGGCTCCTACAGGTCCAGGATAAGATTCTGAAATCGTTCCCCGAAGTCGAACGAGTCTTCGGCAAAGCTGGGCGCGCGGAGACGGCGACCGATCCCGCTCCCTTCTCGATGATCGAGACGGTCATCGTGCTGAAGCCTCCCGATCAATGGCCGAAGAAGCCCCGGTGGTATTCCGATTGGGCTCCTGAGTGGTTGCAGGACCTGTTGCGGCGGATTTGGCCGGATCGGAAGACGACCGAAGAGCTGATTTACGACCCCGGGGGATTGAACGAGGCGCTGCAGTTTCCCGGCGTCGTCAACGCCTGGACGATGCCGATCAAAGCGCGCATTGATATGCTCACGACGGGCGTGCGTACGCCGGTGGGGATCAAAATCCTCGGTCATGATTTGACCACCATCCAGGAGCTGGGCCAGCGCATTGAAGGAGTGCTGCGGGAGGTCCCCGGGACCACGAGTGTTTTCGCCGAACGGACGGCTGGGGGCTACTTCCTGGACTTCGTGCTGAAACGCGAGGAGTTGGCCCGCTATGGGTTGACGGTTGAGGAAGCGCAGATGGTCATCATGTCGGCTATCGGCGGCGAGAACATCACGACGACGGTTGAAGGGCGCGAGCGATATCCGGTCAACGTGCGCTACTTGCGCGATTATCGGAGCACGCTCGATCGGCTCAGTCGCGTCCTGGTGCCTACTCCACATGGCGCGCAGATCCCGCTGGCGCACGTCGCCGAGATCAAGCTCCTGTCCGGGCCGGGCATGATCCGCGATGAGAATGGGCGCTTGAGCGGCTACGTCTACGTGGACGTCTCCGGGCGCGACATCGGCGGCTATGTGGAGGAGGCCAAGCGGATCGTTCAGGAAAAGGTCCCGCTGCCGCCCGGATATACGCTCGTCTGGAGCGGCCAGTACGAGTACATGCAGCGGGTCAAAGAACGACTGAAGCTCGTCGTACCGATCACGCTCTTGATCATCTTTCTGCTGCTCTACTTCAACACGCGCTCAACGGCGAAGACGATGATCGTCCTGCTCGCCGTCCCGTTCTCGGCCGTCGGGGCCATCTGGTTCCTCTATCTCCTGGACTATAACTTGAGCGTCGCCGTGTGGGTGGGGTTGATCGCACTGCTGGGCGTGGACGCGGAGACGGGGGTCTTCATGTTGCTCTATCTCGATCTCGCGTATGAGGAGATGCGGAGTCAAGGGCTGATGCGAACGCGAGAGCATTTGCGCGAGGCGATCCACCATGGTGCGGTGAAGCGGCTACGCCCGAAATTCATGACCGTAGCGACGACGTTCATCGCCCTGCTCCCCATCATGTGGTCCACGGGCACCGGCGCCGATGCGATGAAGCGCATCGCCGCTCCGATGATCGGAGGCATCTTGACTTCGTTCATCATGGAGCTGGTTGTGTATCCGGCGATTTACTTCGTCTGGCGGTGGCATTTCCATGTGCGGAAGGAGGCGCAGGCATGAGGCGGACATACAGTCTTGGGTTCGCCATGGGTGAGACGCGTGCTCGATGGCGCGAAGCTTTCGGAAGGCGCTCGATGTCGTTGCCCCGGCGAAGATGGTGGATCGTCGGAGCCCTCGCGCTCTTGCTGAGCGCAGTTGAGGCCGGGGGATTCGCGCAGAACTTTCGTTTCCCCGTCCGGCACGATCACGGACTCCGGTCGTGTCGCGGAGAATTGATCATCACGGCTGCGGGCATCGAGTATCGAACCGCCCACGCGAAGCACGCGCGACGCTGGGCGTTCGAGGATATTCGAATGGTCGTGCTCGCCTCTCGTCGAGAGATCGTTCTCCACACGTACGAGGCCCATCGGTGGGCGCTGGGACGAGATCGGACGTTCCGATTCACGACGCTCTCGGAGATCACGGCGGAGGTGGGCGCGTTCCTGTTGGCGCGCATTCAACGACCTTTGGCGATGGGCATCATCGCTGTGGAAGGAACACCACTTCACGAAATCGCCGCGCGCCATCGCCATCGCTTCGGCGGATGTCAGGGGACGATCCGCATCTATGCCGATCGACTCGTCTACGAGTCGCGCGATCGCCCCGAGGATTCACGCGCGTGGCGATGGTCGGATATTCGACGCTTGGGACGCTTCGGTCCGTATCGACTGGAGATCACGACGTATGAGCCGGAATTCGGCGGCCCCACGCGCGCTTATGTGTTCGATCTGAAGGTGGGGCTGTCCGAGGAGGTGTACGACTTCGTGTGGGAGAGGGTCTATCACCTGACTCCTCGCTGGAATGAGCAGCGATGAAGAGCGATCGCGTGCTCTCGCCGTTGGGCGAGAGCGCGGCGACATCCTTTGCGGGAGGGGAGAGATGAGAGTGACGGCCATACTCCTGGGTCTCGCGACGATCGTGGGCGTGAGCACCTGGGCGCAACACGCACATCAGGGACAGGGGACGAGCCGCGAGACGACGATCGTCGGGGAGGTGATCGATCCCGTCTGCTATCTCAGTCACGGCTCGACAGGAAGAGCGCATCGTCGCTGCGCCGAGTATTGCGTGCAGCAGGGGATCCCGCTCGCCATCTTAGAGGAGAAGACAGAGCGGGTGTATCTCTCGCTCCCTGTGGATCACTCCAATCCCAACACGAAGCTGCGGGGCTTCATCGCCGAGAAAGTGAAGGTGACGGGGGTGATCTATAGCAAGGGAGGCCTCACGGGCATTCATGTGAAGCGCGTCGAGCGCGCCGGCACCTAGGTGTTAAAAAGGGCGCGCCATTCGAACCAGAGGTTTGCCCCACGGATGGATGATCGTCCGAGGGCGGCACTTTCCGATTGTCCCGCATCGGGCGAGTGAGGAAAAATTATAGCCTTTGTCTGAAGGCTCTCGGAGCGGAAGGGGGGATGTATGCACGAAGCGATGGGCGCGCATCGGGGATCTGAAGCCGTCGTGAGAGATCCGGTCTGCGGCATGGCGGTGAACCCGGAGCAGGCGGCGGGTTCGCAGGAGTATGCAGGACGGAAGTACTTCTTTTGCTGCCGGCATTGCTGGGAGCGCTTTCGCGCGGAGCCGAAGCGCTATGTAGCCTCGGCCGGACCGCCCATCGCGCTCCGGGTCTCTCGGCGTCGGCCGGAGTCGCTTCCTGTGGCGGAAAGTGCGTACACCTGCCCCATGCATCCGGAGATCGTGCGCGGCGAGCTTGGGGTTTGTCCGATCTGTGGGATGGCGCTGGAGCCGAAGATGGGGTTTGGCGAGGAAGCACCCAGTCCGGAACTGGAGGATATGAGTCGCCGATTTTGGATCAGCGCGCTGCTGACGGCGCCGATCCTTCTGCTGGCGATGTCGGGGATGATCGGTGAGCTCCCCGGCCTATCGGTCCGTTGGGCGATCGCGATTGAGCTCGTTCTGGCGACGCCCGTCGTGCTTTGGGGAGGGTGGCCGTTCTTTCAGCGCGCGTGGGCTTCGGTGCGGCATCGGCACTGGAACATGTTCACGCTCATCGCCTTGGGCACGGGGACGGCGTATCTCTACAGCGTGATCGCCGCGCTTCTCCCCGGCATCTTCCCCTCGTCTTTTCGCGGTCCGCATGGTGAGGTCGCCGTGTATTTCGAAGCGGCGACCGTGATCACGACGCTCGTTCTTCTCGGACAAGTGCTGGAGCTGCGAGCGCGTCGTCGGACGAGCGGCGCGATCCGGATGCTGCTCGGCTTAGCGCCTAAGACGGCGCGCGTGATTCGCGAGAACGGGGAAGAGGTGGATGTCCCGCTTGAGCGCGTGCGCGTGGGCGATCGCCTTCGGGTTCGTCCGGGAGAGCGCATCCCTGTGGATGGCATTGTGCTCGAGGGGTCCAGCTTCGTGGACGAATCCATGGTGACGGGCGAGCCGATGCCGGTGGAGAAGGGGCCGGGCCAGTGGGTCATCGGCGGGACAATCAACGGGACGAGCAGCTTCATCATGCGCGCCGAGCGCGTCGGTCGCGAGATGCTGCTGCAGCAGATCGTGCGGATGGTGAGTGAGGCGCAACGGAGTCGCGCGCCGATTCAGCGACTGGCCGACCGCGTGTCGGCATACTTCGTCCCGGCCGTCGTGCTCGTCGCCGCGATCACGTTTGCGATATGGGGGCTCATCGGACCGGAACCGCGAATGGTCCACGCGCTGGTGAACGCCGTCGCCGTGTTGATCATCGCTTGTCCCTGCGCTTTGGGGTTGGCCACGCCGATGGCGATCATGGTGGGGACAGGGCGAGGGGCGATGGCCGGCGTGCTCGTGCGAAATGCCGAAGCGCTGGAACTGCTGGAACAGGTGGACACGCTCGTCATGGACAAGACGGGGACGCTCACGGAAGGGCGACCTCGCGTGGTCTCCATTGTCGCGCTGGCGGAGTTGACCGAAGCCGAAATCTTGCGTTTCGCCGCGAGCCTCGAACGCGGGAGTGAGCATCCTCTGGCGCGCGCGCTTTTGGAAGCCGCCGAGCAACACGGGCTCTCGTTGGCCGAAGCGCGACATTTTCGCTCATCCCCCGGCAAAGGGGCGATGGGGGATGTCGAAGGACATCTGGTCATCGTCGGAAGCGAGAAGGTGGCCATGGAATCCGGGCTGGAGACCGAGACCGATATGGTGCGCCCGCAGGTGGAGGCGATGCGGCGGGCTGGGCAGACCGTCTTATTTATCATCGTGGACGGAGCGCTCGTCGGACTCGTGGGGATTGCCGATCCCATCAAGGCCTCGGCGCGCGAAGCCATCGTGGCCTTGCATCGGGAGAAGCTGCGTATTGTGATGGTCACCGGCGATCATCATCAGACGGCTGAAGCTGTAGCTCGCGAACTCGGCCTCGATGACGTGATCGCCGAGGTGTTGCCGGATGAGAAGGCCGAAGTGGTGAGGCGCTTGAAAGCGGAAGGACGGCGAGTGGCCATGGCCGGCGATGGCATCAATGATGCTCCAGCGCTGGCCGAAGCGGATGTGGGGATCGCGATGGGGACGGGCACGGACGTCGCCATCGAGAGTGCCGCCGTGGTGTTGGTGAAGGGGGACCTACGAGGGATCGTGCGCGCTCGACGGCTCAGTCGCGCGACGATGCGCAATATCCGGCAGAACCTCTTCTTCGCCTTCGTGTACAACCTGCTTGGCGTGCCGATCGCCGCTGGCGTCTTCTACCCGATCTTCGGCCTGCTCTTGAGCCCGATGATCGCGGCCGCCGCGATGACGTTCAGTTCCGTCTCGGTCATCGCGAACGCACTGCGCTTGCGTCGGCTCGTGCTCTGAGCCTACGACCTCCTCGTCCGCGGGGGACGAAAAAAGGCGCGTGGGTCGAACCCGATCCACGCGCCTTCATCACCAAGCGCAGGGCGGCGTCACTTCTTCGCCGGGAGAACGGAGTTCTTCAACGCCCTTGCGATCCGAAACTTCAGGACCGTCTTGGCCGGGATCTTAATGGGCTCGCCGGTTCGGGGGTTGCGACCCATTCGGGCTTTCCGTTTGGAGAGGACGAACTTCCCAAGCCCCGGGAGGGCGAAGACGCCCGCCTTTTTCACCTCTTTGACCACAAGCGTCGAGAGCTCGTCAAGGAAATTCCGCGCCATCGCTCGATTCACTCCGAGCTTCTCAGCCAGATGTCCCACCAATTGAGCCTTCGTCAGTGCCTTTTTCGCCATATCTTCCTCCTCAAGCATGAGATACTCACCACACGGACGCCCCTATCTTAGCACGAAATCACGGGCGCGTCATCGAGAGCGTTTCCTCCTCGGGCACTTCGCGCCGGTGCAGGACCTTGTCGATCAAGCCGTAGGCGACGGCCTGATCGGCCGTGAGGATGAAGTCTCGCTCCACGTCGCGCTCGATTTGCTCGATCGACCGCCCCGTATGTTTGGCCAGGAGTGAGCTGATCAGATGGCGTAAGCGCATCAGCTCCTCGGCGTGAATGCGGATGTCGGTCGCCTGACCCGAGACCCCATAGATGTACGGCTGATAGATGACGATGCGGGAGCTGGGGAGCGCGTACCGTTTCCCTGGCGCCCCGGCCGCCAAGAGCAAAGCGGCGATGGCTTCCGCCTCTCCCGTGCAGATCGTCGCCACGTCGGGACGAATGAATTGCATCGTGTCGTAAATGGCGAGGCCTGCCGTGAGCGATCCGCCGGGACTGTTAATGTAGAGATTGATGTCCCGATCCGGATCTTCGGCCTCCAAATAGAGGAATTGGGCGATGATCAGGTTGGCCACCTGATCATCGATCGGCGTCCCGAGAAAGACGATGCGCTCTTTCAAGAGGCGAGAATAGATATCGTAGGCGCGTTCCCCGCGACTTGTCGTCTCCACGACAATCGGCACAAAGTGCATAGTCTCACCCCCCGCTGTGCAATTTTAGCATGAATTCTCGCTCTGGCAATCGTCGCCGTGCGCCTCGATGCCTTGCGTTTTGGGCGAAGATGGGCTATCACTCAACGAAAATGAAGCGGCCATGAGGGGTGAGGTGAATCAGGACGTTCAGAAGCTGGCGACGCTGCTCAACATCAGCCAGACGCTGGGGGCGACGCTTAACGTGCGGCAGGCGCTGCTGCGCGTGCTGGAGGTCCTTGAGGAGAATCATGGTGTCGTCTCTGGCGTGATCGCGCTGCTGGAAGAGAGTGGTGAGGAAGTGGTCATTGAAGTCTCGGTCGGACTGACGCGGGAGGCGCAGCAGCGCGGGCGCTATCGGGTGGGTGAGGGGATCATCGGGCGCGTCGTCGAAAGCGGCAAGCCCATCGTTGTCCCCAAGGCCAGCCAAGAGCCTCTCTTCCTGAACCGCACGGGCGTGCTCAAGGCGTCTCGCGAAGAGCTGACCTTCATCTGCGTGCCCCTCTCCGTCGATCAGCAGACGATCGGCGCCATGGGGATCGTCCTGCCCTATCGCCCGGATCGAGATTATGATCAGGCCACGAAATTCTTCAGCATCGTCGGCTCGATGGTGGCGCAGGCCGTGAAGGTGAATCAGCTCATCGAGGCGGAGAAGCGCCGCCTGATGGACGAGAATCTCGCCTTGCGTCGGGAGCTGCGGGAGCGCTACGACTTCAGCAACATCATCGGCACGAGCCGGCCGATGCAAGAGGTCTACGCGCAGGTCGCGCAGGTCGCGCGGACGAACACGACCGTGCTCATCCGTGGCGAATCGGGGACGGGGAAGGAGTTGATCGCGCGGGCCATCCATTATAATTCGCTGCGGGCCAATCAGCCGTTCATCAAAGTCAGTTGTGCCGCCTTGCCGGAGAGCCTCATCGAGGCCGAGTTGTTCGGATACGAGAAGGGGGCGTTCACTGGAGCCTATGCGCGGAAGAAGGGGCGATTCGAGTTGGCCGACCGCGGGACGCTCTTTTTGGATGAAGTCGGCGACCTCCCTCTCTCGGTGCAGGTCAAGCTCCTGCGCGCGCTGCAAGAACGGGAATTCGAACGACTCGGCGGGACGGAGACGATCAAGGTGGATGCGCGGCTGATCGCCGCCACGAATCGCGATCTGGAGCAGGCGATGCGCGAGGGAGTGTTCCGCGAAGATCTCTATTATCGCCTGAACGTCTTCACGATCTTCCTGCCGCCGCTGCGGGAACGGAAATCGGATATTCCGCTTCTGGCCGACCATTTCCTTGAGAAGTACGCGCGCCTGCACGGCAAGGATATTCGACGCATCTCGACGCCAGCCATTGACATGCTCATGAGCTATCACTGGCCCGGGAATGTCCGCGAGCTGGAGAATTGCATCGAGCGCGCGGTCCTCGTGTGCGAGGGGAATGTGATCCACAGCCATCATCTGCCGCCCACGCTTCAAACGGCCGAAGCTTCGGGGACGGTCCCGCGCCTCTCCTTGAGCGAAGCCGTGGCCGCTTACGAGAAGGATTTGATCCTGGACGCCTTGAAGACGGCGCGGGGGAACATCTCGCGCGCCGCCCGCCTGCTCAATACCACCAAGCGCATCCTCGGCTATAAGGTCAAAAAATACGGGATCAATCCCCGGCGGTTCAAAGAATGAGTTCGAGACGGTCAGCATCCGTGGGGACGAACACCGCCGAATGTGCGCGCGTTGACGGGGAATCTGGCTTTGATATATATATACCCAGCCTTCCGAAGCATGACGTGCGGGCATCGTTCACATGTGAGGGGAGTCCAAACCGAGGAGGGAGGGGGCCCTATGATCGAACGGCATCGGCAGCGTCAAGGCCTCGTTGGGGCCATCCTTTTGATGGTCCTCGTGAGCGTTCTTCCGGTGATCGCGCGGGATCAGGAAGATCGGCTCACCCCGATGGACCTCTTCGAGCTGGAGTATGCCAGCGATCCGCAGATCTCGCCCGATGGGCGGTACATCGTCTACGTGCGGCGGGCGAGCGACGTCATGACGGATCAGCGCTATTCCAATCTCTGGATCATCTCCTTCGACGGGAAGGAGCATCGGCCATTGACGATGGGCATCTATCGGGACAGTTCGCCTCGATGGTCGCCCGACGGCACACGGATCGCGTACATTTCGGATCGAGAGGGCTCGTTGCAGATCTACGTGCGATGGATGGACACGGGACAGACGGCGCGGATCACGAACGTGCCGTTCCCGCCGGAGGGGATCGCGTGGTCTCCAGATGGACGCTATATCTCGTTCGCGATGTTCGTCCCGGAGCCACCGCGACAGATTGGGAGCTTTCCCTCGCCGCCTCCCGGAGCCAAGTGGGCGGATTCGGCGGTGGTGATTGATCGACTTGTTTATCGGTTCAACGGTGCGGGGTATTTGAAACCGGGATACACGCACCTGTTCATCGTGCCGGCGGAAGGGGGGACGCCTCGGCAGATCTCCAGTGGGAAGTTCCATCACGGCGGTGTTGGCTTCCGCGCGAGCGAGGCCGTGTGGACGCCTGATGGGAAGGCATTGCTCATCTCGGCCAATCGTCGTCCGGATTTCGATCTGGAGCCGCTCGATACGGAGATCTACGAATTCTCTATCGCCGATGGCTCGGTTCGAGCCCTGACCGATCGGAGGGGGCCGGACAATGCGCCGGCGATCTCGCCCGATGGACGCTATATCGCCTATGTCGGTTTCGATGATGCCTATCAGGGGTATCAGGTGACGCGCCTCTATGTGATGAATCGGGACGGGAGCGGCTCGCGCGTGCTCTCGGCCGCGCTCGATCGCGACGTCATGCGGCCGCGATGGACTCCGGATGGCCGCGGCATTCTCTTCCTCTACGACGATCAGGGCACGACGAAGCTTGGTCTCTATACGCTCGATGGCGCCTTCCGAACGCTCGCCACTCATATCGGGAGCGGAGATCTCGCCTACAGCATGGGCGGCGCTTTCAGCGTGGCGAACAACGGCGCTTTCGCTGTGACCTATACACGCCCGGATGTGCCGGGAGACATCGCTGTGGGGACGCTCGCTAACCCCGGACTTCGCGTCATCACGGCGCTGAACGCCGATCTCTTCGCGCGGAAGAAGCTCGGGCACGTCGAGGAGATCTGGTACGCGTCTTCGCGCGATGGGCGGAAGATCCAAGGATGGATCATCACGCCTCCCGATTTCGATCCCTCGAAGAAATATCCCTTGATCCTGGAGATTCACGGTGGACCGTTCGCCAATTACGGCGATCGATTTGATGTGGAGAAGCAGATGTGGGCGGCGCGCGGATACGTCGTCCTCTATGTGAATCCGCGTGGGAGCACGAGCTACGGGGAGGAATTCGGCAACCTGATTCATCACGCGTATCCCGGCGATGATTTCTATGATCTGATGTCCGGCGTGGATGCGGTCCTCGCGCGCGGTTATGTGGATCCGGAGCAGCTCTTCGTCACGGGCGGGAGTGGCGGCGGCGTCTTGACCGGTTGGGTGATCGGGCGGACGAATCGGTTTCGAGCCGCAGCAGCCGCTTATCCCGTGATCAACTGGTACAGTTTCGTGTTGACGGCCGACATCGCCGCCTTCGCCATCAAATACTGGTTCCCCGGGCTCCCATGGGATCACGTCGAGCACTACGAGAGGCGATCGCTCCTCTCGGTCGTCAAGAACGTGCGCACGCCGACGCTCATCATCACCGGGGAGGAGGATTATCGCACGCCGATGTCTGAATCCGAGCAGTATTTCACGGCGTTGAAGCTCCTGGGCGTGGAGACGGTGCTCGTGCGCGTTCCCGGAGAGCCGCACGGGATCATGCGGCGGCCGAGCCATCACCTGGCCAAGATCTTGTATATCGCCAACTGGTTCGACGAGCACCGGAAACGTCAATGAGCGAGCGGGCGTTTGTTCGAACAAGTCGGCGCGCGCTCGCCGGAGACATCGTCTAAGGAGGGGGAGATGAAAATCGCACGGTTGGTCAGTGTTCCCATCCTTCTGCTCATCTTCGCGAGTCCCTTCCGCTCTGGTCTCGCCCATTCGCAGGAAGAAGGCCTTCAGGACCTGGATGCCTACATCGCTCGCGCGATGCGCGCGTGGGAGGTCCCTGGGTTGGCGCTGGCCATCATCAAGAATGACGCCCTCGTGCTCGCCAAGGGATATGGCGTCAAACGGCTCGGGGATCCGGCTCCGGTGACCGAGCGCACGATCTTCGCCATCGGCTCGGCCTCGAAGGCGTTCACGACGGCCGCGCTGGCCATGCTCGTGGAGGAGGGGAAAATTCAGTGGGACGATCTGGTCCTGAAGCATCTCCCCGACTTTCAACTGTTCGATCCCTATGTCACCCGCGAGCTGACGATCCGCGATCTGGTCACTCATCGGAGTGGCCTCGAGCGCGCCGATCTGCTGTGGTATGGCACGACGTACGATCGGGAGGAGATCGTGCGGCGGATTCGGTTCTTGAAACCACGTTGGAGCTTTCGCAGTCACTTCGGGTATCAGAACATCCTCTACTTGGTGGCCGGTCAGGTCATCCGTGCCGTCACCGGCAAGACGTGGGATGAGTTCATCCGCGAGCGAATCTTCCAGCCCTTGGGGATGGCGGCGAGCACGACGAGCGTGAAAGCGCTGCGGGCGGCCTTGGATGTCGCCACGCCGCACGCGAAGATCGAAGACGTCGTCCGACCGATCCCGTGGCGGGACATCGACAATATCGCCCCCGCTGGGTCTATCAACTCCAACGTCCTGGAGATGGCCGAGTGGATTCGCTTACATTTGAACGAAGGGACCTATCGTGGGCGACGGTTCTGGAGCGCCGCCGCGGAGCGCGAGATGCAAACGCCGCAGACGATCATTCGTCCCGAACCGCCATATTCCACACTCTTTCCGGAAGCGCGATTTCTGACCTATGGGTTGGGATGGTTCCTCCATGATTACCGAGGCCGAAAGATCGTCGAGCACGGGGGCAATATTGATGGGATGAGCGCGCTTGTCGTCTTGGTCCCGGAGGAGAAGTTGGGGGCGGTCATTCTGACGAACATGAATGGGACGTTGCTCGTGCACGCGCTCAAGTATCGCATCCTGGATGTCTTCTTCGGGGCTCTGCCACGGGATTGGAGCGCCGAGTTCCTCCAGCGGGCGAAGGCCTTGCAGGAACAGCAGCAGGCTGCCGTGAAGCGCATCGAGGATGCGCGCGTCATGGGGACGAAACCCGCTTTGCCCCTGGCGCAGTATGTCGGGACGTATGCGAACGACGTGTATGGCGAGGTGAGCATCGCGGAGGAGGAAGGAAAGCTCGTCCTGCGATTCGGACCGACTCGCGTGGGCGACCTGGAGCATTGGCACTATGAGACATTTCGGGTGCGCTGGCGGGATCCCCTCTTTCCTCGAGCGTTCGTCCTCTTCGTGCCAGACGTCGAAGGGAAGGGCAACGAGTTGCGGATGACCATCTTCGGCCTCTTCGAAGATCTCGCGTTCAAGCGCATCCTCCCGAAAGAAGGGGGGCGCGAACGTTGAAGGTCTTGTTCTTTTGAGGGCGGTGTGATATATTTCGGCTTCGCCGAAAATCCAAACTAGGGGGGAGAAGCGATGAAACTGTTCAACCGTATCACCGTGGGAATCGCCCTTTCTCTGTGCGCCTTTTGGGGCGCTGCATTTGGGCAAACGGCGGCGACGGCCACCGTGAGCGGGACGGTCATTGATCCGACCGGGGCCGTCATCGCGGGAGCCGAGGTCATGGTGACCGAGATGGCGACGAACGTCAGCCGCACGACCAAGACTAACGAGAGTGGGCAGTACGTCATCACCAACCTCTCTCCTGGCGTCTATCGGATCACGGCCACAGCCCCGGGCTTCCGTCAAGCGGTCGTCTCTGCGCTGAAGATCGACGTCGCCAAGGGATATACGGTGAACTTCACGCTCGAGGTTGGAGAGATCGCCGAGACGGTCGAGGTGACGGCGGGAGCCGGCGTGGAACTGCAGACCGTGGATGCGACGGTCGGGAACGTCCTCAAAGGGGAGACGCTCTTGCGCTTGCCCAATATCAACCGAAGTGCCGTCTCCATCTACTTGCTGCAACCTCTGACAATGCCATATCGCGGTGTCGGCGTCAATGACAATATCGGAGGACAGGTCGCGGGTGCTCGAAGCGACCAGAACACGTTCATTCTGGATGGGGTGGACATCACGGACAATACCGTGGGGACGCATCCGGTGAAACCGCTCGCGAGCGGGCCCGAGCCCATCATTCCCGTTCCGGTCGAGAGCATCGAGGAGTTTCGCGTGGGGACGACGAACCCGAACGCGACCTTCGGGCGCAGCTCGGGTGGGCAGATCGCCTTCATCACTAAACGCGGGACGAATGAATTCCACGGTTCCGCTTACTGGTACCATCAGAACGACAACCTGAACGCGAACACGTGGACGCGGAACCGGACGCGGCAGCCCGACCCGGAGCTGAAGGATAACCGTTTCGGATTCTCCGGTGGTGGCCCGATTTTGAAGAATCGGACGTTCGTATTCGCCCACTATGAGGGGCGACGATTTCCACAGTCGCAAGACATCGTCCGCGTGGTGCCGACCGATACATTGCGCGCCGGGATCTTGCGCTTTCGCGATGCGAGCGGTCAGATCGTCAGCTATGATCTGAAGACCTCGCGGCTCTGTGGCCCGGCGAATTCCGATCCGTGCGATCCGCGTGGGATCGGATTGAACCCGGTAGTCAAGGCGCTGTGGGATTTCCTGCCACCGGGGAACGATCCGTCAGTGGGCGATGGGTTGAATACCATCGGATTTCGGAGCATCGCTGACGCCTCGATCACCAACGATTTCGCCGTCATCCGCTTGGACCACCACCTGAGCGATCGTTGGCGTTTCGAAGGGAGCTATCGGTATTTCCGACAAATCGCCGCCTCGCCAACTCAGTTGGACATCGGCGGGCTTCTGAAGGGGAACACCAAGGGCGTCCCGGCCTCCCTGGCCAAGATCCCGGTGCAGCCGCGCCTGGTGACGGCGGGGGTGATCGGGCAGCTCACACCCCATCTGACCAATGAGTTTCGGTTCTCGTTCCAGCGGAATTTCTGGTGGCTGCAGCGGGTCTCTCCGTTCCCACAGGTGCCGGGGACGAACGTGGCCCTCCAGGTGGCGGGGCATCCCTCGTTCGGAGGGCTGATCTCCGAACCCATTGATGTGCACGCGCAGGTCGCGCGCACGCAAGGAGTCAACGATCATGTGACGCAATTCGTGGACAATGTGACGTGGATCAAGGGGCGGCATACGATGCAGTTTGGGACGTCCATTCGTCGGCTGAAGCTCTATCACTTGCGCGACGACAAGGTCGTTGGATCGCTGGCATCGCTGGTAGCCGAGCTGGACGTGGCGGGCGCGGTGACGATCCCGCCGTCGAACCGGCCGCCGAGCTGTTCGGAGACTGTGCGGACGAATTGTCTGCAACCGGGCGATGTGACACGATGGAATCGGCTCTACGCCGGAGCGCTTGGGATCATCGACAGCGTCGGGGTCATGATCGTGCGGGATGGACGGTTGAATCCCCGTCCGATCGGCTCGCCGCTTGAAGTGGATGCCCGAATCAACGCCTACGAGTTTTATTTCAATGACGTTTGGCGCATTCGCCCCTCGCTGACGCTCACGCTCGGCGCGAGCTACCAGTGGCAGACGCCGCCGGTGGAGAAAGACGGACGGCAGACGTTCTTGATCGAGCAAGCGACCGGAAAGATCCTGACCTCGAGCCAGTACTTCGCCGCGCGGCGACAGGCGGCCTTACGCGGGGAGGTCTACAATCCCGCACTCGCCTTCCAGCCGATCCGGAATTCAGGTCGGGATCGCATCTTCGATGTGGATCGAACGAACTTCGGTCCGCGCGTGGCGATAGCCTGGAATCCGGCGTTTGAGCGCGGCGTGGGCGGCACGTTGTTCGGGAACCGGAAGGGTGTCATCCGCGTTGGATATGGGATCGTGTACGATCGCCTGAATACGGTCCAGACGATCGTCATCCCGCTTCTGGGCGTCGGATTCGCGCAGACGATCAACTGCCGCGGGCCACGCATTGGCAGTATCTGCGCGGGGAACAATGATCCCTCTAACGCCTTCCGCATCGGCGTAGATGGACCCGCTCCAATCCCAACGATTCCGGCCGTGACCCCTCCGGTTGTCCCCAGCATCCCCTTCGGGGAGATCTTGTCGTTCCAAGTCGATCCGGACATCAAGGTCGGGCGCTCCCACAGCTTCGATCTGACGATCCAGCGAGAGTTGCCCGGGAACTTCCTCGTCGAGTTCGGCTATGCCGGACGATTGGGACGGAATTTGAATCAAAACGTGCAGTTGAGCGCCGTGCCGTTCTTCATGCGCGATCGGGCGACGCGGCAGACCTTCGCGCAAGCCTTTGACGCCGTAGCCGAGCAATTGCGAGCTGGCGTGGCCCCGGATCGGGTGACGCCGCAGCCGTGGTTCGAGAATCTCCTGGGCTCTGGAGGAACCGTTCGCGTAGCTACGGCTCGCACGGCGGCATTTCGGGATGGATTGTTGAACGATCTCTGGACGTTCATCCAAACGTCCTTGTTGGTGGCCGGACAGCCGACGATCACCAACATGCAGGTGCTCGACCTCTGGATGAGGACCGATGGCGGGCGATCGAACTATCACTCGTTCTTCCTGACGGTGCGTAAGGCCTTCTCGCGGAACCTGACCTTCGACATCAACTACACGTTGTCGAAGGCTCTTGATCAAGCGGGGCTCATTCAGAATTTCATCGGCACCTTCTCCTCATCCTACGATCCGGATATCGACTACGGCCCGACCTTCTTCGATCGCCGGCATGTGGTGAACGCGCTGGGATTCTATGAATTCCCCTTCGGACGCGGACAGCGTTGGAGCACAGGCACGTGGTTCGACAAGGTCGTCGGCGGGTGGTACTTGTCTGGGGTCTTCACAGCCAATAGCGGATTGCCGCTCACCTTCGTGCAGAGCAATCAGGTCTGGGGTGGAGATCCACTCAACTTCTCCGTAGGCGCTGGTGCGATCCCGCTCAAGAAGCCCGACTTCCCAAACAAGGTGCATCGGAACGTCGCCGGATCAAGTGGCATTGGCACAGCCGGTGATCCCAAACGCGGAGGGACGGGGCTGAACCTCTTCGCCAATCCGGAGGCCGTATTCAACAGTTTCCGAAAGATTCGCATCAGCGAAGATGGGCGGCAAGGGCGAGGGGTGCTTCGCGGATTCCCGCGATGGAACTTCGATCTCTCCATTGGGAAGAAGACGACGATCACCGAGAGTGTGCGCCTTGTCTTCACCTGCGATTTGCTGAACGCCTTCAATCGCCTGGAGTTGGCCGATCCTACGCTCAGCATGCTTGATCCAGCCTCGTTCGGCGTTCTGACAACACAGTTCAATACGCCTCGATTCATTCAGTTCGGCTTCCGTTTCGAATGGTGATGATGATGGCGGGGCGGGGGCGTCTTCCTCCGTCCCGCCCAAGAGTGGGCGGATCACCAGCATAAGACTCGATCGAGACATCCTTTGAGGCGTGTTCGCACCTGAACGAACTTGTAAAAATCGGCGGGATTTGTGACAATATTGCCCCTATGTTGGAGCTACCTCGATGGTGGCGACAACGAGATCTTGCGAGGGAGTCTCGCGAAGTCTCCCTGGAGTCACAAGAGGCGAGGGGAAGGATTTTAGGGCCAAAACTGTATTTCAGCTAGCTTGATGATACCTTCTTGTGCCAATCTGATGGGGGCGTACGACGTGGCCAGAATATACAGGAAGCGTTGCGATTCCAAGAGGTTAGGGCTGTCGCCGCGATCTCCCGCTCCTCTTTGGCATGCCGTTTGCTAAGAACATTCGGGTTAAGTTCTCTCTGGGAGAGGAGCGGCCAATGCGGAGCGAGTATGGGGAGATCATGCGGTTCCTACTCCACTTTAAGGAGCGTTTCTCCTCGGAGGAGGAGTTTCGCGCGTTCTTAGCAGAAGAAGTGCGACGGTTTGTCAAGGACGCCAGGGACTATGGTATTGTGATCTCGATTTTACCCGAGTGCCTCAGGCCGAGATCGGCGTTCGCGGGAGAAGGGCCGCATCGCTTCTGAGGTCTCCCGTTGTCGGAAGGAGGGCCTTGGAGGGGCGTCGTGAGGTCTTCGGGTGCACTCGTAATCTTTTCGCCATGTGAGGAGGGGGATCTATGACGCCGCAGCAGGTCCTTGAATACGCGCGCGAGCATGGGGCGAAGTATGTGGATATTCGGTTCACGGACTTGGTGGGGCAGTGGCAGCACATGACGTTCCCCATCGAGCAGTTGAAGGAAGAGAGTTTCGAAGAGGGTTTCGGGTTCGATGGGTCGAGTATCCGGGGATGGGCGGCGATCCATGAGAGCGATATGTTGCTCATTCCGGATGCGCGATGGTACTGGATGGATCCGTTCTATGAAGAGCCGACGCTCTGTTTGATCGGGGATGTCGTGGATCCGATCACGCGGCAGGGTTACGAGCATGATCCGCGTGGGGTCGCCAAGCGGGCCGAGGCGTATATGCGGTTCACGGGGATCGCCGATGAAGCGTATTTCGGCCCGGAGGTCGAGTTCTTCATCTTCGACGAGGTGCGATACGAGGTGGATGGCGTGCGGAGCGGGTATGAGGTGCGCAGCGAAGAGTGGGGAGCGCGGGGGTATCGCATGCGCGGGAAGGAGGGATATGTGCCGATCCCGCCCGTGGATCAACTCCAGGATGTCCGGACGGAGATCGCCGAGCGCCTCCGGCAGATTGGCATCGAGGTGGAGTGTCATCATCACGAGGTGGCGAGCGGTGGGCAGGGCGAAGTGGATTTTCGCTATGGAGGAGTGGTGGAGACGGCCGATCACGTGATGGCGTTCAAGTACATCGTACGACAGGTGGCTTGGCGACGGGGGAAGGTCGCGACGTTCATGCCGAAGCCCATCTTCGGAGATAATGGCAGCGGCATGCATTGCCATCAATCGCTCTGGAAGGGGGGGCGTCCGCTCTTCGCGGGTGAGGGCTATGCCGGGCTCTCGCAGGAAGCGCTGTGGTATGTCGGCGGACTGCTGCGTCATGGGCCGGCCTTGGCCGCTTTCGTCGCGCCGACGACCAATAGCTATCGCCGATTGGTGCCTGGGTTCGAGGCGCCGGTGAATCTCGCCTATTCGCGTCGGAATCGCAGCGCCGCCGTTCGGATTCCGATGTATTCGGCCAATCCGGCGACAAAGCGACTGGAGTTTCGGCCTCCGGATCCGAGTTGCAACCCCTATCTCGCCTTCGCGGCGATGCTGATGGCGGGCTTAGACGGCATCCAGCAACGGATCGAGCCGGGAGAGCCACTTGACCGCGATATCTACGATATGAGCCCAGAGGAGTTGAGGGATGTGCCGAAGCTGCCGGGCTCGCTTGAAGAGGCGCTCGCAGCGCTCGAACAGGACTGTGAGTTCCTGCTCAAGGGGGATGTCTTCACGTCGGCGTTGATCGAACGGTGGATTCGGTACAAGCGCGAGCGCGAGGTGGATGCCGTGCGCTTGCGTCCACATCCGATGGAGTTCTATTTGTATCTGGACGTGTGAGGCCCTGGCGATCTGCAAGGGGAGGGGAAGCGCCGACTTCTCCCTGGGGTCGGATCTCCCCAATGCCGACGTCATCTCGAAGAGGTCCCTCTGAACTTCACCTCGGAAGCGGCCGTGCCCTTCACGGGAGGATAAAGGGGCTCTCGCTTGTCAGAGGTAGCTCGTGCCGAGGGCGGGCATGGCCGTTCGCTCCCGCGCCCGTTCTGTGTATAATTGCGCTGGGATGGGGCGATGTGAGCGATGCGGCGTTCGCTCTCCTGTGGTGGCCGGGCGTCTCGGGGTATGCGGAGCGTGCCTTCGGCGCGGGGACGTCGGGGGGCTGGAGCAAGTGGCGCGCCTCCATGGACTCACGCGGCGTGCGTTCGGACTCCCTGAATCGCCGCCTCGAGATCCGCACGGACGGCTTTGTTCGATTTGCGTGAATGAGTGTCGGCTGGTTGGGGAGAGTCTCGGGTATTGTGGGCTCCCCTTCGCCGGACGCAAGGTGGCTGTCGTCCGATGGTACCATGATCCACTCCCTACCAATTGTGTGGCCGATTGGGTGTGCGCCGGGGGGACGGGCGCCGGATATCCGCGATTTGCCTACCGAAATGGTCCAGAGTTCGGGTACAAGAACCTGGCCGTCTTTTACGGAGCGTGCACGTTCAACTGTCTGTTCTGTCAGAACTGGCATTATCGCTGGGACCGAATGAGCGGTGCGAAGGCGAGTGCGAAAGACTTAGTTCAAGCTGTTGATGCTCGGACCTCATGCATCTGTTTTTTCGGCGGCGATCCGACTCCTCAATTACCTCACGCGCTGGAAGCCGCGCGCGAGGCTGTGGAGCGAGCGCAAAGGGCGGGGCGGATCTTGCGCATTTGCTTTGAGACGAACGGGACCATGCATCCGCGGCTCGCCGAACGGATGATGGACCTCTCGTTGGCTTCTGGCGGATGCGTCAAGTTCGACCTGAAGGCGTGGAGTGAGCCCATTCACATCGCGCTGACGGGCGTGACGAACACCCGCACGTTGGAGAACTTCGCCCGTTTGGCGCAGCGCATCTCGGAGCGTCCCGATCCGCCCCCACTTGTCGCGAGCACGTTGCTTGTGCCCGGATACGTGGACGAGGAAGAAGTTCGCGCCCTTGCCCGATTCATCGCCTCGTTGGACCGCGCGATCCCCTATCGGCTTTTGGCCTTTCATCCCGCCTTCTATCTCTCCGATCTTCCGACGACCTCGCGGCAGCATGCCGCGCGGTGCTATCGCGCGGCGCGCGAGGCGGGTCTGGAGCACGTCAGCATCGGGAACCTTCACCTCTTGCGGGAAGATGCGTACTGAGCGAACCGGAGAGCGCGAGCCGGCTCTGGCCCTCTCCCGATCGCTGGAGTTGGCGCGCCGCCTCATTCTCGAAGAAGGCCTACGGGATGCTGCCGAGGTCCGACGGCGCGTGCGCGAGTACTTGTGCGCGTCACCGGGCGTGACGCTCGACTACGTGAGCATCGCGCATCCGGAGACCCTGGAAGAGCTCGAGCGCATCGAAGGGCCAGCCCTTGTGCTCGTCGCCGCGCGCGTGGGCGCTGCTCGGTTGATCCATAATCTCCTTATTTGCTGAAGTCGTCTCCGTACCAGGCGAGCCGAAGCTCAACGTCCTTTCAGAGCGAGGAAGCCTACACTCGCATTTCACCTTGGTGCGTGGCCCCCGAAGCGCTCGCGGCCCGTCGCGGGCGATGCGCTCAGATGAGAGCGAGCATGCGGGAGATAGCGCCGCGGGCGCGCGCAGCAATCTCCTCTGGGATGCGGATCGGATGGATCAATTCCTTGAGCGAACGCAAGACCTTGGGCAACGTCGTGCATTTCATGTACTCACAGAGCGCATCGTGCGAGACCGGATAAAACGTGCGATCGGGATAGAGCACGCGCAGCCGATAGACCATCCCTTTCTCGGTCGCGACGAGGAAGGTCTTCGCTGTGGAGGTTTCGATGTGCCGCACCATGCCTTCGGTCGAGAGGAAGTAGGCGTTGCGCGGGAGCTGTCCGGCAACAGCGCGAGCCAGGCACGTCGTCGCACACCCACATTCGGGATGGATCAAGAGCTCGGCATCCGGGTGTTCCTCCAGAGCGCGCTCGATCGCCGCCTCGGCGATCTTCGCATGAACGTGGCATTGACCGGGCCAGAGCGTGAGGGAACGTCGGGTGAGCCCGCTGATGACCGCCCCCAGATATTTGTCCGGGAGGAAGAGGATCTCTCGATCCTCGGGGATCGCCTCGATGACTTTCTGCGCATTGCGCGAGGTGCAGCAGTAGTCTGAAAGGGCTTTGACATCAGCCGTCGAGTTCACATACGTGACCACGACAGCCTTAGGATTTCGCTCGCGCCATGCGGCCAATTGCGAAGCTGTCACGCACGCAGCCAGAGAGCAGCCCGCCTCCAGATCAGGCAACAGCACGAGCTTATCCGGGCAGAGGATCGCCGCCGTCTCGGCCATAAAGTGCACGCCACAGAAGACGATCACCCGCGCCGGGGTTTGAGCGGCTTGCTGGCTGAGCCCCAGCGAATCGCCGATGAAGTCAGCGATCTCTTGAACTTCGGGGAGCTGGTAGTTGTGGGCGAGGATGACGGCATCGCGCTTCTCTTTCCACTCCAGGATCGTATTTGCCAACTCGGCCAGTTCCTCGCAAAAGCTCAGGCTCTCATATCGCCCGGGATATAAATCCGCCGCGTAACGGGTGAACCGTTCGTAAAATGTGCGACCGTCGAATCGTCTCGTCCCCATCGCGTTCATTCCTCGAAGAAAGAAAATTTTACCAGACCGATGGCTCATCGGCG
Organism: uncultured Blastocatellia bacterium; assembly: GCA_937934295.1. Classification (GTDB taxonomy): domain Bacteria; phylum Acidobacteriota; class Blastocatellia; order HR10; family HR10; genus HR10. The sequence continues at coordinate 121,255 of CALHAI010000010.1, forward strand.
AGCCGCGAGGGAGCCATCTTCAAGTGGTCGCCTTTTGACCGCGAAGAGGCGGGCGGCGCGCGAGGAGTCTCGATCAACCCCATTTCGGCCCGCGCGCCGGCCTCGCACGGTGCGCCCAGATACGGAGAGCTTTCTCCGCGAAGGCAGATCAGCTCTCCGGACTTCGGACGCCAAGCTGCCACAGGAGGAAGCTCAGTTCATCGGTCAGGTCTTCGATCTGTTTGCTGAGTGGCAGGCCTCCCGAATGGCCAGCTTTCGTATCATAGCGAAGGAGGATCGGTCGGTCTGAAGCCGTCGCCGCTTGAAGTCGCGCCGTCATCTTTCGAGCGTGAAGCGGATCCACGCGCGTATCGGCATCTCCGGTGATGAAAAGGACGGCTGGATATCGAGTGCCGGGTTTCACTTGGTGATAGGGCGAGTACGCGAGCAGGTACTTGAACTGTTCCGGATCGTCCGAGGATCCGTACTCCGGGATCCAGAAGCGGGCGACCAAAAAGCGATGATAGCGGATCATGTCAAGCAGGGGATAGGAGCAGACGACGGCAGCAAACAGCTCCGGACGTTGCGTGAGGGCCGCCCCGACGAGAAGCCCTCCATTGCTTCCGCCGGAGATGGCCAGACGCGAAGGATTCGTGTAGCCGCTCTTGATGAGCCATTCGGCGGCGGCGAGGAAATCATCAAAGACATTCTGCTTCCTCTCCAACATCCCCGCGCGATGCCACTCCTCGCCGAACTCCCCCCCGCCGCGCAAATTCGGCAGCGCGTAGACGCCGCCCAACTCCATCCACAGGACGGCGCGTGCTGAGAACCCAGGCAGTAAACTGACGTTGAATCCACCGTAGCCGGTGAGCAATGTCGGGCGCGCGCCATCGAGTTTCAGGTCACGGGCATGGGCGATGAACATCGGAACGCGCGTCCCATCGCGCGACTCATACCAGACCTGTTTGACCTCGAACTGCTCGCTGCGGATCGGCACCTTCAGAGCAGTCCACACCTCCGACGCCCCGGTGGTCACCTCATAGCGATAGATCGTCGTCGGGATGTGGAAGGAGGAGAAGGCGTAGAAGATCTCCGAGCTCGCCCAACGCCCCCTCACTCCGCTGACCGAACCGATCGCCGGCAGCGGGATCTCGGCGAGGAATCTCCCATCCGGATCGAACATCCGCATGCGCGCCTGCACGTTCTCCAGGTGATTCACCACGAGCCGTCCCCCAACCAGGGCGAAGCCGCTGATCACCGCAGACGATTGAGGGATGACCTCGCGCCATCGGTCGCGCGCTGCGGCATCCCGCACGTTCACGGCCAGAAGACGGCCCCGCGGAGCGTTCCAGTTCGTCAACAGATAGAGGGTGTCGGCGACGATCTCTCCGCTGAACCGCGCTTCGATGTCGTTGACGACCGTGGTGATGGGACCGCCGCGCGCCACGTCTTGGAGATAGATCTCCGTCCGACGGGCTCCGGCACCGTGTGAGACCGTGAAGAGCAGATACCGCCCATCCTCCGAGAGCGTGGCATTGATGATCTTGTCCACGCCGTAGCCGCGACCGAAGATCTCGCGGTCGCGTGCCGGATCCTCACCCCGCCTGTGAAAGTAAACGCGCGGGCCTTCAGGTGTATGACGCGTATAGTAGAAGCCGCTTTTGTCCGGCGTGAGCGAGAGGCCGAAATATCGCCCTTTAGGGAGGACATCGGGGAGATCGCGACGCGCCTCGACATCGAAGAGCCGAATGGTGAGCTCGTCCTCTCCACCTTGGCGCACGCCGTAAGCGAGCACAGTTCCGTCATCGGAGACGTCCAGCAGCGTCACGCTCGTCGTATGGTCTGGGCTCCAGGGATGTGGATCGATCAACGCTTCGTCCGGTCCTTGACGTCCCTTCCGCATGTAGATGACGAATTGCTCCTGGTCGGCGCGTCGCTTGGCGAAGAAGTATCGGCCGCCGCGCTCAACAGGCAGCCCAATGGCTTCCACCTTCATCAACGCCGTGAGGCGTTGTCGAATCCGCTCGCGCCCGGCGACCGTATCAAGTAACGCGCGCGTGTAGGCGTTCTGCTCCTCAATCCAAGCCCGCGTCTTCGGGCTCCATTGATCTTCGAGCCACCGATACGGATCCACGATCTCAACGCCATGCAGGACCTCTTTGACGTTGTCCGTTGGAGTCGCCGGCGGCTTTCGAAGGAGTTGTGCCTTGGCTCCTCCCCCTGACAGGAGAAGAGTCAGAAGAAGTACGAATCTGATCCTCAAGCCTCGCCCTCTCGATCCTCTCATGATGCCCCTCCTTGGAGAGCGGTTCAGAAAGCCTCACGCAGCGCCCGCGCCCAAGCGACACCACATCTGGCGCGAGCCCGCGTGAGTCAAATGGGTGATGATTCACGGCTCCTGCCGCGCGCGCCCGCCCTGCTGTGGGGCAGTCTCGACGGGCACGTCTTTATCCTTCCGCTTGTACTTCTCGAACCAGGCGAGCAGATAGAGCTGCTGCGCCAATTGATGCGAGGGTCGGCGCCAACCGTGATACTCCTCGGGCATCCGCACCAGCAGCGTCTCTTTCTTAAGCATCTTCAGAGCGCGATAGAACTCCTCGCTCTGACCGATCGGCGTGCGAAGATCGGCTTCGCCCGTCATGATCATCGTCGGCGTCTTCACGTTGGCGACATAGTGCAGCGGAGAGCGGAGCGCGTATTCCATCGGATCTTCCCACGGGAATTTTCGAAACTGGTAGTACCAGTTGGGGCCATCGGTCGTCCCCACGAACGAATGCCAGTTGATGACCGGGCGCATGGAGACGGCCGCGGCGAACCGATCCGTGTGCCCGACAATCCAGGCCGTGAGGACACCTCCACCGCTGCCGCCACAGACGAAGAGATTGCGTTCATCAATCCAGCCCTTGGCGAGAGCGGCATCGACACCGGCCATCAGATCGTCATAATCCTTGCCCGGATAGGCGTACTGGATGCCGTTGACGAACTCCTGTCCGTATCCCGTGCTCCCGCGCGGATTCGTGTAGAGGACGGCGTAGCCGTTGGCCGCGAAATTCTGGAAGGCCCAGTTGAAGGCCACGTTGTACATCGCCCAAGGACCGCCGTGGATCCAGAGCACCATCGGGTACTTCTTCGTGGGATCGAATTCCGCGGGTTTGATCAACCAACCCTGGATCTTCCATCCGTCGCTCGAGGTGAACCACAACTCTTCGACATCACCCACCTTCACGCCCGCGAGCACATCCTCGTTGACGTCCACGAGTTTCTTCATATTCGCCGGATCGCGCAGGTTGAAGGTGACAAGCACCCCCGGCTCCTTGAATGTCGAGCGCACGGTGGCGACTTGCCCGTTCTTGGCGAGCGAGAGGCCGGAGAGAACGTGCATCCCTTCCAGGACCTTTCGGACTTTGCCATCCAGCGAGGCAAAGTAGACGCTCGTCGCCCCCTTTTCCCCGACGAGGAAGTACACACCCGAGCCATCGGGGGCCCACGTCACAGCCATCGGTGAGCTGGGCAGATTGTCGACGAGGACGCGCTTGTTTCCGCCCTCTTTATCCATCAGGTAGAGGCTCGAGATGTGGAACGTGTAGCCCTTTTCGTCATAGCCCGTGTAAGCGATCCAGCGGCCATCCGGGGAGACAGTCGGATTCGTATCCGGGCCCCGCCGATCGGTCAGTGGTTTGATGTCAAGCGTTTGGAGGTCGACGGCGTAGATCTCCGTATCACCGCGCAGGTACTCCCAATCGGGCTTGCGAATGGCCGAGACGTAGAGGGTCCTCCCATCGGCCGACCATTCGGGATCAGCATGGTTGTACTTGCCGCTGGTGATTTGACGGGGCGTGCCCCCGAGTGTCGCATCGATCACGAAGACGTGCATATGGCCGCGCGGCAGCAATCCTTGGCCGTCGCGCGCCCATGTGAGCCGATCCACGACGATGGCCGGTCGCGCCCATTGGGCCCCGGCCGGCCGCTCTGGCAGCTTGATCGGTAGGACAGAATCCGTATCGGGAACGAGCATCGTGAAGGCGAGAAATTTCCCGTCGGGCGACCATCGGAGGTTACTCGGCGCTCGCTCCAAATGCGTCAGTTGGGCGATCTCTCGCGTGTCCACCCACAGCACATGGATCTGCGTCGTGCCGTCCCGGTTCGAGAGGAAGGCGACCCGCTTGCCGTCCGGGGACCAGACGGGCGAGCTGTCGCGCCAGTTCCCGGAGGTCAGCTCGCGCACGCGCGTACCGGCGACATCCACGATCCAGAGGTTACTGTTATATTCGTCCCGCATCTTGTTCACCCAAGTTCGGGTGAAGATGATCTGCTGGCCGTCAGGAGAGATGCTCGGATTCCCGACGGATTCCATCTCCATGAAGGTCTCCTTGTCAAGTAACTTGACCGTCTGTTGGCTGAAGACTGGGGCAGTCGCACCGATGAGCCCCAGGGCGAGAGTGAGGGCGAGAATTCGTCGAACGATGTTGATCATAGGCCTCTCCTCCACAGTTGGGCTTGCGCGATCATGCGCATTGGTGATTACGGTGAAGGCGCGTCCTCCGGTTGCACCCTATCGCACGCGGCCTCGGGCGGCGACGCGCCACACGGCTTCTACCTGATCTCCCCGAACGCCATAGACCTCATCGTGCAGGTTCATGACGGTGCAGACGTGGTTTGGGATAATCGTCAAGCGTTCCCCCACCCGATAGCGACGCAGGGAGCGCGAGATGTCCAAATGTCCGTGCTCTTCAGAGAGCGCCTCCACCTCCGCCTCCGGATCCTCTCGCACGAGGCCAAAGCCGCGGCCATCGCCAGCGCGGTACCGGTCGTTGGAGAAGGTCTTCGATCCTCCATCTACGATTGCGCGCCCGGAGACGGATGTGCTGACGACGGTCACCAGAACCGAGAGGGCACAATCCTCAAGGCGAGCCACGCCGAGGCCGACCATCGTGCGGTCGTTGAAGATGTACATCCCAGGGCGAATCTCCGTCACCCCGGCGAATTCGTGGGAGCTATAGGCTGTTGGAGTCGACCCCCCACTGACGATGGCGATCAAGAGGCCCGCTCGATCAAAGGCTTCGTAAAAGCGGCGAAGACGGACGTTGACGTCCTCAAGGAGTCGTCGCCGTTCGGGTTCAGAGACCATGAAATGGCCAGGGTAGAACATCAGACCGCGAAAATCCACATTCGGCAGATCCTGGATCAGGCGGGCCAGAGCGACAGCCTCCTCCGGTCGCTGAAGGCCACACCGTCGGAAGCCGACATCCAGCTCAACGAGCACACCGACACGCACGCCACGCTCCTGTGCACTTCGGGAGATGCCACGCACGGCCTCTTCGGAATCGAGCGAGACCATAAGCGATGCCCGTTCAGCCAAAGCCGCCAGGCGCGCCGCCTTCTCCCGACCCACGATCGGATAAGCGATCAAGATGTCGGCGAGCCCTGCTTGGACCATCACCTCCGCCTCCCCCAACTTGGCGACGGTGATCCCTGAAGCCCCACTTTTGATCTGCCGATAGGCCAGCTCCGGGATCTTGTGCGTCTTCGTGTGCGGGCGCAGCGCAAGCCCGTGCTGTCGGCAATATTCGGCCATGCGGGCGAGATTGCGCTCCATGACATCGAGGTCAATGAGAACCGCTGGCGTCTCCAAATCTTGAACGCGCATTCCCCCTCCCCAGCTCCGTAACGTCTCTCGGCGGGATTCTAAAGAGGGTGCGCGCGCTTGTCAATCATGGGGAAGCTGCGCGCTTTGTTTACTCGCCTGATGGATTCGACTTGCTCGAGGAAGGCGCTCCCTCTAGCATTGAGTCCGCATGATCTTTCAAGGAACGGGAGGGACGTATGAAGAGCGCGATCTCGATCCTCATATTGATGATCGCATTGGGAGGGATATGGGGCCTCCGGCCTCAGGGAGAGAATGTGGATGTCTTGCGCACTGATGAAGGGGAGCTGCGGATCCGACCCATCACGCACGGGAGCCTCATGCTGGAGTTCCGAGGGAAGGTCATTCACGTGGATCCCTGGAGCCGGGGGGACTATGCGGGTTTGCCGAAGGCCGACCTCATCCTTATCACCGACATTCACCCGGACCACATGGACCGGGCGATGGTGGATCAGTTGAAGAAGGAGACGACAGTGATCCTGGCTCCGGCCGCCGTCGCCGAGACCATCCGCGAGGCGCAGATCATCCGAAATGGCGAGAGGAAGACCGTGGACGGGATCACCATCGAGGCCATCCCCATGTACAATCTCGTCCGTGGGCCGAGCCCCGGGCAGCTTTATCATACGAAGGGACGTGGCAACGGGTATGTGCTCACGCTCGGGGGGAAGCGCATCTATATCTCTGGCGATACCGAGTGCGTTCCGGAGATTAAGGCTTTGATGGGGATAGATGTCGCCTTCATCTGCATGAACCTGCCCTTCACCATGCCGCCTGAAGAAGCCGCCGAATGCGTGAAGGCCTTCCGACCGAAGATCGTCTACCCCTATCACTACCGCAATTCGGATGTGAACGTCTTCGCGAACGCGCTTAAGGGAGAGGCCGGGATTGAAGTCCGACTGCGGAAGTGGTACTGAGGAGACCGGTGCTCGAAGAGCAGGAGGTGGTGTCCCTCCTTAGGGGATCATCCGCCTTCTTCCGCCGATCGCCCATTCTGTCGCAGGTGGAGGAGGATGCGTCCCCTAGAGAACCTGGAGGGGATTTCCCGCAGGCCGTGAACAACCGCTATCTTTGTGACGTGAGCTATGTGGTTGACGCATGTCAAAATGAGGGGAAATGGGGCGAGCAGCGGGATTTGAACCCGCAACCCCTTGATCCACAGTCAAGTGCTCTGACCGGGTTGAGCTATGCTCGCCACTGCCTACGGCAGGATTTTACACGATTTCGAGCCGTTTGGCCAGTCTTTCGGCCACTAGCGAACGGAAGCGACGATCTCCTTGGTGAGCATATAGCCCCTTGGCGGCTGCTCTCATATGCACTCGTGCTGGAATATTCCCGATGGTTCATGAAGCGACACATCCCCATTTGAGGTCATCGGATCCTTGACTTTCGACCTCGCTTCGTTGGTTAAAGGACGCCTCTCATCAGCCCGCCATCGCTCCTGATGAGAGGCGAAAACGTATCAGCGCTGTCCCCGTCCGTAAGCACTCACTTCTTCTTCGCGCCCGCCTTCTTCATCCCTTTCTTGGCCGCGGTCTTCTTGGCCGCCGGCTTCTTGGCCGCCGCCTTCTTGGCCGGTTTCTTCGCTGCCGGCTTCTTAGCCGCCGCCTTCTTAGCCGGTTTCTTCGCTGCCGGCTTCTTAGCCGCCGCCTTCTTGGCCGCCGCCTTCTTCTTCGTAGGCGGTGCTGCTGGAGCGGGTCCCACCTCAGGTGGCGTTTCGGGCGAAGGTGTTGTGGTCAAGGTCTCGGGTTCCAGTTGCATAGGCTCTTCTCCTCCTCCGTGGGATTTTCGCTTGTCAGATCGTCGTCGGGATCACATCCCCGATCGTCCGATCTCAACAAGCGGATATCAGTGCTTAAAATGCCTGATCCCTGTGAACACCATCGCCAAGCCATGCTCATCCGCGGCGGCGATCACCTCTGCATCGCGGATCGAGCCGCCTGGCTGGATGATCGCGCGCACGCCGTGTCGAGCCGCTTCCTCTATCCCGTCCCGGAAGGGGAAGAAGGCGTCCGAGGCCAGGGCAGCCCCTTCCGTAGGTAGGATGGCCTTCATCGCGGCGAGCTTGACCGAATCCACGCGGCTCATCTGTCCGGCCCCGACACCAAGGAGTTGGCCCGAGCGCGCGAGGACGATCGCGTTCGACTTCACATGCTTACACACGATCCAGGCGAAGCGCAGGGCCTCCATCTCCTCAGCCGTCGGCTCGCGTCTGGTAACGACCCGGAGTGTCGAGACGTCCCAGGAGAGCCGATCACGCGTTTGCAGAAGAAGCCCTCCGCTGATCCGCTTCACGTCATAGGCGCTCCATCCCCCTTCAGGTGATGCTCCGCTAGAAGCTGACTCCATGAGCATTACCCGCAGGTTCTTCTTCTGGGCGAGGATCGTCAGGGCTTCTGGCTCATACCCGGGGGCGATGATCGCTTCCAGGAACAACTCCACGAGAGCTTGGGCGGCCTCAGCGGTGACCAAGCGGTTGAAGCTGACGACTCCTCCGAACGCCGAGATCGGATCCGTCGCCAGAGCTTTTCTGTACGCTGCGGCCGGGGTCTCACCCGTCGCGACTCCGCACGGGTTCGTGTGCTTGATGATCGCGCATGCCGGTTCCGAGAACTCCGTCACCAGTGCCCAGGCGGCATCCAGGTCCAAATAGTTGTTGAATGAGAGCTCCTTCCCTTGAAGCTGTCGAGCGGTGGCCACTCCGGGCTCATCCTGAGGCAAGCGATAGAGCGCGGCCTTCTGGTGGGGGTTCTCTCCGTACCGCAGCCCCTGCTGCCGATGCAGGATGAGGGTCAAGCGAGGCGGCATCTCCGTCTCCGGCTCAATGCGCGCGCCATCTTCTCCGGCGGAGAGGCGATTAGCGAAGAAATCAGCGATCGCTGCATCGTACTTGGCGACGTAGGCGAAGGCCTTCTGGGCCAGACGCAGCCGCGTGGCCAAACTCACGCCCCCCTGAGCGTATAACTCTTCGAGGAAGGGCTCATAGTCAGCGGGGTCCACCAGGACAGCGACATCGCGGAAGTTCTTCGCAGCGGCGCGGATCAGCGTGGGACCGCCAATGTCAATGTTCTCGATCACTTCGGCCAGCGTCACTTCGGCACGGTCTACCGTTTGCGCAAAGGGGTAGAGGTTCACAACGACCAGGTCAATCAGCGGAAGGCCGTAGGTCTCTACTTGGCGCTGATGATCCGGATCCTGGCGCACAGCGAGGAGACCACCGTGGATCATCGGATGAAGGGTCTTGACCCGTCCCCCCAAGATCTCCGGGAATCCGGTCACTGCCGAGACATCCCGAACAGGGAGATCGGCCGCGTGCAGAAGGGCGGCCGTGCCTCCGGTCGAGATCAGCTCAACTCCTTGAGAATGAAGGCGTTGTGCGAGTTCGAGAAGCCCGCTCTTATCCGAGACGCTCAACAATGCGCGTTTGATCGTCAACGTCATTCGCAACCCTTACCTCATGATCTCCTTCCGACAGCGCTTTTGTTCCCCCCTCCATCATCTCCTCGCGCGTTGCGACACAATTATAGTGCGATCTGCGCGATTTGGGAATCCCCCCTTCGCCTCAAGGATACAAAATGTGCCGCTCGAAAGCCCAATAGATGGGAATTTTTCAACGTTCGAGGACGCATTCGCCGGATTCGGAGAACACTTCGTACCGTTCAGTCTCTGGCGACGTAGCTCTGGCGAGCCACCTCTACCCGCAGTCCCTTTCGTCTCACCCGCACGTGGATGCGGTGGCGCGTGCTACTTGGGGACGTCGGGGCATAATATCCAATGTAGTACTGGCTCCACAGCTCCTCCACAATATCTTGGAGGAAGGGCGTGAGATCGAGCGTCGCCCGGGGATCGAGCATCTGACGCACGTCACCGGCGAAGATGAGCCGTCCCCCGGTCCGGCGGGCGATCTCGGCGAGGCTGGTGGCGATGGGACGGGGGCGAAGTCGCCCCTCGACGGGGGAGTAGAAGGGGATGACGATGATGTAGAGGGTGATCCCCGAGGCCTCCGCCACGCGCAGGCACTGGTCAGGACTCACCGTGCTCGCCGTGTCTAGCCCATCCGTGATCAATAGGGTGAGCTTCCGGATGTGGGCTTCCGGAAGTGCAGCCAGTTGCTGGAAGGCAAAAAGCAGGGCGTTGAAGATGGCCGTTTGACGCCAAACCGGGCGATGGCGCTCCAGTGCGTGTTCCAAAAGGGCCTTATCCGCAGTGAACCCCTCGGTGAGGGGATCTGGATGCTCATGAAAGCGAATGAGGCTCACCTTAATTTCGGGCCCGAGCCAACGGAGGAGGCTCCGAAGGGCCGAGGCTTGGACATGCCAGGTGGCGGCGATGCTCCCGCTGGCGTCCAGCAGAAGGCTCATCGCCAACGGACGAGAGAGCATGCCCGATGTTGGTTCCGTCGAGAAGAATGCGATCGGTTGTTTCCGACCATTATCGAAGACCTCGAAATCCTCCCTGCTGAGATCGCGGACGAGACGGCCTTGCCGATCCTTCACGGTCACGGGCACAAGAACCAGGTCCGAACGTAAGGTGATTTGTGCCGAACCTTCGCGGATCAGAAGGAGGCTGAGTCCATAAAGCCCCAGGAGGCGAAGGATTCGGAAGAGATGCCTCATCACCCGCAATCCATCAGATGGCTCCCGAAGCATCCCTCAAGTGAGCGTGATGGGGAAGGGCATGAAGCTGAGGGCGAAGACGATCAGGGCGATGATCCCGAGGACCTTTCGCCGCCGGTCGAGCGATTCCTGTTCATCTTCGAGCGGAGGGTGCTTCAGTCCGATCAGCAGCCCGATGAGCCCGACATAGACGAACCATCCGATCCACCGATGGCGATCATAGGCGTAGAACGCCAGGCCGATCATCAGGAAGAAAATCCCTCGCGCCATCCATCGATGGCCCCGGCGGCCAAGAAGCGCATACACAATATGGCCACCATCGAGTTGCCCAAGCGGCAGCAGGTTCAAGCTCGTCGCCAGCATCCCTACCCAGGCGGCGAAGTGCACGGGGTTCCACTGGATCATGATCGGCAGATCGAAGACCCGTTGCAGGAGGATGAAGAGGGCCGGGTCATTGAACGTGATCACGCCTTCCGAAAAGGGAACGGGGGGAGCCGGATCGGCGAACCAGAGGCCGACGACCGCTGCCGGAAGGGTGACGGCAAATCCGGCTAGCGGGCCCGCGATCCCCACGTCAAAGAGTGCCCGACGCGAGCGAATCGGTTCCTGGATGCGGATGAACGCGCCAAAAGTCCCAATGCCGATGACCGGCGGGGCCGGGATGAAGTATGGCAAGCTTGCCCGAATCCCATAATATCGGCACGCGAGATAGTGTCCCAGCTCATGGGCCAGCAGTATCGTCAAAAGAGTGAAGGAATAGGCGAGCCCGCTGGAGACGACTGCCGGGTGAGTAAGCGCTGTACTCACGTCCTCCCACCCCACGCTGCCCAGGGCGAAGAACGCTCCGGCCAGGAAGGTCGTCACCAATGTGCTCAGCAACAAAACAGCGTGAAGGATCAGGCGTCGAAGTGGGATGCGAAACTCCCGCGCTGAGAACATCTGGACTGGGAGCTGGGATTCCGTGAGATGCCACGCGCGTCCGTTCACGACGTCCGCTCACCGCAATTCCTTACCGGGTTTGAACCGGATCGTCTTCCCTTCAGGGATCGGAACGACAGCGCCCGTCTTCGGATTGCGCCCAATGCCGCGCTTGCGCGGTCGGACCAGGAAGACCCCAAAGCCTCGCAGCTCGATCCGATATCCGCTTTTGAGCGCCTGCTTCATCGCCTCGAAGAATGCATCCACAGCCATCTCGACGCGACTTTTGGGCAAGCCCGTCTTCTCGGCCACGCGGTTGACGATGTCTTGTTTGATCACGTTCGACGGCCTCCTCGACTCAACCCGTTGCACATAGGTGACTTGATTAAGTGGCCATTATAGGCACCGCATCCCCCTCTGTCAAGCAACCCGAAAGCCACACACGTTCGGCAGAAATCCAGTCGCGAGCCTATTTCTTCTTCGGTTTCGCGAAGCGCGCTTCCCCTTCGCGAGCATCAGCGTTGGCCAGCTCCGTCGCCTCGATCGCATGATCGAGCACCTCTTGGGCTTCAGTGCTCTGGAGTCTCTCCTTGAGCGCCTTCAGGCGCGGCAGGTACCGGTCGGTCGCTTCTCGGAACGTCTTCAGTGCCGAATGCAGAAATTCGTTCTCCGGATCTTGGCTGTGCGCGTCCTCGATGTTGAGGATCGTCTCGTCAATGGCCTTAATATAGTGTCGCAGCAGCTCCTCGGGCGCTCCTTTCAGCAGAGGGCCCCAGGCTTCTTCTTCCTTCTTCGACACGGTGGTTTGTTCCAAGGCCTGGAGGCGGCGCTCGGCGATCTTCATGAGCACCTTCACGCGCAGGTCAATGCGTTGCGCTTCCTTCATCTGCTCGATCTCTTTGCTCGTGAGATAGTCGGTGGGTTCCTGGGCAGTGAGATCAAGCAGGCCAAGCGTGTTCAGCACGGCGAGAAAGAAGAACGCCCTCTTCGTTCGCATAGGCTTCCCTCGATCGTCTACTGAAACCGCACAAGGCGGATCCAGAAGGGAATGACGATCTCTCCGGGGATCGTCCGGCCCCCATCGGAGATGAGGACGTAACCTTCTGCGTCGGACATCCCGAAGGGGGGTGGAGCGTCCACGGTGAGCGTCACGGCCACCGTCGTGCTCTCGCCCGGTAAAAGACGAAGTTCGGTCACACTGAGCGCGGCACGCACAAGTTGGGCGCCCGAGGTGAGGGCGATGCGCACATGATATTCAGCTGGCACAGCGGATTTATTTGTCAGGCGAAACGTGCGCTCGAAAGTCGCCGGAGCCGCGACGAATTGTCGGCCGAAGCTGAGACTAGAGGGGAGGGCGATAGTCTGCAAGCGCGCGGCCGCCGGGAGATTCAAGAGACCAGCCCCACGATCCATCACGCTCAGCATCGCGATCTCCGGAGGACGCGTCGCCGTCGTCACCAGCGCGGACTTGATCTCGGCCGGCGTCCAGTCCGGATAAAGCTGGCGCAGCAGCGCGGCCGCTCCCGCTGCTCGGGGAGCAGCGAAACTCGTCCCTTGCGAGAAGGTGAATCCCGATGGGTCATACATGGCGCTCACCCCGATGTCCGGTGGGGAGGAAGGAAAGCGATTTTCGCCTCGCGGATCGTCATCTTGGGCGGCGGCATAGCTTCCCGTTCCGACAGTCACCACATCCGGCTTGATCTGATAGTCGTTGCTCGGTCCGCGCGAGCTGAAGTGCGCCAGGCGATTGGGCACGTCCGGAGAGGTCCGAGGCTCTTGAGGGAACAGGCGGGCAAGCGTCAGGCGCTCGCGGGCGAGGTCTTGGGCGAGCACGGCCTTCAGTCTCAGCCCATCGGAGCGCGCGATGGAGAGTGCAGGGAGCGGGGCTCCTTGCAGGTCCATTTGGAAGGGTTGATCGCCGCCTTCTGGGGAATTGTAGATCACGACGGCGATGGCTCCGGCCTGAGCGGCATTAATGACCTTCACCTGGAACGTGCAGACCCCACGTTGGACGAGAGCGAGTGCACCCTGGAGTGATCCAGCCGGGAGGGGATCGCACAGGAGCCCGAGAGCCTCGCCATCTCTGAGATCCACATCCACGAGCGGCCCTACAAGCTGTGCGGGGAACGGAGCCGCGCCGTTCGCCCCGCGAATACCGGAGATCTCAAGGTCTCTCTCCTCCAAACGGAGTGCCGCGCGCCCGATCCCATCGCTCACATGGAGATTGGTCGAGGCACCGACCGTCAGGGCTTCGCTCGACTCCGCTGCTCCGCCGATGGTCCCCCCGGCGGAGTTGAACGGAGGGGAGAGCCCTTTGTTCCCAGCTGCGATCACGGAGAGAACACCAGCTCGCGCCGCATTGCTCACGGCGATCACCTGCGCGTTGAGGGAGGGGTCACTTGTCGGTGGGGTACGCGGGCCGAAGCTCATGTTGAGGATGTCCATGCCGTCTTGTACAGCTTCTTCGATCGCCTCCACAATGTTATCGGTGAAGGCGCGAGGGGCGAAGATACGATAGCTCCCGATGTAGGCTTTCGGCGCCACGCCGCTCAGGATGACGGGACGGGCACCAGGGATTCCCTCCAAGCTCACCGTCGCTCCGGCTGCGCAACTGGCGACATGGGACCCATGTCCGGCGAGATCTTGCGCCGTTCGGTGTCCGGGATCGAGCCGCGCATCGGTCTCATCGAAGATCGAGCGGATGACTTTGGCCACGATGACCTTACTCGTGGCGAGCGCGAGATCGCCACGCGGGAATCCCGGTGGAGGGGGAAGTAGAGGGTCGTGGAACATCGGGTTACTGAAGTCCACACCTGTATCAAGAATGCCGATCTTCACCCCCTGGCCCGCATTCTCTCGACCGCCAAGCATCTCCCAGACAGTGGAGATGCCCATCAGATCATTGCTCACATCGAGCACTGGCAGCGCGGCGGGTTCAGCCGTTAGCTCGTATTCGACGATGGGGAGCAAAGCGCTCACGTCCGGGTGGCCGATCAAGGCCGGAATGTCCTCAGGGGGGACAAGTGCGACCAGGCCATTGAGCACGATGTGATAATGGCGAAAGACCTGCACACGCGGCAAGCGTTGCTGCAACTCGTGGAGGAACACTGCATGTCGCTGCTCCAAGTACGCCACGTAGCGTTGGCTCGCCAGCGAGTGCACGTCCAGCTTCCCCTCGCGCTGATTGTGCGGGGCGGCATGAAGGCTGGTCGCCTCAAGGCCCGGTACCTCTCCCGCGTATGTGGCCAATGGCTCGTCGCGAAGTTGAATGATGAAAGCCTTTCGCTCGCCGAGGCTCATCGTCTGCTCGGCGGCCTGCAGTGCCTGAAGGAATTTCACGGGAAGCGGTGGATTCGCCGACGTGAACGCCACCGAGAGCGGCAGTGCGATTCGGAAGAGCAGGCCGAGGAGATCAAAGGTACCGATTCCGCCCATCATGATTCGTATTTGATCGAGGCCGAGATTTCCGCCGAGGCCGGCTCTTTCCGCCCCAGGCGCAGAAGTGCCAGCCCTTTCAGAGCGAGCCCGTGCATGACATAGACGCTGGCTAGGACGATCAACACCCACCGGGAGTAGAAGTAGATGCCAGCCACAAGCAGCGAGAGCAGAAGCAGCGTCCAACGCGGGCTGAGGGTGCTGACGCCGAGGTCTTTGAAGCTCCGGTATCGGATCGTGCTGATCATCAGGCCACTCAGCACGGCGACCAGAAGAAGCAGGAGGAAACCAAGGACGGCGCCGTCCACCAGGACGTGATTACCCAAGAGCGCGAACGAGCGAGCCGATTGTGCCAGAAGTGGCGTGGGGGAGAAATGCACGATGGCGGCGATCAGGCCGGCTGCTGCGGGGATCGGCAGGCCGACGAACTGCCGTCGGTCTTTCGCCGTGGCCGTACGCCGAGCGTGCACGTTGAACCGCGCCAGGCGAAAAGCCCCGCAGACGAGATAGAGGAAAGAGATGACCCACGCCGCTTTCCCCATCTCCACCCCATAGATATCCGGCGTCATCCCGTATCCCCACGCGTAGGCGAGCAGAGCTGGAGCCAAACCGAACGAGAGCACGTCGGCCAGGCTGTCCAACTCTACGCCGAAGTCGCTTGTCGTCCTCGTCATGCGGGCGATGCGCCCATCCAGCGCGTCGAAGAGCACGGCGAAGCCGATGGCCTTGGCCGCATTGTCGAATAGACGCGCAGCCTCTCCAAGATCCGTTCCGAGCACCTGATACCCTTTGAGGGCCGCGATCACCGCATAGAACCCGCAGAAGATGTTCGCCGTCGTGAAGAGGCTGGGAAGGGCGTAAACGCCACGTCGTCCCTCCCTCACGGGAACATAGCCGGGGATGGGATTCTCGCTCATTCTCGTATCCTCGCGACGATCGTGCTTCCGCCTCGGACGCGATCGCCCACGCGCACGAGCAGGACAACGTCCGGCGGAAGAATGAGATCTGTTCGGGAGCCGAATTTGATCAAACCAATGCGTTCTCCCCGCTGTACAAGATCGCCCGGGCGCTTCCAGCAAACGATCCGTCGGGCCACAATGCCAGCGATTTGCTTGAGAACCACCTCCGTGTGCGCTCCGAGAATCCGAATCTCCGTTTGTTCGTTTTGGGCGGAGGCTTCGGCGCGCAGGGCGGGAAGAAAGCGGCCTGAACGATGCCGCAGCTCCACGATGCGCCCGGTCATCGGCGCGCGATTCACATGAACGTCCAGCGGAGAGAGGAAGATCGAGAGGCGCGTTGGCGAGCGCGGATCGCTCGGATCAAGCTTCGTGAGCGCGACCACGCGCCCATCGGCCGGCGAGACAATGGCGCGCTCATCCTCGGGGATCGCGCGATCGGGATCGCGGAAGAAGTACGCGAAGAAGAAGGCCAAGCCCAGCCCCCCAACACCGATCGGCCAGAGATGAAGCCAAACGCCGATGAGCGCCACGGACAAAGCACCCACAATGTACGGCCATCCATCTCGAACGATCATGCGGATTCTCACACCGAAGAGGCCGGAGGCCCTCTCCGTGTCTCTTTGCGTCAGCGTTCGGACGTTCGTCGGAGCGGCGCTACTTCAACCCCATCTGCCGCTTGTAGCGGTTGAGCATGGCTTCCATCTTGTCCTTCACGAGCAGCTTCTTCTTCTTCAGGATCGTTTCCTCCATCAGCTCTTCCGGAGTGGGATAGGGCAGCGCCATCAATTCGCTCAAGCGCGCTTCGTACTGCTGATGCTCAAGGGCGAGGGCGCGGAACTCCGGATCAATAGCCATCAGGTGTTCCTTGAGCGACACGGAGTTGGCATCCATTCTCCCCCCTCCTCGTGATATGCTCGCTGACGTGTTCATCCCCATGTGCCGGGCGAATCATAGTATGAAATTCACGTGGGCGCAAGCAGCGATCGCGGAGGCGCGCTCATGGGACACGCTCCTGAGGGGCTGAAGGCGAGGGGAAGTCGCAGCGCATCAGAAGGGCATCCTCCGGGGGATCGGTATAGTAATTCGCGCGACGATAGAGGACGTAGAATCCAAGCTGCTCGTAAAGTCGCTGCGCTGAAAGGTTGGACGCCCGCACCTCCAGCAGCGCGCATCGCGCCCCCCGTGCTTGGGCCAACGCGCGCCCATGACCGAGTAAGGCGCGCGCGATGCCCTGGCGACGGAAATTCGGATGCGTCGCCAGGTTGTGGATGTGCCATTCGTCGAGTACGATGGCCGAGCACAGGAAGCCGAGGACGCGGCGCGGGATGTGCGCCGCCGGGCGCGCTACCAGAAGGATCGAACGCTCCGGCAGGGCGAGTTCGCGCGCGTACCCCCCGTAGCCCCACCGACTCAGATGGGACAATTCTTCGATCTCGACCACTTCCGGAAGATCGTCTTCGCTCATGCGATCAATCCAGAAGGGGATCCGCGCGCCTTCGCCACCGGACTTCCGCATCGGCGGGCCTCACGTAAAGCGCATCGAGGGTCGCCCCTTCGGGGTCAAGTCCTTCAGGAAATCGGCGAGCGGCCAGTGCCGCGACCGCTGGCGCGAGAAACGGCCGAAGGGGGAGCAACCACCACCCGCGCCCTTCACGCGGAGCGTGGGTGAGCCGGATGAGCGGCCGACCCTTTTGCCGCGCCGCCTCTTCGAGCGCCTCACGAAGCGGGGCTCCGGCATCGCAGACGAAGATGAGCGACTCTTCCTCAAGCGAAGCCACCAAGTGTTCAGGCCGTACCACATGCGGCTCGCTGAGCGCCTGCAGCTCGCCTCCGACCGTGAAGCGAAAAAGTTGCGCGTACACCTCGCCGCGCAACGCATCGCGACAGGCACAGATCGTCCCGCTCACGCCCGCACTGTAAGCCAATGCTTCGAGAGCGCCGATCCCGATGACCGGCTTGGCGAGCGCGTGCGCGAACCCTTTGATCGCCGCGATCCCCACGCGCACGCCGGTGAACGATCCCGGACCGATCGCCACAGCCAAGAGCGAGACCTGTGGAAGCGCGATCCCCGCCCGGCGCAGCAGAAAATCCACATCCTCATGGAGCACCTGCGAGTGCGTCCCCGGACGCCAACTGCCCAGCACGGCCACCAGCTCTGCTCCGCGGTGGAGCGCCACGCTCCCACGCTCGGAAGTCGTGTCCACGGCGAGGATCAGCGGTGCCTCGCGATCGGGAGAACTCACGCCCGGCTCCCTCTGAGAATCGTTCATTTGACACATCCGACAGACCAATTATATATTCTGCTTCCCTATGGGGACAATCCGAAGGCGCGCCGAGCGACTGGCCTCAAGCATCTCCAAGACGCGCTCGATCGCGCAAGGGAGGGATGCGACAAGAGGATGAATCCCAGTCAGCTCACGCCCATGCTCAAGCAGTATCACGAGATCAAGCGGCGCTATCCGGGCACGCTGCTCTTTTTCCGACTCGGCGATTTCTACGAGCTGTTCTACGAGGATGCGATCATCGGCGCGCGCGAATTGGAGATCGCGCTCACGGCACGACACAAGGAGCGCGGGACGCCTGTCCCGATGTGCGGCGTGCCCCATCACGCCGTGATGGGCTACATCGCGAAGCTCATTCGTAAGGGATATCGGGTCGCCCTCTGCGATCAGGTCGAAGAACCGAGAAGCTCCACGAAGCTCGTGCGGCGGGAGGTCGTGCGGATCATCACCCCGGGCACGGTCCTGGAAGGGCCGTTGTTGGAAGCGAGCGAGAACCATTACTTGGCCGCCGTGTGTGGGACGGCCGAAGCCGCCGCGGCCAGCTTCCTCGATGTCTCAACCGGAGAGTTCGTCGTCGCGGAATTCGTCGGGGAACGAGCGTGGGAGCAACTCCTGGAACAGATGGACGCCTTCGCGCCGCGCGAGGTGTTGTATCCGAAAGCGCTGGAATCGATCCTGAATGCTTATGTCCGGCACGAGACGACCCCCTCTGAAGGTGCGATGGATCGCGATCTGCCCGTGGGGAGCACCGCCCTCGATCGCGCGGCGCGCACGCCGCTTGAGGATTGGATCTTTGACTTCGCCTACGCCCATGCCCTCTTGTGCGAGCACTTCGGCGTCTCGACGCTCGAAGGCTTCGATCTGGACGGGCATGCTCTGGCCGTGCAAGTGGCTGGGGCGGCGCTGCATTACGTGCGCGAGACGCAGCGGGCGGAGGCCGCGCACATCACGGAGATCTCCTTCTTCCGGCCTTCGGAATTCATGATCCTGGATCCGACGACGGTCCGTAATCTGGAACTGGTCGAAGCGTTGGATGGCTCGCGCGAACACACGCTATTTGCGGTGTTGAACGCGACGGAGACGGCGATGGGAGCGCGGCTGCTGCGGCAATGGATCTTACGCCCATGCTGTCGGCTGACCGAGATCACGGCGCGGCTGGATGCCGTCGAGGAATTGGTGCGCCAGACGGTGTGGCGCGATCAGGTGCGCGCGCGGTTGAAGCGGATCCAGGATCTCGAACGCGTGCTCGCGCGCGTGAACGTGGGTACGGCCACGCCGCGTGATCTCGCCACACTGCGCAACAGCCTGGCCGTTGTGCCGGAGCTCAAAGAGCTGTTGCGCGGGGCTACGGCCTCGCTCCTTGAAATTCTGCGCGAGAGTCTCGATGAGCTTCAGGACGTGCGCGCTCGACTTGAGGCCGCGCTCGTCGAGAATCCGCCCGCGGCGCTCGGCGATGGCCTGACGATCCGCGGCGGCTTCCACGCGGAATTGGACGAGCTGCGCGCGCTGGTGACCGACAGCAAGAGCTACCTGGCTCGCCTCGAACAGCGCGAGCGCGCCCGGACGGGCATCTCCTCGCTCAAGGTGAAATTCAATCAGGTCTTCGGCTACTTCATCGAGGTGAGCAAGGCGAATCTCCATCTGATTCCTCCCGACTATGAGCGGAAGCAGACGCTCGTCGGGGCCGAACGCTTCACTACGCCGGAGCTGAAGGAGTATGAGGCGAAGATCCTCGGGGCCGAGGGGCGCATCCTCGAATTGGAGCGAGAGCTGTTTCACGAGCTGCGCCAGGAGGTGGCGCGCGCGACCCGGCGTATTCAAGCGACGGCGCGCGCGCTCGCTCATTTGGATGTGCTGGCGGCTTTGGCCGAGATGGCCGTCCGCCGCGCCTATCGGCGTCCCCTCCTGACCGAGGGCGATGAGTTGTACATTCGTGCCGGGCGCCATCCGGTCGTCGAAGTGCAACTCGGGCGCTTCGTCCCGAACGATCTCTACATGAACAACACGACCGATCGCTTGCTCATCCTCACGGGGCCGAACATGGGAGGCAAGAGCGTTTACCTGCGTCAGACCGCGCTCATTTGCCTCATGGCCCAGATGGGATCGTTCGTTCCCGCCGACGAAGCGCGCCTGGGCGTGGTGGACCGCATCTTCACGCGCGTGGGATCGTCCGATAGCGTCGCCAAGGGGCGCTCCACCTTCATGATGGAGATGATCGAGACGGCGAAGATCCTGAACACGGCCACGCCGCGCAGTCTCGTGTTGCTCGACGAGGTCGGGCGTGGCACGGCCACCTTCGACGGCCTCTCGATCGCCTGGGCCGTGGCCGAGTATCTCCATAACAACGCGAATCATGCGGCCAAGACGCTGTTTGCGACGCACTATCACGAGCTGACGGAGCTGGCGCGCGTCTTGCCGGGCGTGCGGAACTATCAAGTCCTGGTCAAGGAATCCAAAGGAGAGATCCTCTTCCTGCATAAGGTCGTCGAGGGGAGCGCGAACAAATCCTACGGGATCGAGGTCGCACGCCTAGCGGGGTTGCCGCGTTCCGTCATCGCGCGCGCGCGGGAGATCTTGGAGAATCTGGAGGCGAACGAATTGGATCCAATGGGACGCCCGCGATTGGCCGAGCACCTGCCCGGGCGCGAGGGATGGAAGCGGCAACCGACCCTCTTTGAGGCCGTCCACTGGTCGCTTCTGGACGAACTGCGCGCCCTTGACGTAGATCGGCTCTCACCAGAAGAGGCGAAACGCTGGCTGCAAGAGGCCAAGCGGAAGCTCGTCTGATGGATCTTGCGAAGGGCGAAGGGCCCCGGATGTGGTAGAATACCGGAGCGAGGAGATCACCGATGGTCGAGAGGAAGAAGGCGTCTCGCGCGGGAGTGACGACCACTCCGTCTGAGGGGCGCCCGGAGAAGCGGCTCTTCCACGAGTACCTGCGGCGCAAAGGGCTGAAGCGGACGGCGCAGCGCGACCTCATCCTGGAGACGTTCCTGGAGAGCGAGAAGCATATCACGAGCGAAGCCCTCTATCGCAAGGTTCGAGAGCGCGATCCCAGCGTCGGCTTCGCGACAGTCTACCGCACGCTCAAGCTGCTCACCGAATGCGGGATCGCGCGCTCGATGCAGCTGGGGGATCGCTACACGCATTATGAGCAGGGGTTCGACAAGCAGCATCACGATCATCTGATCTGCATCGAGTGCGGGGGGATCACGGAGTTCTTCAGCCAGCAGTTGGAGAACATCCAAGCCGAGGTCGTGCGGCGGCATGGCTTTCGGATGGTCGATCACAGCCTACGCATCTGGGGGGTTTGTCGAATGTGTCAACGACGGCGCGCGTCCTAACGGCCATGACGGAGACCGGAGCTTCGAGCGAACCCGAGGTTGTCCTCGTCCTGGACTTCGGCTCGCAGTACACGCAGCTCATCGGCCGACGGGTTCGGGAGTTGGGCGTTTATTCCGAGATCGTGCCCTTTTCCACCCCTCCTGATCGGATTCGCGCGCGACGACCGCGCGCGCTCATCCTCTCGGGCGGGCCGCGCTCGGTTTACGAAGAGGGAGCGCCGCGCTGCGATCCCGCGATCCTGGAGCTGGGCCTTCCTATCCTCGGCATTTGCTACGGCGTGCAACTGATGGCACATGTCCTCGGTGGGGAAGTCGCTCCTTCGGATCGGCGAGAATACGGCGCAGCGCAGCTTGAGGTAGTCGGCGAGAGCCCGCTCTTCGCCGGGTTGCCCCGGGAGATGACCGTCTGGATGAGTCATGGCGATGAGGTGCGTCGTCCGCCGGAAGGATTTCACATCCTCGCGCGTACGGACCGATCCATCGGCGCAATCGCTCATCCGGAGCGTGGTCTCTATGGGGTGCAATTTCATCCCGAAGTCGCGCACACCCCTTATGGGCGCGACATTCTCCGCCGCTTCCTCTTTGACATCGCCGGCTGTCGCGGCCAGTGGCGGTTGAGCGCGTTCATCGAGGCCACTATCGAACGGATTCGGGAGGAGGTCGGATCGGGACGCGCGCTCTGCGCGCTCTCGGGAGGAGTGGATTCTTCGGTCGCCGCGGCGCTGGCCGCGCGCGCCATCGAGTCGCGCTTGATCGGGCTCTTTGTGGATAATGGGCTGTTGCGACAGGGCGAGTTCGAGGAGGTCCTCTGCGCCTATGAGCGCATGGGGATGCGCGTGCACGGAGTGCGCGCTGGCGAACGCTTCCTGCGCCGATTACGCGGGATCACCGATCCCGAGCAGAAGCGAAAGGTCATCGGCGCGGAGTTCATCGCCGTCTTCCGCGAAGAGGCTGCTCGGCTCGGTCCCATCGAATTCCTCGTGCAGGGGACGACGTATCCCGACGTCATCGAATCCACATCGGTGCGCGGGCCTTCGGCCGTCATCAAAAGCCATCACAACGTCGGGGGATTGCCTGAGCACCTCGGCTTTCGATTGATCGAACCGCTGCGTGAGTTGTTCAAAGACGAAGTTCGCGAGGTCGGACGGCAATTGGGCGTCCCCCGCGAGATCCTCGCGCGTCATCCGTTCCCCGGTCCGGGATTGGCCGTGCGCGTGCTGGGCGAAGTCACGCCGCAACGGTTGGAGATCGTGCGCGCGGCCGACGCCATCGTGGTGGAGGAGATCCGGCGAGCCGGACTCTACGAGCGGGTCTGGCAAGCCTTCGCCGTCTTGCTACCGGTGAGTAGCGTCGGCGTCATGGGCGATGAGCGGACATATGAGCAGACCGTCGCCATTCGTATCGTCAGCAGCGTGGATGGGATGACGGCGGATTGGGTCCGCGTGCCCTACGAAGTGCTCGAGCGCATGGCCAGTCGCATCGTCTCCGAGGTGCGCGGGGTCAACCGCGTTGTCTACGACATCAGTTCCAAGCCCCCGAGCACGATCGAGTGGGAATGACGCCGATCACGGTGCCCCAGACCCTCGGCGCTTCCCCTCCGCTCTTTGCCGCGCGCGTTGGACCCGCCGAAGTGCCTTCAGTGCCGGATCATCGGGATAGAGCTTCAACATGACGGTGGTGAAGGCGCGGATGAGATCTCCTCGCATCTGCGGCGTGTAGGGGTTGTAGTGCTGGAGGTCGTGGAAGAGTTGCCAGGTATCGTGCGTCGTCTGTTCGATCACGCCGCGAATGGCCTCGAATCCCTTAGTCGTGATCTCCCCTGATTCGAGGGGCAATTCGCTGAGCACGCGGCCGACAAAGTGCGTGATCCCTTGCGAGTATGCCGCTCGGCGATCGTGCTCGTCCGGGGACATCTCGATCACGCGCACGCCGCGCCGTTCCCAGAACGCGCGCCAGAAATGCAACGAGGCCGCGCTCACGCGCAACGGGCAGAAGACTATGCGCAAGCCGCGGAATCCATCCTTCGCGCTGTCGGGACCAAAGAGCGGATGCGTGCCCAAGGCTTCCACATCCTCGGGGAGCTCACGACGCATCACCTCGATCGGGTGGAGTTTCACCGAGCACGTGTCCATGACCAGCGTGCCGGGACGCAAGTAAGAGCGCGCTTCCCGAATCGCGGACTCGAACTCCGAGATGGGGACGCAGAAGAAGAGCGCGTCGGCGGCGCAAGCGGCCGCGAGCGAGACGACTTGCACGCCGATCTCCCGAGCGGCCGCGTGATCGGGCTGCCGATCGTAGACGCGGACGGAGAACTCCTCGCGGAGAACGCGCCCCATCAGCCGACCGAAGCGGCCGAATCCGATGACCGCGCACGTTGGTCTCTCGCTCTTCATTGCCGGAGAGCAAAGTAACAGAGAGCGAGCCGATTCGTCCAGGGGAGCGTCACCGAGGGCTTCCCACTTCATGTCGCCAGGCGAATGGACTGTGATATAATCGCCCAGGCGTGCGAGAGTGCCTGGATCGAACGCCCTCGCGCGATCTGACGAGCGCTGGGGCACAGACGTTGTTTGAAACGGTTCGCCATCGCCACGATGCGCAAGGGGAAGCGGGCGTTCGCGGAAGGCCTCAGGTGAACGGTACCGGGCGTTTCATATGCGCTTCGTGCGAGAGCGCGCGAAAGGTGCAACCGATGGGCGTGCCGGAACGTTCCTTGTGTGTGGAATCGGTGCGCGTATGGATCGCGTGTTTGAATGGCTCTTCAAATATCCGCCGGTCGTTTTCGAGCGCGGTGAGTTCTCGTTCGCGGCGTTCTCTTCGACAAGTGCCCGAGCCGCGCTCGTGGCGGCGATGCTCGGCAGCGCATATCTGATCGTTCGACGCGCGCGGCAGCCGCTCCCGCGGCGAGTGAAGATCATCCTGCTCGGCCTTCGGCTCAGCGCGCTCGCCCTGTTGATCTTCTGCGTGTTGCACCCGGTTGTGGTCGTCCCCTCGATCATCCCTCACACGGCGACGGTCGCGGTTCTCGTGGACGATTCCCTCAGCATGAAAACCCCGGACGTGAACGGCCGATCTCGTGCGGAGGCCGTTCGCGCGCTCCTCGCCTCCGAGGGAGCGTTCTGGCGCGGGCTCACGGCGAAATTCGCCGTGCGCGTCTTCACACTGAGCGGTGAGGAGTTGACGGCTCAGGCGACCATCCCTCGGACGGATCTCGCGACGGGGCTCGAACGCATTCTCGCGAGCCTTCACGGAGAACCGCTGGCCGCCGTCATCCTCCTCAGCGATGGCGCGCATAATGCGCGGCGAGATCTCTCAGCCCTCCTTCCGATATTTGCGGGGCGAGGCGTCCCCATCTACACGGTCGGCGTGGGGCAACGGCAGATCGAGCGCGACAGCGAATTGGTACGCGTGAACGTCCCCCGGCGCGTCCTCAAAGGATCGTCGGTGAAGGCCGATCTCCTCCTCC
Organism: uncultured Blastocatellia bacterium; assembly: GCA_937934295.1. Taxonomy (GTDB): domain Bacteria; phylum Acidobacteriota; class Blastocatellia; order HR10; family HR10; genus HR10. The sequence continues at coordinate 145,892 of CALHAI010000010.1, forward strand.
GCTGCGGGCGCGGACTGGAACGGCGCATGACGGTGCGCGTCATTGAGGGCGAGCGCACGCTTCAAGCGAAACCGATCGAGTGCGCTCGCGAGGCGGAGTCCTTGACGGTCGCGTTGGAATTCACACCGCCAGAGGCCGGCGTGCATCGGTACGTCTTCGCCGTTGATCCCCAGCCGCGGGAGTTGATCCTCGAGAACAATCGGCTGGAGGCCATCGTGGAGGTGCGCGACGAGGTGGCGCGCGTGCTCTATATCGAGGGGGAACCCCGGTGGGAATACGGGAAGCTGCGCGCTGCTGTCGCCGATGACGAACAGCTCAATCTCGTCTCGGTCGTGCGCACAGCTCGAGGGAAATTCTACCGGCAGGGCGTCGAGAGCGGGGAGGAATTGGTGAAGGGATTTCCGGAGCGCCCGGAGGAACTCTTTCGGTTCAAGGGACTGATCCTCGGGAGCGTGGAGGCTGGGTTCTTCACCCGCGAGCATCTGGAGTGGATGGAGGCCTTCGTCGCGCGACGCGGAGGGGGATTGCTCATGCTCGGTGGTCGGCGCTCGTTCTCGGCCGGGGAGTATGCGTTGACGCCGCTCGCCGAGATCCTTCCCGTAGAGGTGCGGCGCGAACGATCGGAGGGACCGCGTGAGAGCGAGGAGGAGGTCGCGGCCTATGCGCCGATGCTGACCGAAGATGGGCGTGAGCATCCGATCACGCGCTTGAAGGCCGATCGTGCGGCGAACGAGCGCGCATGGCGAGCGATGCCGCGCGTGACCGTGCCCGAGGTCTTCACGCGGGTCAAGCCCGGCGCTCTCGTCCTGCTCGAAGGCGTGAAGGCCTCGCGCGCCGGAGCTCGTCCCATCCTGCTCGCCCTTCACCGATATGGTCGGGGGATCAGCCTCGCCTTCACGCCTTCGGATTCCTGGCGGTGGCAGATGGAGATGGATTCGAGCGATCTCTCGCACGAGACATTCTGGAAGCAGATGCTCCGATATATGGTCAGCTTCGCCGAGGATCCGGTTACGGTGCGGACTGAGGCCGACGCTTACGAGGTCGGGGACGAGGCTCCCCTTCGCGTGGACGTGCGGGATGAGCTTTTCCGACCCATTCCGGACGCTCGGGTCGAGGTCGAAGTGACCACGCCGCGTGGCGCGACCGAACGCGTGCGCGTGGAGCCCTCTTTCGAGAACGAGGGGGAATATGTCGGTGCGTTCCTCCTGCGAGAGCCGGGCGTGTATCGCCTTCGCGCGCGCGCGCAGCGTGCCGATCGCGAGTTGGGCGAAGCGGAGGCTCAGTGGACTGTGCGAGAGCCGGATCGGGAATATCGCGGGGCCGGACAAAACGTCGAGCTGCTGAAGTGGCTCGCGCGGGAGACCGGAGGGGAATACCATCTCATCGCTGATGCTGAAGCTCTGGTGCCCAAGCTGGAGTATTCGGCCGGAGCGCATTCGATCCGCGTGACCAAGGAATTGTGGGATATGCCGATCATCTTCCTGCTCCTCGTCGGCCTCCTCTCGCTCGAGTGGGCGCTGCGGCGGCAACTGGGAGGGATATGAGGCGATCATTCTTCAGAAAGGTGGGCACGGGCGTGATGGCGGGGCTGCTCCTTCTGAGCGGAGCGCTCGCGCAAGGAGAGCGACGCGTGCCGGAGGAGCGGTTCGCCGTGCTCGTGCGCGGCCTCGGCGGTGATCCGACGTTCGAGCATCAGTTCGCCGAATGGACCGAACGCCTCTGCCGGCTCCTCACCGAACGCTGGCGATTTCGCCCGGAGAACATCTTCCTGTTCACCCCAGATGGCCGCGGGTGTTCGCCGAACGTGGCGCGCGCGACAGCCGATGCGGTTCGCCATGCGTTCGAACGCTTGCGCGCGGAGAGCACGCCCGAGAGCCTCATCGGCATCTTCCTGATCGGGCACGGCAGCTTCGACGGCGAGCGCGGGTATTTCCATCTGGTCGGGCCGGATCTCTCGACGGAGGATTTCCGCGCGCTCCTTTCGGGGGTGAAGGCTCGCCTGATCATCTTCGTGAACGCGGCCAGCTCAAGCGGTGCGTTCCTTCCGGTGCTGAGTCGACCGGGGACGATCGTCATCACGGCCACGCGCAGCGGGCGTGAGCAGCAGGCGACGATCTTCGCTCACTACTTCATCGAGGCCTTCACCGATGCGCGGGCGGATGCGGATAAAGATGGGCGCATCTCGCTCGCGGAAGCGTTCACCTTCGCCGCGACGTTGACGGCGGAGCATTATGCGCAGCAAGGGGTCCTAGCGACCGAACACCCTCTTCTCGACGATAACGGCGATGGCGTCGGACATGGGGAGGTGGGCGAGGGCGATGGACAGCTGGCGCGAACCGTGTATCTGGAAGCGCCGGTCGAAATCGGTGAGGAAGATGAAGAGCTGCGCGCGCTGCTTCGCCAGCGGCAAGCGCTTCTTGAGCAGATCGAGGCGGTGAAGGCCCGGAAAGCCGAGATGCGGCCGGAAGAGTATGAGCGAGAGTTGGAGCGATGGCTCTTGGAGCTGGCCAAGCTCACCGAGCGCATCAACGCGCGGAGGAAAAAGCCGTGAGGCGAATGCGTCGGATGCGGCTTCCGTATGTACGGCCAGGTGTCGGAAGTGGCGCGCCGCCGGTGCGATGTGGCCTCCTGCTCCTTCTCGTCCTCCTTGGGGGGGGCACGCACGTGGCGGCGCAGTCGCCGATCGAAGCGGGGCTGGAGAAATTGCGGCGCGGGGAATACGCGGAGGCGATCGCTCGGCTTCACGCGGCGCTCGACCTGGATCTGGCGCGTGCCGCGGAGGGCCTGATCACGGCCTACATGGAGACGGGGCGATACGAGGACGCCGAGCGGATAGTCCGCGACGTCCTCGCGCGGGCCGATGGCGCCCTCTCGGCTGACGAAACGGCGCGCTTGGAGATGCTGCTGGGGGAGGTCCTGCTGACGATCGGCCGCTCCGAAGATGCGCTGCGAGCGTTCGATCGCGCGCTGGCACGCGAGGGATGGCCCGGCGTCATTCGGGCGAGCGTTCAGAAGGGGCGCGTCCTCTGGCAGATGGGGCGCGTCGAGGAAGCGCGCGAGCTTCTCCACCGCCTCTGCGCGCGAGCGTTCGCACAAGGGCTGCGATCGGCGGAAGACTTGACGTGGACGGCACGCGCGCTCGCCTATCTGGACCGCCCGCATGAGGCGAACGATCTCTATGCCGAGGCGATCGGGCGCGATCCCTCGTTTCGGGAAGCGTATCTGCAAGCGGGTGAGCTCTTCGTCGAAAAGTACAACTACGCCGAAGCAGCGAGCTTCTTCCGCGACGCCTTGCAGATCAATCCCAACTGCGCGCGGGCTCACCTGGGACTGGCACAAAGCACGCGCATCGGCGGCGACGCGTCGGCTCATGTTCAGCGGGCGCTCGCGGTGAATCCGCGGCTGGTCGAGGCTCACGATCTCCTGGCCGCCATGCTGCTGGAGGTGGGCGAGGTTGAGGCCGCCGAACGACATCTCGCGGAAGCGCTTCGCGTGAATCCGCATTCGCTCTCGACGCGCGCGCTGCGCGCCGCGGCCTTTTATCTGGAGGATCGCGCGGCTGACCTGGCCGAGGAGATCCGGCGCGTGCTGAGCGCGAATCCGCGCTACGGCGAGCTGTACGCCGTGCTCGCCGATTTCGCCGTGTTCAACCGGCGATATCCCGAGGCCGTCGAGTTCGCGCGGCGAGCCGTCGAGCTGTCGCCGTGGCTGTGGCGCGCGTGGGCGACGTTGGGGGTGAACCTCTTGCGCCTGGGGCGCGACGCGGAGGGGCGCGAGGTCTTAGAGCGAGCCTTCGCCGGAGATCCGTTCAACGTCTGGGTGAAGAACACGCTCGATCTGCTCGACAGCCTGCGCGCCTATCCAGAGACCATCACCGAGCATTTCCTCATCCGCACGGCGCCATCGGAGAGTCCCGTCATCGCGCCATTGATGGCGGAGTTGCTCGAACGCGCGTATGCGCGGCTCAGCGAACGGTATCAGTTTCGACCTGAGGGGCCCCTCATCGTCGAGGTGTTCCCCAACCACGAAGATTTCGCCGTGAAGACCGTCGGACTGCCGGGGCTTGGAGCGCTCGGCGCGTGCTTCGGGCGCGTGATCGCGATGGATTCCCCCTCGGCGCGCCCGCGCGGATCGTTCAATTGGGCGAGCACGGCGTGGCACGAGTTCGTTCACGTGATCACGCTGCAGGCGACGGCGTATCGCATCCCGCGGTGGCTCTCCGAAGGCATCTCGGTCTACGAGGAGCGACGGGCGCAGCCCGGATGGGGGCATCAGTGGACGCTCGAGTTCGTACGCGCCTTCGGCGAGGGGCGGTTTGTCCCCTTGCGCCACTTTGAGGCGGCATTCCTTCGCCCCTCATCCCCGGAGGCGCTCTCGCTCGCCTATTTTCAAGCTTCGCTCATCGTCGAGTTCCTCGTCGAGCGCTTCGGCTTCGAGCGGCTGCGCCTCATGCTCGCCCTCTATCGCCAGGGGGAGCGCACCGAGGGGGTATTTCAGAGAGCGCTCGGCATGTCCGTGGGAGAGCTGGATCGGCTCTTTCGCGAGCACGTGAGGCGAGCGATCGGACCATACCTCGCGCGGCTCGATCTGGACTTGCTCAGACGGTCGGAGGTCTCGGAGGAGGAGCTGCGGGAAGCGCTCGCGCGCCATCCGGAGAATTTCGCCGCGCATTTGCGTTTGGGACGAATGCTCCGAGCGCGCGGCGACGTGGAGGCGGCTATCGTCCATCTGCGCGAAGCGCTCCGCCTCTTCCCTTTCTACACGGGGCCGGGGAATGCATATGAGGCGCTCGCGGCGATCTTCGAAGAACGCGGGGATGTGGCCGAAGCCTTGCAGGTGCTCGAGCAGTGGGCGGCGCGCGAGGAGGCGAACGATGAGCTGCCGCGGCGGATCGTTCGACTGGCGTTGAAGCTGGGGCGGACGGACGTGGCCGAGCGGGCCCTCGAAGCGGCCTTGGCGATTTCTCCCTTGGATCGAGACTTGCAGGCGCAGGCCGGAGAGTTCTATCTGGAGCAGAATCAACCGGAGCGAGCTGTGCGCGCGTTCTCCGCCGTGCTGTCCCTGAATCCACCGGATCGCGCCGAGGCGCACTACCAGCTCGCGCGAGCCTTTTTGGCGAAGGGCGCACGGGCCGAGGCCCGACGCGAAGTCCTCCGGGCATTGGAGATCGCGCCCGGATTCGAAAAAGCGCAGGCGCTTCTTTTGAAACTCGTCGAGAACTGAAGCGTGGGAGGGTAAGGATGCCGAACTGGAGACGCGTACCTCAGGCGCACGTTGGGCTCCTCGGATGTGCGCTGGCGGTGCTCCTGAGCGGCGCGCCGCGCGAAGGAGCGCCGCCGAGTATGGACCCGAACATGTCCTCGAATCGGTTCACCTTCGCTCGCATTCAGTACGGTGGGCGATTCTCCTCGCGCGCGTTCTTCGGCGCCGTGCCCCCTTGGGCGCACGATTTCCCACGCGGCGGGCGCCACCTGATGAAGATCCTGAGCGAAGTGAGCCTCGTGGACGCGAATCCCGATGAGGTGGTCCTCCGCTTCGATGACCCGCAACTCTTCAAATACCCCTTCGCGTATCTCTGCGAGGTCGGGTTCATGAGCCTGAGCGATCGAGAGATCGAGGGCCTGCGCGAGTACCTGCTGCGCGGGGGCTTCCTCATTGTGGACGATTTCCGAGAGGAATGGGCCTTGGAGAATCTCCGCACGCACCTGCGCCGCGCGTTCCCCGATTTGGAGTTGGAGGAGTTGGACATCTCACACCCCATCTTCAACTGCTTCTTCCACATCAAGACGTTGGAAGTGACGCCCCCATATGGCGAGGGCGTGCCGAAGTTCTTTGGACTCTCGGACAAAAAGGGGCGCTTGATGATGATCGTCAACTACAACAACGATGTGAGCGAATATTGGGAGTGGGCGGATGATCCGTTCGCGCCCATCGAGTATACGAACGAGGCCTTCAAGTTCGGTGTGAATTACGCCATCTATGCGCTGACGCATTGAGTGGCGTTTCGTCACGGGGACGAGCCCTTGTCGGCTCGCCGGATTTTCGGAAGGGAAGGAGACCAACGCGATGCTCATCAATAAGGCCGTTGATCACACACGCGACGAGGTCTTGTTGGAGAAGCTCGTCGGCGCGAGAGCGCACATCTTGCGGGAGATTCGGAAGGTGATCATCGGGCAGGACGAAGTGATCGAACAGGTGCTCATCTCGCTCTTCGTCGGCGGGCATTCGATCATCACGGGGGTACCGGGGTTGGCCAAGACGCTCTTGATCAAGACGATCGCCAACGCCCTCGATTTGAAGTTCAAGCGCATTCAGTTCACCCCGGATCTCATGCCGAGCGATATCACGGGGACGGAGGTCATCGAGGAGGATCGAGCGACGGGCAAGCGCCATTTCCATTTCGTGCCGGGGCCGATCTTCGCCAACATCGTCCTGGCGGATGAGATCAATCGAACACCGCCGAAGACGCAGGCCGCGCTGCTTGAGGCGATGCAAGAAGGAGCGGTGACGGTGCAGGGCGTGACTTACGAGCTGCCCAAGCCCTTTTTCGTGCTCGCGACGCAAAATCCGATCGAGCTGGAAGGGACATATCCCCTCCCGGAGGCGCAGTTGGATCGTTTCATGTTCAACATCAAGATCAGCTATTTGAGCGAGGAGGAGGAAGTGGAAGTCGTGCGGACGACGACGGCACCGCAGGACGTCGTCTTCGAGCGGCGGATCACGGGGCGGGACATCATCGAGTTCCAGCGCTTGATCCGTCAGGTCCCGGCGGCCGAGTCCGTCATCCGCTACGCCGTGCGTCTGGTGGGGGCGAGCCGACCGGAGAACGGGGCCTTCGACTTCGTCCGCAAGTGGGTCAATTGGGGAGCGAGCTTGCGGGCCTCGCAGTTCCTCATTCTCGGGGGGAAAGCCCGCGCCATTTTGAACGGTCGGTACCACGTCTCCTGCGAGGATGTGCGCGCGCTCGCCTATTCGGTCTTGCGCCATCGCATCCTCGTGAATTTCCAAGCCGAATCCGAAGGCGTGAACTCGGAGGAGATCATCCGCCGCCTGCTGGAAGCGGTGCCGGAGCCGCCATCGGGTCTCTCGGTATGAATCAGTCTGCCGACGGATCGCGTCCGACATTTCGATTTCTCCGCCCGGAGGTGCTGGCGAAGATCTCGTCGCTGGAGCTTCTGGCGCGTACGGTCGTCGAGGGGTTCCTCGCCGGCTTACATCGTTCGCCGTACATCGGCTTCAGCGTGGATTTTGCGGAATATCGTCCATATATGCCCGGCGATGACCTCCGCTACCTCGATTGGAAGGTCTTGGCGCGCACCGATCGGACCTACATCAAGAAGTTTCGCGGAGACACCAACACGCGCGTGTATGTGCTCTTGGACGTGAGCGCCTCGATGGCCTATCGGCTGCCGCCAGCCATCGAGAAGCGCGAGTACGCATGTTATCTGGCTGCGTCGTTGGCCTATCTGGCGACGCGGCAGAACGACGCCGTCGGCTTGATCACCTTCGATCGCGGGATCGTGGAGTACATCCCGGCGCGGTTGCGGCCCGGGCAGCTTCAGCTCATCTTGAGCGCGTTGGAACGGCTGAAGCCGGGCGGGGCATCAGCGATCGCCGACGCGCTGCGGCGCATCGCCGAACGCGTGCGGCGCCGTGGCATCGTCGTCCTCCTCTCGGACTTGTACGAACCGCCGGACGTGTTGGGATCGGCCTTGCGGCTTCTCCGGTCCCACGGGCAAGACCTCATCGTCTTCCACATCCTGGACGCCTCGGAAGTGGCATTCCCGTTTGACGAAGCCGCACGCTTCGTGGACCTGGAGACGGGGGAGGAGGTCCCCGTCGCGCCCGACGCGCTCGGTGCCGATTATCGCGAAGCCGTCCGCCGACATCTGGACGAGGTGGAACGTTTTTGTCAGGCTCACGGGATCGCGTATCAGCGAATACTTACGGCGCAACCGCTGGATTGGGCCCTCTATACCTATCTCGGACGGCGAACGCGCCTTCAGTGAGGGGCCTGCGATGTCGTTTCTGAGTCCATGGTTTCTGCTTGGCGCGCTCTCGCTCATCATCCCGGTGCTCATTCACCTGATGCGGCGAGAGCCGAAGCTGCGCATCCCCTTCGCCTCCGTTCTCTTCCTGCGGCGGTTGCCCGAGCCCGTGCACAAGCGGCGGCGCTTGAGGCATTGGCTCCTCTTTTTGCTGCGCGCGACGGCTCTGCTTTTGCTCGCCTTCGCCTTCGCGCGTCCGTACTTGCGCGGTCAGGGTGAGGTGGGGCGTTCCGGGACAGCCCTCGTCTTGCTTGTGGATTGCTCGCTCAGCATGCGCTATGACGCGCGCTTTGCACGAGCGCGCGCGAAGGCCGAGGAGATCCTCTCACGCGCGCCGGAGGGGGCTCGGGTGGGAGTGATCGGCTTCTCCACGCGCGTGGAGGTTTCCGCGCCCCTTGAGCGCGATCGCGCGAGCGCGCGCACGGCTCTGCGCGCGCTGCGTCCGACGTTCCGCGCGACCGATTACGCGCAAGGGGTGCAAGCCGCGCTCTCGCTCCTGGAGAGGGCTGAGGAAGGGGAGAGGGTCATCTACCTCATCTCCGATTTTCACCGTTCGGAGCGGCGATCGGCGGAGTCCGAGATCCGGCTCCCACCGGGGGTGAAGCTCGTGCCCGTTGACGTCGCACCCGAAGGCGGTGAGAACCGCGCCATCTTGGAGGTTCGCGCGCTCGCGCGGGCGACGACGCGCCAGGGCTCGGAGCGACTCCTGGTGCGCGTGGGAAATTTCCATCGCGCGGCGGCGTCAACGAGGATCCGCCTCTTCGTCAACGATCGGCTCGTTCATGAGAAGCCGCTCGCGCTCAGGCCCGACGTCGTCGTGACCGTCGAGTTTCCGGATCTCCCCCTCGATCCCGGCTTCAATCGCGTGCGCGTGGAGCTTGATCCCGACCGGTTGCCCGACGACGATCGCTTCTTCTTGGTCATTCGGCGCGAGACGCCGCGACCGGTGCTCATCCTCGAAGGCGCTCGATCGCGCGCGCGTGCAGAGAACGCGAGTTTCTATGTGCAGCAGGCGCTTCTGGCCGATGACGCGTTCGGTTCGGAGCGAGTCCTCGTGCGGGCGCTCGCGGAGGCGACGCCGGAGGAGGTGAAGAGAGCGGAGACCATTGTGCTCACCGATCCCTCGGCGCTCGATCCAGCCCTGGAGGCCGCACTTCGCGAGTTCGTCGCCGCCGGGGGAGGAATGCTTCTCGCACTCGGCCCGCACACGGATGCGGGGGTTTTCAACCGAACCTTCGGCCCTTGGCTCGGTGTGAGGATCGAAGGGGAGCGCACCGAGACGTTCTCGCTACTCACGGAGATCGAGGTCGATCACCCGCTCTTTCGCCTCTTCGCCGATCCGCGTCGGGCGAACTTCTCCAACGTGCGGTTCTCCCAATATGCGAGGCTCGTGCTCGATCCGGATGCGGAACGTACGAGGCCTCCTTTGGTCCTGGCGCGATTTCACGATGGCGGGCCGGCGGTTCTGGAGATCGCGCGCGGGCGCGGGAGGGTGCTCCTTCTGGCCTTCGGCCTCGATGCGCGGTGGAGCAACCTGCCGCTCACGCCGCTGTATGCGCCACTCGTTCATCAAATGCTCGCTTCGGTGAGGAGATCGTCGCCGCACTCTTTCTTCCGCGTGGGGGAGAGCGTCACGCTCGTCGAGGCGGAGCCGGGGAGATCGCTCGCCGTCTTCGCTCCTGATGGAGAACGCCTCCATCGCGGGGGAGGAGAAGTGTCTGAGGATTCGACCCGGCTCACGCCGGAACGCGTCGGCATCTATCGCGTGCGACGCCTGAGCGGGGAAGAGCTGATCGCTGTCAACGTCGAGGCCGGAGAGTCGGATCTGGCGAAGATGGAAGAGGCCGAGCTCGAACGCTTGGTGACGGCGATGGGCGGAGAGGAAACGAAACGATCCATTGCGAACACGGGGGAAGGGCGCGTCCAAGCGGAGCGCCAAACCCTGTGGCGCGCTTTGCTTCTGGCGGCTCTTTTGTTGCTGTTCTCGGAAGCCGTTTTGGCCGATAGAGCGGCGGGGAGGTTCCGAACGCCGTTCGGTCGTTCTTCGCCGAAGGAGGGATGAAGATGGCCGCACCTTCATCGGAGAGGCTACGTCACTTCGTTCACCGCTTGCGTCGGCGGTGGGTGTGGGGCTACTGGCTGCGGCACGCGGCCTTTGCTGTAGCGGCGCTGGTCGGATGGCTCATCTTTGCCGGGATCGCGGCGGCGCGCGCACCGATTGTGCCGGAAGTTCTGGCGGCACTTCGCGTGGGCACGGTGCTCGTCGTACTGGGGATCGCGTACGCCTTCATTTGGCGGCCGCTTCGGCGAATCCCCGATGACGTGACCTTCGCGCACTTCATCGAAGAGCGGGAGCCGCGCCTTGAAGACCGTTTGGTGACGGCCGTCGAGATCCTCTCTCGATCGGACAGGGCCGCCATCTCGGCGAGATCGTGCGAGCGCGCCGAACCGTTCTCCCCTCTGCTCGTCCACCGGTTGCTCGCTGATGCGCTCGCGCAGTGCTCGATGGTGAGCGCCGAGTGTGTTCTGCCGACGCGCCAGCTACGCCTTCGCGCGCTTCTGGTCGTGGCGCCGGTCTTGCTTTTTGTGCTGCTCATGGTCGTGGGGCCGGAATCGCTTCGCACGGGCCTCAAAAGGCTCTCTCTACCATGGGGGCTCGCGTCGCCTCCGAATCTGACGATTCGCGTACATCCCGGAGATGCGCGCATCCCGCGTGGCTTGGATCAAGAGGTGACGGCCACGCTGCAAAATTTCGATGCCGATTCGGCGCGCATCCTCTTCCGATCGGAGGGCGACGCCCACTGGCAGGAGCACTCGATGGACGCCTCAGAGCCCCGCGTCTTCCGCTTCCTCTTCGCCAACGTGCAACGTTCGATCGAATACGCCGTGACGGCGCGCGCCGTCCGCTCGCCGACCTTTCGTCTGGAGGTCGTGGACTGGCCCCGTGTGAGTCGGCTCGAGCTGCTCTACATCTACCCAGCATATACGGGGCAGCCGTCGCGAAGGGTCGAGGATGATGGGGACATTATGGCCTTGAAGGGGACGCGCGTGACGGTGACGGCTCAGCTCAACGGGCGCGTGCGCGGAGCGTGGCTCGTCTTCGACGATGGGACCTCGCTGGCGATGACGCCAAGTGAGACCTCAAGTTTCACCGCTTCGATCCTCGTCTCCAAGAACGCTCGGTATCACATTCGGGTGCGGCCGCTCGTGGGAGAGGTCTACGCTGCCTCGCGCGAGTATCAGATCGAGGCTCTCGACGATGCCCCTCCAACGATCGCTCTCGAGAAGCCCGGACGGGATATGAAGGTGACGGCCATTCAGGAGATCTTCACCGAAGCGCGCGCCGAGGACGATTACGGCATCGGACGCGTGGAACTGCATTATTCGGTCAACGGTGGGCCAGAACAGAGGGTCACGCTCTATCAGGCGCACGGCGCGCCCGCTCGGTTTGTCACCGGATCGCACACGTTCTTCCTCGAGGAGCTGAATCTGGAGCCCGGCGATGTGATCAGCTACTACGTCACCGCCCGCGACAACAACACGGCGACCGGTCCCGGCATCGCGACGAGCGACATCTACTTCCTCGAAGTCAGACCGTTCGACCGACGGTTTCGTCAAGCGCAGCAAGCGCCGACAGGCCAAGGAGCCGCAGATCGCGAGAGCGCGTTTGCCGAGCGGCAGAAGGAGATCATCGCGGCGACCTGGCGCGTTCTTCGAGAGAAGGATCGCGTCTCGGCCGAAGAGTTTCGGGCAAACATGAACACGCTCGAGCTGGCCCAATCGAAACTGCGCGAGGACGTGCAGACAGTCGTGGAGCGCCTGCAACGACGACTCGGCGAGAACTTGGAGGAGATGGAGGATTTCAAGAAGCTCTTCGATTCCTTGAGCGCGGCCGTTCGAGAGATGGAGCGCGCCGTCCTTGAATTGCGGGCGCGTCGCCTGAAGGAAGCGCTACCCTTCGAACACCGAGCTTACCAACAGCTCCTTCGCGCCGACTCCGTCTTTCGGGAGATTCAAGTCGCCTTCGCCAATCGGGCTGATGGGGGAGCCAACGCACGCGCGCAAGACTTGGCTGATCTCTTCGAGCTGGAGCTGGACAAGATGAGGAACCAGTACGAGACGATCCGACGCGATCGCGGACAAGCGCGCGATCGGCAGTTGGAGGAATTGGAGCGGCGACTGCGCGAGCTGGCCGAGCGGCAGCAGCGGCTTCTGGAGCAGCGCTTGCGACAAGGAGCGTCCGGCGGTTCCGGAGAAGAAGGGCAGATGGCCGAGCAGGTGCGCGAGATGGCGCGGCAGCTCGAGCGGTTGACGCGGGAGCGACGAGACGCGCGCCTGGAGCAAGTCCGTCAGCGCTTGGAACAAGCGGCGCGCGAGATGCAGCGCGCGCGCCATGCATCAGATGAGCGCGAGGCGGCGGCGCATCGGGCGCAAGCCTTAGAACACCTGCAGGCGGCGCGGCGCCAGCTCCAATTGGCCCAACGCTCGCAGTTGGTCGAGACGATTCGCCGTCTACGCGATCGCGCACACGAAGCCCGCGAGCATCAGGAGCGCATCGCTCGCGAAGTCGAGCGCCTCGCCCGCGAATCCGATCGCGCGTCTTCGGAGGCGGCGCGACAGTCGCTTCGCGAACGGAAATCGGCGCTCGCCGAAGAAGTCTCTGGCCTCGGACAGCAGATCGAAGACGCTGCGCGACGTGCGCGCGAAGAGAACGCAGCGTCAGCCGCGAGAAGCCTCTCGGCCGCCGCTGAGACGATTCGACGCGAGCGCGTGCCCGAACAGATCGAGCAGGGAAATCGATTGCTCGAAAATCGGTGGCTCGAATATGCCGCCGAGCGCGAGCGCACGATCGCCCGGGCGCTCGGCGAGATCACCCGCCGGCTCGACGAAGCGGCCCGCAACGCTGGATCGCGGTCGCTCGAGGATCGCTTGGCCGAGGCTCAAGAGCGCGCGCGTCGCTTGGCCGAACATCTCCAGTCGCTCAGCGACCGATTGTCCGCTGAGCAGGAGGACGCTCGTGCGCGGAGAGGAGAGTCGCGTGCTTCTCGGCAAGAAGCTTCGCGGGCCGGTGATCGGCAGGGAAGGACAGATCGGTCGGGAGGGCGAACATCGGCGACGCCGGAACCTTCTCGAGAGCCATCGGGTGGGCAACGCACCGGCGAAGTGCGAGTGAATCCTCTGGGGCGTCGCGGTCCTGCTCAGGATTCCACAGCCGACGCAACGGCGTTCGAGCCGCCGCTACCGGGTCGCGATCTCGGCGAGGCCCTTCGGCAGCTTCGGCGCGAACTCGATGAGCGCGTGCGAGAAGCCGAAGAGCTGCGTCGAAGCCTCATGCCTATGCGCGATCTTGTGGACGACGCCAATCGGCTGATCGCTGAGCTTCGACGCCTTAATGAAATGCGATTGTTCAACGATCCGGAGGAGATCGAGCGATTGAAACGTCACGTGCTTGATCCACTCCGGCGCTTGGAATGGGAACTGAGTCGTCGGCAGCAAGGGCAGTTGGGATCCGATCGACTGCGGCTGGCCGAGGAGATGGCCGTTCCACCGGAATACCGGCGCGTGGTCGAGGAATACTACCGACGCCTCGCCCGCCGCCCGAACCGCTAAAACGGTTACGTTGCCCTCAGCGCTGGGAGGCCCCGCATCTCCTACTCCGTCTCGAACCCGTGGCTGCTGAACTTCAGAGCCCTGGCGTTCTCGGTGACGGTGCGCACCACGTTCTCCGGGACTCCCTCGGGTACAGTCGCTTCGATCTCCAGGGTCACCTGGACCCGCGCCCCAGGGACGTTCACAAGGTGGGTGAGGATTTCCTCAGCAATCCTGCCTGCCTCCGCCCCCGCCCGGACCGGGTCCAGGCTTACCGTCCCGTGGAATCGCGTGGGAAGCCTAGGACGCGGCGGTCCCTCCGGCCCGGTCACCGGTCCTCCCACCGTGGGCTCCTCTACTCTCCGGCCCCACTGAGGAGGCGCCGCACCGGACCCCACCGCCTCCATCTGCCTCTTCGCCGCCTCCGGCTTCACCACCAGACCCTGCGGAGCCTCCCGCCCAAGCTCCACCTGTTGATTGAACCGAAGCCCCCTGTACCGACCCGCAGCCTCGTCGAAGCTGTCCGCGTAGGCGAACGCCTCCTGCTCCCACGTCAGAAGCGCCACACCGTCCCGTACGGCCTCCACCAGCACCGCCGGACTCTTCAAGCGCGGCAGGTAGATGTACCGGGCAAAGTCTTCAACAAGCTGCCGAACCTCCACGTGATCTCCCCGCCACAGCGGAACTCTGTCCAGTTCCATCCGGAGTCGTGTCCCCGCCAGCCGGGTCAACAGCAGCTCGTCCCTCACAAGCCTCGTACTCGCCCGCACTGCAAGCCCCTCGTTCCCCTGCAGACGGACCTCCTGCCAGGTGACTTCGCCCTGGGGGTCCGTCTGGACCGGTACCAGCAACCACTGAAAGGTCTCCGGCAGACGCGCCGCCACCGTGGCATCGGCGGCCGCCTTCTGCGACTCGGCCTGCCTCACCTGGTGCGGGGAAAGGTCTAAGACGTCCTTGTCCTGCAGGATGGACTCCCAGGCTAGGTACCGCCGGGCTGCCTCCTCCAGGTCCTGCAGTCGCACCCGGTCCGCAGCCAGGAAAACCAGTGTGTTCCGGTAGTGGCGAGGGGAGTTACCGCGCCACTCGAGGACCTGTTTCGCAAAGGCTAGAGCCGGGCTCTCCTGACCTCTCGTGTGTGGGTGGTCGATCCCCACGATCACCAGCCGCGCGTCCAGGTCGTCCGGCACATCCTGACTGGTGCGTGGGAAGTCGTGCACCCGGCTGAACTCGCCCGGCCGCCCTCGCACCTCCTCCCGCACCCGCCGCTCGATCTCCCGGGCCACCTTCTCGGGCTCCCGTGCGAGCTGCGCAGACCGGTCCTCCGCAAGGCTTGTGACCGTCGGCTGGGTGGAGTACCAGTAGCGGTTCCCGTCCTGGTACAGGTAGGTCGCCTCCCCCGCCAGCCGACGCAGCGCATCGCCGAAAACCGCCGGCGCTTCCCCGGGCATCACGCAGCCGAGGCGAATACGCCGGTCCTCGACCCCCTGGTGCGCCGCCCGCTGGATCGGGGCTGAGCCCAGGTAGATGGTGCGGGCCACCCGCCGGCAGGCGTGGTACTTGCCCAGGTTGGGTACCTCGGAGTCCAACCGGACCGGCAGCGAGTTCGGCCCGTCCACGTCCTTCTCGATCACCGGGACCCAGTTCTCCGACAGGTACCGGGTAAGCTCGAACTGCACCCGCGGGTCGTCTATGGGGATGGTACAGGGCAGGATCAGCGGGTTCCGGTCTCCCCGCACCCACAGGCTGTGAATCACTGCGGCCATGAGCCGCAGCACCCCCCGCGTGCGCTGGAACTTCGCCAGACTGGACCAGTCTTCGTAGAGGCGTGCGAACACCTCGGGATGGATCGGATACGCCGCTTTCAGCCGACGCTCGTACTCGGCCTCGGCGCACTCCGTCGGGAACTCACCCTTCTGAGTGCGGTAGAGCTCGGCGAAGGCCCGCGCAGTTACATCGCGCGCCTTGAACTGCTCCGGGTCCGTCATGGGCTCGAACAGCCGCCGACGCACGATCTCGAAACTCTCCTCCGCGCTGGCCGGCCGCCAGGGCGACTCGATGCGCCCGATCACGTTCCGGAGCCGGTCCAGCGCCTCCCGCCCTCGCACGCCACCCACCTCGATGTCTTCGGCCATGGCGTGGGGCGACGCGGGCGCAGCTGAGGCCGGCAGGGAGACCGCCACCAGGCAGCTCTTGGCCGCCCGCGCAGACTCCGTGAGCGCCTGCGCAAAGGTGAACTGCGTGTCGAACGTGCCCCCAGGTAAGTCCGGGCTGTCGTGGAGCTGCCGGGCATACGCCACCCACTCGTCAATCAGCACCAGACACGGGCCGTACGCATTGAACAACTCCCGGAGAACGTCCCCCGGGCTCGTGGCGTGCTCGTCGTCTTTCGCCACCCGAGCGTAAGCCCTCCGGGCTTCCTCCAGGCCACCGGCCGCCAACCCGAGCTGCCAGGCCAGCTCACCCCACAGCGTGCGGACAACCGTCCCGTCGGGCTTCGTCGTCGGGTTTCCCGGCGAAATCCGGTTCCCGACCAGTACCACCCGCCGCACCCGAGGCAACGTGTGCACGCCCGCCTCGGCCATCAGCTCCTCCACTCCCGGCAGCTCTGCAGGAGACCTGCCGCTGAACAGGTGGTAGAGGGCGATCATGGCGTGCGTCTTGCCGCCCCCGAAGTTGGTCTGGAGCTGCACCACCGGATCGCCACCGGTGCCCGACAGGCGCTGCACCGCGCTCACCAGCAATCGCTTCAGGTTCTCCGTCAGGTACGTGCGCCGGAAGAACTCCACGGGGTCCTGGTACTCCGAGGCCGCCTCCTCCAGGTACACCTGCCAGAGGTCTGCCGCGAACTCCGCCTGCTGGTAGCGCCCACTCGCTACGTCGGGGTGTGGGCTGATGACCTCCCTCCAAGGCTTGAGTGCCCCGGCGGTCGCCGCCTCCACCAGCGCCCCGCCAGCCCTCCGCCGTTCCGCCCGCACCTGCTCATCGAACCGCACCCGCAACAGCTCCTGCTTCATCCGCTCCAGCTCTCCGGCCTGAGGCGCGGAGATGGCAGACAGCAGCCGTCCCGCGGAGTCCAGCACCCGGTAAGCGTCGTCCGTGCTGAATGCCTCCTGGTGAGCCCACCGGTTGCGCCAGTCCCGCAGCTCGGAGACAAGCGACCGTTCTGCCTGGCCCAAAGTCCTCCGGAAGACCTCGTTCCACCCCTCCCACATCACCCTGAGCAGCGCGGCCACGTCCCACTCCCGGATCCGCTTGCGGGCCACCGCGCGGTCGTCCCCTACCAGCCGGGCCGCCTCCGCCTCGGCCTGGGCGCGATACTGGCTCTGAAACTCACGCTCCACGAACGGCCCCAGCCCAGCCCGCAGGAGTTCCATCGCTTTTCCAACGCGCTCGTGATTCGTCACTGCCATGTCCGCACGCTCCCCCTCAAGATCCTCCGAACAGCTCTCGGATCAAAGCCTCGCGCTCCACCTCAAGATACCCGGCTACTTCCTTGAGAATGCCCGCGGAGAATGCCCGCGAGCGTACCCACTCTGAGAGGTCGATGGCGAGGAATCGTGATCCTGTGTTCCGAGCCGCGGACAGACGAAACCAAGCGCATGTGGCTACCCGTTTGACGGACGACCCGATAGCCGTACCGGCCCAACAGGCGGGCGATCTCTTCGCCCCCAATATCCCGTGGCAGTCTCACACCGCGATGGCCTCCTCGCGAACCACGTGCAGCCGGATGACTGCCGGGCGCTCTTCTTCATCGAAGTGACAGCGCACAGCGTCTCGGACCTGCTC
>CALHAI010000011.1 GCA_937934295.1 uncultured Blastocatellia bacterium
CAGATGGGTGGGTATTGCTCGATGGGCCAAGCTGCTCATCAAGAATATACTGCGAAACCGGAAGAGAAATAGGAAGGGGACCGATGTGCGGGCCACAGTTGGGGCCGGGAGAGATCGTTTGGTGCACGTTCGTGAATTCTCCATGTCCTCGAGAACTCTGTGGCGGTGGCGGCGGTGGCCGCGAAGGTTCGCTCTCGATCACGAAGACCTGCGAGCCGAGTACGGTCGCCGTGGGCCAGTCGGTGACGTGCACGATCACAATAACTAACAGTGAGCGTTCGCCGATCAAAGAGGTCACGTTCACCGAACAGTTACCACCCGGGATGGAGTTCGTCTCAGTCGTCTCTCTGCCGCCGGAATGGGAATGGATGCGCGGGGGAGACGGTCAGCTCACCTTCCGAGGAATAGTGGATCCGGGCAGCGTCCAGATCACCATTGTCGTCAAGGTGACCAGGCCTGGGCGCTTGACGAATGTCGTTGACGCTCGGTGGTGCGTTATCACCTACCGTAAAAATGATAAGGACTGTCGGTGTCCTGAAGGACAAACATGTCACGAGGTCGCCAGCTTTACGGTTCATGGCCGCGTCGGTGGGGATGACCCTGGCGTGCGTCCGAGCACGGTGGCGGCTTTCATCGCCGCGAGTGCCCTTCGGGAGGCAACTGCTTCGGCGGCTTCCCCGAAGGTGCCCAAGGGTGTTCTCCTGGTGGACTTCGAGACGAATCGGCTCTTGGTCTACCTCTCCAAGGGTGATGGGACGTTACGGCGTTTTAAGACCTATGCGACGGCTGAAGGCCCTGTAGATGTGAAAGCGGGTGACTTCGACGGTGATGGGAAGACCGATGCCGTCGTGGTGAACTCCCTCTCGGGGAGCATCAACATCTTCCTCGGCAACGGAGATGGGACGTTCCGAAGGGGGCGCGAGTTGCGACTCTTGGGCACGAAGCCGGTGGCCGTCGCTTTGGCGGACTTCGATCGAGATAGCGTGCTCGATTTGGCGATCGCCCAGCAGGAATCGGCCGATATTGCTATTCTCCTTGGTCGAGGAGATGGGACGTTCCGTCTGCTGGAGACCGTCCCCTTGTTTGATGGGAAACCCAGCTCGGTCGCCGTTACTGACTGGGATGGGGACGGATTTGTCGATCTGATCGCGACGGCGATCGAAACCAATGAGGTTGTCTTCTTCCGCGGCAACGGACACGGCCGCTTCAGTGAAGTGGGACGGCAGGAGGTCGGCGAACATCCGATAGCGAGTGCTATGGGCGATTTCGATCAAGACGGCCAGATGGACATCGCCGTCGCCAATTTCTCCTCGAACTCGGTCACTTTCCTGCTTTCCCAAGGTAAGAGCCGAAGTCTCGGCTTCACGCGCATAGATGTGGAGTCGGTCGAGGGACCCATGCACATCATCAGTGGCGAGTTCTTCAACAGAATAGCCGGCGTGGTGGTCCCGAACTTCACCGCTCAGACGATCACGTTCATCGGCTTTGATCGGGGACGGCCTCGGATCGTCCGACGTCTGCGAGCGATTGCGGAGCCGGTCTCGCTGGGGATCGGCGACTTCAACGAGGATGGGTTGTTGGATGTGGTCGTTGCTGGCCTTCCCGTTGGGAGCTTGGCCACATTCCTTGGCCGAGCCAACGGGACGTTCGTCATGAAGCGATAACGGACGTAAGCGGAGGGCTTTCCCAGGCCCTCCGCTCATTCCCTCAAATGCGCGAGTTGCTCAAGCAGTAGCTCATTGGGCGGGTTATCTGCGATATCGCGATACCGATGGATAAAGCGGATAATCCCCGCACGATCCACGATGAAGATGCCGGGCATTTGTCGGACATCCCCAATGGGCTTCCCTGCCGCATGCCCGCGCCTCAGGGCGTGAAATCCGCGCCACCAGACCCGCCACCCGAATATTTGGGCCGGAGTGCCGGCGCCCAAGCCGTACGCCGCATAGGCCTTCCGATCCGGATCGGCGAGACAAGGGAAAGGCACCACACGTGCCTGACAAAAAGCGCGCGTGTATTCCACATCACCTTGGCCGATGAGCACGACCTCTGCGCCCTGCTCCCGAAACCGCTCATAGTCGCGTCGCAGCCCAGCGACGTGCTCACGGCAGAAGGGTCAGCCGTAATGGCGTAGGAAAACAAGAACAGCGGGCCCATGTGCCCAAAAATCGGACAAGCGCACGGGCCGACCCTCAGCGCGAAGAAGCTCCACATCCGGCGCTCGATCACCGACGTCGAGCATTATTTCCCCCGCGCCGACCTCGCCTTGCAGTGAGCGTTCGGAGCGACCGACCTGTCCAAGGCCGCTCTCTTCCTGTAGACGGCGAGCGCTTCAGCCCTTCACCACGCCGATCGGGCGCAGCCGAGCGACGCGTCGCGCGATGCCAGCAGCTTCGACGACGCGCGCGACATCGTTCACATCCTTGTATGCCTCGGGGATCTCTTCCAGCACACCATCTTTACTGGCCGCTTTGACCAGGACGCCGCGCTCGGCCAGCTGCTTCCGGACTTGGTTGATATCGCGCCCTTTCTTGGCGGCCGTGCGCGACATGACGCGGCCGGCGCCGTGACAGCTCGACGCGAAGGTCTCCTCGGCCGCCGTGCCGATGAGCACATAGGAAGCGCGCCCCATGTCGCCGGGGATGATCACTGGCTGCCCAATGGCGCGATACGTCTCATGCAGCTCGGGATGTCCGGCCGGCAGCGCGCGCGTCGCCCCCTTGCGATGCACCAGGACGCGCCGTCGCTCGCCCTCAATCGTGTGCGTCTCGAACTTGGCGATATTGTGTGCGACGTCGTAGACGATCTGGAGATCCCCGTTGGCCCCAAAATGCTTCCGAAAGACCTCACGTACCCAATGAGTGATCATCTGTCGGTTCGCGAAGGCGAAGTTGGCTGCCGCGTTCATCGCTCCCAGATAATCTTGTCCTTCCGGGGACGTGATGTAGGTGGCCGCCATCTCCTTATCGGGCAGGTGAATGTTGTACTTCTGCATGGCCGAGCGCAGGACCTTCAGATAATCGGTGCAGACCTGATGGCCGAATCCGCGCGAGCCCGTGTGAATGAGCACGGTGATCTGCCCCGGGTGCAGCCCGAAGGCTTGTGCGGCCGCACGATCGAGGACTTCCTCAACGTACTGGATCTCCAGGAAATGGTTGCCGGATCCGAGCGTGCCGAGCTGATCGGCCCCACGCTGGCGCGCATACTCGCTCACGGCCTTCGGATTCGCCCCGGGGATGCAGCCTCGCGACTCGATGTGATCGAGATCCTCCTCTCGTCCATAGCCCTGCTCGACAGCCCATTGCGCTCCCAAGCGCAAGACATTATCCATCTCCGCGCGGTTGACGCTGATCTGTCCTTCGCGCCCGGTCCCGGCCGGGACAGCATGGAACAGATCATTCACGATGCTCTCCAGCTTCGGACGGACTTGCTCCAGGGTCAAGGCCGATCGCAGCAAGCGCACGCCACAGTTGATGTCGAAGCCGATACCGGCCGGCGAGACGACGCCTTCTTCGGCATCCGTCGCGGCCACACCTCCGATGGGGAACCCATACCCTTGATGCACATCTGGCAGGACGATCGGACGCCCCACGATGCCGGGCAGAAACGCCAGATTCGCCGCTTGTTCCAGCGAGAGATCCTTGGTCACCGTCTCCAGAAGCGCCTCATCCACGTAGAGGATCACATCCGTCTGCATGCCCGGCTTATACGTGCGCGGGATCATGTACCGATACGCATCGAGTTTGACGAGAATCCGATGCCACTCTTTCGACATGGTGACACCCCCTTGCGTTCGCTGAACTTCCAATTATACACGATCGGCACGCCTCTGCTAAAATTGAAGTCCGTATGGCAAGGTGGGAGCGTCTCCGCCACGCCAGCCTTCACGCGAAGGTCGCTCTTTCGATCTCGGCGCTCGTCCTCTCGATTTTCGGCGCGCTTCTGATGATCTATCTCTCGACGATGCGAACGCTCATTCTGGAAGAGAATCGGCGACGCGCGGAACTGCTGGCGGCGCAATTGGCGCAGCACCTCTCCTCCGAGCAGGTGACGGACCTGACCAGGCTGCGCACGGATGCCCTTTATTATCAGCGGGCCCACAACGAGATCGTCGAGATCCACATCTATAGCCTGACGCGCTCGGGCGTGCGCGAGGTTGTCGCCCTGCCCGTGAGCGTCTCAGAGAATCTCCCGCCGATGCCTGTCCCGCTCGACCTCTTGAGTGAGGCCAAACAGGGGAAAGCCGCCTCGCGCCTCGAGGTGGCGCGACAGTGGAGCTACCGCCTCTCTGCTGGAGCCCCGATTGAAAGCGATGGGAAGCCCATTGGCTTTGTCGTCCTCCGTGCCGAGATGGCCTACGGCAAGACACTGCTTGAGCACCTGAATCGCCTCACATGGCTCGCCCTTTTGGCCGCTGTCGGCGGGATCACCATCGCCTTGCATTTCCTCTTCCGCCGATCGATCTATCGCCCGATCCGCACGATCCTCAACGCGATGCGCCGTGCCGAAGTGGGCGATCTTCAAGTTCGTGTGCCTGTGACCTCGCGGGACGAGATAGGGGCCTTGAGCTTGGGGTTGAACGCGCTCCTCGCTCGCATTCAAGAGATGACCGAAGCTTTGGAAGCCGAGCAGGATCGTCTGGAGACGCTCGTGCGCGAAGCGACGGCGGAACTGAGTGAGCGGAACCGGCAGCTTCAGGAGGCGAATCTTCAGCTCTTCACGATTCAGCGGCAGCTCTTGCACATGGAACGTCTGGCGGCAGCCGGTCATCTGGCCGCGCAATTCGCGCATGAGATCGGAACTCCGCTTAATCTCATCTCCGGGCATATTCAGCTGCTGCGCGCTCGCACGCAAGACGAGGAGGGAATACGGCGACTCACCATCATCCTCGGGCAGATCGAACGCATCGAGCGCATCGTGCGTCGCCTCCTGGATGCCACACGGCGACCCCGACCAAAATATCTGCCGCTTCGTCTTGAGCCCCTGCTGCAGTATGTCGTGGAGCTCATCATGCCGACGCTCCAGGAACGCAGGATCGAAGTGAGCCTAGAGGTGGCGCCTGGCCTCCCGGAGGTCCTTGGCTCGCCTGAGCAGGTTCAACAGGTGCTCCTCAATGTGATCGCCAACAGCCTGGATGCGATGCCCGAAGGAGGCCGCTTGATCCTTCGCGCGTTCACCGAAGGGGGCGAGAAGGTCATCATCGAATGCGCGGACACGGGTGTCGGTATGAGCTCCGATGTCTTGGCCCGTATCTTCGACCCCTTCTTCACGACGAAGGCGGAGGGACGCGGAAGCGGACTTGGCCTTTCGATCGTGAGACAGATCGTCAAGGAACACAGAGGCGAAGTCACCGTGCACAGCGAGCTGGGCCGGGGCACGATCGTGCGATTGACGTTTCCCGCCCGGATCGCGCGAGGCTCGACATCGGAGGGCGAACATGAAGAAGATCCTCATTGTGGACGATGATCCCGAGACGTGCGAATTCCTGATGGAGCTCCTCTCGGTCCCGGATTGGTCGGTGCAAGCAGCGCTCTCGGCCGAACGCGCCTTGGAGCTCTTGGAGCACGAAGACTTCGACTGCGTCATCGCCGATTTGAATTTGAACGAACCGCGGACGGGACTAGACGTGCTCAAGGCCTTCAAGGAGAGATCGCCGCGCACGGAGGTCATCCTGATCACGGGATTCGGGACATTGGAAGCGGCTGTCGAAGCGCTCCGAGGAGGCGCCTTCGATTTCATCTCCAAGCCCTTCAAAGTCGAAGAGGTCTTGGAGACCGTGCGCCGCGCGCTTTCACCTCATGAGCCGATACAGGAAGAAAGCGCTTTGGAACGCCTGCTTGAACCCTATGAGGCCTCGGGCCTCATTGGTCGCACGCCCCAGATGATTGAGCTGTACAAGGAGATCGCACGCGTGGCGCCGACGTCCTCGACGGTGCTGATCGTCGGGGAGTCGGGAACGGGGAAGGAATTGATCGCTCGCGCCATCCACGCTCATAGCTCGCGCGCGCACGGCCCCTTCATCGCCGTCAACTGTGGCGCGTTGACGGAGACATTGCTTGAGGCTGAACTCTTCGGACATATGCGGGGCAGCTTCACCGGCGCCATCGCCGATAAGAAGGGCCTCTTCGAAGAAGCGCACGGAGGGACGATCTTCCTGGATGAGATCAGTGAGACGGCACCCGCCCTTCAGGTGAAATTGCTCCGCGTCCTCCAGGAAGGCGAGATCAAGCGCGTCGGGGAGACGCGAACCCGCCACGTGGACGTGCGCGTCATCGCGGCGACGAATCGGGATCTGGAAGGAGAGGTGAAAGCCGGGCGTTTCCGCGAAGATCTCTATTATCGCTTGAGCGTCATCACCTTACGCGTTCCCCCTTTGAGAGAACGCCGTGAGGACATCCCCTTGCTGGCCACACACTTTCTCCGACGTGCCCTACGGCAGACCGAACGCGCGCTCGCTTTCTCCCCAGCCGCCCTGGCGCTCCTGATGGCCTACACATGGCCCGGAAACGTCCGCGAGTTGGAGAACTGCATCGAATACGCCCTCATCCACGCGCGGGGGAGATTGATCACGCCGGAAGATCTGCCGGAGAAGGTTCGCTCGGCCGTGCCCTCGCTCCGACGCGGACGCACCTGCGCATCTTTGGAAGCCACGCTCTTTCACGATCTGCCCTCGCTCGACGAACTGGAGCGGCGCTACCTGCTCTACGTCCTCGATGTTGTCAACGGCAATCGCAGTCGCGCCGCCGAGATCCTCGGCATTGATCGGCGCACGCTCTATCGTATGGCGGAACGCTTCGGCATCCCGCTGGAGCGAACGAATGCGGATTCCTGATGAATATTGGGGAAAGCGTCACCCGCATGCCTCAGCAGAGGTTCGCCGCGCGAGAGCTTCACCCTCAGACCGCAGATCTCTCGAATCGAATCGATCGGCTCATGCTAGGATTCGCGGTACGCCCGGGAGATGATCCTGCTAAGGAGTCCAAGCGAGGTGCCGTTCTGTAACTCAATCCCGCGACACCTGTAGCATTCTGGCCGCATTCACATCCCGGTCGTGGTGCGCGCCGCACCCCGGGCAGTCCCACTTCCGCGCCTTGAGCGGAGATCGCTCTCCCCCTCTGCTTCCTGCGATTCATCTCTTCGCGCTCTTGGAGGACAAGTGGACTTCGAGTTGCCGAACGATCTCCTCTAACTCCGGAGCGATCTCTTGATACTCCTCGATGGCGCGAGCGGCGTGGAGTTGATCGAGAAGCTCATCGAACTGTGCGATCAATTCCCTCCCTGTGCTTGTCGAGACGATCGGACGCACATCGTTCCACACCTTGACCAATCCAAGCAAGCGTAGGCGAATCATCTTCTCATCTCCCATCTCGCTCCAATATTGGAGGTCGCGCCCGAGATACCACAGGCGCCCGAGCTCAGGAAGAGGTGCCTGTCCCAGCTGTCCCCTCAGGTCCCAAAGGATGTCACCCAGTTGATTGCATGCGAAGACCGTTCCCGTGACATCTTCCTTTGCGAGCGCGCGCTCAAGCTGTACGCGATAGAGGTTGAAGAAATCGATGAGTGCGACGGAAACGTCAGGATGTTTCAATCCCGGTGAAGGGAGCGCTCGCATGAAGTGCTCGAACTCTTGAAAGCACGAGCGCGCGCGGATCCAGTCCCCCTCATTGGCAGCGTCAAGGAGCGCCTCCAACCGCTCGAGCGCTCGCCGAAAATCGGGCAGGGGGGCTTCCGGTGAGACGTCCGGGACGGTAGCTGAGGAAGGCTTCTCGCCCCGCGGGGCCGACATCCACGCTCGCATCCGGAGGATGCCGCTTACGAGGAGAAGGCTCCCTCCCGCAACCGCGAGGTACATGAACCACCTGCGCATAACAGTTCGCGCACATCTCAAAACAAGGAGCGGAAGAACCGGCTCGGCTCCTCCGCTCCGAACACGCGCATATGCGGCTTACTGAGGCTTCTTCGTCTCGGTAGATTCGGATGGGGCCTTCTTCGATGCCTTCTTCCGCTTCGTCTTGGCCTTCGCCTCTTTCGCTTCATGCGCCTGTGGGTGAGTTTGCGTGGCCGCGGCAGCGCCCGTCTGAGTGGTCGGTGTCTTCGCCGCTGGCTTGGTGGTCTTCTGCGACGTGGCTTGGGCGAAGGCTCCCGATCCACCAAACGTCAGCAACACGGCGATCGCCACTACTCTCCACAACTTCGACATATCCCTCCTCCTTCTTCGTGATCTCGGCCCATCATGGGCCGCCATGTGAAAGAGCAAGCGGCGTGCCACAGCCGAGCGAGCGGGCTCCGGCTGTAACTGCCAAATCTCTCAATGAGTTCCCTTCGCGCCCGCGCTCCGCGTCTCCTATCATGTGTGGCGGATATGACGTCCGCGTCCATTTCGCCACAGCCTCCGGCCATCATGACGGTCGAGAGGCCTTATGATGCTGTTCGCTTGGCTCGACAATGGGCGCCTTTGGGCTTTCTGGCGATAGCCCTTTGGGCTCATCCCCATAAAGACCCCGCTTGAATTCGCTGATGGCACGACCGAGCGAGCCACCCAACTCCGGGAGCCGCTTTGTCCCAAAGAGCAAAAGCGCGATCATGAGGATGAGCAGTAGCTCCGGCAATCCGATGGAGGAAAATTGAAAGGAAATCATCTCCCGCCTCCAAGGCGCAAAAAGGAGAGCCGCGCGGCGGCTCTCCCGCATCCACCCAACCTTCGTCCAGCGCGCAACGGGCGGCGGAAGATCGAAATCGAATGAGGAGCGGGGGCGTCATTGTTCTCCTCTTCCGAACTCTCCTCCACCGCCCGCGCTCTCCCCACCTTCCCAATTGAGGCTCTTAGCAACTCGCGTGCCACGCCGACCGCATGTGCTCGGAGCTCTTCGACAAGGCCGCATCATCCTCGTAGATGAGATGTTAGGTAAGAGGTGCCTCTACCGCGAGCTGCCCTTCCCCACCTTGCCTTCCTGTGGCATTCTGGCCAAGAAGTGCAAGATCGCCTCACCGAGACCGATCCCACCGTCCGCGCTCCTCCCTTGGATCTCCTCTTGAGCCTCCGCGCGAAGCTATGATATGCTTGCGACCTGTTGCATGAGGGGTGATCTTCTCGCATGGCTGAGCATAGGCGCGGCTCTCGGATTCGTCACCTCCATGCCGATCGGGCCGATCAACCTGACCTTCGCCACGATGGCGGCCCGAGGAGAAAAACGCGAAGGTTTGGCGCTCGCCGCGGCGGTAGGACTCCTGGATGGCAGCTATGCTTTCACAGCTCTTTCGGCGATCTCGTCAGAGCGCTTTCTCCCCTCCTCGTCCCCTCTTCTTCAACTCATCGCGTGTGCGTTCCTGATCGGATACGGCGCCTCGTTGCTCATCCCGCGCTCAACGTCGGTATGGGGGAGCGCGACCCGGCCACGGCGTCGCAGCCTTCTTACAGGAGCAGCCTTAGGAATTGCCCTCTATCTCCTGAATCCGGCATTCGCGGCCTTCTGGCTCAGCGTGGCGCTCACGCTGCGGGCGAAATTTCCGGCGATCGTGGCTCCCACGCGACGCTTATGCTTCGCCCTCGGCGTGAAAGCAGGCGTTGACCTGTGGTTCGCCACATTGAGCGCACTCATTCGTCGTTATCCCTTTCCTGGGCGAATCGTGCATCGAATGGCGCAGGGCATAGGGTTCTTCTTTATCGGATTGGGGGCGTACCGTATGGTGAAGCAACTGTGAGGTGTTCAAATTGAAGAGCGCCTTTCTGCGATCCCGTTTCAGACGCTCACGGCATGAAGATCAGAAGATCCCCCCTTCGGCACAGCTTTTGCAGCGCGTCCTTCGGGAGTCCTCCGAATGGTTTCCCCAAGCAAGGGCGTCACTAGAACGGGCGAAGCGCGTAGCCCGAAGGCTTGGACTCCATCGCGTATTTCACGAGATTCGAACGTTCGTCGAGACGGAGGATACAGCACTGCTGGCGGCATTGCTGGCGCAAGCGGAGATCTCCTTGCAACGAATGAGGGGAGAAGCTACATCACCACCATCGGAGCTGTTACAGATGATCGCCACGTTGCAAAAGCGCCTGCGCATCAAGTCGCATGCGCTCCACCAATTGCCGTGTACGCCGGCCACGACGGTGAAGCGCGCGGAGTTGATCCGAGGCTATGTGAGGGCGGAGAGCCGAATCCTCTGTCTTGGCGATGACGACTTCGTAAGCGTGGCTCTGGCGTGGTTCCTCCCGAACGAGATCACTGTCTTCGATCTCGATCCTGAGATCCTGCGTTTGATCGAAGCGGTTGCCGCCGAACACCGCTTCCACATCATTTGTCGCCGTGTGGACCTACGACGCCCTCTTCCGGAAGGGGTGCAGGGCACTTACGACATCGTCGTCACCGATCCCATTTATACGGTGCCGGAGATGCTGCTCTTCCTCTCGGCCGCTGAGACCTGTCTGCGCAAAGCGCCGACATCATATCTCTTCACGGGTGGCTCTCGTGCTCTGGCAGGTCGTTCGTGGGCGAAGATCGAAGAATGGGCAGCGGCTCATCGGCTCGTCCTGGAGGCCTTTTTGCCCGGCTTCAACGCTTATCCGAAAACGAAACGCCTCCGGTTCTTTCTGAGCCTGGCCGAATACTTCGCTCTCCATTCCCCATTGGCGCGCGCATGCGTCCGCTTGCCCCTTCTCTACTCCGACTACTTCATCTTTCGCTTTCAAGAGGGCGTTCCCGGAGAGGAGCATTCGTGAGCATAAACTTAAAGGAGATCCACGATGCCTCGCGTTCCACACGTCGAACGGCACTTTCGAGCAACGCCGACGATTCGTGACATCGTGATCGGCATGGCCGATGGATTGACCGTTCCCTTCGCATTGGCGGCCGGTCTGTCGGGCATCGGGACTTCCCCAAGTGTCGTCGTGACAGCCGGATTGGCCGAGATCGCGGCCGGGGCCATCGCCATGGGACTTGGGGGATATCTGGCGGCGAAGACCGATCTGGAGCACTACTTAGTCGAGCGGATGCGCGAGCGACGAGAGACCGAGCGCATTCCCGAAGAGGAGACCAAAGAAGTCGCGCAGATCTTCCGTCACTACGGCCTCGCCGAAGAGCAAATCGCGCCGCTTGTCGCGGCCATTTGCTCCGATCCCGACCGATGGGTGGATTTCATGATGCGCTTTGAGCTGGGACTTGAGCCCCCTGATCCCGTGCGGGCGCGAAAGAGCGCGTTCACCATCGGGCTCGCTTATGTCGTCGGCGGCCTCATTCCGCTACTCCCATATATCCTGCTGGATCAACTTCTGACCGCTCTCGGCATTTCGATCCTCGTGACGCTGCTGGCGCTCCTGCTGTTCGGATACATCAAGGGGCGGCTGACGGGGATCGGCCCGTGGCGCAGCGCTCTTCAGACCCTTCTCATCGGCGGACTCGCTGCAACGACCGCCTTCCTGCTCGCTCACGCCATCGGGTGATGCGGCGCAAATCCCTCAACCATTACGGCGCTCGATGATCCGCTCCACGCGCTCGACCAAGACAAGGAGCGCTTCGATCTCCGGATCCAACATCTGCTTCAACTGAGGAGCGACCTCGCCATATCCTCGCAGCTTACTCGCGCGACAATCCGAGAGCACGGCCCAGAAGTGCGAGAAGATCCCGCGCAGGAGGCTCCGCACTTCCCTTCGTTGAGGCTCCAATTGGAACCGCTCACGAAGGAGGCGCAATCGCTCCCGAATCTGTTCGATCGCCGCCCTGATCCGGGCTTTTTCCTCGGATGTGAGATCGCTCATCAGTTCGAACATCTCCCCCCGAACGAGATCGAGGGAGAGATAACTTCGCTCCACCTCGAGAAGAGCGCGATCGAAAAGCCCGAGGCTTATCTCCAAACGCCGTCGCTGATGCTCATTGAGCACCATGGCTGCCCTCCATGTTGAGCCGCGCGAGCGCCTGCTCCGCCGCTCGCCTCACGCGCAGAGCGCCCTGCGCCGCACATCGCGTCAGAAATGCTCGCGCGCGCTCATCGCCGATCTCTCCGAGCGCTTCGATCACCGATTCGATCACGTAAGGATCCCGCGTTCGTTCTCCCACGCGAAGCAAAGCGGGAACGGCCTCGCGAGCCTTCAACCGACCTAAGATCCACGCAGCGCGCCTCACCGTTTGCGGCTCTGGATGATGCAGCGCCGAAAGGAGTTTCTCCACATACGACACCGAGCGAGAATAGCGCTCGATGTCCGCCCCACAGCTCGGGCAAGCGCTGAGACCAACGCTCACCTCTCGCCAACAGAGTGGGCAGAAGAACGTCATCCTCGCCTCTCTCTACATCCCGTCTACGACGCCAAAATAAAAACTCCTACTCGGACGTTCCCAAGTAGGAGTCATCAGCCTCGACCGACTATCGAGGCGGTTGACGGCGGACTCCATCGCCGCTTTGGTGAAGTTTACATCATCCCTTTGCCAAAAGACAACACATATCCCACCGCGAGAGCGCATGGCGGTCTCCTCGGCCGGAGATCTTGTTGAGGCGAAGGAGGTGTGATACACTTCGGGTTGTGTTCAGCAAGCGGATATGGCGAGGCGCCCTCTTCCCCGTGGTGATCGGTGGGACCCTCGCGATGTCTGCTGCCCCGCACTCCTCGTTGAACGGAGCACTGGCCGCTCCTCAAACGAGGGAGCCAGCTCTGAGCGGTTCAGCGAGCGAACGCACGTTTTCTCCAGAGTTACCCATTGAAGGCGAGCGGCTCGGCCTTATTCCAAAGGCGAATGATCTCACCGCCGGATCTCCCCGAGCGCCCATTGTGCGCGGCGCGGCCATACGCCCGCTCGCTCCTCCGCCTATGAGGCCCTCGACTGCCGAGGCGGAGGTTCAAAGGTCATGCCAACCTCTTCTCCCACAGGCTTGGACCGAGAGAAGCCCTCCCGTCGTCCTCTCTTGACCGTACCCTACTTGCCGTTTCCCCGATAAGAACTGCGTAAACTGCCAGCCGCGATGCGTGGCGCGCGGCTGGTTTCGGGACGGGAGGGCTTACGATGGAACGCGCTCAGCTTTTCCAGACGCTTGAGTCGGAATCTCTCGGCGCTCGACTCCTTCGAGCAGTTCGAGAGGGTTGGCGAGATTTTCGTGAAGACCCAACGGGCTTTCTTCAGGCCCTCTTCGGCGCGGAATCGGAGCCTCTGTGGGAAAGACTCCGACATGGTCTCCGCGATCAGTGGCGGGAATTTCGGGCCGATCCGCGAAACTATATCCGATTCCTGTTGAGCAGCGACGAGCCCGACCAGAGACGAAAATGGGTCCTGCTCGGCAGTTGTTTCCTTTACGTGATCGGAATCGTCACTATCGCGTCGCTAGAGAGATTCGCGTCGCGACCTATCCCCTCTCTGCCGGAGCCTTCAACAATAGCCAGGGCTCCCATCACATTCGTCGAGCCTTTGCCTCCGCCACGACTTTACGCCCTGCGGCAGAAGGAACGCGCCGGGGGAGGCGGCGGAGGAGGGCGAAAGGAACCGCGACCACCTTCTTTTGGGCGACTTCCGAAAGCCGAATTGAAACCACCCATTGTCGCTCCAAGCCCCCATCTGCCCGAGATCAAACAGCCTTCTCTTCCCATCCTGCCCACGATCATGGCACAACCCGAACTTCTCCCAAAGCTCGACCTCCGTCTCCCCCTTGGAGATCCCACGAGCCGTTCATCTATTCCCTCGTCGGGGCCGGGATCGGGCGGCGGCATAGGGACAGGTCAAGGGGGTGGTGTCGGTCCCGGCCGAGGCGTCGGATATGGACCGGGGGAAGGTTGGAATACAGGCGGCGGCGCACCTCGAATCGGAGGCGGCGACCTCGCCAGCCGCCCCATCGTCACCTTCAAACCCAGGCCGGAGTGGACTGAGGAAGCCCGCCGAAATCGAATTCAAGGGGTCGTCGTCTTGAGCGCCACCTTCGCCGCCGACGGGAGAATCAAAAATGTCCGCATCCTTCGTGGCTTAGGCTATGGCCTCGATGAGAAGGCGATCGAAGCCGCCTTAAGGATCCGATTTATCCCCGCACGAGATGCGCGCGGAAATCCGATGGATTGGCGGGGAACGATCTACGTCGAATTTCATCTTCTGTGAGGGCCCTATGCCGGAACCAGAACATCGACCACACCTGAGTTTTTGGGGTGTCGCCTTCCTGCTCATCGCGGGCGGGATCACCTATCTCCTTATCGAACGAGGTCACTACCTCCTCCTCTATGCTCTGGCGACGGGTGCCCTTTGTCTCTTTTTGATCATCGTCGCTTTCGACATTGGCCTGGATGACCGAGGTGAAGAGAAATGAAAGCACAAGCGGCATGTGTGATTGTCTCACTCGTCGATGAGGGTTGAAGAGGGCGTATGGATGGAGGATGAAGCGCTCCTGATTCAGAGGGAGGGGACGATGGATGACCGGCTGATGCTATCTCAACGTCCCAGGCTTCGCCGTCGGGTGACGCTGTGGGGCTCCTTCACCTGGGGTTATGCGGACGTCGGGGCCGACGTCTATGTCGCCCTTGGCCTCGTCATGGCGGCAGCGCAAGGGGCCACGCCGCTGGCCTTCGCTATCGCGGGCGTCGTGTACGTGATGGTCGGGTTGGCGTACACGGAACTGGCAGCCGCCT
Source organism: uncultured Blastocatellia bacterium (assembly GCA_937934295.1). Lineage (GTDB taxonomy): Bacteria > Acidobacteriota > Blastocatellia > HR10 > HR10 > HR10. Next base: position 14,582 of record CALHAI010000011.1, read on the forward strand.
ACCCATCGGCCGGAGGCGGTCACTACTTCACCTTACGTGGACTGGGTGACTTTTGGGGCTTAGTCGCTGGCGCGGCCTTGGCGCTCGACTACACGATAGATGTCGCCCTCTTCGCCATGGCTTCGGCCGGGTATATCAACTTCTTCTTCCCTTCGGTTCGCGATTTCGCGATCTCCCTTGGTCCCTTTTCTCATGTCAACCTCATCTGGTTAGCCGAGACGGTCGGGCTGATCGCGCTCCTGGTGGTGCTCAACATCAAAGGCATCCGCGAGTCTTCGCTCTTCAACGAAGTTCTCGGAGCGCTGGACCTCATCATGGAAACCAGCATCATCACTCTCGGGTTCATCTTCGCCTGGCGACCGGAACTCCTCGTCCATCAATGGAGGGAGGCATTCCCCCCTCCGCGTGATCTGCTTTACGGCGTCTCGATCGCCGTGATCTCTTACGTTGGTCTGGAATCGGTCGCTCAGGCTGCTCAGGAGACGATTCGTCCCGGCACAGTGATTCCCCGAACATCGCTCACGCTGATCGGGGTCGTGCTCCTTTTCGCCCTCGCTTTCCCAACGGTTGCGCTCGGCGTTCTCCCCTGGTCGGAGCTGGCGGCACGCGAAGGGGATCCCGTTGCGCTTCTGGCGAGCAAGCTTCCGCTTGTCGGATTCCTCGCCGGCCCCATCGCGGCCATTTTGGCAGCGACGATCGTCCTGATCTCGGCGAATACGGGGATCATGGGGGCCAGCCGATTAACCTTCAATATGGCCGAGCTGGGATTGATCGGGGAAGGTCTAGCTCATGTCCATCCTCGATTTCGTACTCCTGTCCGCGCGATCCTCCTCTTTTCGGGAATTGCCATGGTGGAGGCCCTCGTTGCTTTCTTGAGTGGGCGTCGGGCTATGGAGACGATGGCCAATATGTATGCTTTCGGTGCCATGCTCGCCTATTGCCTGAGCTGTCTCGCCCTTCTGGCCCTTCGGAGACGAGAACCTTATATCCCGCGCCCGTACCTCGTCCCGTTCAACCTGCACGTGAGAGGGACGAAGCTTCCCATTCCCGGGATCCTGGGCGTCTTGGGCACGACAGGTATGGTGGCTATCGTCCTTTGGACCCACGAGGTGGCTCGGATTGCAGGACCGTTGTGGATAGCCCTCTGGGTCGCCTACTATGTGATCTATCGCCGAGGTCACGGGCAACCGATTCTCCGCAGCCTCCCGCGGGATTGGGATGCGGAGCATATGCGCTTGCTTGAAGAGGCGGAAGAATGGGATCTCCTGGAATGGTTCAACGCTGAACGAAACCGAAGGGCGAAAACGTAAGCGTGGGGAGGTCGCCCCACATCGCCCATCGAGGTCTCACATGTGTGCACTCGATCTCCAACGAGAGCTCACACATGCAGCCCACCTTCGGGAGCCGAAGCCTCGCGCCGGAGCGCTTCCGCCAAGGATCCGCGCTTGCTGAAGGCAATCGCGATCCCCAACAATGCGAGGCACGCCGCAATAATCCCTCCTCGCACCGTCCACGCGAGCGGACGCGTCGCAAACGGAGCGACCAAGATGCTCACCAAATTCATCACCTTGATCAAGGGATTGAGCGACGGCCCAGCCGTATCTTTGAACGGATCGCCGACGGTGTCCCCGATGACGGCCGCCTTGTGCGCTTCGGTCCCTTTACCGCCGAGAAATCCATCCTCGATCTTCTTCTTCGCGTTATCCCACGTCGCCCCCGTATTCGCCATGAAGACGGCGAGCAACTGCCCGGTCAAGATCGCTCCAGCCAAGAATCCGCCGAGCGCCCCCGGCCCAAGCGCGAAGGCGACCAAGATCGGAGCGAAGATGCCCAACACGCCCGGTCCGATCAATTCCTTCTGGGCCGTCGCCGTCACGATCTCCACACACTGCCCATAGTCCGGCTTCTCCTTCCACTCCAGGATTCCCGGCTTCTCGCGAAACTGGCGACGCACTTCTTCAACGACCTGATGCGCGGCTCGTCCGACGGCCTTCAGCGCGAAGGCGGAGAAGAGGAATGGAACCGCGCCTCCGATCAAGAGGCCGGCGAAGACCTCCGGCAGATTCACCTGAATCCCCTTCTCAAACAACCGCGCTTCATCAATGAACGACTTGAACAAGGAAACGGCCGCGATCACTGCTGTCGCGATGGCCAACCCCTTGGTGAGTGCCTTCGTCGTATTGCCGATGGCGTCAAGCCAAGCGAGATTCCGTCCGACTTCTGGGGCCGCCTTGACGCCGGACATCTCGAAGATACCCTGCGCGTTATCGGTGATCGGCCCATAAGTATCCATCGCCAAGACGAATCCCGTCGTCGTCAGAAGCCCGAGTCCTGCGAGCGCAATCCCATAAGCGGCCAGAGCTGGACTTCCGGCGAAGATGAGGAGCGAAGCCACGATCGTCCCGACGATCGCCAGAATTGCCCATACCGTGCTCTCTAATCCCGCCCCCATTCCCGTCAGGAGCATCGTCGCCGCTCCCGTTCGCGTGGAGATCGCCGTCTCGGTCGCCGCCGGCTTATCTGGATGCGTGAAGACGTTGGTGATCCAGAGCGTCACCAGGGCGAGCCCGATCCCCATACTCGTGGCCAAGAAGAAACGAGAATCGGGTCGTCCCGTCACCGGATCCACCAGATAGAAGACATCCAGGAAGGCGAATCCCACGACCGAACCGAGCCCCGAGACCCAATATCCCACCGTGATCGGGCGCATAGGATCTTTCACCCCTTCGTTCCGCATGCGCACGCTCCAGATCCCGAGCATGGACGAGAAGACCCCGAGCGCACGCACAAGCAACGGGAACAGGATCAGCTTCAAGGCGAAGGCCGAGGCGTGCTCCCCATAATACCGCGTGAAGGCCGAATCCAATAGCGTGGCGGCGGCGAGAATGATGGCGGCGACTAACGTCACCTCATAGCTCTCAAACACATCGGCCGCCATCCCCGCGCAGTCTCCCACGTTATCGCCCACATTATCCGCGATGACCGCAGCATTGCGCGGGTCGTCCTCGGGAATGCCCTTCTCCACCTTTCCGATCAAATCCGCGCCGACATCCGCCGCCTTCGTATAAATCCCTCCGCCGATGCGCATGAAGAGCGCGGCCAAGCTGCCGCCGAAGCCGAAGCCCACGAGCACCTTCATCGCCTCTTCCTGAAAGAGCAAGAAGATGATCGTCGCGCCGAGCAGCCCGAAGCCAACGGTGAACATCCCTGAGACAGCTCCGGCACGAAAGGCCAACTCGAACGCTCGGGGGAAGCTCGTCCGCGCGAGATTCGCCGTGCGCACATTCCCCTTGACGGCCAGCCACATCCCGACATAACCGGCGCCATAAGAAGCCATCACGCCCATCAAGAAAGCGACAGCGATGCCGGCCGGGAACCTCCAATCCGGATAGACCTTCTGATACACGACGAAGAGCAAGACGGTGATCGCCAATACGAACCAGATCATCGTGCGGAACTGCCGGCCGAGATAGGCCATTGCGCCCTCTTGGATCGCGCGCGCGACGCGGACCATTTCCTCCGGCCCCGGATCCAGTCGGATCACTCGCCGAACGAGAAAAGCCCCATACAAGAGAGCGAGCAGAGCGGATGCCAGGACGGCCCAAAGGATCATCCACTCTGTGTGTCCCAGCGTCGGCAACGTGATCTCGCCTTCGGACTGCGCCCATGCGCTTCTTGGCGCGGAGAGGAAAAGGAAGAGCAGAAAGCCACCCCATCGCGCTCGCATACACCCCTCCATCTCCGGCACGAGTGTGCGCCAACCGAAGGGACGCCCCCTTTCAGCCTTCGGGCTGGCTTCATGCCCGCTTCACCTCGCATAGCGAATCGGATCCGCCACGCCAGCCTCGGCGAAACCGCGACGCCGAAGCTGACAGCTATCGCATCGCCCGCAGGCGAGAATCTCCCCTTCTCGCTCGACCGGATCATAGCAGCTCCAGGTGAGCCCGTAATCCACGCCGAGCCCGAGCCCGCACCGAATGATCTCGGCCTTCGTCATCCGCAGCAGGGGAGCATGGATGCGAAATCGCGCCCGACCTTCCACGCCGGCTCGCGTGGCCAAGCGGGCCATCTCCTCAAACGCCCGCAGATATTCTGGCCGGCAATCGGGATAACCGCTGTAATCTATGACGTTTGCCCCGAAGAAAATCTCCTCCACCTCAAGCACCTCCGCCCAGGCGAGCGCGAAGGCGAGAAAGATCGTATTGCGAGCGGGGACATACGTCGCGGGAATCCCCGATGCGATCTCCTCAGTCGTTCGATCCTTCGGCACAGTCACCATCGGATCGGTGAGCGCCGAACCGCCGATCTCGCGCATGTCCACGTGGATGAGGAGATGCCGCGCTGCCCCAAAACGGTGGGCGATCTCTCGCGCCCGCTCCAGCTCCACGCGATGCCGCTGGCCATAGTCGAACGAAAGGGCATATACGTCGTACCCTTCGGCTCGGGCGATGGCCAAAGTCGTCGTCGAATCTATCCCCCCGCTCAAGAGGACGACGGCCTTCTTCGCCATATCGGCTCACGTGATCACGCGCGCGTTCCCGCCAAGTGGATTCTCCAGGCGCACGATTTCAGAGGGGAGCGCGAAATGCACGTTCTCCTCCTCGGCCTGCATCTCCTCGACGGTCTCGGCCCCAAGCGCGCGAAGGTAAGCGATCACGCGCGCGACCAATTCTTCGGGAGCGGATGCTCCGGCCGTCACGCCCACGCTCGTTACGGCATCGAACCACTCCCGCCTGATCTCCGTCTCATCATTGATCACATAGGCAGGAACGCCCGCGGCGTGCGCGACCTCGCGCAACCGTTGTGAATTGGAGCTGTTCTGCGAGCCGATCACGAGGATGAGGTCCACTTCGTGGGCCAGGGCCTTCACGGCATTCTGCCGGTTCTGCGTCGCATAGCAAATGTCCTCCTTGGGCGGCGCTTCCAAGTGCGGGAATCGGCGCCGCAAGGCCTCGACGATATGCGCCGTGTCCTCCACGCTGAGCGTCGTCTGCGTGAGGTAGACGATTCGCTCGGGATTCTCCACCGGCAGGCGCTCCACATCGGCGAGGGAGCTGACCAAGTGCATTGGCGCCTCGCCCATTGTCCCCTCGACCTCCTCATGTCCGGAATGCCCAATGAGCACGATCGTATACCCCTCACGCGCGAAGCGCACGGCCTCCACATGCACCTTCGTCACCAACGGACACGTGGCATCAATGACCCGCAGCTTTCGCGCCGCTGCCTCGGCGCGAACGTGAGGCGAGACGCCATGTGCGCTGAAGATACATGTCGCTCCTTCGGGCACATCGGCGATGCGGTCCACGAAGACGACCCCCCGTTGGCGCAAGCGCTCGACAATATGGTGGTTGTGGACGATCTCGTGGAAGACGTAAATGGGTGGGGGGAACAACGCGAGCGCGCGCTCAACGATGTCAATGGCACGCACGACCCCAGCGCAGAACCCGCGCGGCTTCGCGAGAACGACGCGCCGAATCGCCATGTTCGTTCCCCCCCCTCGCCGTGAAGTCTTCAAGAGTATCACCCTTCCGGCAAGGCGTCAATTCCCCAAGACGATTCGCCGAGCAGAAAGCGAACGCGCGGATGGGTGAAGTATCGGCGCGCGCGCGCGATATCCCGCGCGATCTGAGTCCGTAGGGCATCCACGCTCTCGAAGCGTTGCTCCGACCGCAGTCGGCGAAGGAAGCGCAACGCCGCCGGGGCTCCGAGCACCTCCCCCTCCCAATCCAGAAGATGCGTCTCGACGCTCACGCGGGGATCGCCGCCGAACGTCGGGCGATGGCCGATGTTGGTCACCCCCGGATACCACCGATCGGCAAAGCGCATGAGGGTGACATAGACTCCCATCGCCGGAAGGATGAGATTCTCGGCATGAAGATTCGCGGTGGGGACGAGGATTTCGCGCCCTCGACCCGATCCCAAGACGATCCGCCCGCGAATCTCATACGGACGTCCGAGCAGCCGCCGCGCCAAATTCACCCGTCCGGTCCGAAGTAACCGACGAATCGTCGTCGCTCGAACCCGATGGCCACGCAAGGTGACCTCCTCGATCTCCACCGCCTGTCGTCCCAATCGTGCCGCGATCTCCCGCGCCAGCTCGATCCGCCCTTGCCGATCCCGCCCGAAGGCCGCTCCCTTCCCCACGTACAGTTCGCGTGCGTCCAGGCGCCCGAAGACATACGCCAGCAAGAACTCTTCAGCCGAGACGGCCGCCAGTGCCTGCGTGAAGCGCAAGAGGACGACCTGCTCGATGCCCAGCTCGGCGAAGGCTTCCAGACGTTGTTCGAGCGTCTGCAGAAGCGGGGGCGCCGTCTCCGGACGCAAGACCTGTCGAGGATGCGGATCGAAGGTGATGACCGTCGGCGTCACCCCGAGTTCTCGCGCCCGCGTGACGACCATGTGCAAAATCTGCTGGTGCCCGAGATGAACCCCATCGAAGACGCCGAACGTCACCACCGTGGGGCGCGCGATGGCTTCCTGCCAGAGATCGCGAATGATCCTCATCAGTATCCAAAACGAGACGGAAAGGGGGCGAGCAGCCCTTCGCATTCTCCCGCTCGGGACACAAGGCCCTCAAGGCTCAAAAGGACGAGATCGCCACCCTCCCTCCGGCCGTGAACGCACGCAGCGACGACCATGCGTTACGCCCCAGCTTCCCGTTCCCTCGGCTGCCGATTCACCAATTGCACGAAGCGCATGCGAAGCTGCGTGAGGGCTCCATCGAAGAGCTCCTCCTCCTCACGCGAGAGATTGCCGCGTGTCTTCTCACGCAACGCCCCCAGCCAATCAATCATCTGCTTGGCGGCCGAGAGATCCACGACGCGTTTCCCCAAAGCCGGATGTTCCATCATCCCGAGATTGATCTCCGCCGAAGAGATCAGATTCACCAGCAGCTCCACAAAGAGCGGCAATGTCTCGACGGCAGGGGGCGAAGGCGCTGACTCCTCGACAGGAGGCGCCATCGTCGGCGCACCCGTCTGCTCTTGCTCCAGAATCTCCGCGCGCAACGTCCCATCCGGATTGAAGAGCCGACGATCCGTCACCTTGAATGTGACCTCACCCTCTTTGTTGCTCATGCGCCCTCACTCCGACCTTCTTCGCCTTCGCTCAATGAGACGGCGAAGCAGTTATCTTATCACCGCCCCTTCTTCAGCGGCAAGAGAAGCCGCTTCAGAGCGGCATGCCGGACGTCTGACTTCAGCCACCTCATGATGACTTTTCACCCCCATTGGGGAATTTCCCCCAGTGCGACCTCGCGTCAAGTCTAGCCTTTTGGAGAAGAGATCGTTGAAATGAGGCGACTTATGCCTATCCTGGGGAAGAGCCTCCTTGTGGCATGACAGTTGCTAAAGGCCACGGTGCAGCAAGGGCAAGTCGTGACAGGAGGCGACCATGACAGGACAGCGATTCCGGCGATCGCGACGGCAATTTCTCAAGCTGACGGCGCTCGGAGCAGCCGGCACAGCGATGGCGAGCACATTGAGCTCCGACCGCGCGATCTCCAAATCTCCTCCGACTGGGAGCACTCTCCGGGCATCCACAGGGGATCGCCTTCGGCGAATGCTCGCCGATGTGAGACGGGCTTTACGAAAGCCCGATTCAGAACGCCGGTGGATCATGGTCATCGATCCACGCCGATGCGTGGGTTGTCGGGCATGCGTCGTCGCGTGTAAGGCCGAGAACGTCACGCCGCCCGGTGTCTCCTATCGAGAGGTTCCCGAGGTCGAGCTGGGTTTGTATCCCCAGGTCAATCGTATCTTCATGCCGACCAATTGCATGCAGTGCGACAATCCCCCCTGCCAGAAGGCGGCTCCGGAAGGCGCGATCGTCAAAAGACCCGACGGGATCGTGGCCATCGACTATACGAAGTTCACCTCGCGCGAAGCCTTCGAAGCCGCGCGTCGCGCGTGCCCATATGCGGCATTGTATTGGGATGACGGGACGTTCGCCACGACCGGAACGCCCTCTTCGCCCCAGCCGTATGAGACGCGCACCTTCTATGAGTACGATGGGGTCTATGCGCGCACCGGCGGAGCTCCTCCGGTCGGGAGCGCGCGCAAGTGCCATTTCTGCGTGCATCGATTGGAAGCCGGGTTGCTCCCGGCCTGCGTCTCGACATGCATTGGCGGGGCGATGGCCTTCGGCGATCACAACGATCCCGAGAGTCTCGTCTCCGAGCTGCTGGCGACGCACCGCGTCATCCGCGTGAACGAGCGCGCGGGGACTCAGCCGCGTGTCTATTACATCGAAGACGAGCTGCCGAACGTGCGGCGGCTCATAAGTTGTACGGTATGTCATCGGTGAGAGGGAGAAGCCTATGGCCGAGAAACGCTCTTCGCACTCCCGGACAGCAAGCGCGGGCCCGACCGCGTACCTGACACGTCGTCGGTTTCTGCAAACGTCCGCCTTACTTGGCGGATCGGTCGCGATGATTGCCCGCTCGCGCTGGACGCGCTTTTGGACAGAGGCGACACCGAACGCGCTGGTGGATTACCCACTGGCCAGAGCGGAGAATATCCTCTACACGACGTGCCTGCAGTGTAATGCCGGCTGCGAGATCAAAGTGAAACTCCTCGATGGCGTCGCCGTGAAGATTGACGGGAATCCGTATGGCCCCAGGGCGATGTGGCCTCACGTCTCGTATGAGAGTTCGCCGTTCGAGATGGCGGCTCTCGATGGGAGTATCTGCCCGAAGGGACAAGCGGGACTCCAGACGCACTACGATCCCTATCGTCTCGTGCGCGTCCTCAAACGCGCCGGCCGAAGAGGGGAGAACAAGTGGATGACCATCTCGTTCGAGCAAGCTCTGGAGGAGATCGTCAACGGAGGCTTCCTCTTCCGCCATGTCCCCGGCGAGGAGAATCGCTACGTCGAAGGCTTGAAGGACATCTGGGCCCTTCGCGATCCGGCACTCGCCCGAGCCATGGCCGATGATATCGCCAAGATTTGGGCCGGAAAGATGAGCATCGAGGAGTTCAAGGTCAAATACGCGGCACACCTGGACAAGCTCATTGATCCCGATCATCCCGATCTCGGGCCGAAGAATAACCAACTCGTCTTCATGTGGGGGCGCTTGAAAGGTGGTCGGTCCGAGTTCCTTACCCGCTTCACCCGCGACAGCTTCGGATCGGTGAATGCGCATGGACACACGACGGTCTGCCAGGGCTCACTGTATTTCACGGGCAAGGCGATGAGCGAGCAATATGTCGAGGGGAAATGGAGGGGAGGACGAAAAGCGTACTGGATGGCGGATACGACTCACGCCGAATTCATCATCTATATCGGCGCGAGCCCGATGGAGGGGAATTACGGGCCGCCGCTGAAGGTCGCGAGAATCACCGAAGGGCTTGTGGAAAACCGTCTGAAGATCGCTATCGTGGATCCGCGGTTCTCCAAAGCGGCGGCGAAAGCGTGGAAATGGGTCCCCATTCGGCCCGGGACGGAAGCCGCGCTGGCCCTTGGGATGATCCGCTGGATTTTGGAGAACCACCGCTATGATGGGCGATACCTCGAGAATGCGAACCGAGGGGCCGCAGAGGCAGCAGGTGAACCGACGTGGACCAATGCCACGTGGCTCGTGAAAATCGAAGCCGATGGCCGCCCTTCGATGTTCCTGCGCGCCAGTGAGATCGGCTTGGGCGATGCGCACAGCTTCGTCGTCCTTCGCGATGGGTGCCCTGTGGCCTTCCAGTACAACGACACCAAAACGGCCGTCACGGGCGATCTCTTCGTGGACACGGTGATTCAAGGCCTCCGCGTCAAAAGCGTCTTGCAGTTGGTCTACGAATCGGCCACCTCACGCTCGCTCTCGGAATGGGCGGAGATCTGTGGCGTCTCGCCCACGGACATCATCGAGCTGGCGCGCGAGTTCACCGCGCACGGAAAGCGAGCCGTCATCGAACCGCATCGCGGCGTCTCGCAACACACCAACGGATTTTACAACGTCTTGGCCATCATGACGCTCAATCTACTCATCGGTAACCTGGACTGGAAAGGGGGGTTGATCTATGGTGGCGGCACGTATGACCAAGTGGGAACGACGGCGGGCAAGCCCTTCAACGTCCTGAAGCATCCGGCCCGAATGACCCCCTTTGGCATCAGCATCATCCGCCACGAAGTCGAATATGAGAAGACGACGCTCTTCTCCGGCTATCCGGCCAAGCGCAATTGGTATCCCTTCGCGAGTGATATCTACCAGGAGGTCATTCCGTCGGCTGGCGATGCTTACCCCTATCCCATCAAAGCCCTTTTCATCTACATGGGCACGCCGGTCTACGCCCTGCCGGCCGGGCATACGAACATCGAGATTTTAGCTGATCCGAAGAAGATCCCCCTCATCGTCGCGAGCGATATCACGATCGGGGAGACCTCGATGTATGCCGACTACATCTTCCCAGACCTCTCGTACTTGGAGCGCTGGGAATTTCACGGCACGCATCCCTCGATCCCCCACAAGGTCTCGCCCGTGCGCCAGCCGGTCGTCGCACCAGTGACGGAGACGGTGACCGTGTTTGGCGAATCCATGCCCCTCTCATTCGAAGCCCTGCTGCTCGGCCTGGCGGAAAAATTGGGCCTGCCGGGATTCGGACCGAATGGGTTCGCTCCCGGGCAGGACCTCAAGCGTCCGGAAGACCTCTATCTGCGCATGGTCGCTAACATCGCCTTCGGAGACCACCCTGATGGAGCGGACGCCGTTCCCGATGCGAGCGATGAAGAGGTTCAACTCTTCCTCCAAGCACGGCGCCACTTGCCGGTGACCGTCTTCGACCCCGAACGGTGGGAACGTATCGTCGGCCCGGCGCTTTGGCGCAAGGTCATCACAGTGCTCAACCGAGGAGGGCGCTTTGAACCCTACGAGGCGGCTTGGATCGGAGATCATGTCAAGGCGAAGTACGGCAAGCTCATCAACATGTATCTGGAAAAAGTCGCCACGACGCGGAGCGCGATGACGGGAGAATTCCTCTCCGGCGTCGCGCGCTATCTTCCTATTCGGGACATCCTCGGACGCGAGCTGCCGGATGCGGCGACGTTCGATCTGCAGCTCATCACCCATCGCGAGATCTTCCATACGAAATCCCGTACCGTCGCAGACTATTGGCTCCTCGACCTCCTGCCGGAGAACGCCATCCTGATGAATCCGCGCGATGCCACGCGCTTGGGGCTCGAAGACGGAGACCGCGTGAGGATCATCTCGGCGACCAATCCCGAGGGCGTGTGGGATTTGAAGAACGGGCGCAAGATCCCTATGATCGGGAGCGTGCGGATCGTCCAGGGCATTCGCCCCGGCGTCATTAGCTTCGCCCTTGGCTTCGGTCATTGGGCCGTCGGAGCCAGCGACGTGTGGATTGATGGCGTCCGCATTCCCGGAGATCCACGCCGCGCACAGGGTGTTCACGCCAACGCCGCCATGCGCGTGGACGAGTATCTCGGAAACACGTGCTTGGTGGATCCCGTTGGCGGAAGCACCTCCTTCTACGACACGAGGGTGAAGATAGTGAAAGAGAGCTGAACATTCGGCACAACGTTTGCCGAACGAAAGGCTGTCAAAGAGGAGGTTCGCCACGAACAAACACCTTCGACGTCGCCTTTCTTAGCCTTTTTCCCCGCCGCTGCCGGGATTCACTTCAATGTCAAGACCCCAGCCCATCCGCCCCCTGCTCAGGAGACAGTGAGCCAAGAACCGACCATCGCCGATGCTTTCGCGACCAGTTTGCACGGCACGCGACGCAGTAAGGCGACATGGTACAGCGAGCACAACGAGGGATTCGAAGCGCTCACCGGAATCATGAGGCTAACCCACCAGGGGAGATCCTTCATTGCCATGCGAGCGTCATAAGGGGGGCCAAAAGCCTCCTCGATCCGCTAGCTCAGCCGCACACTCCTGCCGAGACCGGTGCTCTCGATGCTTGAGCCGCCGCTATGGATGGCGTCGAAAAAGACCCGCTCCGTTATTGAGCCAGACCTGGAGCACATCTCCCGTCACATCGAGCACGACCAGATCCGGCACTCCATCGCCATTGAGATCTCCACTCGCGATCGAACCCGGCACCACGTTCACGGGGATTCGCTGCCGGACGCTCCATCGTCGGTCGCCTTCTGGCACATGCATCCACACCTGTTGGGCCACAGCGCCCACGACCGCAATCCCTACACCTTCGGTGAAGAATCGTTCCGCCACCACGGCCATCGGCCCTTCTCCGGTCGGCATCGTGGCCACAATCCGAAGTCGTAGCCTCGACGTCCCCCCAATCGCCCCTTCGTTACGCACGATCGAGAGCGTAGCAGCGCGGAAATTGGCCGTGACCACATCCATCCGCCCATCCCCGTCGAAATCGCCAACAGCGAGGGCCATCGGCCCTCGGTCTACAGGGACTTCACCGCCTGGAGCAAATGTTCCATCCCCGCGACCAAGGAGCACCGTTATGCTATCGGAAGCCGCATTGACCACCACCACGTCCAAGATCCCATCACGATCGAAATCGGCTACAGCTAAAGCCACGGGCCGTTTCCCCACGCTCGCGCGACGCCCGACGGCAAACGTCAGATCCCCTCGCCCATGAAAGACCTGCACCGCATCCTCCTCCGAATAGGCGACCACGAGATCCAAACGCCCATCACGGTCGAAATCGCCCAAAGCTAAGGCCGCCGGCCGAGCTGAGATCGTCAGCGCTCGCCGACGCCGGAACGTTCCATCCTCCCGGCCTTCCAAAATCGTCAACGCCCGCGATTGAAAATCGGCCGTGACGACGTCGGCCCTCCCATCGCCATTCAGATCGCCCGCAGCCGCGGCCACCGGCTCCTGCCCCACGAGGATGGTCTGACCCGGCCGTAACGTCCCATCCCCCTGATTGAAAAAGATCCGCACCCGATCCCGAGTCGAATCTACGACAATCACCCCTTGTATGGGCTCCGCCGAAATGCGATCCATTCGGCGAGTCGCTCCTCCGGTCTCCTCAGATTGGGAGAGAAAGGCGACAGCCGTGAGATTCGCTCGCTTGAGCCGATTCATGAACGTACACACGATCGTCTCCCCGGGATCCAAACGAAACGTCGCCGTCGCTCGCTCCACATCGCCAGTGCTCGGATGGGGGCTGGCCTTATCCTCGCAGGAGATCGAAAAGAGCTCGAATGCGCTTGGCACGATTTCGGTCACCATATAAGTGCCGGGAGCAAGCGGACTACTTGTCAGCGTTTCGCCATTCCGGATGCTTCCGGTGACCGCTCCTGTGAAGGAGAACCGCGTATCCGTTGGATCCGGGCTCGGATCGGTCACCTTCCGCACCACAATCTGTCCAAACTTTCGATTCGTGAACGCGCACATCACTACCTCCCCAGCATTCAACGCGAACGCGTGGCTTGTCCCCGAAGCGCTCCCTTTGCTCCCACAATCCACCTCGCCCGCGTATCCCGACGGTCCACTCTCGCTCACCGTGTACATCCCGGGCGCCAAATCGTCAAACGTCGCCATGCCGCCATCCCCAATCGTCTGCGGTGCTTGTCCAGTCACGCGGATCTGCCACAGCGAGGCGTCGCCGGGCACCACATTCTTGGTCACGATGATCTGTCCCCGCCTCACGTTCGTGAACGTGCACGTGATTCGCTCTCCGGCCGAAGCCTGAAACGTCGCCGTCCGCGTGTTCACATCCCATGTGCTATCGCCGTCATCACAACTGATCCCGGCCAAATCCCACCCGCTCACCATCCCCTCCGTGCTCGTGTACGTCCCCGGTGCGACCACCGCGGTGAGCGTCCCGTTGTTGACGCTGATGGACCCGCTTGGCGTTCCCGTAAACGGGAATGTCGCTACTCCGCCGACCATCACCTTTCTCACGATCAATTCCGCCGCATGTTGCACGACCGCGCACGCGGAGAACTCCGACGTGTTCCCATTAGCATCGGTCGCCGTCGCCGTCATCACCGCGCCGCTTGGGACAGTGATCGAGAGCGTGCTCGTGAACGAGCCCGGGTTGTTCACCGACGTCGAGCCGATGAACGCCTCACCTTCCCCATGGCCGGACGGATCGCACGACGGGTTGAGGAAGAACTCGATGAGGATGGGATAAGCGGAATTCCCCACTGCGGAATCGATCGAACCCTGAACGATCGTCGTCCCAGGACCGGAGAAGACACCGGTGAGCACAGGAAAGTTTTGCAGATTGTTCGCTCCCGTGTCGGGATCATGGGCATCGTTATGGGTCACGCCGTTGCTTCCAAGATCAATGCCCAAGCCCCCGTTGGAGAAGATCGCATTCTGCTGAATCCGATTCCCTGTACCGGAGGCGACGAATATCCCGTCACCACCGTTGAAGGCGATGACGTTTCCGGCAATCGTATTGACGCTCGCTGAAACATACACACCATGCCCGTTATTGCCCAACGATCCCACGCCCGTCGTATCGGTCCCGATGAAATTGCCCCGCACCAGATTCCCACTTGCCGCACTTCCCCTGATCTCCACGCCGTCATTATTACGATTCCCCGAGATGATGTTACGCGCCCCACCGACGGTGCCCCCGATCACAGTGTGAGGGGCACCGTTGATGAAGACCCCACGCTGCGTATTCCCCAGCGCTTCGATCCCATTCGCCTTCGTTCCGATGAAATTGCCGCGCACCACATTGCCGCTCGCTCCGCTGCCATTGATCTCCACGCCATCGTTGTTGTTCCCCGAGATGATGTTGCGCGCGCTCGGGACCGTCCCGCCGATCGTATTGTTGGGAGCTTCGTCAACGCGCACGCCGTCATTGAAGTTCCCAAGATCCGTCACACCATTCACATCGGTCCCAATGAGATTCCCCTCGATCACATTCCCTCCGTTTGTCTCCAAGCGGATGCCGTATCGCCGGAACCGATTGATCGCGAGCCCCCGCACGACGCTGAAGCCAGCCGCGATCCGCAGTCCATCGGTGTTGCCCCCCGCATTCGTGCCGTTCAACTCCACGCAGCGCAATCTCCCACACGCATTTTCCATCGTCGCATCAATCGTCACCGGCTCGGTGATCGTCGGCAGCGCCGAAGTGGGAGCGATCGTGTGAGGTCCAGACCCGGGGATGTTGAAGTGGATCGCGTCGGCCCCGGGATGGGCATTCGCTTCCTGGAGCGCGGCGCGCAGTGTGCACACCCCGGCGCTCGTCGCGCAGACGCCGTTGCCCGGATTGGCATCGGGCTCATCGCCCGTATCGTTGACGACGAAGGTCGCGTGAGAGGCCGTCAGGAGGATGCTCGGACGGTTCACCCCATCACGTAAGATCACCAGATCGCTCAGGGCATCCGAATTCAACCGCATGGGCAAAACGGCCACAATGTCCGGAGGGGAGTCGAGCGACATCACCACCGGAACCGACAGCGCACGCGTCCGGAGATCGGCCGCGGAGTCCTCAATGGGTATGAGGTTCGCGAGGATATGCCAGCGTCGGCAGCCCGGGACAAGCACAAGTAGATCGTCGCTCGGCAGGCTGGAGACCTTCGCCCGAACGAGCCGTCCCATCACCCCAGGAGGATGTGAGAATGCGCTCGCTGAGAGATCGACGTCGGACCACGCGGCGACCACTCCCCAGGAAGCGGTCTCTGCGGACGAATGGACCAGCTCGACATCCGAGAGGGGCCTTCGAGCGAGCACGTGCACCGCGCCATCCTCGCCGAGTGCGGCGATCTCCACGCGCTGTTCGTTATCCCACAGGAAGTCGCCGACCGCTAAGGCGATGAGCCGCGAGGGCAGAAGCTGTCGGTCTATCCGAATCTGAGACACGACGGCGGACCGCTGATCCGCTGATCTCCAATACCGCTCTCGCCCGTGCACGATCACCAAATGGTGGCCCGCCGCGATGGCGAGGTCGAACTCGAAACCTTCGTCCAATTGTCCGAGAGCGAGAGCCGTTGCTTCGCCCGGCAGCGGAATCCGCTCAGGTTCTCGGCGCACGGCTCCTTCGGGACTCTCAAAGACGAGCACACAAGGTCCCTCGCGCCCGACGATTCCGACGACGATGTCCTCGAGCCCATCGGCTCGATTCATCTCCCCGACGACGAGCGCCGTCACTTGTCCCGGGAGTTCGAGGATACGCCGTTCATACCATCCCCCTCGCCCATCCCCCCGCAGCACGTAAAGCACCCGCCCTCCGCGCGCCGCCACGACCACGTCAGCATGCCCGTCAGCATCGAAATCGCCCCCTGCTAAAAAATCCGGCGGCTCGGGGAGCTCAACGACCGACGCCTCAGGCCAAAACGGCACATGGACAAGTCGCCCGGCCGCCCGTCGCGCTTGAGCCCCAACATCGTTCGGCCAAAGGAAATCTCCGTTGCCCCGATGAAGCACCAGAAGACCGCCTGTTGACCCCGCATATCCGCTCACAAGATCCGGCACTCCATCTTCATCGAAATCCGCCGACGTCAAAGCCGTCGGTCGAACCGATCCTCGCTCGAGCGCTTCTCGCGCTTCAGCAACACCAACGTAGATCGTCGGCAGCTCCATGCCGTCATTCAAAATGCTCCAGGGATGGCCACGCGCGTCGAGCCGCACGTGTGGTCGGGTCGGCAATGGCATGGCTTCCTGGTCTCGCCGCGAAGCCATTCCCACACATCCGATCAACGCGATGAGCACGACAACCCCTGTCCGGCTCATCGCGAGAGAGCGGATGCATTCTCTACAAGCATGAGCACCTCGCCTCACCACCTCGCCGTGTCTCTGTCTTGGTATCCCCTGCCTCTGCAGCGTCTATGTTACCTCGTCCTTTTCCAAACGACAAGAGCAACTTGTGAAGGGGCCCACCAGATCACAAGCTGGCGAAGCCCGTGGTTCGGGAGAGCGAAGCGGCCCTTTTGAACGAGCGCTCACCAAGTCGCCGACGTGAAGGGGCAAGGGTCTGAGAGCGATTGCGCTCCGACGTTCAACTGAGTATAATAAGCCCGCGCTCATATGCGGACGACATCGGAAAAAGCGACAGCGCCGACGGTGACATGCCCCTTCTGCCGGGACACGGGCTGGGAGTACGTCGCCGAGCGAACCGTCCGACGCTGCCGGTGTCGACGGGACCCACATCGGATGAGCGAGCGTCTCCTGCAAGATGCGCGCATCCCGCCACGATACGCCCAGTGCGGATTCCAGAACTACGAGATCAGAAATAGCACGCAGCAGGCCGCCGTGTACATCTGTCAGCGCTTGGTCGAAGACTATCCGAACGTAGACCGAGGACTTCTGATCATCGGCCCTTGCGGCGTCGGGAAGACGCACCTGGCCGTGGCGACGATCAAAGAGCTGATCCAGAGGAAGCTCGTCCCATGCCTCTTCTACGACTTCCGTGATCTCTTGAAAGAGATTCAGGACAGCTACGATCCGCTCTCGCAAACGAGCGAGCTGCGGATTCTGGCGCCCATCTACGAGGCCGAAGTCCTCGTGCTTGACGAACTCGGAGCGGCCAAGCCGACCGAGTGGGTGCAGGAGACGATGACGCAGATCATCAACACACGCTATAATCAGAAGCGGATCACGATCTTCACCTCGAACTTCCTGGACATTTCGACCAGCTCCACCAAGGAGACGCTCACCGATCGCGTGGGAGAGCGCTTACGCTCCCGTTTGCATGAGATGTGCCGGCTGGTCGTCATCGAGGGTGAGGATTATCGTTTCTGGCGCCGATAGAGAGGCGAACGCCTCTCTGCCCTCGGTGACAACGCGAGCGACCGACGAAGCGTACTCGACCTCACTCCAATGGCCGCGCGGTCACCCGCTTCGCGGCCCCTCTGATCCCACGGGCTTATACGCACGCTCCCAATCCTTCAGAAATCGCTCCAGACCAATATCCGTGAGCGGATGCTTGACGAGTTGCTCTAAGACCTTGAAAGGCACGGTGACGATGTCCGCGCCGATGAGCGCGGCCTGCACGACATGCATCGGATGACGGATGCTGGCGACCAGAATGCGGGTCTCGAACTCATAGTTGTCGAAGACCTCGCGAATCTGCTCAATCAGTTCCATCCCCGAATGGCCGATGTCATCCAAGCGTCCCACAAAGGGGCTGACGACGGTCGCGCCGGCCTTCGCCGCCAGGATCGCTTGCGGCACCGTGAAGACGAGCGTCGTGTTAATGGCGATCCCTTCCCGCGAAAGGATGCGAATGGCCTTGAGCCCCTCCACCAGGCACGGGATCTTCACCATGACGTGCGGATGAAGGCGCGCCAGCTCGCGCGCTTCGGCGATCATCTCCGCAGTCGTCGTGCTGACGACCTCAGCGCTCACCGGCCCCGGCACGATCTCACAAATCTCGCGAATGTGAGCGCGCGGGTCCGAGACGCCCTCCTTCGCGATGAGGCTCGGATTCGTCGTCACTCCATCAATGACCCCCCACGAGACCGCTTCGCGAATCTCCGCGAGATTGGCCGTATCCAGGAAGACCTCCATCGCCCTCCTCCTTTCGACGCATTGTTCCTTGTTCAGCCCGATACCCCTTCACTTTAGCAGCCCGCGCCGTCGAGAATCAATCTCCGAGGAGCGCGTCGCGGTGACGCAAGCGCGCTCGAACCTCTCGAAGCCGCGCGCGCACGCGCTCCTCGTCGAGCGTCGTGACCGAGGTCCCGTCAAAGAGCACGCGCCCGCCGACGGCCGTGAAGCACACGTCGCTTGCGCGCGCGGAGAAGACGATCGCCGTCACGGGATCCTCCACCGGCTGCACGTGCGCGCCCGAGAGATCGATGGCGATGAAATCGGCCTCCTTACCGGGTTCGAGTGATCCGATGCGCGACTCAAGTGAAAGCGCACGTGCTCCCCCAAGTGTCAGGAGCCGCAGTACCGTCTCGGCGCTCAACAGCGTCGGGGACGCCCGATGCGCTCGCTGCACGAGCAGCCCAAACCGTGCCTCCTCCAGGAGGTCGCATGCGTTGTTGCTCGCGACGCTATCGGTCCCCACGCCCACAGCGATTCCTGCGCGCACCCACTCGGGAAGCGGTGCCACCCCGTGCCCGAGCTTCGCGTTCGATTTCGGACAGTATGCAATGGCCGCACCGCTGTGCGCGATGAGCGCGATGTCTTCCTCGTCCACGTGCACCCCGTGCACGAGAAGGGGACGCGCGGCGAGCACGCCGAGATCGTGCAGATACCGGATGGGCGAAACTCCTGGTGCGCGCCACAAGAGGCCACGCCGCTCATAAATCCGGGCGAATTCCCCTCGCCCATGCCGCACGAACTCCACCTCCGCTTGAGATTCGGCGATGTGGACGCACAGCGGCAACGCGTGGGCGCGCGCGTATTCCACCGCCTGGCGAAAGAGCCGCGCCGAGACCGTATACGGCGCATGGGGGGAGATGCCCACGCCCACGCGCGTGAAAGCGCACGGATGCGCGCGCAGCGGCTGAAGGCGTTCGATCAGCCCGCGCACGCTCTCCTCGGCATCTTCGGGCCGCGGGCCGAAGACCTCCTGAAAGAACAGGCCGCGCACCCCGCTCTCGCACAAGGCGTCGAATCCAGCCCCCGTCGCGCCAACATCCACAATCGTCGTCTGCCCACTGCGAAGGGCTTCGAGAATGCCCGCCCGCGCACTCTCCCGCACATCCTCTGCCGACAGCCCTTCCCGCAACCGCGTGAGGGCCACGAGCCACTTCACGAACGGGAGGTCCTCCAACATCCCTCGAAAGGCCGTCAGCTCCAAATGCGCATGCACGTTCACCAGGCCAGGCAACAGCGCCGCCCCCCCAAAATCGCGCACGGCCGCTTCAGGGAACTGCGCGCGTAATTCCGCCTCGCCCCCGACGGCTATGATGCGCTCCCCTTCGACCACGATCCCCCCCCGTCGAAACGGTGGCCGTGTGATCGGCACCACCCACGTGGCCAAATACAGCGTGCGCACAGACGACATCGTCAGAGCTCTCGCGGAAGCTCCACGCGCAGACGGCCCGGGACCGCCAGCAGTTCCCGAAGCAACCGTTCATTCACCTCCGGCGAGACCGAGAGCGCGAACCGCATCTCCATGCCCACATTCGTCTTCTCGAACGATACCCCTTCCATCTCCACGCCGTGCGCGCGCAAGATCTCCGTCAGCCGCGCCAGCGCCGTCGGCACGTCGTTCGTCTCCAGGTGATACTCGTAGATGGGACGCGCGCTCGCGAGCATGCGCTTCTCCACCCGTCCCAGCACGAAGAGCGAGAGGATCACGATCGCCGTCGCGAGCAGAGCCGGCAGATAATACCCCCCGCCCACGGCCAGGCCAATCGCCGCGACAGTGAAGATCGTCGCTCCCGTCGTCAACCCGTAGACGGACCCACGACTTTGCACGATCGCCCCGGCCCCGAGGAACCCGATCCCAGTCACCACCTGCGCGGCAATGCGCCCTGGATCCCCACGACTCCCTCCATCCTGGGCCACCAGGATTGAGAGGATCATCAACAACGCCGAACCCGTGCAGATGAGCATGTTCGTCCGCAATCCGGCCGGCTTGCGACTCAATTCGCGCTCCAGTCCAACAAGCCCTCCCAGGATCGCTGCGGCCAGGAGCTTCGTCAAACTCTCCATCAAGAGCTCCATCCCTCTCCCCTCCTCATGGACGATCTCTCCCTAAGGCCTAACGACATCGGGAAGAACACCGTCACAATTGTAGCGCACCTCGAGGGCTCGAAAAAACGAACCGCAGCGCATGAGACGACGCCTGCCGGCGAGTGCGGAGAAGTTGTTCTTCATCCGAAGATCCTGGGGGCAAAAGGCCAAGGCGCACTCACGGGCTCGTGAACGAGCGCAGTGCGTGCGCTCGCGACGGATGGCGGAGCTTCTTGATGGCCTTGGCCTCGATCTGCCGAATGCGTTCGCGCGTGACGCGAAGTCTCCGCCCGATCTCCTCCAGGGTATATTCCTGATCGTACGGTGGAAGCCCGAAGCGCATGCGCAGGATCAACGCTTCGCGCTCACTGAGCAAGCGCAAGGCCTCTTCGGTCACCCGCCACCGATCGGCCATGAGGACGTTCTCGACCGGGCTCTTGATCATCTTATCCTCGATGAAGTGCCCGAGATTGGCTCCCTCGTCATCCCCAATAGGGGTATCCAGCGAGATCGGCTCCTGCGCCACTCGGAGCATGTGTGTGACCTTGGTCATTGAGACACCCAAGCGCGTGGCGATCTCTTCCGGGGTCGGTTCTCGCCCCAATTCCTGCACCAATTGCCGCGAGGTGCGCGCCATGCGGTGGAGCGCTTCGATCATGTGGACCGGGAGGCGAATCGTGCGCGCCTGATCGGCAATGGCGCGCGTCATGGCCTGCCGAATCCACCACGTCGCATAGGTGGAGAACTTGTATCCGCGCCGCCAATCGAACTTCTCCACAGCCCGCATTAACCCGATGTTCCCCTCCTGAATGAGGTCGAGGAAGGGCAAGCCCCGATTCAGATGGCGCTTGGCGATCGAGACGACCAAACGCAGATTCGCTTCGATCATCCGCTGGCGCGCCTCCTCAGCCTCACGCTCCCCTTGCTCGATGCGTTCGCAAAGGCGCGCGAGTTCGCGAGCCGAGAGACCATATCGCGCTTCGAGCGCGCGCACGCGCCGCCGCGCTTCGTGAAGTCGCTTCCGCAATGACGCCCGACACGTGCGCGTCCGCTGCGCCGCCTCCTCCAACGCGCGCACGAGAGCCACCGCTTGACCGAGCGCATGAGCCGCCTCGCGCACAGCGCTGATCAACTGTTGGAGAAATCGCGCCGTGAATTCTATGCGACACGCCTGTTCCGCGCCCGCCCCTCGCAGAAATCGCTCCAGCGCCACACGCGCGCGCCATAACGCCCACGGCCCTTTCGACCCACGTCGCCTCGTCCGCTTCGAGGCCCGATGCAGCATTCGCCCCTCTAACCGAACGACGCGCTCCTGAAGACGCGCCGCTTCATCGAGCCATTCCAGAACGGGAGCGAGCATTCGCTCGGCCTGCTCCTCTTCTCCCCCTTCCCCCTCTAACTCGGCCAGGACGATCACCTCCGAGAGCGGCCGCCCCCGCCCCAATTCCTCTCTCAACGCGAGGACTCGTTGAACGATGAAGGGGACCCGAAAGAGCGCCTTGAGCACGCGATTCCGCCCGCGCTCGATCTGCCGCGCGAGCCGAACCTCGTCCTCCCGCGTCAGCAACGGGACCATGCTCATCTCCCGGAAATACAGCCGAAGGGGATCTATCCCCCCTTCTTCCGGCTCCGACTCAGGCACGACCGACTCGTCCTCCGATCTCTCAAGCCTCTCCTCTCCTACCCATTGGATCAGCGCCTCCTCCTCCTCCAGCTCCGAGAGCGCACGCGGGGAGCCCAAAATCTCTCGGAAGGCCTCTTCATCCTCCGTCAGGGAAAACGTCTCGGCATCTTTCCCTTCAAAAGCGTGAAACTCCCCCTCAAGCGCGTCTTTGTATCTCATAGGTCGGTCTCCTCAGGCGGGCTCTCCCTGTCCGCATCGCTGCAGACCTCGCGACCTCGACCCCCGAGCCATCTCCAACAAGCTGAACGGCTTATTATACTTATCTGGCCATCGAAACGCAACGACTTTTTGTTCCCTCCCCTCCTCTCATCGGGAACCGCGATTACGCCCCACTCAATTTCAGCAACACGGCCTGCTGGAAAGGACGCAGTAGAAGTGGCGGCGTAGTGAGGGCGAAAAGCGAGCATTCTTTGGCTTTTTCTTTGGCTTTTGAGGGAACCGAATTTATAATGTGCAAGCAACGGCATCGGAGGAGGAGGCATCGCAGTAGGCGAGATCGGGATGCGTTTGCTGCGATGCTATGGGTTACGAAATGGTGGTCACGAAAACAGCAGACAGCTTCACCGATCTCGAACTCGCGGCCCAATCGGCAGCGGGGGATGTCGCGGCGTTTGAGCGCTTGTACGAGTTGCATCGGCGTCGCGTGTATTCGTTGTGCCTGAGGATGCTGGGGAACACGGCCGATGCTGAGGATATGACGCAGGAGGTGTTCCTGCAGGTGTTCCGCAAGATCGGGACCTTTCGTGGAGAAGCGGCGTTCACGACCTGGCTTCACCGCTTGGTAGTGAACCAGGTGCTCATGCACTGGCGCAAGCGGGGGATTCGACTGGAAGAGACGACCGAGGAAGGCGATGTGGGCGAAGTCGCGCGACCGCGTCCTCTGCCGATGCTCGATCGTATCGCCTTGGAACAAGCCATTCGAAGATTACCGCCCGGGTATCGCATGGTGTTTCTTCTGCACGACGTCGAGGGGTATGAACACGAGGAGATCGCGGTCATGCTTGGCTGCAGCGTGGGCACTTCAAAATCGCAGCTTCACAAGGCGCGGTTGAAACTCCGACGTCTCTTGCAAGGGGAGGGGTGAGCGATGGCCTGTGCGAAATATCAAGATCGGCTCTCCGACTACATTGACGGCTTCCTCTCGGAGCGCGAGCGACTCGACGTGGAACGGCACTTGCGAGAATGCGGAGATTGTCGGACGATTTGTGAGGATCTGCTCTACATTCGCCAGCTCAGTCGCGAGCTACCTGAATACGAGCCAAGCCCTCAGCTCTGGGAGCGGATCGCGGCGGCGATTGCAGCCGAGACGCGAGCGGATTCGCACAGTGTCTCCAAGGGGGTCCAGCGATTGTGGACGCGACCGATTTTCGCTGCGGCCGCCGTCGCCGTGATCGCCCTGTTAGTGGGAGCGCTCCTTCGATCCCGTTCTCCCGTTCTGGAATCTCAAGAGGCGCGTGTCTCGCCGCCCGTCCAGTGGAGCGCCCTTACGCCTTCGCTTTTGGAGATTCAACCGGCCGGACTCATCCTCATTCATAAGCCCACGGTGGAGAGTGAGATCGTGCAGCGACGGATTGAAGCGTTGGAGCGTCAGATTCGGCAGCGACGTCCATTCTGGGATGCGGAGACCGAAGCCTGCTTCCGGCGTGCTCTGGAAACGGTCGAGCGCTCCCTCACGCATTGTCGCCAGGGCTTAGAACGTGACCCTGAGGACGCGGTCCTTCGGGAACTCTATCTGGGCGCTTTGAAAGCCAAGCTCGAGCTGCTGAAGCGGTTCTCCGATCTGTAGCATGAGCCGTCACGTGCCTCCAATGTGATGATGAGATGGCAGACCGGCAAAAGGAGGATCGCCGTTCTGAAGCTCGGCCTTACTGGATTGCTCTGTGGGGGGGTCGCTCTTCCTGCTCCGATCCCCGCCCAGGTGCGCGTGGAGTCCGCACGATCTCAACCAGTGGTACGGACATTCCCTGTCGGTTCGACCCCAAGCGTCGTGCTTGTGAACACCTCGCTTCGAGGGAACGTCTCCGTACAAGCGTGGGCGCGTCAGGAGATTCAACTCGCAATGACGGCGGCCTCTTCCAGCGCGCGCGTGGACATCCGTTTCTCCAACGACATCCTGACTGTGAAGGTCCAAAAGCGTCGCGCGACCGGCCTTGATGTGGTGGACCTGGATGTGAAGGTTCCCGCTGACTGTGCTATCGAAGCTTCGACCATCGGCGGAAAGATCCGCGTTCACGGTGCGCGGGGTCATATGAAGCTCTCGACGATGGAGGGCGACATCGAGCTGGTGGACATCTCATCCCCGAATATTGACGCCATGAGTGTGACGACGGGACGCATTGTATTCTCCGGGAGCCTCCACGAGCGCGGCACCTATACCTTCTACTCCGGCGCGGGAACGATCGAGATCGCCGTCCCGAAGCGAAGCTCGTTCACTCTTGATGCCTCAACCCACGAGGGGCACATCGAAGCCGAAGGCGTCCGCTTACAAACGCGCTCACACACGCCCTCACATTTGCAAGGGGTTGCCGAGACCGGAAGCGCTCTCCTCAAACTCCGGACTCACTCTGGCCGCATCCGCGTGCGACCTCGGTGAACTCCAAAGGTCCTCGAGATCCTTCCCTAGAAGACGAATAAGATGATCTGCTGAGGAGTCGAGACAGGGGCCAAAATGGCGATGAGCACGGCGCCGGCGAAGACCCCGATATTGAGAACCGCAGGCGACAGACCCAAGGCGACCATGATGAGAATAATGAGTGAAGGCAGGATCGAAACACTTCCCAGGACCAGCGAGATCATCCCCATCGTCACAACTGCATGTCCCTTCCTCATTGCTTCCTCCTCCCTCAGATGAAACCTCCGCAGCCCCAAGAAGGCTCGTCAAGTATACTTCAACTTTTCACCTTCAGCAAGGGCTTTTTTCTTCCCTCATCTGGCCGCGCTCACCCATGGAAGGCACCGACCGGAGCGATCCTCACATGGACAGGACTGATCTTGCGGTAATACGCCCCGGACAGCACCACATACCGATCCTCGGGGTGTTGCCCGAGTCGCTGCACACAATCGGCGCAGGCGATGGGAGCGTGCGAGAGGAGTTGGAGGTCTTCCGCGGGATTCCGCTCGGGCAAGAAGAGAGTGAGCTCTCGTTGACAGAAGGAACAGGATCGCGTCAGCGTGGTCATCGTCCATCTCCCCCTCCCTCAGGTTCTGGTCAGGACAGCGATCATCTCCTCGTGGATGAGGCCATTGCTAGCCAAGATCTCCGGCTCGGAGAGGCGGAATGGGCTCCCATCGAAGCGGGTGACACGTCCGCCGGCCTCCTCAACCATGAGGGCGCCCGCCGCCATGTCCCAGGGTCTTAATCCCAATTCCCAGAAGCCGTCGAAACGCCCACAGGCCAGATAGCAGAGATCGAGCACGGCCGACCCATCGCGCCGGATCGCTTGAGCCGTCTTCACGAATCGAGCGAAATACGTCAGGCTCTCATCGGGCTGATTGCGGATGGTGTAGGGGAAGCCCGTCGCGAGCAACCCCTTGGCCAACGCCTCCGTGTGCGAGACGCGAATCGGGCGACCGTTGAGCGTCGCCCCAGCTCCGCGCTCGGCCATGAAGAGTTCCTCGCGCAGCGGATCATAAGCGACGCCGAGCACGATCTCCCCCCGATACTCCAAGGCCAGCGTGACGCAAAAGAACGGATACCCATGCGCATAGTTGGTCGTCCCATCCAGAGGATCAATGAGCCAACGGTATTCGGAGGCCCCGGCGTGATGACCGCTCTCCTCGGCCAGGATCGCATGCCGCGGATAGTGCGCCGCGATCCGCTCCTTGATGAACGTCTCCGAGAGGAGGTCAGCTTCGGTCACAAGATCGATCGGACTCGACTTATAGCGGACGTCTACGGCCCGGCCGAAATGATCTCGAAGAAGCGCGCCCGCCTCGCGGGCCGTCTCCACGGCGAAATCGAGCAAGCTACTGGTTCGGAGCATAGTACCCCTCTCGCGCGATCGCGATGTAAGCCGGATTCCCCGTCATCACGCGGATTCGCCGAAAACGCCCATCGCGCGCCATGTTCTTCGGCACATAGCGCAGAATATACTGCGTGCTCAGCTCTTCGGCGATCTGCGCGTATGCCTCCCTCAACTCGGATTGCTCCAAGGGGAAGTAGATCCGTCCGCCCGTCTTCTCCGCCAATTCGATGAGTTGCTCCTCGGCCTGATCAAGCACCTGCAGGTAGAGCCGAATGTAGAAATCATTCGGATCAAGCGGCCGGAAGATGAACGGCGAGCGCTCGCCTTTCAGGAAAGCGCGAATGGCCTTCGTCTTGCTGATCACGTAGACGACGGCCTCGGCCCGCCGCACGGCTTCCAGGGCCTCCTCGAATGTCTTTTGATCCGGCCCCTCGTAGGTGTCCACCCCATCCGTGAAGAGGAGGATCGCACGCCGTCCCTCGACGGTCTTGAGTTTATTCGCCGCCACAGAGAGCGCTTTGTAGAAGGCCGTGTTCCCCACAGCCGGCAATTGAAAGAGCGCGCGCTGCAGGCGCAACTTATCGGTCTCCCAATCGAGCACTTCCTCGACCTTGTGATTGAAGCGGATGATCGCGACGCGATCCTTCGGTCCCAAGGCATTGAGGAACGCCAAAGCGGCGAGGCGAATGTCGTTGATCTCCGTGGCGACGCTTCCGGAAACGTCAATGAGCAAGACGACGTTCACCGGCACCGTGCCGACGGCGAAATCCGTGATCTCTTGTCGCACACCGTCTTCGTACAGGATGAAATCGTAGCGGCTGAGGCCTCGGATCAGGCGCCCGTATCGGTCACGCACGGTCACCGGGACAATCACTTCGGTCGCCTCCAACGTCACCGTCGTCTCATCCGGCTCCTTCGCCGCTTTGGGCCGCTCGGATGGAAGGCGCCGACCGCTTTGCGCCCATGCGCCGCCGAACACAAGCAGCAGCACAATCACACACCACTTCCCGCGCCGCATAAGATTTCCATTATGGCAGATGCTCCCACACTGACGGAAGTTCGCACGAGTGTCGAACGCGCCTACCGCACCACCGAAGTGAGGTTTGACAGCGCCTCGGAGGTGTGCTAGCTTGGCCCCTCGAAGGCGTCTCAGCAGATGCGCCGACAATGGCCATGCAGCGGGGGACGACCCTACGGCACTGGCTCGAATATGTACCCGCTTGGCTCATGGTGAAAGCCCTGGGTTGTCTGCCGCGCTCCTGGGCACTCACCGTCGGGGAGTGGCTCGGACTTCTCACCTACTCAGTCTGGGGCCGACTGCGGCGGGTCGGCCACCGTAACCTCGCGCTCGTCTTCCCACAGATGAGTCCCCGCGAACGACGCCATCTCCTTCGGCGCGCCTTTCGGAACCTGGGACGGCTGCTGGGCGAATTCAGCCAATTCCCCACGCTGACGCGCGAGACGATTCGCACGATCGTCACGTACGAGGGATTGGAACACTACGAGCGCGCGCGGGCGCAAGGGCGCGGCGTGCTCATCCTCACAGCCCACTTCGGCGCGTGGGAACTGAGCGCCTTCGCTCACGCCCTCTATGGTTATCGGATGGCTTTTTTGGTTCGGCCTCTGGATAATCCGCTTCTTGACCGCCTGATCGAGACCTACCGCACCCTGAGCGGCAATCGTCTCATCCCCAAGCGCGATGCCGCGCGGCGCGTCCTCAGAGCGCTGCGCGAGGGGGAGACGATCGGCATCCTCATGGACCTGAACACACAACCGCACGAAGGCCTCTTCTGCGACTTCTTCGGACGCCCCGCGTGCACGTCTCCCCTTCTCGCCCATCTGGCGTTGCGCACGGAAGCCCCCATCGTCCCCGGCTTCCTCATCTGGGATGAGCGGACGCGCACGCACGTGCTCCATTTCGATCCGCCCATCCCCCTCATCCGAACCGGTGATCCCGAACGCGATGTCCGACTCAATACCGAGCGCTTCAATACGGTCTTGGAGTCCTTCATCCGCCGCTACCCCGATCACTGGCTTTGGGTCCACAAACGATGGCACACGCGCCCTCCGGGCGAGCCTCCGCTTTACGAATGACACGCTGCGGGCGAAACGCCGCTCCGAGCCGCTCGCCTCAGCGCTTCAACATGGCGTCCCGTTTAGCCTTGAACTCCGTCCCCGGATACCACTCCGGCCACCGATCGTCGTTGGCCACGCGATGGCCCACCAGGAAGAGCAATCGCAGATCCTCGACAGCGCCGCTCAAATCCCAACTCGGGTCGAATTCATCCTGCGGCTTGTGATAACGCTCGGCCGTATACCGGCGCCGCACCTCTAAGCCCCAGCCTTCCGGCTTCCCGATGTACTCGATGCCCGAATCGGTATCGAGCGCCGGGACGCCTTGCTTGGCGAAGCTGAAGTGATCCGACCGATAGAAGAACCCTTTCTCCGGCTCCGGATCCGGGCGCACCACGCGCCCCTGCTCCGCCGCCACCGCCCGCACATGCTCATCGAGCGTCGAATTCCCCAACCCGATGACCGTGATGTCGCGCGTCCGACCGTACACGTTCAACCCGTCCATGTTGATAACGGCGACGGTTCGCTCCAACGGATAGAGCGGATTCTCGGCGTAGTATCGAGAGCCCAGCAATCCTTTCTCTTCGGCCGTCACCGCGAGGAAGAGGATCGAACGCCGAGGCGGTGGCAAGAGGCGCGCATATGCCCGGGCGATCTCCAACAAGCCCGCCGTACCGGACGCATTGTCCACCGCGCCGTTGTAGATGCGATCCCCATTGACCTCAGGCCCGATCCCCAGATGGTCCCAGTGCGCGACGTAGATGACGTACTCCTCCTTGAGCTTCGGATCGCTTCCCTCCAGCCGAGCGATCACGTTGCGCGACTCGATCGTGCGCAGCGTGTTCCGCAACGTGAGCGTCATGCGCGCCCCAAGAGGCACGGGACGAAAATCCCGACTGACGGCCGCCTTCTTCAGCACTTCCAACTCCTTACCGACCAGCGCAAAGAGCGCCTTCGCGTGCTCATAAGTGATCCACCCCTCGACGGCACATTTGGACATGTTGCGATCCGGCGCGACGAGATCGAATTGCTCGCCCGTCCAACTGCCGCGCACGACGGCCCACGGATACCCGGCCGGCTCCGTCTCATGAATGATCAAAGCGCCGGCAGCCCCCAATTCCGCAGCCTTCTCGAACTTGTAGGTCCAGCGTCCGTAGTAGGTCATCGCGCGCCCGCCGAACACGCGCTCATCCAATCGCGATGGATCCTTCGGATCGGGCACCGGTGGATCGTTGATGAGGACGACGAGCACCTTCCCCCTCACGTCCGTTCCTTTGAAATCGTCCCACTGGAACTCGGGCGCTTGAACACCGTAGCCGACGAAGATGAGATCCGCTTCGACGCTTGAGGTCTCCACGACGCGGCGCGTCCAAGCGACGAAGTCCTCGCCGTATCGGAGCACCATCCGCTTCCCATTGGCCGTGATTACGAGCGAAGCCGAAGGATCAGCCGTGATCCCGACAAGCGGCACTTTCTGAATGTATGTCCCATCGGGGTTCCCCGGCCGCAACCCGAACTGTTGAAACTGCTCGATCAAATAGCGAACCGTCAACTCCTCGCCACGGCTCGCAGGCGCTCTCCCCTCGAATTCATCGGAGGCGAGGCGCCGAATGTGCGCGGCCAGTCCTTCGGCCGTGATGCGGTCGAGCACTTCTTGAAGCGAAGCCCTCGGCCCGCTCTGTTGGCAGGCGAAGGCGGAGGACAAAAAGAGCACGAACACCGGCCATCGGCTGAATCGTCTCATCATTCCCCCTCCCGATGATGTGCGCAATGATCCTCTATGATAGCAGCGCGCGGCGAGCCGGGCCAGCAGCAGAAGCGGCATTGTGGGTGGGGGAAGCCTCGCGTGCAGATAGCTCGCCCGAGACGCTCGATCCGGCACGCGCGCTGTTCATCGCCGCTTCGTGCGGGGATCCCCTTCTTGCAAGGCTTCGATGATCCTCCGATTGGCTGCCGGGAAGGGGTATCGCCAGAGTTGCGAACGACGCACCCATCGGACCTTCTGACATCCGAGCGCGCGCGGAGAGCCCTCAAGCGGATGACACTCGAAGACGTGCATCGTGATCCGAAAATGCGAGTAGGCGTGCCGAATCGTCATGAGCCGGCGTCCGACGCGGACGCGCAGTCCGACCTCCTCTTCGATCTCGCGCGCACAGCAGCGGCGTAAGCTCTCCCCCGATTCGCGCTTTCCTCCGGGGAATTCCCACAGGCCACCCAGCAATCCCCCCTCCCGACGCTGTGCGAGGAGCACTTCGCTTTCGAAATCCCGGCGCGCTTTTCTCCATCGTGGAGGAGGCGTCTCATCGCGCGCTGGAGGATGGCGCCAAATCACACCCACGGCGATCTCATGATGAGGGCGCTTCGGAGTCGCGCTCTTGACCGGGAACGCCATCGGCGAGGCGAACTGCCACGCCCGACAGGCGAAGCGCCAACAGCAGCGCTCGCAGTGCGGTGCACGCGGCCGACAGATGAGTGCGCCCAGGTCCATCAGCGCTTGATTGATTGCTCGCGCACCCCCCTCGGCATTCCCCCCCACCGCTATGAGCGCCGCGACGAAATCCCGAAGTTGCCGCTCGATAGCACGTCGACGTGGATCCTCCTCGATGGCGAGAATTCGGCAGATGACGCGCCTCACATTGCCATCCAAGACCGGGACGGGTCGGCCAAAGGCGATGCTTGCGATCGCCGCCGCCGTGTATGGCCCGCATCCGGGCAAGGCCAACAAGCGTGCGGGATCATCGGGGATGCGCCCCCCGTGCTCGCGCATAATTCGCCGCGCGGCTTCATGCAGATAGCGAGCGCGCGCGTAATAGCCGAGTCCCTCCCACGCTTTTCGCACCTCGTTGAGCGACGCTCGCGCCAGCGTTCGCACATCGGGAAATCGCCGGAGAAATCGCTCGTAATACGCGCGCACGCGCTCAAGTTGCGTTTGCTGCGACATGTACTCGGCGACGAGTATCCGATACGGGTCCTCCGTCTGCCGCCAAGGCACATCGCGTCGCACTCCCGCGTGCCACCGCAGGAGCGTCCGCCGCAACCGCTTCATCAACGAAGGATCAGGAGCGCGCTGCGGCGAAGTGGTCAAAGGCCCCTCCTTGCGCGCTCTCGACGATGCCCCTTCTGAGCGATTTCGGATCTGGCTCACAATGCCTCCTCGGCAGTCGCAGCCTCGCGCGAAGGTCGGGCGACTCTCCCCCTGGCGCGGAAAGCGGCATAGAGATATTGCTGTGCGACGCCGGCATACGCGCCGAACCGCTCGACCGCACAGGCGCGAATCTCTCGCACGCGCGGCATCCGATCGGAGAAGTACAGCTCGCGCATCGCCCGCGCGATCCACGTGTCCACGGGAAAGGCGTCCAAGCGATGGAAGCCGAAAAGGAGAATGCAATCGGCGACCTTCTCCCCAACCCCATCGAGCTCGAGCAACCGTCGCCGCAAAATCGGCGTCGGCCACTCAGACCAGGACGCGAAATCTGAACACTCGGCAATGGCCCGAGCCGTTCGCCACACGTACCGATCGCGATAGCCCAGGCCACACCGCTCTCGAAGATCGGCGAGGCGCGCTTCGGCTAAAACTTCCGGACGCGGGAACGTGTAGACCAGCCCAAACGGCGTCCGAATCGCCTCCCCATAACGCGCACAAAGTCGCTCGAGAATCCTCCGAATGCGCGGGATATGGTTATTGGCCGAGATGATGAACGAGATGACCACTTCAAACGGATCCTGCCGTAAGATGTGAATCCCAGCTCGGCGCGGAGCCACGCGCGCGAACGCCGCATCGCGCCGGAGCCGACGCAGGATCGCCGGGTAGTCCCGCGAGAGATCGAAATATCGGATGACCGCGTGCTCGGCCTCTTGGGGGTCCATCTCCCCCATCAATCGCACAAGGAGCGCCTTCCCGCTTCTGGCTTTCGACAGCGGCGCAAGGGGATCAGTGAGCGCCCGTTGCAAGACCTGCTGCACATGGACCGCGCTCCGCCCAATGACACCAATGTACTCGCCCGCCCGCACGCGCCGCCATCGAAAACACTGCCCACTCTCGAACGTCGCCTCCACATCGAACTCCCCAACAGGGATCAAGACCTCCACCCTGTTGCGTGCCTCTACGCCCTCGTGGGAGCGAAGACATCGGCCAATGTCCATGATCTCGTTCATCTCGCTGCTTCGCCCCTTTGGAGAAGGGAATGGTAAGCCGCCGTTCCCTCTCAGGCAAGATGTGTCCGTTACGATCCCAACCTCAGGAGAAGTCCCTCGCCCGCTTGGGATGAAAGCAGTCCCCGCTCAGGTCGAACCCATTCCACCCGTGAGCTTGCGTGCGTGGGCGGCTCCGGCAGATGGACCAAACGGAGGTGGCATTCCCAGGCGGTGACCTGATGGGTCATTCTCTTCGGGAACTTAGGGGGAATTTCAGCTCGCCCCTCCTAGGGCTCGCCTTGCGACTCGCCCTCGGCGAGACCTGGATTGCCGGTTGCTGGAGGCTCCCTGCGATTCCGGCCCCGGTCAGGAATCGTCTCTCTCCTCCGGCGCCCCTTCTCTTGACTCGCACGAGGTCGTTGGGCAAAATTAAAAAGGCCATGAGGCGGCGAGAAGCGGAGAGAAGGCGAGCGAGGAGCGGAAACGGGCCCTTTGGAGAGTGGCCGACTGTTCCCTTTATGGGAGGCCCCTGCGGCGCCTCGACGGTTCGGATTTTCAGCACGGTGGCGGCGTAGCTCAGGTGGTTAGAGCGAGGGATTCATAACCCCTAGGTCGCAGGTTCGAGTCCTGCCGCCGCTACCATGATTTTTTTGACTCAGCGTAGGGGGCGATGCTCATCCACATCGGACTCACAGCGGCGTTGATCATCTGGCCGTTTGGGCAGAGCGAGCGGCGCGTGGAACAGATCCGAGACCTCCTTGGAAAGAGCGACGTGGTCGTCGTGGCCGTCGCCGAGGCGTACCATCCGGTCATTGACCTGCTCAAATATCGAAAGGAGCGCGAGCGTCGTCCCCTTTTAGATCCCGCGCGCGCCGAACGCTATATGCTGGGGGTCGTCTATCGGATGACCGTGCGCGAGGTGATCTACCGGAATCCGAAACGGGCTGAGGAGGCTTCTCTCATCGGGCAACCGGGTGAGGCGCTCTTGATTTACGTACCAGGCCGGTTGGCCGATCCGCGCGAGTTCGGCAAAGTGGCGTTTCTACCTGGAGGCGAGTATCTCGTCTTCCTGAAGAAGGTCGAACTCAAGCGCGAGGACTTTCGCTCGGCCGTCGAGCAAGTCCCGGGAGCGCCCGCAAGCCAGTGGCGGTCTTTCCCCGATCCGCGAGTCCTCTATTACACCCCGATTCGCGATCCCTTCGCCGTCCTTCTTATGGAAGGCGCGTGGAAGGACTTCCTCCAACAGACGCGTGTTGTCGCAAGCGCGCTGAAGTCGTGACGTTGGCCGTCGCGCCCGTGAGCGAGTGGCCCTCACGAACGAGGCAACTCTCGCCATTGGGCCTGCAGATTCACGGCGGGGAAATCGCGCACGCGAAGTCGAACGGCCTGTCGCCCCTTGGGTACCTCGAACGCCAGACGGAGCGGGACGTACGTCGTCGTCTCGCCAGCGACGACGGCCGCGACGAAGCGTCCGCCCCCTGTAACGAGCGCACGAGCGCCGGCGACCTCCACCGGAATTCCACGCGGCGTGAGCGCTTGTCCGGCATCATCGAGCACGATGAGGTCTCGCTCCACGTTCAGCTCAAGCGTTTGACTCTCGCGCCCCTTACTCTTGAACAGGAGGGTGATCTCGACCATTGTGCCGTCGGTCACGTGCCCCGGATACGTGACGTTCGAACTCACGGATGCGACCTCGAACTCCCAATCACCGGCCGGCACCCATTCCTCAAGGCCGTACTCCGTCTTCGCCTCCCCTTTGACGTAGCGATCGAACCACTCCAAACACCGGCGCACCTCATCCAAGCGATGGTTCAGCTCGCGGAATCCGTGCCCTTCGCGCGGATAACGCACGAACTCGACAGTCTTCCCCAAGTGTGTGAGCGCCGTGTACATCTCCTTGGAATTCGAGATGAACGTGTTCGGATCGGCCTCGCCATGCAGGATGAGCACTGGCGTCTTGATATTCTTCACGAAGGCGAAGGGTGAACGTCGGATGTAGATGTCGAGATCGTCCCAGTAATAGGCGCCCAGATAATCCGGCTCCCAACTGGGGAGGTAGGAGTTGCTGAAGTCGGTGATGAGGTTGAAGATGCCGTACATCGAGATGGCTGCTTTGAACCGATCCGTTTGCGTGATAGCCCAATTGGTCATATAGCCGCCATAGCTGCCGCCGAAGATGCCCAGGCGATCGGGATCCGCGATGCCGATCCGAATGAGATGATCCACGCCGGTCAAGATGTCCTGGAAATCCTTACCGCCGAGATCGCGCCGATTCGCGATATCGAATCTCCCGTCATATCCTGAGCTGCCGCGGAAGTTCGGAGCGAAGACGGCATAACCATTGGCCGCCCAGATTTGGAAGTTATAGTACTGTCGGAAAGCATTCACCACGCGCGAGTGGGGACCACCGTGCACGGCGACGAGCAACGGATACCGCCGGCCCGGCTCATACCCGACGGGTTTCGTCAAGATCCCCTCGATCTCCAGCCCATCCACGCTCTTCCAGCGGATGACCTCTTGTTCGGCGATCTCGAACTCCTGCAACTGGGGATTCATCGCCGTGAGCCGCGTCAGGCCGTCACTCCCCTGCCGCAAGAGCCAAAGATCGGGCAGCGAGCGCGCGTCCTCGCTGAGGAAGACGAGCGTCCGGCCATCGGCCGAGAGATCGAAAGCGGAGACCACACGCGCGCCACTGATGATCGGTTCGGGTGATCCCCCCGCTACCGGAATGCGCATGAGATGCGTCTCGGTGCCGAGCATAACCAAACCATAGAGATCTCGCCCCTCGGGATGCCACCGGAATCCCTCAATCCCGCGATCGAAGGCTCGCGTCACCTCGTGGACCTCTCCGCCGTCGGCTGGAACGAGAAACACTTCGCTCTGCGAATACGAGATGTCGGCGATCTGAGGGGCGAGGAAAGCGACCTGCCGGCCATCGGGCGACCAATGCGGTGAACGTTCGCCTCCGGGACGACGCGTGAGCTGCCGCGCCCGCCCCTCTTCGAGGGAGAAGACCCAGATGTCAAACTTCTTGCCATCGTCCACGCGCCCCGTGTAATTCGTAGCGTAGGCGATCCGTTTCCCATCTGGGGCGACCTCGAACTCAGCGATGCCGTAATCGCCTTCGAACACCCGCGTCGCCTTTCGCGTCTCGATCTCGACCTTCCAGAATTCGCGCCGATAGCGCTCCTTCTCCTCCACGAGGGCGTCGAATTTGTACTTGCGCTCTCGCTGGCGTCGCTCCCGCTCCGGCTTAGGCAGTGTCTCGCGCGTCAGGTAGATGATCGCGCGACTATCGGGCGACCACTCATAAGCGATCACCCCCTCTTCGGCCTGTGTGAGCTGAACAGCTTCACCCCCATCGCTGGGCATGATCCAGATCTGATTCTTCGGCTTCCGCTCCTCCTCTTCTTCTTGTCGCGCGTCCGGCGCACGCCCTGGCCGATTCGAGAGGAACGCCAGCCACCGACCATCGGGAGACCAACGAGGCATGGATTCCTCCTCTCTGCTTCGCGTGAACGGCCGAGGTTGTCCTCCGTCGGTCTCGACGACCCAGATGTCCGTTCGATACCGGCTCTCCTGAAAATCGGCCTCGGCGACGACGAAGGCCGCGCGCCGACCGTCGCGAGAGAGCGCCGGTTGACTCACGAGTCGAAAGGAGAGCATGTCGCGCATGGTGAGCCGTTTTTTCGCGGCCGAGGACGCGACCTCGGGCGCAATGGAGAGAAGGATCACAAGAAGAACGATTTCGCGCTTCATCGCCCTGCCCTCCATTCAGGGTTTCTTGAACAACTCCTCGGGCACGCCGGCGTTCAGCCTCACCTCGCTCACGATCAGCTCGGCGAAGCGCTTCCCCGCCTGCCGCGTCACCGTGCGGAAGGGATATTTCACGCCGGCGACCTCGCGGTAGTCCGCATACAACTCCTCGAATTCTGCGCGCGTCCCGGAGAAGGGATCGACCCCCTGATAGCTGAGCTTCACCGGGAGGCGCGAAGCCGTCTCCACGTAGAGCTTGAAGACCTGTTCGCCCTCCTGATACTGAAGGACGTCGACGGGTTTCCCTTCCACCGTCTCGCTTCCGAGATAGGAGACGGTGATCCCTTCTTGCTCTTCGGCGCGAAGGAGCAGGAAGAAGAGCCGACGGAGCGCTGTCCGCAGCTCTTTCACCAGCGGTGCCGGGACGTCTTGCGTCCCCATCGGTGTGCTCACCCAGCCGGAGTCACCATTGAGGACCTGCACGAGCATCATCTGCGGCAGTCGGACTTCCGTGCGCAACCGATCCGGCCACTGCACGAACATCCGTTGCTCGCCCGTGAACTCACCAAAGGGGGTCGAGACGGTCACTTCGCCGACGATCGAGATGTCGCGGATGTCGGCGATGACCTCGCGACCGCCAACAGCTCGCCGGACTTCCGCGAGGACCTCCCGTCCGCGCGCGATGGCCTCCGGCGTGGCCGCGACGACCGCCGGTTTCTCTCGCTTCAGATCCGGCCGCGTGAAATCCACTTCCGTATAGGCGATTCGCTCCACCGGCCCCAGGTGGGCGACCTCCTTCTCAAAAGCGCTCGCATTCCCCACAAGCACGATGGCCAGATCGTCCGGGCGGTAATATTTTCGAGCGACCCCCTGCACCTGCTCGGCTGTCACCGAGAGGAGCCGATCCCGATAAGTGCTCAAGTAGGCATAGTCGAAGCCGTGACTCACCGCGTCGAGGACGATCATGGCCAAGGATTCCGGTGTCTCCAAACGGAGTTGAAAGACCCCGGCCAGGAAGTTCTTTGCCTTCTGAAGCTCTTCCTCCGTGACCCGCTCGCGGGCGATGCGTTCCAATTCGCTGAGGATGAGCCGAAGTGTCTCGGCCGTCTTCTCTGTCCGCGTGAAGGTGGAGACTGTCAAGCTGCCCGGTTGATGATACGCTTCGAGGCGGCTGCTGACGCCGTAGGTCAATCCCCGCTCTCGCCGCAAGAGATCCCAGAGTCGACTCCCGGAACCGCTCGCCAAAACGGCATTGAGCACCTGGAGAGCGAAATAATCGGGATCGCGGCGCGCGATCCCCACCTTGCCCAATCGAATCTCCGTCTGCACGGCATCCGGCTTATCAATGAGGAGAAGCTTTCGCCCGTGTGTCGGAGCCGGCGGCGAGATGGGTGCGGCTCGAACTTCCCCCCTTGGCCAATCGCCGAAGTACTTCTCCGCTTTCGCGAACGCCTCGGCCGTCGTGATGTCCCCCGCGATGGCGAGAATGGCATTGTTCGGGTGATACAGCGCTCGATGAAAGGCGATGAGATCCTCGCGCCTCAGGCGCGGGATCGAATCGAGCGTCCCTTCCGGCGGATGCCCGTAGGAATGCCCGCCAAAGATCATCCGCTTAATCGCCGTCGAAGCGAGATAACTCGGATCGTTCGCCTGAACGCGCAGTCCAGAGAGAAGCTGCTGCCGCTGTCGCTCGATCTCCTCTTCGGCGAAGACGGGATTTCGCACGATGTCGGCGAGGATCTCGAAGGCCGTATCCACACCCGGCGTGAGCACTGAGACAGCCGCGAACGATTGATGCCATGAGGAGCCCGTGCTGATCTGCCCGCCGATGGATTCGATCGTCTCGGCGATCTGCAGCGCGCTTCGCGTCTTCGTCCCCTGATCTAGGAGTCCCGCCGTCAGCGAGGCCAATCCCGGAAGATCCGGCGGGTCTTGCTCCGCACCGGCGCGCACCAAGAGCCGCAGGCTGACGATCGGTTGCTCCCGATGCTCGATGACGAGGACGTGCAAGCCGTTGGGCAATATCCGCGAAGCGAATTCCGGGAATCGAAAGGGTCGAGGTGGCTGCGGAGGCGGTGGCGCCTGCTTCTGCCCGAGCGCCGGCAACCCCGCGAGGCTCATCATCATCAAGAGGAGAAGGCTTCGATGCATGGTTTCTCGCATTGTCGTCCCCCTCTGGCTGAAGACGGATCGCGTCTCACCGAATGGCGCGTCTCTCCTCCGCATGCTGCGGGAGGATGGTGAGCACGATCCGATTCGTCTCGGTGAAGTATCGTCGCGCCACGCGCTGGATCTCTCGCGGCGTCACGGCCAAGAGGCGCTCGACATCCGCGTTGACGTGCGCCGGATCCTTCAAGAGGACGGCAGCGCGCCCCAGAGCGTCCGCTTTGCCCTGATTCGACTGTCGCGCGAAGAGGATCTCCGCGAGCATTTGATTCTTCGCCTTCTCCAACTCGCGCGCGGGCACGGGTTCGGTCTTCAACCGCTCCAATTCCTCGACGATCGCCTTCTCCGCCTCCTCCGGCGTATGCCCGGGATTCAAGATAGCTCCGGCGAAGAAGAGATTCGGGTGCTCCGTGAAGTTGCCCATCCCGAATACCCCCGCCGCGATCCGCAAGTCATACACGAGCTTTCGATAAAGGCGCGAACTCTGCCCGACCGAGAGGAGGCGAGAGAGGACCTTGAGCGGAGAAGCATCGGGATGCGCCTCTTCGGGCATGTAATATCCGGCGACCAATGCCGGCAGCGGCACAGTCATTCGCTCGGTGAGCCGTCTCTCGCGCGTCTTGGGCGGCTCCTTCACGGTCACGCGCGGGATCGGGCGCTTCCCACGCGGGATGTTCCCGAAGTACTTCTCCACCCAGGCGAGCGCCTGACGCGTGTCGAAATCACCGACGATCACCAGCGTCGCGTTATTGGGCACGTAATACGTCTCGAAGAATTCCCGCACATCCTCGACCGTCGCCGCGTTCAGATCGTCCATGCTCCCGATGACGATGTGCTTGTACGGATGCACATCGAAAGCGTTCGCATAGAGCACTTCGAGGACGCGTCCATACGGAGGATTCTCAATGCGCAGCCGCCGCTCCTCTTTGACGACTTCGCGCTCGGCGTGGAAATTCTCCTCCGTGATCGCCAGCGAAGCCATACGATCGGCTTCGAGCCAGAGGACCATCTCCAGATAATGGCTTGGGAAGGTCTGCCAGTAGACGGTCACGTCTTCGCTCGTATAGGCATTCTCCACGCCGCCGATGCTCTTGATCAGCTCTGCATGTTCCTCGGGGCCGACATTCCTCGACCCTTTGAACATCAGATGCTCGAAGAGATGCGCGAATCCTGTCCGTCCGGGCCGTTCGTCCTTCGAGCCCACATGATACCACACCTGCAGATTCACGACCGGCGCCGAATGGTCCTCATGAGTGATGACGCGCAGCCCGTTCTTGAGCGTCGTCACCTGAAACGAGAGCGGCGGCGGCACCAACTGCGGCCCCGCCCTCGCGAGTGTCGAGAGACCGAGCACAAGCGCAGTGGCGATGAGTCTTCGTCCGCTCATGGTTCCTCCTTCCCCCGTCCTCCGAGCCGCGAACGCGCGGTGCCGCGGCTCGAATGCTCGGCTCATACGGCGAGAGCCACGTTTTTCGCGCCCTCACCGCGCTCCGATCGCCAGCAGATTCTGTGCGGCATTCAAGAACGCGAAGACGCGCGTGGGCAGAAGCCCCAGGTAGAAGACGCCCACCAACGCGACGACCATCGTCGTCATGAACGCGCGCGAGAGGGGAATGCGCGGCACCTCTTCCTTCGGCTCGCGGAAGAACATGACGATCACGACGTAGAGATAGTAGTAGACGGAGACGACCGTATTCAAGACGCCAATGAGGACCAGTTCCTGAAAGCCTGCGCCCCAGGCCGATTTGAAAAGCCAGAATTTGGCGACGAATCCGGCCGTGCCGGGAAATCCGGCCAAGCTCACCAGGAAGATGGCCAGCGGAAAGCTCAACAGCGGTTGCCGAAAGCCCAATCCGGCGTAATCGGCGATCAACACCCACTTGTCCCCTCGGCGCGCCCAGAGCGCGACGATGGCGAAGCCCCCCAGATTCATGAGCGTGTAGACGAGCATGTAGAAGGCCACGGCCGCCCAATCGCGGGCCAACACCCCAATCAAGACATATCCGGCATGCGCGATGGAGGAATAAGCGAGCATGCGCTTGATATTCGTCTGCACAATGGCGACGAAGTTCCCGAAGGTCATGCTGAGGATGGACATCGCCGTGACGGCGGAGACCCAGTGCGACGCGAGTTGATCGGCAGCGCTCTCGATCCCCAAGGGCGCGAACGTGAGCGAGAAGACGCGCAGGAAGGCGGCGAAGCCCGCCGCTTTTGGCGCCGTCGAGAGAAAGGCCGTCACCGGTGTCGGCGCCCCTTCATAGACATCGGGCGTCCACACGTGGAACGGGACCGTCGTCACCTTGAAGCCGAATCCGATCAGCAGCATCGCCACTCCCGCCATCAGGAGGACGATCTCCGCTTCTTCGAGCGGCCCGCTCATGATGCGCGCCATCTCCGCGAGATTAGTCGTACGCGTCGCTCCGTAGATCAGCACGATCCCATAGAGCAGAAAAGCCGAGGAGAAGGCGCCAAGAAGGAAATACTTGAGCGCCGATTCCGTCGAACGGAGGTCCTCCCGCCGATACCCCGCGAGCACATACGTGGCGATCGTGATCGTCTCCAGCGCCAGAAACAGCATCATCAGATCGTTGCTGGCTACAAGGAGCGTCATCCCTACAGTCCCAAAGAGCAGCAGCGCGAAGTACTCGCCCGGCGGAATGCGCTCCTCATCCAGAAAGCTCCAGGAGACGAGGATCGTCAACAGCGTGCCGAGCACAATGACGAGCGTGAAGAAGACGCGAAGGCCATCTGCGATGACCATTTGGGAGAAGGCCATCACCGGCCCTTCATCCCACAGGGCCAGCGCGGCGACGCCAGCCAACACGACGCCCGCTGCTGCCAGGATCCCGTCGCGTACTTTCTTTCCCGGAGAAAAGGCCTCCAACAACATAACGAGCACACCCGTCACCGTGAGCACCAGCTCCGGCCCGATGACGCGATACGTGATCCCCAGCGACTCCATCCCTCACCTCCGCCTCATGAGCCCCATCCGTTCACGCGCAGCGCCCTTTGAGAGCGCGGGATTCGGCATGCGCCAGCCCGGCGACTCCCACTGCACGAGGACAGCGCCGTGAGCGGCCTGCTTCACCTCCGAAATGGCGCGATCCGTGCGTCGCAAGATCGGATTCGGGAGCACGCCCATCACGATCACGAGCACGGCCATCGGGATGAGCGTGAGGCGCTCCCGCCTGTTCACGTCGGGCAGGTGCCGGTTCTCCTCGTGAGTGATCTCCCCAAAGAGCACGCGCTCCAGCATCCAGAGCATATACGCGGCCGAGAAGATCATCGCCGTCGCCGCCAGGACCGTGTATGCCCGCGCGTGCGCGAGCTCGGACGTGTACGTCCCCACCAGGACGAGGAACTCGCCCACGAACCCGCTCAGGGTCGGCAGCGCCACCGAGGCCAAGGCCAAGATCCCGAAGAGCGCGGAGAAGACGGGCATCGGACGCGCCAATCCGCCGAACTCCGCGATCACCCGCGTATGCCGCCGCTCCGAGAGCACCCCGACGATCACAAAGAGCGCACCCGTCGAAATCCCATGGCTGAGCATCTGGAAGATCGCCCCCTGCATCCCCATCTCCGTTCGCGCCATGATGCCGAGGACGACAAAGCCCATGTGGCTGACCGAGGAGTACGCAATCAGCTTCTTCAGATCGGGCTGCACCATCGAGACGAGCGCCCCATAAATGATGCTGAGGATCGCCAACGCGCAAAGGAGTCCGGCGAACTCCTCCGTCGCATGCGGGAAGAGCGGGAGGTTGAACCGCAGCAAGCCATATCCCCCCATCTTCAACAGCACGCCAGCCAGGATCACCGAGCCGGCCGTCGGCGCCTCCACGTGCGCATCCGGCAACCAGGTGTGGAAGGGAAAGAGCGGCACCTTAATGAGGAACGCCAGCGCGAAGCCCCAGAAGAGCCATCGCTCCGTCTGCGGCGCCAACGCGAGTCGCCCCGCGCGCGCGTTCTCCGTGATCGCCAGAATGTCGAAGGTCGTCCCGCCGTTCAGATAATAGAGGCTGATGATGGCTGCCAACATCAAGGCCGAGCCGACCATCGTGTAGATGATGAACTTGACGGCGGCGTAGATGCGCCGCTCGTACCCCCAGATGCCGATCAGGAAGTACATCGGCACGAGCATCACTTCCCAGAAGATGAAGAAGAGGAACAGATCGAGCGCGACGAAGACGCCGATGAGCCCCGTCTCCAGAAGGAGCAGGAAGATATGGAACTCCAAGACGTGTTGGTCAATCGCGCGCCAACTCGCCAGGATCGAAATCGTCACAAGCAGTGCGCTCAGGACGACGAACCAGAGGCTCAGGCCGTCCACGCCCACGAAATAGTCCACATTGAACCCGAAGAATCGAATCCACGGGGCGCGCTCGACCATCTGCGGTCCGGACGCCGTCGGATCGAACCGCATGAGCACGGGGATGCAGAGGCCGAGCGGGATGAGCGAGAGCGCGAGCGCCAGGCGGCGAATCGTTTCCTCGCGCGCGCTCATGAGGACGCGTGCGAACAATAGCAGCAGCGCGCCCACCGTCGGCGCGAACGTGAGCCAACTCAGCAGATGCCCCCCCATACCCATCCCCCCCTCACCGAGCCGGAAGCCGACTCCCGACGAAGACGAAATACCCCAGCACGATCAACGCGCCGATCAAGATCATGACGAGGTAACTGCGCACCAGTCCCGTTTGCATCCGCCGCAAGACGGCCGCGCAGGCGGCGACGGCCGATGCCACGCCGTTCACCGCTCCATCAATGAGGGCGACGTCGAAGACCTTCCACAACAGCACGCTCGAGCCACGCACGATCGGTCGGACAAGGAGCGCCGCGTAGATCTCATCCACGTAGTATTTGTTCTGCAGCAGTCGCGGTGCCGGACGCAGCGGATCGCGCCGATAGAAGCGGCGCGCCCAGATCAGGGCCGCGAGCACAGCCAGAGTCGTCACGGCCGCCAACCCCAGCTCCATGCCGTGACCGGGCTCCTCAGCAGCCATCCTCAACGGATCGGAATGCAGGGGCACGCGCACCAGCGCCGGCCGCACGAACTGCTCAAACCCGTTGGCGATCCGTCCCCCCGTATAGGCTTCGGAGAGACCCATCCATCCCCCGCCGACCGAGAGCACGGCGAGCACCAGAAGCGGGATCGTCATTACCGGCGGCGATTCGCGCGGAACGAGCCGATGCCCTTCGGCATGCCGAGCGAAGCGCTCCTCGCCTTCGAACGTGAGCACGATGAGCCGCGTCATGTACGCGGCCGTGAGGATCGCCGTCGCCCAGCTGATCGCCCACAAGAGGCGACCCCACGGCTCCGGCAGCACCGGGCTCGTCCACGTGCGCCAGAGGATCTCATCCTTGCTGAAGAAGCCGGCGAAGGGAGGGAGCCCCGCGATCGCCAACCAGCCACAGAGCATCGTCCCGTAGGTGAGGGGCATCACGCGCT
Organism: uncultured Blastocatellia bacterium; assembly: GCA_937934295.1. Taxonomy (GTDB): domain Bacteria; phylum Acidobacteriota; class Blastocatellia; order HR10; family HR10; genus HR10. The sequence goes on from CALHAI010000011.1 coordinate 58,321, forward strand.
TAAGCCCTCCCATCCGCCGCATATCCTCCTCGTGATGGAGCGCCACGATGACCGAGCCCGCGCCGAGAAAGAGCAAGGCCTTGAAGAACGCGTGGGTGACGACGTGAAAGATCGCTGCCGAGAAGGCGCCCGCACCACAGGCCAGGAACATGTATCCGAGCTGCGAGATCGTCGAATAGGCGAGCACCTTCTTGATGTTCCATTGCGCTAAGCCAATGGTCGCCGCCAGAAGCGCCGTCACACCACCGATCACCGCAATGACAAACAGCGCCGTGAGCGACCGCGCGTAGAGCTCGCTGCAGCGCGCGACCATGTAAACGCCCGCCGTCACCATCGTCGCCGCATGAATGAGCGCGGAGACGGGCGTCGGCCCCGCCATGGCATCCGGCAACCAGACATGCAGTGGAATCTGCGCGCTCTTGCCCGTCGCCCCCACAAAGAGCAAGAGCGCGATGGTCGTCAGCAGTCCGATCTCGCCCAGCGCCTCCGGCTCCGGGAATCGCGCGGCGATCGCCCCCATGACCTCCGAGAAGCGCAGCGTCCCGAACGTCGCGAAGATCAGGATGACGCCGAGCGCGAAGCCGAAATCCCCAATGCGATTCACGATGAACGCCTTCTTCGCCGCGCTCGCCGCATACGCCCGATCGAAGTAGTGGCCGATGAGCAGATACGAACAGAGCCCGACCCCCTCCCACCCCACGAACATCACGAGGAAGTTATCGGCCAGCACGAGCACGAGCATCATGAACATGAAGAGGTTCATGTAGGCGAAGAACCGCGCATAGCCCGAATCACCGCGCATGTAGCCGACGGCGAAGACGTGAATCCAAAATCCGACAAACGTGACAAAAAGGATGTAGACGCCCGAGAGGGCATCCAGGTGAAAGCCCCACTCCACGCGCAGCGGCCCCGAGGCGATCCACGAGAAGAACGGCTCCCAGATCACGCGCTGCTCCGGTGGCCGCGACCAGAGCTCTCCGAAGACGACCCGAACGGCCAGGAGCATCGAGAGCCCCACCGAACTGCAACCGATCACGGCGATGAGACGCTCGCTCCACCGCCGACCGAAGATCCCGATGATCCCGGCCGCGAGGAGCGGACTCAGGACCAGTGCCTTCAGCATCCCTCCTTCCCCTCCCGGCGCTAGAGCTTCAACAATTGCGCTTCGTCCACGTTCAGCGTCTCCCGATGCCGGAAGAGCAGGACGATGATGGCCAATCCGACGGCCGCTTCGGCCGCCGCCACGACCATGACGAAGAAGACGAGAATCTGTCCCCCCAGTTCGCGGAAATAGCTGGAGAAGGTGACCGCCGTCAGATTGGCAGCGTTCAGCATCACCTCAATCCCAAGCAGCATCACAATCGCATTTCGTTTGACAAAGACCGTGACCGCGCCAATCGTGAAGAGCGCGGCGGCGACGGCCAGATACCACGAGATCGGAATCGTCGTCATCCTCATCCCCTCCGCGCTAAGACGACCGCTCCCAAGATGGCGATCAGGAGCACGATCGAGGTGACCTCAAACGGCAAGAGATATGTCGTGAACAATTCCCGCCCGACGGCCTCCGTCACGCCGATGCTTGTGCCCGATGGGCTCGGATTCTCCTCAAAGGTGCGCACGAGATAGAAGGTCTCCGCCCCCAGCAGCAGCGCGAAGGGTACGGCGAGCCATCGGAAGAACGGCCGACGTTCCAGTCGCGCTTCCTCAGCCCGAATATTGAGCAACATGATGACGAAGAGGAAGAGCACGAGGACGGCGCCGGCGTAGATCACGACCTGCATCATCGCGAGGAAATAAGCGCCGAGCAAGATGTACAAGCCCGTGAGCGCGCCGAGTACGACCAGCAGCGCCAGGGCGCTGTGCAACGGATGCCGCCGCAGCAGAATATTGAACGCCGCCACGATGGCCGTGAGCGCGAAGATCAAAAAGAGCGCGCGTTCCATACCCCCTCCCGATAAGGGCCTCGCGCGCTCGCCAAGAGCACCCGAGGCCCTCTCACCCCCTCGCCCTGCGGTGATCTCTCCCTCATGCGGTCGTCGCCATCGCCGCGGAGAACACGATGTTCGCAAACGCCAAGGGCAGCAAGACCTTCCACCCGAACCGCATCAGCTGATCGTACCGGAAGCGCGGCAACGTCGCGCGCAGCCAGATATAGATGAAGAGGAAGACGGCCGTCTTCATCGCGAAGTAGAAGACCCCAAGCAGCGGCAGACGCTCCACACCCGGTCCGTTCCATCCGCCCAGAAAGAGCGTCGTCGCTAGGGCGGAGACAGCCAAGATGTTCGCATATTCGGCGACGTAGAACATGGCGAACTTCGTCGCCGAGTACTCCGTATGATACCCGGCCACCAGCTCCGTCTCCGCTTCCGGCAGATCGAACGGCACGCGATTGGTCTCCGCTACCGCGGCGATGAAGAAGAGGAGAAATCCGAGCGGCTGATACCAAAAGATGTGCCACTTCGGAATGAGGCCGAAATATGTCCCCGATTGCGCGCGCACGATCGCGATCAGATCGAGCGACCCCGCTTGAATGAGCACGCCGATGACCGAGAGCGTGAGCGTCAACTCGTAGCTGATCAATTGCGCCGCCGACCGCAACCCACCAAGCAGCGAATACTTGCTGTTGGAGGCCCATCCGGCGAGCACGATCCCATAGACCCCCAATCCGCTCAAGGCGAAGAGGTAGAGCAACCCGACATTCACGCTCGTGATGTAGAGCGTGATCTCTCGACCGAATAGCTCGATTCGATCCCCGAAGGGGATCACGGCATAGGTCATGAGCGCGGGGACGAGCGAGAGAATGGGCGCCACGCTGAAGAGAATGGGATTGGGCGTTGCCGGCCGCACATCCTCTTTGAACAGGAACTTCAGCAGATCGGCCAAGGGCTGCAGCAACCCCCATGGGCCAACGCGATTCGGTCCGTATCGGAGCTGAATCCATCCCAGGATCTTTCGCTCAAAGAGCGCCAGATACGCGAGGCAAGTGAGCACGACGCCGAAGACGATGACGATCTTGATGACGGCCTCAACAACCACGTCCATTTCCCTCTGCTCCCATCCCCGCGCCTCGCATGCGCCGATCCCTCAGCGCGAGGCGCCGACCGACTCCTTCACTACCCATCCGAAGGCCCGTCGCAGCAAAGGGACATGCTCGGTGAGCGTCCCCGGCTCGAAGAGCCCGATGCCGAGCGGCGCCGGTTCCTGAGGGCGCTCGGCCGTGCGATCAATCGCCTCGACCTGCGCCCGGAGTCGCTCCAAGAGTCGCGCTCGATCAATCGCCTCCAGCGGCATGAGCGGCCGCGCCGTTTGAATCGCCCCCTCTTTGTTCAAACGCGCGTAGGTGATCCCCTCATACCCCGGAATGGTCTCGGCGATCTCTCGAAAGATATTCGCCGCCGAATACCGGCAGCCCAGATCAGCGCCCATCTTCGCTGCGATCTGATCAATGATCATCCAATCGGGGCGCCAATCGCCGGCGGCGCTGAGCGCGCGGCGGATGCGCTGCACCTGCCCCGCATTATTGGTGAACGTGCCATCCAGCTCCGCAAAGCTCATGGCCGGTAGCACGACATGCGCCAGCTCGGCCGTGCGCGTCAAAAACAGCTCGTGCGCGACGACCAACTCCGCCCGCGCGAGCGCCTGGCGCCACGCGTCACCATAGAAGCGCACGAGATCGCATCCCATGAGATAGAGGGCTTTGATCTGCGGCCCCACCTGCTCGGGGGCGGGCATCTCGGCCATCAGCCCCATGTCGAGCGCTCCGAGCGAGTTGTTGAAGCGCAGCAGCGGCAACACGCGCACAATCCGTCCCCCCTCTGCCTGGAGCATTCCCCCGAGCACGGCCGCCGCCTCCAGGGCCGGGCCGGTCACATCACGACTCACCAGCAGTGCCAACCGATCCGCCTCCCAAACGATGCGCCGCAGCTCTTGCAACTCCTCACGTGTCAGCAACGTGGCCTCAGCTGCGCGCTCCACTTCCCCCTCATCCAATAGCGCGAGCCATACGGCCGGTTCCGATCTCAGGCGAATGTGGAAGAAGCGCGTGGCGACCTGCAACCGACTGATCGGGCGCGCCCCCACGATGAAGAGCCGCGCCCCATGTCGATGGACGGCCGCCCGCAGGCTGTAAGCCGTCAGCGGATTGTACTCGGGCGGATTTCCGCCGATCAGCAGAATGGTCGGCATCTGCTCGCGCAACTCGGGTTGTGTCAGAAGCGGCACCGTCAGCCGTTTGAAGAACGGCCGCCAATCGACATCCATCGCATGCGTCACATGCGGCGTCTCCACGACCTGCCGCCCGAACTTCGCCAGGACGTACAAGTCCTCATTGGTCAAACGCGGCGACCCAATGCACGCGATGCTCTCCGGGCCATACGTCCGTTTGATCTCCAGCAGCCGCTGCGCCACATACTTCAGCGCCTCTTCCCACGTGGCTGGCTCCAAGCGCCCATTGCGCCGCAGAAGCGGCACCGTCAGCCGATCCGGGCTATTGACGAATTCGTTCCCATACCGCCCCTTTAAACAGAGGAACTCCTCGTTGATCCAGTCGTGCCGCGTCTCGGGCGCCGTCTGGAAGCTGAAGAGGACTTTGTTCGCGAACTCGGCGTCCATCTTCGTGAGGTCCTTCGCCCAAGCCCGCACGACCCGACCCTCGCGTATGCTCAGCCGCAACTGGCACCCATCGGAGCAATAGGTGCACGTCGTCACCGTGTCGCGAATGTCCCAGGGACGAGCGCGGAATCGGAAGTTGGTGCTCGTCAGCGCGCCCACGGGGCAGACCTCCACGCAGTTGCCGCAATTCTCGCACGCGAGCGTTCCATCCGGACGATTCCCCACGATCACGCTGTGCGCACCGCGTCCGCGCACGCCAAGGGCATGATTCCCCACCCATTCATCGCAGACGCGAATGCATCGGTAGCAGAGGATGCATCGCTGCGGATCAAGCCAGATGAAGGGGCTGAGCGGATATTCGCCCGTCGCATCCTTCCGCTCGTCGAAGCGGGCGAGCAAATCGCCATAGTTCATCGCCATCCACTGCAACTCACACTCGCCCCCCTTGTCGCACACGGGACAGTCCAGGGGATGATTAGCCAGGATGAAATCCACCATCGCCACGCGCGTGCGTCGGATCTCCTCACTCTCGGTCGTCACGACCATCCCGTCGCTCACCCGCACGGTGCACGCCGTTTGCAATCGGCCCATCTTCTCGATCCGCACCAAGCACATGCGGCAAGCCGCTTGTGGAGGCAGGTCCTTGTAATAGCAGAAATTCGGGATCGGGAAGCCGGCCTCAAAGCAGACTTCCAAAAGCAGCTTCCCCTTCGGAGCCTCGACCTCCTTCCCGTTGATGATCACCTTCACCGTCTCCATCCTCGCCCCCTCTTCAAGCGCGCTTCAGACGGCTAACGATCGGCGAACGCCCGAGACGCCGGATGGTTCCGCCGAAACCGAGACGGCTGACGCGCGCACGTACTTCTCGAAATCTGCGCGGAACTTCTCGATGGCCGGATAGACAGCCCAGGCCGCCGCATCCCCCAAAGGACAGTGCGTCGTGCCGAAGATGTTGCGGGCCAGCTCGTAAAGCAGATCGACATCCCGGGGCCGTCCTTCTCCCCGCAAGATGCGTTCCAGCAGCTTTCGCATCCAGCGCGTCCCCTCGCGACAGGGCACGCACCAGCCGCACGATTCGTGTTCGTAGAACAGCGTGATCCGATAGACGACCTGCGCGATGTCCGTCTCCTCATCCATGACGATGATCGCCCCGCTGCCGAGCATGGACTTGAGCGCCACCAGCGACTCGAAATCAAGCGTGCACTGCTCGACCTCCTCAGCCGTGAGAATCGGCGCCGACGACCCGCCGGGGATCACCGCCTTCAGCCGCTTCCCCCCGCGAATCCCCCCGCAGTCCTCCTCGATCATCCGCTTCATCGGATACCCCATCGGCAGCTCATATACACCCGGTCGCGCCACATGCCCGCTCACGGCGAACAGGCGCGTGCCGCCGCTCTTCTCCGTTCCGAGCCGACGGAACCAATCCCCACCGTTCAGGATGATCGGGGGCACCGACGCCAACGTCTCCACGTTGTTGATCACCGTCGGACAGCCATAGAGCCCCACGACGGCCGGAAACGGCGGCTTGATCCTCGGATATCCCCGCTTCCCCTCAAGCGATTCCATGAGCGCCGTCTCCTCGCCACAGATGTACGCGCCCGCGCCCGGATGCACGAGGATATCACAGGAGAAGCCGCTCCCCAGGATGTTCGCGCCGACGAACCCATGCGCCCGCGCCTCCTCAATGGCGCGCTCCACCCGCTCCTTCAGATACCAATACTCCCCCCGAATGTAGATGAACGCCAGGTGCGCATCCACGGCATAGGCGGCCAACAGAATCCCCTCGATCACGGCATGCGGGTCTTTCTCCATCAGGACGCGATCCTTGCACGTCCCGGGCTCGCTCTCATCCGCATTGGCGATGACGTACTTCGGCTTCGCTGAATCCCTCGGCACGAAGCTCCACTTCATGCCCGTCGAGAACCCGGCGCCGCCGCGCCCGCGCAAGGCCGAGCGCTTCACCTCCTCGATGACCGCCTCGGGCGTCATCCCCGCGAGCGCCTTCCGCAGCGCTTGATACCCCCCCGTCCGCAGATAGACCTCGATCGTATGCGAATCGGGGAGATCAAACCGAGCGCTCAGCACGCGCACCTTCTCCATATCCCCCTCTCATGGGAGCGACGCCAGGATCTCGTCCACGCGCTCCGGCGTCAGATGGTGATAGAACGTGAAGTTGATCTGCATGGCCGGGGCCCAACTGCATGCGCCGATGCATTCGACCTCGCTCAAGGTGAACCGGCCATCGGGCGTTGTCTCGCCCGGGCGAATCCCCAAGCGCCGCTCCAGATGCTCGCGAATCGCGTCCCCGCCGCAAAGGTAACAGGAGACATTGCGGCAGACCTGGATGTGATACCGACCGATCGGACGCCGATGAAACATCGTGTAGAAGCTCACGATCGTCTCCACATCCAGGAACGTCAGATCGAGCCAGCGCGCTACCTCGTGCAACGCCTCATCGGGCAAATAGCCCAATTCTTCCTGCACGACGAAGAGCACCGGCAGCAGCGCTGAGCGCTTCACCGGATACCGCGCGATGATCCGTTGAATCCTCTCCTTCGTCTCCGTCGAAAGCATCCGTCATCCCCTCTCGGTCGAACCCTCACCGATCGATCTCGCCGAGCACGATATCAATGCTGGCGATCACCGCCACGACATCGGCGATCAATTGCCCACGGACCATGAGCGGCAGCGCCTGCACGTTGGCGAACGACGGCGCGCGGATGTGCACGCGATAGGGACGCGGCCCGCCATCGCTCACGATATAGTAGCCGAGTTCCCCGCGCGGGCTCTCGACGGCGACGTAAACCTCGCCCGGCGGGACCTTGATCCCCTCGGCCGTCAGCAGGAAGTGATAGATGAGGGCATCCATCTGCGTGAGCATCTTCTCGCGCGGCGGCAACGAGACGCGCGGATCGTCACATTTGACCGGTCCGGGTGGCAGCTTCTCCACCGCCTGCCGAATAATCTTCAGCGATTCGCGCATCTCCTGCACGCGCACGAGATAGCGGGCATAGACGTCGCCTTCGGTCCGCGTCGCCACCTCGAAGTCGTAGGTCTCGTAGCCGCTATACGGATGCACGCGCCGCAGATCGTACGGGACGCCCGAGGCGCGAAGGCTCGGCCCCGTCACCCCCCAACGAATGGCGTCCTCGGCGCTCAAGCGCCCCACCCCTTCGGTTCGCATGCGAAAGATCGGATTGTTCGTCAAGAGCTTGTCGAACTCGTCGAGCGCGCGAGGGAATTCCCGACAAAAGTCCAACACGCGCGCGGTGAACCCATCGGGCAGATCCGCCATGACCCCCCCAATGCGCAGATAGCTCGGCGTCAGACGCCCACCCGAAACGGCCTCGAACAGTTGCAGGATCTTCTCCCGCTCGGCGAAGGCATAAAAGAAGAGGCTCATCGCCCCCAGATCCAAACCGTGCGTCCCAATCCAGACGAGATGGCTCGCGATCCGTTGCAGCTCGGCCATCAGTACGCGAATGACTTGTGCGCGCGGCGGGATCTCCACCCCGAGCATCTTCTCCACAGCCAACACGTAACCGAGATTGTTCCCCATCGCGTTGAGGTAATCGGTGCGATCCGTGATCGTGATGACGTGCTGATACTTCTTGTGCTCGGCCAGTTTCTCCATCCCCGTGTGAAGATACCCAATGTCAGGCTTCGCCTCCACGACCCGCTCCCCGTCGAGCGTGAGCACGAGCCGCAACACCCCGTGCGTCGAGGGATGCTGCGGTCCCATGTTCACCATCATCGTCGCCGCGAGCGGGCTGCGCTCGACCTCCAGCAGGACTTCCGATTCCGCCATAGGCTATCCTCGATACCCCTGCAGCGGATAATCCTTCCGCAGCGGATGTCCTTCCCAGTCGTCCGGCATCAAGAGCCGCCGCAATTCGGGATGGCCCTCAAACCGCACGCCGAACATGTCGTAGACCTCGCGCTCATACCAATTCGCGTTCGGCCAAATGCCGGTCACCGTCGGCACGACCTCGTCCTCGCTGACGCGCACCTTCAGCCGCAGCCGATGCCGATGCGTGAACGAGTAGAGGTGATAGACGACTTCAAAGCGAGGATCGGCCCCGACGCCGCGATCCACGCCGCAGATGTCCACGAGCATCTTGTAGTCGAAGGCGGGATCGTCGCGCAAGGTCTCACAAAGGGAAACGAGCGCTTCGCGGGCGAGGACGAGGGTCAATTCCCCCCATTGCTCTTTCACTTCGAGGATGTGCGGCCCGAATCGCTGCTCGAAGATGTCCCGCTGTGTGTCCTGCACCTCCATACGAGATTTCATCCGAGCGCTCCCGCTTCAGCGAGCGCCCACTAATTCCTCCTCCACAGCGGCGCGGCGGCGCAAGCGCTCTCGCTCGATCTTCTCCTGAAGCTTCATGATCCCGTAGATGAGCATCTCAGGCCGAGGGGGACATCCCGGAACATATACGTCCACCGGGATCACCTTGTCCACCCCTTGCACGATGGCGTAGTTGTCGAACATCCCTCCGGCCGAGGCGCATACCCCCATGGCGATGACCCATTTCGGCTCCGGCATCTGTTCATAGAGCCGACGCACCACCGGCGCCATCTTTTGCGAGACGCGCCCGGCCACGATCATCACGTCCGACTGCCGGGGCGAGCCCCGAAAGACCTCCGCCCCAAACCGCGCGATGTCATTGCGCGAGGCGATCATCGCCATCATCTCGATGGCGCAACAGGCCAGGCCAAATTGCATCGGCCAGAGACTCGATTTGCGCGCCCACTTCACTAAATCCTCAAACCGCGCCGTGAGGATCTCCGGCACCCCCGCTCTTTCCCGTTCTTCGACCATAGCTCACCGATGCCAATCGAAGACGCCTTTCTTCCAGGCGTAAACGTATCCCGCGATCAACACGGTGATGAAGATCATCATCTCCATGAAGACGAATCCCCTGGATACCTCGCGGGCGAGGTCGCGAAAGACTACGGCCCACGGGATCAGGAAGATCGCCTCGATGTCAAAGAGGATGAAGATCATCGCCACCAGATAGAACGCGACCGAGAACCGCTCTCGCGCCGATCCGATCGGATCTTTTCCGCACTCATACGGGATCGCCTTCTCCGGCGTCGGTCGCCGCATAGCCAAGAGCCGCGGCGCGAACGCGAGCACCATGGCAAGCCCTGTCGCGATCACAAAGGTCAACAAAATTGGCAGAAAATCCCACATCTCGGTCATCGGTCCTCTCCTGCCCCAAGACATGAGGGAAACTATAGACGAACTCCCTAGGAGTGTCAATGACGCGTTTGGGGGATCGTCTCACCAGAAGGCGCGCCGAGAAGCCCACCGCCTGCCGCACAGGTCTCAAGCCGAGAGACCGGCATTATCATGTTTCCGTGCCGCGGTACACGGTGGAGTATCAGTCGCACAACGACGTGGTCTATTTCTGCAAGCACCACGTTATATGGTGCCCGAAATACCGCCGCCCGGTGTTGGTCCCCGAGGTGGCCGAGCGAAAGCAGGAGGGAGCATGCTTGTCCTTGGCTTCCGCTTTCCGACGGCTGCTTTCTGGCTCTTACAGTCTTGATCTACATCAAGAACGGCCTTGATCTAGATCAATGACATGAAAGGTCGAACTCAATATAATGGCAGCCGGTTCT
>CALHAI010000012.1 GCA_937934295.1 uncultured Blastocatellia bacterium
TTCTCCTCAACGAAGCGGAAGATGTTCTCCAGCACGACGATGGCATCGTCAATGACGATCCCAACCATGAGTACAAGCGCCAGCATCGTCACGCTGTTGAGCGTGAAGTCCAAGGCGCGCATCATGCCGAAGGTCGAGATGACCGAGGCCGGAATCGCCACGCCCGCGATCAGCGTCGAGCGCCAGCTCCGCATGAAGAGGAGGACGACTAAACACGCCAGCAGGCTGCCGGCCAGCAGATGCCTGTTGATCTCATGAAGCGCCGCGGAGATGTAGCGCGATTGGTCTCGGATGATCTCCATCCGCACGTCGGGGGGCAATTGCGCCTGAAGACGCGCCAGTCGGGCTTTGACCCCCTCGATGACCGTGACCGTATTGGCGCCGGATTGGCGCCGGATTTCAAGCGTCACCGTAGGGAGGCCGTTCAGTCGGGCGAACGAGCGTCGTTCTCTCGTCCCGTCTTCCGCCCAGCCAATGTCGCGCACGCGGATGGGCATCCCGTTGATGGTCGCGACGACCAGCTCATCGAATTGCTTCGGATCCGTGATTCGTCCCATCGTGCGGAGCGCCTGCTCGCGCGGCCCGGCTGTCACGTTGCCTCCCGGGATGTCAGCGTTCTGGCGCACGATGGCTTCGCGCACGGCCGTGATCGGAATCTGATAAGCCACCAGCCGATGGGCATCAATCCAGATGTTGATGGCGCGCTCCAGGCCACCGACCACGCGCACTTCGCCGACGCCCTCGGAGCGCTCCAGTTGCCGCTTCACGATCTTGTCGGCTAGCTCCGTCAGCTCCCGCAAGGGCCGATCAGCCGAGAGGGCGATCGTCATCACCGGCGAGAGATCGTTATTGAACTTGGAGATGATGGGCGGTTCGGCATCGCGCGGCAGATCCCGCAGCACTGTCGCCACGCGGTCGCGAACGTCCTGAGCGGCAGCGTCAATGTCGCGCTCCAGATTGAAGGTCACGATGACGATCGAGGTGCCGGGGCCGGAGATCGAACGCAGCTCATAGATCCCCTCGATCGTGTTGACAGCCTCCTCGATGCGCTGCGAGACTTGCGTCTCAACCTCTTCCGGCGAGGCCCCCGGCAGGACCGTGCGCACGCTCACCGTCGGCAGATCCACTGAGGGGAAGCGATCCACGCCCAGGCGAAAATAGCTCGCTGCACCGACGACGACCAAAGCGAGGATGATGTTCGTGGCGAAGATGGGGCGTCGAATGCAAATCTCCGCGAGTTTCTGCATGAGTCCTTCTCCTCTGTTGCGGCGAGCGCCTTAGGCTCACTTGCGCGTGGGACGGACCAATTGTCCCGGTTGGAGATTACCCGGGTCGAGGATGACCTCCTCTCCCCGTTCGAGCCCGGAGAGGATCTCCACCCATTCCCCCGTGCGGCGGCCGGTCGTCACCCGCTTCTCCACAGCCTTTCCCCCCTGCACGACGAAGACCTTCTCCAACCCGGCGAAACTCACGATCGCAGGTGGTGGCACAACAAGGGCCGGGCGTCCCTCCCCGGCGATGATCTCCACACGCGCGAACGCGCCCGGGCGAAGCCGCCCGTTGTTGCGCACTTCAGCCTCGACCACGAGCATGCGATTTTGCAGCGTGATCGTGGGGCTGAGGCGCACGATCCGACCGGTATAGATCGTCGGGTCGCCCTCGACCATCACGCGCACGCGCTGCCCGGGGCGCACCCGATGGACTTCGCGCTCCGGAACTTCGGCGCGCAGCCGCAATGGGTCCATCCGCACGATCGTCACCACAGGGGAGCCGACGGCGAGGAACTCGCCGACGCTTGTATGCCGCTCCTGCACGATGCCATCAAACGGCGCATGAATGGCCGTATCCGCCAGTTGCTGCCGCGCGAGCATGAGCTCCGACCGCCGCTGAGTGAGAAGAGCCTGGCGATTGCGCACCTCTTCAAGGGCGTCCTGATAGCGGCTGAGCGCGACTTTGTACGCGGCTTCGTCGGTATCGAAACGCGAGCGCGGGATGATGCCTTCTTCAAGCAGCCGAACCGAGCGTTCGTAATGGGCACGCGCTTCCTCTAAAACAGCACGCGCCTGGCGGACCGGTGAGGTCTGCTCGGGATCCAGGCGATCCTCCGTCCCCTCCGGCGGCAATCCCAGACGAGCGCGCGCTTGCGCCAGCGCCGCTTCGGCCTGCTCCACGCGCAATTCATAGTCGCGAGGCTCGATCTGTGCGATCAACTGCCCTTGGCGCACGACGCTGCCGAAATCCACCGTGATCGTTTGCAGTCGCCCGGGGACTTTCACCTTTAGCATCGCCTGATCGTAGGCGGCCAATGTCCCCACGACCGTTATCATGTCTTCAAGAGGTCGGGCAACGACGCGCGCCGTCTGCACCCGCTTCGGCGAAACCGCATCTCCTCCATTCGGATTTTGCGCGCTCGAGGCCGGGGATTGGCCCCGACATCCGCCCAAGAGAAAGAGGGTTCCCATGGAGAAAGCAATGACGATGAGGGGCGTCCTCATCTCCCGGAGACCTTCCGGTGAAAATCTCGATCGGCTCTCCCTCATCACTCCCCTCGCGCCCCCTTGTGTTGTCCTTCAATCGTATAGGTACGCTCTAGCTTGTGCAAGCGTTACGTTCCGAAGCGCATGGTCTGATGAATGTGCGCGTACCGGTTGCGCGCCTTGGCGGCCGAATTCTCTGGGCTATCCCGGTGCTCTTCCAAGGCCTTGACTTCATGGGGTCTTGACACCCACTGCTAAGATGTGCTAAAAGAAAGCCGACCTCAAACTGAGGAGGTAAGGTAAAGATGGCGAATTACAGGGGGGGTCACCCACAATCCCTTCGCATGGGCTGCCCAAACCAAATTAAGGAGGGGTCTATGAACCGATATCGGAGATATCTTGTATGGGGCGTGGTTTTGTTCCTCGCGGTGGTACTGATGGGGCCAGCCACTGTACGCAGCGGCATGGCGCAAACGGCGGCGACGGCGACGATCTCTGGGATGGTGGCTGATCCGACGGGCGCTGTCGTGCCCGGAGCTTCGGTCGAGCTGCTCGATATGACCACTAATCAGGTGCGTAAGCAGACGACCAATGAAGCCGGGCAATATCTCTTCACCTCGGTCTTGCCCGGCGTGTACAAGATCACGGTCACGGCCCAAGGCTTCCGCCAAGCCGTCATCCCTTCGCTCAAGGTGGACGTGGCGAAGTCGTATCAGGTGAACGTCACGCTGGAAGTCGGTGAGATCGCGGAGGTCGTTGAAGTGACGGCGGCTGGCGTGGAGCTGCAGACGTTGGATTCAACGGTGGGGACCGTCATCGGCGGCGAACAGCTTCTGCGATTGCCGACCCTCACTCGGAGCGCGGGAGCCCTCTTGACCCTCCAACCTCTGGTGCAACCGAGCCGAGGCGTCGGCGTGCTCGGCGGTGGGCAGATGGCCGGCGCTCGGAGTGATCAGAACACGTTCCTGATAGATGGGGTTGATGCGACGGATGTGACGGCCGGAACGGGCACCTATTATAGTGACGCGATCGACTGGGTCGGGCCGACACCGGCGATCCCGATTCCGGCCGAGAGCATTGAGGAGTTCCGCGTCGGGAGCACGAATCCGAATGCGACGTTCAGCCGTTCCTCCGGCGGCCAGGTGAGCTTCGTCACCAAGCGCGGGACGAACACGTTTCGCGGATCGCTCTACTGGTACCACCAGAACGATAATCTCAATGCCAATCGTTGGGAATTCAATCGCTTGGGCATCCGGAGGCCGGAGTTGAAAGATCACCGCTTCGGATTCACGACCGGTGGGCCGATTCGGAGGGACAAGACGTTCTTCTTCACCCATTATGAAGGGCGGCGTTTCCCCAAGACCGCAAGCATCTTGCGACTCGTCCCCACGGCTACGCTCAAGCAAGGCATTCTGCGCTTCCCTGATGCCGAAGGTAACATCGTGAGCTACAATATCAAGGACTTTGATCCACGCGGTATCGGCATGAGCCCCGTCATCCGGGAGTTCTGGAGCCGCTTCCCCGAAGGGAATGATCCGAGCGCCGGGGATGGGCTGAACACCATCGGATTTCGAGCGCCGGCCGATGCGTCTTTGAACATGGATTTCGCGCTTCTTCGCCTTGACCATCACTTCAGCAGTAACTGGCGCTTCGATGGGACGTATCGCTACTCCTCGCATAGCGTTCGGGACACAACTCAAATTGACATCGCGGGATTCGTGCGGGGCAATCCTCGCGGACAGGCCGTCTCCGTCGCTTCTGTTCCTGTCGAACCGCGGCTTGTGACGGCTCGGCTCACCGGACAGATTCGCCCCACGCTGATCAACGAGTTCATCTTCGGGTATCAGCGAAACTGGTATGCCCTGAAGCGCGTACGGGCTTTCCCACAGGTCCCCGGAACGACGGGAGCGCTCATGATTGCCCTGGACATTCTGGATCAGGGAGTGGACGTGGATACACAACGGGCCCGCAGCCGGTACTGGCGCGATCATCTCTTTCAGTTCACCGATAACCTGAGTTGGGTGACGGGGAAGCACAGCTTCCAGTTCGGAGGATCGTGGCGGCTCCTCAATGTCGTCCATGAGCGAGACGACAAAGTCATCGGCTCGCTCACATCGCTCGTCTACGAGCTGAATGCCCGAACGAGTGTGGGCATCCCGGCAAGTAGCCGCCCACCGACCTGCGGCGGCACTGTGACGCGTAATTGTTTGCGTTCGGGTGATGTCGGCCGTTGGAACGACCTGCTGGCCGGGGCTCTCGGCATCGTGGATAAGGCGGGCGTCATGGTGACGCGCGACATCAATCTGAATCAATTCCCCTTGGGGACTCCGTTGCTGGCAACCGTCACGACTCATGCCTTGGAGTTTTATGCGAATGACACGTGGCGAGTTCGACCTTCGCTCACGCTCTCGCTGGGGATCACCTATTCGCTGCAAATCCCACCAGTGGAGAAGGATGGGTTGCAGACGATGATGATTGACGTCGCGACCGGGAAGGCCATCGTTGGCCGAGAGTACATCGAGCGGCGGCGAGCGGCCGCTCAACGCGGAGAAGTCTGGGATGTGACGCTCGGGTGGATGCCGATCGGGCGCTTGGGCTCCAAATATATCTACGACATTGACTGGAACAACATCGGACCTCGCCTTGCCGCGGCTTGGAATCCCTCTTTCAAGCAGGGGCTTCTTGGAAAGCTCTTCGGCGATCGGAAGACGGCCATTCGGGGCGGGTATTCCCTCACGTATGATCGCATCAACGGCGTCCCCCTGGTCATGATCAACATGCTGGGCGGCGTTGGCTTGGCGCAGACGATCACGTGCATCGGTCCTCGGGTGGATGGGAGCTGCCCCGGGACGAGCGACATCACCAACGCTTTCCGAATCGGCGTTGATGGAGCGACAGTACCGTTGCCATTCCCAACGCAACTGGCATGGCCGGTGATTCCGAATCCTCCCTTCGGTGAGACGATGGTCTCGGCTGTGGATCCAAAACTCGTTCCCGGAAAATCGCACGGTATTGATTTGACGCTGCAGCGCGAACTGCCCGGCCAGCTGCTCATCGAAGTCGGGTACGTGGGCCGCTTGGCGCGCGATCTCCAGAACTACATCAACATCAATTCGGTCCCATACTTCATGAAGGATCCGGCGTCGGGGCAAACGTTCGCTCAAGCCTTCGATGCCATCGCCCAGCAGTTGCGAGCCGGAGTGAGACCGGGCGACGTGACGCCGCAGCCGTGGTTCGAGAACCAAATAGGACCGGGTGGGACTGTCCGGGCGGCTACGGCGCGCACAGTGGCCTTCCAACAGGGGCGGTTGAACGATCTCTTCACCTGGATCAATCTCAATCGTCCGAGAGGGCCGATCACGAACATTCAAGCGCTCATGCACCGACAGCGAATGAGCGGAACGCTCTCCAACTATCATGCCGGCTTCATCAGCTTGACCAAGCGCCTCTCCCATGGCTTGACGTTCACGCTGAACTACACGCTCTCGCAGAGTCTGGATCAGTTCGGGCTGAATCAGGAACAGAGCTCGGTTCTCTCGAGCGCCTTCGACTTCAATATTGACTATGGACCTTCTTTGTGGGATCGGCGGCACGTCCTCAACGCGTATTGGTACTACGACTTGCCATTTGGTCGAGGCCGCTTCTCCGCGGGGACGGCCCTGGACAAGCTGATCGGAGGGTGGTACATGTCCGGCATTTTCACGGCAAACAGCGGCTTGCCGTTGACGGTGGGACAACACCCTCAAGTTTGGGGAGCAAGCCCGAACAATCTCTCCATCACAGCGGGAGCGATTCCGATCCGCAAGCCGGACTTTGGGAACTCCGTGAATCGGGGAGTGACGGGCTCAGGCGGCGTGGGCACGACCGGGGATCCGGCTCGTCGGGGTTCGGGACTCAACCTCTTCGCCAATCCCGAGGCCGTCTTCAAGAGCTTCCGTCATATCCTGATCAGTCAGGATACTCGCCATGGACGCGGCGTGCTGCGCGGCTTGCCCAGGTGGAATGTGGATCTCTCGATCGGGAAGAAGACGACCGTTACGGAGAGCCTGAGGATGGTCTTCGCCCTCGACCTCATCAATGCGTTCAATCACGTGGAGTTCAATGATCCGAGCTTGAGCCTGTTGAATCCAGCGGCTTTCGGCGTGCTCAGCTCGCAATTTGCTGGACCGCGGGCGCTGCAGTTCGGCCTCCGGATCGAATTCTGACGCGACGTGTGCGCAGATGGCGCGGAGCTGAGAATCGGGAGGCGCTCCGCGCCATCTGCTTCGCTGTAGCGTCTCTGTGTGACCTTTGGCTTTCGCCGGCAAGCGACTTCGACCTTGAACCTTTCTTGTTTTGTCCCCCTTTGGGCGTTTGTGTCAGGGGCATCGCTTCACCTCCTCCGAGCCCGCCGCTTTCCGCTTAAGGGGTGAGAGCACAACCGGCACGAAGAAAGCGCGAGGATTGGTTCGGGCGTGCCTTTGCGCTTATAATGCTCATACCGTTCGCGCGAATTTGAGAGCGCGGTCCTGTGACGCCGTGATCGTCATGCGAGGGGTGGGAGATCGGGAGGACGGGCGTATGAGGGGCACAAGGGGAGGACGAAGCGTTCTTCGAAAAAGAGGCATAGGGATCGCGGTGATGATCGCAATGGGGGGACTTCTCGGGGGATGGCTCGATGGGCCTTCCCGTGCGGAGGGCGAAGAAGGTCTGTTGATCTCGCCCAGCACTTCCGTTCAGGCCTCAGCGGATGCGCAGGCACTTCAGGCGCGCGTGGATCAACTCTTCGCCGCATGGGATCGGTCGGATTCGCCCGGATGCGCTCTGGGGATCATTCAAGAGGGGCGACTCATCTCCGCGCGCGGCTATGGCATGGCCAATCTCGAACACGCGATCCCGATCACGCCGCAGACGGTCTTCGACATCGGCTCGACTTCGAAGCAGTTCACGGCGGCCAGTATCTTATTGCTGGAGCAACAAGGGAGGCTCTCACTCGATGACGATATCCGACGGTTCGTGCCGGAGATCCCCGATTATGGACGTCCCATCACCATTCGCCATCTGCTTCATCACACGAGCGGACTGCGGGACTATCTCACGCTCATGGCCTTGAGCGGCACTCATTTCGATGGCGTCACGACAGAAGAAGAGGCTCTTCGATTGATCGCGCGGCAAAAGGGGCTCAACTTCGCTCCCGGGGAGGAGTATCTTTACAGCAACTCCGGCTACTTCTTGCTCTCGATCATCGTCAAGCGCGCGAGCGGCAAATCGCTTCGCGAGTTCGCCGAGGAGCACATCTTCCGCCCGCTCGGGATGAGAAGCACGCACTTTCATGACGATCACACGCGGATCGTTCCCCGGCGCGCCAGCGGTTATGCTCTGGCACCGGGCGGGGGATTTCGCATCCACATGTCTCAGTTCGAGCAGACGGGGGATGGAGCGCTGATGACGACCGTTGAGGACCTCGCGCGTTGGGATGCGAATTTCTATGAGCCGAAGGTTGGCGGGCCGGAATTGATCCGGCGTCTGCTGACGCCCGGTCAGCTCGCAAATGGCGAGACGTTGCGCTATGCGATGGGATTGATCCTCGAGACATATCGCGGCTTGACGATGATCCATCACGGAGGCTCTTGGGCGGGATACCGTGCCGAATTCCTCCGATTCCCCGAGAAGCGCTTCTCGGTGATTTGCTTGTGCAACCTGAGCGCGATCAATCCCACGGTGCTCGCGCGCCGGATCGCGGATCTCTATTTGGCATCGGTCTTTCCCGAACCCACGCCTTTGGCCGTGCGCGCGGATCTCCCCGAGCGAGAGCTTGCGGCTCGAGTGGGGATCTATCGGAATCTGAAGACGGGCGCCATCGTACGCCTCCTCCAACGTGGTTCGATGTTCTCTCTGGAGGCCTTCGGTTCGAATCTGGAATTGAGGCCGATCGCGAAGGGTCGCTTTCAGCTTGTGGGGGTGCCGTTCTCGGCGGAACTGATTTTCGAGGAAGCGCGCGGGGGCGAGGCGTCACCGATGAGATTTCGCCTGTTCCGACTGAACCGACCGGCTGACGTCTACGAGAAAGTGTCTCCGGGGGCGCTCCCGCCCGAACGGCTTCTGGAGTACACGGGGACGTATGAGAGCGAGGAGCTGGAGGCCGTCTACATGATCGTGCGCGAGGGCGAGGGCTTGGTCGTGCGCGCGCGGGGGCTTCCCGCTTCTCCGCTGCAGTACCTTCGCGGGGATGATTTTCTGCATCCCCTCGGCATGCATTACCAATTCCGTCGGGATGCCCACGGGCGTATCACGGGCTTCGTCCTCAATGCCGGCCGCGCTCGCGGCCTGTGGTTCGCGCGTCGCTCGTCCGGCTCATGAGGCGCGCTCACGTGGCGCGGGGACGGCATTTCGGTGATCGTCGGGGGCTGCTCGAACATCTCGCGGAGCAGATTCCCGCCGGGAGGGAGTCATGTTATGATCCTTGCGCTGTACATTCGCAGGGGGAGGAGAACGATGAGGATCCGAATGAAGGCCATCGCTCTTGCCGGAAGTCTTCTGATCGCGTCCGTCCTCGGCGCGACGGACAAACACTCCTCAGGTGCGGCGGATATCGCCTTCGTCCACGTGAACGTCATCCCGATGACGTCCGAGCGGGTCTTACAGGACCACACGGTCCTCGTTCGAGGAGATCGTATTGTCGAGATCGGTCCGAGCACGCGGGTGAGGGTTCCCGAAGGGGCCGTGCGGATCGAAGGGCACGGGAACTATCTGCTGCCGGGCTTAGGGGAGATGCACGGACACATCCCTCCGCCGCAAGCGCCATCGGAGTATCTCGAAGCCGTCTTGTTCCTGTATCTCTCCAATGGCATCACGACGGTGCGCGGGATGCTTGGCGCGCCCGGGCAGTTAGAACTGCGCGAGAGGGCGAATCGGGGAGAACTCCTCTCACCAACGCTCTATCTGGCCGGGCCGAGTTTCAGCGATGCTTCGATCAATTCGCCGGAGGAGGCCATCGCGCGCGTGCGCGAGCAGAAGCAGCAGGGGTGGGATCTGTTGAAAATCCATCCCGGGCTCACGCGCGAGGAATATGACGCCATGGCCCGGACGGCTCGCGAAGTGGGCATGCGATGGGTCGGGCACGTCCCGGCGGCCGTCGGCATCGTGCACGCGTTGGAGATGGGACAAGAGACGATTGATCACCTGGATGGTTACATTGAGTACCTGGAAGGGGATAAGGGACCGCTCGATCGGGCTAAGCTCGAGGATATCGTTCGGCGAACCCGAGAGGCGGGCGCGTGGGTCGTCCCGACAATGGCCCTTTGGGAGGTCTTGATCGGCGCGCGCACTCTGGAGACGCTGCTCGCCTATCCGGAGCTGCGCTATATGCCGCCGCAGATGGTCGAGAATTGGACCCGGGCACATCGCGCGCGATTAGAGAGTCCGAATTACAATCGAGAGCGAGCCGAGCGGATCGCTGCGAATCGAAAGGAGATCCTGCGGGCGCTGCATCGAGGGGGTGTGCGCATCCTCTTTGGAACCGACGCGCCGCAGCAATTCAGTGTTCCCGGCTTCTCCATCCATCGCGAGATCCCTGTGCTGCTTGAGTGCGGGCTGACGCCCTATGAGATCCTGAAGACGGCGACGCGTCATGTGGGCGAATATTTCCGGCACAAGGATCGTTTCGGGACGATCGAGGTCGGCGCGCGCGCCGATCTGATTCTGGTCAAGGGGAATCCGCTCTCGAACGCGGAGAACCTGAAGCATCTGGCGGGCGTCATGGTGCGCGGGCGGTGGCTCCCGGAGAAAGAGATCCAAGAACGGCTCGAGCGCATCGCCGTGCGCCATCGTCCGACAACGCCGTGAAGCGGCAGCCTACGGTTGACGCTCGTCGTCTTGGCGCTCACGAGCCTCGTGATCGCTGCCGTTCTCAAAGAGGGGGTATTGCCTTCCATCCGGGCCGAGGGCGTCTGGCTCTTGTCGTCTACGACGAGGACTCGTTCATCGTACGGCTGGTGTCTCCCCTTGGTCCGGTGGTGGAGGCGGTGTCCGAACGCGCGCTCTTGGGATCCCCTTTCCGGCAATGGATCGGCTCGATATATTAGGATGCGGAGTGGGCAACTGCTGGGCGCCCCACGATGGGCCTGCTCTTCCTTCACCTGACCGATTCCGTCGCGGTCATGCTCATCTGGCGGTGTGGATTTTCGAGCGGAAGGACATTGGCCCGGGCCTCGAAAGATGAGCTCCTTCTCGCTCGGAGAGAAGCGCATGATCGAGGTCACCATCGAGCGCATGGTCTACGGCGGCGAGGGTTTGGCGCGCCATGAGGGACGAGTCCTGTTCATCCCATATGCTGCGCCGGGAGATCGGGCGCTCGTGGAGATCGTCGAAGAGCGCGCCGATTTCGCGCGGGCGCGGATCGTGCGACTGATGGCGGCTTCGCCCGATCGGCGCGATCCACCTTGCCCGTACTACGGGATGTGCGGCGGCTGTCAACTCCAACATCTTCAGTATGCCGCGCAACAGCGGGCCAAGGTGGAGTTCGTTCGAGAATCGCTCGGGCGTATCGGCGGCATCACCTGGACCGATGCGCTCCCCATCGTCGCTTCTGAGGAGTTCTCCTATCGGCTTCGCGCGCAGTTGAAGGTGCGCGTCTCAGAAGGACGCGTGGAGATCGGATACTATTGGCCGGCATCGCATGAGGTATGCCCGATCGCGGAGTGTCCGCTGCTCAGCCCCGAGCTGAACACCGCTCTGCGACGACTGCAGCGCGAAGCGCCCGAGCGCTTCTCGGAGATACGCGCGCTTGATCTGGCTCAAGGTGAGGATGGACGCGTTGCCATTCATCCTATGGGCGAGCGAACGACGGTCTCTTGGTCGGTGGGCGCTTTCACCTACACATTTGATGCGCGCACGTTCTTTCAGGCGAATCGATTTCTGCTCGCGGACCTCGTGCGCCTGGTCACGGAGGGGGAGGAAGGGGAACGGGCGCTCGATCTCTTCTGCGGCGTGGGCTTCTTCACGCTGCCGCTTGGGCGGCGCTTCGCGGAGGTCATCGGCGTGGAGAGCGATTGGCGTGCTGTATGGTTCGCACGTCGAAACGCGCGTGAGCATGGACTGAGAAACTGTCGGTTTGAGCACGAGCGCGCTGAGACTTGGCTTGTGCGGAACGGAGGGCGGCTGAGGCCGGTAGACCTCGTCGTGCTCGATCCTCCGCGGGCAGGGCTCTCGCGCACGCTCATTCGCGCGCTCGGGCGCGTGGCGCCCGAACAGATCACCTACGTCTCTTGCCATCCGGCGGCGCTCGCGCGGGATCTGACGCTCTTGCTCGCCGGCGGCTATGCGATCTCTTCGATCGTGGTGCTCGATCTCTTCCCACAGACGTTTCACGTCGAGACGATCGTGAAGCTCCGCCGCACGATGACGGCGTTCTCTTGACGCTTCGCGCATCTCAGCGACATAATGCCGCCGAGACGGCGAACTCGGAGGACGCGAGCATGAACATTCTCATCGCGGAGCCAATCGCTCCGTCTGGGATTGAGATCTTGAAAGACGCCGGATGGAACGTGGACGTGCGTTCGGCACTGACGCCGGCGGAGGTGGAGGCGATCATCGGGGACTACGATGCCGTGATCGTTCGCAGTCAAACGCGGCTGACGGCGCGCGCGATTCGCGCGGCAAAGCGCTTGAAGGTGATCGGGCGCGCGGGCGCTGGCGTGGACAATATCGATCTGGAAGCGGCGACGGCCCAAGGCATCCTCGTGCTGAACACGCCGGGGGGCAACAGCGTGAGCGTCGCCGAACACACGTTCGGATTGATCCTCTGCCTCATGCGACATATCGTGGCGGCCCATGAGTCGGTGAAGCGCGGGGAATGGGAGCGACGGCTGTTCCTCGGGCGCGAGCTGAAGGGCAAGACGCTCGGCCTCATCGGGCTCGGGAAGGTCGGACAGGAAGTGGCCAAGCGCGCCAAGGCTTTTGACATGACGGTGATCGCTCACGACCCCTTCATCGCGGAGCGGATCGCGCAAGACTTGGATGTGCGGCTCGTTCCTCTTGAAGAACTGCTTGCGACCTCCGACGTCATCTCGCTTCATGCCTCGCTCACGCGCGCGACGCGGGAGATGATCGGTCGGGAAGCGATCGCGCGGATGAAGCCTGGGGTGATCCTCATCAACACGGCGCGCGGCGAGTTGGTGGATGAAGAGGCGCTGCTCGAAGGCCTCGATTCGGGTCGGATCGCCGAAGTGGGTCTGGATGTCTTCGCTGAAGAACCCCCGCGAAATCGTCGGCTCCTCGAGCACCCGCGCGTGCTGGCGACCCCTCATGTTGGGGCTTCGACGATCGAGGCGCAGGAGCAGGTCGGCTTGGAGATCGCCCTTCGGGTGAGAGAGTACTTGCAATCGGGCGTCATTCGAAACGCTGTGAATTTCCCCGCGTTGCTGCCCGAAGAGCGGCATCGGCTGGCGCCCTTCCTCGAGCTGGGGGAGAAACTCGGCGCCTTCATCGCCCAGATCGCGCGCGTGCGCCCGAGCGCGATCGGTATTCGGTACTACGGTGAGTTGAATCACGTCAACGTCTATCCCATCTCGAACGCCATCCTTTGCGGTGTCCTGCGGCAGATGCTCGATGAGGAGGTGAACCTCATCAACGCGCGGACGAAGGCCGAGGAACGCGACATCGAGGTCATCGAGACGCGAAGCAGCCGCGTGCGCAGTTATGCGAATCTCATCAGCGTGCAACTGCGCGATGCCGAGGGGCATGTGGATTGGGTCGAGGGGGCAGTCCTGCATCACGGGAATTTGCGGCTCGTCTCCATTGACGGCGTGAGTTTGGAGATTCCGCTGGCGTCTCATATGGTGCTCGTCCGCAATGAGGACGTGCCGGGAGTCATCGGGCGCATCGGGACGATCTTGGGCGAAGCACGCGTGAATATTGGGAATTTCGCGTTGGCGCGCGGCGGCGTGGAGGCCATGGCCATCGGCGTGCTCACCGTGGATTCGCCCGTCTCAGACGATGTGCTCGCTGAGATTCGGCGCATCCCGGCCATCCGCGATGTGCGCGTTATCGTCTTACCTTGAGAGGCTCGATCAAAGGGGGAGATGGAAATCGCGCTCACCATCGGCTTCGTCGGGTTACTCGTCTTCTTGGCCCATCTCTTCGCCGCCCTCTTTGAGCGCACGCGCATCCCGGACGTCCTGCCGCTTGTCATCCTCGGCCTCCTTATCGGTCCGGGCTTGAAGCTGATCACGCCGGAAGCCTTTGGCAAAGTCGGTCCTGTCTTCACGACGGTCTCGCTCATCATCATCCTCTTTCAAAGCGGGCTGGGGTTGCACCTGGCGACGCTTCGCGAATCGCTCTTGCCGGGGATTCGTCTCACGGTCTTGAACTTCATCGGGACCATGCTCGTCACAGCGGCGATCGCTGTCCTCGGGTTGCGGATGTCTCTGCTCGAAGGGCTGCTGTTGGGAGCCATCATCGGGGGCACCTCGTCAGCCATCGTCATCCCGCTGGTCCGGCACCTCCCGGTGCGCGTGGAGACGCGCGCCATCCTCCTCCTGGAAGCTACGTTCAGCGACGTGCTCTGCATCGTCACGGCGCTCGCGCTCATTCAGGCCGCTCGGTATCACGAACTGAGGCCCACGCTGATGTTGGGGCAACTCATCGCTTCGTTCCTCGTTGCGGCCATCATCGGAGCGCTCGCCGCCTTCTTCTGGTCGGCCACTTTGCAGCGCGTGCGGCACCTGGAGAACAGCATGTTCCTGACCCCGGCCTTCGTCTTCGTCATCTTCAGCATCGCCGAGCTGTTGGGATACAGCGGGGCGATCGCCGCGCTGGCGTTTGGGATCGTGCTGGGGAACATTCAAAGCTTCTCGCTCTTGGCGTTGCGAGACCTCTTGCGCGGGCAGGCGGTTCAGCTCACCCAGGCGGAGGAAGCCTTCTTCTCGGAGATCGTCTTCCTCTTGAAGACGTTCTTCTTCGTCTACATCGGATTGTCCATCCGCGTGGCGAACATCAAGCTCTTCGCGATCGGATTGGGGATCGTGGTTGCGCTCGTCCTCATGCGCATCCCCGTGGTATGGAGCGCCTTGGGGAAGATCGCGCGGGGATTGGACGGCGCGCTCGCCGCCGTCATGATCCCAAAGGGGTTGGCGGCAGCGGTGCTCGCGTCACTGCCGCTGCAGGCGGGAGTGCGACAGGGGGCCATCATCCAAGACATCGTCTATGCCGTGATCCTCTGGAGCATCGTGGGGACGGCACTCCTCACCGTCCTTATTGAGAAACGTATCCTCTGGCGATCATATGCGCGCTTCTTCCCGGCGGAAGAAGGCGAGGGCTCACTTCCGGCGAATGCCCGCCAGGAGGGGGACGGATGAGAACGTGGGTGATCTCCGGCGCTATAGCGCTGGTCCTTTCGGCCACATCGCCAGCCTGGGGATGGGGGGAGAAGGGCCATCGGATGGTCAATCGCCTGGCGGCGCGATCGCTTCCTCGCGACGTGCCACTCTTCTTTCGACGTGCCGTGTGGGAGTTGGAGTATCTCGGGTATGATCCCGATCGTTGGCGTTCTCCGACGGAGCCGGCATTGAGCGCTGCGAATGCTCCCGAACACTTCATGAACCTCGAGCACGTGGAGGGGAGGACGCTGCCTCCGGATCGGTTGCAATTCCTGCAGGGACTCGTCACACGCGAGATCGTTCGCGGTGATGTGACGCCAGCGCGCCTTGGCTTTCTGCCGTATCGCATCGTCGAGCTGACGGAACTCTTGCGCGGGCAATTCCGACTCTGGCGACACGCGCCGCGGCGCACGGCGCGCCAACGGGCCGAGCGCCATCAGATCGAGCAAAACATCCTCTTCATCGCCGGAGTGCTCGGTCACTTCGTCGCCGATGGTGCGCAGCCGCAGCATACGACGGTCCATTACGACGGATGGAACACGGCCGTTGCGCCAAACCCGCACGGCTACACGACCGAGCGCGGGATTCATCTCCGGTTTGAAAATGACTTTGTGAACGAGGCCGTTACGGAGTCCGATGTACGACCGCTCCTGCGACGGCCGCGTCGGCTCGGTCCGCTTTTTGAGGAGACGATGCGATATCTGCGGGAATCGCATGCCCTCGTGGAGCGACTCTATGAGCTGGATCGTGAAGGGGGCTTCGTCCCGAGTTCGACGCACGCGGAAGCTCGGCGCTTCGTCGCTGAACGGTTGGCGGCTGCGGCGCACATGCTCGCCAGTCTCTGGTACACGGCATGGGTGGAGAGTCGCGGCGAACCGTCTCCGCCTTAGCTTCCGGCGCGCTCACCGCTCTGAAGGAGGTCCCCATCCCCCTCCGCCAGGGGTTCGAATGGAGATCACGTCACCCTTCTTCACGCGGAGATTCACCTTTCCGGGCAGTCGGCGTTCGACGCCGTCGGAGATCAGGATGTTCTCGCCCGGTCGCCCAGGCTCGCCGCCGTGAAGTCCGTAGGGAGCGAATCGTCGCCGTTCGGAGAGGATGGCGACATCCGCGTCGGTGAGGAATTCGATCTCACGAATGATCCCATCCCCGCCGCGATGGCGACCACGCCCGCCGGAGCCCACGCGCAAGCCGTAGCGACGGACGCGCACGGGCAAAGCGTATTCGAGCGCTTCGATAGGGGTATTGAGCGAATTCGTCATATGCGTGTGCACGCCGCTGTCGCCGTCGCCCTGTGGGCTCGCCCCCATTCCTCCGGCGATCGTCTCATAGTAGGCGAACGGAGCACCCGTGCGCGGATCAACCCCCCCGAGCGTGAGGTTGTTCATCGTGCCACTGCTGGCGGCGGGGATGACATCGGGTAAGGCCGGCGCCAGAGCTTTCAGCAGCACATCCACCAACCGTTGTGAGGTCTCGACGTTGCCCGCTGCGACCGGAGCGGGGAAGACGGCATTCACGACCGTCCCCTCCGGCGCGATGACCGTGATGGGCGCCAGGACCCCGGCATTCGCCGGGATGTCGCCGCCGGTGATCGCTCGAAAGACGTAGTACACCGCCGAGAGCGTGATGGCATATACGGCGTTGACGTTCCCCCGCGTTTGTGGAGCCGAACCGGTGAAATCTACCGTGGCCGAGTCTCCGCGAATACGGATCGTGACGCGAATCCGCACGGGTGCATCGATGATCCCGTCATCATCCAGGTAGTCTTCGGCCGTGTAGTCGCCGTCGGGGATCGCCGCCAGGCGCGCGCGCACCATCCGTTCCGCATAGGCATGGAGCTCGTGCATGTAGACGGCGACTTCCTCAACGCCGTATTTCGCCACCATCTCGCGCAGTCGCCTCTCGCCCGTGCGATTGGCCGCCAGTTGCGCCGTGAGATCGCCCTCGCGTTCGACCGGCGTCCGCACGTTGGCCAGGATCAGGCGCATGACCGACATGTTGAGCCGCCCGCGCTCGTAGAGTTTGATCGGTGGGATGCGCAAGCCCTCTTGGAAGATCTCGGTCGAAAGCGGCATGGAACCGGCGGACATGCCGCCGATGTCGGCATGGTGCGCCCGATTAGCGACGTAGAAGAAGGGGCGTC
This sequence comes from uncultured Blastocatellia bacterium, assembly GCA_937934295.1. GTDB lineage: Bacteria > Acidobacteriota > Blastocatellia > HR10 > HR10 > HR10. The sequence continues at coordinate 16,977 of CALHAI010000012.1, forward strand.
CCGCGATGTGGACGGCTGATACGAGCGTCACATCGGGCAGGTGCGTCCCCCCCTCATACGGGTCGTTGAGCGCGACCACATCGCCGGGTTCGAGCGTGACGGCCTCGATAGCCTTCCGCACCGACATCGGCATCGAGCCAAGATGAACCGGCATGTGATCCCCCTGAGCGACCAGACGTCCCTCGCCGTCGAAGAGGGCGCACGAGTAGTCGCGCCGCTCTTTGATGTTGGGCGAGAAGGCCGTGCGCCGCAGCGTGACGCCCATCTCCTCGGCGATCGAGATGAAGAGCGATTTGAAGATCTCCAGTTTGATCGGATCGAAGGCCATCCTCATCCCTCCCGCCAGAGAATCACGTTCTCATACTCGTCCACATCGGCTCGCCATCCTGGTGGGATGACCGTCGTCGCACTGTACTCCAGGATGATGGCCGGTCCGGTGATCGCTGTGCCTGGAGCGAGCGCCTCGCGCCAATAAAACGGCGTCTCCCAGGCGACCGGTCCTGCGCCCTCGCGGACATAGACGGGACGGCGCGCCACGGGTTCCGCCACCGTCGCGCGACGCTCTTTCGGGCGAAAGCTCAACTTTTCCGTGATCCCGCGCGCTTTCACGCGCACGGTGACCAGTTCGATCTTTCGCGTGGGATCGGCGTAGCCGTAGCGGCGCTCATGCGCGCGATGGAAGTCCGCGATGAACTCGCGCGTGAATGGCAAGGACAGCTCGAACGCTTGTCCGGCGTATCGCAGGTCCACGAAGCGGGAGAGAAGGATGCGCTCGAGCGAGAATCCTTCGGCCTGAAGATCGGCGCGGGCGCGCTCTTCCAAACGCGCGAACACGGCCTCCAATCGCCCCGGCGCGATCTCCTCTTGCGCGAGCATGACCGTCTGGGAGTAATCCTTCAGCACATCCGAAAGCAGGACGCCGAGCGTCGAGAGCAATCCGGGATGCGGCGGTATCAGAACGCGTGGGATCGAAAGCATCTCGGCGAGATCGCAGGCGTGCAGTCCGCCGGCGCCGCCGAAGGCGACGAGGGTGAAATCGCGCGGATCGTACCCGCGCTCGATGGAGATGACCTTGATCGCTCGCGCCATGTTGGCGTTCGCGACGTCGAGGATGCCCAGGGCGATCTCGATCTCGGAAGCCGGACGCGGGAAGCGTCGCCGAAACGCCCGAAAATATTCGATCGTTCGCTCGCGATCGAGCGGCATCGCCCCGCCGAGGAACCGATCGGGATCGAGTCGCCCAAGTAGCAGATGCGCATCGGTGACGGTGATCTCTTCGCCCCGCCCGTAGCAGACCGGACCCGGGTCCGCTCCCGCGCTCTCCGGGCCGACGCGCAAGGCCCCGCCTTCATCCACGCGCGCGATGGATCCACCACCGGCGCCGACCGTATGAATGTCAATCACCGGAATGCCAAGGGGCAGCTCGGCGATGCGGGCTTCGTGCGTCGTCTGAATGGCGCCATCCACGAGGCTGACGTCGGTCGAAGTCCCCCCCATGTCGAAGGTGATGATCTTCGGGAGTCCAATGTGCTGGGCGATGGTGAAGGCGCCCACGACGCCTCCGGCGGGGCCGGAGAGCACCGTGCGTACCGGGTGCTGCGTGGCCGCGCGCGCCGAGATCGACCCCCCGTTCGATTGCATGATGCGGAGCGAGAAGCGGCGGGAGGAGCGCGCCGCGCCCAGAAGGGCCAACCCCTCTTCCAAGCGCGAGATATATTGGCTCATGAGCGGCGCCAAGTAAGCGTTGATGACTGTCGTCGACGTCCGCTCGTATTCGCGAAATTCCGGCAGGATCTCATGCGAGAGCGAGATCGGCACGTCAAGCTCAGCCAGAAGCTCGGCCGTCTCCCGTTCGTGCTTCGGTTCGAGGAAGGCGAAGAGGTAGCAGATGGCGATGGACTCCACGCTCAACTCGGCAAGACGCGCGCGCAACTCGCGCACGCGCTCGCGATCGAGCGGGACGAGCACCTCTCCCGAGGCCGTCACACGCTCGCGTACGCCGAAGCGAAGCGACCGAGGGACGAGCGGCTTCGGCCGCGAGGCCGTGAGCTGATAGAGCCCCGGCCGATTTTGCCGGCCGATCTCCAGAACGTCTTCGAACCCTTCAGTCGTGAGTAAGGCCGTGCGCGCTCCCTTGCGTTCGAGCAGTGCGTTCGTCCCGACTGTCGTCCCATGCACCACTTCGGCCTCCACAACGCCCTCTCCGAGCAGTTCGCTCACTCCGGCGAGCACTGCTTCTTCGGGACGCTTCGGCGTCGAGGGCACCTTCAGTGCCACGAACGCGCCATCGCGCACGAGGATGAAATCCGTGAACGTTCCCCCCGTATCCACGCCGATTCGCACCATCCTCGCCTCCGAATTCGACAGGAAAGATCGTGCGAGGTGACGTCCGCGTTTTGGAAGATTCGCCCCGCTCATCGGGCAGAGCGTTCCGCGTCGCGCGCCTCCGTCTTGGGCGGGAGCACGGGACGCTTGCGGCTCACCGCAAGCCGAATCCCGTTGGCCGTCTCCTCCTCGCTCCGTTTCACTTCGTACTGAGATTCATAAAGGAACCGCACATGAGCGAGATCGAAAAGTAATCCCGCCGTCGCCACAAGCTCGAGCCATTCCCCGCGCGCCGTCTCGTCCGGAGCCTCCATCCCGCTCTCGAAGACGGTCACGCCGGGATATCGCCCCATGAAGCTCGGCGCATTCGGGCTCGGACGCTCTCCCTTGATGGCCGTGTAAATCCGCACGCCTTTGTGAAGATCCTCCTTGAAGGTCTTCGGATCCCACTGCACGCCGTACTTTCGATAGCGCGCGTACATCCGCTGGTTCAGCTCGCGAAGGCGCGCGTCACTGGTGATCGCCTCGGCGATGCGATCGCGAAGGGCGAAGGCCACCTCCTTGTGCTTCGGGTATCGAGGATCCTGAATGTAGGAGAATCTGGGGATGAACCACCCGCGCGGTGCCCACCAGGCCCGTCCACGCTCAGGCACGCGCGCGCGAACCCATCCGGCATATTCCCCGAAGAGCTGCACCCATTCGTGGGAGGGATAGCCATGCGGATTCAAAAAGATGTCCGGCAGCCATGTACGCCAGATCTCGCGCCTCACCTTCGCCTCCGGATACATCGGGTCGCGCTCCCATTGCCCGACGGTCACGTCCACGCCCAGTGCTCCCCAATACCCAGCATGAAGCATAAAGTGGGGGGTGATCTTTTGCAACTCATAAGCCAATGCTGCCCCATCCGGATTCGCGATCGGATGCAGCACGAGGTTCACGCGCTTCAGGTACTTTTTGTATTCCGGATCGGTCGCCATCAACTCGGCGAGGCGAAGGATATGGCTCGTGCTGGAGACCTCATTGGCGTGTTGTCGGCCGGAGATGAAGAGCGTCGGCTTGAAAGTCGTCGCCTTCGCGTGCGACCACAGCTTCGCCTCGATCGGCGACATGACATCCATCGCCCAGATGTCGCGCCCGAGATACGATCGGCCGACCCAATAGGCGGTGATCTCCGGAAACGTGCTGAGCTTCGCGACGATCTCCTCACATTCCTCGGGACTGATCGGTTCGTCCCATTGAACGATCCGCTCGCCCGCATACCGATATCCCCGTGCTCGCGCTTCGAGGTCCTTGACGGGGAAGGTCGAGCCCGGGTTCGGTATGTCTTCAAACGTCGTCTTCTCCGGGGAGATGAGGCGAAAACGAATGCGATCGAGTTGCGGATATGCGAGTGTGGCCGTGAAAAGCCCTGCCCGATGGAATCGTCGCAAGAGATCGAGCATGGCGCGCGCCTGTTCGGCCGAGAGGATCGTCCGATCCACGGCCTCTTCAGGAGCCCGTTTGATCAGCTCCTCGCGCTCATCTCGCTCCGTATCGGTGCGGAGCGCGACATCCAAGCGCCGCACGCCTTCGTATCCGGCTTCCACAATGGCCGCCGTGAGGCGTGGATCCTCAACGGACACGTTCACGATGTCGAGCGAGCGCTTGTTCGTCCCCTCCTTCCCCCGCTCCGTCCATTCCAGGAGGATGCGTGGAGAGCCCGCCGCCTTGCCCGTGAGGACGATGCGCGCGCGCCCGTCCTCTCCGTGGCGAGGAGGAGAGATGAGCGGGAGGATTCGCCCCGGATAGGAGAGGCGCTCGCCGACGAACTTCAACCCGATGAGATCGAAGAAGGCGAGCGTGCCGAAGTAGAGATCTTCGTGCACGGCCTCGAGCGAAGAGATCTGCTCCTGATCGATCCCCAACGGATAATCCGGCTCGCTCAACGTCAGCTCCACCTTCAACTCGCCGAAATAGGGCGCGTGCTCGGGCTTAGGCTGACCTTCGTAGAGGTCCATGACATAGGCGAACAGGTGCGGCAACAGTTTCGTCTGGTAGAGATTCCAAAACTTCTCCAGGTCCGTGACGATCCGCTCATCCACCACGCGCTTCCCATCTACGTCCGCCGTGATCCATCCGGTCGTCACGCGAACCGCTTCGTAATCGGGGAATTGGCGGAAGAGCGGTTGGATCACGAACTTCGGATCGAAATCGCTCTCATAGAGGACTCGCCCCACTTGATCGAGGACTTCGAGGTGATAGATCGGGCTCTTCGGCGAGGCGGCTCTCTCGAAGACGATCGCCTCCAGGGGGAGGCTCAGTTCTTTCGCGAGCACTTCGTCTACGGGATATAGCTCCTGCAGCCACCGAATCGGGGAGAAGATGGTCTGCCACCGCAGTTCCGGCTTGTCCTTCTCTCGCTCCAGCGGAGCGAAGCGAATGAGGATCTTCGCGATCTCCCGCTGCTTCTCCCGAATCGCCGGGAGTACGACGTCCATGATCCAACTGAAGCCCTGCTTGTAGGCGGAGAGCACGCGAACGGCGATCTTCTCCTCGGCGACTCCTCGCTTCCGGAGCTCCGCGCGAATGGCACGCTCCAGCTCGCGTCGGACGTCTGGGGCTTCGCTCACTCGCACCTCGATCTCCACGCGCGAGCCCTTCTTCACGCGAGGTAGGACACGGGCACGAAGCACGTTCCAAACGTCGTGGACTTCCCACGGGATCTCCCAAGACTCGTCCAAGATCGGCGTGGCATGGGCGAGGTCAATGTTTCTCACTGTGATCTGCACGCGCTCGGCCTTGAGCTTGGAGCGCAGATAGTCTTCTGCGAAGCGGGTGAATCCCTCTTCGGCACCCTCCACATAGAGGCTCGCAAAGACCGACTCGATCTCTCTCCCCGCGAGTTCCGAGGCGATGAGGCGATCCAGCTTGTAGAGCGCCGTGGCCGCTTGTCCGGCGCCCGAGCGCGCAGCGAAGAATCGCCGCGCTTCGTCTTCGATCATGCCGAGGGTCAGCCGACCCTTCTTGGGCTCCCACAGATACGGGACGCGAGCCGCCAGATAGCGGACGGCTTCTCGCGTCCCCACCTCGTCCGAACCCACGACGATGATGGCCGGGGAGTCCTCAAACGCCTCATGAACGATTTCGACTAAGCCCTGATTCGGCCTCAGCTCGGCGAGAGTCGCGAGCCTTCCTTTCTCGATGAGCGCGCGCACCAGGCGGTTCTCCCTCCCGATGAGGATCGGATTCGTCTCGCTCTTCTCATCCGCGATCTCCTCGGCCGATTTGGCAATGGGCAATCTCACGCCCGTGGATTCTAAACCGAGGCGGGCGGCGATCTCCGCGGCCCACACGGCATCCCGATCCGGTCCGACGACGATCGTCGTGTCCACCCGATTCGGAATGAGTTCAGTTGGCGAGACTTTCAAAAGCCCGTCGGTGGAGTAGATGTTGGCGAGGCTCAATTCGCGGACGGGTTCTCGACTCTCGCGAACGAGCGGAAGGGGTTCTCTGCGCGGAGAGCCGCTTCTCGGAACTTCCACGCGTTGCGATGCGGCTTCGGCGTGAAGCTGGAAGATCACCCGCGCGACGCTCGAATAGTTGAGCACATCCTCGCGCTGGTTCCGCTCGTGCGCCACGGCGAGTTCCTGAAGCCGTCGAGCGGCCTGAGCCAGTTCGATCACGCTGCGGAACTGTACTTCGAGAAGCAGCGAGGTGATCTCCTCCACACCTTTTCGCACGGTGAGAGCACGCGCGACGACCGGAGGACGCCCGAGGCCCTCTCGTTCGAAGAACGTCGTCGCTTCCTCCTCGACCTGCCGGAGCGTCTCCTTCCCCACGCGCCAGAGATAGGGCATGCGGGCCGCGAAAAATCGTCCGGCCTCTTGAAGACCTTCGTCGTCGCGTCCTGCGATGACGAGCGCGTCCCGTCCCTCAAGCGCAGAAGGGAGGAGAGCGATCATGCCCTCCCCGGGGCCGAGGACCGCCAGATTCAGGCGTCCCTCGCTCGCGAGCTTTTGCACCCACCGATTTCGGTTTCCGACGAGCAGAACAAAAGGAGCCTGCGGCAAGGCGTTCTCGGTGTCGAGGGAGAGAAGGGGAAGATCCAAGCCCATCGTCTCGAAACCAAGACGCGCCCCGATGTCCGTGAGGACCACCGCGTCGGTCGCCGTTGCTTCCCCGGAGGCGACGATCGCCAACGCGATGAAGTCAACGACGCCATCGTCGTTGTGATCTTGGAGGATATGCCCCTTCGCGAATACCTGAGCGAGGCTCGACAGCCGCTCCTGTCCCGATGCCGAAGGCGCAAGGAGCATGGTGAGAAGAAATGGGACGATCATTGCGAGACGTCGCGCATCCATAGTCCCTCCTCCCTCAGGTTACACGCTCAGAACGTTCACGTCCATCTGGCGGCAAATCCGCGTGAGGATGCGATACGGCGTCTTCGATGAAGGGCTCCGGGCGATGTCACGGTCTCCCGGAGCCCCACAGCGATCAAAAGCTGAAGCGCACTGCCAGCTCCAGTTGGCGCGCGTCCAGAGCTGTCGTGGGCCTCCCGAAAAGTCCAGAGCGCAGATTCCCCGCTGGTGGGTTGAAGTTGACTCGGTTGAAGAGGTTGAAGGCCTGGACGATCGCCTCCACGCGCGCGGCCTCTCTGAGTACGAACGCCTTCGTCAGCCGGAAATCCACATTCGCATATCCCGGGCAGAGGATATCTCGTTCGCTCACCGGGGCGAGCCGATTCGCTTGTCGATAGGCATTGAGCGCTTGGAAGTCCACAGCGCGACAGCCCATGTTCCGCGTGATCCCCGGAGGGCGATCTCCGGCCACGCCATCGCCGTTGAGGTCTGTCCCGGCCCCGAGCTCAAACGGCAAGCTCGAACGAAGCTGCACGATCGTTCCCAGCGTGAACCCATAGGGCAATTGCCACAGACCGCTGAAGACGAACGCATGACGGCGATCAGTCGGACTCGCCCCCCATTCGTCGTTCAGCCGAAATTGATCCGGCGGCAGCCCATCGTGCAGGTTGTCCTTCCCTTCGGCGAGCGTATAGTGGGTCAGGAACGTGAAGCTGCGGCTGAAGCGCTTCTCCACCTTGACGTAGAGCGCCTTGTAGTGGGATTTCGCTGCCGTCTCCCGCCGCGTCACACGCGCGAAGTTGGGATTGGGACGCACGCGCACCGTCGGACTGGGGAAGTAGTTGGCGTCGATGGCCCGCCACTGCTTGAGCCCGAGATGATAGACGCCATCCACAGTGACGGCGAGATTCGGCGTCAGTTGCATGCTGAGCCCGAGATTATATTGTTCGGAATACGGATTGACACTGTCGTTGGCCAGAACGGTGATGTTCGGCGGCGCCTTGGAGACGAATTCCTCCGGGCTCCTCCCTTGAAAGGGATCCGGATAGGCCGGATTGGAGATGACGATCAGCTTCTGTTGCGGCCACCAGCGTTCGGCGAAGTTCGTGAGCGTCCGAACGTTCTCGTAGTAGATCCCATATCCGCCTCGGATCACGGCCTTGCCATTCCGCGTCGGATCCCACGCGAAGCCAAATCGAGGTCCAAAATTGTTGTGATCTCCGCGCCCCTTGGAGGTGACATACGGTACCGGAATGGGAAACGGGATCTTGCTGATGTCCTCGTTGAAAGAGCCCAGCTGCACATCGTACCGCAGTCCGAGGTTGAACGTGAGAGAGGGGATCGGCGACCAATCATCCTGGACGTAGGCGGAGACGTGCGTCACCGGCTTCCGCGTGTGGGCTGGGAATTGCATGGTGAAGAGATACGGAGAGGTCGTCGGATCATTAGGGTTGTACGGCTTATCCGTCGCGAAGAAGTAGGTCCCCTTCACGTTGATGAAGATGTCGGCGGCGAAGTCGATCCAATTGTAATCCACGCCCGCTTTGATCTCGTGCTTACCGTACCGGTTCGGGACATGGTACGAGAAGCTGTTCACGAGTTGCCATCGCTTCTCCGGCCCCATCTGCGAGTTGCAATTGCCGGTGACCAGGCTGGGCCGCACGATGATCTGCGCGCAGTCGTCGAAACGCTTCTTGGGGAAATCGCCCGGATCGAACGAATGGCCGCGCTTTCCCGTATCAGCCGGAGAGACGATGTACTTGGCGAAAGCGTACTGGAATCGGAAGTCATTCAGCGCCTTCGGCGAGATCGTCCACGTCCACCCAATGACCGGGGCTCGCCGAGGAACGGCGAATCCGAAGCCCGCACTCCGTGCATTGATCCCTCCGGCGGTGAGAAATGGCCGATACTCATCCTCCTGCGCATATCGCGCGAAGAGCTTGTGGCTCTCATTGAACTGGTGATCCGCTCGCACGACGAACATCGTCCGCCACTGATCGCTCAAGAACGTTCCCTCTTCCTGCGGGTAGAGGCCTCCGGTGAAGACGGTGAAGAAGCGATTCTCGTCCGTCCGCTCAATGGAGCCGAAGAAGTGGGTCTTATCCTTCGCGATCGGTCCGCCAAGACTCCCGCCATATTGATAGCGCCGGTAATCAGGACGCGTCTTCTCGAAGAAGTTGCGCGCGTTGAGGCGCTTGTCGCGGAGGAAGAGGAACGCGCTCCCGTGCAGCTCATTGGTCCCGGATTTCGTGATGGCCGTCAGAAGTCCTCCGCTAGCCAGACCGTATTCGGCTTTGAACTGCATCGTGTTGACCTTGAACTCGCGGATGGCCTCCTGAGGGAAGTTCTGACGCGGCTCGCCCATTTCAGCCCATGTGTTGGTGACGCCGTCTACGACGAAGCCGTTCGCCCACCAACGGGAACCACCGCCGATGTTGAGGTTGTTGTAGTAGAAGCCGCGGATGTTGTCCTGACTCACCCCGGGCGTGAGCAGGCCCAGGTCGAGCCAGCGGCGCGTATTGACCGGCAGATCGCGAATCATCTGCTCGCTCACTCCAGTCGTGACTTCGGACTTCGAAGTCTCCACGATCGGCGCCTCGGCGGTGACGACGACCGTCTCCTCGATCCCCGCGACTTTGAGCGTGACGTCGATCGTCGCCTCTTGCCGAATGGTCAAAACTATGCCCCGCCGGACTTGGCGCGTGAAGCCACTCGCTTCGACCGTCAGCTCGTAGGTTCCGGGGGGAAGTGCGGGGAGCCAATAATCCCCGGACTCCGACGTCCGAGCTGCCCGCCGAAATCCCGTCTCGACGTTTGTTGCTATGACGACAGCCCCGGGGATCACCGCTCCCGTCTCATCCGTCACTTTGCCTCTGAGCATCGCCAGCTCGCCCTGGGCGCGAATTTGCCCGAAGGCGCCGACGAGCATGACGGCGACGATGGTCCATCTTCCTTGGATCCAGTTCCTCATGGCCATCCTCCTTTGGCTCGGTCTCCTCCCTCGCCTGAGTTGTATCCGCATTGTATACAATGTCGGCCTCTTATTCTATGAAAGTCGATCGCATTGTCAAGGGGGATTTTTACTCGAGCGCTTTGCCTTTCGTCTCGGGAAGGGCGAGGGCGAAGGCGGCGGCGATCAGGAAGGCGACGGTCGTGAACGAGAACGCAACGCCCAGGCCATACGCGTGGGCGTAATGTCCGACGGCGAAGGGAGCGAGCGCGCTCACGCCGCGTCCGAAGTTGTAGGTGAAACCTTGTGCCGTAGCCCGAATCCGCGTCGGGAAGAGTTCGGCCGTGATCGCCCCGAATCCGCTGAAGTATCCCGTCCCGAAGAACGCGACGGCCGGACCGAGCAGAAGCAGAAGCAGCGGATGTCGCGTCCCTCCGTAGATGGGGACCAGTGCCGCAGCCACGAGAAAATAGATGAGATAGGTGGGCCGACGTCCCACCCGATCGCTGACGAAGCCAAAGGTCACATAGCCAAGCCACATGCCGACCTGCATGAGGATCACCCAGGTGGACGTCTGCACGATGCTCAAGCCCGCTCCTCCCTTGTCCGGGGGAAGCGCCAGATAAGCCGGGATCCACGTGAACAATCCCCACCAGGCGAACATCGAGCTGGTGTTCATGAGCGTCGTCGTGAGGGTATGCCGCAGGAATCTTCTGCGAAAGAGTTCGACGAGGCGGGGCGCCGATGCCTTCGCGAACGCGCGCTCTTGTTGCTCGCTCTTCCACAACGCCGGCTCCTCGACGGCACGTCGAATCCAGAAGGTCACCAGCGCCGGCAGGACGCCGAAGAAGAAGACGGCTCGCCATCCGTAGCGAGGAAGGACGAGCGCCGTGATCACAGCGGCGAGCGCATAGCCGACGGCCCAAGAGCTTTGGACAACCCCCAAGGCCTTCCCGCGATGCTCAGCGGGCCAGGTCTCGGAGACGAGCGCGGCTCCTGTCGCCCATTCTCCCCCCATGCCCAGCCCGAGCAATATACGGAAGACGGCCAATTGCGCGATGCTCTGCGCCAGGCCACAGGCCGCCGTGAAGATGGAGTAGATCAGAATGCTGGCCATCAGCGCCTTCGTCCGACCAATGCGATCCGCGAGAAGACCGAAGAGGATTCCTCCAATGGCTGAAGCGAGCAGGGTGAGCGATCCGAGGAGACCCGCCTGCGAGGGGTTCATCTGAAGATCGCGCATGAGATGAGCCAAGACCATCGCATAGAGCATGACATCCATGCTGTCGAGCATCCATCCAAGGCAAGCGGCCACAAGTGCTCGGCGCTGCTCGGGCGAAGCCTGTCGGAGCCAGGCGAAGGGTCCGGTCGCGTGTCCGGCCCCTTCCTGAAGGGCACGTGGCGATTCCGGCCCGATCGCCGAGGCCGCCTCCTCTTGGATCTTGTCGCCCATCATCTTCCTCGGCTCATCATCGTTCGGTGGCGCGTGGCGCCAAAATCCGCGACAGCCGATCCGGCTTCCGCTCGTTCCGCGTCAGGTGCGGGAATCGCACGCCTTCCGCGTCGTACAGCTCGTGCGTGGTGAGGAACTCGTTGTCCTCCACAAGGAGTTGGATCGGGCGACCATCGCGTGCCGAGGCGAGGGCTTGCAGGAAGACCTCGCGGCCGAACCGCCGTCCGTTGACGGCAACGATCCGCATCCCTGGGCCGAGGCCGCTTCGATAGGCTGGTGTCCCATGCCCCACGTCGAGAATATGACCATCCTCCTTCACGACCAAGCCGAGCGAGGAGGGAAGCGGAAGCACATCCTCCGACAATGGGAGGGCGAAGGGATTCGGCGTCTCCCTGTAACTCAACGCCCATCCCCCTTCGGTGAGGCCGCCCATCGGCGCGTGCGGCGACTTCTCCGCGAGCCGCATGGTGAAGAAGCCCTTCCAATCATATGGCGCGACCTTCTGCAATGCCGCGTAGATGTCTTCGACCGTGTACGGCTTCACGAAAATCCGACCTTCCGATCCGGTGCCTGCGCCGAAGAACTCTCGCGCGAAGTCATCGAGCGAGCGTCGTCCGTCCGTCAATTGCTGGATGAGGACATCGGCCTCGAGCCAGAGCAGGGCACCTTCGGGATAGAAGTCTACGCCACGCCGCCAGTTCGCCCACTCCACTGGGGCCGTATAGAGGATTTGCGCCGCCGTCGCCGTGTCCTGCAACGGTCGCCACTGACGCCCCGTCTGGTGATTCAATGCGTCCGCGTACGCAGCCAGGAGTTGGCGGCCTTCGTCCATCGAGAGCAGCCCGCTCCGCACAGCCAGCACAATGCCGTAGTACTGCGTCAGGCCTTCGTACACCCAGAGCAAGTCCGTCAACATCTCTTGCTGATAGTCCGCCGTCACAAGTCCTTGAGGACGCAGCGTCTTGCCACACCAGGAATGGACGAATTCATGAGGGAGCAGATCGGCCAGTCGCCGATGCACATGGTCATCCACGAAGAATCGCTCCGGGACTTGATTGTTGGATGTCTGATGGTGTTCCAGGCCGAAATGGCTGATGTGGTCGCTGAGCGAGACGAGGAAATGATATCGCGGATAGTGCATCGCGCCGAAAAGCGCTCGCGCCTCTCGAATGAGTTGGCGATAGGCGGAGAGCCGCGACTCCGGGATGTCGAGCGCCCACTCGCTATCGGCAACGACATCCATCACGTGAGGCGGAAGACCCTCGGAGGCGCCGACCAGTTCGATCCGCCGATAATGGGCTCCGATGACAATGGGCGTGTCCACCAACAGGGAGAGGGGAATGGGCTCGAACGTGACCTCCTCCGGACGCACGAGGCGCCCTGGCAAAGCTCCCCCCCACCGCCATCCGGCGGGAAGGCGAAGCGTCGGGCGAACGAGCGCCTTCTCGACGTCGATCCCCTTCGGATAGAGGAGGAACAGATGCCAATCGATGACGGCCAGTTTGGCCGAAGGGTTCGTGCTGAAGCCACTGGGGCGTGTCGGAGCGAGATAATCGAACGCCACTTCCAGGCGAGCCGCGCCCGCAGGAACTTCTATGTGAAAGGCGAACATATCGCGCGGGTCGCGCCGCCACGGGAGTTCACGGCCGTTAGCCTCAAGCCATAGTCCGGCGAGGTTCGCGATGGGGCCAGTCGGACCATGCTCGCCCGGAATCCATTTCGGATAAACGAGCGTCAGCGCACCCGGCGAGATGGGGATCGTCATCCGCACGTGAAAGATCTTGCGCGGAGCTTCCGACGCATCCACCCGGAGTTCGATCGGCGAGACGACCGGCTGAGGTGTTGCCCGGAGATTCGGAAGGAGCGGGAGGAGGAGCAGAAGGCTGATTCCCGTTCCTGTCAGGATCTTGCGCCTGTGCGGGCTCTTCATCCTCGTTTCCATCCCGTGCGCGTCCGACTCCGGACGAGGTGCACTCTCGCGACGAAACTGCTCCTCACTTCAAAAATAACTTCGAGGTCCGCTCCTTCGTGTTCTGGATATGCTGCTCCATAGCGCGGCGCGCGCGCTGCGGATCGCCATCGCGCAGCGCGCGCACAATGGCCGTGTGTTCCTCGACAAGCTGCGGACCATAGGCCCCCAAGCCGATCGTCTGATAGAAGAATCGTTGGAGCTTGTTCTCCACGTCGAGGACGATCCCCAGCAGCAGATCGTTGCCCGTCGCCTCGGCGATCAACGCGTGGAAGCGGAAATTCGCGCGGATGAATTCAAAGTAACTCTTTCGATCCTCGAAGGTGTACGAGGACCGACAGAGCTGCTCGAGCGTGCGCAGATGGGCGGAGGCGATGGCGCGAGCAGCTAGTTCGGCGCACGCGCTTTCGACGATGAGCTGCACTTGGTAGAGCTTTTGCAGGTCTTCAAAAGTGATCGGGGGGATGAGGTAGCCCTTGTAGGGGATACTTTGCAGGAGTCCTTCTTTCTCCAGAAGCGCACACACCTCGCGGATCGGCGTGCGGCTCACGCGGAATCGCCGAGCGAGTTCGGTTTCCGAAAAATAGTGTCCGGGCTTCAAAGCGCCCGTGATGATCTCAGCCTTGAGACGGTCATAGATGCCATCGGACAGCACGCGCCGCTGTCGCGGATTCGTTGACCGGCTCCCGCGCATACGAAGAGCCGTATTATCGCGGTCGCCCACGTGGCTGTCAAGGCGCAAGGTGACCCGAGGAGGGGCACCAAGCGGGGCTGGCCTCTTGTCCTCATCGCGCGGATGCGGCCTCGGCCAGCTGCAGGAACCGCGTGTGAATGCGCCGATCATCGGTCAATTCGGGGTGAAAGGTGGCCGCCAAGCAACGCCCCTGTTGGACGAGCACGGGGTATCCACCGTGTTCGGCGAGAACCTCAACGCCCGGGCCGACGCGCGTGATGATCGGCGCCCGAATGTAGACCATCTCCAGGGGAGGTGGTCCGAAAACGGGACTGAGCACGCGATCCACAAAGCTGTTGATCTGGCGGCCGTAGGCGTTCCGCTCGACGGAGATGTCCATGAGGCCGAGCGAGGGCTGACGCGGATTGGTGACTTCTCGTGCCAGCAGGATCGCGCCCGCGCACGTGCCGAGGAATGCGCCGCCACGATGGGCCAGCTCCTGAAGCGGTTCCCAAAATCCCTCCTCCAGCAGGAACTTCAACATCGTCGTGCTCTCGCCCCCAGGAAGGATCAGGCCCGAGATCTCGCGCAATTGCTCGGGGTGTCGGACCTCGCACCAGGACACGCCAAGCTGCTTCAGGACGCGCCCGTGAGCGGCGAAGTCACCTTGAACGGCCAGGACACCGATCCGCATCGCTCACCATCCGCGCGTTTGCAGAAGCTCTTCCTTGGCCAGGCGCGAGACATCCAGGCCGCGCATCGGCTCGCCCAACTCTTCGCTCGCCTCAAGGAGCATCCTCGGATCATTGTAGTAGGTCACGGCCTTGACGATCGCGCGCGCCCGCCGCGCCGGATCCTCCGATTTGAAGATTCCGGAGCCGACGAAGACGGCTTCCGCGCCCAGTTGCATGCACAGCGCGGCATCGGCCGGCGTGGCGATCCCTCCGGCGGCGAAATTCGGCACTGGCAGGCGACCATGCTCGGCGACCCAACAGACCAACTCATACGGCGCGCCCAAGCGTTTGCTCTCGGCCATCAACTCTTCCTTAGGCAGGACCGTCAGGCGGCGGATCGCGTCCATCACGCTTCGCAGGTGACGAACGGCCTCGACGATATTCCCCGAACCCGCTTCCCCCTTTGTCCGAATCATGGCCGCACCTTCGCCGATGCGACGCAGCGCTTCGCCCAGATCGCGCGCTCCACAGACGAAGGGGACTTTGAATTGATGCTTGTCAATATGGTGCTCCTCATCGGCCGGCGTCAGCACCTCACTCTCGTCGATGAAGTCCACGCCCAGCTCCTGCAGGATTTGAGCTTCGACGAAGTGGCCGATGCGCACTTTCGCCATCACGGGGATGGAGACGGCCTCCATGATCTCACGGATCCGCTTGATCGAAGCCATGCGTGCCACGCCCCCTTGGGCGCGAATATCCGCGGGCACGCGTTCGAGCGCCATCACGGCGACGGCGCCCGCTTCTTCCGCAATGCGCGCTTGCTCGGCGTTAGTGACGTCCATGATGACGCCCCCCTTGAGCATCTCGGCCAATCCGACTTTCACTCGAAAGAGCTCATCCATGATCATGCCGACATCCTCCTCAATTGAGGATTCGGGCGGGCGAACTCCCGATGCCGTCCCCGCTCGGGGAAGTCCCGAAGTCATCCTCAGCGCCGCGGCAGCGTATCCCCCTCACGAGAGCGCCCGCCCTCCGATCACAGTCTCTCTCCGCATCGTGACACATGATTATACTCGAAGCCGACGCTTTGAAGAGAGGGGGCGCGAGACCTTCAGGAGAAACCTTGGGAGGCGGAGACAATCACCCCTTTGGCCGGAGGGCCTCGCCGTGCGCATCGCCACAGGGCCTGAGGGCGCTCAGGGATGCCGGAGTTCGGACGCGGCGTCCGACATGTCGCCAGCCCGGCGGTCGCCGGAGCGATAGTTCTTGAGCACCTGGTCGAGCAGCTCGCCCGCTTCCGCGCTACGCTGCGCCAGTTGCGCGTCTAACTGCTCGTAACGCTGCTTCATCTGATGCAATTCATCCGCGATCAGCAACGCGGCCAGAATCGCGACCTTGAGCGAATCCACCGTGAGGGTCTTCGAAGCGATCTCTCGCATGTGCCGATCCACATACGCCGCCAGTTGCTGGATGTATTCGGCGTTGCCGTCGGCACGCAGATTGTAGGTCTGATTGTAGATCGCGACCTTCACCGTCTGTGTGCGTGTCGTCTCCATAGGCTCCGGTTCGCTCCTCATCGCAGGGAATTCACCATCTCCTGTTCCAAGACCGAGAGAGCTTCCAGCATCGCTTCGATCTTGAGCTTGATGGCATCGCGTTCGGTCAACAGGCGTTCCACTTGAGCTTCCAGCCGATCCTTCTCCGCCAGGAGCGCGCTCATCTCTCGGCGCAGAGTCGCCACCTCCTTCTCCAGAGCCTCCTTCTCCTGCCGCAGGGCTTTGAATTGCTCGATCGCGCGATAAATCTTATCTTCCAGGTGCGCAAACTTTTCCAAACCGCTCAATCCCGCCACGATCATCCCTCCGCCTGACAAACAGCTGGGCTGTATTCTACTCCGACGGACATGATCTGGCAACTCCTTTTTGCTCGCGCGAGCGCCGATCACAGGCGCGGCTCGATCCGAAAGCGCTCCCGCAGATGGGCGAGCAGCCGTCCCTGAATGGCGGCGATCTCTTCCTCGGTCAACGTCCGATCCTCGGCGCGCAAGCGAACGCTGATCGAGAGCGAGCGCCTGTCGGCCGGGACGTTCGGCCCCGTATAGACGTCGAAGAGGCGTACTTCGACGATCTCCGAAATGCCCAACTCCGCGATGCCGCGCTCGATCTCGGCATACGTGACCTCGCGCGGGACAAGCAGCGAGAAATCACGGACGACTGTCGGGAAGCGCGGCAGTGGGCGATACCGGATCGCCTCGCCCCCCTTCTGAAGGAGCCCCTCCAGATCCAGCTCGGCGACGAAGACCGGCTGCTTAAACTTGAAGAGGGTGGCGATGCGCGGATGGAGCTGGCCGAAATCGCCGATCGGTTCGTCCTCCACCAAGAGGCGAGCCGATTGGCCCGGATGCAAGTATTCTTGCGGGGACGTTTGGAAAGCGACGTGGCGCACGCGAAGCTTTTCGAGCAGGGCTTCTAAGGTTCCCTTCATCTCGTAGAAGCCAAAGGGGCGATGATGGTCCTGCCACGCACGCTCATTGAGGAGCCCGGTCGCCACCAATCCCAACCGTTCCCGCTCGATCGGGCGTTCGCCCTCTTCCCGGGCGAAGAAGCAGATGCCGATCTCGTAAAGGCGCACCGAGCGTACTCCGTGATGCAGGTTGTGCATGAGCGATTCGAGCAACCCCGGCAGCAGGCTCGTCCGCAACTGCGCGCGCGTCTCATCAATGGGATTTCGCAGCCGACAGACGCGCATCTCTTCTGATCGAAAGAGCGCGTCCCACGACTCGGGAACGAAGCTGAAGGTGATCGCTTCGCTGAAGCCGAGCGCCGACAGGATCGCGCGCAGCGCGCGCCGTCTCTCTTCGCCCGGCAGGAGTTCCCCGTAGCCATTCCACCGAGGGAGCGTCGTGGGGATCGCGTCATAACCAATGTGCCGGGCGACTTCTTCAACGAGATCGTCCTCGCCGTCAATGTCCACGCGGAAACTTGGCGGAATCGCCCACACTTCCTCGCCATTGGTGCGCTCGATGTGAAATCCGAGCGTTCGAAGCCGACGCACGGCCTCATCCCACGGCACATCCATGCCCAGGACCCGTCGCAGCCGTTGGCGGCGAAGCCGTACCGGAGCGCGCGGCCGCGGATTCGGATAGACGTCAATGGCGCCGCGCAGGACGCGTCCCCCGGCGACTTCGACGATGAGGCGAGCCGCGCGATCGGCCGCGCATCGTGGCGCCTCGACGTCGGCCCCACGCTCGAAGCGATACGAGGCTTCCGTGCTCATCGCGAGCGCGCGTGCCGTGCGCCGGATCGAGAGGGGATGGAAGTAGGCGCTCTCCAGGAGCACATCGCGCGTCGTCTCGGAGACACCCGTCTCCTCACCCCCCATGATGCCAGCCAGCGCGACCGGGCGCACGGCATCCGCGATCACGAGCATATCCTCCTGAAGCGTGCGCTTCACGCCGTCGAGGGTCACCAGCAGCTCGCCAGCGCGCGCGCGCCGCACGACGATCCGCCGCCCGATGAGCTTCTCCAGATCGAAGGCGTGGAGCGGATGCCCGAGCTCCAAAAGGACGAGATTCGTGATGTCCGCGACATTGTTGATGCTCCGCTGCCCGAGCCGTTCCAGTCGTTCCACCACCCAGCGCGGTGACGGGCCGACGCGCACGCCCCGAATCACGCGCGCGACGTATCGCGGACAGAGGTCGGGATCGCGAATCTCCACCGAGACGACGCGGGCCGTCTCCTCCTCATCTTCCTCCTGATCCGTCTCCGGGTATCGCACGCTCGTGCCGCAGAGGACGGCGATCTCGCGCGCCACGCCCAGATGCGACAGGCAATCGGGTCGGTTCGCCGTCACATCCAACTCCAGCAGGACATCCCCATCCACCTCCTCCACACGGTCCACCGCCAGCCCCACCATCGTGAGCTTCTCAGCCAGCTCGCGTGGCGAAAGCTCGAAATCCACGAGTTCCTTCAACCAGCGGTAACTGACCTTCATGCCGCCGTGTGCTCCCACAACGGAGATCGCGCGCTTCGCGCGTCGCCGCCTCGCGCCGCGCTAGAAGCCGAATTGTTCGAGGAACCGAAGATCGTTCTCATAGAGGAGTCGAATATCCTCGAGGCCGTACATGAGGGCGGCCATGCGATCCAGGCCAAGGCCGAAGGCGAATCCCGTGAACTCCTCCGGATCCACGCCCGCCCCGCGCAGCACGCGCGGATGCACCATGCCGCACCCGCCGAGTTCGATCCATCCCGCCCCTTTGCAAACGCGGCATCCGGCGCCACCACAGACGAAGCAACTGAAGTCCACTTCGGCGCTCGGTTCGGTGAAGGGGAAATAGCTCGGGCGAAAGCGCGTCCGCACCTGTGGGCCGAACATCCGTCGGACGAACTCCTGCAGCGTTCCCTTCAGGTCCCCCATCGTGATCTCGTGATCGAGCGCCAACCCTTCGACTTGGAAGAACATCGGATTGTGTGTCGGATCCGGAGTATCGCGACGGAAGACCTTCCCCGGGGCGATGATGCGCAAGGGGGGACGCCGCCGTTCGAGCGCCCGGATCTGCACGGTCGAGGTCTGCGTCCGCAGGGCGAGCCCCTCGCTCAGGTAGAACGTGTCTTGAGCCTCGCGCGCCGGATGTCCCGGGGGGATATTGAGCGCGTCAAAGTTGTAATAGCTCGTCTCGATCTCAGGACCACTCTCCACCGAATAGCCCATCGAGACGAAGATATCTTCGATCCGCTCTCGGATGAGGGTGATCGGATGGCGAGCGCCGAAGACCGGACGCAACCCCGGCAAGGTGATGTCCACGCGTTCGCGCTCGAAGCGTTCCGCTTCAGCTCGTGCCTCGAGCTGAAGGCGGAGCTGCTCCAGCGTTGCTTCGACCTCTTCCTTCAAGTCGTTGACCAGGCGCCCGATCTCTCGCCGTTCCTCGGGCGGGAGCGCTCCCAGCCCCCTGATCAGCTGCGTGATCAAGCCGCTCTTTCGCCCGAGATACCGATCGCGCACGCGGACGAGAGCCGCCAGATCGGCGACCTGCGCCAACTCCTCGCGCAGTTGAGCGCGAACCTGCTCCACACGCTCGCGCATGCGATCTGCTCCCGACTTCGGACGCCGCGCTAGGTCGTCTGAGCGGCGAGGGCCGCCTTGGCGACGCCGGCCAGTTCCGCGAAGGCCGCCGCATCGCGGGCGGCCAGATCGGCCAGGGCTTTTCGATCCAGGGCAACGCCCGCGAGTTTCAGGCCGTGTACGAATTGCGTGTAGTTCAAGCCATGCTGGCGCGCCGCCGCATTGATGCGGATGATCCAGAGGCGGCGAAAATCGCGCTTCTTCAGGCGCCGCCCGATATAGGCGAACTTCCACGCGCGCTGTACGGCCTCCTTCGCATATCGATGGAGCCGACCCTTCGCTCCCCAATACCCCTTCGCCAGGCGGAGGTATTTCTTGCGACGTTCGACTCGCTTATGTCCGCGTTTGACTCGTGGCATGATCGTCCTCTCCCTCCCACAAGGTCCTCACGGGCGGCCGTAGGGCAACAAGCGCTTGACGCGTTTGGCATCGGTTGAATCCACGTACGTGTCCCGATCGAGCCGCATCTTGCGCTTGGGCGCCTTCTTCGTCAACAGGTGACGGGCATGCGAATGGCCGCGTTTGATCTTCCCTGTCGCCGTGAGGCGAAATCGCTTGTATGCCCCTTTGTGCGTCTTCAGCTTCGGCATGTCCCCTCCTCGCGTGTGCCCATTTTCGGACGCACGCCCTCATGACTTGTGATGCTTCTTCGGCGCGAAGATGGCCACAAGGTTATTCCCCTCCAAGCGCGGAGGGGATTCGACGATGGCCACCTGAGCGAGATCATTGATCAACCGCTGCAGGATCTGCTCGCCGAGGTCCTTGTGCACGATCTCGCGCCCGCGAAAGTGAACGATGGCTTTCACCTTATCGCCTTCGCTCAGGATGCGCTGCGCGTTTCGCATCTTGAATTCGTAGTCATGGTCGTCGGTGGCCGGACGCAGCTTGATCTCCTTGACGGTGATGATCGTCTGTCGCTTCTTGGCCCCTTGCGCCTTCTTCTTCTGTTCGTACAGATACTTGCCGTAGTCGATGATGCGGCAGACCGGCGGATCGGCGTGCGGAGCGACCTCGACCAGATCCAATTCGCGTTCGCGAGCCAGCGCCAACGCTTCCCGCACGCTCATGATGCCAATCTGCTGCCCGTTCTCATCAATGACCCGGACACGCTCGGCCCGGATGCGCTCGTTGACGCGATAGCGTAGATTGTATGGGCCTCTCATAGTCTCTCGACGAAGGTCTGAGGGGCTCGGCGCGATCGTGAGGATCGCCCGAGATGCCCATTCGGGGGGATGCGGGATTCACGTCCTGGTGGGTGTCGGATGAACATCGCCGATCTGCGGGCTCGTCGTTTCCAAGCCGATGGCGCGCGCGCGGATGAGTTGGAGCGCGCGCGCCAGAAAGGCCTCAACGGGCACGGCCCCCGTGTCTCCGCGGCCGCGTTCGCGAACCGAGACGGTCCCCGCCTTGACTTCGCGGGCGCCGACAACGAGCATGAAGGGAATTTTTTGCAACTGCGCCTGACGGATCTTCGCGCCGATCTTCTCCCCGCGCAGGTCAGCTTCCACGCGAAGTCCGGCCGCGCGGAGCCGCTCCCGGACGGCGCGCGCGTAGTCGTTCTGCGTATCCGTGATCGGCAGAACGATCGCCTGTACCGGAGCGAGCCACAACGGGAATGCCCCCGCGTAGTGCTCGATCAGGATGCCGAAGAACCGTTCGAGCGACCCAAGGATCGCTCGATGAATCATGATCGGACGATGCGGCCGATTGTCCTCGCCCACATATTCCAGATCGAAGCGCTCCGGGAGATTGAAGTCCAATTGGATCGTCCCCAATTGCCACTGGCGGCCGATGGCGTCCACGACTTTAATGTCGATCTTCGGCCCGTAGAAGGCCGCTTCCCCCTCGATCACGGTGTAGGCGAGGCCCATCTGCTCCAGCGCTTCGGCGAGCGTCCGTTCGGCCCAGGTCCATCGCGCATCGCCACCCATATACTTGGACGGCTCTTTGGGATCGCGCACCGAGAGTTCGACCGTATACGCGAAGCCGAACGTCCGATAGACGAGCTGGGCCAGGTCGAGGCAGCCCATGATCTCCTGCTTGAGCGTCTCCGGCGTGCAGAAGATGTGCGCGTCGTCCTGCGTGAAGCCGCGCACGCGCAAAAGCCCATGCAGCACGCCGCTGCGCTCGTAGCGATAGACGGTCCCGAATTCGGCCAACCGCATCGGCAGCTCCCGATAGCTGCGTGGTCGCGAAGCGTAGATGCCGATGTGGAACGGGCAGTTCATCGGTTTGAGCTGGTACTCGACCTCATCTATGCGCATCGGCGCGTACATGGACTCGCGGTAGAACTCCGTGTGGCCGGATCGCTCCCAGAGCCGATATTGCGCGATATGCGGCGTGTAGACGAGTCCATAGCCGCGCCGCAGCAACTCCTCCTTGAGGAAGTCTTCGATCTCCTTGCGGATGATCCCCCCCTTAGGATGCCAGAAGATCAATCCGGGGCCATAGTCCTCCTGGATGCTGAACAGATCCAGCTCGCGCCCGAGCTTGCGGTGATCGCGCCGCTCCGCCTCCTCACGGCGGCGGAGGAACTCCTGCAGCTCCTCCTCGGTGAAGAACGAGGTCCCGTAGATACGCTGCATCTGCGGGCCGCGCTCGTCGCCGCGCCAATACGCACCAGCCAGACTGAGTAGCTTGAAGGCCTTAATGTAGCCGGTCGAAGGGATATGCGGTCCCGTGCAGAAGTCGATCATGTGCTCGCCGAGCTTATAGCAACTGACGACCTCCCCGCCTTTGTCGGTGATCAGCTCACACTTCAGGTAATCCCCAGCCTGCGCGAAGAAACGCAGGGCTTCCTCCTTGGGGATCTCGATCCGTTCGTAGGGGATGTCGCGTCCGATCAGCTCGCGCATCTTCGCCTCGATGCGCTGGAGGTCTTCGGGCGTGAAGCGCTCCGAACGAAGGAAATCATAGAAGAACCCCTCCTCGGTCGCCGGTCCGATCCCCAGCAACGTGCCCGGGAAAAGCTCCAACACGGCTGCGGCCAGAAGGTGTGCCGTCGAATGGCGGTAGACCTCCAGCGCCTCCGGTGTGCCGATCAACACGGGTTCGACGACGCTTCCTTCCTCGGGGCGATACGCCAAATCCACAAGCCGTCCATTGACGCGAGCGACCAGCGCGCGCTTGGCCAGCTCTCCATCGGCATGGGCGATCGCCTCGCGCGCCGTCAACCCCGAAGGGACTTCAACCGTTTCCTTTCCAGGAAGACGAACCCAAATCCCCATCTCCGCTTCGCATCCTCGCCGTATCCTCTTACGCGAGCGCTCTCCTCCCAATTCGGAGCCGCTCATCCCACAAGGATAGCAAAACAGCAAATAAAAATGGTAGGCGCGAGCGGATTTGAACCGCTGACCCCTACCGCGTCAAGGTAGTGCTCTCCCCCTGAGCTACGCGCCTAACCCTCTCATTCCACGCCGCAGAATTTAGCAGAGGAGGCGGCGGGCTGTCAAGATGGCGATTTTTCAAGTCCGCCGATGGGGAAGGGGGCGGACCGAAGACGCCGTCGCTCTGGTCGCGCTCCTGGCGGTCGCGCTATTATTGAACGTCGCGAACCGATCGAGGTCGTGACCGGGAGGACGCATGCCGATCACCAAACAGGATGTCGAGAAGATTGCCGAGCTGGCCCATCTGGAGCTCACCGAGGAAGAGAAGGAGCAGTTCACCGTTCAACTGGCGGCCATCCTCGCTTACGTCGAGAAGCTGAATGAACTGGACACGGCCGATGTCCCGCCAATGGCGCACGCCGGTCGGGATGAGCGCGCCGATTATGCGCAACGCGACGATGTCGTCGGCGAGGGGCTCGGATCGGAATTGGCGTTGGCGAACGCCCCGGATCCGGCGCGCGGCTATTTCCGCGTGCCGAAGGTGATTGAGGAGGGGTGATGGAGATCATCGGGTTGACGATTGATCGGTTGCATGGGGCATTGCGGACGAGGGCGACGAGCGTGACCGAGGTGTGCAGGCGGACGCTCGAGCGCATCGAAGCGCTTGATCCGCGACTCGGCGCTTTCCTCATCGTCAATCGCGACCAGGCGCTGCGACGGGCGGAGGAGTTGGATCGCGACCTAGCGCGCGGCGAGCCGCTGCGACCCCTCACGGGCGTTCCCGTCGCCATCAAGGACAATATCTGCACGCGGGGACTGCGGACGACGTGCGCCTCGAAGATCCTCTCCAACTTCATCCCCCCGTACCATGCGACGGCCGTCGAGCGAATGCTCGAAGCGGGAGCCCTCATCATCGGCAAGACCAATTGCGATGAATTCGCCATGGGCTCCTCCAACGAGAATTCAGCCTTTGGCGTCGTGCGGAATCCCTGGAATGCCGAGCGTGTGCCGGGAGGTTCCTCGGGGGGATCGGGCGCGGCCGTGGCTGCCGATCTCTGCGTCGTCGCCCTCGGTTCAGATACGGGGGGATCGGTTCGCCTCCCGGCCGCTTTCTGTGGGGTCGTGGGGCTGAAGCCGACCTATGGGCGGGTCTCGCGCTACGGTCTGGTCGCCTATGGGTCGTCGCTCGATCAGATCGGGCCGATCACGAAGACCGTCGCCGATGCCGCGCGCGTGCTGCGCGTCATCGCCGGGCGCGACCCGCGCGATTCGACGTCCTCGAATCATCCGGTGCCCGATTATCCGGCGGCGCTTGCGGGGGAGCTCAAGGGGGTGCGGCTTGGCGTGCCGAGGGAGTATTTCGGCCCGGGGCTCGATGAGGAGGTGAGGGCCGCCGTCTGGCAGGCCATCCACCGATTCGCTGATCTCGGGGCGGAGATCGTCGAAGTGCAGTTGCCGCACACCGAGTATGCCATCGCGTGCTACTACATCATCGCCACGGCCGAAGCGTCCTCGAACCTCGCACGATACGACGGCGTGCGCTACGGGTATCGCGCCCTGGGAGCGAAGACGCTTCGGGAGATGTATCGTCGCACGCGCAACGAGGGGTTCGGAGCCGAGGTGAAGCGGCGCATCATGCTCGGCACGTATGTCCTCTCGGCCGGGTATTATGATGCCTATTACCTCAAGGCCTTGAAGGTGCGCACGCTCATCGAACGGGACTTCCGCGAGGCCTTCACGCGATGTGATCTCATCGTCGGGCCGACCTCGCCGACGGTCGCCTTCCGCTTGGGGGAGAAGACCGCAGATCCGCTGGCGATGTATCTCTCGGACATCTACACGATCATGGCGAATCTGGCAGGGATCCCGGCCATCAGCATTCCGGTCGGGCTCTCGCGCGAGGGATTGCCGATCGGGTTGCAACTGCACGCCCGCCACTTCGAGGAGGCGACGCTGTTGCGCGCTGCGCATGCGTATGAGCGCGCCTTTCCGTTCTCGCACAAACCCCCGCTGTGAACGCTTTCGCGATGGCTTCGGAGGCTCTTGGAATGTGAACGAGCGCACACGCGCGTTGGGAGAGAAGGCGTATGCCGATCGCGACGCTTGAGCGCCTTCCCGCCGCCTCTCGGCCCACATGGGTGGAGATCCATCTGGATCGTCTCGCGCACAACTTCCGGGCGATCCGAGCGCGTGTGGGTGAGGGGGTGAAGATCTGCGCTGTCGTCAAGGCCGAGGCCTATGGGCATGGAGCTGTGGCCATCGCCCACTCTTTGGAATCGGTCGGGGCGGATTGGTTCGGCGTCGCCGCAGTGGAGGAAGCGATTGCGCTGCGAGAAGCGGGCATCGCGCGCCCGATCTTATGCTTTGGCGTCGCTCGGGGGCAAGAGGCCCTTGTGCTCGAACATCGGTTGACGCCGGTCGTCTTCGATGCAGCTCAGATCGAACGGCTCGATGCGTGCGCGCGCGCACATCGAACCGTCCTCGAGGTCCACTTGGAAGTGGATACGGGGATGGGGCGTACCGGCGTCCCTCTTCGGGAATTGGAGACCGTCCTGAGGGCTTTCGAACGATTCCGCCACGTGCGCTTGGATGGGCTCATGACGCATTTCGCGGCGGCCGATGATCCGGCTCAAGCCGAATTCACGCGCGCGCAGATCGCGCACTTTCACGAAGCAGTGCGCGTTGTCGAAGCGCGGGGATTTCATCCGACCTATCGGCATTTGGCCAATAGTGCGGGCGTGCGCGCGTATCCGGAGGCATTGGGGAATATGGTTCGTCCGGGGGGGTTGCTCTATGGTCTCTGGAGCGGCCCCCGCCCATCCGCACCGTCACCCTGCGCGGAGATCGTCATTGAGACCCCAATGGGAGAGTACGCGGTGCAGCCCGTCCTCTCGCTCCATACGCGCATTGTCTTCCTCAAGGACGTGGAAGCGGGGACGCCGCTCGGCTATGGGAGCACGTTCGTCACCGCGCGTCGGAGTCGCATTGCCACGCTCCCGATCGGGTATCACGATGGCTATCGGCGGGCACTCTCCGATCGCGGGCGCGTCCTCGTGCGCGGGCGGTTCGCCCCGGTCGTCGGGCGCGTGAGCATGGATTGGACGCTCGTGGACGTGACGGACATCCCCGACGCGCGTGTGGGGGATGAGGTGATCCTCATCGGCCAAGCCGACGGCCAACGCATCACGGCCGAGGAGTTGGCCGAGCTGTGCGGGACGATCTCCTACGAGATCACCTGCGGGATCGGCGCGCGTGTGCCCCGCGTGCTCGTCTCCGCTGGCGAATCAGCTCTCGAATGATCGTTCTGGAGCTCACAAACGCCAATGCCCGGAGGAAAGGAGCGATGCGGACCTCAAGCATCCATCCTCTTATCGAGATCGCGCTCGGGTTGCTTCCGGTCTTGAGCATCCTGTGGGTGACACCATTTCTCATCGAGGATCGGACGACGTTTTGGCGAACGAATTTCTGGCTTTCGGTGCTCGCTTTTTCAATCGCTTTCGTGTCCAATCTCACTCACGGCGATGGGCTGCGAGAAATCGGCCTGCGCGTGGATAACCTCGGGCGCGCGCTGCGGCTGCTGGCGCTGCCGACGGGATTGGCAGCGCTCGGGATCCTGGCCATCGGGTTCGCTTTCGGGAGCGTGAATTTGGGAGAGCGGTTCCTCTTCCATCTGCGGACGCTGCCTCTGTGGACGCTCGTCCAACAGTATGCGCTTCAGGGATTCATCCATCGACGCCTGCGAGATCTGTTGGGGGAGGGAGACCGAGCGGCACTGGGAGTCGCCGTCATCTTCGCCCTCTTGCATCTGCCGAATCCCGTCCTCGTCGCGGGGACGTTCCTGGGGGGGTATGTGTGGGCGTGGACGTTTCAGCGCGCGCCGAATCTCTTGGCGCTCGCGGCCTCGCATACGCTGCTGAGCGCTTTGCTCGCGAACGCATTTCCGGCATCCCTGTTACCGAACATGAAAGTCGGATGGAGCTATTGGGGAGGATGAGGATGTGGCCCTTCCGCCGTTGGCGAAAGAAGAATCGCATCGCCCTCGTCTCAATCGAGGGGATCATCACGGATACGACCCTCGGGGCGTCGCGGGAACACGTCCTGGAGGCTCTGAAGCGCGCCGAAGGGATGAAGGCGCGCGCGCTCGTCGTGCGGATCAACAGCCCGGGTGGCACCGTGGGCGCTTGTCAGGAGATCCATCATGCGATTCACCGAGTGCGCGCGCGTCGGAAGATCCCGGTCGTCGCCTCGCTCGGTGACATCGCGGCGTCGGGCGGCCTCTACGTCGCCGTCGCCTGTGAGAAGGTCGTCGCCAATCCCGGAACGATCACCGGCTCGATCGGTGTCGTCCTGAAGACGAACAATCTGCGCGGACTCTATCAAAAGCTCGGCATCGAATCCGAGGTCATCAAGTCCGGCCCGTACAAGGATGCGCTTTCGACCTTCCGTCCGTTGACGGAGGAGGAGCGCGCGCTGCTGCAGGGGGTCATTGACGATACCTACACGCAGTTTGTGGAGGCTGTCGCGCGCGGGCGCGGGTTGACGTCTGCCGAAGTGCGGACCTTCGCCGATGGCCGCATCTTCACCGGACAACAGGCCAAAGCATATGGGCTCGTAGACGAGTTGGGGAATGTGCAGCGCGCCATCGAGTTGGCGGCGGAGATGGCGGGGATCGTCGGCGAACCGGTCGTCATCGAGGCGACACCCAAGAGGCGCGGGCTCCTGGCACGGTTCTTCACCGAGTGGAGGCGCGTGCCGGAAGAAGCGGTCCTTCTGGCGGCGCTGCGAGGACTTCCTCTTTGGCTCACGCCACTGTGAGCGACGCTCACTGCGCGACGCGCTGAATGCGCGCGGCGCTGCTTTCGGCCGAGAAGAGGAAGGAGGTCACAGCCAGCAGATCGCGCCGCTCGGCGGCCAGCCGCGCACGAGAGAGCTCGAGCGCAAGCTGCGCGCTCGCCTGCCGAATCTCGGTCAGCCGCTGCCGCAAATCGCTCAATTCCAACTCCATCTGTTGGCGTTGCAGATTCTGAGCGATCTCTTCAACGGGCGAACGCGGCCGAAGCTCTCCCGAGGGCGTCGCGCTCATCGTCAGCAGAAGCTGGAGGATCCACTGATCGAGCCGATCGAGTTCCTCCTCTGAGAGCTTCGTGAGCCCATAGGCTTGCAGCTCCTCGCGCTTCAGGAGACCGAGAACCAGCCGCGAGCTTCTCGGCGTCAGAGCCTCTGAGTGTTCTCTCCCCGCTGCGATCTTTCGAGGATCAGCGCGGCCCGATTGCCCGAGCGCGTGCTCGTCCCATGCGGGGAGCCAGAGGACAGCACCAAAGGTGCCAAGCAGAAGGATGAGCGTCAAGGTCCTCATCACGGTTCATCCTCATCCCAATACCAAGATGGAGCGCCAACGGTCGTGGAGGGAGAGGGAAGGTCCCGCGAGGTCGGGCTTGATGGTGGGGAGCCTTCCAGGTGTCTCCGAATCGCATCCAGGAGGCCGTTGATGAATTGCGTCGCCTCGTAGGTCGAGTACCGGCGGGCGATCTCGATGGCTTCGTTGATGATGACGACCTTCGGCGTCTCCGTCTCGTAAAGCAGTTCATAGACGGCCAGTCGCAAGATGTTGCGATCCACGGTCGCCATGCGCTCGATCCGCCAATGTTCAGCTCGGCTGGCGAGCAACCGATCAATGGCCTCCAAGTGCTCGATTGTCCCCACAAGGAGCGAGGTCGCGAACTGTCGCACGTCTTCATCCGCATCCGGGCGCAGCTCGCTCCAGTACGTCTCCAGCAACTCGTCAACCGGTGGACGGGCGACGTCATATTGGTAGAGCATCTGCATGGCGGATTCTCGCGCTTTGCGCCTGGATCCCATAGGCCATCCGGGCTGTCAAACATCGCTTTGTCCGGCGAGACCGTGCCGAAGAGTCACACTTCGCGATAGAGGTTTGCCAGTTCGACGGCCGTCAATGCCGCCTCGAACCCCTTGTTGCCGCTTTTGGCGCCAGCGCGATCTAGGGCCTGTTCGAGCGTATCGGCGGTGATCACGCCGAAGACGATGGGCATGCCGGTCTCCATCGCGGCCGTCGCGATGCCCTTGGCCGTCTCGGCCGCGATGTAGTCGAAATGGGGCGTCTCCCCGCGGATGATCGTCCCCAAACAGATGATCGCATCCCAGCGACCGCTGGTGGCGAGCCGCTTGGCCATGAGCGGTAGCTCGAACGACCCGGGCACCCGGTAGACGACGATGTTCTTCTCCTCTGCGCCCAATCGCTCCAGAGCATCCAAGGCTCCGGCCAACAGCCGATTCGTCACGAAGTCGTTGAATCGGCTCACGACGATGGCGAATCGAAGGCCTTCGGCTCGCAGCGCTCCTTGCACGACGCGCGGTTCCATATCTCGCTCCTCTCGATCTCGAGTCGAATTGTAGTCCCGCGCGGGAGAACGCGCAAGGAAGCTGGTGTCCGAGCCTCTCGTGAAGTGGAGCTCATCGAGATCGCGCGGAGGACGAAGATCGCGCGGGCGCCGCCCTCGTCCCCCGCGAAGCTGCGCTTAGGGGACCAAACGCGAGAAGACGTAGTCGTTATCCTCTTGTGAGGCGTGGCACTCGAAACACGCCGCCTTCACGTCGGCGTTCTTGATGAGCGGCTTGCGCGTCTGCGGATCGAAGGCTTGAAAGCCCCAGCCGCCCGTCTCCGGAAAGCGCCGTCGATCTTTGACCATGATGGCTTCGATCTTCTTTTTCCCCGCGACGTAAGCGCCTTGCTCGTTCACATGCTCGTAGAGGACGAAGACGAGTTGGCTGCCATCGGGGAACGGCCCTCCGGCTGCGCTCGCTTGCCGCCCAATCGCGTTCACGTAGATATGGTGGATGCCGCCGAAAGAGCCAAAGAGCGGATGCTTCTCATCGAAGATCACCATGCTCTTGACGTGCGTCCAGTTCCGATAGTTCGGGAGCGTGAGGCTCTCGACGTCGCCTCGAGCAGCGGCCCGTCGCGGCGAAACAGGCCTCTCGCCTTGAGCGGCGAGACCGACCCCCACGGCGATCGCGACTAGGACTAGGATCATGAGGTGCTTTCTGCGCGCCATCTCCTGAACCTCCTCGTCAGAATTTTCGGGTGCTTGTTCGGCACCCTTCTTCATCTGTGCGAGATATGCTAGGATAGGGTTCGCTCGCCAGATCGTCAATCAGGCACTTTTTGGTGCCTTGGATACGGAGGGGTGAGGTATGTGGGAGGACACACTGGAGCACTTGCGATGTAAGTGGACGCCGCTCCTTGTGCGTTGTCTGGCGGAAGGCATCTCACGCCCAGGGCAGTTGAAGCGAGCGATCCCAGGGCTCTCGACCAAGGTGCTCTACGAACGGCTGCACGATCTGCAGCGAGGCGGATTCGTGCGCGCGTTGATCTTCAAGGGGTATCCACGGCGCGCCGAGTATCATTTGACGGAGAAGGGGCGGCGGCTTCTGCGTATCGTCTCCACGTGTCAGCGATATGACGTTCCCTTGCCTGTGTTGAGCGAAGTGCTTAAGTGCCGCTGGCTCCGGGACATCATTGGGATTTTGCGAGAGGGGCCGCAGCGCCCCAGTTCTCTGCAGCGACAGCTTGTGGGGATCAGCCGTAAGGTGCTCACCGAGAAGCTGGAGAAGTTAGAGCGCTTGCACGTGATCCGGCGAGAGGTGAGCCCGACGCGTCCGGTAGCCGTGTGGTATCGGTTGAGTGAGGCGGGCGAGCGCTTGAGCGAGCTCTTAGCCGACCTGGATGTGATGTCTCGGCCGATGCGCGTCGCCGTGGGAACGCTCTCCTGAGAACTCTTCATGTGGCCATGATCCATGAGACTGGAGGATTCCCGCAGGCTGCGTCCTGGCGCTTTCTCCAAGGCTTTCTCGGTGGCGAGTAGGTCGCCGATACCCTGGAGGTTTGGCGCAGGTCCTTCCTCAGCACGCGTGATGCGCATCGCCTTCTCTTCACAATCGGGCGCGACATCCGGCTGGAGCCTCCACAACGGGACGAGCCGCCGAACGAATCGCCCCCTCGGGAACGGTCAACCCTCCCCGCGCGTGGAGAAGCGGTTCCGCGAACAGACCTCAGGTGCGCTCGCGATCCCTCCCGCGAAGACCGTGTAGGGCTCCCCCGTCGTCAGCGGCCGATGACCGCGAGCGCCTTCTCAATGTTGGACACGGCCATGATGGCGGTCGCGTGCGTTGCCCCCGGGATCGTCGTCGCATAGGCGTATTTGATGTTGACCTTGGCCTGGGCTAGCTTCTCGGTGATCTCGGCCAGCGCCCCGGGCCGGTGCTCCGCCGAGAAGATGAGCGCCTCTTCTTCCGAGAAGCGAATGCGCGCGGCGCGCAGCGCATCGCGCGCTCGATCCAGATCCTCCACGACCAGTCGCACCTTCCCCTTCTCCTTGACCTCGGGGACAAAGACAGCCGTGATGTTGACCTTGGCCTGAGCCAGGGCTGCACAGACGCGGTGCAGCGCCCCCGGCTTATTCTCCAACGTGATGGCGATTTGCGTGATCGTCGGCATCGGTTGACCTCCTTGCTGAGAATTAGTGAGCCTTCGGAAATTATACGAGAGGGGGCATTTTGGACAAATCGTGCTTGACATTCTGAGGCCAATCGAATAAAAACACCCGTGCGTGTGTTCGGCCTGCTGGCCTTAAGGGTTGAGCACGAAGCGAGTGCGCACGAGCATGAGAGCGAAGGAGAGGGCAGCTCGAGTGAACGTGAGTCTCCCAGTTCGCGTGGCTCAAGGAGGACGGCGTGAGGCGGTGGGTGTGTGCGATCGTGGCCATTTTCGTGCTCTCGCTCCGGAGCGATCGGACGCTTCCTGAAGGTGCCGAGGCCGTTGGGCGTTCGATCTCTCATGTGATTCGCCATAAGGCGCGTCTGCGGGAAAGCCCCCGCATTCCGGTCCGCGATCCCATCCGATCCGAGAGCGCATCGGAGCTCGCTTGGGCTTTGTCTCTTCCTCGGGCGCTCTCTGTGGATGTTGAGGGGGGACCAGGAGGACACATGCTTTTCGAGTCGCGAGGGCTCATTCCCCTCTCGCTCGCGGTCGCCGATTTCGATGAGGATGGGCGCGCCGATGCTATCGCCGGATTCCTCGCATCGTGGGGGGGAGCGCTCGTCCTGCCGTTCGGTGGGTCGCTCGTGCGGGGAGAGGATCGCCTGCGCGCGCGCGCCGTGAATATACCGATTGAGCCGAGGGCGCTTCAAGCGGGCGATTTCGATGGCGATGGGCATGCGGACATTGCGATTGCCGATGGATCGGCGGCGCGCGCGTTCGTCTTCCTCGGCGATGGCCGGGGCCATTTCGCCGCTCCCCGGGAGATCGCACTGCCCATTGTGCCGCGACTTCTGGCCTCCGCTCCGCGCGTTGGCCCTCCGCTTCGGCCAGCAATGCACGCGCTTCTTCGTGTGCCCGTTGATCTCTTCGTGATCGGAGAGACCGAAGGCCGATGGGGGGTCGTTCGCGTGCGCGATCTCACAGTGAGGGATGTCGTCGCGCTCCCCATGCCGCCCGCGTGGCATGCTGCTTCGGCGGTCACGGCCGATTGGGACGACGACGCGCGTGCCGATCTGCTCGTCGTCGGCAGCGATCGAC
Source organism: uncultured Blastocatellia bacterium (assembly GCA_937934295.1). Lineage (GTDB taxonomy): Bacteria > Acidobacteriota > Blastocatellia > HR10 > HR10 > HR10. The sequence goes on from CALHAI010000012.1 coordinate 49,400, forward strand.
TCTTGATCCTCTCCGATCTCGCGCGAGACGGATTCGCGTCTCTCGATATCCTTCCGTTAGAGATCCTCGTGCGCGCGCTTGCGGTGGGCGATTTCGATGGAGATCGGCGCGCGGATCTGGCCCTTCTGGACGACTCCGGTCGTCGCGTGGACATTCTCTGGAACGCCTCGTTGGAGACGACGCCGATCGCGCTCTCGCAAGCAGCCCAGGCGCTCGCGTCGGCACATCTGGACACGGATAGCGCGGCCGATCTCGTGATCCTCGCAGCCCATGCGGCGCGGCTTGACATTTGGCCGGGAAAGCAGTTGCAGCATATGCGTCGCGCCGATGCCCTCGCGTATGGCGCGCAGGGGGTCTCGATCCCTTTGGCAGCGGGATGCGCTCCCGTCGCCGCGCAGGCTCTCTCTCTCTCAGGGATCGGGGTGGATGATCTCCTCATCATGAGCCGCGAGACCTCAAGCGGTAGTTGTCCAAGCACTTTTCATCTGGCGACGGCGCAAGCGAATGAGCTTGTCGTGACGACGACGAGCGATGACGGCCCCGGATCGTTGCGGCAAGCTTTGGAAGCAGCGAACGCGAGTTCGGGACCGGACATCATTCGCTTTCGCATTCCGACCTCAGACCTCGGATTCTTCGCCGGCGTATTCTTCATCCGCTTGCGGAGCCCTTTGCCGGAGATTCGAGGAGGGGGCATCACGTTGGACGGAGCGAGCCAGATCGCCTTCACAGGAGCGACCAATGGGGATCGCCCGGTCATCGCCCTGACCGGCGAGGTCGGAGGAGCGATCTCCGGACTCGTCCTCGCCAGCGATCGCAACGCCGTGCGGCGACTCATCCTCGCGCGCTTCGTCGGTGCCGATCAGGCGGCCATTGTGATCCGCGAAGGGGCGGAGAACGTCGTGGAAGGGTGCTTGATCGGGACGAATGTGACAGGCGGGGGGCCAGCCGGGAATACGACGGGTGTACTCCTGATCGAAAGGGCGCGCGAGAATCGCATCGGCGGAGCGAGTGCCGAGGCGCGCAATGTCATCTCGGCGAATACGACCGGAATTCTCCTTCGCGGAGCGACGACGGGTAATCTCATCCTGGGGAATTTCATTGGGACGACGGCCGATGGCGAAGCGCCGCTCGCCAATGTGGATGGGGTGCGCATTGAGGGTGGAGCGAACGGGAATCGCGTGGGAGCACCCGGCGCGGGCAACGTCATCGTCGCGAGCGTGGGAAATGGCCTCTGGATTCGCGCGCCCGGGAGCGCTGATCGCAACATCGTGCAGGCGAATCGAATCGGTGTGAGTCCCACTGGTGCTCCGCTTGGCAATCGCGTGACGGGTATTGCCATCAGCAGCGGCCATGAGAACCTGATCGGCGGGATCGAGGCTGGCGAAGGAAATCTCATCGCCCATCAGCACGGGGTTGGCATTCAGGTCAGTGGGGCTTCGCGCGGGAATCGCATCCTGGGCAATTCGATCTGGAACAACGGCGAACTCGGGATCGATCTGCGCGGGGATGGGCCAACGGTCAACGATCCGGGTGATGCTGATGCAGGGCCGAACGATCTGCAGAATTTTCCCGTGATCGTGACAGCCGTGCAGCGCCCGAATCGGCTCGTCTTCACCGGAATCCTCGATACGCGAGCGGGCGACGTCCGCGTGGAGTTCTTCGCTAACGCGGCCTGTCACGCTTCGGGATTCGGGGAAGGAGAGAGGTTCCTCGGAGCCGTCACCGTGCAGGCGACAGGCGACGCGTCGAATCCGGTGACGTTCACGGCCGAGTTGCCTGTGACGGCGTTCGGTCAGTTCGTCACGGCGACGGCGACCGATGCCGAGGGGAATACCTCGGAGTTCTCGGCATGCGTGCCGGTGAATGCGGCGCCGATTGCCGAGGCCGGGCCGGATCAGCTTGTGGATGAAGGCACAGAGGTCGAGCTCGATGGCACGGCCAGTCGTGATCCCGATGGTGATCCCCTCGCCTTCCGATGGCGGCAAGTCTCCGGTCCATCGGTCTCGCTCTCGGATCCGACATCGCCTCGACCACGATTCACGGCAC
>CALHAI010000013.1 GCA_937934295.1 uncultured Blastocatellia bacterium
CGCGTGTCCTGCGGGTTCGCTGGCCCGGCAGACACTATCGCTGCCGCGAACATTCGCGGCAGGGCTGTCGTCATGCAGCCGCACGCGGCGGGCGTATCCGCCTAGCTGCAAGCCCCAGGCCCGTGCCGTGGGGTACATGACCAAGAACGTGCGACGGGCGCACCCCATCGCCGCCGCTTTGAAGGCGGAGACGGCTTCTCCATTCGCGATCTCCGGACTCCTCAGCAATCCCACTCCCGTAATTCTCCTCATTCCGTCTGCTTGACGCGCGATCGAGGAGAGCTTTATCCTGGGGGCGTATTCTACTTCGGGAGGTAGCCGATGGGGAGGGTTTGGATCTGTGTCTGGTTCGCGGTCTTCGCCGTGATAGGGAGAGGGATTCCCGCGCAACAAAACGTCCCACCGGTAGAGGGGCCGTATAATCGGCTCGTCATTCGCGGGGCGATGGTGATTGATGGGACGGGCGCGCCGCCGTCGGGGCCGGTGGACATCGTCATTGAGAGGAACGTGATCACACAGATCATCCCCGTTGATCCCGTCTCTCTCCTGCGTCGAGGTCCGGGCTTTCAACGTCCGACCGGAGATCGGGTCATCGAGGGTGAGAATCTCTACGTGATGCCGGGGATTGTGGATCTGCACACGCACATCTCTGATCGGGTGCCGACCGAATACATCTTCAAGCTCTGGCTTGGCCACGGGGTGACCAGCGCGCGCGTCTTCTCCATTGGGTCCAAGAATCCTGATGAGATGGTTGCTGAAAAGCGGCGATGGGCGGCGCCCCAAGCCATTGCCCCGCGCCTCTACATCTATCCCTTCTGGCGGGGGGATGATCCCCGTCTCTCTGATCCGGAAGGAGCGCGCGCGCTCGTGCGCGAATGGAAGGCCAAAGGGGTCGAGGGCATCAAGATCTCCGGCAAGCCGGGTCTTTATCCCGACGTGCTCAAAGCGATCTGTGATGAAGCGCGCCGACAGGGCATGGGCGTGGCCGTGCATATCGGACAAGATGGCGTCGTGCCGATGAACGCCCTAGAAGTCGCGCGTGCCGGCGCGACGACGATCGAGCACCATTACGGCTATGCTGAGGCCGCGTTCTCCGATCAAACGGTGCAGAACCTCCCGGCGCATTATAACTATCTTGATGAGCCAGCCCGCTTTCGCTACACCGCCACGGTTTGGCTGGAGACGGACCTGGAGAAACTCATGACTTGGGTCGTCCCGGAGCTCTTGAAGATCTCCCAAGAGATCGGCTTTGTCATGGTGCCGACCTTCGCCGTCTACGAGGCGAATCGGGATCTCATGCGGGTGCAGACCTTGTCCTGGCACGAACGGTTCACGCTGCCCACGCTGATGGACTACTGGAAGCCGAATCCGCGCCATCATGGCGCGTATCATTACGCCTGGGCGAGCGGGGACGAAGCGGTGTGGGATCGCATGTACCGCCGCTGGCTCGAATTTGTCAACGCATATAAGAATCGAGGCGGACACGTCGCCGTCGGTTCGGACGCCGGATCGGCCTATCATCTCTATGGGTTCGGCACGATTCGCGAGTTGGAGATGCTGGAGCGAGCGGGGTTTCATCCGCTGGAGGTCATTCGGGCGGCGACGCTGGAGGGCGCGCGAGCCCTGGGTGAGGCTCGGCTGGGAGTCATCCGACCGGGATACTTGGCCGACGTGCTCATCTTGGAAGAAAATCCGCTGGCGGATTTCAAAGTCCTTTATGGCACCGGTGTCACCCGCTTCACCACTGACGGTCGGGCATTTCAGAAACACGGTCTGAAGTATACGATCCGGGATGGCGTGGTCTTCGACGCGCGTGCCCTGTTGCGGGATGTGGAGGAAATAGTCCGTCAGGCTAAGGTACGGAAGCCATAGCGAGCTCCATCTGTGGGGCGGCGAGCGCAAGGAAGCAGGCTTTCCGAAACGGCTCCGCTTGAGTGAAAGTTGTGCGGTCTCTGACATTGACTTTTCGTGAGCCTTCGGCTATATTCTATGAGCCCTAATAGGGTTTTCTTTGACAACAGAGACGGCCGACGAGCGGGCGTGGCGCAACGGTAGCGCATCAGCTTCCCAAGCTGAGTGTTGCGGGTTCGAATCCCGTCGCCCGCTCCATATTTTTCTTCGGATGAGCGCACGGCTGCGCGCTCAGCGCCTGCTCTTTGAGGAATCGCTGCAGCGTTATGAGGGCCATCTTCTCTCTTCCCTTCGGACGCAAAAAGGTGGTCGGCGTGTGCACCGTGCTGGACCTCGACCTCGCGTGAGGGCTTCCGTCGCCAAGCTGAGCGATCGGCGCCGCCTTCACCGTTGCCTCAGGATCGCCCTGGAGGTAGCCTCTCGGGATGGGGGATCGAAAATGCGCGCGTGCATCGGGCCTACAGCAAGTGTGCATCAGGCGGGCGCCATGTGGCAGCGGGTGTGATCCTCCGCTGGGGGAGGCTGTGTGAGTGCTTGGCTTGAAGCGTGGTGCCGGAGGTCGGAGTCGAACCGACACGGCCGTCCGAACGGCCACCAGATTTTGAGTCTGGCGCGTCTGCCAATTCCGCCACTCCGGCCCGCAAGCGGCATTCTAGCGAGAGGGCGCGCGCAGCGTCAAGCGCCGTGGTTGCGAGAAAAAATACCCCTCTTTCAAATCCTCGGGAGATTCACCCCCCTTCGGCCACACGCCCAGGAGCCCCGTATTGAGATCACTCACGCGGATTCGCGGTATTCGCCGAAGACGCGGCGGAGACAGTCGCTGATCTCGCCAAGCGTCGCGTAAGCTTCGACGGCACGGATGATGTAGGGCATGAGGTTTTCGGTCGAACGAGCTGCCTCCTCCAGCTCGGCGAGCGCCGTGCGTACGGCCACTTGATCGCGCTCGGCCTTGATCCGGTGCAACGTCTCGACTTGCGCGCGTTCGATCTCCGGATCAATGCGGAGAACGGGGATCGGGCGCTCTTCAGGGAAGACGAACCGATTCACGCCCACGACGATCTGCTCGCCTGACTCGATAGCGCGCTGATACCCGTAAGCGGACTCGTGAATCTCCTTCTGCACCCAACCGATCTCGATGGCGCGCAGCATCCCGCCCAGCGCTTCGATGCGCTCCAGATACTCGAAGACGCGCCGCTCGATCTCGTTGGTGAGGCTCTCGATGGCGTAGGCGCCGCCAAGTGGGTCCACCGTATCGGCGACACCCGATTCGTAAGCGATGACCTGCTGCGTGCGGAGCGCCAGCAAGGCCGATTCCTCCGTCGGCAAGCCCAAAGCTTCATCCCGTGCGTTGCAATGGAGCGATTGCGCGCCGCCCAGCACGGCGGCCAGAGCTTGCAGCGTGACGCGGATCACATTGACCTCGGGCTGCTGCGCCGTGAGCGTCGAGCCAGCTGTCTGCGCGTGGAATCGAAGCATCATTGAGCGGGGATCGTGCGCTCCGAAGCGCTCTCGCATCAGGCGCGCCCAAATCCGTCGGGCCGCGCGAAACTTCGCTACCTCTTCGAGAAAGTGATTGTGCACGTTGAAGAAGAAGCTCAGGCGAGGGGCGAACTCATCCACAGCCAGACCACGATCCACTGCCGCCTGCACATAGGTGATGGCGTTGCCGAAGGTGAAGGCCAGCTCCTGTACGGCTGTCGCTCCGGCCTCACGAATGTGATAGCCGGAGATGGAGATCACGTTCCACTTCGGGACCCAGCGCGAGCAGAACTCGAAGATATCCGTGCACAGGCGCAGGCTCGGCCCCGGCGGATAGATATACGTTCCGCGCGCGATGTACTCTTTCAAGACATCGTTTTGAACGGTGCCGCTCACCCGATCCCAAGCAACCCCTTGCTTTCGAGCGACGGCCAGATACATGGCCAAGAGAATCGGCGCCGTCGCATTGATCGTCATCGACGTCGAGACGCGGTCCAGGGGGATGCCCTCAAAGAGCACCTCCATATCGGCGAGCGTGTCAATGGCCACGCCGACTTTCCCGACCTCACCTTGCGCGAGCGGATGATCTGAATCGTAGCCCATCTGCGTGGGGAGATCGAACGCCACGCTGAGTCCCGTCTGCCCCTGTTCCAGAAGATACCGATACCGGCGGTTGGACTCGCGAGCCGTCGCATATCCGGCGTATTGGCGCATCGTCCACAGGCGTCCTCGGTACATGGTCGGGTAGACGCCGCGCGTGAAGGGATACGCTCCCGGCTCGCCTAAGTCGCGTTCGGGATCGAACCCGGCGAGATCGCTCGCCCGATAGACGGCCTTCAGCTCGATATGCGATGGGGTTTCAAATCGCGCTTTTCGCTCCGTGCTCTTGGGGCTCGTCGGTTCCATCATCGCTCTCCCTCACGATGTGTGGAGATTTCAATTCTACGGCACGTCCACGTCTTTCAGAAAGGAGAAGTCGCCGGATGCGGGAATCGCCGGGACGCGCACGCGCGGGTTCATCAGAGCGACGTTGGCCGGATACCAGAGGATGATCCAGGGTACGTCCTCAGCAAGGACCTCCTGAATGCGCGCGTAGAGCGCGCGCTGCTTGGCGCGCTCGCTCGCGGCCTCGGCGCGCTCGATCAGGGCGTCCAGGTGCGGATTCCGATAGCGGGCGCGGTTGAGGAAGCCCGTTCGTTCCGATTCTCGGATCGTCGGATCGTTCGGGATCGAGCGGGAACCGAAGGCCGCTTTGAAGATGTCCGTGAACTGGTTCGCTCCGATTTGGCGAAGGAAGAAGAGCTGGAAGTTCCCCGTGTTGATGTCGTTCAAAAACGTCTGGAACTCGAAAGACTGGATGTGTAGCTCGATGCCGAGAGTGCGCAATTGCTCTTGCAAGGCCGTGGCGATCTTTCGGGGGTGTTCGGCCGAGGACGTCTTCAGCGTGAGGCGAAAGCGCGGCCGCGGGCCTTCGCCATCGGGATCGCGATATCCGGCTTCGTCCAGGAGGCGGCGGGCGCGCGCCGGATCGTATTCGTAGGTCCTCGTGGTCTCGTGATAAGCCCAATGCGTCGGGGGGAGGACGCTCTTGGCCGGTCGGGCCTGTCCGCGCAACAGATTCGCGATGATCGCCCGGCGGTCGATCCCGTAGGCGAGCGCCTGCCGCACGCGGCGGTCCCGAAGAATAGGATCGGTCGTGTTGATCCCGATATATTCGAGGGCTGCACCATCGGAGATCACGACCCGAAGTTGTCGACCCCTCTGTTGCTCCGCCACGAAGTCGGGCGAGAGCTGCGCATTCACGGCGAGGTGGACCGTTCCTCCCAGAAGTTCCAGAGCGAGCGTCGTGGGATCGCGCACGATCTTCACTCGCAGTCGCCGGATGCGCGGCGCACCCCGAAAATGCTCCGGGAAGGCGAGCAATTCCACCTCTTGGTTCTCCACATATCGCACGAACCGGAACGGGCCGGTCCCGATCGGCTGCCGCGCGACCGTCTCGTCTGAATTCTCAGGGATGATGCCGATGGCGATCAGATCCACGAGCAATCCGCGATACGGCTCGCGGCAGCGGAAGACGACCGTATGCGCATCCACCGGCTCAACGCGTTCGAGTTTGCTGAGCGCCGCCCGCTTTGGAGAATCGAACGTGGGGGCGATCAGGGTATTGAACGTGTAGGCGACATCGCGCGCCGTCAGTTCTCGGCCATCGTGGAATCGCACGCCACGGCGAAGGCGGAACGTGTAGATGGTGAGATCTTCCGAAACCTCCCAGGACTCAGCCAGCTCCGGGACGATCTCGAATCGCTCGTCCTTCTGCGTGAGCGTGTTGAACAGGAGCTGTTGCAGGCGCGCGGTCACGGCATTGGTGGGGCCGCGCGGATCGAAAGTCAACGGAGGCGCTTCGACGGCGAGGATGAGCGTGTGTGCGTCTTCCTGGCGGCGGCATCCTGGCAGAGGGAGGAGCCCAAGGAGGACAAGCATCGCGCCCACCCCCCACCGCCCCCGCACGCCGGTCCTCACTTCGCGTTTGGCCCTCATTGGGAACCTTCCGCCAAGATGCGCGTGAACCGTGTGAGCACGCCGAAAAGGGAGGACTCCGGAGTCCCCGAGCGAATCGTCAAGAGCGCATCCAGAAGGATGAGGGAGCCAAGCGCTGAGGTGAGCGTCCCCTTCAGGCCGGATGGATCGCTGACGCCGAATCCGGCCAGCAGTTGAGGGGGGAGGTTTTCGACCGCGCGCGCATCGGCGACAAGCGGCCGCAGCCACGGCAGGCGAAAGGCCGCGCGCGTCGCATAAATGCCCAGCGCCACCGGCGACGGTCGCTCGCGCATCCACTGCGCGAATTCCGGCGTGCGCCCGAGGACTCGACCGCGTTCGCGCTCCTCCAGAAGTTGCTGCACGCGTTCGGGGCGAGCGACGATGGCTTCCGCCGTGGTGACCGCGATCGACGCGTCATCCGTGAGGGGGTAGATCGTGTACGACTTGTCGGTGATGGGGCGCTGCCCCTGTCGCGCAGCGACTTTCTCTAAAATGGTGCGCAGAAGATCGGGATTGCGCACGGAGAAGATGAGAGCGCGCTCGGTAGGCTCGACCGACGACGACCACGCGATGGCCAGCTCGGTCCCAAGCGCGGCCAACAATTCGCCTTTGATGCGGAACCCAAGCTGCGTCTCCAACAGCGCGATAGCCGCTTCCGGCGATTGCCCGCCGAGTTGAGCCGTGAGGAGTGGTCCGAGCGTTGCCACGGTGGCCTCGTAGAGGCGAATGAGATCCAGCCCCGCGAAGATCACGAGCGCCGTGTCTTCAGGGATCGCATGCGCCGTCACGAATTCGATGGCCGGCAGCTCCGTCAAAGCCGCGATCATCGCGTTGTGTCCTCGCTCAATGAGCACGCACTGCTCTTCGCGAACCACGCTCCTCTCGAACGCGAGCGAAAAGCCCGCAGCTTTGAAGGCCGAGAGCCCGATGAACTGGAGGATTGGGACCACAAGCGAGATCGAACCACTTGCCGGGCGCGCCGTCAATCGGCTGATCAGATACGGCGTGATCCGTTCGAGATTGAGGAAGGCGAAAGCCGTTCCTCCAGCGCATCGTTCGCGAAGGAGACGAAAGCTGGACGATTCCGCGAGCTTCGGTCTCGTCGCCTGATCCTCCGTCAGGCGTTCAATGGACATCGTCGGCCCGAAAAGGAGCACGCGGCCGAACCGAGCGAATCCGAGGGGCTCGCCGTGGAGAAGTTGGCTCGCTTGCAGGATCGGGACAGATGGTCCCTTGCGCTGACGCACGGGGCCCAGGCGCCCCAGCGCCGCGCGCAGCCGTTCGACGGCGCGTGCCGCACGCTCATTTGATGCCGCCTCTGCGAGCACAACGGCCCGAAGAGGGTCTGTGGCTTCCGGGATGACGAGCGCATATCGAACGCCCGCACCGAGAGCGGCCGCGCTGGAGAGATCGGGTTGATCCGCAAGCTCACGAAGATAGTGAGCCAGAGGGAGCGAAGTCCCGATGACGGCGCGCGCCAGTGCACTCTGTCGCACGCCTTCTCGGAACGTCGAGAGATCGCGAAGGAAGACGGCGGCCACCACGTCTTGAGGGATGAGCGATTCGAGCATCATTCCTTGTGGCTTCAGGGGCCGCGCGCGCTGAGGACGTAGCGAGGCACTCGCCGACTCCTCGCGCGCGAGTCCTGTCGTCGGCCCGAGCGCAAAGAGCCCCACCAAAAATCCGCTCCAGAAGATCCGCGCCTTCATGACCTCCCCCCTTGGTGTACCCATCGAATTATACCATGCCACCGATTGAGCGCCCACTCGCTGCACGTCCACGCCGAGGGAAAAGCCGTAAGAGGTCCACCGGATGAAGCCCTTGCTCTGCCCATAAGCCCACGCGCGCACGAGCCTCCGCATCGAACTCCAGGAGATGCGACTTCATCTCAAGGCCGAGAAGGGGGACTCGTCTCAAGGACGGCGAATCCCGTAACGTTTCATCTTCCGCCAGAGGGTCGTGCGATTCATGCCGAGCAATTCCGCGCAGCGCGTGATCTCCCAATTGCACGCTTCTAAGGCGGCGCGTAATCGGAGGGGCTCGCTGATGATCTCAGCGGGCACCGGGTGTTCGAGCCAGGGTTCACGAAGGCCGGGTGGCAGATCCGTAGCGTGGATCGTCGTCCCTTCGCAGACGATGGCGGCATATTCGAGGGCGTTCTTCAGTTCGCGCACATTGCCGGGCCATCGGTAGCGCATCATCGCGCGCAGCGCATCGTGACCGAGGCGCAACGCCCGACCGGTGGCGCACCGCAGCTTCTCCAGAAAATGTTCGGCCAGAAGCGGGAGATCCTCCATGCGCTCCCGTAAGGGGGGCAAGAAGATCGGGACGACGTTGAGCCGGAAGAAGAGATCCTCTCGAAATCGGCGTTCGGCGACGGCGGCGCGCAAGTCTTTGTTGGTCGCCGCGATGATCCGGACATCCACATGGCGCGTTCGCGGATCGCCCAGACGTTCGAATTCTCCCGTCTCGAGGACTCGCAAGAGCTTGGCTTGAACGGCCGGACCCAACTCCCCAACTTCGTCCAGAAAGAGCGTCCCCCCGTTGGCCAGCTCGATGCGTCCCGGTTTATCGGAGACGGCGTCGGTGAACGCCCCACGCACATGCCCGAACAACTCGTCCTCCACCAAAGGATCGGGCAAAGCCGCGCAGTTCACTCTGATGAATGGGCCTTCGGCTCGCGGGCTGGTGAAATGAAGGGCTTCGGCGACCAGCTCCTTCCCCGTGCCAGTCTCTCCTTGGATCAAAACTGTGGCCGTCGAATCCTTGAGCAGCTCGATGAGCCGATAGACTTGCTGCATCGCGCGGCTTTTGCCGATGAGGCGGCCAAAGCGCTCTGGCTCGCGGAGCTGCCGCTCCAACTCGCGCAATGCGGTCACGTCGCGAAGGATGCGCAAGGCGCCCGTGATAGCTCCCCTCGAATCGCGCAGGGTGACCGTATGGATGCGGACGATGCGCGTTCGTCCATCTTTAGTCCGAATCGTCGTCTCGAACTCCTCGCACGGGCGCCCGGTCGTGAAGAGTGCCATCACATCGCAATCCTCTTTACAATACCGACCGGCGCAGATCTCAAAGCACCGAGCGTTGAGGGCTTCTTCTTTCCGGTATCCGGTGATGCGGGCGGCCGCTTCATTGAAGCCGACGATCCAGAAGTCCCGATCAATGATCATCACGCCATCCTCCATGGCGTCGAGGATGGCCCAGAGGTGATCCTTTTGGTGCTGCCCGAACATCCCGTCCTCCCTGCATGTGCGCGCGATCAATTTTAGGTCGGATATACATGGCGCGACAAGGTGCCCTCGCTCGCGCCGCGAACGCGTTCGCGCTCAGCAGCGAGGCCGATAGCTCCTCACCCTCGTTGAGCCTGTTGGTGCGCGCGCGCCACATGCGCGATGACGCGCTCGCTCAGATCGAGCGCGTAGACGCAAAGGGCGCGTTCGTCAGCCAGATCAAGCGACGGAGAAACTCCTCGGCCGGCGTGCCGCTCCGCTCGGCTTCCTGCGCAGCGCGCGAGCGCTCGTTGCTCCACGAACAGGCGCGCCAGGGTCCTCGGGAAGGACGATCCGCGGCAGCCGTCGGGATGCCCAGGTAGGCACGCGTCCAGATCCCCAGCTCGCCAGAAGCCCCAGCGCGAGCGCGAGGCCGAGACATCGCCGTCAGATGCGTGTGTGACGACAGCTCGCGTCGAGGGAGCTTAGAGATCGCCGTCGGAGAAGTCAAGCGTGGTGTTGTTCGAGCCGCACAGTTCGTTTAAAATTGGCCTTCTTGATGGTGATGCGGGATCGTACGTGAAAGGCAGATATGAGGAAGGTCGCGATCATCGTGTCCAATGGCAGCTTCAACAATCTCTTTCAAGTGAGCACGCTCATTCGCGCGTTGACGGCATCGCTGGAGACCTCCGTGCGCGTCTTCTTTCGCGACGAAGCCGTCGTGAAAGTCACCCGAGCGCGCATCAACGAGCTGAATCTCTCGGACCTTGTTCGCCCGATGGAGTCGGAGATCGTGCGACGGCTTCGGGAAGCTGACTTCGTGGATTTGCACTCCTTTCTACGTGATTCCAAAGAACATGGCGATGACGTGAAACTCTTCGCCTGCACGTCCTCGATGTACATGTACGGCGTCCGGGAGGAGGATTTGATCCCGGAGATTGACAGCGCGCGCACGCTCACGGACTTCCTCCTGGAAGACGTGAGCGATGCGGAGAGACTCTTCACGTTCTGACTGGCGATGAACGGAGCGAAGAAGAGCTTTCGCATCGGAGATCTGGTGCTCGGAGGGATGGATCTGCTCGTCATCGCCGGGCCCTGCGTCATCGAGAGCGAGGAGCATGCCCTTCGGATGGCCGAGCATCTGGCGCGCATTGTGGGGCGGCTGGGGCTTCCCTACATCTTCAAGGCCTCCTACGACAAGGCGAATCGGTCTTCGATCCATTCCTTTCGCGGGCCGGGGTTGGAAGCCGGGTTGAAGATTCTGGCACGGATCAAGCGCGAGGTGGGCGTGCCCATCCTCACCGATGTGCATGAGAGCGCTCACGTCGGACCCGTGAGCGAGGTCGTAGACGTCCTGCAAATTCCGGCCTTCCTCTCGCGGCAGACGGATTTGATCGTCGCCGCGGCGCGGAGTGGGCGCGCCATCAACATCAAGAAGGGGCAATTTCTGGCGCCGTGGGACATGAAGTACGTGATCGAGAAGGCGACCACTGTCGGCTGCGAGCGCATCCTGGTGACGGAGCGGGGCACGACCTTCGGCTACAACAATCTCGTCGTGGATATGCGTTCACTGCCGATCCTGCGGACGTTCGGGTATCCGGTCATCTTGGACGTCACGCACAGCGTGCAGTTGCCGGGAGGAGCGGGCGGCCGCAGCTCCGGGCAGTCGGAGTTCATCGAACCCTTAGCGCGCGCAGGGGTCGCCTGCGGCGTGGATGGCGTCTTCATGGAGGTGCACGATCAACCGGAGCGCGCGCTCTCGGATGGTCCGAATTCGCTCCCCTTGGAGCGTGTGGCTTCGTTGCTTGCCGTGCTCAAGGCGATTCATCAGCTCGTTCGTTCCATCGAGGCGTTGCCCGGAGATGAGACGACGGTGGCCGCATAAGCTTGGGATTGGGCTTCTCGCGCTTTTCGGAGTGCCGGGGCGCTCTTTCGCGCAAGAGCCTGCGGTGCCAGCCCATTTGCTCTTGCGGGTGGAGCGCTATGAGGGGCATGTGAGCCTCATGCCGACCGAAGGACGCGCGGCCGTACAGATGACGCTCACGGTCACGAATCCCTCGTCGCAGGCCGTGGACCGCATCACGCTGCGCTTGGGGGCGATCGCGGAGGTCACGGAGATTCGCCTTGAGGGGACGCCGCTCTCTTTCACCTCGCGCAAGGATGAGATGACGGGGCTTGTCGGCTATGCCCTCGCGCTTCCGGAACCGGTGCGCCCCGGGCAGTCGGTTCGAATCTCGCTCACCTATGGTGTGCACGCGGAGGAGGCGACGCCGCGTGCGGCGTTGACGCCGGAGGAATGCGTGCTCCTGCCCGAGAGCCTCTGGCTGCCGATGATTCATACACCGTTTCAGATCGAATACCGCGTAGACCTGTCGCCCTTCACCTTGAGCATCGAGAGCCCGAGCGCGCTCTTTGGTCTCTCTTCGGGGCGATTTGTCACGGAGAGGGTGGAGGGGGGGAAGCGCCTGGTGACGTTCGAGGAGCCGATGCGCTCGCAGCCCGTCTTCATCGCGCGCGATTTCGAACGGGTCAGGGAGGATCGTGAAGGGGTGGAATTTTACGTGCCACGCGGATTCGCCGTGCTTCGCCCGGGGATGCTCGAACGCCTGCGGGCGGAGATCGTTCGCCTTCGCGAGTTCTACACGGCGTTCTTCGGCGTCCCCCTGGAGCGGACGATTCGAGTGATCGCTTCGAGCGAGGTCCCGGCCTATGGCGCACCCGGGCTGCTGATCTTCGACGAGCGCATCTTCGCTCGCGATGTGCTCGATGAGGACGTGCTCTTCTTCTTGGCCGCTCAAGTGGCGCGGCTGTGGATGGGTGCCCGCGTGGACATTCGAGGCGTTGGACATGCCGTGCTGGACCAAGGGATGCCGAGCTATCTCGCTTTCCTCTATCTGGAGCAGCGGTTTGGGGCATCCGGATGGAAGCGGGCGATCGAGCGCTTCCGGCGCGCTTACGCGACGTTGGTGAGTGGGGGGAGCGCCTACGATGTCCCGTTGCTGCGGCAGACGCTGTTGGCGCGTCAGTATTACACGAGCGTCTTCAACAAGACGCCAATGGTGATGCGGCTGTTGGCGCGCGCGCTTGGACCTGAGCGCTTTCATGCATTCGTGCGCGAGTTGTTCGCGCGTCCGGACAGGAGCCTCGCGTTTGAGGATTTCCAGCGCGGGTGTGTGGCGCTCGATGCGTCGGAAGTCGTGAGGGGCATCTTCGATCAGTGGTTCGCCGAGGTCGTGCTCCCGGATTTCGCCGTGGGGAAGCCCGTGGCGGAAGGGGAGATGTGGACCGTTCAGGTGGCGAATTTCGGCAGCGGCGAGGCGACCGTTGACGTGGAGGTGCTCACGGCTCAGGGGAACCGTCTGCGGCAATCGGTGCGCGTTGAAGCGCAAGGGTACGGGCAAGTGCGGTTTCGCGAGGAGCCCGTGTCCGTCACGGTGGATCCGGATCGGCTTTATCTTCAGGCCGATTACACGAACGATACATGGCCTCGACGTCCCGCTGTGGATCGGCTCGTGAGCCAGGGGACGCTGGCCTTGGTGCAAGGGAGGGTCCAAGAGGCGGAAGCGACGTTGCGTCAAGCGCTCGCGCAAGACCCGGATCGTCCTCTCGCGCAGGCGGCGCTGGCTCGGGCGCTCGCGCTTTTAGGGAAAGGGGATGAGGCCGAGGGATATGTGCAGCAGGCGCTTGCTCAGGAGCCGCTGGCACTCGGAGGGTACGCGTGGGCGCAGATGGCGCTTGGCGAGATCGCCCTGGCGCGCGGGCAACCGGCGCTGGCGGTCGAGCATTTTCGCCAGGCGAGTTTCGCCTTCGCCGAGGACATCTCGCTGCTCATGGCTCGCGATGCGCTCATTCGCGCCGAGAGTGCCGCGCAGAAGCTTCCGGCGGTCGAACGTTCCGCTCAGGAGTTCATTCGTCAACTCGACAGCGCGCTCAGCACTGGACGACCGGCCGCTGTGCGGGAGCTCATCACCCCGCAGAATCTGAAGCGATTCATCACGGGGGCGTCTTTCCTCAAGGAATGGAAGACGGAGATCCTGCGCGCGGAGGCCCTCGATCGAAATCGCGTCCTGGTTGACGCTCGGATCGTGGCGACGACGATCGGCGGGAAGCAAACGTCGTCGCGCGCCCTCTATGTCTTGCGGCGGAGTGACGGACGTTGGACCTTGTATGACATCCCCGTTTTCCTCGAACGCTGATGGCGCGGAGGGAGAGCGATGGATGAGGAGGTGAAACGTCGTGCGCAAGCTGTTCGCGTGCTCCTCATGGATTGCGACGGAGTGCTCACGGACGGGCGCATCATCCTGCTA
Organism: uncultured Blastocatellia bacterium; assembly: GCA_937934295.1. Taxonomy (GTDB): domain Bacteria; phylum Acidobacteriota; class Blastocatellia; order HR10; family HR10; genus HR10. Next base: position 13,445 of record CALHAI010000013.1, read on the forward strand.
CCCGACAGCGATGACATCAAGCTCTTCGATGCGCACGATGGTCAAGGGTTGAAGCTCGCCGCGCGCGCCGGACTCCGCACAGGGGTGATCACGATCCGACATTCGCGCACGCTGGAGCGGCGCGCGGCCGAAGTCGCCATACACTATCTGCACCAAGGTGTCGAACGCAAGCTCGAAGCTTACGAGCGCATCCTTCGTGAGGAAGGCGCGCGCGATGAAGAGGTCGCCTACATCGGGGATGATCTCCCCGATCTCCCCCTGATGCGGCGCGTGGGCTTAGCCGTGGCCGTCGCCAATGCCGTCGAGGATGTCAAGCGCGCGGCGCACTATGTGACTCGATGCGCGGGCGGGCGCGGTGCCGTGCGCGAGACGATCGAGTTGATCCTCAAAGCGCAAGGGAAGTGGGAGCGCGTGCTCGCCGACTATCTCGAAGCGTCGCCGCGCGAAGAGCGTTCGACGCCGTGAGTCGCTCGTTCGAAGTCGGCGCGAGCCGTACCGTTCGTCTCGCGCTCTGGTGTCGTGCTGTCCCCCTCCCCTGCTGGTCTCAGTCCGCGCCAGTATGGTATAAAGGTGGGTGAGTTAGCATACTGGGGCTCCGGCGATGGAGGTCGATCGCAAACTCGTGGTTGACATCACCGAGGCCATTTTGGCCAAGCTGCGAGAACTGGATCTTCTTGAGGGACCGGGGCCGAGCGAGTGTTTCCGACAACAGCCTGATCTGTTACGCGATGCGGTCGCCCTGGGGGCGGAGCGTCTGGGCGGGAAACCGGAGCCGGCTGAGGCGGCGCGCGATTTGGCTCGATACATTGATCATACGCTGCTGCGGCCGGAAGCCACGCGCGAAGAGATCATTCGGGTGTGCGAGGAAGCGCTCGCGTACGGGTTCGCAGCTGTCGTGGTCAATCCTTATTGGGTGCGTGACGTGGCGCGACGGCTCGAAGGCTCGGCGGTCAAACCGTGCACAGTCGTGGGATTCCCATTGGGGGCGACGTTCTCCGATGTGAAGGTCTACGAGACGCGACGCGCGATCTTCGAGGGCGCGCGCGAGATTGACATGGTCATCAACATTGGGGCGTTGAAATCGGGACAGGATGAGGTCGTCGAAGGAGATATTCGCGCGGTGGTCGAGGCGTGTCACGAGTTCGGCGTCCTCTGCAAGGTCATCCTCGAGACGGCGCTGTTGACCGAGGAGGAGAAAGTGAAAGCGTGCGTCTTGGCCAAGCGCGCGGGAGCGGACTTCGTGAAGACGTCAACGGGATTCGGCAAGGGCGGGGCGACGATCGAGGACATCATGCTCATGCGGCGTGTGGTCGGGCCGGAGATGGGGGTGAAGGCGGCTGGCGGCATCCGCGATGCCGAGATGGCGCGCCGCTTGCTCCAGGCCGGTGCGACGCGTCTTGGTGCGAGCGCGGGCGTGAAGATCGTGCAAGAGGCCGCTCAAAGGACGCGCGGAATGTGAGCGAGGCATCCGTAGGCAAGTCGTTTGACAGTCCGGGGGGGGGAGTCTAAGATAAGTCGCGTCGGACGAGCACATGTTCAGCGGGGTGGTCGGAAAATATGGCGGGATCGCGCGCGATGCCCTCGCCCGATGGTTGGCGGGCTATCGTTTGCATCCGAATCTGCTGACGGTCATCGGCCTGCTGGTTACGATCTGGGCCGCCGTGCTCTTCGCCCGCGGGCAGTTCATCGCCGCCGGATTGGTGCTCCTGGTCGCCGGAGCCTGCGACATCCTCGATGGCGCGCTGGCGCGTCTGACCCGTCAGGTGACGCGGTTTGGCGCCTTCTTGGATTCGGTCTTGGATCGCTATTCGGACGTCAGCATCTTCCTTGGCCTGATCGTCTACTTCGCTCGTCCGACGCCTGATCAAAGCCTCTTCTACGTCGTGCTGACTGGGATCGCGATGATCGGCTCGCTCATGACCAGCTATGTGCGAGCGCGGGCCGAATCGTTGATCGCTCATTGTCGCGTCGGGTTCCTGGAACGTCCGGAGCGACTGACGCTCCTGATCATCGGAGCCTTGACGGAGGTGCCTGGAGCGGAAGGGAGCTATTTCCTTCATAAGATGCCTGCCGTGCTGTGGCTCATCGCGATCCTCTCGCACTGGACGGTCGCGCAACGTGTCTACTACACATGGAAGATGACGCGGGCTCTCGACGCGGAGACGTTCTCCTCGGCGGAGGTGACGCCACGGGCCTTCTCCCAATCGGCCTTCGCGGGAGGAGCGGGCGTGGAGAAGGAGGCGGAGTTATGAAGCGCGAGTCGGAGAAAGCCTGTCCGAGCTGCGGGCGAAGGGTCGCTCATGCAGCGACTGCGTGTGTGTGTGGCGCGCGATGGGTGGCCCCTCACCCGCCAGGGCCCGAATTCCGAGTGCCGCGCATGGGTAAGCCCATCACGGCGGTGAGCGTGATTGCCCTGACTGTGCTCATCGAGGCGATCATCCTCGTGCACGAGGTGTATGTGAGTCCGTTTGTCTGGACGGAAGCGATCGGCTCCATGCTTGTCGATCTGGCGCGCGTCTTCGTGCCGGTGATCTTGGTCGCGGCCTATCTCGCTTATCGAGGGGGCCGAGAGGCGCGGCGCGCGCCCGACCAATATGGTGGGGAACGGGTGGCGCGGGCGGGGCTGGTGGCCGCGATGCTCTTGCTCGCCGTTCACGTGGGCGTCTTCGTGGCGCATGTCCCCCGCATGATCGAAAACAAACGCCTCCGGCAGGAGGCAGCCACGCGGGCAAACCTCTATCGCTTGGCGTGGGCTCTCGAAGCGTATCGGCAGCAGTACGGCACGTATCCGCGCCGGCTCATTGATCTGCAGGAACTGGATCCCAATTTGAAGCCGGTCGTGGATGCCTGGGGACGCGAGTTCATCTACAGCGCCATCTCGGGAGATGTCGCGGCGGCGGCACCGATGCCCTTCCAGCGCTACCAGCTCGTCTCGAAGGGCCCAGACGGGGTTCTGGGAACGGCGGATGACATCGTCCTACGCGATGATGTCTTGCTGCGGGGGAGAGAGAGCAGGGCGCGATGATGTTTCGGAAGATCCTCATCGCCAATCGGGGAGAGATCGCCGTGCGCGTGATTCGCGCGTGCCGCGAGTTGGGGATCTCTCCGGTGGTCGTCTATTCGGAAGCGGACGAGCGCTCGCTGCACGTTCGGTTGGCCGACGAGGCGTATCTGATCGGCCCGCCTCCTTCGGTGGAGAGTTATCTGCGCGGCGATCGCATTATCGAGGTGGCGCGGCGGGCCGGAGCCGAAGCCATCCATCCCGGGTATGGGTTCTTGGCGGAGAATGCGGAGTTCGCGCGCGCCGTGGCAGACGCGGGCTTGGTCTTCATTGGACCGAATTGGCAGGCGATGGAGCAATTGGGGCAGAAGACGCAAGCGCGCGCATTGGCGCGTGTGGCGGAGGTCCCCGTCGTGCCGGGGACGGAGGAACCGGTTCGAGATCTCGCGCATGCGCAAGCGATCGCCGAGCAAGTGGGGTATCCGGTGATGTTGAAAGCGGCGGCCGGCGGCGGAGGAAAAGGCATGCGCCTGGTGCGCTCCCCCGAAGAGCTGCCGAACGCCCTGGCCATGGCGCAAGCGGAAGCACAAGCAGCGTTCAATGACCCTTCCGTCTACATCGAGAAGGCGATCGAGCGTCCGCGTCACATCGAGATGCAGATCCTGGCCGATCGCTATGGGCAGGTCGTGTATCTCGGAGAGCGCGAGTGTTCCCTGCAGCGGCGCCATCAGAAGGTGATCGAAGAGGCGCCGGCGAGCTGGAATGATCCCCAACTGCGACGGCGGATGGGGGAAGCGGCCGTCCGTCTCGCCCGAGCGGCCGGTTATACGAATGCCGGGACGGTCGAATTCCTCGTGGATGAGGAGCGCAACTTCTATTTCCTCGAAGTGAATGCCCGCATTCAAGTCGAACATCCGGTGACGGAGATGGTCACCGGCGTGGATCTGGTACGTGAGCAGATTCGTCTGGCGGCGGGCGAACCGCTGCGCCTGCGACAGAGCGACATTCAGTTGCGCGGATCGGCCATCGAATGCCGCATCTACGCCGAGGACCCGGAGAACGATTTCTTCCCCTCGGCGGGTCGGATCGAGACGCTTCGGCTGCCCGCCGGACCAGGCATTCGCGTGGACAGCGGCGTATATGCCGGGTGGGACGTCTCGATCCATTACGATCCGCTTCTGCTGAAACTCATCGCGTGGGGGGAGACGCGCCAGCAAGCACTTGAGCGCATGCGGTGGGCATTGGAGGAGACGGTCATCACGGGGATTCGCACGACCGTCCCCCTCTATCGCGAGATCTTTCGCGATCCCGATTTCCTTGCGGGGAAGATCGACACGGGCTATCTCTCGCGCTTCCTCGCGACTCGCGGAGAGGCGCTTCGTTCGAGCGGTGAGCTCCTCTCCCGAGACGCCGCGTTGATCGCGGCCGCGCTTTTCGCCGCGAGCGAGCGGGAATCGCGCGAGCCGGCGCCAGCGACGCCCCCGAGCATCTGGAAGTGGCAGGGGCGATTGTTTCGGCTCATGTCGCGGTTATGAGGATCGAGCTCGAATCCGAAGCCGCCCAACATCTGGTGGAGATCGAGGAACGCGATGGCGGTCTCATCGCGCAAGTGGACGGGCGCTCTTATGAGGTGAAGGTCTTCACGCCGGAGCCCGGCGTCTACACATTGCTTTTCGGCCAGCAGGTGATCGAAGCGCGCGTGGAAGGGAACGCACAGGCCGGATCCGTGACGGTGACGGTTCGCGAGCACGCCTGGCATCTGCGCGTGCGGGATCGGCGGCATCGGCGGCGGGCGAGCGAGATGGGAGCGGAAGGGCGCGTCGCGCTCACGGCTCGCATGCCGGGGAAGGTCGTGCGCCTGTTGGCCGAGGTGGGAAGCCCGGTGCAGGCCGGGCAGGGAATCCTCGTGCTGGAAGCGATGAAGATGCAAAACGAGGTGCGGGCCCCGAAGTCCGGGCGCCTCGCCGAAGTCCACGTCCGCGAGGGGCAGACCGTCGGAGCCGGCGAGCTGCTCGCGGTGATCGAATAGGGAGGCGTATGCCTACGAAACCGCGCATCGAGTTTCAGGTCGGCGATGAGGTCCTGTACGCCGGAGCGGCGAGTGTGCGCTATGGGACGATCATCCGCGTCATCGGAGCGGGCAACGCGCAGATGGTTGAAGTCGAATTCGAGGACGGGAAGCGGGAGCTGAAGAAAGCCAGCGATCGCGCGCTGCGCTTGCTGCGGCGGAAGGGGATCGAGGAGGTGCGTCGGGAATTCCGCGATCGCGAGGTCGAAGAGGTGCGCCGCAGCGAGACCCGTCGCCGATGAGGCGACCACGCCACATGTGACTCACGGCTTCGCGTGCGCCGGAGGCGAATTCTCCGGACGCGCGCGCTCGCTGAGCGTGATGGCGATATCGCTGTAGAGGACGTACCCCATGAGCAAGAGGATGAGCGCCAGCCCCACCGTTTGAATCTTCTCCCGAAGCGACATCGTCAGCTCTTTCCCCGCCAACCCCATCACCCATTCCACGAAGAGCATGAGGATGAGTCCTCCATCGAGCACCGGGATGGGGAAGAGGTTGAAGAGGCCGAGGCTGAGGCTGATGAGGCTCATGACGACGAGCAACTCTTTCAGCCCACGTTCGGCCGCTTTCCCTGACAAATCGGCGATGCGCACGGGACCGGCGAAAGTCTCGCGCACGGTCCGTTGGCCGCGGAGGACTTCGACGAGCGCTTCCAACGTGAGGCGCGCGTAGAAGAGGTTTTGCCGAAACGATTCTCGCAGCGCCGCGCCCATCCCCATGCGCACGGTCCCGCGCTGAAGCGGTTCGGGCTCCGGAGCGATGCCGATTCGCCCTCGCCCGCGGTCATTGAAGGGGACGACTTTCACCTCTCGGCGCTTTCCTTCGCGCACGTAAGTGAGCGTCAATTCCTTCCCGATGCTCCGGCCAACGAGAGCCACGAGAATGGGGAAGGCCGTGATCTCCACCTCATCAATGCGAACGATCTTGTCTCCCGGTCGCAGTCCGGCCGCTTCCGCGGGTGATCCGCGTTCGACCTGCGCGATGACCACCCCATCGGTAGTCGGAGGAGGGAGCAATCCCGATTCACCGACGATGTCGAATCGGCCCTGAACCGCCTCGAGCGAAAGCGGGACATGCAGGCGTTGTCCCTCGCGTTCGACGACGACGACGATCGTTTGGTTTGGCTTCGCGAGCGTGAGGTCTTCCACTTCCCCCCAGGTAGGGTTCTGATGACCGTCGAATTCGACGATGACATCCCCTGGACGCAGGCCCGCGCGTTCGGCGGGAGAGCCGGGGACGATCGCCCCGATGCGCGCTTTCTCGACCCGATAGGCCGGGCCCGGATAGCTCACCATGAAGAGCGCAGCCGGGAGCGCGAGCGCCAGCAGGAGGTTCATCGCCGGACCAGCTAGCGCGACCAGGAACCGTTGCCACTTCGGTCGCGCCAGGAACGCCTCCGGCGGAAGGGGTCCGAGTTTCGCCTCCTCGGGGTTCTCGCCGAGCATCTTCACATAGCCACCCAGCGGAATGGCCGAGACACGATAGTCCGTCCCGCTGCGTCGCACGCCGAAAAGACGCGGGCCGAAACCGAGGCTGAAGACCTCAACCCGAATCTTGAAGAGCTTGGCGACCGCGAAGTGGCCCAACTCGTGGACGAAGATGAGGACCCCAATGACGAAGATGAATACGGTGAGCGTCGTCACAAAGTCCAACACGTCTGACTCCCCTTTCAGCGCCTCACGGAACAAAGTGTACTCGACGCGCGCGCCCTTGTCCATGTCAGTCGGACTTCGGCGCCGCTTTGTCCTGAAGCGCGATGGCTTCGTTGAGCGCTCCCGTGCGATATCCTTCCAGATCCAGCGTCACGAATGCGAAGCCGAGCGCCTTGAATTCCCGTATCAGGCGCTCGAGCGTCGCTGGCTCCACGGCGCGACCGAGTTCGTCGCGACCCAGCTCCAGACGCACCAACGGACCATGATGGCGGACGCGAAAGATCCGAAAGCCCAGCCCGCGCAGGATCTCCTCTCCTCGTTCGATGGTTCGGAGCTTCTCCACCGTCACCTCCATGCCATAGGGGATACGAGAGGCCAAGCAGGCCGAGGCCGGTTTATCCCAGGTCGGGAGACCATGCCGTCGAGACAGCTCCCGGACCTCGGCCTTAGTGAGGTGGCATTCGATGAGCGGGCTGCGGATGCCGAATTCTCGGGCGGCCTGGCGGCCCGGTCGAAAATCGTCGAGATCGTCCACATTTGCTCCGTCACACACGGCGCGAAAGCCGCGCTCACGCGCTAATCGGGTCAGCTTCTCATAGAGCTCGCGTTTGCAGTAGTAACACCGGTTGGGCGGATTGCGGCGATAGTCGGGATCGTCGAACTCTTCGGTCCGAATCAGCAAATGTGGGATGCGAAAGCGTCGGGCGAATGCGATCGCCTCCTCGCGATGCCGCGCGGCCAGGCTCGGGCTCTCGGCGGTCACCGCGAGCATCCGCTTGCCAAGTACGCGAGCGGCGATGAAGGCGACATAGGCGCTGTCCACGCCTCCGGAATATGCGACAACCGCCGATCCCAACTCGCGGAACACCGCGCACACGCGCTGTTCCTTCTGCTCCACTTCCTCCCACCTCGCCCCGCTCATCTTGCCGAGTCAGTATATCGCACTCTCGAGCGCTTGATCAATGCGCCGCTCTCGCGCCAAAATGACCAACTTGATCTCGTGAGGCGAAGCTGAAGAGGCGAGCCGTCGCCGGGAGACCAACTCGAGGAGGAGGCCGATGGCTGCGAGCAGAAGAGGGCGAATCGTCATCATCGCGCTGGTGCTTATCGGCATCAGCAGCTGTGCTGTGGGGGGCTTGGCGCAGCCGCCGCGTCGGACCCTTCGGCAGCTTGAGCGGCATTTTGAGGAGATCCTTCGACGGCCCGAGTTCGCGACGACACGATGGGGGATTCTCGTCGAATCGTTGGATCGGCGGATGGTCCTTGTCCAGCGTGAGGCGGATCAGCTCTTCACGCCAGCCTCGAACATGAAGCTCTACACGACGGCAGCGGCGCTGGTGCGCCTTGGGCCGAATTTCCGATTCCGCACGTCGGTCTATGCGCTGGCGCGACCGGATGAGCGCGGACATGTGGAGGGAGATGTGATCCTCTACGGGCGCGGCGATCCGAATCTCAGCACGCGCACGCTCGCCGGGGGGTATCTGACACCGTTCTTCGACCTGGCCGATCAACTCGCGCGGGCCGGTGTGCGCGAAATCTTCGGCGACATCGTTGGGGACGAGAGCTACTTCGTGGGGCCGCGCTTGGGCGTCGGTTGGGAATGGGATGACCTGCAATGGTATTACGGCGCGGAGGTGAGCGCGCTCTCCGTGGACGATAACTTCGTGGACGTGACCCTTCGTCCGGGCGAGCGCGAGGGCGATCCTGTACAGGTGATTCTTTCGTCCCCCTCTGTGGCCATCGTCAATCGCGCTGTGACGGCCGTTGACGGGACGCCACAGCGGATCGAGATCGAGCGCGGGTTGCAAGACAATATTGTGGAGATTCAAGGCGTGATGCCTCGAGACAGCCTGGGGTATCGAGCGGCCGTCGCCATGCACCATCCGGCATTGTATGCGGCCACGTGCTTTCGCGAGGCACTCCTGCGGCGCGGCATTCACGTGCACGGGCGCGCCGTCGCGGCCGATTGGAAAGTGCGGCGCGAGCGTCCGCTCGATCTTCGACAGATGATCGAGCTGGCGGCCATCGAGTCCATCCCTTTGAGCGAGGTGATTCGCACGGTGAACAAGATCAGCCAGAATTTGCACGCGGAGATCCTCTTGCGGGTCCTCGGAGCGGAGGTGAAGGGCGAGGGATCGGACGAGAAAGGGCTCGACGTCATTCGCGAATTCCTGAGCGAGATCGGGGCGCGAACCTCGGGTGTGCGCGTGCGAGACGGATCGGGCCTCTCGCGCCTGAATCTGGTGACGCCGGCGACGACGGTCGATCTGCTCCGCTTCATGAGTCGGCACGAACATGGCGCGATCTATCACGCGTCGCTTCCGGTCGCTGGTGCAGATGGGACACTCGAACGACGCATGACGGGGACGCCAGCGGCAGGGAACGTGCGGGCGAAAACGGGAACGCTCGCCTATACCTTCACGCTCTCCGGATACGTGACGACGATGCGGGGAGAGCGACTCGTCTTCAGTTTCATGGTCAACCATCATACGGGCGAAGCGGCGCATGTGCTTTCGGCATTGAATGAGCTGTGCGCGACATTGGCGGCCTTCGCCGGGCCATGAGGTCTCACCGCCGTCGGATCAGGAATTGATCCATGACCAGATAGTCCATCTCCGAGCGAAGGAAGCAGTCCACGGCATCCTCGGGCGTGCAAACGATCGGCTCTTGGATATTGAATGAGGTGTTCAGCAAGACCGGAACGCCCGTGAGACGTTCGAACTCGCGGATGAGCTTCCAGTAGCGCGGATTCGTCTTGCGGCTGACCGTTTGCGGACGCGCTGTTCCGTCCACGTGGACGACGGCCGGGATCACAGGCCGCATCTCCGGGACGACCGGGTGTACGGTGATCATGAAGGGGGCATGCAGGCGGCGACCGAAGACGATCTGGACGCGTTCCTCGAGGACGGAGGGGGCGAAGGGGCGAAAGGGTTCGCGGAGCTTCACCTTGCGATTGAGCACATCGCGAATCTCCGGTCGTCGGGGATCGGCGAGGATCGAGCGGTTGCCGAGCGCACGCGGTCCCCACTCCATGCGCCCTTGAAACCAGGCGATGATCTTCCCTTTGGCCAGGAGCTGGGCGACGCGGCCAATGAGCACCTCTTCCTCAAGCTCCTCCCACTGCCCTGGCATCATGGCCAGAGCGCGGTGATAGTCCGCGCGCTTGAATTGAGGCCCCCAATACGCGTGCTCCATCACGAAGTGTCGGGGATGGCCGAGGATCACATGAGCGATGTAGAGTGCGGCGCCGAGGGCACCACCGGCATCATGGGCCGCCGGCTGAATGTACACGGCCTCGAAATCCGATTCGCGCTCGATGCGCCCGTTGAGCACGGCGTTGAGTGCACAGCCGCCGGCCAGGCACAGGGCGCGCTCGCCCGTGACCCGTTTCAACCAGCGCAAGAGGTGAAGGACGGTCTCCTCGAAGACCTTCTGGGCGCTGGCCGCGATATTGAAGTGGCGTTCGGTGAACGGTTCGTCGGGGCGACGCGGTGGACCGAGCACGCGCGTCAGGGCTTCGGGGAAGCGATAGTGCTTCGCCAGATGGTGATCGAGCAGCGCCGTGTTCAACTGGAAATCGGCCTCGCCCGTCAGACGCAGGACGTTCTGACGGAAGAAGTCATAGAATTCGGGTTCGCCGTAGGCGGCCGCACCCATGACCTTGTACTCGTCGCCCTCGAACATATCGAAGCCGAGGAAGTTCGTGATGGCCGAGTAGAACTGCCCCAGCGAGTTGGGCAGGCGGATCTCCTTCACCTTTCGAATGCGCGTCCCTTGTCCGTGAGCGAAGAGTGTCGTCGTGGCTTCGCCCGTCCCGTCGAAGGTGAAGATGGCCGCCGACTCGAACGGGGAGCAGAAGAAAGCGCTCGCCGCATGACAGAGGTGGTGTTCGAGATAGTGGAATCGGAAGTCGCGGCCGCCGTACTGTTCGCGCAGCAGGCGCGGCAGGCGCATCATCGGGAAGTAGTGACCGGAGATCTGTTCGCGGCCGCGCACGACGCGTCGGACGAAATGCTCGGGCGAGCGCGTGAGCGCCGCCAGTGTCGTCCGAATTCGATGGCCGAGCACCCAAGGACGCCAGTACAAGCCCACGTGTGCGATATCAGCCATGCTGATTCGGGCTTCTTCCAGGACGTAGCGCAGGGCATTATGGGGGAAGCCGACGTGATGTTTGATTCGCGAGAAACGCTCCTCTTCGGCGGCGGCGACGAGATCGCCGTCGCGAAGCAGAGCCGCAGCGGCTTCTCCCATTGTGGTCAGGCCGAGGATGTACATCGGGGGCAACTGTAGCCAACGCCGTCGCTCCCCGTCAACACATCGGCTCCTCCCATGCTTGACACTCCGGCCTTGAGTTCGCTATCTTTAACGCTCGCTTTGAAGTCGAGCATCGAGGGGGAGCATGAAGACTTACGTTCCGAGCGGGAAGGATTTGGACGCGCAGCGGAAATGGTACGTCGTGGACGCGGCGGGCATGACTGTTGGCCGATTGGCCTCGCGCGTGGCGCGGATCCTCATGGGGAAGCATAAGCCGACATATACTCCTTTTCTGGATCTGGGTGATCATGTGATCGTCATCAATGCGGCCAAGGTGCGGTTCACGGGGCGGAAGTGGGAGCAGAAGATCTATCGGTATCACACGGGGCATCCCGGCGGATTGAAGGAGATTCCGGCCAAGCGGATGCTGGCCGAGCATCCGGAGCGGATCGTGGAGTGGGCGATCCTGGGGATGTTGCCCAAGACGAAATTGGGCAGGAAGAAGGCGAAGAGGCTGCGCGTCTATGCCGGGCCGGAGCACCCGCATGAGGCGCAGCGACCGGAACCTTTGACCGTGTAAGGAGTCGCTATGGCGGAGTTGATCCAATATTGGGGGACGGGACGGCGCAAGACCTCGACGGCGCGCGTCATCTTGCGTCCGGGGGCGGGGCAGATCACGATCAATGGGCGTCCGCTTGAGGCCTATTTCCCACTCGAGCGGCATCGCGCCGTCATTCGGCAGCCGCTGTTGTTGGCCGATGCCTTGGGCAAATTCGATATCCGCGTGAACGTGCGAGGCGGGGGGATCACCGGGCAGGCTGAGGCGATCCGACACGGGATCGCGCGCGCTCTGCTTGAATTCAATTCCGATCTGCGCCCCCGCTTGAAGGAAGCGGGGCTGCTCACCCGCGATGCGCGCATCAAAGAACGCAAGAAATATGGGCAGAAAGGAGCCCGAAAGCGATTCCAATATTCCAAGCGGTGAGTGTTCGAGAGCGACTCTCCCCGGACATCGTGGGCGATCTCTGGCGAGGTTCGCGCGCATGATTCCAGGGGGGCCTCCGTGGGCTTCCCGACCCTGCTTGGCCGTCGTCGCGATGGGAGATCCGCGCGCGACCGAGTGCGGGCGGCCGAGCGCGAAAATCATATCGAGGAGGTGAGGGACGGCGGTGGTCACGATCACGATGAAGGAGCTGCTCGAAGCGGGTGTCCACTTCGGCCATCAGACGCACCGTTGGAATCCGAGGATGCGCAAGTTCATCTTCGGCGAACGCAACGGTATCCACATCATCGACCTGCAGCAGACGCAGCGGTATTTCCGCGAAGCCGTGAAGTTCGTGACCGAGATGGCGGCGCAGGGCAAGACCTTCCTCTTCGTGGGGACGAAGCGACAGGCGCAGGATGCCATCGCCGAAGAAGCCACGCGATGCGGCCAGTTCTATGTCAACCATCGTTGGCTGGGCGGCTTGCTGACGAATTTCCAGACGATTCGGAAGTCCATTCAAAAGCTCCACGAGCTGGAGCAGATGAAGGCCGATGGGCGGCTGGAACAGCTTCCCAAGAAGGAGGCGATTCGCCTGGAACGCAAGCGGGCGGCGTTGGAGAAGAACTTCGCCGGCATCCGCAACATGACCAGATTGCCTGACGTGCTCTTCGTCATTGATACGGAGAAGGAGGAGCTGGCCGTTCGGGAGGCCAAGCGGATGGGCATCCCTATCGTCGCCGTCGTGGATACGAATTGCGATCCGGCGGGGATTGAGTATCCCATTCCGGGCAACGACGACGCGCTGCGCGCCGTGCGTCTCTTCGTCTCCAAGATCGCCGACGCCATCATCGAGGGGCGGCAAATGTTAAAGGAAGCGGCGCCGGAGGTGGTCGAGGCGGCTGCGACACCATCGGAGGCGGAAGCCTCGCTGACGAGTGACACGGGGCACTTCTTGGAGGAGATAGAGGAGGAGATTCCCGAGCGGGAGTGAGGACTATGGCTGAGATCTCCGCACAGGCGGTGAAAGCGCTTCGCGAGAAGACCGGCGTGGGGATCATGGAGTGCCGCGCGGCCTTGATCGAGGCCGAGGGGGATGAGGAGAAGGCCATTGAGATCCTCCGCAAGCGCGGTCTGGCGGCGGCCAAGCGAAAGGAAGGACGGGTGACCGCCGAAGGGATCATTGGTGCCTACGTCCATCATGGGAGCAAGATCGGCGTCCTCGTCGAGGTGAATTGCGAGACCGATTTCGTCGCCCGCAATCCCGAATTCCACCAGTTCGTGAAGGACGTGGCCATGCATATTTGCGCGGCCGAGCCTCGGTACATCCGCAAGGAGGATGTGCCCGAAGACGTGCTCGCCAAAGAGCGCGAGATCGCCCGCGAGCAGGCGTTGGCCGATCCAAAGATGGCGGGGAAACCCGAGCGCATCTTGGAGCAGATCATCGAGGGGCGCTTGGCGAAGTTCTATGCCGAGGCGGTGCTCCTGGAGCAGCCTTTCATCAAGGACCCGAGCCGAACGGTCTATCAGTTGCTCGCGGAGCTGATCGCGAAGTTCGGGGAGAACATCCGCATCCGGAGATTCACGCGTTACAAGCTGGGAGAAGATGCCACGCTCTCGGCCAAAAGCGGGTGAGCCACAGCGGCCCCTCCTTCGCGAGGGGCTTTTTTATTAGGAGGCGGAGCGCATGACGACTCCAACGCCCATCTATCGGCGCATCCTGTTGAAGTTGAGCGGCGAAGTCCTCATGGGCGAGCAGAACTACGGGATCGACCCACAGGTCTTTCGCGCGATCGCCGAGGAGATCAAAGAAGTTTATCTCTTGGGCGTGCAGATCGCCATCGTCATCGGCGGAGGGAACATCATTCGGGGGATCGAGGCGAGCGCGCAAGGGATGGATCGCACCTCGGCCGATCACATGGGGATGTTGGCGACGGTCATCAACGCCCTGGCCTTGCAAGACGCCCTGGAGAAGCTCGGGGTACCCACGCGCGTGCAGACGGCGATCGAGATTCGCGCCGTGGCCGAGCCGTTCATCCTCCGACGAGCCATTCGCCATCTGGAGAAGGGGCGCGTGGTGATCTTCGCTGCCGGGACAGGGAATCCCTACTTCTCCACGGACAGTGCGGCGGCGCTTCGCGCGTTGGAGATCAAGGCCGACGTGATCTTGAAGGCGACGAAAGTGGATGGCATCTACACGGCTGATCCGGCCATCTATAAAGATGCCGTGAAGTTGGACGAGCTGACCTATTTCAACGTGCTCGAGCGGGGTTTGAAGATCATGGATGCCTCGGCCATCACGCTCTGCATGGATAACGCGATGCCGATCATCGTCTTCAATCTGAAGGTGCCGGGGAATATTCGGCGCGTCGTCCTCGGGGAGAAGGTGGGATCGCGCGTCGTCCCGGAGAGCGTCGCCGTCGGCCGCCTCTTGACGTCCGAAGAGCGCGTTCGATGAGAGGGAGGAGGGGATATGATCAAGGACGTCTTGAACAACGCCAAGACCCGCATGGACGCGGCGGTCGAGGATTGTCGGCGAAAGCTAGCGGCCGTGCGGACGGGTCGGGCGTCGCCGAGTCTCCTCGATCAGATCACCGTCGAATACTACGGGACACCCATGCCGCTCACGCAGTTGGCCCAGGTGCACGCCCCGGAGCCGGCACTGCTGACGGTCCAGCCCTACGATCCTTCGCTGCTGTCGGCGATCGAGCGCGCCATCTTGACCTCCGATCTCGGATTGACGCCCTCCAACGACGGGCGCATTATTCGGATCCCCATCCCGCCGCTCACGGAAGAACGCCGGCGGCAGTTGGCGAAAGTCGTCAGGGAGATCGCCGAGGACCATCGCACGGCCGTGCGGAATATCCGGCGCGATGCCAACGAGCGCCTGAAGAAGCTGTGCAAGGATAAGCTCATCTCCGAGGACGATGAGCGGCGCGCTCTGGACGAAGTGCAGAGGCTGACGGATGCCGCCATCGAGCGGATCGATGAGTTGGCGAAGAAGAAGGAAGAGGAATTGCTCGGCCGTTGAAAGCTCACAACCGGTGGGCCGTGCCCGTATTTGAGGCCGCGCGCGTTCGCTCTCGCGCGGCGATGGTTTCAAAGGTGGCCGATTCGTTACTGAGGGGGGAAGATCTCACAAGTGCTCCTCCGACTTCTTTAGCGAAGATCAGTCGCGTCGGGTCCTTCGTATCCACGTCCACGATCACGACATCGCCCGTCTCGATCTGCCGCGTCGCCACTAAGTTCGAGAGCGGGAAGACCAGAAATCGCTCCAGCGCCCGCCGGAGATGGCGCGCCCCGTACTTGTAATCGGTTCCCTCGCGCAGGAGCAGCTCCTTGGCTGCCTCCGTGCACGTGAAGACGAACTTTGGCGCGGGAGATTTCATGATCCGTTGCTGAATGAGTTTGAGCTCAATCTCCAAGATCTGCCGCAGGTGCTCCTCCTTGAGCGAGCGGAAGACGACGACCTTATCAATGCGGTTCATGAACTCGGGGGAGAAGCGACGGCGAGCGGCCTCCAGAGCCGTGCGATAAATCTTCTGATCCACGACCGAATCCTGCTGCCCCTGTTTCGGGGCGAATCCGATCCCGCCCGAGATCAGCTCGGCCATCTCTTTGGCCCCGAGATTCGAGGTCATGATGATGATGCAGCGGGAGAAGTCCACCTTGCGATTGTCTCCGAGCGTGAGCGTCGCCCGATCCAAAATGCCCAACAGGAGCTGCCAGAGCGCGTCCGAGGCCTTCTCGATCTCATCAAACAGCACGAAGGTGAGTTGCAACGTCTCTGTGTGATAACGATCCAGGTTCTCTTGGCTCAGAAGCGGTGGGGTCTCGCGGTGCCCGAGGTAGCCGGGCGGCGAGCCGATCAGCTTGGCGATCTCGTGGCTGTGTTGGAACTCTGCGCAGTCGATCTTCACCAGGGCGTTGGGATCGCCGAAGAGGATCTCCGCGCAGGCCTCGACAATACGGGTCTTGCCCGATCCCGTCGGTCCCAGGAACAGGAGCGATCCGATCGGCCGTCCCGGTGGACAGAGTCCGGAGAGATAGACTTGGTAGAGATTGGCCAGACGCCGCACGGCCCGATCTTGACCGACGATGCGCTCCAGAAGCTTTCGCTCGAACTCCTCGACCTGCGGGTGCCGCCGCTCTGGATTGAGCAGGACTCGCGTTGGCGCCGCCATGTTGTCAGTCCTCCCTCGCCGTTGCACTTCACCACCGCCTTAGACGTCGGCTCCGCGCGCGATGTTGCCTCCGAGACGATTATAGAAAGCGCGGCGCGGGGCTCGTCAAGAACCGGTTGGGCGAACAGCTTGGGTGACAAGTTCCCGGAGGGGGAATTTTTTCGCTTGACAACCCGTGATCTTGCCTATAATCTTCGTTACTCGCCGGTGCTCGGTCTCGCGAGTATACGGCTGCTCCGCAAATGGGCGGAGTCAGAGAACCGGTCGAAGGAGCTGAGAACGTGCATCTACGGAAGCGACGGTGTGGGGGACAGTTCGCTCATGGCGGGAGTCCCCGCGCGATCCCTTGTCTGTGGATTGACCTTCACCCGCGGCCAGATCTTCGGCACGTGGGACCCCTCTCTCAGGAGAAGCGGCGATGATCTACACCTACGCGAACATTCCAGCGCGAATTGCAGCGACGGGCTCGTACTTACCAGAGCGCGTGATCACGAACTCGGAGATCCTCGGGCTTGAGGAATCGGATGGACAGATTCGGCGACTCCTGGGAGCCGTGGAACGCCGTGCGGTGAGCGAAGAGGAGGCTTGCTCGGATATCATCGTCAAAGCGGCGCGGCGCATTTTGGAAACGGCCCGCCTCTCGCCTGAAGAATTGGATCGCATCATCGTCAGTGCGACCCCAGGTGATTACCATGAGCCCTCGACGGCCAGCGTCGTTCAATATAAGCTCGGAGCCTATTGTCCGGCCGTAGACGTGGGCATGTCCTGCGTCGGATGGGTCGCCGGGGTGGATTACGCCTTGCGCTGCATCGCCACGGGAGAGCGGCGCGTCCTCGTCTTGGCCGGGACGATCGTCTCCCGTGGGAATCCCTTTCGCAATCCGATGCATCGGGCGATCTTTGGCGATGGCGCTGGCGGAGTCCTGCTCGAAGCGGCCGATCGCGGATACTTCTTCTCGGGCGGGCTTTGGACCAAGGGAGAGTACTACGACGTGATCACCATGCCGCATGAAACGTCCCTGCCTTCGTCCCGCATCCCGCCTGAGTATCGGGGGAGTTTCTACATGGGGCGGCGCGAGATCATGTTCGAGGCCTTGCGCAATAACTTGGGGGCGTGCATCGAGGGGGCGTTGCACGCGGCCGGGATCTCGCGCGAGGAGATTGACGTGGCCTTCATCCATCAACCGAGCAAGCCGCTCTTTGAGGAAGCGGCGCGAGTGGCCGGCATTCCGCGCGAGCGCATCATCCAGGATTACGAGCGCTACGGGAATACGATCTCGGCGGAACTCCCCATCTCGCTCGATGAGAACGTGCGTCGCGGTCGCGTGAAGCGAGGGGATAAGATCCTGATGGTGACCTTTGGCGCGGGATTCAATGCGGGCATTTTGGTCTTCGAGTATTGAAGCCTCTGCGACATTGATCCCTCTGTCTGGACATCGGTCGGCTCCACTGATGGCCGATGACCATGCGACAGCGTGCATGCGCCGGTCACATAGCGGGAGATGTTGCGCGAGCGATCTTCGAGGAACAGCATGAAGGGACGGATCCTCTTCGCCCCGGCTTCGACGGTCCTCGCTCATGCCGGACGCTGTCTGATGATCGCGCGCGAGCTGGACCGGCGCGGCCATCATGTCCTTTTGGCAGGTGCCGCTCGATTCCTTCGGGAGTGGACGCTTCAGGACCCGCGCCTCAGCTATGTCGAGCTGCCGGACGTTCCGGCCGGCGAAGGGCTTCGCATCCTGCGGTCGCTCTGGAAAAGGCCCGATGAGCGATGGCTCCACGCGCATGTGCGCGCGGAGCTGGAGTTGCTCGATCGTGCGCGACCTGATTTGGTCGTCGTGGATTTTCGGTTGACGATGTTCATCTCGGCAAGGGTGCGAAGAATCCCCATTGTTTCCCTTCTTGGGGGACGATGGCTTTATCCCTATGCCGCAAGACCCTATCGGGCATTCCGGACGGCGCCAGCCTTTTGGGTTCGGCGTCTACTGCGAGAGCACATCAGCGACGTGGTGATCCCCTGGGGCTTCCGCTGGCTCCTGCGTTATAAGATTCGACCCTATCGGCGCTTGCTCGCGCACTACGGCTTGGAGCCGAAGCGTGACCTGTGGGAGCTTTTTCTGGGCGATCTGAACCTGGTTTTGGACAGCGAGCTTCTGGCGCCGACGCATCCGTTGCCGGAGAATTTCGTGCGCGTCGGCCCTGTGCATTGGGAACCGTCATTGCCGGAACCGGAATGGCTGGCAGAGTGGACGAGCCGACGCCCGGTCATCTACGTGACGCTCGGCAGCACGGGACATCCTCGGTTATTTCGACGAGTGCTCGATGTCCTCGGCCGCACGCCGTATCGCGTCATCTTGACGACGGGGGGGCAGATCAGCTTCGCACCGGAGGAGATCCCGGAGAATGTGCGCGTCGAGGCATTTCTGCCTGGACGCCTGGTGATGGAGCGCTCAGATCTGGTGATCTGCCATGGTGGAGCCGGGACCATCTATCAAGCCATCGCCGCGGGGACACCCTGCCTGATTGTCGCCACGCATTTCGAGCAGGAGTTGCTCGGACAAGAGGTCGAGGAGCAAGGAGCGGGACGGATGCTCGCTCTTCCTGAGATCTTGGCAGACCCGATGCGGCTCAGTCGGACCCTGGAAGAAATGCTCGAGCATCGGGAAGCGTACGCGCAGAACATACGGAGATTGCAGCGCGCCCATCGCGCTCTCGATGGGGTGAAGGCGGCGGCGGCGGCGATCGAGACGTTTTTGAGCGATCGGCTTGGGAATCGCGAACCCGTCAGCACATCCGCTCGACTTGTTCTTGAAGCAGGAGGAGGGCCGTGATGGAGCTGCTCTTGTGGGGGATCGCCGCGTTCTGGCTCGCGCTCCTTACGATCGGGACGGTTCTGTGGCGGTATCGGCCTTCTCTCTGGCCAGCGGAGCCGATGGAGCGAGGTCTGGCAGAGGTGGCTTTCGAGTGGCCTTTAGTCTCAGTCCTGGTCCCGGCACGGAATGAGGAGCATCGAGTCTTGCGCGAGGCCATCGGGGCGCTCCTGCGGCAAGACTATCCTCGGTTGGAGATCATTGTCGTCAACGATCGTTCGATCGATCGCACATTGGCAATCCTGAAGGAGATGGCGCAACGAGACTCCCGATTGCGCGTCATTGATGGGGAAGAGCCGCCTCCCGGATGGCGAGGGAAGCCGTTTGCGCTTCAGCAAGCGTTGGCTGAAGCCAGAGGGGAATGGATCCTGGCCGTAGATGCCGATGTCATCGCCCATCCGGCTGCCGTGCGGACGGTGCTGGCGCTGGCGCGCGAGCGCGCCCTGGATGCCTTATCCCTGCTGCCGAAATTCGAGTACGTGAGCTTCTGGGATCGCGTCATCGAACCTCAAGCGCTGAACCTCTTGCGCTTGGGCATGCTTATCGCCGCATGGCGGGAGAAGAGGCGTGGAGCTCGCTCGCCTGAAGGAGCGCGGCGACGGTGTTCGTCTCATCCCCTGGCACTCCTGTCGGCTTATGTGGGTGATCCGGCGTTCACCATCGGCGCGTTCACGCTCGTGCGACGGGAGGCTCTGGAGGACATTGGCGGATACGCCGCGATTCGAGGAGAAGTGCTCGATGAGACGATCCTTGGCATGCGGTTGAAGCAGCTCGGGTATCGCGTCTTCGCCATGGAAGGCGCTCCCCTGGTGCGCACGTCGGCGCGCGTGACGCTGGCGGAGATCTGGGAAGCCTACAGCCGTTCGATCTGTTCGGCTGTCGGGCGGAGGTGGCTCGTCGCGCTCATCGGAGGCGGCGTGATCGTGCTGCTTGCTGTTTTCCCACCGCTGGTGCTCATTGGGGCTCTCATGGAGATTGTGAGGGTGGGGAGCCCTTCGGTGTCCGAAGCGATCCCGGCGGCCATCGCTTACGTGGCGATGAGCAGTCTGAGTTTCCGATTGAGCGCAGCCGATCGCCCGACCCTTCTCTCGGCCAGTCTCGCCTTCCTCGGCTATGCGATCTTCGCGGCCATCGCCTTTGCCGTGCCGTGGCGTCTCTGGTCCGGCGTGGGCGTCATGTGGCGCGGACGATGCGTCTACGGGGTAGGGGAAGATGTATCGGGGTGAGGAGACGACGACCAGTTGGGCGTACTTCGAGTACCTCCTGGGAGTGGGGTATCCGCGATGGCTCGTGCGCTTGGTCTTCGCCGTGTTGGAGCGGTCGTTTCGGCCTCACCTCCGGGAATTTCACGGGCGCGTGTTGGATGTCGGATGTGGCATCGGGCATTTCTTCCGCGTCTACCCGGATGCCTTCGGCGTGGATCACAACTTCTACTGTGTGCGATATTGCGTCGAGCGGGGATATCGGTGCGTGCAGGGCGATCTTTACCGCCTCCCCTTTCCGGCGGGGTCATTCGATGGCGTCCTGCTCTGCCACGTCTTGGAACATCTGGAGGCTCCGGAAGCGGCGCTGGAAGAAGTCCATCGCGTTCTCCGGCCAGGTGGCGTGCTGAGCATTCGCGTGCCGACGGTGACCGGGTTCAAGGTGGATCGCACGCATAAGACCTTCTTCGATTATCCGCGTCTGGCGCGCGCGCTCGCGCCGTGCGGATTCTCCATCGTGGCCAAGCGCTACTATCCGATCCCGTGGCGTTGGCTCGGTGAGTTGATCGTGTACAACGAGCTGCGTGTTCTGGCCGTCAAGCGAGACGTGATAGAGTCCTGAGGCAACGGGAGATGGTCCGACGCTTCATCGTCGAACATGCGGCGTGGCATCTGCTCGCGCGGGCTTGGAGCATCACCCGCGCTGTCGTCGGAGCGCTTCCGGAGGGCCGGCTCATCCTTCTGGACGCGCGCGTGCGGCCGATCCCCCGATACGGCTATGGGAAGCCGCCGCATGCCACGCTCTATGAGTTGTTGGACCGGAATCGGCGGGCATATCGAGAATTCCTGGAGCGTTTCTTGGACTTTCGGGAGGACCTCTGGCGTATTCCCACGTTCACGTTCGATCCTCAAAGGCCCTGTTGGCGAGGGGGGAACCTTTGGATTCCGGCTTTAGATGCCGTGAGCCTCTACGGTTGGCTTCGTCTGTTGTCGCCGCGCCGATACGTCGAGATCGGCTCCGGCTATTCGACGCGCTTCGCGCGTCAGGCCATTCGAGACGGGGGGCTGACGACGCAGCTCATCGCCATCGATCCACGCCCGCGGGTCGCCGTGGGCGCGCTCTGCGACGTCGTCCTCCGCGAGCGCCTCGAAGCGCTAGACCTTCGGCTCTTTGACGAACTAGAAGCTGGCGACATCCTCTTCATTGACGGTTCGCACCGATGCTTCATGAATTCGGACGTGACGGTCGTCTTCCTCGAGATCTTGCCGCGCTTACGGCAAGGAGTGCTCGTGCAATTCCACGATATCTTTCTGCCTTACGATTATCCCCCCCATTGGGGGAAGCGGTATTATTCGGAGCAGTATCTGCTGGCCGTACGGCTACTGGCGCGCGAACCAGGCTTTGAGGTCCTTCTTCCCAATGCCTTCATCAGCCGGGATCCGGAGCTGTCGCACGTCCTGGATCCGCTTTGGGAACATCCGGGAATGCAGGGGGTGAACCGAAATGGAGCCTCGTTGTGGATTCGAATCGCTTGAGCGCGCGCCGACGGCGAGCCTCTCGACGAACGTTCGCTCCCAGAGAGAGGTTGATGTCGAGCCCATCCGGACGCTGAAGGCGCCGCTTCTCATCCTCGGCATGCACCGTTCGGGGACATCGGTGCTGACACATCTCTTGAGCGAGCTTGGCCTGATCACCGGATGGCGTCTCAATAATGAGGAATCGGCTTTTTTCCACCGCTTGAACCTCTATATCGAGCGGAAGACAGGCGGACGTTGGGACGATCCGGAACCGATCGCGCGAGCGGTCGAGGATCCCGCCCTCATGTCGCGCCTCTTGTGGCACCTGCGGCGAGAGGCCCTCAGCCCGAAGGTTGTCCTCTATTTCGGGCTGCGGCTCTTCAGACGCTACAAGACGCTGGAGCGCATAGATCGACCTTGGGGCTGGAAGGATCCACGGAACACGTTCACCTTCGACATTTGGCGGCATTTATTCCCCGAGGCGCGTATCCTCCACATTTATCGTCATGGGGTAGACGTCGCGGCGAGTCTTCGAGCGCGGGAGTTGAATTCGCGCGTTCACGCCTTATCCCGCTATGCCTCGGCACGCTGTCGTACGCTCTCCGGGGCCTTCCGGTTATGGCGCCTCTATGTGGAGAAGGCGTTCTCCCTTTGCCCGAGTGGAGGACAAAAGGCCATCTTCCACGTGCGGTATGAAGATTTGCTCAGTGATCCAGAGCCGACCTTGAAACGACTTCTCGAATTTTGTGGGCTTCAGCCCACTTCGAGTGATCTCCGCAGGCTCCTGAAGAGCGTAGATGCCGGGCGAGCCTTCGCCTTTCGCCGGGATCCGGAATTGCGGGCCTTTTACGAGCGTGTGAAGGATGATCCGTGGATGCGCTCCTTGGGATACGCTGACGTGGAGTGAGTGATGGGGATTCGGGGCACGATCGTCGCCTCCATGTATAACGCTCGGCCCGATGTGCTGGAGGTGATCGAGCGACTTTTCTTTCCGAGCCTGATCCGCAATGCGTCCCCACAGTTGCAGTTCATTCTGCTCGATGATGCGTCTCCACTTCGGGAGGAGACCGAGCGCCTGGTCGCGCGATTCGCTTCGGATTTGCGCCGGGCGTTCGGCGACTTTCAATTCCTGCGAAATCCTCGCAATTTGGGATTCGCCGGCAGTTACAATCGCGGGATGCGCCGAGCCGAGGGGGAACACGTGATCCTCATCAATGACGATGTCTATCTTCCCCAAGGGTCGTTGGAAAGTCTGCTGGACATTTTGCACAGCGAGGTGGGCGTTGGACTTGTCGGCCCGGTGACCAATTGGGTGTGCGGGTATCAGAACACGCGCCTTTTCCCCCGCTTGAAGGATTTCTCGCCCTCGGAGCTGGAGCGCATCGAGGCATTCGCCCGCGAGTTGCGGCGGCGCGTCGGGCGCCGCGTGATTCCCGTCACTCGGCTCATCGGGTTCTGTCTCGCCATCTCGGGCGATCTTATTCGCGAGATTGGGTATTTGGATGAGTCCTTCACGCATGGCCTCTACGAAGATGACGATTATTGTCTGCGGGCGCGTAAGGTCGGGTACCGGGTGCTTGTGGACGTTGCGACGTTTGTCGAGCACGGAGGGCCGCGGGGTGGGGGGATGTCGTTTCGGCAAAGTTTCCTGAAGACGCTCGTGGCGGCGTTCACCAACGGGGTACGTCTGGCGAGGAAACACGATCTCCCCCTCTCGGCCATCGCGCGACAGAGCCTGGAGGGCTTTTTGCAGTTCTTCCTGGATCGCCATACCGTCACTGCGTATCTGAAGCCCTATCTGACCGATGGAGTGGAAGGACGCCATGCCTGAGCGCGATGTCCTCCTGACGGGGATCCCGCGATCCGGGACGACGCTCGCGTGTTGGTTGCTCAACCACCTCCCCAACGCCGTCGCGCTGGTGGAACCGCCAATGGGCGTCCGATTTTGGCTCGGCCGCT
The DNA here is from genome assembly GCA_937934295.1 of uncultured Blastocatellia bacterium. Lineage (GTDB taxonomy): Bacteria > Acidobacteriota > Blastocatellia > HR10 > HR10 > HR10. The sequence goes on from CALHAI010000013.1 coordinate 37,134, forward strand.
GGGATCGAAGGCAAGCGAGCGCGAGCGTTCGCCAATTCTTCATGAGGGTCCGCAAGCGCATCGCTGCGCGGCGCCCGGTTCCATCTTTCCACATTGATGGAGAGGTTCCGGCCAATACCGTGGAGGAGCGGCGCATGGGGGTATCGCGCCGACGGTTGGCTCGGCCTGGGAAGGTTCTCATGGCGAAACGCCTTTCCGCGCACTTCTGGCTCATCGTGAAGCATCCGGCTCCTTTCACCGCGCTCTTGAGTGAGCTCACGGGCCATTTCTCCATCTACGCCCTTGTTCGCAATCCTCTGGCCGTCCTCGCCTCGTGGAACTCCGTCCCCTTGCCGGTGAATAGAGGGCATGTGCCCGCGGCCGAATGGTTCGATCCCTCCCTCCGGAAAACGCTCTCCCGGATCGCGGATCGATGGGAGCGGCAGCTCGCTCTTCTCGAGTGGTTTTTCGAGATCTATCGGCGCACCCTTCCCAAGACGGCGATCCTTCGCTACGAAGACATCGTCGCCTCAGGCGGGCGCGCGCTCAGCGTGATCGTCCCGGAGGCCGCCGAGCTCAACGTCCCTTTGCCGAACCGGAATACGAGTCCGCTCTACGATGTCTCGCTCATGTGCGCTCTGGGCGAGCGATTGCTCAAGACCGATGGGTCGTATTGGGATTTCTACTCGCGGGAGAGTGTGGAACGAGTGATCGCTGAAGTGAGGGGGTGATGCGCCTGGCCGTCGTGGTGCGTTCGGTGGATGCGCCGAGTCATCGGGTCTATCGGGAGAACGTGGTCCGGGCCCTTGCGGCTTCGGGGATCCATGGGATTCCGATCCGGAGACACGGGCCGATCCCTCCCGAGTGTGACGTGGTGTGGGATCCTGGACTGGGAATGCGCCCGATTCCCCCGATCTTGCGGGAGAGCCGCGTTCCTGTCGTCGTGACGTTCCACGGCGCGCGCATCTTCTCGCCCGCTTATGTTCGGAAGGCGGAATGGGTGGTCGCCCGCTTCTACCATTCATGGTTGAAGTCCCGAATTCTGCGGGATCGAATATGGTTCCGAGAGGTCGTGACGGCGGTGATCGCGCCCTCGCAGTTCGCCGCTCAGGAAGCTGCGGAAGTTTTCAATGTCCCGCTTGAGGGAGTTCATGTCATCCCGCACGGCGTTGATCACGCGCTGTTCAGGCCCGACGGAGCGAGGTTCATGCGGGAGCGCCCGTATCTGCTTCATATCTTCGGGGGGAATCCGATGAAGAACACCGAGCGGGTTGTTGCGGCGTATGCCCGGCTGCCGGAATCGTCCCGCCCCGATCTCATCGTGATCTCACCCTGGGACTGGCGCATTCTCGGAAAATTTCGGGTTCGGGGAGTGAAGGTCATCCGACGGCTTGTTCCCCAACCCGAGCTCGCCAAGTGGTATCGAGGAGCCCTCGCGCTGGTCGCGCCTTCGCTGCGAGAGACGTTCGGGCTCTCGCTCCTGGAGGCCATGTCCTGCGGATGCCCGGTGATCACCTCCAATCGCACGGGCTGTGCGGAAATAGTGGGTGACGCCGCCCTGCTTGTGGACCCATGTTCGACTGAGGAGATCGCCGAGGCAATGTGGCGGTTGAGTGCGGACGGTTCCCTGCGGCGGTACTTGCGGGAACAGAGCCTGAGGCGCGCGCAGGCATTCAGTTGGAGTCGTTCGGCGGCCGAGCATGCGTGGGTCTTTCAGAGCCTCCTGGCCGGAGCCTCCCTCAGATCGGCATGAGCGACTTCGTGCGATCCGTGCCATTCTCCGCATCCGTTCCCTTTCCTCCGGTCACCCTGTACAATTACCTCTGTGTGGACTCTGATCGAAGGAGCGTGAACCTTGCTGCGCGTTGGGATCATCGGGCTTCCGAACGTCGGGAAGTCCACGCTCTTCAACGCTCTCATGCGCGGGCATGTGGCCGAAGTCGCGAGTTATCCCTTCTCGACGGTGGCGCGCAATGTCGGGATCATCGCCGTGCCGGATGAGCGGCTGGTGCCGCTCGCGCGCGTGTACAAGACCTTGGTGACCGTCCCCTCGACGATCGAGTTCGTGGACATCGCCGGCTTGGTGCGCGGCGCGCATCGGGGCGAGGGTTTGGGGAATCAATTCCTCGCGTACATCCGCGAGATGGATGCCTTGGTTGAAGTCGTGCGCTGTTTCGAGGCTGAGAGCGTTGCACACGTAGAGGGGGCGCTCGATCCGATTCGCGACATGGAGACAGTGGAGATCGAGCTGGCACTCGCGGATCTGGCGACGGTGGAACGGCGCAAGGAGAAGGCGCAACGGCAGGCGAAGGTCGGCGACAAGGCGGTCGCCTTCGAGCTGGCGGTTCTGGAGAAGCTGGAGGCGGCCTTGAACGTTGGGATCCCGGTGCGCCGATTAGACCTCTCCGAGGAAGAGCGAGTCGTCGTTCGGCAACTTTTCCTTCTGACGGCCAAGCCGAAGCTTTACGCAGCGAACGTTGGCGAAGAGGATCTCGGGCGCGAGATCCCCTGGGTCGCGCGCGTGCGCGAGCGCGCGCGTGCAGAGGAAGCGGAGGTGGTCGTCCTCTGCGCCCAACTGGAGGCGGAGCTTGCTGATCTCACCGAGGAGGAAGCGGCCGAATATCTGGCGAGCCTCGGCGTAACAAGCACGGGCGTGCGCGAGCTGATTCACGCCGCCTATCGGCAACTGGGGCTCATCACGTTCTTCACCGGCAACGAGAAGGAGGTGCATGCGTGGGCCGTGCGGGCGGGGACGAAGGCTCCGCAGGCGGCCGGGTTGATCCACTCCGATTTCGAACGCGGATTCATCGCTGCCGAAGTGATCCCCTTCAAAGATCTCATCGCTGCCGGTTCCATCACCAAAGCGCGCGAGCACGGCTTGATTCGCCTTGAGGGGCGCGATTACGTTGTGCAGGAAGGCGACGTGATCTACTTCCGGTTCCACGTCTGCTGAAGAGGTGGCGCGGACGCCCCTTGGGATTCGCCGGCGGAGGCTCAATATACGCTGATCTCCCCCTCGATCAGCCGGCGCCAGAGGGAAGGCAGCTCATCGAGCTTCGCCATCGCCAGTTGGGAAGCGCGACCGCGCAAGCCGCGTGTGAGCCGCCGCGCGCGCAGCTTCAGGTTCACGACCTGAGGCTGCGTGATCGGCCGGCCGATTTGGCTGAGGATATAGCAGTACGCTTCCTCGACCTCCTCGATCTCTTCGAGGACCTGTTCGGCAATGCGTCGGGCCGTGATGTTGTAGAGCTTCCCCACGTGGCTGATGGGATTTTTCCCGGCCGTCGCTTCCAGGCTCATCGGGCGAAAGGGCGTGATCAGCCCGTTGACCCGATTCCCACGCCCGACTTGCCCATCGTCGCCCGCTTCGGCGCTCGTCCCCGTGAGCGTGAGATAGACCGAGCCCTTCGCCTCATCATCGGCGGGATTGACATGCACGGTGACCGGATGCTCCACAAGCTGTTCGGCGAAGTGCGCGATCTCGCTCTGAATCGCCTGCTTCTTCTCCTGATAATCCGAGAGATCGCGAACATGAGCGGAGACGAAGGCGATGGCGACTGTGAGCGCGATATCCTCGCCTCGCCGCATCCCCATCACCTTAATATCCTCCCCGATCTCCGGATAGGTGGCCTTGAGCGGCTCTGAGTTCAGAAATCGTTCTGTCTCGTAAACCACTCGTTCGAGGCGAGTCAGCGGGGCATAGCCGACGCCGAACGATGTGTCGTTGGCAAGCGGCGTCGTCGTGGCACGTTGAAAGAGATCCACGAGGTCGGCGCTTCCCGGTCGGATCACGCACTGGAAACGCATGTGCCGCTCGGGATCGAGATGCCGAAAATGCCCCGCGATCCACGCCGCTGCGGCTTCGCGGTACAATTCCTCGATTGGGACGCGCCGGTTCGCGACGTCGAGCGTCGCGCGCCCGACGAGCATGAAGAGGATAGGATCGAGCATCTCCCCCCCACCGAAGTGCGAGATCGTGCGCCCGCCGACGAGCAAGGCCTTGTCGAGATTGTAATGGAGGACGCGCCCGAACTCTCTCTCATAGTAGCGGCAAAGGGCGACGCTCGTGGCCTCGGCGATCCCGTCGCACATTGTATCCGGGTGCCCGACCCCTTTCCGCTCGACGATCTCAACTTCCAGCGCTTCGACTTTCGGAAAATTCAGATGGTCCACGACGATCATCATCCGCCCCCCTGCTTCGGCGCTCGTTAAACTGTATACCACGCTGAGGGTTTTCGTCCAGGTGGTCTTCACAGCTCTTCAGGAGGAGGCGCTCTTGACTCTGCACGATGCGCGTGATAGAAGGTAGCACCTTACTGTCAAGGCGAGGGAGTTGCTGGAAGTTTGACATCTCTTTACGGAGGTTGGGCGATGCATGTGCTGCGCTGGTTCATCGGCATCCTCGTCTTCGCCGCCTTCGTCGCTGCCTTCTCCGGCGGACCGCGTCCTGGATTCACGGGCGCTCCGGGAGAACCGACGTGCACGTCCTGCCATTGGGGATTCCGGGTGAATCCCGATGATCGGGGGAGAGTGCGACTTGAGGGACTGCCCATCGGCTATATTCCCGCCGAGCGATATCTCCTGAAATTATTGGTGACCCATCCTGATCCGGATCGTCAGCGATGGGGATTTCAACTGACGGCGCTCACCAACCCAGGGGATGATCCGGTTGGAGAGTTCCTCGTCGTCGAAGGGGATCTGGGATGGGCCGATCCAATGCGGACACGGCGGGAGATCGGCGGACCCGGAGGTCGGCGACAGTACATGTCCCATACCTCGGGAAGCACTCTGGTTTTCCCGAAGTCTGGAGGCGATCATTGGCGGATCGCCTGGAAGGCACCGATGTCGGGCGTCGGAGGCGTGACGTTTTACGCCGCCGGGAATGCCGCCAATGGAGATAGGGCGCCGACTGGAGACAAGATCTTCACAGCCTCATTCACGATCCCTGGAGCGCTTCGTTTCTCTCAGGAGGAGGCTTTCGCCATGCCTTTCGCTCGCTGGATCCGGGCGCTCGCGTGGGGCGATTTCGATGGGGATGATTTCCCCGATCTCTTCCTCATTGGAGAGGGGGAGTATTTTCTCTTCCGAAATGACCGCGGGAAGCTCGTGGACGTGACCGAAGCCTCTGGGATCCCGCGTTTCGGCAGGGGGCGCGCCGCTGCGTGGGGGGATTTCAACGGCGATGGGCACCTGGATCTCTATGTCGTCAATGAGGGGCAAGATTTCCTGCTCCGCAATGAAGGAGGGACATTTCGCGAAGTCGCCGCCGCTTCGGGAATCGTCGAGCACGCTTCCGGCCGCGCTGCCGTATGGGGCGATTTCAATGGCGATGGGCATTTGGATCTCTACGTCGTCAATGACGGGCAGGATGTCCTCTACCGGAACAGGGGCGATGGAACGTTCGCCGCGCTCGATCCAACTTCAGCCGGTCTCACGGAAGATGCGAAGGGGCGCGCGGCCGCATGGGGAGATTTCGACAAAGACGGACGCTTAGATCTTTACGTGGCGAATGAAGGGCCAGACTTCCTCTATCGCAATCTTGGTGGCGGAAGGTTTCAAAACATCGCGCCCTCAGCCGGAATCCTTCAGGAAGGGATCAGCACGGACGTTGCTTGGTTCGATTTCGATGGAGACGGCCGCTTGGACGTCTTCGTGGTTCGGGAGGGGCAAGATGTCCTATATCGGAATCGAGGCGATGGGACGTTCACTGTCGTTGACCCGGAGGTCGCCGGATATGCGGATGAGGGAAGCGATGGGGTGCTCGCCGTCGCCGATTTCGATGGAGATGGGCGCCCTGACGTTTTCGTCGCGAAGGCCGGAATTGTTTTCCTCTTCCGCAATCGGGGTGATGGGACGTTCGGTCAGATCGTGGGGAAGCCCGGATTCGCGATAGTGCCCGTGTCTCTCCCTCGTGGGGCGGCATGGATTGATTTCGATCGCGATGGGCGGATGGACCTTTTCCTCGCCGGTGATGATGGAACACATGCGCTCTATCGTGGGCAGGTCGGCGGATGAACGGCAGTGGCGCTTGGCTGTGCGCACGTCTGACGATGCCCGCCGTCAATCATGAGATCGCGTCTTCGCATCGGGTACTCGGGTCCTTGCGGGGAGATCGAACACCTAAGCGAGCCCGCGAGCGGGCGTCCGATTGCGTCCCTTCTTCTTGAAGCGGCGCCATGGGTTTGGTATCGTATCGCCCGTGGTTCCGGTCGAGGAGGCGCAAGCGATCATTTTGCAGAGCGTCGCTCCAGTCGGCGAGGAGGCGGTTCCACTGGCCGAAGCGTTAGGGCGGGTCTTGCGTCAGCCGATTCGTGCTGATATAGATCTCCCCCCTTTCGATCGCGCGATGATGGACGGTTACGCCGTGCGGGCCGAGGACACGGCGAGGGCGCCCGTGCGCTTGCGCGTGGTGGGGGAGGTGTTGGCCGGGATGACCTTCCCCGGCTCGATCGCTCCGGGTGAGGCGGTGAAGATCATGACGGGAGCGGCCGTCCCACCCGGGGCGGATGCCGTCGAACGTGTCGAGAAGACGGAGCGCGAGGGCGAATGGGTGATTCTTCGCGAACCCGTTCAAGTGGGACAGCACATCACGCGACGTGGGAGTCAGGCGCGGGAGGGGGAGATCGTGCTCGAGCCAGGGATTCGCATTGGTCCGGCAGAGATCGCGGTCCTCGCTTCCTTCGGCTCTGCGACGGTTCGCGTCGCGCGCCGGTTGACACTGGGTGTGCTCTCGACCGGGAGCGAATTGGTGGAAGTCGGCGCGCGTCCTTCGCCCGTTCAAATTCGCGATTCCAATAGCCCGACGCTTCGCGCCTGCTTGACGATGGCAGGTGTGGGGGCGCATCCATTGGGGATCGTCGCTGACGATCTCTCGGGGATCGAATCTTCCATTCGTTCGGCTTTGGAGCACTTCGATGGACTCCTCATCACCGGTGGGGTTTCGATGGGCGAGGCCGATTTGGTGAAGGTCGCGCTGCGCCAGATTGGCGCGCGCCTGTTCTTCGAGCGGGTGCGCCTTCATCCGGGCAAACCGTTCTGTTTTGCCCTCTTCGAGGGGAAGCCCATCTTCGCCTTGCCTGGCAATCCCGTCTCCGTCGTCGTGACGTTCCTTCTCTTCGTCCTTCCGGCGCTCCGCCGCATGCTGGGATACCGGGAAGAGCACCTCCCCCTCTTCGAAGCGACGATGACCGAAGATGCTCGGCATTCGCCCGAGCGACGGAGTTATCTGCCGGCCTTCGTGTGGTTCGCCGAAGGCCAGGCGTTCGTTCGACGCGTCCCTTGGGAAGGGAGTTCCGATCTCGTGGGATTTGCCCGCGCGAACGCGCTGCTCATCGTCCCGGAAGGCGTGGTGTCGGTGAAGGCGGGGGAGCGCGCGCGCGTGCTCCTGCTGCCGTGGGAGGGATTGCCGTGAAAGACCTCACCCACGTGGACGCCGAAGGGCGAATTCAAATGGTGGACGTGAGCGCTAAGCCTGTGACCGAACGGCGGGCTGTAGCGAGCGGCTTCGTGCGCCTGCGCAAGGAGACGCTGCGGGCCATCCGAGAGCGGCGGACGCCGAAGGGCGATCCGCTGGAGGCAGCTCGATTAGCGGGGATTCTCGCGGCCAAGCGGACGGCGGAGTTGATCCCCCTTTGTCATCCGCTTCCGCTCACGCACATCGATGTCGAAGCTGAGGTGAAAGCGGACGGCATCGCCCTTACGGCCTCGGTGGCGACGACGGCACAAACGGGCGTGGAGATGGAAGCGCTTGTGGCTGTGAGCATCGCCGCGCTCACACTCTACGATATGTGCAAGGCCATAGATCGAGAGATGACGATCACGGATATTCGTTTGGAGCAAAAGACTGGGGGGACGTCGGGGGATTTCGTGCGAGAGGAGGACGGGTGAGTCGGTCTCTCATTCGAGAGCCGAAGCGTGATCTTCCGCGAGATCGCTTTGGGGCGGAGAAGATGAAGCGAGCTCTTTTGAAAGATGCGAGCGCTCTTGTCCGAAGGGTTGCCGTGCTCGCCGTGTCGAGTCAGATGCTCTTTGTATGGGGCATCGGCGCGGGATGGGGGCAACAGACGACGCCGCCGACGATCGATCTCGGCACGCCGGGTGCCGTTCACGTCACCCTCAACGGCGCGTCGAGTGGCGATCGCTTGGAGATCCTTCGCGTGGCCGATGTCAATGGCGATGGCGTGGACGACGTCGTGGTCGCCGGGCGATTGGCCAACGGGCCGGAGGGGTTTCGTTTCGATGCCGGCGGCGTGTTCATCGTGTTGGGAGGGGTGGACTTGATTCGCGGGACGATGCGGGATCTGCATGATCGCCCTGACATCATCATCCATGGGGCGGATGCGAATGACCGCTTGGGCACGTCGCTCGCCGTCGGCGACGTCAATGGGGATGGTATTGCGGATATCATTGTGGGCGCTCCGGGAGCCGATGGACCCGGAGAGCTGCGATCGGGCGCCGGAGAGATTTACGTTGTCTTCGGCGGTCCGCATTTGGCGCGCGGAACCATACGTGACATGGCGGGCTTGGTCGCCCCCGGGGCCGACGTGGTGATCTTCGGGCCGGAACCCACAGCTTCACTGGGCGCCTCACTCGCCGTCGGCGATGTCAATGGGGATGGCGTCGCGGACATTCTCGCGGGAGCGGCGACGTCGTCTCAGCCGCGAGGTGACCGCCTCTTTGCCGGGGCGCTCTACGTGATCTTCGGTGCGCGCGAGTGGATGAGTGGTCTGGCGCGCGACCTGGCCGATCCGGCGAGCGCGGACGTGACGATCTTTGGCCCTAGCTCTCTCAGCTTCTTCGGATTTCAGATCGCCGTTGGGGATGTGAACGGGGATGGCGTGCCTGATATTGTGACGAGCGCGCCGCTGGCCGATGGTCCGCAGAACGAGCGATCAGAAGCGGGAGAGGTCTACGTGATCTTCGGGGGGGTTCACTTGGTTCGGGGAACTGTGCGCGATGTCGCACCGGGATCGGCTGCCGGATCCGATGTCGTGATCTTCGGCGCGGCGGCTCAGGATCTGCTCGGATATACGCTGCTTCTGGCCGATGTGACCGGAGATGGCGTCCTCGATCTCATCGTCGGCGCACTCCAGGCGGATGGGCCGGAACGAAAGCGACCGGATGCGGGCGAAGTGTATATCTTCTTCGGGGGGGTAACGTTCGCCTCCTCGGCCACGCGCGATGTCGCGGGGCTTGTGGCGCCGGCGCCGGATGTGGTGCTCTATGGGGCTGAACCCTTCGATGAGTTCGGAGCGGCACTCGCCGCCGCGGACCTGGATGGGAATGGCGTTGCGGATCTCGTGGTCGGCGCTCCTGGGGGGGATGCCAAGGAGAATCAGAAGATTGACGCCGGCGAGGTCTATGTCTTCTTCGATCGGAGCATAGCTCAAAGTGGCACGGTGCGCGATGCCGGAAACCCGGACTTCATCCTCTTCGGCGCGAATAACGGAGAGCGCACGGGGAGTTGCATCGCCTTCGGCGATGTCAATGGAGATGACGTTCTCGATCTCTTGGTGAGCGCTCCAGAAGGAGGCGGCGTTCGCCTGAGCGCTGGATCGGTGTACATCGTCTTCGGCCCCCTTGTGCCCCTTGGGGGAGGAGGATGAGCGCACGCGGCGCCCGCAGATTCCCACCGAGGAGGAGCCATATGCTCGAGCGAATGGGGAGACGCGCGAAGATGCTCGCGCTCATCAGCGGGTATCTCGTGGGGCTCTCTCACGGTGTCCTGCCGCTTCGCGCGCAGGAGACGCCACCGTTGATCATCGAGACGATTGCCGGAGGGGGGATCGGCGAGGGCGAGAGCGCCCGCGATGCCACATTGGCGTCGCCCTGGGCGCTTTTGGTGACCGAGGAGGGGGAACTGCTGATTGCGGACACGGAGAACCATCGCATTCGCAAGGTCGATCGCGATGGGATGATTGCGACGATTGCCGGGACGGGAGTCAACGGATTCGGTGGCGATGATGGGCCGCCGGATAAGGCACAGCTCTGGTCGCCGCGCGGTCTGGCCTTCGATCCAGATGGGAATGTGCTTATCGCCGATACGGCGAATCACCGGATTCGTCGGATCGAGCGTAGGGCTGAGGCGCTCGTCATCACGACGATCGCGGGGACAGGATCTGCAGGCTTCGGAGGGGATGGAGGATCGGCCAAGAACGCGCAGCTCAGCAGTCCGCGCGGCCTCGCCGTGGATGCAGCCGGTAACATCTACATCGCCGATACGGGCAATCACCGGATTCGGAAGATCGATGGGAGCGGGAACATCTCGACGGTCGCCGGCGATGGGACGCGTGGATTCGGAGGCGATGGGGGAGCAGCGACCTCGGCGCAGTTGAACTCGCCGGTGGCCGTCGTCGTTTCGCCCTCGGGCGATCTCCTCATCGCCGACGCCAGGAATCATCGCATTCGCAAAGTCTCCGGGGGGACGATCACGACGGTCGCCGGAACGGGCTTGCCGAGGTTCTCCGGAGATGGGGGGCTGGCCGCGCAAGCGAGTTTGAACGTCCCCATGCATCTGACCTTCGACAGCGCCGGGAACCTCTACGTGGCCGATTCCGGGAACAATTGCGTGCGCAAGATTGATCCGTCGGGCATGATCGCGACGGTGGCTGGAAGCCGCGTTCGGGGATTCGCCGGAGATGGTGGGAGCGCGCTGGAGGCGCGGTTGAACATGCCGGTGGCTCTCGCTCTGGGCACTGATGGGACGATCTTCATCGCCGATGCCGGGAATAATCGGGTGCGCGCTGTTGATCCGCAGGGAGTGATCCGCACGGTGGCCGGCGGGGGGATCGGGGATGGAGGAGATCCGCGTCAGGCGGTGCTCAATCTGCCCTATGGTGTGGCCGTGGACGCGCAGGGTCGCCTCTATATCGCCGATACGCAGCATCATCGTATTCGCCGCATGAGGTTGGACGAGGAGAATCCGCGCATCGAGACGATCGCGGGCACGGGCGTCTCCGGATTCAACGGCGATGATCGGCCGGCCGTCGAAGCGCAATTGAACTTCCCCCGCGGGCTCGCCGTAGATGCGGCCGGGAATCTCTATGTCGCTGATATGTTCAACCATCGCGTGCGCAGGATCACTCCGGAGGGCGTGATCACGACGGTCGCCGGATCAGGTCGAGCCGGATTCTCTGGAGATGGGGACTTGGCCACGCGCGCCGAGCTGCGATTTCCGCTGGCCATCGCTGTGGACGCGGAGGGGCGGCTCTACATTGCTGATGCCGGGAATAATCGGGTGCGCCGCGTGGATCTGGACGGCACGATCACGACGATCGCGGGGACGGGGAAGCGCGGATTCGAGGGGGATGACGGACCGGCCATCGCGGCGGCGCTCGATACACCGGCGGCGCTCGCTTTCGATAAGGATGGTCATCTCCTCATCGCCGATATGGGCAATCATCGCCTGCGGCGCGTGGATCTCTCAACGGGCACGATCGTGACGATCGCGGGGAAGGGGACGCCAGGCTCCGGCGGAGATGGTGGCGCGGCCAAAGACGCCGAACTGAATACACCGGGTGGGCTCACCGTAGATGGTACGGGAACGATCTACATCGCCGATTCCGGGAATCACCGCGTGCGAAAGATCGGCAGTGATGGGAACATCAGCGCGGTGACCGGGACGGGGACCGCCGGATTCGGCGGCGATGGCACGCTCGCGAGCGTCGCGACATTGAATTTCCCGACGGGTTTGGCGATCGCCCCGGATGGACACCTGGTGATCGCCGATACGTTCAACCATCGCGTTCGCAAATTGCGGCCGCAGCCGCAAGCGCCTTCGGAACCATAGTCGGATCCGGCTGCGGCCTTGACTCAGCGCCTCCTTGGCTGATGCGCGCGCCGTAGCTCTTCTGCCATCGCCCGAATCTCCGTGAGCGCGCGCTTCATCTCGCTCCATCCGTACCAGAGTGCGTAATCGGGATTCGCGTGAAACGTCCCCTGAAATGTTCGCATGCGATGCTCCAGATGCATGACGAAGAGCTTCTGTTCGATTGGCGTCGGCGCGTCGTGAAAGGCGAGGAGATCGGGGAAGGGATACGCATAGTGGGCCGGTTTTTTCAGGATGCCGTCCTTGTAGAGATCGGCGACGATGCGGATGGCTTCGGCCAGCAGGCGATCGGCCTCTCGGATCATCTGATCACCCTTCTCCAACTCGGCGCGCGCGAAGTGGAGCGAATGGCACTGATTGCAGATTCGGAGCATGCGCTCGCGTTCCTTCTGCCAGTCCTCTTGTGTGAGACGCGCGACATCCGCCTGCTTCACCAGGTCGAAGCGGGCCGTCGGCTTGCCCTCGGGATCGAGCACGCCGAGCGCCTGTAAGATCGTCGTCTGATCGGCTGCCCACTGTTTATCTTCCGGCAGCGGCAGCCGCACAGCGAGAAATCCCCAGGCCGTGCGCACGGCATGATTCCCCTCGGGCATATGACAGGTCTGGCAGGTGGGCGCGGCGACCGTCTCCGGCAGCGTCTTGTTCTGCTTCAGGAGGTATCGGACGCCATGCTTGGAGGACGAGTACATCTCCCACTGCGGATGATCGAAGCCCATGTGGCAGGTCTGACAGGCCTGCGGTTGGCGCGCTTCCTCCGTCGAGAAGAGATGTCGCGTGTGGCAGGCGTCGCAGGAGGCAACGCCGAAGCCTGCGCCTTGACGCTTCAACTCGCGGATCTCGGCCTCTGTCTTCAGTCCGATCTTATGACACCCTCCGCAGCCTTTCATCCCTTCAGTCAACGCCATCGGGAGCCAGTGCGTCGTCGGCATCGCCTTCATCGCCGCCCATCCGAGGGCGTGCTTACCCTGCTTGAATTGTTCGACCTGCACCTCATGGCACAGCGCGCATGTCTCCGGAGTCGGGATGCGCACCTTCTCCACATCTTCGGCTGACATGTGCTCCTCGCCGTGGCAGACGGCGCAATCAATCCCGTTCCGACTGTGCTTGCTCAACTGCCAATCCGAGACGATGTTGGGCGTGACCTTTTTATGGCATTCGACGCAGGCCGCCCCTTGTCGGGAACGCGCTTCGGAGAAGCGGGGGAGCCATCGCGGATCCCCTTGAGGCCCGCGCTCGGCTTCGCCAAAGGCGAGGATCATCCCGAACACGAACGCGATTCCAAGTATCCGTCGAAATCCAGACATGATGGGCTCCTCCTTACGCGGGACATTTTATGATGCAGTGCGAGGATGCGTCAATCCTTCGGAGCGCGTGAAGCGTCGGCGCCATCAGGGGACCGAAAGCTTCCTCCTTCCCGGCCTTCAGATCGTCTACCAATCCCCTCTCTTCAATGAGCATCACAGCGAGGGAAGTCTATTTGCGAGAGAGGCGTGAGGCAAGGTGCGGCACACCTTTCATCCGTCGTGAAGAGCTGGCGTTTAACGGGAACGCGCGCGCAGATACCGATCGATGCCCGCCGCGGCATCGCGGCCATCTCGCAGAGCCGTCGCCAGAAGGTCCGCGCCTCGCACGACATCGCCTCCGGCGAAGACGCCAGGCCAGGAGGTCATCTTGTCCGCATCCACTTCGTACGTTCCCCAGGGTGTGCGCTTGAGTCGCGGATCCTCGAGCGAGACGGGCGATGGATCGAATCCGAAGGCGATGATCACCATATCCGCCTCCAGCTCGAAGTTGCTGCCGGGAATCGGGATGGGCTTTCGGCGTCCCTCCTCATCCGGCTCCCCCAACTCCATGCGGATACACTCGACCTTACGCACCCACCCGTTCTCATCGCCGATGAAGCGAATGGGATTCGTGAGCCAGAGGAATTCCACGCCCTCTTCTTTCGCGGCTTTCACCTCGCGGCGGCTGCCCGGCATATTCTCCTCGTCCCGGCGATAGGCGCAGATGACGCGCGCCGCCCCCAACCGCCGCGCCGTGCGCAACGAGTCCATCGCCGTATCGCCACCGCCGAGGACGACGACCGTCTTCCCGGTGAGATCATCCCGTCTCCAGTCACCGGAGGGGAGAAATCGCGGCTCCACATTATTCCGAATGAGGAAGGGGAGCGCATCGTGAATCCCCTTGAGTTCGATCCCCTCGATCTTCGGACGCTTAGGGACCGTCGCTCCCGTGCCCAAGAAAATGGCCGAATAGCCTTGCGCGAAGAGGTCATCCAGAGTCACGTGCTCCCCGATTCGGGTCCCGCAGACGAATTCGACGCCCAACGCGCGCAAGTATGCGATGCGGCGCTCGACGACCCACTTCTCCAGCTTGAAGCCGGGGATGCCATAGATGAGCAATCCGCCGGGGAAGGGCCACGCCTCGAAGACGGTGACCTGATATCCCCGCTTGACGAGTTCCTCAGCGCACGCGAGTCCTGCCGGACCGGCGCCCACGATGGCCACGCGCTCGCCGGTCGCTGGCGCGACCTCCGGACACGGAATGCCGCCGAGCTGTCGAAAGGCATACTCGTTGATGAACCATTCGATGGCACCAATGGCCACGGGTTCATATTTGATCCCCAGCACGCACGCGCCTTCGCAGAGCCGATCCTGCGGACAGATTCGCCCGCAAATCTCCGGCATGTTACTCGTCTGGCGCGAGCATTCGGCCGCTTCGAGAAACCGCCCTTCGGCCGTCAGCACGAGCCAGTCGCGGATGCGATTGTTGAGCGGACAGGCCTGTTCGCACGCCGGATTCTTGCACTTAATGCATCGCGCGGCTTCACTCTGGGCCTCCTCAGCCGTGAGTTCAAGCGAGACTGCCAGAAAATCGCGAATCCGCTCCTCAGGCGGGCGCTTCCGCGGCTCGATCCGAGGTCGCTTGGCCGGAGCAACTCTTCCCGACATCGTTCCCCTCTCCTCATCCGAGGATTCTCCCATCTTGGGATCACAGGCATGGGGTAGCAAATCTCATGCCATCTCCCATGCCGCGCCAAACGCCCATGCGCTCAATCGGTTCTTCGTTGACCGGGGGAAGTCCGATTACACCTGGCGCGGCAAATGCCTCAACCGGTGCGCGAAATCGCTTCGCGAGCGTGAAGCGATTCGGGCAAGCGGCGGCCTCTTTCTTCGGCATGAGGCGAACCTTGGAGGGGGAATTCCCCCAAGGGTGGGAGAATTCACGTAGCGCGGCGAAGGCTCGCCCGGCTCTCCCCCTCATGCGACTAAGCTTGCACCAGGCATGGGCTTAAATCCGAAAGGCTGTGGCACGCTTGACCCCTTCAGGGCGATGCGGTACGGAATTTGCTTGACTCCGAGGCGGAGTTCGCGAAAGCTTGACGTCGGAGAGGGCGTAGGTCGTCAAGCGCGAGGGAGAGATGGCGCGAAGAACGATGCCAAAGCTCTTTTTGGGAGGTTTTCTCCTTTGGGGCGTGGCGATCGTCGGGTGCCGTCGTTCGGAGATGTCCGAGCCAGTCGTCTTTCCCGCAGGACGCTTCACTTCAGCGCGGCAGTGCGGCACCTGTCACCGGGACATCTATGCAGCGTGGCGTGGTTCGCAACACGCGCGAGCCGCCGAGAACCCCATCTTCCGTGAGTCCTATGAAGAGGCGGCGAAGATCGCCGGAGATGCGGTGGCCCGACTCTGCTTCATGTGTCATGCGCCGACGGTCGTGCTCACGAGCGATTACGCCCTCGCGCAGGAGGTGACGCGCGAAGGCGTCACGTGCGATTTCTGCCATTCCTTGACCGGGACGGACTTGGAGCGGCGCGAGCACCCGTTCCTGCTTGATGTTGGGGCGACCAAATACGGCCCATTCGCGATGCCGCTTCGACCGGACATCGCGTGGCCTTCTCCGAATTCCACCTCAGCTCGTTCCAGTGTGCGGGATGTCACGAGTATCGAAACGCGCACGGTGTGCCCATCCTCTCGACCTATTCGGAGTGGGAGCAGTATCGGCAGCGCGGGGGGGATAAGGAGTGTCAGCACTGTCACATGCCCCAGGTCCTGGCCAACATCGTGGATCCAAAGGTGAAACGGGTGCGCGGCGCCTTTGTGAATCTCCACGCGATGCCCGGGGGACATGCTCGCGATCAACTCGTGCGCGCACTGGAGATGCGGATCATGGAGGCGCACCGCACGCCGCGCGGATTGCGCGTGAAGATTCGACTCCGAAACGTCGGTGCTGGCCATGCCGTGCCCTCCGGCAGTCCGATGCGAAAAGTGATCTTGCGCGTCGAGGTCGTGACCGAAAGCGGGCGACGCGTTCAGCAGGAGCGCATCTATCAGCGCGTCGTGTTGGACAAACGAGGTGCGGCGATTCGTCGAGATAGCCTCCTCTTCACCGAGGCGCGAGCGATCGCCCGCGATACGCGATTGGCGCCGGCCGAAGAGCGCGTGGAGGAGTTCCTGCTGCCCATCTCGGTCGATGAGAACCTCACCCTCACGGCGGCGCTCATCTACCTCTACTCACCGCACGAGCGTCCGGAGACCGAGACGCGCATTGAGTTTCTCTCCGAGAAGAAGGAGTTGTTCTCTCGATGGGTTCGGTGAGTCGTTCCTTCAGAGGCTTCATATTGGGGAGGATGCAGCGTGAGCCCCGTCACGCATGCGTTCCCCTTTGAGGAGGGAGACTATGCGTCTTGTTGCGAGACAAAGCGCGTTTCGTTTTTTGCCCATGCTGCTTATGGGGATATTGGGCGGGATGCTCCCACAAGCCGCTTTGGCGCAGGAGATGATGGGGCGTCCCGTAATGGGGAAGGAGACCGTCGCCACGGGACCTGATGGGAGGATCTACGTCGTGGCTTCTCCGGCACAGCACCAGCAGTGGATGGGCCCCGCATTCGGGCGCACAGTGCTTTTCGCTTTGGACCCAACGACGTTTCGCGTTCTGTGGCGATATGTCCTTGAGGATGAAGACCTCGTCGCCTCTCGTCCGGTTGTAGGCGCGGATGGCACGGTCTATCTCACCATGTCCGAGACGATGGAGTTCGGTCCGCCGCTGGATTCCCAGATGGCCTTGCGGAACGCTCGACTTTTGGCCGTTCGAGGGGGAACGCTCAAATGGGCTTATGAGTTCGATGCGCCGTTCGCCTCTGATCCTGTACTCAGCTCGGAGGGGTTGATCTTTGTGACCACCAGTGCTGTTGGTCCAGTTGGGATGCCAGGGCCCTGGATGTTCGCACGCTCATCGTTTCTCGCCCTTGAGGATCGCGAGACTTCGCCCGTCGTACGCGCGCGTCTTGATCTTGGCTCGCTCGCTGTGTCCGCTCCCGTTGTCCATTCGCGTCCGATGCGGTCATGGGTGGTCTACGTGACGGGAGAGGGGACCGGCAGGGGGCCGGGGATGGGGATGGGTCAGGGGACGGTGCTGTTTATCATTGGCCCGGACTTCTCCGTGACGCGCGTGTCCTTACGCTGAGGCGCTGGGGAGGAAGGGAGGCACCATATGCCATTGTGGAGCGAGCAGCGTCGGAGACTCTTGAATCTCCTCTTGGGGACGAGCGTGGGGGCGACGCTGGTGGCCATCTTCTATCCGATCCTCAAGTTCATGATCCCGCCTGAGGTCATCGAGGCGACGCAGACGAGCGTCGTCGCTGGGCGCGTGAACGAACTGCCGCCGAATTCGGGGAAGATCTTCAAGTTCGGGAACAAGCCTGGCCTTCTGGTGCGCACGCCGACGGGGGAGTACAAGGCCTTCTCAGCCGTCTGCACGCACCTGGATTGCATCGTGCAGTATCGGCCGGACATGCAGCTGATCTGGTGCGCGTGCCATAATGGCCAGTACAGCTTAAGCGGGAAGAACATCGCCGGCCCGCCCCCGCGCCCCTTAGAGGAGTACGTCGTCAATATTCGCGGAGAGGAGATCGTCGTCTCTAAGGCGTGATCTCGCCAGCGTGACTGGAGGATCCACCCCTCGTGCTCAAGGGGGAGAGAGCTGACGTTATGAGGGTCGAATTGCGAGTCGAAGCATGGCGAGCTTGGCTGGATGAGCGCTTGGGAACGGAGGCCGTGCGCGAATTCCTCCGCCGGAAGGAGGTCCCGATCCATCGCCATACGATCTGGTACTACTTCGGCGGTATGACGCTGTTCCTCTTCGTCGTACAGGTTGTCACGGGAGCCCTCCTGTTGCTCTACTATCGGCCGAGTGCGGAGGCGGCATTCGAGAGCGTGCAGTTCATCATGACGGAGGTCGAATTCGGCTGGTTGGTCCGTTCGATCCACAGTTGGTCGGCGAATCTGATGATCGCGACGCTCTTCGTGCACATGTTCAGTGCTTATTTCATGAAGGCCTATCGACCACCGCGCGAACTCACATGGGTGAGCGGCGCGCTCCTCCTCCTTCTTGTGCTCGCTTTCGGCTTCAGCGGCTACTTGCTCCCGTGGAATAAGCTCGCCTTTTTCGCGACGAAGGTGGGGACGGATATCGCAGGAGACGTCCCGCTCATCGGGCGGTTCCTCTTGCGATTTCTGCGCGGTGGGGAAGAGGTGACCGGGGCGACGCTCACGCGCTTTTTCGGCTTCCACGTCGCTATCTTGCCGGGCATGATGACGATCGTGCTGGCGCTCCATCTCATCCTCGTGCAGAAGCATGGGATGAGCGTTCCGCCGAGCCTGGAGGGGACGAGCTTGAAGAGGATGCCGTTCTTCCCCAATTTCTTGCTGCGGGATCTCATCGGATGGATCTTAGCCATCGGCGCGCTGGCGGCTCTGGCGGCGCTCTTCCCTTGGGGATTGGGGGAGAAGGCCGATCCCTTCGCACCCGCACCGGCGGGGATCAAGCCCGAGTGGTACTTCCTCTTCATGTTCCAGACGCTGCGGCTCCTTCCGGCAAAGGTCGGGATCGTGGAGGGAGAAGTGCTCGGTGTCACGATCTTTTTGCTGGGAGGGATCTTCTGGATGCTCGTCCCCTTCCTGGACAAGCCGACTTCTCGTCGGCGAAGCCGGCTCTTCACTGGCGTGGGCGTCTTCTTCGTCCTTTATATCGCGGTCATGACCGTGTGGGGATATCTCACCTGAAGGGAGGTTGGCGATGGCGCGCGCGCGATGGGCTGTCTTGATCCTGACGATCGCCACGCTTGTTGGATCCGGCGCTGATTGGACGCGCGCCGAGCAGAAGAAGGATTCCTGCGTCGAATGTCACGCGGCTTTGGAAGGATCGCTCGCGGCTCCCGTCGAGGCGATGCGAGAGGATATCCACCGAGCGCGCGGGTTTTCCTGCGCCGATTGTCACGGCGGGGATCCTTCGCGCGATGACCCTCTGGAGTCTATGGACCCGAAGAAGGGGTTCCTCGCACGGCCGTCACCGCGCGCGATCCCAGCGCTCTGTGGCCGCTGCCACAGTGATGCCGAATTCATGAAACGATACAATCCCGCCCTGCGCGTAGATCAAGAGCGGGAGTACTTCACGAGCGTTCACGGGAAGCGGCTTCGAGCCGGAGATACGCGCGTGGCGACCTGCACGAGCTGTCACGGGGCGCATGGGATTCGCCCCGCCCACCACCCGCTCTCTCCCGTCTACTCCCTCCGCGTGGCCGAGACGTGCGCGCGCTGTCATGCTGATGTCGCGTACATGAAGGGATATCGAATCCCCTCCGACCAGTACGAGCGGTACAAGCGGAGCGTCCACGCGCGTGCGCTCTACGAGCGGCAGGACCTCTCGGCGCCGACCTGCAACGATTGTCATGGGAATCACGGAGCGGTGCCGCCCGGCGTCGCCTCGGTCGCGCATGTCTGCGGGCAATGTCATGTGCGGCAGTCCACGCTCTTTCAAGCGAGCCCGCATAAGGCGGCTTTCGATGTCATGCGATTGGCCGAATGCGTGTACTGCCACGGGAATCACGATGTCCCCTCTCCCACGGACGAAATGATTGGGACGGGAGAGAAATCCGTGTGCCTCTCCTGCCATCCGCCGGGAGATGTGGGGTATCAGGCGGCCGAGCGCATGCGCGCCATGTTGGACGAGCTCTCGCGCAATCTGGAGCGTGCCCAGGCGATCTTGGACCGTGCCGAACGGGCGGGCATGGAGGTGAGCCGGGCGAAGTTCGAACTGAACGAAGCGCGCGACGCGCTCACGCATGCGCGCGTGCTCATCCATGCCTTCTCAGTGAAGGAGTTGGAGAACGTCATCCGCCCGGGCCTGGAGGTCGCCCAGCGTGGGTATCACGCTGGGGAGCGTGCCCTCGCGGAGTTGAACTATCGGCGCAAGGGACTCGCCGTGTCGCTGCTGTTCATCCTCTTCCTCGCCTTCCTGCTCTATTTGAAGGTTCGAGAGATTGAAGGAACCAGATGAACCTCACTTCACTCGTATGAGCGTTGAGCTGGCACGGAACAGCTCCTCTTCCGGAAGCGCGAGGACCTCATCGGCTAAGAGCGCCGTCCAGCTCGGCCATCGCCGTCCCGGCTCCAGCAGCACGTAGTTGTAGACGCGGTCATTGCGAATGAAGCGAACGAAGGGCGCGCCGTGAAATCCAAGCGTCCCTCGACCGGGCGTCGCCCCGACAAGCACCATTACGGCATCGATCACGCAACCGGCATCCTCCGGGAGGATCACCTGCGTCCCCCAGGCTTCGGCGAAATCGAGGAAGGTCGAGCGGAAGTGTTCGACAAGGCGCGCGCCGAAGACCAGTCCGCCGCACCGCTCGCCGTGGAAATTCTCCGCCTGAAGGAGCAGCGATTCCAGGAGCGCCTGACGGTTGGCCGGCCGCCCGATCTGCTCGTTGCGCGCCGCGTAGATCGCGTCGCGGCTGCGAAAATACGGCTTCACGTCCACAACGGGCGTGCCATCTACGAGATCCAACCGATCCAGGTATAGGCATGTTCCCTCGATCCGCTCGATTCGCGCAGCCGTCATGGCGATGGGATTCGGACGCGTGGGCGAGCGCACGGCGAAGACCCCGTGCAAGCCCACTTCGCTTTTGTCACTCACGCCGCGCGGCGTCACCAGCAGCCGCGTGCGATCGGCTTCATGCAACCACGCCAGAATCCATACGTGCGTGTGCTTTTCCAGATGCCGCAGCCCCTCGGCGAACTCTGGGAAGATCTCGACCCGAGCGGGGACGCCGAACGTCGGCATCGCGTGCCGATCGGCGATCGGACTCCGTACGATGCCAATGGGCGTGAGCACCATGGGCGCGCTCCTCGCGCGCTCAGACGCGACACTCTTCAGGATCGCATCGGGAGGCGTGGTCATAGTGATGCGCTTCCTCATCAAGGCCAAGCTCCAATACCTGCGCCGATTTGCTGCCGTAGCGGTAAATCGTGATCCCTTTCAATCCTAACTCCCACGCGCGCCAGTAGGCCCGCGCGACATCCTCGACCGTCGCATCCTCGGGCATGTTGATCGTCTTGGAGACCGAATTGTCCACGGCGCGCTGGAAAGCCGCTTGGATCTGGAGATGGCGGTCAGGGGAGATCTCCAGAGCCGTCACAAAGAGCCGTTTCAGCTCCTCGGGGACCTGGGCGATGTCGCGCAATCGTCCTTGCGCGAGAACGGCCTCCAGCACCTCGTCCGCTTTGAGCCCATAGCGCTCCAAGTATTCGAGGAAGAGCGGATTCACCTCATAGAGCGTTTGCCCACCGAGCACATGCGTGCGCCGATAGGCCAGAGCGAAGAGCGGCTCGATGCTCGCGCTCGTATCGGCGATGATGCTGATCGTCCCTGTCGGGGCGATGGCCGTGAGCGCGGCATTACGCACTCGCCGATTGCGCGCTTCGTGCACGCTCCCCTTCCAGTTCGGGAAGACGCCGCGCTCCTTGGCCAGCTCGGTTGACGTCGCGAGCGCTTCTTCGGCGATCACCCGCATCACCCGTTCGGCCAGGTCCACGGCATCGTCCGAATCATAGGAGAGGCCAAGCCGAATGAGCATCTCGGCGAACCCCATCACGCCAAGGCCGATCTTCCGATTCCCACGCGTCACGCGCTCGATCTCCGGGATCGGATATCGGTTCACCTCGATGACGTCATCGAGAAAGCGCACAGCCTTTCGAACGGTCTCGCGCAGCTTCTCCCAATCCACCTCCGTTCGTCCCCCGCGCTCGCGCAGCATGTGCTTCAAGTTGATCGAGCCCAGGTTGCATGATTCGTAAGGGAGCAAGGGGATCTCCCCGCACGGGTTCGTCGCCTCAATGGGGCCGAGCTGCGGCGTCGGATTCGCGCGGTTGATGGCGTCGAGGAAGAGCAGTCCGGGATCGCCCGTCTGCCACGCCGCGCGTGCGATCTCCTCGAAGACGCGCCGAGCGTTCAATCGGCCGACAGCGCGCCCGGTTCGTGGATTGATCAGTTCGTAGTCGTCGCCGCGGTGAGCCGCATCCATGAACGCATCGGTCACGGCGACGGAGATGTTGAAGTTCTGAAGTGCTCGTTCATCCCGCTTGGCCGCGATGAACTCTAAGATGTCCGGATGGTCCACGCGCAAGACACCCATGTTCGCCCCGCGCCGTTTCCCCCCTTGCTTGATGTGCTCGGTCGCGCTGTCGAAGATCTTCATGAAGGAGACCGGCCCTGAGGCCTCTCCACCCGTCGAAGCCACGACGTCTCCCTTCGGGCGCAAGCGGGAGAAGGAGAAACCCGTGCCCCCGCCCGTACGCTGCACGAGCGCCATCTGCTTCACAGCCTCGAAGATCTCTTCCATCGTATCTCCGACCGGAAGCACGAAACAGGCGCTCAATTGTCCAAGGGGCGTGCCGGCGTTCATCAACGTCGGGCTATTGGGTAGGAAATCGCGCGAGGTGAGCAGCTCATGAAAAGTCTCCTCCCATCGTCGGGCGCGCTCGGCCGTTCCTAACAAAAGCTCCGCCTCGGCGATCGCTCGCGCCACACGCGCGAAGAGTTCCTCAGGGGTCTCTATGAGATGACGCTCAGCATCTCGCCGCAGATAACGAGCTTCCAGAACGCGACGGGCATTCGGCGAAAGCGGCAACTCCACCATGGCCTGTTTATCTTACCGCTTTCGCCCCTGACCGGCAATCAGCCTCATCCCTTCGCGCCGAGCCACTCGTTCAGCTCCCGAACGAGCCGTTCGAGGGCTGCCGCGTCATATCCCTTCTCCTGTGCGTTCTCCTCCAGCGTCCCCCATGCCGGTTCGCCGCATTCCAGGCATCGAATCCCCCTCTGCAGGAGGAACCGAACCGACTCCGGATACCGGGAGACCAGTTCCTCGATCGTGATGTCTTTCGTGACCATGGCTGCTCACTTCTCCGGACCGATGGGGATTTTGATGCTCACCGCCCCCCGCAGATCGCCGGAGCGATACCCGGTCGCTCGGTCCTCGGGATATTTCTCAGCCAGGACCGCGCGCACCGAGAAGGGGATCATCTCCTTTGGTCCGTGACAGGTGATGCACATCGGACCGACGAGGATTGGCCTCATGTAGCGGAGATACCGTCGGCTATCTTCGTACACGATGTCAAAGGATTCATCCGCGAGCGCTCGCACGCGATGTTGCTGCTCGAACTCTTCGAGCTTGCGTCGCTCGTACTCATCGGGAATGTCCTTCGGATTGCGATACCGCAGGCTCACGCGCCGGATCGAAGCGCCCGTTCGCGCCTCGATCTCACGCGGGATCTCTTGCGCGATCTCCGAGCAGACGCGCACGGCGCCCTCGTATCCGCCCTTCTCCAGTTCCGCCATGAGGAGCCCTCGAACTTTCTCTAACAACTCGTCCGCAAGTCGCCGCGCTTGGCGAAGTGCGGATTCCACGGATTCCTTCTGCCCCTGTGGCTCATCAGAATAAACGCGCAGGGAGATCGCACTCATCCAAGCGAAGAGTCCCATCACGATGATGAGAGCACAGCGCTTCGCCATTCGCAGATTCCTCCCCCTCACGGATGTCTGGCGCTTTCCTAGGGTGCGTACGAATGAAGCGAGCACGCTCGAAAAGTCCGGCGGGGGAGTGTCTTTCCCCCCCCGCCGCGCTGCGCTCACTTCACCTTCAGCCTGAGCTCCTTACGCTTGGCCTCCTCGGCCTTGGGCAATCGAATCTCTAGGATCCCGTCCTTATACGTCGCTTCCGCCTTCTCGATGTTCACCTTCACAGGCAGGTCGATTGTGCGCGAGAATCGGCCGTACATCCGCTCAGCGCAGTAGTAGTCGGCCTCCTTCACTTCCTCCTCGCGCTTGATCTCGCCGGAGAGCGTGAGCGCGTCCTCGGTCAGCTCGATGTTGATGTCCTCTCGATTCATCCCCGGCAATTCGGCCTTGAGCACGATCTCATCGTCCTTCTCGTACATATCCACGGCGGGCGCGAAGACGCGCGTGATCTCTCGCGCCCGGCGTGGAGCCGGGAATTCCCGCTCGAAGATCTCGTCGAAGAGACGATCGATCTCTCGTCGAAACATCTCCCATTCGCGGAATGGTCTCCATCGAACGAGCGCCATAGGCATTGCCCTCCTTATCTTATCTTTGAGGCCCGTCCCTTCAGGGCCAGATCCGGAGCTGGAATGTTCGCGCTCCGGAACGCCATGTTCAAGAGTGATGCCCCCCATCCGCGCTCCTTCGCCGGCTGCTTGGCACGTCCGCTGGAGCCGCGCAGTGGGTTTGAATCCGCCGGGCTCATCGCTCGTGAGGCGGACGCGCGCGCCCTTCCCGATGTTCGGGACCCATTTGGCCGCTCACCGCAATATCGGGCGCGTCGGAGGCCCATGGCGCGGCCGGCGCCCCGGCCGCTGTTCCGGGAAAGCGAACGACGCAGCGCCGCCCACAAAGAAAAGATCAGCACGATCGTGTCCATCCTCGAGGAACCTTTCGCTCGCACATCCACCTCCTTTAGGGGAAGAGTATACACTGTCCTTCAAACCTCGGTCAACGTCACTTTGAGCGTCAGTCGAAAGTCTCCACCGTTGCTTCATTTTCTCCTTGTGGCCTAAAATTGTGTACAGGGAGGAGATCGAAATGGCTGTCGTTCGCGTTCATCCGTATTCGTCACCCATCCGCCAGGAGGCCGATCGGATTCGGGCTCGAATCGCCGAGCGGGCATACGAGTTGGCTGCACGGCGCGGATACGCGCCGGGACATGAATTGGACGATTGGCTGATGGCCGAGGGCCAACTGGTCTGGAAGCCAGAGCTGCGCTTGGAGGAGCATCCGCACGAATTCGTCTTGAAATTCCGACTCCCCGGAGTACGAGCCGCAGACGTGTGCCTCTTGACCGAGGCCGAGCGCGTCCTCCTTCTCGGAGAAGCGCGCCTCGAGAGCGTCGCCGAAGACGTGCGCATCCACAGCGATGAATTCCGCTATGGACCCATCTTCCGCGAAGTGTGGCTCCCGCAACCCGTGGATCCAACGCGCGCGAGAGCCCGTTTGAGCGAGGGCGTGCTCACGGTGACGCTCCCCAGGCCCAAAGCCGAGCGGCCCCTTCCTCGCCCGAAACGCTCGCGTCGGGAGAGCGCGACCTAGGAGGAGTATTATGGCGCTTGTCGAAGTCAGCGTCGTTCCCGTCGGGACCGGGACGCCGAGTCTCGGCGATCATATCGCCGCGGCCGTTCGCGTGCTGGAGAAAGCCGGGGTCTCCTATGAGATCTCCCCCATGGGGACGCTGTTTGAGGGGGAACTCAAAGACATCTTCTCGCTCGCCCGCAAGATGCACGACGCGGTCTTTCGTCACGGCGCACAACGCGTCATCACGACGATCATCATTGACGATCGTCGGGACAAGAGCGCGACGATGCGCAGCAAGGTCGCGTCGGTCAAAAGGCGGCTCGCGCGACAGTAAGAACCCTTGCCCTTCAGGCACGCGCGTGGCGACATCTGAGCGCGGAGGATATCCTCCGCGATCGTGAGACCGCTTATCGCATACTCTCACACCACGCGATCCGGAACTTCCCAACGAGAACCTCTCAGCGATCCGATGGAGTATCGGGTTGCAGGCCGATCTATCCGAAATCTGTAAAGGGATGAGACGACCCATCATATCCCCTTCGCACTGTTCTCCGTGACTGTCTGTCAAGCGTGTTGGGGAATCGCGATGAGAATGCGAGAGAGGGGACCGTACGTCGGTCAGCCCCGCCGGTGATCACCGATCCGCCTGAAGAGCACCCCCCACAATGCCTCTGCGCATTGCCGATCTCCTCGTTCGGAGGGTAAACTGAGAGTTTCATCAATTCTCGATGAGGGAGGAAATCGCGCAATGGCATACGCGGCGAAGAACTACGAACACCTGTTGGGCATGGATGGGTTCAGCGATCAACTCTTGAGGAATCATTTCGCCTTGTATCAAGGCTACGTGATCAACACGAACAAGCTGGTTGAGGCGCTCCGTGAGCTGGAGAAAACCGGAAAGGCGGGGACACTCGAATATGCGGAATTGAAGCGGCGCTTCGGCTGGGAATTTAACGGCATGCGGCTTCATGAGTTGTATTTCGATAACTTGACCCGAACGCCGGAGCCGCTTGAGGCGAATGCTCCCCTGGCGCGATTGATTCGCGAGCAATACGGATCGTTCGAAGCGTGGCGAGACGATTTCAAAGCGGCTGGGACCATGCGCGGGATCGGATGGGTCGTGCTCTATCACGATCCGGTCTCCGGTCGGCTCTTCAACGTGTGGATCAACGAGCATGATCTTGGCCATCTGGCCGGATGCACACCGCTTCTCATCATGGATGTCTTCGAGCACGCCTATATGCTCGATTATGGGCTGAGGAAGGCGGACTACATCGAGGCGTTCGTCCAAAACATCAACTGGGAGGTCGTGGCGGCGCGCTTGAAGTGAGCGAACGCGCGGCCTGATCGGGGGAGTCAGGAGGGCGACACGGCGAGCGAAGGAACGCGCGTCTCCGCACGAGCGCGGCAAGGAAGGGATCGCGGATCAGGAGAGCGCGGCCCGCGCCATCTCCTCGGCCGGGATGTCAAAGTTCGCCGAGACGCGCTGCACATCATCGTGCTCTTCGAGCGCGTCCATGAGCTTCAGCATCAGGGCGGCGTCCTTTCCCTCCAAGCGCACGGAGGATTGTGGGATCATCGTGATCTGAGCTGTGAGCGGCTGAATCCCCGCTTGCTTGACCTGCTCCAGGACGCGGTCGAAATCCTCCGGCGCGGTGAGGATCTCGTAATTCCCCTCATCATCTACGCGCACGTCTTCGGCCCCCGCCTCCAGCGCGAGATCGAAGATCGCGTCCTCGGAGAGGATGCCTTTCTCGACGGCGATATAGCCCTTCTTCTGGAACATCCAGGCGACGCAGCCGCTCTCGCCCAAGTTCCCACCATATCGGGAGAAGATATGCCGCAACTCGGAGACGGTCCGATTCCGGTTACTCGTGAGCGCTTCGACCAGGACGGCGACGCCGCCGGGGCCATATCCCTCATAAATCGCCTCCTCGTATTGTTCGCCGGCGATCTTCCCCGTGCCGCGATCAATGGCCCGTTGGATGGTCTCCTGCGGCATATTATTGGCCTTCGCTTCGGCGATCGCCTTCCGCAAGCGTGGATTCGCCTCCGGATCCCCGCCACCCAGCCGGGCCGCGACGCTGATCTCACGGATCAGCTTGCTGAAGAGCTTCCCCCGCTTGGCGTCGGCGGCGAGCTTCTTATGTTTGATTTGGTGCCACTTCGAATGTCCCGACATCAGTCCATCCCCTGGTTCGAGGTCTTCTCGGACGAGGTTCCCTCGTCGGGATTTTTAATCATATCATGGTCTGCAAATGAGCGCCAAGCGCCTCTCTCGGCTACTTCGGAGCGAACTTCCGGTAGAGAGCATAGGCCACGAGAAACGAGATGAGGAAGATCAAAGCCGGCACCACGATCCCCCAGAACACGCTCTGCGGTCGCGCCAGCTCCAAAAGGAGCACCCCTTCAGGCATGATCTCCCTCCTTCCTCGCCCGGGCGCGTTCGCGTTGTCGTCGGCGATAAGAGATATAAGCGAAGAGCATTCCCAGAGACGAGGCCACGTAGGCGATGGAGAGACCGATCAGCACCGAAAGCCCCTCGTTCATCGCACCTCCTCCCAGCGCAGGATCTTATCCAGGTGCTCCAGGTAAGCCTTTTGCTTCTTCTCATACTCCGCCGAGACGGCCTTGAGCTTCGGGTCAATGATCCAGTGCATGATCGCTGTCAGCAGGATGCCCACGATGAAGACCAACACGCCACCCTTCGTCTGAAGGAGCACGAGTGCGACGCCGAGCATCAGGGCTATGTACGCGAGCGGAGAGATGAGGATGGTCAGCCAATCCTCGCGCGTCCACTCCTCGGCTTCTTCGGCCGACCACTCGCGCTTAAGCAGCGAATGGCGCGTCACGTTGCGCGGGGGGATCAAGCCCAAGCGCTCGGCCTCCGCGCGCACAGGCCCCCACCAGCCGATGGGGCGCGACATGACGTAGTAGCGCACGAGTTGTCGCATGTCCTCGGGCGGCGTCAGATACGTCACCGGCACATAGACGAGTGCTCCCAATCCCATCAGGATCCAGAATTGCAAATAATCAGGCAGGTTCGGGAACACGCCGAAAGCCGGCAGGACCCAGACGATGAGCCAGCTCAGACCCAGATTCGCGATCCACGAGATCAAATACCCCCACGCGTTAAAGCGCCACCAGACGACCTGCAAGATGTTAGGCAGCCAGACGCCCGCGGCCATAATCCAAAGGGCGAAGATGAGCCATTTCGTGATTTCCTTCATCATCAGGCCATAGAAGAACGAGCCGATGAGTACCAGAAGCGTCGAGATCCGTCCCACCCAAACGAGTTCGCGTTCGGAGGCCTGCGGCCGGATATAGTGGTGATAGAGGTCGCGCGTCGCATACACGGCACCCAGGTTCAAGTGCGAGGCGATCGTCGAGAGATGAATAGCGACGATCGCCGCGAAGAAAAAGCCCAGCATCCCCCCGGGAAGGAATTCCAACCCCAAGCGGTACCACCCCAGTTCGTATTGGGCGCGATCGGGGATGTTCGGATAAAGGACGTAGAAGCCCAAAATGGCGACAGCCCAGAGCGCATTCCGCGTGAGCACAAGCATCGTCCCCCACCAAATTGAGTATGCCGCATCGCGAACGGTTCGAGCCGATTGAATCCGTTGCGCCTCAACATACCAATCAATGGCCGTGCCCATGCCGAACCCCCCGATGATGGCGATCACCAGCATCGTCGCGAACCACGCGATGGGAAAATCGCCCGAGAATAGGCCCGTGAACGCGAAGGGATCGGTGCGCCACCCTTCGCCCATTGCCCGAAGCTTCGAGAGGATCCCCTGTGGCCCCCCAGCCTCGAAGATCCCCCAGAAGGAGACGATCAGAATCGCGATGAAGGCGATGATGCCCTGCTGGAAATCGGCCATGACGACTCCCCAGTATCCGGCCGCCAGGACGTAGACGGCGCAGACGGTCGAAAACAGCACCAGGCCGACCCAATCCGGCCAGCCGAAGATCAGGTGACAGAGCTTCCCCATCGCGATGCCGACCCAACCGAGGATGAACATGTTCATGAAGACCATCCAACCGGCGATCCATCCGCGCAGGAGTTCGCTGCCCAGCCCACTGAAGCGTAAGCTCTGCCATTCGGCTTGACTATAGGCAAGCGAGCGGCGGAAGATGCGTGCGCTGACGAAGGCGCTGATGGCGCACCAGGCGGAAAAGAATGTGTACCAGAGGCCGCGCAAGCCGTGCTGGTAGACGATGCCGGTGACCCACATCGGGGTGTCCGTGGCCGTATGCGTCGCATAGACTGAGGTGGCCGGCAGCCACCACGGCAGGCCTCGCCCGGCCAGGAAGAAATCCGCCTCCGAGCGCTTGCCCAAGCGATAAAAGAGCGCGCCGCATCCTACCATCAACAGCAAGTACACCAGAACCCATACCCAATCGAGCGTCGTGAAGCGCACCATAGGACTTCATCCCCCCCTCGTTTTCGCCATGAGCATCGCGTGTGCCCTATATCGCCCCAGGCGAAGTCAACTTCGCTTCGCTCGGGAGCTGAGGCCAAAAACTGAAGCCGTCATTATAGCACTTCGCCCTCAAGGGAAGAAACCCGGTGGCGGCTGGCTTTCCGCTCGCCCCTCCTCGTACACTGAGAAAGACAAGGAGAGGAACCGGTGCCTCGGGCAAGGACTCATGACGCGATCACACTGGCGCTCGCTCCGCCGACGTTTCTGCTCACGCAGGCGCTCACGGGAAGTCGCGATCTGGCCTGGTTGGTGACGCTCGCGATGCTCTTCTCCGGCTTCCTGTTCAATCCCGATCTGGACATTCGGAGTAAGCCCTACGCCCGCTGGGGCCCATTTCGTTTCCTCTGGTGGCCGTATCAAGTACTCGTCCGCCATCGCTCGCAGCTCTCGCATGGACTCTTACTCGGCACATTCATTCGCACCGTGTATCTCTTGATCATACTCGCCCTTCTCGGCGCAGTGGGAATCCTCCTTTGGCACGCGCTTCAAGAGCAGTCCGGAAGCGAAAGCGCGCGTCAGGCCCTGGCTTTGCTGAAGCGATGGCTTCTGTCTGTGGAACGCCGATATTGGCTCGCTCTCTTCTTCGGCCTCTGGTGGGGTTCAGCCGCGCATACGTTCGCTGACTGGCTCGGGAGCCTCTGGACCCAGACCAAACGTCTCCTATGAGCCGAAAGGGCGGATGGTTCAGTTCAGGGCGAGCCGATAAATCACCAACCGCGAGTCCGCTTTGAGAACCGCCCCCACGAAGACGACACGCCCTCCGATCGCCAGAAGCAGCGGGATAGGCGTCAGCCGCTCTCCTTCCGGCCCAAGCTGCCGAGCGGCGATGAGCCGTTGGAGCGTCCCCTGCTTCCAGAGATAGAGATTCGGCTCATCGAGCTCGGGACTCAAGAAGACGATCTCCCCCGTCGGAGCCATGCTGTGAACTGGCGGAAGCTTGATCGGCACACTCTCGGGCGTCGGATCACCGTCGGCCACCACTTTCACGAGCGATCCGCCTGAGTACAAGAAGAGCGCACGCACTTCGCTCCCGCTTGGTTGACTCACCACTCCGATGAAGCTGACAGCCCCTTGAGGATTGATCTGAAGGGAGGAGAAGACCTCCGGCGCGAACGCCCCGATCTGCAATTCCGAACCGCGGCGGAAAGTTCCCCCAATGGGCGTCGCACCGCCGCTCTCGGCGATCTTCTGGAAGGTATACCCCGTCTGTCGAGGCGTCGCGAGGACAACCCCCTCCTCGCGCGGTGCGCGCGCGGCGAGGGCGAGTCTCCCATCATCGGCAAGCGCCACATCCATGACGAAGATGGCCTCCGTATTCCGAATGCGAGGGAGCGAGGTCACATCAATGGTCCGAGAAGGATCAATGCTGTATCTTCCGGTCGTCGGTCGAGCCACCAGCACGAGATTCCGCACGTTCGCGCCCGTACTCTCGGCGAGGTTCACAACGAACGCGATTTGACCCGCCTCGTTCAAGCTGATGTCGAAGATGTCAACCACAAGCCGACCGAGGACGGCGTCCCCAGAAGCCACCACCTTTTGGAACGATCCCCCTTGGTGGACGAAAAGCGCCGATCCGTCCTCGATCTCCACCTGGATGGCGATCACTCCCGCATCATTGACCGCCGCTTCGGTGACAGAACGAATCTTCATGCCTTCGATCACCTGACCCTGATAGACCACAAGCTCAATGGCTCCCTCTCGAACTCGGAAGAGGTGTCGGCCTCCGCCCACGTTCCCGATGAAGAATAGATCGCCGTTTCGGCTGGCGATGAGATTCGAGAAGCCAAGGAAGGGACTATCGGAAGGGGCAGACTCGACCGGGCCAAGGAGCGTTTCCGAAGACGCCGATCCCGTATGAAGCCGAAGCGAGATGTTCAGTCCGAAGGCAGGTTTGTCGAAGAAACCACTCGGCACCATGAAGTTCGCGTTCAGGGCGATGGCGATGTGGTCATACACGGCCTGACCTTGGCGGTTGATCGCGTAAGGCGGCAAGTTCTCCTCCGTCTGAGAGGCTCCGGGAAACTCTTGCGACTGTCGCTGGCTTCCCGCGAAGCGGAGAATCCCTCCGCCGAGGATGGCTCGCGAAGCCGCACCGCAGTAGATCACCCCGCCGTCGCCGAGTGTCGGCGCTGTGAGAAACTGCACGTTGAAGCCACCGACGTTCTGTCCCGTGCGGATGATCTCCTGAAGACCGCTTCCGACCGTGAAACGATAGAGCGCGAGGGTCGGATTCTGCTGATTCGGCCGACGAAATGCGCCAATGAAAACGAGATCGCCGCCTGGAGCGAGCGAATTCGGGGAGACGAGGAAAGGCACAGCGGGGAAGATCGTGTTGACAGGTGGGAGGATGTCCACGAACGTTCCCCCCGAAGTGTTTGGCGCCACATCGCCGATCTTCACGACGCGAATCGCCGAAGCGCCAGTCTTCACGTAGAGCGCCCGCTCTGCATGATCCAAGAAGGCGATCGCATCCCCTTGTGGGTTCACAGCCTGAAGAGCGAGCGTGACGATGGTCCCCCCCACGTTGTTCAGATCGCCTTTCCGCACAAGCACCTCATGCGTTCCCTCTGCAGAGCGGAAGATCGCCGCTTCGATGGCCCCTTGCGCCGTGCGTACCAACGCCGTGAAGTACGCCTGGCCGTCGCTCGTCAGTCGCGGATTCGAGAAGCTGAGGATCGTTCCGACCGAGGTCGTCGTTCCCGTCTTGAGCACCGTGGCGATCGTCCCCCTCTCAGCCAAGAACAGCCCGGCACTCGGATATCCCTCCTCGGGCGGTGGTCCCGAAGTCTCTGCCGCAAAGAGTATTTGCCGTCCATCGTTGAGGGAGAACTCTATAAGACGCGTGAAGACCTCGCCTTCCGGCGTGCGATCCCCAATCTGAACGATCCGCCGTAACTTGCGGGTTATCGCCTCGCGAAGGAAGATCGCTCCGCGCAGCGTGCCCGACTCTTCGGCGACGGCGAAGGCGACATCCTTCGCTGCATTTATCTGATGCTCACGCAACACGGGTCCAAGCCATTTCGTCCGATAGAAAGCCTTGGTGCCGAAAGGACCCTGCCGGATATCCATGCCGTTGTTGTTCATCGTGCTCAAGCGATACTCATATGGTCCCGGCGGGGGGAGTTCGCCCGTCCCCACGATCCGTTGCAGAGGCACTTGGGCCACGCGTGGGAGGGGAAAGGCCAGCAATAAGAGCCCGATCGTCAGATGGGTGATCGCCATTCGTCGTCCAAGGTCCGTTGAGAGGAACGATATCCTTCGGAGGATTCGCATATCCTGTCCTCCTTGGCAAATTCGTCCGCCGGACATCCCAGACTGCCCGACATCACGCCGCGCAATATAGTGAAGGCAACACGCGCTGTCAACGCGTTTCCATATCGCCGGGGTCCCCGACGATCTGAGGGCGCGCGCTCTGTCGTCACCCTCGCCGAAAGAGCATCCGTATGCGCTGCCACAGGTATCGCAGAAATGTTCGCAGGAGCCCATGTCGGGGAGGGGTAACGGGGGCTCCCGTCGCCTCTGCTTTCTGGAGCGCGGCGACCTCAGCTTCCAATGCTGCGAAGAACTGTCCGGCGAGTATGCGAGCCGTCCCCTGCAACAAGCGCTGACCGACGCCGGCGATCGGACCGCCCACCTGCACGTCCCCGGAATAGTGAATGACCGTCTCCACGTCGTGTTCTTCAAGGGTGAGCGCCCCCATTCCCTTCGCAAATCCTTGAGGCCCTCTTCCCTCGAAGACGATCACGTAACGGGTTGGGAGAGCCAGATCCTTCACCTGAAATGTCCCGGTGTAGACCCCTCGAACGGACGCCACGCCCACATTGAGCACGGCCTTGTAACGATTTTCCCCTTCGGATTCGAGCTGCTGGCAGCCGGGCACACAGCGGGCGATCACTTGCGGATCCAACAATAGTCGCCATACGACGTCTCGTGGCGCCTTGAGCGTATGTGTCCCCTCGATCTTCATCTCTCTCCATCCGGCACGCGATCATTCGACGAATTCGACCGGGATTGCGCGCGGCAGGAGGCCACGTTCATATCCCATTTGCAAGAGTTGGCGAATAGCCGCCTTCCCGCGCTCCCCACAATCGAGTGTCAGCTCGTTGACGTACATGCGGATGAAGCGATCGGTCGAGGCCAAATCCAGGCCCCGCCCGAAAGCTCGCGCGTAGTCGAGCGCGTCCTCGCGATGGGCGAGCCCATAGGCAATGCTCTGTTGCAACAGCCGAGAGAGCGCGCGCTGCACCTCTCCCCCCAGGTCGCGCCGCACCGCATTCCCCCCAAGTGGCAACGGAAGCCTCGTGCGCTCAAACCACCACTCGCCCAGATCGAGGATCTTTCGTAATCCGAGCGCCGAATAGGTCAGTTGCCCCTCATGAATGAGAAGTCCAGCGTCGGCCTTCCCCTCGGCAACATACTCCGGAATCCGATCAAATGGGACGACGACATGGTGGACGTCCGGGATGCTCAACCGCAGCACGAGAAAGGCCGTCGTCAGCGTCCCCGGAACAGCGATCCGAGCGCGAGACAGATCGTCCACCGTCATATCTTCTCGCGCAACGAGGATGGGGCCATAGCCCTCCCCCATGCTCGCCCCGCTCCTCAAAAGCACATAGATGTCGGCGACATGCGCATAGGCGTGAAACGAGAGCGCCGTCAGTTCGTATTCCCCCACCAAAGCACGGCGATTGAGCGACTCGATGTCCAGGAGGACATGTTCCAAGCGAAAGCCTTCGGTGGGAATCTTCCCCTTCGCGAGCGCATAGAACATGAAGGCGTCGTCGGGGTCCGGACTATGCGCGATGCGAATGCACGGCGATGCACTCATGCCTTGAGCCTCCCAAGTGCGACGAACCTTCAAAGTTTACTGAACCGGAGATCGTGAGACAAGCGTTCGATCTTTAGCCGGGGGTGAGCGGCAGCGATCCCTCGCTGAGCCCAACCCCGCAGGTGAGCCCCCGTTCGGCTCGTCTGTCCTCAGGCTCGCTCCGCTCGCCCTCGGCGAGATTCGGTCACCCGCCTGCGCAGGCTTTCTGCGATAGGGAGGCGATTTCAATGGGGCTCGCCCCAGGTGAGACTCGAATCACCTGCTATCGCGGACCCAATTATGCCGCCTTCATTGGGCTCGCCTTCGGCTTCGCCCTCGACTCTACTTCGGCTTGCGCGGGCTTCATGCGACTTTGGGTGAGCGGTTGTGGCGGCGAGGCGATGTTCGGGGAAGAGAGAGCGTATGTGCATCGCCCTACTGTATGAGACGGTGGAGAACTTTGTGCAGCGGCGCGCGCCATTTCGTACGGAACATTTGGCGCTTGCTCAAAGTGACATTGGGAAGGGCGGCTTCTCCTGGCCGGGGTCTTTGAGCCGGCGGATGAGGCGCTGTTGATCTTTCGCGTGGATGATCCGGCTGACGTCGAGGCGTTCGTCCGAAGTGATCCCGATGTGCGGCATAGTCTGGTGCGGTCTTGGCGCATGCGGAGATGGAATGTCTTGATGGCTACCTGTAGTGGGTTTCCGGTGATTGTGGAAAATATTTTTCGCACAGAGGGCTGGCTTTGGGGCACAGATCCGGAGAGCAAATGGCTTGAAATTATGATCGTTCCGCTACGTAGCATCATTCACCATCTGAACGGTTACCTTCGACGACCCTCACCCAAATGGTAAAAGTAGCATTGCAAACTTTTGACACTAACGATAGGACAAGCGACAGCAACACACGCAACAGCGAGACACTTAAGGTGTCCAGGACCTACACTACCTCAACCTCTGGCATCATCAGAAGTTCATCCTGGAACCCAGAATAATGTGCCTTAACAATCGTTGCTTTCTCCCTGTTAGTGTAAGCTTGTCCTTGTCCGAAATAAATCACAAAGGCTGTGACTTTCTCCTTGTTACCTTTGCGGGTGTGAAGCAGATAAGCTTCACGCACGCCAACCCTGTCGGTGAAAGGGACGAAGACTGCCCGCTCGCCTTTATTTCCAACTATCACTACTGCATCATCGAGATCTAACTCAAACCTTCTACTGAAAAACTTTCGACCACGGTGCATACGGCGATCGCTCATCAAGACTCGGGCCAAGCTAGCTGCCGCTGGGCCTACGATTACTTTCCCTTCAGGAGTTCCATCCCGGAGCTCATTCGCACCATCAGCCGGTCTTGTGATAGTACGGCTTGAAGTTGTAGAGAGGGCTGAGCCGGCCACTGTTAAAACTGTCCACAATACGATCATCTTTATCATTGCTTTTCACCTCCTCCTGTGTAAATAACCGCAGAGGGCGCAGAGGACGCAGAGAAAGGGTCCATCTCGGCGATCTCGGCGGTTGTATTTTCATCGTTCGTGGTGTGCGTCTGCACATGGGCGATTCCTCCGTTTTCATTGGAACCTCGCAGTCACCTGCGAACTCCGGTTCTTCATCCAGAACCGGCTGCCATTATATTGAGTTCGACCTTTCATGTCATTGATCTAGATCAAGGCCGTTCTTGATGTAGATCAAGACTGTAAGAGCCAGAAAGCAGCCGTCGGAAAGCGGAAGCCAAGGACAAGCATGCTCCCTCCTG
>CALHAI010000014.1 GCA_937934295.1 uncultured Blastocatellia bacterium
ACTACGCGGGCTCCCCTTGCCGCTTCGACCGTGAGGACTTCAACTTGCATTTTACTTATCTGCACGGAGAAGTCAACAAGATCAACCGCTGGCCTGACAAAGCCGAAATTCGGACCCCTCACTCCAAGAGCGAGGGAGTCCGGCCTCGCCGACAATGTGGGGGACCAACTCCGGCTCATCGCCCCTCTTGGTCCCCCCATCGCTACGGCCATGGGCTCGCACTTCGTCTTGTCGCGCGGATGTCCAATATGAATCTTCCCGTAGTCTGCGTTTGGGTCGGATGGCAAGGCATGGGCGGTCACCGCGCTTTCCTTATTGGAGCGAAATTCGCGCACTTGGGCAACTCCCTCAGGAAGGCGTTCAGTTCACCCTTTGGCGCTCACAAGGCCGTTTGGTCCGTTGGATGGCCTCATATTTGCGAGGGCTTCGCTCGTACACCGATCATTAAAGCCGTTCCCCTTTTGGTCATCCATCAAGCTGTGGGCCTTTCCTTCTATTCTTGCAGCAGGCTACACGGGGTGCCCATGTGTCCCTGGGCGTTTCCATTAGCGGAGAGGGCAAAGAAACGGCCCTATCTTTCTTGATGGGGAGCGGGAGAGGCCGTCAAAATCTGGCGCAGGCGCATGCGGGCTTTGTGAAGCTGGGATTTCGTCGTTCCCACGCTGATGCCAAGCATGCGGGCGATCTCCTCGTGCTCATAACCCTCAATGTCGTGCAGGATGAAGACCGTACGATATCCCGGTGGAAGCGCTTGAATGGCGCGCTCCAGAGCCAGCCGATCCAGCAGCCGGTTGGGCCGCTCGCGCGCCGCTTGATCGGTTAAGATTTTGATCTGCTCGTCCTCTTCGGCCTGTTCGTGTCGTACGATGCTCTTGCGCAAGTGCATGAGCGCGGCGTTGACGGTCAACCGATAGAGCCAGGTCGTGAAGGCCGCATCGCCCCGAAATGTCTTCAACTTCCGATGAACCTGTAGGAAGACCTCTTGCGTCACGTCCTCGGCATCCGCCGGATTTCCCAAGAGGCGGAGGCATAGGGAGTAAACGCGGCGGCTATAGTGCCGATAGAGCTGCTCGAAGGCCTGCTCATCCCCGGCTGCCGAGGCTTGGATCAATTGCCATTCCGAGATCGGTTGTGCCAGCTCCATGCTCACTGCGCTCTCCATCACTCCGCCTTTTACGACTGAAGCCCTCACGTTGGTTTCACGCGACATCCATACAGACGGAGAATTCACCAGGAAAGTTCCAGATTTTTTGCTCGGCTCAGCCGAAGACAGCGCTCACTTCGACCGCGAGGCTTCGGGAAGGGCATATCGGTAAGGGACTTCAACTCCATCGGCGAGGAGGCGCACGCGGCGGTTCCCCAGGAATTCCGAAGCCGGGACGGTCAGCTCATATATCCCAACGTCACCCGGTCGGAGTCGAGAAGGGCGAACCGGCGCGATACGCGTCTCGATCAATTGGCTCTCGCGCTTGATCAAAGAGAGTTCGGCATAGAGGTTCTCGAAGGTCTTAGACGTCGAGATATTTCGCACTGTTCCTCGGAACGTGAGGCGTCCGCCTTCCCTCTCGACCTGGTTGGAGTAGGAGACTTCCAAGTCCCTTGGGGGCAGCGCGGGCTCCGGCGGTGGGGGCGGAGGGAGGAATCCCAATCGGAGGCCCAGCCATGTGGCATACGGTTTGAGAGCCGAACGTACCGAAGGGACGAGCGAGGTCAGAGCGAGCAGACCCAAGATGCCCACGCCTGCTGTCAGCAGGCGACGACGAACCTTTCGTCGGTGCTCGATGAGCGCTTGCAGCTCGCGCCTCAGACGCACGCGTTCCAGTTCGGGGGGAAGCACGTGACTGATCCAGAGGCTGCCCCGATGTGCTCCGGCTCGCCGGGCGAGCGGCTTTCCTGCGGTCGGAACTGCCGAGGTGAGGGGAGCTGGGCCCACTGCCTCCTTGGGAGGAGGTCCTTGATGGTCTGGCTCAGGCGCCCGCGTTGAAACGTCCGGCGCACTCTCGCTCGAACTCACCGATTGCGATGAAGCGCGAGCAGGCGAAGGTGTGGATTCCGGACGAGCCGGTGCGCGCCGTGATACGCTGCTTCTTCGTTGACGAGCGTACGCCCAGAGAAGGACGAAGGCGAGGCCAAGAGTCAGGCCAAGAAGAACCAATAGGAATCCATCGTCCACGTTCATTTAGCCTCCAAGCGTTCGCGCAGTGCGCGCAGGAGGTTATTCTCGATGACCCCACGAGAGCGACCGCGAATCCACGCGCGGCTCATGACATCTTGGGTGAGTCCCTCGATCTCCGCAACGACGGTCACGGTCGTCGCGTTCGGCTCAATGAGATTGACGCGGATCTCCACGCGATACCGTGCGCGCGTCCAGTTGTGGATCTCGCTACTTGGCAGATCGGCCACACGCAGCAGCTCGTTCTTCGCGTGGATGCCTTTGCTGAAGACGTACCATTCCGTTCGGAAGAGGCCCGTGTGGGGCTGGCTCTCCCGCTTGTCGAGCGGGAGATCCAGTTCTTTCAACAGCTCCACAACGGCGTTGGAGACGATCTCCGGCGGAAGAGCGAATCGGTACGGATTCGACAAGATCTCCTCATGCGTCTTTCCTCCGAAGGTGATCGCCGTGCCTTTCGGTCGCTCTGGGGTCGTCGGATTCGGAGGGGCACGGCGCGGGTCTTGCCGAGCGGAGAGCGCATTCCCGAAGGTGGCTGCAGCCGCGCCCGAAAACTCTTCGGACGCAGCGAGAGGCCTTGCCCAGGCCCACGGTGGCAGCGCAAGCCCCAACAGGAGGAAGACCGGCGCGTATCGCTTCACGAGTATTTCCCTCTCGAGAAAAATATGGTAGACCGCTCGCATGGCATCGGGCAAGACCCGAGATCGAAGTCGGAAGGCAGAGTCCTCGGACCCAGCTGCCTCACCCCATCACGATCTTGATGCTTTGAGAAAGGTGTCGAACCACTCGATCACCGTCCGATACCACAGCTCGCTATTTTGCGGCTTGAGGATCCAATGACCCTCATCGGGGAAGACGACGAGCTTCGAGGGCACGTTCTGGCGCTGCAAGGCGGTGAACATCTGCAGCCCTTCGCTCAGCGGCACGCGGAAATCGAGTTCGCCGTGAATGACAAGCGTTGGCGTCTTGAAGTGCGCCACAAAATTATGGGGGGACCACCGTTCGTAGAGTGCCTTATTCGTCCATGGTGTGCCGCGAAACTCCCATTCGGGGAACCACAGCTCTTCGGTCGAACCGTACATGCTGATCAGGTTGAAGACGCCGGCATGCGAGACGAGCGCGCGGAAGCGATCCGTCTGTCCGGCGATCCAATTGACCAGGTAGCCGCCGTATGACCCTCCGGCCGCGCCGATGCGATTTGGATCCACGAAGCCGAGGCTCACGACCTCGTCCACGCCGCGCATCACATCCTCGTAGACCTTGCCTCCCCAATCGCCGCTGATCTCGTCAATGAATCTCTGTCCGAAGCCAATGCTGCCCCGAGGGTTCGGCATGAAGATGACGTAGCCCGCTGCGGCGAAAAGCTGCGCGTTCCACCGATAGTGGAACAGATCCGCCCATACGCTTTGCGGTCCTCCGTGAAGGAGCACAATCATCGGGTATTTCCGGGAAGGATCGAATCCCGGCGGCGTGATGAGCCATCCCTGCACGCGCGCGCCCGCGGCACCCGTGTACCAGATCGAGCGGACATCTCCCCACTGGATCTCCGCGAGCCGTTCGGCGTTCATCCTCGTCAACGGAGCGAGTTGGCTCCCGTCCACGTTCACGCGATACAGCTCGGCCGGTTGCGAGAAGCTGTGGCGGAGGAAGATGAGCATCTTCCCATCGGGCGTGATCTGCAATCCCTCGTTCGTCCCCGTTGGCACGAGTTTTTGTATCTCTCCGGTCGCGATGGTCACGGTGTAGATCGGGAAAGCTCCACCTTCGGCGACGGTGAAGTAGAGGCGTCGACTGTCGGGGGCCCATACGAACTCTTCGACCCAATGATCGAGGGCGTCCGTGAGGCTCCACATGTGTCCGGTCTGGCGATCGTAGAGCATCAACCGCCAGCGATCGGACTCGAATCCCGGGCGCTCTTGCGCCCGATAGGCGATGTAGCGCCCATCGGGGGAATAGAGGGGGGAATTGTCGGCAGCGGGATTCGTCGTGAGGCGTCGGGGTTCGCCTCCGCGCACGGGGACGATCCAAAGATCGCTGTTGGTGCTGAGAGCTTCGTCATGACTCTCTTTCCGCACGAAGCACACTTCGCTTCCATCGGGCGAGAAGGCGTAATCATCGGGGCCACCCAGGGCGAAGGGGGGGACATCGTGATCGCCCGGCGTGAGATCGCGCGCCGTGCCCCCGGTGGCCGGGATGACGAAGAGGTGGCGGCGCTTGCCATCCTTCCACATGTCCCAATGCCGGTAGAGCAAGCGGGTGTAGATGCGCGCCTTGACTTGGCTTCGAGCGCGTTCCTCTTCACGGCGACGAGTACAGGCTTCATCCGGGCAGTCGGGATAGACCTCGGCGGTGAACGCCAGATGTCGCCCATCCGGAGACCACAGCACGCCGGAGGCACCTGTGGGGAAACGCGTGAGCGGTTGGGGTTCGCCTCCGGTGACATCTATCGTCCAAATCTGCGGTGTCCCATCGCGCGTGGAGATGAACGCGAGCCGTCGTCCATCGGGAGCCCATCGCGGGCGCACGTCGGCGGCGGGGTGCGTCGTGAGCGGGCGCGGCGCTCCTCCCGTCGTCGGGAGCAGCCAAATGTTCGTGTCGCGCGCATTCTTCGCTTTGTCCATCGTCGTCACCGTGAACGCGATCCACTTCCCATCGGGCGAGACCTGCGGATCGCCCAAACGCTGGATCGCCATCAGGTCGTCGAAGGTGAAGGGCCGTTTGCTCACGGCGGCTCGCAGGGAGAACGCGCAAAGTGCAGAAAGGATGAGGGCCCAGATCACGCATCGAGGAAAGGGCATAAGCGGTGCGGTTCGCATCGAAGTCCTCCTCCCCATTCGGAATTCGATCGAGGGAAGATTGTGCCTGAAGACGGGCTGCGTGTGCAAATCGCGTGAGGCGGCACAAGGTGCTGTTCAAGCGTCTATGCCGACCAGGGCGAGCCCGATGAGCAGCGCGCGTTTCAAGCCGAGCGCGCGGCCTTCGGGCGCATACCATTCCTGAAGCGTGTGGACATTGCCGGCTTCTCCCCCAGTTCCGATTGCGATGGCGGGCACGCCGAGGGCGATCGGGAGATTGGCATCGGTCGAAGCACATTCCAGTCGCGGCGTGCGACCAAGCCACTGCGTGATCTCCCAAGCGATCCGCACGATCTCCGCATCGGGGGAGAGCCTTCCGGCCGGCCGATCCCCGAGCACTTCGATGTGATAGTGCATGTCTCCGCGCTCGCCGGCACGCGCGCGAGCGGTCCGCTGCTGCAGCCTCTCTCTGTGAACTGCCTGTTCCAATGTCTCGCGGAGAGAGCGCTCGATGCGGGCGATCTCCTCCGGAGACGTCGAGCGCACATCCACGTCCAAATATGCCGTCTGTGGGATCGCATTGATGGCTTCTCCTCCGGCGATGCGCGTGAGGCTCACGCTTGTGTCCTCCGGCAAGGGATAGCTCATCAGCCGCAACGCCGTGCGCACGAGCGGATGGATGGGATTGGGTGCGCCGAAATCCCCCCAACTATGTCCGCCCGGGCCGCGGACGTGGAGGCGATAGC
Organism: uncultured Blastocatellia bacterium; assembly: GCA_937934295.1. Lineage (GTDB taxonomy): Bacteria > Acidobacteriota > Blastocatellia > HR10 > HR10 > HR10. The sequence goes on from CALHAI010000014.1 coordinate 5,712, forward strand.
GGCGCGAGCCGAGCGCGCAGTGGACGATCCCGTCGGCGCCGGCGCCTTCCAAGGCGATGAAGGCATGGACCTCGGGGAGACGCTCAGCGCCCTGGAAGACGTAGCGCACGCCGCGCAGATCGCCTTCGCCCTCTTCGCCAACGGTGCCGAGGAAAAGCAATGAGCCCTGTGTCCGAATCGCTGCGGCGTTCATGGCCTCGCTCAGAGCGAGCAGGGCTGCTATCCCACAGGCGTTGTCGCTGATGCCCGGAGCATAGAGCCGTCCGTTTTCTTGACGGACGCGAATCCTCGTCCCGGCAGGGAAGATCGTATCCAGGTGGGCGGCAAGCACGACAAGAGGAGCGGGCTGTCGTCCCCATCGCCATCCGCGAACGTTGCCAGCGCCATCGATGTGAACACGGGCGAGTCCCAGCTCACGGAAACGCTCACACAGGTACGCGGCGCGCGCAGCTTCGCCAAAGGGAGGAGCCGGGATCTCACAAAGGCGAATGTGCTCGCGCGTGATGTCATCCACGTGCGCGTCCAACCAGGCCAACGCCCATACGATGCGCGGATGGTCAAGGAGGGGGAGTAAGCGCGAAGCGCCCGAGGGCATCGGCGGTGGAGTCAAGGCCGTGGTCATGCCCGTCATCCAGAGGATCGCTCGCGCACGTCGGCGGATTCGGCCAGAAGCGTCCACACCTCATCCTCGGTGAGCACGCGCGACGACTGCTTGGCTGCGGCGAAGAGGCGCTCGACGCGTTCCTCAGTCGGCTCGATCCCGCGCTTCTCCAGCCAGAAGATGACGTTCGATTTCCCGCTCATCGGGCCGATCTCGATCGTTTGCTCTAGACCGAACCAATGCGCCGGAACGCCCGAGTAGACCGTATTGGCCAGCTCGATATCGTTCTTCCGATACGCCTTGATGACGGCGGCGGCGTGCACACCCGTCCCTGTGCGGAAAGCATCGCGACCGACGACGGGATAGTTGAAGGGGATCTCAATGCCACAAGCGCGCGCGACGGTGCGGCAGTAGTCGCCTAACTTCGAGAGATCACGACGGATGTACCCCATCAACTGCAAGTTCACCAACAGCAGGTCCATCGGCACATTCCCGCACCGTTCACCGATGCCGAGTGCGCAGCCGTGCACGCGGTGCACGCCCGCCTCAATAGCCGTGATCGCGTTGATCACGCCGAGGCCGCGATCCATGTGGCCGTGAAAATCAATCTTCACGTCCTCGCCCGTGTCAGCGATCACCTGCTTGATGAACTGAACAAGCGCCTGCACGCCGCGCGGCGTGGCATGTCCGACTGTGTCGGCCAAACAGATGCGGCGCGCTCCGCATTCGATGGCCGTCGTATAGAGCTTGCGCAGTGTCTCCGGATGCGCCCGCGTCGTATCCTCGGTGACATACATGACGGGCAAGCCGTGACGGACGGCGAAGGTGACGGCGTCTTCGGTGGCGCGCAGCATCCTATCGAGCGTCCAATCTTCGGCGTACTGGCGGATGGGGCTCGACCCGATGAACGTGCAGCATTCGATGGGAGTGCCCACTTTCTCCGAAATGTCAATGACCGGCTGAATGTCGGCGCGCACGGTGCGCGCGGCGCAGTTGGGACGAATCGGCAGGCGCGCGGCGACGATCTCACGGGCCAAGCGCGTCACCGTCTCGACGACGTGGGGGCCGGCTCCGGGCAAGCCGAGATCCGCCGACTCGATCCCCAGGCTCGCCATCAGGTGCAGGATCTCGATCTTCTCCTCAATAGAGGGATTGGTCACCGAGGGCGATTGCAAACCGTCGCGCAGCGTCTCATCGTCGAACTCGATCTCCCGCACCGTCGGGACATCTCCCCCCACGCGATTCCAATTATAGATGAGCGGATGCTCATCCATAGCGCTCGCCTCCTTTCCTCACCTTGGGTGGTGGAAACATTCTGTGAGCGGTGGCCTCCCTTTGTCAAGCGTGGGGAGAGACCGCCCCCGCCTACGGCGAGGCCGGATAGGAGCCGAGGATTTTCAAGAAGTCCGTCCATGGCCGCACGTCTTCGATCGCTCCGGCGATGTTCGGATCATCCAAGCACCCCTCCAGATCCACGTAGAACACGTATTCCCAGGGACGGCCAGCGATCGGTCGGGACTCCAGCTTCACGAGGTTGATGTTCCGATCGGCGAAGACCTTGAGCGTGCGCAGCAGGGCGCCCGGCACATTCGGTGTGCTGTAGATGAGCGATGTCTTATTCGCCTTCTCGGCGATCGCGTGCTCGGCCGAGATGACGAGGAAGCGCGTGTAGTTCCGCGGATCGGATTCGATGCTCTCCTTGAGCACGGCCATGCCGAAGCGTTTGGCGGCATCGAGGCTGGCGATGGCCGCCGCATCGCGCAGACCATTCTCCGCGATGTGCTTGACGGCACCAGCCGTATCGTAGACCTGGTGGATCTCCCATTCGGGATGCGCCATGAGGAAGAGCTGACATTGCGCCATCGCTTGCGGATGGACGTAGATGTGGCGGATGTCCTGGAGCGTGACCCCTTCGTGGGCGATGAGGTTGTGAATGATCCGCAGCTTCAACTCGCCGACGATGGCCACGTCGTATTCGAGCAGAAGGTCGTAGTTCTCGTGGATGCTTCCGGTCAGGGAATTCTCGATCGGGATCACACCGTAATGGACGCGACGCGTCGCGACGGCCTCGAAGACGTCACGGAACGTCCTGTGGGCGACGGCCTGGGCGTTCTCGCCGAAATATTGGAAGACGGCCTTCTCGCTGAAGGCGCCGGGTTCGCCCTGATAGGCGATCTTCAGTGACGAGATCTTCACCCATGCGGCCGGGATGACCGGCTTATAAGAGAGATCGAGCTGGCGTCCGACCACAGGAGCGATCACCTCCAGATCACGCATGAGCTTCTCCAGCTGCTCGAAATAGAGGCTCTGCGGACCATCGGAGAGGGCCTTCTCCGGATCCGGATGAACCTCGACGAGGATCCCGTCCGCCCCAGCCGCGATCGCCGCCAACGCCATCGCCGCGACGTGCTGCCGATTGCCGGTGCCGTGGCTCGGATCCACGATGATGGGCAGGTGCGTCTTCGTCTTGAGGACGGGGATCAGGCTGAGATCGAGCGTGAAGCGCGAATGGTCGGAGAAAGTGCGGATCCCGCGCTCGCAGAGGACGACGTTCTCGTTGCCGCGCACGAGGATGTATTCGGCGGCGGCCAGGAATTCTTCGAGCGTGGCGGCCATCCCGCGTTTGAGGAGAACGGGCTTTCGTTGCTCGCCGACGGCCTTGAGCAGCTCGAAGTTCTGCATGTTGCGCGCGCCGATCTGGAGCATGTCGGCATACGCGGCCACGAGCTCGACATGCTCGGGTGAGAGGACTTCGGTCACGACGGGCAACCCCGTGCGCTCGCGGGCTTCGGCCAGGATCCGCAACCCCTCTTCGCCCAAGCCTTGGAAGCTGTAGGGCGAGGTGCGCGGCTTGAACGCCCCCCCGCGCAGCATCGTGACGCCCATGCGCTTGACACGCTCGGCGATCTCCAACATCATCTCTCGACTTTCCACCGCGCAGGGGCCAGCCGTGACGACGAATCTCTCGCCGCCGATGATCCGATCCCCCACGCGCACCAATGTCCGCTCTTTCTTCGCCTCCCAATGGACGAGTTTCAATTGAATGGCCATAGGCTCGCCTCCTCAAAAAGGGTCTCCCGTGATCTTCCGGGAAATGGCGTTCGCTTGGGGTGAGATGTCGGCGTCAGAGGGAATCAGTCGCGCTCGTCCGCCCGCGGCGGACGAAAGCGAAACGATATCGAGAACGAGGGGGGACGGATCAAGGGACCCGGCGATGTTCCGCGCCTCCGCCGCGATATATGTGGCACCAGGCGGCTCATCCGTTCGATCACCCACCGCTCCAACATCCGCATATCCTCGACGGCGAAAAATACAAGCCCATAGTATGGGAGGGACGCCCCCGACTGTCAAGGGCGAACGGCGACAATTTCGTCCTCACACGAGGAAGCAGGCGACGAAATGGCCGGGCGCGACTTCTCTCAACTCGGGCTCGGCTTCTCGACATTCGGTCATGACGAAGGGGCAACGAGTGTGGAAGCGGCAGCCCGAGGGGGGATGCAGGGGGGAGGGGAGTTCTCCGCGCAGCGGCACCCGTTGCCCGCGCACGTCTGGATCCGGCTCCGGCACCGCCTGCAACAGCGCGCGCGTGTAGGGATGCAGGGGATGGCGATAGAGCATCTCCGTCGGCGCGATCTCGACGAGTCTCCCCAGATACATCACGCCGACGCGCGTGGCGAGGTGACGGACGAGCGCCAACCCATGCGAGATGAAGAGATAGGTGAGGCCGTGCCGCTGCTGCAGGTCCTGAAGCAAATTCACGATCTGCGCTTGGATCGAGACATCGAGCGCCGACACGGGTTCATCGGCGACAATGAACTTCGGCCGCAGGGCGAGGGCGCGTGCGATCCCGATGCGTTGCCGTTGTCCACCGGAGAACTCATGCGGATACCGAGCGAGGGCGTCCATCGGGAGTCCGACTTCCGCGAGCAACTCGCGGACGCGAGCGCGCCGTTCCGAGGGCGTTCCCACGCGGTGAATGCGCAGCGGTTCCTCGAGGATCTCGCCAACGGTCATTCGGGGATTGAGCGAGGCGTAGGGGTCTTGAAAGATGATCTGCATATGGCGCCGCTGCGCGCGCAGCTTGCGCTTGGAGAGTTGAAGCAGGTCTGTGCCGTCGAACCACACCTCCCCGGCCGTCGGCTCGATCAACCGCAGGAGGCATCGGCCCGTCGTCGTCTTCCCACAACCGGATTCGCCGACAAGCCCCAGAGTCTCCCCCTCGCGAATCGTGAAGCTCACACCGTCTACGGCGCGCACCCATGCCGGCTTCCCGAACCCGAGACCGCGCCGCACGGGGAAGTATTTCTTGAGGTCTTTGACGACGAGGAGCGCTTCGGTCATCGACATCGCTTCGCTCAAGGCACAGCACTATGGACGACGCGCGCTGCTGCCGGGCGAATCGGCGATCCGCGCGCAACGCAGCGCACGAGGTGCGCGGGGGCGATCTCGATCATCTCAACATCTCCCTCTCGGCAAGTCGGCTGCACTTCCGAACACCGATCGGCGAATGGGCATCCGGGAGGGAGGTTCAGCAAGTTGGGCACCGTCCCTTCGATCGCCTCCAGCCGACGCGGCCCCTCTCCCGACGCCACAAGGCGCGGCACACAACGCAGAAGGCCGCGCGTGTACGGATGTTGTGGATTGTGGAAGATCTCGCGCACCGGAGCATATTCGACGATACGGCCCGCATACATGATGGCCACTTCGTCGGCCGTCTGAGCGACGACACCGAGATCGTGAGTGATCAGCAACATGGCGAGATGGAACTCCTCGCGCAAGCGGGCGAGGAGATCGAGGATCTCCGCTTGGATCGTGACGTCCAGGGCCGTCGTGGGCTCATCGGCGATCAGGAGTGCTGGACGGCAGATGAGCGCCATAGCGATCAGCGCACGCTGCCGCAGGCCGCCGGACAGCTCGTGGGGATAACTGCGCGCGCGCCGTTCGGGATCAGGGATGGCGACGGCCCGCATCATCTCGATGGCGCGCTCGAAAGCTTCACGGCGAGAGACGCGCTCGTGCGCGAGCACAGCCTCCGCGATTTGAAATCCCACGGTGAGGACGGGATTGAGCGCCGACATCGGATCCTGGAAGATCATTGCCAGGCGGGCGCCGCGCAGGCGTCGCATCTCTTCCTCCGCCATCTCGCACAGGTTTCGCCCCTCGAAGAGGATCTCTCCACCGACGAGGCGTCCGGGCGGCGGCACCAGCCGCAGGAGCGAGAGCGCCGTGACCGATTTCCCGCAGCCGGATTCGCCAACCAGCCCCAGCGTGCGTCCCCGCGCGATCGAGAAGCTCACGCCATCAACCGCGCGCACAAGGCCACGATCCGTGAAGAAGTATGTGCGCAGATCTCTCACCTCGAGCAACGGGCCAGTGATCATCGTTCGACATTTGAAGCACGATGCGCATTGCCAGCCACGATCCCCGCGCGATGGGGGGGACATTGCTCGGACACCAGCCGCGCGACGGGAACGAGGCGATATTCGATGACCGATGGGGAAGCGAGCAAGACCCCGATCGTGCGCTCCAGGCCGCGCCGTCGCAGGATGAGCGCCATACGCTCGCCCGGCTGCGGCGGAGCGCTCCCCTTGGCCTGCCAGATGTTCTTGGCCATCTCGTACGCGCGCCGCTGGTGACCCGCGCCATCGGTCACCGCGAAGCGAACGGCATGCCGAGCGCGTTCGCAGATCGGATAGGAGCCGGACATCCGCATGGACGTGACGACGTCAAGCATCTCGCGCTTCACCCCCATGGGGGTGGCGACGACTTCGAGGTCCTGCGGCTCGTCCATCCCCAGGTCGTCGTGGATGGAGATGGCGGACAGGGCGAGAGACCATGGGGGCGCTCCGATCCCCAGCCGAAGCGGAAGGCGCCAACGCCTCATCCACTCGCTCTTGGCGACGTGAACCATGCGTCGCTCTCCTTGATCAGTCTCAGATCAGGTCGAGCGTCTCCAAAAGCTCTCGCACGCGGCGTTCGATCTCGTCCCGAACTTGGCGGAAGACCTCCAGCGATTGGCCATGGGGATCCGGGATGTCCCAATGTACCCGCCGGCGTGCGGGAATCCACGGGCATTCATCGCCGCACCCCATGGTGACGACGACGTCCCATGTCAGGTCGGGGAGTGCCTCGAACCCCTTGGGCATCGCTTCGGCCAGCTCGATCCCGCGCTCGCGCATGACCAGACGCGCGTGCGGATTGACTTCTGTGGATGGGCGCGATCCGGCGCTCCAGGCCCTCACGCGCCCTTGTCCGAGATGCCGCGCCCAGGCCTCGGCCATTTGGCTGCGGCATGCGTTCTCCACACACACGAACAAGATGTTCTTCATCCCGACAAGCGATGAATATACATGCTCAGAGACGGCTTGGACAAGGGGTGAATCGAAAGTGCTCCCGCCTCCGATCGCCGCGCGTCCCTACGAGGATTCGGGGAAGAGTCCCCGATCGGCCAGCGGAAGGCGCGGGGTCGCGTAGCCGAGATGCCGATAGGCGGCTTCGGTGACGACACGACCGCGCGGCGTGCGATTCAAAAATCCAATACGGAGGAGATAGGGCTCGTAGATCTCCTCGATGGCGTCCTTCTCCTCGTTGATGGCCGCCGAGAGAGTGTTCAGGCCGACGGGCCCACCGTGGAACTTCTCGATGATCGTCAGCAGCAGCTTGCGATCCACTTCGTCCAGCCCGAAGCGATCCACTTCCATGCGATTGAGGGCGTACTCGGCGATCTCGCGCGTGATGCGCCCATCGGCTTCGACCTGGGCGAAATCGCGGACGCGGCGCAGCAGCCGATTGGCGATGCGGGGCGTGCCGCGCGCGCGGCGGGCGATCTCGCGCGCTCCCTCGGGCTCGATCTCGATCCCCAGAATGCGTGCCGAGCGCAGGACGATCTGTTCCAGCTCCTCCGGGGCGTAGAAGTCCAGATGCAGATCAATGCCGAAGCGACCGCGTAAGGGAGCGCCCAAAAGGCCCTTGCGCGTCGTCGCTCCGATCAAGGTGAACGGCGGCAGATCAATTTTGATCGAGCGCGCGGCCGGCCCTTGCCCGATGATGATATCCAGTTGATAGGCCTCCATGGCCGGATAGAGGATCTCTTCGACGGCGGGATTGAGCCGGTGAATCTCATCGATGAAGAGCACGTCGCGCGGCCCCAGGTTCGTGAGCAATGCCGCCAGATCGCCCGAGCGCTCGATGACCGGCCCGGAGGTCGCGCGAATTTCGACCCCCAATTCGTGCGCGATGATATAGGCGAGTGTCGTCTTGCCCGTCCCCGGCGGACCATGCAAAAGGACATGATCCAGCGCTTCGCCGCGTGCGCGCGCGGCGCGGATGAAGACGCTCAGGTTCTCCTTGAGCTTCGACTGTCCGATGTACTCGTCGAGTCGAAGCGGGCGCAATCGGGCATCGTACTGCCGATCCTCTTCCGTCGGCGCCCCGTTGATGAGTGGATGCCGCTTCGGCATGTCGCGATCATTGTAGCACAGGGGGTGGCGCGAGACGAAAAGGTCTCCCCGGCGCGCGGCGGCAAGGGGGTCTCCCACATCCGGGGGCCGGGTCATCGCGTGCGGTTGAAATCATCGGGGACGGTGGGGTATCTTGAATTCTCTCATGCCCGGCACGTTGTACATCGTGGCGACGCCCATTGGGAATCTGGAGGACATCACGCTGCGCGCCCTGCGGATCCTTCAGGAGGTGGATCTCATCGCCTGTGAGGACACGCGGCAGACGCTCAAGCTGCTTCGCCATTATGGCATCCGGCGGCCACTTCTCAGCTATCGCGAACACAACCAGAGGAAGCGGGCGGAGGAGCTCATTGCGCGGTTGAAGGAAGGGCGGAGCGTGGCGCTCGTCAGCGATGCGGGCACGCCGCTTCTCTCCGATCCGGGCGAAGTGTTGCTCGAGCGGGCCATTGCCGAAGGGATTCCGGTCGTGCCAATCCCCGGCCCCTCGGCGGTGACGACGGCGGCGATGGCGGCGGGCTTACCTGTGAATCGGTTCCTCTTTGTCGGATTCCTCCCGGCAAGGCGCGGACCGCGGCGAGCGGAGTTGGAGCGGCTGAAGACGATCCCCTACACGCTCATCTTCTTCGAAGCGCCACATCGGCTGGCGGAGACGCTCGCGGACCTGCGCGAGATCCTGGGAGCGCGACCGGCCGTGTTGGCGCGCGAGCTGACGAAGGTACATGAGACGTTCGAGCGAGCGACACTCGCGGAACTGGCCGAGCGCGTGGCCGAAGCGCCAGTCAAAGGCGAGATCGTTCTGCTGGTCGCTGGAGCGGAAGTGGCGCGCCCAACCGAGGTGGATGCGACCACGCTCGCCGAGCGAGTGAAAGCCGTGATCTCCGCAACCGGCCTCGATGCGAAGACGGCCATGAGATGCGTGGCCGAGGAATACGGCGTGAGCCGACGAGAAGTCTACCGTGCTTGCTTGAGTCATCGAGAGGAGGCGGGCGATGCCTGAGGGACGGAAACCGATCTCGCACGTGGCGCAATGGGTGATTCTCGGCAGCTTCCTCCGTGGGGCGTTCGATCTCGCGCTGGCCGAGCAAGCGCGCGTCGCCGAGCGCCTGCGGTTGGGGGCGAACGTGACGATGGTCGTCTATGAGGCGTCGGGAAGGGCAACGTCGCCGAATCCCGAACCGGTGCGCTTGGCACAGACCTTCGATAGTCTCGAGGCCGAAGCGACGTATCTCCGAAAGACGCTCGGGATCGAGCGGCTCGTCCCCCGGCACATTCGCTCCGTCGGCCTTCTACCCGGCGAACGCTTTCGCGACGGGGTGTTCATCGAAGGACGCTCCGCGGAAGGGAGCCGGCGCCCGATCGAGGAAGAGCTGGACGCCCTCACTGCGCGAGTCCTTTGGCGCACGATCGAGTTGGTCGCCATCTCGCGCACGGACGTTTCGATGAACTTCGCGATGACGTCCGACGAACGGACGATCCTGCGCGTGGAGGATGTAGAAGTGCGCCATTTCGAGACCATCGTGTTGGAAGGTGCGCTCTCAACGGCCGAGGCTCAACCGCGGGCGATACTCCTGACGGTGACGGTGGCGATCGTCCCGCAAACTCAGTTGCGGAATCGTCCACAGGAACTCTCCGCTCCGTGCGACGCGTCCGGACGCGCGATCTCAATACGGCTGGAGGACATCTTCCTTCCTCCCGTTCTTGTCGAGCGCGTCATCCCGAAATTCCCCACACGCCGTCCGCTGGGGACCGTTTTGGTCGAGGGAATCGTGACGCTCGATGGACGCGTCACGAACGCGCGCATCGTGCGGGCGTTCGATCGAGAGCTCGAGACGTTCGCCCTTGAGGCGTTCGAACGCTTCCGATTTCTTCCGGCGCGATTGAACGGACGACCCGTTCGCGCGATCGTTCGCGAGGAAGTGACATTTCAAGCCGTGCCGTGACCGATGAGGAGCATCTCGTTTGGAGGAGACCATGGGCGTTTTACGCACATTGCTTCTTATGGGATCGCAGAATCAATGGTTGCGGGAGCGAGCGCCGCGCTATCGGTTCGTGCGACGCACGGTCGAGCGCTTCATTCCGGGGGAGACGTTGGAGGCGGCGCTTGAGGCCGGGCGGGCGCTGCAGGAACAGGGCATTGGGACGGTCTTCACCTATCTCGGCGAGAACATCACCGATGCCCGAGAGGCCGAGGCCGTCGCCGCTCATTATGTGGAGGTGCTCGCGCGCATTCGCGCGTGGGAGCGACCAGCAGAGATCTCCGTCAAGTTGACCCAGCTCGGCCTGGATTTGGACCCGGAGCTTTGTTACGCGAACGTGCGCCGATTATTGGAGGCCGCAGCGCCCCATCAGATGGTGTGGCTCGACATGGAGGCGAGCCCTTACGTGGACATCACGCTGGAGATATATCGGCGGGCGCGCGCCGTCTCCTCGAACGTGGGCGTTTGCCTACAGGCCTACCTGTACCGGACCGAGCGTGACTTGCTCTCGCTGCTGCCACTGCGACCGGCCATTCGACTCGTGAAAGGGGCATATCGCGAGCCGCCCGATCGCGCCTATCCGCGCAAGCGCGATGTGGACGCGAATTTCTTCGCACTCGCCCGGCGTCTTCTCAGCGAGGAGGTGCGGCGAAACGGTGTGCGCGCGGCGATCGCCACGCACGATCGCGCGCTCATTCGCCGCATCGCCGAGTTCGCGGCCGCCGCGGGCATCCCGCGCTCGGAGACGGAGTTTCAGATGCTCTACGGGATTCAGCGCGAGGAACAACGACACCTGGCGCGCGAGGGGTATCGCATGCTCGTGCTCATCTCCTATGGGTCCTTCTGGTTTCCCTGGTTCATGCGCCGATTGGCCGAGCGACCGGCGAATCTCCTCTTCCTGCTGCGGCACTTGGTCTTCGGATGAAGATCATGTGGGCGTCGCCGCATCCACAAGGAGCGCGGTCAGGCGATCGAGATCAAGGTTACTGCCGGTGAGGATCACCCCGATCCGCGGACCGAAATCGCACGAGGTTTCCAAGAGGGCGGCCACGCCCGCGGCACCGGCGCCTTCGACGACCTGATGCTCATGTTTGAGCAACAGGACGATCGCTTCGCGAATCGCCTTCTCGGAGACGAGCAGAATATCGTCCACATATTGCCGGATGAGGGGAAAGGTGATCGAGTCCGGCTCGATGTTCCCGGCCAATCCATCGGCGAGCGTCTCGCGCTCCCGAATGCGTACGAGACGGCCGGCGCGGAAGGATTCGTACATAGCCGGCGAATTCTCCGACTGCACGCCGAAGACCTTGATCTTGGGATTCAGGGCACGAGCGGCGAGCGCGACGCCGGCTAACAGACCTCCGCCTCCCGTTGGGACAAGCAATGCGTCTAAGTGCGGGACGGTCTCCAACATCTCCACGGCAATCGTCCCCTGCCCGTGGATGACATCCGCGTCATTGTAAGGCGAGATGAAGAGGGCCCCTGAGCGCGCGGCCATCTCGCGCGCCTGCTGCTCGGCTTCGTCGTAGTCCTCGCCGACGAGCAACAAGCTGACGCGATGGCGAGCGATGGCTTCGATCTTCGTCGGCGCGGCCGTGCGGGGCACGATGATGGTCGCCCGCACCTTGAAGAGTTCGGCTCCATAGGCGAGGGCGCGCCCATGATTGCCCGCGGAGACGGTGAGGATCTCGCGTCGCTGCGCTTCCGCTCCCAAGCGCATGAGCTTGTAGAGCGCACCCCGCACTTTGAAGGATCCGGTCAGCTGCAAGTTTTCGAGCTTCAGATAGACCTCCGCCGAACGGTGTTCGGACAACCAGGAGGAGCGAACCAGCGGCGTCGGCCAGATCATGCCGCGCAGCCGTTGTCGCGCTCGAAGGACCTCCCGCAGGTTCATGGCCGCGCGTGGCATTCTACGCGACCTCCAGCATCCGCCTCAAGGGCCGAGTGCACGGGTGATCACCGCCCCACCGGATGCGCGCGATTGTATTCGGCGATGAAGTCTCGGGTGATGTCAAGGGCGGGATCGAAATAGCTGATGGCCCCAGCCTGGCTGAGCACGGCGTGATCGAGTACGAGTTGAATCTGTCGCGCCTGCGCATATGACGTGAGGAAGGTGAAGATGCGTTCACGGATGGGGTCGGTCGCTCGGCGCATGGCCCGCTCGTAGTCGCGCTGAAAGTCCTCGTTCTCGCGTTGATAGCGGCTCTGCAACTCCTCCAATTCGTCTTGCTTCTGCTCGCGAGCCTGGGGCGTGAGATTCGCCCACTGGGTTTGCAGCTCGCGTTGCAGGCTCTGGATCTGCTGCTGGAGTCTCTGGAGCGTTGCCAAGCGGTCGCGGAAGGATTCGTCCGTCTGCCGTATTTGCTGCAGGAGCTGCTGAATGCCATTCTCCATAGTGAAGAGGCGACTATCCAGGATGGCGATCTTCAACGCTTGGGCATTGGACGTCGGTTGCGTCGCTTGCTGTCGTGCGGCAAACGTCCATCCGGCTGCCCCCATCAGGCTGGCCAGAATGAACGCGAAGAGGTGCTTGCTCATCTCTTCCCCTCCTTCCACTGCGGTTTCGATACCGAGTGAGCAATTGTAGCATGCGTCGGGAATACCTCCCAGCTCTCTGAAGGGACGGCGATCCTCTCACGTCGCGTCAGTGATCGAGAAGAGGCGGGCGCGTGCGAAGCGGACGCGTTTTCGGCGCGGACGGCGTTTCCAAGGCGGGAGCGAGTTCTTCTGGAGGGGGGATCGAAAGAGGGGGATTCTCAAGCGGGACTTCCGGGATCTCCTCGACCGGCTGACCCGGATGCAGCGTGCAAAGCGCGGTGATCTCGCGACCTTGAATGAATAACTCCACGCGCTTTTCGGGGCAGTGATCGGTCGCGCGAAGTCCCGTCTGCGGGTCCACGACGTGCTCGACAATGCCTTCCGGAGGCGTGAAGCTCTCGGCCGTGAGATCCGGACGCAATGCCGCGACATGCCGCATGAAGGCGATCCAGATGGGGAGCGCGGCGCGAGACGCCGCCAGCGGCAATGGCCGATTGTCATCAAACCCCACCCACACGAGGGCGACGAGCTGAGGGGTGAAGCCCGCAAACCACGCATCGCTTCGCTGCGAGGTCCCGGTCTTCCCAGCGAGAGCCGAAAGCCCGAGGGTGCTGGCCGCATGGCCGGTCCCATAGGGCTCGGCGATGACGCTTTGCAAGGCGCTGGTCACCAGGTACGCGACCGTGGCCGATAAGGCCTCGATTCGTCGAGGCACCGTCTCTTGAAGCAGACGTCCCTCGGCCGTGACGATGCGCGCTATGGCGAAAGGCACGGCCCGTTGACCGCCGCCAGGGAAGACCGTGTAGGCTGCCGCCAATTCAAGTGGGGTGACTTCAGACGCGCCTAACGCCGTCGCCGCGTGCCCCGGAGGGCGCGGCAAGCCGCAGCGCTCGATCATACGGGCGACCGTCCCGTATCCCGTCTCCTGCGCGATCTGAACGGTGACGACGTTGAGCGAACGCGCCAAGGCCTCGCGCACGGTCACAGGGCGGAGGAGATACGTATCGCCGAAATTCTTCGGCGTGTACCCCCCCTCGAAGGTGCGCGGCTCGTCCATGTAGAGATCGGCGAGCGTCAGCGGTCTCCCCTCGTGCTCCCCCGATTCCAAAGCCGCCGCATAGACGAACGGCTTGATGGCCGATCCCGGTTGGCGACGCGCATCGGTGGCGCGGTTGAATTGGCTCTCCAGATAATTCCGTCCGCCGACCATCGCCAGGATCGCTCCCGTGCGCGCGTGCAATGCCACGAGCGCTCCCTGTACGGTCCCCGGAGGGATTCGCTCCCGACGCCGCGCCAATTCTCGATCCAATCGTTCCAACCCTTCGGTCAACGCCGTCGTGGCCGCGCGCTGCAGGTCCATGTCGATCGTCGTATACACGCGATAGCCGAGCTGCCCGAGATCGCTCGTGGGGAACAACTCGGCCAGCTGCTCCTGCACGTGGTCGAGGAAGTACGGAGCGCTCACTTCAGTCCCCGGGCGTCCAGCGCGAAAGCGCACGCCGAGCGGAGCGCGTTTGGCCGCCTCCGCCTCAGCGGGAGTGATGAGACCTTGTTCGACCATCAGATCGAGTACGAGATTGCGACGGCGAAGGCCCCGCTCCAGGACCTCTGGACGGGGTGTCGCCGTGATGTAGGAGCCGGGGCGATGGATGATCCCGGCTAAAAAGGCCGCTTCGGGCAGCGTCAGGTGTGAGACGTCTTTGTCGAAATATTCCCGCGCTGCGGCACCCACGCCGTAGACCGAGAGTCCACCGCGCCGTCCGAGGTAGATGACGTTGACGTATCGGGTGAAGATCTCCTCTTTACTCAATCGCCGCTCTAAGGCGAGCGCGAGGAAGGCCTCGCGCACCTTTCGCCACAGCGTCCGTTCCGAGCCGACGAGGATATTTTTGACCAGTTGTTGCGTGATCGTCGAACCTCCTTGGACGACTTCACCCGCGCGGAGGTCGCGCCAGAGCGCGCGCAGGATGCCCCAATAATCCACGCCCATGTGCTCGAAGAAGCGCTTGTCTTCGACGGCGACGATGGCGTGGATGAGATGCCGCGGGAGTTGCTTATATTCGACTTCCAAGCGCAAGCCGCGACCGGAATCCGTGGGCGTCCCGACCGATCGCGCGATCGAGCCGATGGGTTCCGGTTCGAGTTCTGCGCTCTCCAGATCGCGACCGGTCTCCAGATCCACGAGCCGTTGGATCGTGCGTCCGTCGCGGGAGAAGACGATGCGCAGGCGCGGGAAGCGCTCGGCAGCAAGCACTCCGGGCCAGATGTCCACGCCTTCTCGCCCGTTTCGATACCGGCCGCGTCGAGGGTCCTCCGTCTTCGAGGAGTCCGTGTATCCGGCACGACTGAGGTGCCCGAGCACGTGTTCGCGAGAGAGCCGCTGCCCGACGCGAATGCGGCGCGGCGCCGCGTAGAAGATCGTCGGCTCGCCCTGTCCCAGACGTCCGGCGAGCCATGCATCCAGGTCCTGTTCGGCCTCCAGGGAAAAATACCCGAACACCAGCAGACCAAACACGAGGCCCGCTGCGAGCACAAGAAGCCCTCGACCGATCCTTCGCCGCCGCGATCGTGGCGTTTGGCGCTCTACCACGAGGACCGACGCCGGTCCCTTCTGGTTGGTCCTTCGCGACCTCATCGGGGGAACATTTTAGGCCATTTCCACATCTCGAACCATCGTCAAGCGGCGCTTCCTTTGCACGAGGATTTTGAAGTTCTCGCCCAGATCACTCGGCACGAGGAAATGCTTGAGCGCGAGCCGCGCGGCCAGCTCCTCGACAGAAGATGTGGCGTGCTGCAACCAAATGCTCGCCCGCTCCAAAAGCCCGAGTTCCATGAGGAATTCTCGTTGGCTCTTAAACTCCACGACCTCGAGGCCAACGGCCCGACCCGCGTGCTCAACCAAGGTGAAATCCACGCTCGCCGTGATGTCCTGCTCCCCGAGGCGCGAGAGCGGATCGGAGACGAGCCGACGACGAAAGAAACAGCGCAGTGTCCCCCTCGGACGGGCGCGGTTGTAGAGTCGGTCGGCCGTGTCCCCGTAGTCAATCGTCACCACATACCCCTCTCGTAAGATCGCCGCCACGCGCTGAAGCCAGGGGACGATGTCCATCGCGACATCGGCGATCTGCCCCTCATCCAATTCGATCCCGATCTCCTCAAAATAGCGCGCGATCTCCGGGCGGGTCAACTCCCCGAGCGTCCACGCGAACGCTTCGCCGCGCAGCGTCACGTAGAGTTCGCGCCACTCTCCGTGCTCTCGCAGGACACGGTGGACGGGGAAGGCATCCAGCAGTTCGTTCGAGAAGATGAGGCCCGTGAGGCTCTCCGCCTCCAGATCTCCTTCGCTCACCCATGCGACATTGGATCGGCTCCCGAGGAGTCGTCGCTGCTCCGCTTGAAGGCGAGGGCTGATCTCGCAGATCAGGTAGTGGATCGAACGCGCCCCCAGCTTCTGCTCGAAAGCGGCGAGCACATCCGCCGCCAGTCGCCCCGTTCCCGCTCCCCATTCCAGAAGCGTCCAGGGTGGCGTGAGGTCGCGAAGAAGGGCGAGAAATTTTTCCGCCAGAAGCTCTCCGAAGATCGCATGTAGGTGTGCGCTCGTCATGTAATCTCCGCGCGCCCCGATCTCGGCGCGCCGCATGTAATATCCGTGTTCGGGATCGTAGAGGGCAGCGCGCATGAAATCCCGAAAGGGGATCGGTCCAGCTTCCCGGATGCGCGCCTTGAGCTTCTCCTCAAGCGGCCGCATGGTGCCGCGCTCATTCATGGGACGGGCCTTTTCAGAAGTTTTTTTGAGGGAGGCAGGAATGCGGGATACTCGCTTCGGCGGGAACGCGCTCAGCCCTGAGATAGCTCATGCCGCCGATTCCGAAATGGGCACGACGCGCGCGACGCGCTCGCGGCCGAAGATATAGAGGCTCGGATGCTCGCGCACGATCTTGTCCTGAAGACGCATGAGGCCGTAAAGCAGCGCCTCGGGTCGCGGTGGGCATCCTGGGATATAGACGTCCACGGGGACGATTCGATCCACACCCTGCAATGTCGAATACGAATCGAAGGGGCCACCGACGCTGGCGCACGCGCCCATGGCAATGACCCACTTGGGTTCAGGCATCTGGTCGTAGACACGGCGCACAATGGGCGCCATCTTCAACGTGACGGTCCCAGCGACGATCATCAGATCCGATTGCCGCGGGCTCGGACGGAAAACACCCGCGCCGAACCGATCGATGTCGAAACGGGAGGCGCCAGTAGCCATCATCTCGATAGCGCAGCAGGCGAGCCCGAACGTCATCGGCCACAGCGCCGACTTGCGCGCCCAATTGAAGACGGCATCCACGGTCGTCGTCAAAAATCCTCCGGCCTGCGCGTATTCCTCCAGATTCACGTCCATTCCAATGCTCCTTTTCGCCAGGCGTAATAATACCCCACGATGAGAAGGCCGAGGAAGACCGCTATCTCGAGGAGGCCGAAAAGTGCCAGCTTGTCGTAGATGACGGCCCAGGGGAAGAGGAAGACCGTCTCCACGTCGAAGATCAGAAAGAGCATGGCGATGATGTAATAGCGCACCGAGAACCGCTCGCGCGCGTCCAGAATCGGGTCCACGCCGCACTCGTAGGGAGAGAGCTTCGGCGCTTCGGGCTTCGCCGGGCGCAGCCACCGTCCGATCCCCAACACCAAGGCCGGGAAGAGCACGGCGATGAGCGAGAGCACGACGATCGGCAGATACCCGTAGATCGGGTCCGTTTGCAGTAAGAGCAGCATGTGCATCTCCGACCTTCCGCGTTTTCGTGAACATCAATAGTAGGGGCCGACCCCCTTTGTTGTCAAGGTAATGGCGCACGTGGGCGTCAAAGAGAATGGGTACTTGATTTCGACGGATAGGCGGGCTATCATTTATTTCTCATTCAAGTCGGGTGTGGGGGTGATGCGGACGTGGGCGGTCAGCCCACTTTTTTTTGGGGGAGTTAGGATGTGAGTCTTGTCGAGCGCGTGACGGGGATCATCGAGCCGGTCATCGCCGCCCTGGGCTTCGAGCTGGTGCATGTGGAGATCGCCGGGGGGCGGCGGGGGATGATCCTGCGCGTCCTTGTGGATAAGCCCGGCGGGGTCACTGTGGACGACTGTGCCCGTGTGAGTGAGCGCATTGGGGTCGTGCTGGATGTCGAGGATCCGATCCCCCATCGGTACGTGCTGGAGGTCTGCTCGCCGGGCATCGAGCGAGGATTATATCGGCGGAGCGATTACGAGCGGTTCTCCGGCCGCCTCGTGAAGATCGAGACGCGGGAGCTGCTCGAAGGGCGGCGACATTTCGTGGGCGAGTTGCTCGGAATTGAAGAGGACAAAGTGATCGTGCGCGAGCGCGAGTTGCAACGTGAGGTGGTGATCCCTTACCCGAAGATTCGCAAAGCGCATCTGGCATTCGAGTGGGGGAAGTCCCGAGCGAGGTGACAGGACCCATCCGAAAACCGTGAAGGGCATCGGGAGAGCGGGCCTCCACCCGATCGGGTCGGAGCCTCTCTCCGAATTGTTCGGCATGAGGGGGAGGAGTATGGCAAATCCGAGAAGCCCGATCGCCGAGAGCATTGAGCTGCTCAGCCGGGAGAAGAACATCGACCCGGAGGCGGTCATCACGGCTCTCAAGGAGGCCATCCGCCGGGCATACGAGAAACAGTTCAAGACCACGGGCGAGGACATCGACGTCGAGTACAATCCGGAGACGGGGCAGATCGAGATCTTCGCTCGAAAGGTTGTCGTCGAGCAGGTGACCGATCCGGCGCGAGAGATCAGCCTGGAGGAGGCGAATCAACTGGTCGAGGGGGCCGAAGTCGGCGACATCGTGGAGATCCCGCGGCCGTTTGAGGGGTTGGGGCGCATCGCCGCGCAGATGGCTAAGCAGACCATCATGCAGAAGGTGCGGGAGGCTGAACGCCAGCGCATCTACGAGGAATACGTCGGGCGCGTCGGCGAGTTGGTCAGCGGCTTTGTCAAGCGCTTCGAGAAGAGGGGGGATACGATCGTGGATCTGGGAACAGTCGAGGCCCTCCTGCCGCGCTCCGAACAGTCGAAGGCCGAGCGGTATTCGGTCGGCGATCGCATCCGCGCGGTGATCAAGGAGGTCAATCGGGGGGCGGGACATCAGATCATCCTCTCGCGAACGGCTCCTGAGCTGATCATGCGACTCTTTGAGTTGGAAGTCCCAGAGATCTACGATGGGACGGTTCAGATCAAAGCCTGCGCGCGAGATCCGGGCGAACGCGCCAAGATCGCCGTGGCCTCGAGTGATCCCGATGTAGACCCGGTCGGTGCGTGCGTGGGGATGAAGGGGAGCCGCGTCCAGGCCGTCATCCGCGAGTTGCATGGGGAGAAGATCGATATCATCGAGTGGTCGGAGAATCCAGCCAAGTTCGCGGCCAGCGCACTGAGTCCCGCCCGGGTGAATCGCGTGCACATCGTGGATCCGGTGGCGCGTCGCTTGGAGGTCATCGTGGATGATGATCAGCTCTCGCTCGCGATCGGCAAGCAAGGGCAGAACGTGCGTCTGGCCGTGAAGCTCGTGGGCTGGCACATCGATATTCGGAGCGAGTCGGAGCTGAAGCGGGAAGTGGCCGCGCAGATGGAGCAATTGGTATCTGGAGGGGGAACGCCGCTCAGCGCCCTTGAAGGGCGTCTTCCCGAGATGGTGTTGGAGCAGCTCAAGACCAAGGGGTTCGCGACGGTCGAACAGATCGCCAGCACCGATGTGGATCACCTTGCGGAGAAGCTGGATTGGGGTCTCGCTCAAGCGACGGAGGTGAGAGCCGCGGCGCAGGCGGTCGTGGGAGAGCGACCCCTTGAGCCGGCGCCGAGCGCGTCCACCTCGGAGGAGCGATCGTGAGACCCTCACGCTCGGAGTAAGAGCATGCCAACGCGGGAGGAAGGGGGGAATGAAAAAGATACGCATTTACGAGTTGGCTCGAGAATTGAAGCTGGAGCCCCGCCGCGTGATCGAGGAGGCGCGGCAGCTCGGCTTCGATGTGAGCGTGCCCTCGAATTCCTTGACCGAGGAGCAGGCCGAG
This sequence comes from uncultured Blastocatellia bacterium, assembly GCA_937934295.1. GTDB lineage: Bacteria > Acidobacteriota > Blastocatellia > HR10 > HR10 > HR10. Next base: position 25,345 of record CALHAI010000014.1, read on the forward strand.
CAGATTCGCTCGCGGCATTATGCTAAGGCGCCGGAGGTCTCGCAGATCCGACCGCGGTTGGTGAAACGAATCAAGGAGGTGGCGCCGGAGCAAGCCGCAGTGACGGGGTCACCCTCGAGGGAAGTGTCCGAGAAGCTCCCGCCGACAGAGCGCGAGCCGGCGAAGCCGGACATCGGTCGAACGGTCGTCGGCAAAGAAGCGCGCGAGGTCTCCGAGCGACCGGAGAGGCCGAAGGTCGAAGCGGAACCGCGCATGAGGGTGATGCCGTTGAAACTGGTGGCTCCGCCTCCACCACCATCGCCGCCCCCGGCGGTGGCTTCGCACGCAGCTGCGGAATCGGCGGCGACAGCTCCGATGGTCGCTCCCCCTGAAGAAGCGCGCCCGACCCCGGAAGCTGCGCCGGAGCCGAAGGCACGCCCGTCTAAGCCTCAGGTCGTCATCCTGCGACCTTCAAGCGCGCTCAGCCCTTCGATGGCCACACCGGCTCCCGATTTGGCGAGCACCGTCTATGTCCCTCCGCGAGACGAACGCCGACGGCGCATTCGTCGTCCGATGCCCGCGCCACCGAAGAAGCCCGCCCCGAGCGCAGACGCTCCGGTTGTGGCTGCTCCTCCGCCTCTTGCTCCGGTGAAGGAGCTGAAGCCGATCCGGCTGCCGGAGATGGTGACCGTGCGCGAGTTCGCCGAGAGATTGCAGGTCGCCCCTCGCGATGTGCTCCAGAAACTCGTCGCGCGACGCCTCTTCCTGACGATCAATCAAACGTTGGACCACGACGTCGCCCGAGAGCTGGGGAGGGAATTCGGCTACGACGTTTCCTTCACCTCCTTTGAGGAGCTGATCGAGGAGCAGGAGCTGGAGCGCCTCATCCAGTCGGGTGAGGAGGAGACCCTCGTCCCGCGAGCGCCGGTCGTCACGGTCATGGGGCACGTGGATCATGGGAAGACGACGTTGCTGGATGCCATCCGACAGACGCGCGTGGCCGAACAAGAGGCCGGCGGCATCACTCAGCACATCGGCGCGTATGTCGTCTCCGTGCCCGATCCCGATAATCCTACCCGGCAGCGGGAGATCGTCTTCCTGGACACCCCCGGACACGAGGCGTTCACCTTGATGCGCGCGCGCGGCGCGCAGGTGACGGATATCGTCGTGCTGGTCGTCGCCGCCGACGACGGCGTGATGCCACAGACGATCGAAGCTATTGAGCACGCTCGGGCCGCGCACGTGCCCATCCTCGTGGCCATCAATAAGATCGACAAGCCAGAGGCCAATCCCGAGCGGGTGAAGAAAGCGCTCGCCGAACATGGACTGCTGTGGGATGGTTGGGGCGGCGATACGGTGATGGTCGAGGTCTCGGCGAAGCGTCGAACCAATCTCAACGCTCTTCTGGAGATGATCATCCTCACGGCCGATTTGTTAGAGCTGAAGGCGAATCCGCATCGCAAGGCGATGGGCACGGTCTTGGAGGCGAAGCTCGATCGCGGGCGCGGCCCGGTGGCCACGGTCCTCGTGCAGCAGGGAACATTGCGCGTGGGCGATTGGTTCGTCGTCGGCGCGACGTATGGGCGCGTGCGCGCGCTTGTGGATGATCGCGGGCGAACGGTGTCAGCGGCTGGCCCGTCGCATCCGGTGGAAGTCCTGGGATTGGAGGCCGTCCCACAGGCGGGCGATAAGTTGATGGTCGTCGAAGATCAAGCGACGGCCGAGCGCATCGCCTCGGCGCGACAACTGGAGCTGCGACACGCCCGAGCGCGTGCGGCCGCGGTGACGCCACTTGAGCAGCTCTATCAGCGGCTGCAAGCGGGCGAGGTCAAGGAGCTGCAGATCATTCTGAAGGCCGACGTACAGGGATCGCTCGAAGCCTTGCGGCAGACACTGGAGAAGCTCCCCAGCGAGAAGGTCAAGGTCAATATCATCCGCGCGGGCGTCGGCGCGATCACCGAATCGGATGTCTTGCTCGCGGCAGCTTCCCGCGATATGCAGCGCTCAGCGCTGATCGTCGGCTTCAACGTCCGTCCGGAACCGCGCGCGAGAGAGGTCGCCGAGCAGGAGGGTGTGGAGATCCGCCTCTACTCGGTCATTTACAAGGTCGAGGAAGACATCCGCAACGCGATGCTCGGGTTGCTCGCCCCGGTGGAGAAGGAAGTGATCCTCGGGCGCGCCGAAGTGCGGCAGGTCTTCCGCATCGCCAAAGTCGGCAATGTCGCCGGATGCTTCGTCCAGAGCGGCGTCATCCGGCGCAACGCCAACGTGCGCGTCATTCGCGATCACGTGGTCGTCTACGAGGGGACGATCGCCTCGCTTCGTCGCTTCAAGGAGGATGTGACCGAGGTGAAGGAGGGCTTCGAGTGCGGTGTCGCGTTGGAGCGCTTCCACGACATCAAAGAGGGTGACGTGATCGAGGCGTATGTGATCGAGAAGGTTGCGCCCACGCTCTGACGAGGGGGGGGATGAAACGCTATCGTCCGGAACGCATCGGCGAGCTCCTCAAGGAGGAGTTGAGTCAGATCATCGGCTATGAGCTGAAGGATCCGCAGCTCGGCCTGGTCACGATCACCCATGTGAAGGTGAGCAGTGATCTCCGCCATGCGAAGGTCTACGTGAGCACGCTCGGAACGCCCGAGGAGTCGCGACAGACCGTCGAGCGGCTCAATCACGCCGCCACGTTCATTCGGCGACAACTCTATCCGCGTCTCCATCTGAAGACGATCCCCGAGTTGGTCTTCCACTACGATGAGACGATCGCGCGCGCGGCGCGCATTGATGATCTCCTCTACGAGGAGAAACGGGCGCGAGGAGAATCCCTGCTCGCGTCCGAATCGGCGGCCGAGGAGCCGACCCCGAGCGCCGACGAGTCCGCGTCGCCATCGGAAGGCGTATTGCCGCAATAGCGGGCATTCCGAAGCGCGCTGAAAGGTGGGGGAGGGGTGGCGATGCTCATCGTTATGCAGGCCGGGGCGACCGATGAGCAGATCGTGGCGGTCGTCCGGAAGATCGAGCAGTTGGGGTTTCGCGCTCACGTCATCCCGGGAGCGCAGCGCACGGCCATCGGGATCACCGGCAATCCGGGTCCGCTCGATCCTGGGGTGTTCGAAGGGATGCCCGGCGTCATCGAGGCCGTCCCCGTCTCCAAACCGTATAAGCTCGTCAGCCGTGAGATCAAACCCGAGAAGACCGTTGTGCGCGTGGGGGAAGCGACGATCGGTGGCGCTGAGCTGGCCATCATCGCCGGGCCGTGTGCCGTCGAGAGCTACGAGCAGACGATGACGGTCGCCGAGTGGGTGAGTCGGCTCGGCGTGAAGTTCTTTCGCGGCGGGGCGTATAAACCGCGCACGTCGCCGTATTCGTTCCAAGGGCTCGGTGAAGAGGGGTTGAAAATCCTAGCCGAGGTGCGTGCCCGCTTCGGCTTGAAGATCGTGACGGAGGCCATTGATCACGAGAGCGCGGATCTGGTCGAGCGGTACGCCGACATCATGCAGATCGGCGCGCGCAACATGCAGAACTTCAGCCTGCTGCGTCGGGCCGGACAAGCGCGCATCCCTGTCCTCCTGAAGCGGGGGATGTCGGCGACGCTGGAAGAGCTGTTGCTGGCGGCCGAATACATCATGGCCGAAGGCAACTACAACGTCATCCTCTGCGAACGCGGTGTGCGCACATTCGCGCAACACACGCGCAATACGCTCGATCTCTCGATCGTGCCCGCCGTGCGGCGTGTCAGCCATCTCCCCATCATCGTGGATCCCAGCCATGGAACGGGGCGTCGAGATAAGGTGATCCCTTTGGCGCGCGCGAGCGTCGCTGTCGGCGCCGATGGGCTCATGGTCGAGGTGCACCCGGATCCCGATCGCGCGCTCTCGGATGGACCGCAGTCGCTGACCCTCTTCATGTTCCGCGAGCTCGTCGAGCAGGTGCACGAGATCGCGGCCTTGGTCAAGAGGGCGGAGCAAGAGATGGCGCCGATGTGATGGCTCTGGAGCGCGGTGCTCCCCGAGACGATGAAGTGCATGCTCGACGACCCTCTTGCCCAAAAGGTATGTCCCGAATAGATTCTTTGGCATGATGACGCGCGTATCCGCTCGCGGACATTTCGCCGTGGAGAGACCGGGCCGGGTCTTCGGCGTCTCGCTCCTGCTGCTTCTGCTGCTGGTGGCCTGCACGCCTCGCATCGCCGTTCGCCCGCGTGTCCCCGCGTTCGCCCAGCTCATCGCGCAGCTCTCGGAAGAAGGCGGATACTTCCCCAGCGATAACCTGGTCTCGAATGAATTGGGGTATCAGAAGATCCTACAGAAGCTCGATGAACTGAACGTGCGCGGAGGGGTGTATATCGGCGTCGGTCCCGAGCAAAATTTCACCTACATCGCGGCCGTACGTCCGACCTATGCGTTCATCCTGGACATCCGGCGCGATAATCGGCTGCAGCACCTCTTCTACAAGGCCCTCTTCGCGCTCGCCCGCAATCGCGCCGAGTATCTGGCGCTGTGGCTTGGCCGACCGCTGCGCGAGGGCACAGAGCGATGGACGCGGGCCTCGATCGCCGATCTCGTCCGGTTGATGGATGAGACGCCGCCGGATCCGAGCTCTTTTCGGATGACGCTGGAGCGCGCGTATGCGCTGATCGAACGGCGCTTCGGCGTGCCCCTGACCTCGGAAGATCGTGGGCGTATCGAGGAGATCGCTCGGCGCTTCTACGAGGAGGGGCTCGACATCCGGTACGAGACGCACTTTCGCCGCTCCTGGCGGCAATTCCCCACACTGCGCCAACTCCTTCTGGAGACCGATCTGACGGGACGACCGCGCAACTTCCTCGCCGCTGAGGAGAGCTTTCAATTCCTCAAACAGTTGCACGCGCAGGATCGCATCATCCCGGTGACGGGCGACTTCGCCGGTCCGAAGGCGTTGCGGGCGATTGGGGATTACGTGCGCCACGTGGGCGAGACGGTCTCGGTCTTCTACGTCTCGAACGTCGAGTACTATCTGCTTCAGAGCGATGCGTTCGCGGCGTTCGCCGAGAATGTGAAGGCACTGCCACGAACCGAGCGCAGCCTCATCATCCGGAGCTACGTGGGGTATGGGTTCCCGCATCCGGAGACGCTGCCCGGGTATTTCATCACGACACTGCTGCAGTGGATGAACGAATTCGTCCGCCTGTATGAAGCTGGGGAGTATCGCACCTATTGGGATGTGGGGATGCTCGATTACATCCCCGTTCGATGACGCGCCGTTGACGGAGAGCGCGCGGATGCCGTAAGGTAATGGCCTATTCGGAGGAGGCGATGGACGAGCTGTGGAAGGCATCGCGGGAGATTCGCCCGATCTTGGAGAAGACGCTCTCGGGCGAGCGCCTGACGATGGAGGAAGCCGTCCGCCTCTTGGAATCGGACGATGTGCTCGCTCTAGGCATGGCGGCGGACCTCGTCCGACAACGGAAGCATCCCGGCGGCGTGGTCACCTATATCATCGATCGCAACGTGAACTATACGAACATCTGCATCCAGTCCTGTCACTTCTGCGCGTTCTATCGCCCGCCGGGCTCGCCCGAGGGGTATGTGCTGCCGCTGGAGGAGCTGTTTGAAAAGATCCAGGAGATGATCGCCGTGGGTGGAACGGGCATTTTGCTGCAAGGGGGGCTGAACCCGTATTTGAAGATCGACTACTACGAGAATCTCCTGCGAGCGATCACAGAGCGGTATCGAATTCACCTGCATTGCTTCTCTCCGACGGAGATCGTGCATATCGCGCGCGTCTCCAAGCTCTCGATCCGCGAGGTCATCCGCCGATTGAAGGCAGCGGGTTTGGGCTCGATCCCGGGCGGTGGGGGGGAGATCCTGGACGATGAGATTCGCCGTCGGATCGGTCGGAAGACGACGGCCGAGGAGTGGCTCACGGTCATGCGCCTCGCCCATGAGGAGGGCTTGCGGACGACGGCGACGATGGTCATCGGATTCGGGGAATCACTCTGGCATCGCGCCAGACATTTGGAGCGCATTCGCGCGCTGCAGGACGAGACGGGCGGCTTCACGGCCTTCATTCCTTGGACGTATCAGCCGGAGAACACCGAGTTGGGCAGAGGGGGATGGTTGGAGGCGACGGCCGTAGAGTATTTGAAGCTGCTGGCTGTCTCGCGCCTCTATCTCGATAATGTGGACCATCTGCAGGTCTCCTGGTTAACGCAAGGCTTGAAGGTCGCGCAAGTCGGATTGCGGTTCGGCGCGGACGATTTCGGAAGCACGATCATCGAGGAGAATGTCGTCACGGCCGCTGGCGTGCCGCGCATCTCCGTGAGCGAAGCCGAGATTCGTCGCGTGATCACCGATGCCGGATTCCGTCCGCGGCAGCGCGACACGCTCTATCGTCCCGTCGAGCGCCTGGAGGAGCGCCTTGCGGATTCCACTCGTTGATCTACGGCGTCAGCATCGCTCCATCCGAAAGCGCATCCATTCGGCGATCAAGCGCGTCCTGAAGTCCGGATGCTTCGTCCTTGGGGAGGAGGTCGCGCGCTTCGAGCGCGAATGGGCCGCCTACTGCGGCGTCCCCCACGCGGTGGGAACGGCTTCGGGAGCGGCAGCCTTGCATCTGGCGATGCTCGTGCTCGGCATTGGGCCGGGCGATGAGGTCATCACCGTCCCGTTCACCTTCATCGCGACTGTCTCCGAGATCACGCGCACGGGTGCGCGCCCGATCTTCGTGGATATTGAGCCGCGCTCCTACACGCTCGATATCGCGAGACTCGCGGAGAAGATCGAGCGCGAGTACGCGTTCAACGAGCGGATCGGATACTTGGTGAATCGGGCGACGCTGCGGCGGCTGAAAGCGATCGTGCCGGTCCATCTCTATGGTCAGATGGCCGATATGCGGCCGATCCTGGAGCTGGCCCGTCGTTATAATCTCCGCGTGGTCGAGGATGCCGCACAAGCGCATGGGGCGGAGTATCGCAGCGAGGCGGATTCGCCGCCGGCCAAGGCCGGGAGCATGGGCGACATCGGATGCTTCAGTTTTTATCCGAGCAAGAATCTCGGCGCGTATGGGGAGGCCGGAGCCATCGTGACGCGGGACAGCGCGTGGGCGGCGCGGCTTCGCCGCCTCGTCAATAACGGGCGCGGCGATGGGCCGTGGCATCTCGAGGAGGGATTCAACTATCGGCTCGATGCCTTGCAAGCGGCCATCTTGCGCGCGAAGCTTCGGTATCTCGATCGGTGGAATGAGCGGCGGCGGGAGCTGGCCGCCCTCTATCGGCAGAAGCTCTCGGACGTGGAGGAGATCGCGCTTCCCGAAGAGATGCCCTATGCTCGGCATGTCTATCATCTCTTCGTCATTCGCGTTCCCAATCGGGATCGCATTCGGCAGGCGCTGAACGAGCAGGGGATCGGTGCGGCCGTGCACTATCCCGTGCCGGTGCACGTGCAGCCGGCATATCGGCATCTCGGATATGCCCCGGGCGATTTTCCCGTTGCCGAAGCGTGCGCGCGGACGGTCCTCTCGCTTCCCTTGTATCCCGAGCTGCGGGAGAAAGACATCGTGCGGATCGCGCGGGCGCTTCGCGAAGCGCTTCGCCCTGCGCGAGGATGACGGCGCCCTCGTGGCGCGATCACCGCGGGAGGTATCTCTTCGGGAATTTCGCGACGACCGTGTAATGCGGATCCACGACGTTGGCCACGCGCAGCACGGTCAGTTGCGAGACGATCTGCAAGGCTTCCCATTTCTCGAAGCCGTAGTCCTCGACGAGCCATCGGATCAACTCCACACACGCGATGCGCACGGCGTCCACAAGCGGCCGCACGCTCCCGGCCACCATGATGAACTCGCCGTCGTCCAAGCGCGGCCAGGCGATCTTCTTTCCCTTGATGAGGTCGAATTGGAACGTGACCTCCATGGTCGTCTCCAAGCCGGAGCCGCAGATCTCGCCGTCTCCTTGCAGCGCGTGTCCGTCGCCGAAGTAAAAGAGCGCGCCGTTGTGAAAGATCGGCAAATACACGGTCGTTCCCTCGCGCACATCGGGCGCGTCCATATTGCCGCCGAAGTTCCCTGGCCACAGCCCCTCGAACGACTCTTCGCCCGGAGGGGCGACGGCCACGCGCCCAAGCATGGGCGAGAGCTTGACCTCGATCCGTTTCATTCGGCTGCCCGGCAACTCCAACGTCGCCGTCATCCGCTCGCGATCGAGCCGCCAGACGAAGCGTCGGGCGGGAATCGGATCGGTCAGCATCGGCGTCCATCGATCGGCGGCCAGCAGGCCGAAGGTCGGATTATGGGTGGAGATGGCGATGTCGCGATTGGGCCTGAGGCGCAAGATCTTCACCACGAGCGTATCGTCGGGCGTCGCCCCTTCGATGTAGAAGGGGCCGACCTCACCAGGCCATCTCCCACCGGGACGCTCGTACCATTCCCCCCATAGCGTCTCCGTCTCAACGATGTCGCCCGGACGGAGGCGCAAGACCGGCTCGCGCCGCGCGAAAGTCGGAGAGCCGCTCGTCGGCTTGAACCGATGCACTTCCGCGCGCGCCGCCTGAACGAAGGCCAACAGGATTCCGAGAGCGATCAGGAAGCGGATCGTCCCGTGCGAGAACCGTCGTGTTCGCATTGCTCCCCTCCCTCGTTGAAAGTCTCGCGGAACGCCGTGTACTATACTCGCTCTGCCGTAAGATGGCGAGAGGACGAGGGAGGGAGAGACGACGTGCGACCGAAAGCGCGTTTGGCGGAAGGTCAAGGGCTCACACTTCTGGAGCGATGGTTCCATCTGAGCGAGCAAGGGACGACGGTGCGAACGGAAGTGCTCGCTGGCGTGACGACCTTCCTGACGATGGCCTACATCATCTTTGTTCAACCGGCCGTCTTGAGCACCGCGGGGATGGATTTCGGGGCTGTGCTCGTGGCGACGTGTTTGGCGAGCGCGGGGGCGACGCTGCTCATGGCCTTTTGGGCCAATTATCCGATTGCTGTGGCGCCGGCCATGGGCCACAATTTCTTCTTCGTCTACACGGTCGTCCTGGGGATGCGCGTGCCGTGGACGATCGCCTTGGGCGCCGTCGCTCTGGCCGGGATCGTCTTCATCCTCACGGCGGGGATCGGACTGCGCGAGCGGCTCATCACAGCCATTCCGGCCTCGCTCAAGCATGCCATCGCCGCGGGCATCGGATTGCTCATCGCCACGATCGGCCTGCAATGGGCGGGATTGGTCGTCGCGTCGCCGGGCACATTGGTGACTTTGGGAGAAGTGACATCGCCTCCGGTCCTTCTCTCCCTCTTCGGGCTTGCGGTGATGGCGGTGCTCTTCGCCCGCGGCGTTCGCGGGGCGGTGCTGTGGGGGATCCTAGTGACCACGGCCATCGGGCTTCTTTTCGGGCTTGTTCGGTATCACGGGCTCATCAGTCGTCCGCCCTCGCTCGCGCCGACGTTGTTTCGGCTGGATGTGCTCGGTGCGCTGCGGCCGCAGATGCTGGAGGCGATCTTCGTCTTCTTCTTCCTGGCGCTCTTCGATTCGGTGGGGACGCTGGTGGGGGTCGCCGGACAAGCGGGCTTGTTGCGCAATGGCGTGTTGCCGCGCGCTCGCGAGGCGCTTCTGGCCGACGCCGTCGGCACGGTAGGAGGGGCCGTGCTCGGGACTTCGACGGTCACCGCCTATATCGAGAGCGCGACGGGGGTGGCCGCTGGCGGGCGGACGGGATTGGCGAATCTGGTGACGGCCGCGCTCTTTCTGCTCTCGCTCTTCTTCTACCCCATGGTGCGCATGATCGGTGGGGGGTATCACACCCCTCAAGGGGCGACGCTCTATCCGGTCATCGCCCCCGCCCTCATCCTCGTCGGCGCGCTCATGATGAAAGAGGCGGCGCGCATCCCGTGGGAGGAGATGACGGAAGCGATCCCCGCCTTCTTGACGATGATCACCATGCCGCTCTCGTTGAGCGTCACCGATGGGATCGCCTTCGGCTTCATCGCCTATGCGCTGGTGAAGCTGGCGGCCGGGCGGGGACGCGAGGTCCACTGGTTCCTCTATCTCTTCGCCGTCCTCTTCGCCCTTCGCTACGCTCTGGGGCGCTAACTCATGAATGCAGGAGTGCGAGGGCGCCTTCGGCGATGAGGCGTTCGGCGAGCTGATGCCCGAGAGCGACGGCCTCCGCAATGGGGCCGGTGACCTGGGCTTTCAGCAGGCGCGCCCCATCGTGGCTCGCGATCATCCCGCGCAGAAGGAGTTGAGCCGGATCGTCCGACGGGATCTCGGCATGCGCGGCGATGGGGACGTGGCATCCCCCCCCGAGCCGCTGCAGGAACGCGCGCTCCGCCATCGTCGCCGCGCGCGTCGGCGGATGATCGAGCGGCGCCAGCAGCGCGTTCGTCTCCTCATCCTCAACGCGCGCCTCGACGGCGATCGCCCCTTGCCCGATAGCCGGGATCATCACCTCGATGGGAATACGCTCGGCGATGCGCGCTTCCAAACCAAGGCGCACGAGCCCGGCCGCGGCCAGGATGATCGCCTCGTAGTGACCGTCGTCGAGCTTTCGCAAGCGCGTGTCCACGTTCCCGCGCAAGGGGCGGATGTCGAGATCGGGGCGCAGCGCGCGCAGTTGCGCCAGACGACGCATGCTGCTTGTGCCGACGATCGCGCCCTCTGGGAGCGCGCGCACGGTCCCCCACCCCGTCCGCGTGACAAGGGCATCGCGCGGATCCTCGCGTTCGAGGATGGCTGCCAGATGAAGCCCTTCGGGAAGCTCCGCCGTCATGTCTTTTAAGCTGTGAACGGCGAGATCGATCTCCTTCACCCGCAGCGCTTCTTCCAGCTCCTTGATGAAGAGTCCCTTGCCGCCGAACGCCGTGAGGGGATGCTCCGTGATGCGATCGCCGCTTGTGCGAATGATCCTCAGCGAGAACGTGAGGTGTGGATAGTGTGTGGCGAGTCGCGCGCGAACGATCTCCGCTTGACGAAGCGCCAGCGCGCTCCCGCGCGATCCGATGGTGAACGAGGAACGCTTCATCGGGGATCACTCCGAGGAGGATGAGGACTGACGCTCTCGCGCCTCCACGATATCCCCCCACAGCTCGAGGAGGCTCAGCTCTTCCGGGCGCAGCGTTCCCTCACGGGCCGCTTGATGCAATCGCGCGATCGCCGGATGCGCGAACTTGTTGACGATGCCTTCGAGCAGATGGCGCAGCGCGCGCTCCTGCTCCGGGGTGAGTGGACCGAGATACCGCCGATGGCGCTCCAATTCGCCATAAGCGATCTCTTCCAAGCGACGGCGAAATGCCGCAATCAGCGGGCCGATCTCCAAGCGGCGGAGCGAGGTCATGAACTCTTCCACGGCTTGATCCACGAGGACTTCGGCGCGCGCCGCCTCGTATCGGCGATGTTCAAGATGCCCGCGGACGATCTGCTCCAGGTCGTCAATGTCATAGAGGAAGACGTTCTCCAAGTGTCCGACGCTCGGCTCGATCATGCGCGGGACGGAGATGTCGATGAGGAACAGAGGGCGATTGCGCCGCACGGGCATGGCGGCGGCCACCTGCTCGCGCCGAAGCACGTAGTCGGTTCCGCCGACCGAGCAGATGACGATGTCCGCCCGCGCCAGATGGATCGGGAGGGCTTCGAGTGAGAGCGCTTCCGCTGCGAAATGGGCGGCAAGCTGCTGGGCGCGCTCTCGCGTGCGATTGCTGATGAACAGCTGTCGGACGCCGGCGGCGAGGAGATGCCGCACGGTCAGCTCGGCCATCTTGCCCGCTCCGATGAGCAGGACCGCTCGCCCTTCGAGATCCTCGAAGATCTTCCGCGCCAGTTCGACAGCGACGGAGCTGACCGAGACGGCCTCGGTCCCAATGGCCGTCTCCGTGCGCACCCGTTTGGCCACGGAGAAGGCGCGCGGCAGCAGCCGATGCAGCGTCTTGCCCACGGTGCCCGCCGCGACGGCCTGCGCATACGCCTCTTTCACCTGTCCGAGGATCTGTGGCTCTCCGAGGACCATCGAATCCAAGCTCGCCGTGACGCGGAAGACATGTCGCACGGCGTCGCGATCCACATATCGGTAGAGCGCGGCTTCGTACGTGTCCGGCGGAACGCGATGTCGCTCGCGGAGGAAGGCGCGAATGCGCTCGACGGCCGCACGTTCGGAGAGAGGCGTCACGGCGAGCACCTCGACGCGGTTGCACGTGGAGAGGATCAAGCCTTCGGTGATCGTCGTGCCATCCACCAGTTGCCGCAGGGCTTGTGGCAACTCCTCCTCAGCGAACGCCAAGCGCTCGCGCACCTCGATGGGTGCCGTGCGATGGTTCACCCCCACGAGGACGATCGTCATAAGATGTGTCCGAAAAGGCGAGCGCTCACGAACGTCGCGGCCGTCGCCAAGAATCCCACAATCAGCAACATCGCCGCGCGACGCCCGCGCCAGCCTGCCGCCAGACGATAGTGCACGACGACGAGATAGAAGAGCCAGGTGACGAACGCAAGTACGATGATCGGGTCGCCACGCCAGAAGATCGGGTCGCTCCGATGCAGCAGGATGATCCCCATCCCAATTCCGAGCGTGAGCATGAGGAATCCGAAAAGGAGCGATCGGTGACCGATGGCCTCGCAGGCGGAGAGGGAGGGGAAGTAGCGATAGATGGCGCCGAACCGCTTGCGCTTCAGCTCGCGCTCTTGCAACAGGTACATCAGTGCGGCGAGGAACGCTAAGAGGAAGCCGGCATACGCGAGCATCATGAAGCCGATGTGCAGGGGCAATGCGGGCATGCGCAGGACGTCTTCCAACCCCTCCGGCAGAAGCGTGAAGCCCGTGGAGACCAGCGCCACCAACACGAAGAGCGCGATGATCGGCAACACGAAGAGCCCCAACACATCGGCCCGACGGTGAGTCCGCCGCAGGATGAGGTAGTAGACGGCAATCGCCCACGCCAAGAGCGCGAAGACCTCTTGCGTGCTGATGATCGGTAGATGCCCGAACCGCAGTGCCGCGCGCACGAGCCAAAAGGTGTGCCCTCCGAGCCCCGCTCCTATGGAAAGCAGGATGAGCCATCGTCGGAGACGCGTTTCGTCCCACCACAAGCTCATCGCCAGCTGGAGAAGCGCGAGGATATATGCAATCAGTGCCCCCAAAAGTAGCAGGTCCGTGCGATCCATACCGCGAGGGGAAATTGTAGACGCGGCGACGCGCACCGGTCAATCGTCTCCGCGCGTCACCTCCGTTTTGGGCTTCGCTCTGCCCGCCGTCTCGTGTAAGCTTATTCGCTCATCGGGTAGCAACGTGGGAATGGGGAGGGAGAGCTGATATGGCGTGGCGACGCCTTTCGGCGGAGGATGTCTCTCGCGCGTGCGATCCGCATGTCTTCGATTTCGAGACGACCGAACATCTGCCCCCTCCTGAGGGGTTCATCGGACAGAAGCGCGCCGTCTCGGCCATTCGCTTCGGCCTGCAGATGAGGAGCTATGGCTACAATCTCTTCCTTACGGGACCGCCGGGGACCGGCAAGACGAGCTTGATTCGCGCGATGCTGGAGGACATTGCTCGAGATCGGCCTGTGCCGGGCGATATCTGCCTGGTGCAGAATTTTCGCGATCCCGATCGGCCGCGCGCTCTCTCTTTGCCGGCGGGAATGGGGCGACAGCTGAAGCGCGATATGGAGGGGCTCGTCGAGCAGCTCAAGCGGGAGATCCCGAGAGCGCTCGAAAGTAAAGAGTACCAGGAGCAGCAAGCCGGGATCATGCGCGAGTATCAACGGCGGAGTGCTGCTCTCTTTGAAGAGCTGGAGCGGCGGGCCAGTCGCGAGGGCATTCAACTGCAAGTCACGCCTGCCGGGATCATGACCGTCCTCATCCATAATGGGAAGCCCCTCACGCGAGAGGAATACGAGGCGCTCGATGAAGCGACCAAGGAACAGGTGCGGCGGAAGATGGAGCAATTCAATGAACAGATCGCCGAGCTGCTTGACCACGTCCGCACCATGGAGCGCGAGGCGCGCGAGAAGACGGAGGAGTTGGAGCGGTGGACGCTCTTGTTCGTCGTGAGGCGGCTCATTGACGGCCTGCGGCTGAAATACGCCAATTACCCGGAGATCCTCGACTACCTGGAAGAGGTGCAGGAGAACATCCTGCAAGAGCGCGAGCGGTTTCGCCCGCGGCCTCCGGTCGAGTCCCCTGGGCTCCGACTCGATGAGCGGGCGAGTTTCGTCGAATATCACGTGAACGTGCTCGTGGACAATTCCGCTACTCGTGGTGCTCCCATCGTCTTTGAGCCGAATCCCACGTACACGAACATGTTCGGCACGATCGAGCGCGAAGTGCGGCTGGGCGCGCTTGTGACGGATTTCACTAAGGTCAAAGCGGGATCGCTTCTGCGCGCCAACGGCGGATTCCTCGTCGTCGAAGCCTTGGATGTCTTGCGATATCCCTTCGTATGGGATGCCCTCAAGCGCACGCTCGAGACCGGAGAGGTGCGCATCGAGGACGTGGCCGCGCACTATGGGCTCGTGAGCGCCACGGGCTTGCGTCCGGAACCGATCAAGGTGGACGTGAAAGTCGCCCTTATTGGCAGCCCGCTTCTGCATTATCTCCTCTACATCTACGATGAGGACTTCCGCAAGCTCTTCAAGGTGAAGGCTGACTTCGACACCCAGATGGATCGCACGCCGGAGAACCTCGCCCAATACGCCTATTTCCTCAAATCCTGTTGCGATCGAGAGGGACTGCGCCATCTGGATCGCAGTGCCGTGGCGGCGATCATCGAGTATAGTTCGCGGCTGGCGGAGGATCAGACGAAGCTCTCGACGCGGTTCGGGGAGATCTCGGACATCGTGCGCGAAGCCAACTATTGGGCGGAACAAGAAGGGAGCCTCTACATCGAGCGCGCGCACGTCGAGCGCGCGATCGAGGAGAAGATCTTCCGCTCCAATCGCATCGAGGAGCGCATCCGGGAGATGATCGCGCGCGGCGACATCCTCGTGGACGTAGAGGGAGCCGTTGTGGGCCAGATCAATGGGCTCGCCGTCATTCATCTTGGCGACTACGCGTTCGGAAAACCCTCGCGGATCACCTGCCAGACGTTTGTGGGACGCGAAGGGGTCATCAACATCGAGCGGCGCGCGCGCTTGAGCGGCAGCATCCACGATAAGGGCGTCTTCATCCTGAGCGGGTACCTGGGGGCGCGCTATGCGCAGGACAAACCGCTCAGCGTGGCCGCGAGCCTCGGCTTCGAGCAATCGTACGAGCTGGTGGAAGGCGACAGCGCATCGGCCGCCGAGCTGCTCGCGCTGCTCTCGAGCCTCGCGGGCGTCCCCATCAAGCAGAATCTCGCCATCACGGGCTCCATCAACCAGAAGGGACAAATCCAGCCCATCGGCGGCGTGAACGAGAAGATCGAGGGGTTCTTCTACGTCTGCAACGCGAAGGGATTGACCGGCGATCAGGGCGTTGTCATCCCGCATCAGAATGTGAAGAACCTCATGTTGCGCAAGGAGGTCGTCGAAGCCGTGCGCGAGGGGAGATTCCACATCTATGCTGTCGAGACGGTGGACGAGGCGCTGGAGCTGTTCACGGGCCTGCCCGCTGGAGAGCGCGATGAGAGCGGGCACTTTCCCGAGGGGACGGTGAACTATCTCGTGGACAAGCGCCTGCGCGAGCTGGCCCGCGAAGCGAAAGAAGCCGAAGCAGAGGAAGGGGGGGAGCAGGAGGGCGAGGGGGGAACCGAAGCGCGCCGCGCGCGCGTTCGGCGCCGGCTCAGAACCTGAGCCGCCGATGCAGGAGAGCACGCTCATGGAACGGATCGAGAGGAGGAGGACGTCGCGGAAGACAGACCGATTCACCGAGTCGGTGATCCGCGAGATGACGCGCTTGGCTCTGGAGTACGGCGCCATCAATCTCGCTCAAGGGTTCCCGGATTTCCCCGCTCCGGAAGAGCTCAAGCGGGCCGCCATCGAGGCGATCCGCGCCGACATCAATCAATACGCCATCACCTGGGGGGCGCACGCCTTCCGCGAAGCCATTGCCGAGAAGGTGCGCGGGTATCTCGGCCTGGAGGTGGACCCGGAGCGGGAGGTCACCGTCACCTGCGGCTCGACCGAAGCCATGATCGCCAGCATGATGGCCGTCGTTGATCCGGGCGACGAGGTCATCATCTTCGAGCCGTTCTATGAGAATTACGGCCCCGATGCGATCCTCGCCGAGGCGCGGCCGCGGTACGTCCCCCTCTATCCGCCCGATTGGCGCTTTGATCCGGATGAGCTGCGCGCGGCCTTCACGCCGCAGACGAAAGCGATCGTCATCAATACGCCGCACAATCCCACGGGCAAGGTCTTCACGCAGGAAGAGCTGGAGCTGATCGCCGCCCTCTGTCAGGAGTGGGACGTCATCGCCATCACCGACGAGATCTACGAGCATATCCTCCACGATGGGGCAGAGCATATCGCCATCGCGACACTCCCGGGAATGCGGGAGCGGACGATCACGATCAGCGGCCTCTCGAAGACCTACAGCGTGACCGGCTGGCGCATCGGCTACGCCATCGCGCCGCCGGAGATCACCGCGGCGATTCGCAAGGTTCACGATTTCCTCACCGTGGGCGCTGCCGCCCCACTGCAAGAGGCAGGGGCCGTCGCTCTTCGCCTCCCCCGTTCGTATTACGAGCGGCTCGCTGCCGAGTACACGGCGCGGCGTGACCGATTGCTTCATGCGCTCGAGGCGGCTGGCTTCGGTGTCTACAAGCCGCGCGGGGCCTACTACATCATGACCGACATCAGCCGCTTCGGCTTCGAGGATGATGTGACGTTCGCCCATTATCTGGTGCGAGAGATCGGCGTCGCCGTCGTCCCCGGTAGCAGCTTCTACGAAGACCCGGAAAAGGGCCGTCAGCAAGTCCGCTTCTGCTTCTGCAAGACCGAGGCGACCTTGGACGCCGCTGCCGAACGCCTCCTCCACCTGCGCGAGCGGTGGGCGTGAGGCGGTCAGCCGATCTTGCGTCCGAAGATGAGGCGGAGCAACAGGTGCTGCGCGAGCGCGCGCTCGGGGAGTCGCGCGAGCAGGCGATCACCCAGGTCGCCGTGCAAGGCGACCGGGCGCAGCAGTGCGGCGGCGCGCCATGCTCTGATGAATCGTCGTCGAAAGGCCCGCGCATAACGCGACGCGAGCGTCCTCAGATCACCCATGCGAAAGGCCGCATCCACAAGCGCGGCAGCCAGAAGCCCACTCTCCATGGCGTTGGAGATTCCTTGACCGAGGAACGGATCCATCAGCGCGGCCGCATCGCCGATCACCACATGCGTGTGGGGGAGAGCTTCGAGGCCAAAACGTAATGGCCCGCAGCCCGTGAGCGGACTTTCGAGTCGCGCGTTCCGAAGCGTCTCTCGAGCTCGTGGATTCTGCCGGAGCGTCAGCGTGAGGAGCCGCTCCAAGTCGCTCTCGGCACGGCGCAGGATCTCCCGCTTCGTGAGACCGCAGAGATTGTAGAGATCACCCTCGAGGCGCACGAGGCCACCATATCCAGAGGGGTAGAAGTACAGCTCGACAGCCTCGCCGATGCTCTCGATCCCGGACACGTGCGCCTGAAAGGCGAAGAATTGCGAGTCGCTCTCCGACTTCAAGGAGCGAGAGGACGGGTCGAGCGCCCGTGCTCTCCCGCTGGCATCGATGACGACGGAGGCGAGAAACGTCACGCGCTTCCCCAAAGGGAGCATGCGCGCGCGCACGCCGATGATTCGTCCGCTTGACGCGATCGCCTCGGTCACGCAGACCTGCTCCAGAACCTCGGCGCCACATGCTCGCGCACATTCGAGCAGGAGGTGATCGAGCGTCGCGCGGCTGATCCCGAGACCAAATCCCGCGCCGTCGGGGAATTGAGCTAAAGGGAGGGTATAGCGGTGACCCCGAGAAGAGATGAAAGCGGCCTCTCGCACGATATGCGCCCCGAGTCGAAGGAGGGGGTCTAGGAGGCTACCGTGCTGAAGGTGGGCGACCCCTGTTGGCGCGAGAAATTCTCCGCAGAGCTTCGCGCGCGGGAAGCGCTTACGTTCGAGCACGCCCACGCGATAACCACGTCGGGCCAGATCGGCAGCCGCCACAGCCCCTGCCGGCCCTCCCCCAATGATCAGGACGTCCCAGCTCATCGCTCACCGATGAGGATGAGGCGATACGGGAAATGGGGATGGAGCGAGAACGCGCGCAGGCCGAGCCTCCGTCTCAGCTCTTCGCCTTCCCGCACGGTGAACCCCCGAAGGATGGAGATCGGGCCGTCGTGGCGCACGAGCCGGCTGCGGAAGAACAGGCGCGAGAGTGCGCGGAATCCGTAGTACGCGACGGGATGTCGCCGCAGGTCATTGATGAGGAAAGCCTCGCGCGCGAGTCCCGCCAAGCGTTGCAGGAAAGGGAGGATCTCTTCGTCCTCCAGGTGATGCAGGAATTCGGTCGCGATGACGAAGTCGAAGGCGTCACGGGGAAAAGGCAGGCACCGCGCGTCCGCGCACACGAGCGCGATCTCCGGATACCCTTCGATCGTACGCCGTGCATATCGGAGGGCGGACCAGCCGAGATCGAGCGCCATGATCTCCACGCGCCGTCCTCGCCGTCGCGCCCATGCCGCGATCGCGCGGGGAATATCGGCCGCTCCCGTCGCCACATCCAAGATCCGGACCGGAGAGCGCGTCAGCCGCTCGATTCGCGGAAAGAGATGGCGCGCGAGCACCGATCTCACGCGCAGGACGGCATTGAGGCGCTCCAGATCCCGAAGCGCCGCGGCGACGTCTTCGAACGGGATGGCCGGATCATCCATCCATTCTCGCGCCCTCGCGCGTCGGGAGAAATCGGGAAGGTGCCTCATGCCCATTCTTCCTCCTTGCCGACGACGAGCGCGGCGTTCTTTGATCCGAAGCTCAGGCAATTGACCAATGCCACGCGCACGTGTGCCTTCCGACCGCTATGCGGCACATAATCGAGATCGCACTCGGGATCCGACACGTCGAGATTAAGCGTCGGATGGATGAACCCTTCGTGCACAGCCAGAAGCGCCGCCGCCAGTCCCGCCGCCCCACATGCACCCTGCGGATGGCCGATCAAGGATTTCGTCGCGCTCATCGGGATGCGGTACGCGTGCTCGCCAAAGGCGAGTTTCACAGCGCGCGTCTCGATTCGATCATTGAGCACCGTGGACGTCCCGTGCAGGTTGATGTAGTCCACCTCAGCAGGTGTGAGGCCCGCCTCTTCGAGCGCCAGTCGCATGGCGCGCGCCGGCTCTTCGCCGCTCTCGTCCACGCGCACGCGATGATAGGCGTCGCAGGTCGCCCCGTAACCGAGGATCTCAGCGTAGATCGTCGCTCCACGTCGCCGCGCGCGCTCTCGCTCTTCCACGATGAAGATCCACGCGCCTTCGCCCAGAACGAATCCGTCGCGGTCTCGACTGAAGGGGCGCGAGGCGCGCTCAGGCGCATGATTCCAGGAGGCCGTGAGGGCGCGCATGCCGCAGAAGGCCGTCAGGATGCCGTGCGAGAGCGGAGCATCCACGCCGCCAGTGATCACGACATCGGTGCGCCCCAGTTGTACGGCTTGAGCGGCATAGGCGACGGCGTCGATGGCGCTCGCACAGCCGGTCGAGATGATGTGACTCATCCCGCGCAGTCCAAACGCCATCGAGAGTTCGCTCGAAAGCGTCCCGATCGTGGAGCTGGCAATGGTGTAGATGCTCGCCTTCTTCACTTCGCCGGCGAAGTAGTAGCGGTATTGCCGCTCGGTGAATTCGAGCCCTCCGCCTCCGCTGCCGAGGATCACGGCCATGCGCCGCCGCTCCTCATGCGGAAGGTCTTCGGGATGAATCCCAGCGTCCTCCAGGGCTTCGCGCGCGGCCCAAAGCGCCATGGGGACGACACGCGGCAGATGCTGGCGCTCTTTCGGAGGAATGATCTCATCGACGTCTATCCCTTTGACTTCGGCGGCGATCTGTACGGGCAAGTCTGAGGCGTCAAAGCGCGTGATCCGCCCGACGCCGCTCCGCCCCTCCCTCAGCGCATCCCAAAACTGCCGCCGTCCGATGCCGTTCGGACTCAAGCAGCCGATCCCGGTGATGACCGCGCGATGGGGAACAATCGGTGCGCGCCGCATAGGCCCCCCCCTCTTGAGCGTCCGACGCCCCCGCTCTTCCTCGCCTTGCGAATTCAAGTGTACTCCGGCCCCTGTGCGCGAAGCAAGCGGAGAGCCGTAAAAGCGGCGCCTCTGACCCAGAGCGATTCACGCCAACGACATCGCCTCACCGAGGTTCCGGCGACTTCGGCTTCTCAACAGGGAGTTCCGGCCGCGTGCTCCAATCCTGCCATGATCCGTAGTAGCTGCGGCTCTTCGTGTATCCGAGCAGGCGTAGGACGAAGAGCGTATGCGCGGCGCGCCCTCCGCCCTGGCAGTACGTGATGATCTCCTTGTCTTTTGTGACACCGAGCGATTCGTAGAGGCGGTGCAACTCGGCCGCCGATTTGAAAACCGGCGTATCGCCTTCGATCAAATTCATCCGCCACTCCACATTGAGGGCACCCGGAATGTGTCCCCCTCGCGCTCCCAGGACGCGCTCGCCTCGATATTCCTCTGGGGATCGGGTGTCGATGATGACGACGGCGTCCGCGCGCAGCTTGCTCGCCAGCTCCGGCGCCGTGCATATCGTCGATGGATTCGTTCGGATGTGGAACTCGGCCTTCTCAAAGCGCGGGATGTCGCGGCTCACCAGACGTCCTTCTGTCACCCACTTTCGCCAACCGCCGTTCAAGAGGCTGCAGGTCGTATGCCCGTAGTAATCAAGGAGGAGCCAAAGTCGCGCGGCCGCTTGCCCCCCTAGGTCATCATACGCGACGACGCGCGTGCGATCGCCGATGCCGAGTTCGCTCATCAACGCTGCGAATCGCTCCGGAGGGGGAACGTAGAGGAGGTGATCCGTCGTATCCCGAAGTCTTCCCGGATCCAGGTGGACGGCATTCGGGATGTGCCCTTCGGCATAAGCTTCGGCCGAACGCAGATCCACGATGCGAACGTCGGGATCGTTCACATGTTGGGCGAGCCATTCGGTCTCGACCAACATCTCCGGATGGGCGTAACCTTCGTCAAGAGCTGAAGACGGCAGATGGATCGTCGCAAGCAGAAGGAGCGCGCCGAGACCAAGTGGCAATGGGTGCCGTCCTCGTGAGATGTCCATCTTCCGCGAGCTGTTCATCGCACCTCCTCCTGAGCATCGAGGATAGGCGAGATCGCGTCATAGCGAAAGA
Source organism: uncultured Blastocatellia bacterium (assembly GCA_937934295.1). GTDB lineage: Bacteria > Acidobacteriota > Blastocatellia > HR10 > HR10 > HR10. Next base: position 46,543 of record CALHAI010000014.1, read on the forward strand.
CTCGCTGCGGGAATCAGACCCTCCACGCGATCTGAAGGACCGCGTGGAGGGCGCGGTTCTCTCACGCCACCTTCAGGAAGATGACGGCGAGCGTGAAGAGCACGAGCGTCTCGATGAACACGACGCCGATGAGCATGAGCGTTTGGAGGCGTCCACCAGCCCCCGGGTTACGCGCCACGCCTTCGCAGGCCGTGCTGATGGCGCGTGAGTCCGCGTAAGCGGCAGCCGCCGCCGCAATCGCCATGCCGAAGGCGGCCGAGATGTATTTGAACGTCGTATCGGTAATGCCCGCCCCGCCTTGTTGCGCCCACACCGGAGCGGTGAAGAACAGAAGCGAACCGATGCTCAGCGTCAACTTCGCCAGATGCGTCTTCATGCCTCCTCCTTCGGAGCGTGTGATGTTTCGGGTCGCGCGGGGCGTATGAGTCCTTCGATGCCCGGTATACTTTCGCCTCCCTCTTCCGACGAAAGCTCCAGACGACATCGAATCCCGTCAACGCCTTGGAGCCCCGGACCCCTCCCCGCCTCAAGCGGAGAGCGAAGGACATCGCCACCGGTGCGCCTGTCCTTCGCCCTCCCCTCGCGTCAGGCCTGGGCGGCTCCTTCCTGAAGCTCGGCGCGCGAGAGAGCGCTCGCCTCGGCGTGGTGCGTCACCTCGCCGATATAGATGATCGAGAGCATGATGAAGATGAACGTCTGCATGAGCGCGACGAAGAGGCCAAGCGGCATCAGCAGCACGGGCACCCCCCAGGCGACGATCTGAGTGAAGACGCTCGCCAGCGTCTCATCGCCGAAGATGTTCCAAAACAGACGCATTGAGAGCGAGATGATCCGCGCCGAGTTGCTCACGATCTCCACCGGGAAGAAAAGAGGCGCGATCGCCAGAACCGGCCCGGCAAAATGGCGCAGGTATTCGATGAGTCCGTTCTCCTTGAGGCCGACGTAGTTGTAGTAGAGGAACGACATGAGGGCGAGCGCGAGGGGAACGTTATAGTTGGCCGTCGGCGCGACCAGCCCTGGGATGAGCCCCATGAGGTTGCATACACCGATGACGACGGCGAAGGTCCCGATCACGGGGAAGTACTTCATTCCGTGCGGGCCGATGTTCTCCCGCATCAGGTTGCGCAAGCCGCTGAAGAGCAGCTCAAACACTTGCTGCCGCGGACTCGGGTTCTCCAATGAGAGCCGCCCGAGCAAGAGCCGAAGGCCCACGGTGCTCACCAGCACGGCGATGAAGAACATGACGACGTGCGTCGGAATCGGGAGATTCGGATCGCCGTGCCATTCGGCGCCGAAGAGTCCGTAGACTCTGGGCATGAGCGCCTGTTGCCAGCGATAGACGGTCGGACCGAAAACGTGATTGACCCATTCGACGATGGCCGGGACATGATGCGCCGGCCCCGCTTCCGACTCAACGGCTAGAAGGAACATCGGTCATTCCCCTTCCCCAGGATGATGAGGCCAATGCGATATCCGGCCTCGAGCATAACGGCGACGACGAAAGCGCAGAATCCAGCGACCAGAGCGAGGATGTCAACCGACCGACTCCAGAAAGCGATCCCGATTGCTCCCCAGATGACGAGCGCTCGAAGACTGAAGAGCAAGATCGCTCGGCGCGAGGCCTTCCCCGATGATCCGATCGAAGCGAGGAGCGTCCGCGTGCTCGCCGAGAGCCATCTATAGTTCGCCCAGCCTAACCCCCCACCAAGCACCACGCCCAGGACGATCCCGGGCTCCTTCGTCCATGCTGCTATCAGCAACATCGCTGCGAGCACAAACCAGGTGTTTCGCTCCAACCGATGTCGCAACCGTTGGAGTTCGCGCTCTTCGCCGGATGTGAGGTAAGCCGCACCCATCTCAAAGGGCGAAATGATAACCCACGCTCTTTCTCCTTGTCCAGAAGCGGGATTCGGGGCCACGGAACGCTCCGCTTCCCGGACTCGATCGCTCTGGGGGAAGGACCCCGACGCGCGCTTCGATCAAAACCCGACCAGGTAGGGGAGTCGAGCCGCAGTGTGCTCGATGGCCTCTCCGGCTTCCAGGAGGACGAACGTCGAGTTCCACGTCCCTTCAAGGAGTTGTTGCCGAGCGCCTTCAGGCATCTGCGCGGCGATCGTGCGATCGCCCGCGCGCACGGTCATCATCTCCAAGCTGAGGCGAAGTTCCAGCTCGGGGCGCGCGGCGACGGTCTCCTGCAGCCAGCGGGCGTCCTCCGCCGAGACCGTCACGCAGGGGACGCCGATGGCCGTGCAATTGGCGAAGAAGATCTCGGCGAACGATTCGCCGATGATGCCGCGAATGCCCCACCGCATGAGGGCTTGCGGCGCGTGTTCGCGCGAGGAACCGCAGCCGAAGTTGCGTCCCACAATCAGCAGGGACGCTCCTTGATACTTCTCCTGATTAAACGGATGATCCAGATTCTGGTGCCGGTCATCCTCGAAGACATGGGCTTCTAACCCGTCGAACGTCACGCTGCGCAGGAAGCGCCCTGGGATGATTCGGTCCGTATCAATGTCATCGCCCGGCAGCGGAATCCCCCGACCGCTGAGCTCACGAATAGCGGCTGACGTCATGGTAGCATCTCCCGAACGTCTACGATTTCGCCCGCGATGGCTGCGGCGGCAACCATCGCCGGGCTCATGAGCAAGGTACGCCCGGTCGGACTCCCCTGACGCCCTTTGAAATTCCGATTGCTCGAAGAGGCGCAGATCTGGCGTCCGCGCAGCCGATCGGGGTTCATGCCCAAGCACATCGAGCACCCCGGGTTGCGCCACTCAAATCCCGCCTCTTGAAAGATCTCGTGCAGCCCCTCGGCTTCAGCAGCACGGGCGACCGCTTCCGATCCGGGCACGACCAGCGCTCGCACGCCGCGCGCGACCGTGCGGCCGCGCACGACCTCGGCCGCCACGCGCAAATCCGAGAGCCGCGAGTTCGTGCACGAGCCAATGAAGGCGACGTCAATCGGCGTCCCGAGCATGAGCTGTCCGGGTTTGAAGGACATGAATTCGAGCGCCTCCCAATAGGCCGCGCGTTCCGCCTCCGGCACGTCCTCGGGATGTGGGATCGGCTCGGTCACGCCGACGGATTGCCCGGGATTGATCCCCCAGGTCACCATCGGCGAGAGCGTTGACGCCTCGAAGTGAACCTCATCATCGTATCGAGCGCCGGGATCGGACGCGATCTGTTGCCACCATCGCGTGGCGCGCTCGAAGGCTTCGCCGTGTGGGGCAAACGGACGTCCGCGCATGTATTCGAACGTCGTGCGGTCCGGATTGACGTAGCCGATGCGCGCCCCACCCTCGATCGTCATATTGCAGAGGGTCATGCGCTCTTCCATCGTCATCGCCTCAATGGCCGAGCCCGCATATTCATACGCGTAGCCCACGCCTCCTTTCACGCCGAGCCGTCGGATGATGGCCAACACCACATCCTTGGCGTACACGCCACGGGGCAACGTCCCTTCGACGATGATGCGCCGCAGTTTGGGCTTGCTCATTGCCAGGCACTGCGTCGCCAGGACATCGCGCACTTGGCTCGTCCCGATGCCGAAGGCGAGCGCGCCGAACGCCCCGTGTGTCGAGGTGTGGCTGTCGCCGCAGGCGATCGTCATCCCCGGTTGCGTCAATCCCAACTCGGGCCCGATGACGTGCACGATTCCTTGCCACCCGCTTCCGAGATCGAACAGAGTGATCCCGAAATCCTGGCAATTCCTCACTAGCGCGACGGTCATCTGCTCGGCCAACTCATCGGCGAAAGGCCGCGTCCGCGAATCCGTCGGGACGATATGGTCGATCGTCGCAAACGTGCGATTGGGGAAGCGCACCTTCAGGCCCAGCTCCCGCAACATCGAGAAGGCTTGTGGGCTGGTCACCTCATGAATGAGATGCAAGCCGATGAACAATTGCGTCTGTCCGGAGGGCAACTCTCGAACCGTGTGCAGACGCCAGACCTTCTCCAAGAGCGTCTCGGCCATATATGCCTTCTCCTCGCCACGCGAGGAGGGAATTGTAGACTTCACTCCCACACGCGTCAAGCCGACGTTCACGATCGCCTCGCCACATCCGCCTCTTGCGCACGCGCGCGTCGGCCCTCTTCGAGGTCGCGCAGAACGGAGAGCAGGCGCTCGACGACGACAGGCCAACTGTAGCGCTCGTGATAGAGTGCGCGTCCGCGTTCGGCGAGTTCATGGCGCTGCCCGGCATCTTCAGCCAGGATGAGGACGTGTCGCAAGAAGGCCTCGAGATCGTCTGCGGGGGCAAGCAGGAGCGCGCCCGAACGCTTCAGGCTCTCATCGCTCAATCGCCCCGATGTCCCCACGACCGGAAGCCCGTGACTGAGTGCGGCCATGAGCGACGAACGGCGCGTCGAGACCCCGTCGTCCAAGGGGAGTAGGAAGATGTCGCCCGCCTGCAAGGAGCGCGAGACGGTCGCCGCATCCGCATATCCGAGAGCGAGGATCTTCTCCCGCACCTCCCTTGTGGCGAGCGCGAGTAACTCCTGCGAGTCCGGCCCAATCAGGAGCAGGCGCGCTCGAATTCCTTCAGCGGAGAGCGCCTCCACGCTCCGAAGGAGCCACAGGCGCTTCTTCGAGACATGCAGCGTCCCCAAGAACACGAGGACGATCTCCTCATCTCGAATGCCGAATTCTCGGCGCACGCCCTCGCGGTCGGTCGGCACCAGCTCGATGTTGGATGGGCTGGGCAGGTGAAAGATTCGCGTGCGCGTCCATCGGATCGGCCACGCTTGACGAAGCCGCATCGTCCAGGGTTCGATGGAGACGGCGAGGCCGCGCGCGGCGATGACGGCGAGCCAGAACATCGCGCGCTGCACAAGCGCTGCGATCAGATGCCGGAGGGGGAAGAGCGAGAGGTCGGCGTACAGCTCATGGACGAGAAGCAGCACGCGTCGGCCCTTGAGCTGCTCTCGAACGAGCGCGAGGGGGAGGGCCAGATTGACTCCCCCTCGCCCATAGGCATGTGGCACGTAGGGCACGAGGATCCAATCCGGCGCAGCGCGGGCGATCTCTCGCGCGAGCGTCATGAGACCGCGCCATCCCCACCGCGCGATGACGCGACGCACGATGACCCCCTCCCTTTCCTCCTCCAAGACTGCCGTTCGCTCCCCCGCCTCGCGCGTCGTGAGCACGAGGACGTCATTTCGGCCATGCCGGCGAAGATGTTCGGCCAGATGCCGCGTGTGATCCGCCAGCCCGCTTCGTTTCGGTGGATAATCGGGGCAGAGGATGACGATCCGCATCTTCGTTTCGCGCGATCCCACCTCAAGGAGTGGCGCTCGCCCATTCCTGTCCCGCCTCTTCGAAAGCGCACAGCAAGCGTTCCAGATGGCGCCAGGAGGCGAAGGTCTCCTCAGCGAATTCCTGAGCGCGAGCGCGTAGCGCGATCCTCAGCTCGCCGTCGGTCACCACACGTTCGATGGCCGCGGCCAGCGCGCGAACATCTCCCGGTTCGACGAGCAGTCCTGTCTCCCCATCGCGCACCCATTCCGGGAGCGCTCCGACGCGAAAGGCGACGACCGGCGCCCCATGCCACATCGCTTCAGCGCTGACGCGACAAAAGGGCTCGGGCCAGACCGATGGAACGACGACAGCGTGAGCACGGCGATAGAGATGGAAGAGGAATGGGCGATCGAGCCATCCGAGGAAAGAGACAGTGTGCCGCATCGGCACGCGCGCGGCCAGTCGCTCCAATCGCGCGCGCTCCGGCCCCTCGCCGATGAGGACGGCGCGAACGGGAGGCGCGACGAGCTCCAGCGCGCGGAGAAAAAGGTCGGCGCCCTTATACGCATACAGACGTCCGCAAAAGAGGACCATGGGCAGGAGAGCCGAGGGGAAGACCGACTGCGGAAGCTCGCGCTCTCCCCCTACGAGCGCGGGCCGCACGAAAATGGGATTCACAACGATCTGCGCTTCGGGCAGACCAACGGCCACCAGCTCGCGCTTCATGTATTCGCTCGCCGCGAGGATGCGCGGCATCTCCCCGGCGACTTCGATCCAGCGTCGCGTCGTGCGAACATCGACCCAAAGACGCCAGGGTCGGCGCGTCGCGCACCCGTGAAGGTACGGGGCGATGAGACAGTACAGCCCAAAGGGTCGTGGGCAGATGCGCTTCTGGCGCGCATAGAATTTCCCGTGTCCCGGGCACACGTATCGGTTGTGGACGTGGACGAAGGGGATCGTGGGGCGAAGCCGAGCGAGAAGGCGGAGCAGATCGGCCTCCTCCACATCGTGCGCGAGGATGACATCGGGAGCGAGCCGCTCCAGGATCCGACGCACGTCGGCGGCGCGTTGCGACCACGGCCCGGCATCCGGTCGCAGCGCGGGGACATGAACGCGCGCGGGCGCGATCGCCCGAAGCGGTCGCGTGACGGCCAGGCCGTGAAGCAGTGTGATCTCGTGCCCTTCCCATTCCAAGAGCCGGTGGAGATCGGCGGCATACGTCTCCGTGCCGCCGACGATCTCCCCGTGCATGGCGATGTGCACGATGCGCATTGGCGGAGCCCTCATCCGGTGCGGAGCACCTCGCGATAAATCGCCAGGCAGCGGCGCGCGACGGCTTCCCAGGTGAACCGCTCCAGGACGCGCGCGCGCCCTCGCTCCCCCATGCGTCGCGCTTCTTCAGGATGCCGCCGCAACCACTGAAGGCGATCGGCCAGCGCGCGCGCGTCATTTGGCGGGACGAGGAATCCCGTCACCCCGTCTTCGACGACCTCCGGCAGCGCGCCCACCGCCGTCGCGATCACGGGCGTCGCACACGCCATGGCCTCCAGAAGCGTCAATCCGAACAGCTCCGGGGTCGGATGATGCGCCCCGAACACGTCCGTGTACACGGAGGGGAGGACCACCGCGAGCGCCGCATTGTACTCGCGCACGAGTCGCTCGTCATCGGCATCGGAGATGAAGCGCACGCGCTTGCCTCGCGCCAGCGTCTGCAGCAAGTCCCAATACTCCGCGCTGCGCGTCGCGCCAAGCTGCGGCTCCCACAGCCGACCAATCACGCGCAGTTCGGTCCTCGCGTCCACGGCCTCGATGAGATAATTAATCCCTTTGTGCGGGAGCAGTCGTCCGACATAGAGAGCCGTTTCATACGTGCGCCCGGGCAGAGGGCGAAATCGCTCGACGTCCACGCCGGCGAAGATGAGGTGATTCTTTCCCTCGTACCGCGCGAACCGTCGCGCGGAGAACTCCGAGAGATGGAGGAAGCCGTCCACCCATCGCCCCGTGTCAAGGCGATAGGAGAGATCCCATCCTCCTCCTCCGAGGTCCGTGATGAAGATGCGCTTGCCCATTGCTCGGGCATACGCGATCGCGAGCGTCGTCGTGACGACGTGAAATTGATGGCAATGGATGACGTCGGCATCGGCGAGCGCCGTGAGGAATCGAACGCTGACGGGATTCGTTCGCTGACCGCGCGGATACCAGAAGGGGCGGAAGAGCCGCACCTCCAGCGGCGTCTCGGCCGCGAGCGACCCTCGTTCGTCCGCCCGAGCGGCGAAGCTCACTAATCGCGTGGGCGTCAACTGAGCCATCGCCCGCGCCAGTTCGGTCACGTAGCGCTCTCCTCCGCCGAGGATCGAACGCTCGCTGAAATACGTGGGCGAGACGTGGACGACGCGGATCCCTCCGCCGCCCGGCTCACCGTGACGAGCGCGTTTTCGCGCGAGAGCGATCAACGACCTCCTCCAATGTCTCGGCCAGGCGGCGCGTCAGGGCGCGCCGCTCGTAACGGCGAATGACCGCCGCCTGCGGGTGATAAAACTGGCGCGCGAAGCCTTCGGGGTCAAGCGCCGCATCGCGCAGCAGCGCGCGCAATCGCTCGCGCTCTCGATGCTCCACGCTCACGCCGACCCCAGCCGCTTCGATCAACGCCGAGGCCAGGCCCGGCGGCGTCACGGCGAGGATCGGACGTCCGGCAGCCATGTACTCGAAGAGTTTTCCAGGGCACCACTTCTTCCCCCCCTCATGGCTCGTGATGAAGAGAAGCAGGACATCGGCCGTGACCATGCGTGCTAGCGCTTCGCGATGCGTCGTGCGCGGCTCGATCGCCACCACGTCTTGTAATCCGCGCTCGCGCACGAAACGCAGATTCGACGGAGGCAGCCCCCCCACGAAATGCACTCGCCATGATGCGGGCGCGTGCTCCTTGAGCCAGGCGACGGCGTCCAGAAAAGACGCCGCCGCATCTCCCCACACCATGCCCGTGTGCACGAGCGCCGTCGGCGCGCCGGCTTCGGAGGATGCGCGCGCGATCGCCCGAAAATCCTCCGCATCATACCCGTTCGGGATGACGACCGAGCGCGCGGCCGTCTCCGGAACGAGTCGTGCGAAGTCCTCGGCCATGGCCTCGTGCACGCAGATGAGACGATCGGCCGCGCGCAAGATCCATCGTTCCGCCCAGGCATCGAGACGATCGCGGACAGGACGCCGCGCTTTGATCGGCCAGAGCGTCCAGTAATCGCGGAAATCCACGACAAGGGGCCGACGGAGCCACCGCTTCAGCCAGACGCCGAGTACGGCCGAGGTCCAAGGGCTCACAGAGACGAAAATCACGTCTATCTCGTGTTGGCGCGCGATCCGCATACACGCGGGCAGTGCTCGTAACGCCCAGTAGAAATGCTCGTCGCCAAGGGGCGCCAAGCCGAAATGATAAAGCGCGCGCAGCACCCGATAGCCCCACGAGCGCGGCCTCTCTTCCTTCGAAACCTCGGAATAGGTGGCGGGGCCGGCCTCACCCCCCGATGGGAAGGCGAACGAGAGCCTTCGCCGCGCACGTTCGCCGAGAGCGCGCACCGGATTAAAAGGCGCGAGTCGGTAAACGGGCAAATCGGGAGGCACATCATCGAGCAACGTCTCGTCTTGCTGCTGCGGGGCAAGCACGCGCGCCCAATCGAGCGTGATGACGATGGGCTCCCAGTCGAACTCGCCGAGATATTTGACGAACTTCGCTGAGCGGAACGTGCCGCTGCTATTTTGCGGAGGGAAAGCCAGAGCGATGAACAAGACTCGACGCGGCATAGACGCTCAAGAGACGGGAGGCGCCGTCGCTCGCGGCGCTTCGATCACCGACCCATACAACGCCTCAAGCCGAGAAGCTTCGCGACGAATGTCATGGCGTTCGGCGACGAAGGCGCGACCGGCTTCGGCCATAGACGGCCACCGCTCGGGATTCTCGATGAGATCCAGAAGCGCATCGGCCAGCGCCGCGACATCCCGCTCGGGGACGAGCCGAGCACTCTCCCCTTCGCGAACGACATAGGGGATATCAGCATGGCGCGTCGCGACGATGGGCATGCCCGAGGCTTGCATCTCCAAGAGGACCGTCGGCGCTCCCCCTTCATCGTCGCCGTTTGCGGCGATGACGCTCGGTTGTACGAGGATGTGGCAGTGCTCGGCCACCTCACGATAGGCCGCGCGCGAGAGCGCGCCCATCCAACGCACGGCCTCGGCAATGCCCAGTTCCTCGACGAGCTGTTCAAGGCGTGGGCGCAGCGGCCCATCCCCGATGATGTAGAATACGCTCGCGCGAACGCGCGAGCGCACGCGCGCGAACGCGCGCAGCGCGTACTCGTGTCCTTTCTTCTCTACCAGACGCCCGACCTGCAACAAGCGGACTGGCCCCCCGCGCCACGCGCGCGGGCGAAAAGGGAACTCATCAAGAGCAATGGCGATGCGTTGCAGGCGGATCTTCTCCGGCGGACACCCGAGCCGAAGGAGCCGCTGACGCATGTGCGGGCCTTCGACGAGGAAAAGCGTGCCGTGGGCGAAGAGGGTCCCATACCGCGCCCGCCACTCGGGAGTCTGACCGAGCGCCGAGAGGTCGTAGCCGTAGAAGGACGTGATGAGTGGCACGTTCAAGCGCTGCGTCGCAGCGAGCACGAGGACGCCCGTCGGCCCGAAATGCGCGTGCACAAGATGTGGACGCACGCGTCGCAACGCCGCATAGTACCGATAGGCGCGCGCGCTCTCCAATCCCAGCAGGTTGGCCAGTAGTCGATCCACGGCGCGCTCCCTCAGCGTCAATCCCCGCCTTCGCACGCGAACGAGTTCCTCCACCGGGAAGAGATCCAAATGCTTCACCTCTTCAGCCACGACGATCGGGCGGACTCGATGCAGCGCGCGCAGGTATTCGTAGATGAAGGTCTCCGTCAGCGGCAGATACTCCGGCTTCACCTCGGCGACGACGGGTCGCGCCTTCTCCGCACTCCTTATCGGGTTCGTCTGGTGCATCCGCATGGACATCGCGAGCACGAGGTCTCGTCGAGCATCGCTCGCGTTCCCGAGATCTCCGCTTCGGCTACAGTTCCTTATCCTCCAGGGTGACGAGGCCGCGCTTCATCAGGAAGGCGAGGGCGATGCCGACGAACATCCCGATGAGATACCCGTAGGGGAGTCCGACCGCCAGCAGCCCGACAAGCAGGATGATCATCCACTCGCTTCCAGACGACGCCCCATCGCGCACCAAGCGCAAAAGCGCTACGCCCTCGAAGAACAAGATGACGCCCAGGATGGGCAGGGGAAAGATCTTCACGATCACGTCGAATCCTCGTCCGAAGAAGAGGCCCACCAGCATATAGAGCGCGCCTTCGATGATCACCGAACCGCCCGTGCGCGCGCCGAAGGTATAGTGTCCAGCGACCCCTCCGGAGCCGTGACATGTGGGGATGCCGCCGAAAAAGGGGTTCGCCACGTTCATCAGCGCATATGTGAGACCGAGCTGTCGCGCCGTGACCCGGCGCTCGGGGAAAAGGTCCTCGATGAGCTGTCGCGTGGCCAGGATCGAGTTCCCGAGCGAGAGGGGGATTTGCGGCAGCGCCAGAAGGAGAAAGCCCGCCAGGATGTCCGACCATTGGGGAACATGAACCTTCGGCAGACCAAGGCCGATGCCCTGAGCGAGGGCGGAGGTGGGGATCTTGAACGTGAAGCTATAGGCGAAGCCGATCAGAACAAGCAAGAGCGCCACCGGGTATCGCCGATTCCCCAACAGGATGAGTGTGAGGCCGAATCCCGCGACGGCGAGCGCATATCCGGGAAGGCCGTCGGCCAGCATGTATTCCCGCAGAGCGAGCATCGCCAATTGTAGGCCAAGCCCAAATTGAATCCCGCGCACGACGCTCTTGGGGATAGCCCGCGCCAGCCAATCCATGAAACCCGAGAGAGAGAGAGAGAGCATGATGACGCCGATGGCCAAGCCAGCCCCGTAAAGGACAGGGCCACCGAGCCTCTGCGTGATCACGAGAGCAGCCATCGCCTTGAGCGGCTGCACGGGCATTGGGAGGCGATACCGCAATCCCGTCAGGATCTGCATGAGGCCGAACATGGTGAGCACGCTCGTGCTGTCGAGATTGGCGGCGAGCGTGACGCCGACGACGAGTGGAAAATCCGTGCCCAGGTCCCCGAATGCCCCCGCCCATTCGTTGCGGTCGAAGCGAATGGGGAACGTCTTGGGCTTCACCGTCGCGACGAGCTTCATATCTCTCGCTTCCGCCGGCCTCGCGCCGAGAGCTGTAAAGGATAAATTCGCGGGGAAGGAGCGGACAAGGGGAGAGCAACCATGAGCGATGCCTCGTCAGCGAGGGCGAAGCGCACGGTTCGCATCTTCATTGGCTCGAATCCCTCCGAACGATACGACGCGCCAGCTCGCACAGCTCACCGAGCGTATTCGGTCGAAGACGATTCAGTGTGAGAACGTAGAGGCTTGCGCCAAGGCCCGCTTGCACCGCTACGGCTACCAGAGCGCTCGACGTGTGCGGAAGGATGAACTGAGCGCGCACGAAGATGACCCCAATGGCCATAACGAGCGTGCTCATGGCGGCGGGAGCGAGCGCGCGAAGAAAGGCGCGCATCGGCAGCGCGATGATCCGATTGGTGAGAGCATGCGAGAAATACCAGGCCGCGGCGCTCGTGATCGCATAGGCCAGGGCGACGCCTTCGATCCCCCACCGAAGGCCGAGCGCGACGCCGCCGACGACCGCGGGCGTGAAGACGAGGTTCCATCGGAGCAAGACATCCGGCCGCCCTTGGGAGAGACAAAGCGGCCCGATCGTCGTCCCGATCGCCTGCAGCGCGCCAACGCCACAGAGGACGCGCGCCGAAAAGACGGCACGCTCCCATTGCGGCCCGTAGAGGAGACGAATCAATTCGGGGGCGACGATCGCCATGCCGATCATCATCGGAAAGGCCACAATGGCGATCCCCTCGACCACACGCCGATACCCGAGGCGCACCTGCTCTGAATCGGGCATTCGCGCCAGCGCCGGGAAGAGCGCGCGCCCGAGCGCCCATGAGATGTTTTGCAAGGGGAAGAGCAGCAGCCGATAAGCGAGCGCGTAATATCCGAGCGCCTGCGCCCCCAAGACCTTCCCGATGAGCGCATTGTCCACGTTTCGAGCGATGTAGTTCAAGACATTGATCCCCACCAGGGGTCGCCCGAAGCGAAACAGATCTCGAAGGGCATCGCGATCCACGTTCGTGGGGCTCCCCACTTCTTGGACGTGAGCGGAGATGAGCCCCCACGCCGCTATGGCCGTCGCCCCCGATGCCGCGAGCGTCTGCCCCACCAGGCTCCATGCCCCCCCTCCGCAAAGCGCCAGGCCCACGGCGACCGTCCCACCCAGCGCGAGCGCGAGAAGCTCCACCAGAGCGAGTCGCCCAAGCTGAAGCTCTCGCTGCAGGAGATTGATCGGCACCGTCGCCAGAGCGACCAGCGGGAAATTCACGGCGAGCGCCAGCGTCAGCGGCACAAGCTGCGCATCCGCGTAAACGGCTGCGACAAGCGGCGCGCCGAGCATCAGCAGGAGCATCAACGCCAGACCGGTCGCGAGGCTCCCCCAGAAAGCGGCCCAAAGATGTGCGCTCCTGATCTCGCGCCTCTGGATCAAAGCGGGACCGATCCCCAATTCGCCGAAGAGGCTCAAGAATCCCGTCACGACGCCGATCATCGCCAGGCGTCCGAAATCGGCCGGAGCGAGCCATCGCGCGAGAATCGCCACGACCCCAAGCTGCAGAAGCTGCTTGAGGACTTGCGCGCTCCAAGACCAGAACGCGCCGCGCGCCGCTTGGACAAAAAGCGTGATCGCCGCTCCTCGCTCCGGAAGCCCGAACTCGGATTCGATCGCCGATTCGCGCATGATGGTTGGACGTAGGGGCAGAGTGCGCGACCTTATGAATCGCGCGCGACTTCCACGGCGTCGATTCGCTTGATGACGCGCGCCGGAACGCCGACGGCGATCGAGAAGGGGGGAACGTCCCGCGTGACGACCGCGCCAGCGCCCACGATCGCGCTCCGGCCAACGGTGACGCCGGGCAGAACGACGGCGTTCGCGCCAATGGTCGCGTTCTCCTCCACGACAATGTCGCCCATGCGTTTCGTCTGAAAGCGAGCCGGCCGGCTCGGATCGCGGTAGCTGTACATCTCCGAGACGAGCACGGCTCCGGCTCCGATGATCGCGAAGTCGCGGAGGATGATCTGCGCTCCGCCCCCGTGCAGGATGCATCCCCAGGCCAGCTCGACGTGATTGCCGATGACGATGCGCCCCCCCTGACGATACTCCGGCGCTTGCCCCGCACAGTACAGCACACAGTGGTCGTGGATGATGACGTTCTCCCCGAGGATGAGCCGATCCGGCCGAATGATCGTGACATGACGGCCAAGTTGAAGGCCGGGCGCTCGCGCTCGAAGTTCATCGCGGAGCGTTTCCTCGTAATACGCGCGCTCCAGATCGGCCTTCACACGGCGCCAGAGACGGAGAAGACCGCTCCAGGTCATGGGCCGTGATCCCCCCTCGCCCGATCGCCAGACCACAAGCGAGAAGCGCCAGCGAGCAGGCGTTCGCGCCCCTTCACGTAGAGGTGAGAGAGCCAATGGCCTTCAATCTCCGCCGTATGGAAATAGAGCGTCTGCGGATGGAACGACTGCTTGAAGCGCACGACGCCCGCATGGCCGCCGCTCGGATTGAAATCGTACCACTCGTAGCCTCGCTCGCAGGCATCCCGAATGGCTTCGGCGTGCACGAGGTTGCTCGGCCGATATTCGAAGAACGCCGCGGCGAAGGCGCCGTGCCAATAGACGGCATGCCGATTGTGGTAGAGGATGAGTATCCCGCCGACGACCACCCCGGACTTTCGCACGAGCCACAGGCGCACGCAGCGCGCATCGTAGCGACCGAGAGCGCGAAATACGGTGAACGGATAGCGGCTGGTCGCCCGTTCCCCCCACCGACGAAGCGCATCCTGATACACGGCCTCGTACTCCGCGTAATCGTTCTCGCCCTCGGCAAGCGCCACGTGCAGCCCGCTGCGCATCGCCTTTCGGATATTGCTGCGATTCCCTCGGGAGAACTGGCGCCAGAGGTCTTTGAACTCGCCTGACAGGCGAAGCGCTTGTGTGAAGAGCACTGTCGGGCGAAACGCTGCCGGGATCCCCCACGGGGCATAGGGATTGCCGAACACGCGCACCCACGCTGTGCGCGGCCCGCGCAGACTCGCGTAGATCGCGCGCACCTGCTCTTCGGTAAGCTCCCCTTCGGCGATGATCCCTCCGTAAACGCCCGGGAACATCGACTCGTAGCCGCACAAGAGGCCTCGAAATCCGGCGCGATATCGCATGAGCGGGAGAATGGCTACTGTCCCATCCTCGAAGAGATAGGCGCGCGTTGCGATACGAAGCTGCGGGAACGCCGCCACCATCGCTTCCGCCCAAAGCCGCGTGTGAAAGAACGTGGCATATGGGCAGCGCGCGCACACGCGATCCCACAATTCTGACGGCGCTGGATCAAGCACCCGCATCCGAATCCCGCCAGCGGTCTTCGCTTCGCGTCATTCTCTCCATGCGAGGCCGACCCCCCTCTTGTCACACGGACGCGATCCTCCACGCGGACGCTTCCGCCCGCCGAAGGCGCTCTCGCCAATCGTCGAGCATATCCGAGAGCGTCTGCTCCCACAAGATGCGCGGCTTCCACCCGAGCTGCCGGAGCCGTTGCGGATCCCCGACGAGCACCGGTACATCAGCGCTTCGCCATCTCCGCTCATCCACGACCACGACTGGCGAGATAGTGCTTAACCGGAGCAATCCTTCCAAAAGCTCCTGAATCGAACGCGCCTCTCCCGAGCACACGTTCACAAGAGGCGGAGACCCCGCCTCACGCTCGGAGAACATCGGCGCGCTATTGAGCGCCAACCAATAGGCGCGCACGGCATCGCGTACGTCGAGGAAATCCCGACGAACGTCGAGATTCCCAACGCTGACGACAGGAGCGCACCGACCCATTTCGGCCGCGACGATCTGCCGCGCGAAATCCGCCCCCACAAAAGCCGGTGATTGACGCGGACCGATATGGTTGAACGAACGAACGATGAGGCCGAGGATCCCTTGGCGGTAATATTCGCCCCAAAGAGCCTCCGCCCGCGCTTTGCTCACGGCATAGGGCCCAATGGGGCGCACCGGATGCGCCTCTGTCACGGGAAGTTCCGTCGTGGTGACGCACCCGTAGACGCGCGCCGTACTGGCGAGCAGCGCGCGCGCCTTTGGCGCTCGCCGCCGCAGGGCCTCCAGCAGATGGCGCGTCCCCATCACGTTCACCTCATACGTCTCTTGCGGATTCGCATCCCCTTCGGGAATGAACGCGCGCGCCGCCAGATGGTAGACGTGATCGGGACGCACCTCAGCTAGGATCGTTTCCACGCGCGCCGCATCGCGGATGTCGGCCTCAAAAAGTTTCACCTTCGCGCGCAGGGCACGGAGATTCTCTGTCCGAGTGAGATCGCGCGCGAGGCCAACGACCTCGCACCCTTGCGCAAGCAGAAATTCCGCCAGATGCGAGCCCAAAAACCCCGTGATGCCCGTAATCAATACCCGCATGAGCGCTTCGAGCCGATCCTCGGCAAGGGGGATTATATCAGCTTTCGTCTCCGCCGTTGAAGCGGCCCCTTCGGGATCCCGAACATCGAAGCCTCCTTCATAGGCTAGAGGCGGGGACACGTGATCCGGCTTCACCGTGCTACGGGGGGTTCCCAGGACTCTGCGGGGTGATGAGCCTCCGGCTTGGCGCTCTCCAGCACTTGGCGTTTTGCGAGGTACTCGGTGACGAGCGCCAGATCGACTTCCACCATCATCTTGATGAGCTCCTGGAATCGCACTTTCGGCGCCCATCCCAAACGGCGTCGCGCCTTCGAAGCATCGCCCACAAGCAGATTGACATCGGCTGGCCGGAACAGACTCGGATCCACGATGACGTAATCCCGGTAGTCCAGGCCGACAAGGCTGAAGGCCAGCTCACACAGCTCGCGCACCGAATGGGTCTCGCCCGTCGCGATCACATAGTCATCGGGCTCATCCTGTTGAAGCATGAGCCACATCGCCTCGACGTAATCCTTCGCGTACCCCCAATCGCGCCGCGCCTCCAGATTCCCCAAGCGCAGCTCCCGTTGCAGTCCGTACTTGATGCGCGCGACGGCGTGCGTCACTTTCCGCGTCACGAACTCCAGGCCGCGCCGCGGGCTCTCGTGATTGAAGAGGATGCCCGAGCAGGCGAACATCCCATAGGACTCGCGATAGTTGATCGTGATCCAATGGCCGTAGAGTTTGGCCACGCCATAGGGGCTGCGCGGATGGAACGGCGTCCGCTCGTTCTGTGGCACCTCCGATGTCGCGCCGAACATCTCGCTGCTTGAAGCTTGGTAGAACCGAATGCGCGGGTTCACCACGCGAATCGCGTCCAGCAAGCGCGTGACGCCGAGCGCCGTGAACTCGCCGGTCAAGACCGGTTGGCTCCAGGAGGCCGGCACGAACGATTGTGAGGCCAAATTGTAGACCTCATCCGGCTCGGCCACCTTGAGGGCATGAATCAGCGAATTCTCGTCCAGCAGATCGGCATAGATCAGCTCGATCTCCCCCTCCAGGTGCGCGATCCGTTCCAAATTGGTCGTGCTCGTGCGCCGCACGATCCCATAGACCTTATACCCCTTCTCCAACAGAAGTTCCGCCAGATACGATCCGTCCTGTCCGGTGATGCCCGTGATGAGCGCTCGCTTCATATCCCCCTCCTCTCGATGAGCCGGCGATCCGCTCCCCGAGCACCGAGGTTCTCCAAGAGCGCGATGAGGAATAGAAACAGGAGAGCATTCGCCGTCACCTGCAGGTTGAAATCGAACGCGCTGTGAATGCCCATGCCGATGAGGGCGACGGTCACCCCAAGCGCCAGCGCACGTTCCCATCGCGCGGCGGGATGCCTCTCCGTCCGGTGCAGAGCCCGCCCGATCGCACGCCACAAGGCGATCAAGAATCCGAGAAGCAGCGCGATCCCCCCCACGCCCAGTTCGGCCACCAGTTGCAGATAATCGTTGTGCGCGTGCTCGACGCGAGCGAGTCCGGCCGATTGGTCGTAGCGCGTGTACGCGACCGGATACGCGCCCAATCCGACGCCCCACCAGAAGTGGTCTCGGATCATGTCCCAGGTCGCTCGCCAGATCATCGGGCGATTCAAGGGGTCCGAGAGCGTCGCGCTCACCCCTTCGAGCGTCCGCCATCGGCTCGCGACGGGTTCGGCGCCGATCCAGAGCACGCCGAGCACAATCCCCACGCCCACTGTCGCCGTGATTATCGCGCCGGAACGGACATCCCGACCCACCCCCGCACTCATCGCCCACCACAGAAGCGGAAGCGCGAGCAACTCCGCGCCGAGCACGAGCACTCCCCCTCGCGAGCCCGTGAGCACGATCGCCGTCCCCAGGACGAATGCCAACACGCCGCAGAGTCCCCAGCGTTCGCGCGAGACCCCGCGTGCGAGAATCAGCGCGACGGGCAAAGGGAAGAGGAGCTCCAAGAATCCGGCGGCATGATTCCGATTGACGAATGGGCCAAAGGCGATCTCCGCCGCGTCCACTTCGCGAATCCAGAGGAGCCGTCCGTCGCCGGAGAATTTCTGAATCAGGCCGACAAGCGAGAGGAGAACGCCCAGGAGCATGAGCACGACGAACGCGCCCGCCAATCGGCGCGTGCCACGAAGCAGCTCCCGCGCTAGTCCGAAGTATCCGATCAGCATGGCGAGCCGCCACATCGCTCGACGCGTTCCCGACGGATCCTGAGATCCGCGAGCGCTCGCGACGATCACCGAGCCCGTACCCGAGGCGTCCACCTCGATGGAGACCGCCGAGCGCATCTCCGACGTCGGACTCGGCGCTCGGGCGCTCTGTATGGCCGCGACAAGCAGCGCGCCCAGCAGCACGCCGTGAATCGCCGTCGGATGCACCTGCAGGGCGCGCTCCAGAACGGCTTTCACCCCCCAGAGCAGCAGCAGGACGAGAAGAACCGCCGTGAGCGCATGGATCGCCCATGGCTCCACCGCGCCGAACATCCACGGCGCGAGGAAGACGGCCGCGAGCAGCCCCACAAGTATCAGCCGTTCAAGCGTTCGGATCATCGGACACCCGCACGAGCGTGAACGCGTCGAACCAGACGCGCCCGCGGATATAGTCGTGAAGCGGATGCGTCGGCTCGCGGCCGAGCACCAGGCGCACCGCACGCGTCTCGGCCGTCGTCACGAATTCGAGGCGCACGAGCGCCCACTCCTGGCTCGCCGCGAGCGATTCCCACCGCACGCGCATTCGGCGCGCATCCTCGGCATCGGCGACTTCGATGTACAGTCCGTTGGACGGGAGCATCCCTTGCGTCTTGTACGCGAAGCGAAGCACGTAGCGCGTCGCAGGCTCGACCACGATCTCGCGCCCGACACCCGCATACCGCACCCCCTCGCGCCCACGGAACTCCAGAACGAGCGAACGCGAATCCCCATATCCGACGCCCTCATCGATGCTGGCCGCAACGTCGCGCGAGGATGTGATCCGCCAGTCCAACCCCCCTTCGATAACCGGATACGCGAAGTCGCCGTTCCAGAAAGCCGTCGCGGGCTCTTGTCCGTGTTCCCGGCGCAGCCACTCGCGCCAGACGCGTTCGGCCTCCGCCCATCGCCGCACGTGCACGAGTCCTCGCACCAGGCGCCGCCCGCCTTCCCGCGCGGCTTCGTCCCATCGCGGCAGCGCCCACCACAGGGCGACGGCATCCTCCGCTCGCCCCTTCGCCAGAAGATACTCCCCGACTTTCACCGCCACCCACGAGGGACGACCTTCGGCCAAACGCCGCAGCACGGCCACATCCCCTTCGCGCACGTGCCAGATCAAATCGCACACATTCTCCACGACGTCCGGTGCCGCCTCCACAAGCTTCCACAGATGCTCAAGTGCGGCCTCCGTTCGCCCACTGCGCAACAGGAAATTGGCAAAGAGCCAGCGAGGGCGAAAATGCTGTGGGGCCAGCACGATGGCCTGCTCATACGCCCACGCCGCTTGCTCCCACTCGCCATTGGCTTCACAAGCGCGCCCCAACCCCATCCAGTAGCGCACGTCGTGGGGAGAGAGCGCGACGGCCTGGCGAAAATACGCCACGGCTTTCGGCGGATCAAAATGCGCGGGATCAAGGAGGTAGATCATCCCGAGCTGCTCGTGCACTTCCGGCGCTGTCGGGATGAATCGCAACGCTTCTTCCAACCCCTCGACGTCTTGAAAGAGCGAGGCGAGAGCATACCCGCGAAATTCGCGCACGAGGCTATGCGCCCCATAGCCGAGCAGCGCGAGCCAAACCAGAAGGAAAAGTCCACGCGCGCTGAGGGAAGAGAGGGGGAGAACCACCCCTGATGACTCTGGGGATGCCCGTATGCGCGCGAGCAGCTCAGGAAGTGCCGGGTGCGATCTCCGGCGCGTTCGTTCGTGCGAGCGTCCGGATCGGAGAAGGTGCAGAACCATCGCGCGTCACCGCTGCGGCGCTACGGGGCTGACGACCTTCGATCGCTCGCCCCGAGCGACCGTCAGGGCCAGCGTCACGACGAGGGCACCGACGACAAGAGCAGGGAGCAGGACTTCTCGGCGCGCGTGCCGTGGCTGTGGGGATTGTGGGGCGACCTGCGCAGCTCCTCCCTGCAGGAGAAGCGATTGACCGGCCGCGAGCCTCCGCTCTTCGCCCTCGGCCTGGACCATCACCGGGTTTCCGAACACGTCCACGCGAATGCTCTCTCCACGTGTGGCGACGCGATACCAATTCCCCTGTGGCGAGCGCACGAGCACGTGCCCGGACAGCACCTCCGTCGCCTCTCGCGCGCGAACCAGGATCGTCCCCTGCACGAGTTCGATCGTCCACTTGCGGTCTGCCTCTCGCACGCGCGCTTCGCTCTCTGGCAGCAGCGCAATCACCCCTGCTCCGGCTCGGAGCGCAAGGATCGCTCTCGCTTCGCGAGCCGTGCGGAGACTCCCGCCGTTGAAGACTGTGCTTCCCGAGGTCACCCGCACTCCATTCAGGAACACCGATCCATTGGCCAGCACTTCCCCTATGGGGGCGCTTCCACTCATCGCGGAGCGGGTGGCCGTCTCAGCCTTCAGGTCCCAGATGCGAGCTACCGAGAGCAAGAGGAGCAGGACGCTTATCGCCTTTCGCTTCATCTGCGGCTGCCTCCATCATGCGCGCTGAATGGTCCTCTTTGGATCACGCTGCCGCCGCCCGCGCTCTTCATCCCTCAGGCTGCTCGCCACGCGGGGCCGACAAGGCGCGACACCTTGTGGGAGCGCCGACCCACTCGAGAGTATCCGTGGGCGCGCCATATGACCGATGTGCTCGCCTCCCCACGTCCGGCATGGTATTACGAATGGGGAAGGAAAGTCAAGGCGATCTTCGACACGACCTCGCGCTCGCCCTTCCCCAGGCCGGCGCAGCGTGAGTGGGACATCGCCGGCGACCAACGGTGCGCCTCATCCACGCGTTCTCTCGGCGAGGAATTCAGCAAGGGCTTGGAGGAAGGCGCGCACTTCCTCAACCGTGTTGTAGTGAGCCAGCGAAGCCCGCACGCTCTCCCGAACGCCAAGCTGCCGGTGCGTCTCGACGGCGTAGTGATTGCCACCGCGCACGGCGATACGGCGGCGCTGCCACAGCCACGCGACGACCTCTCCGCTCGAGCATCCGACGACGTTGAAACTGAAAGTCGGCTCCTTCAGGTGGTCGAACTCCGGCTCATGGGCCCCGTAGAGCGTCACGCCCTCGAGCGCGCGCAGTCCCGGCGTTCCGTCCACCCCATCGAGCATCGCCCGCACCAGTTCGTGCTCATACTGGCGAATGGCCTGCTGTCCCAAGCGCACCCATCGGCGTCGGTCCGACGGCGTCCCCGGAATCGAAGTCGGGAAACACTGGCGCCCCAACCACGCGAGATATTCGACGACCTCGAGGATTGGCGCGAAATCCGCCGGATTCCGAAACCCCCACTCCCAACTCTCCGGCGGACGCTCAGGAGCCGGAGTGAGTTTATAATGCGGGAGCCGCAGGATCGCTTCGTTGGCATACGCCCAGCTCAATCCGCGCTGGGCGAAGATCTTGTAACTGGAGAAGACGTACGCATCAGCGCCGACGGACTGCACATCCACAGGTCCATGTGGGACGAAATGCACGCCGTCCACGATAAGCCACGCTTCGGGTGCGGCGCGGTGAAGCACATGGCGAATCTCCCGAAGGGGGTTCTCCGCACCGAGCACGTTCGAAGCGTGAGAGACGGCGACGACGCGCACGCGAGCGTCGGCAAGCGATTCCAAATGGTTGAGGTCCATGGTACCCGTTTTCGGATCGAAGCGCACAAGCTGAACGTCCAATTGCTTCGAAGGCAGAGAGGCCGCCGTCGTTCGCCAGGGATCCACGTTGGCGTTGTGATCGGTCGCCGAGATGAGGATACGACTCCGGTCCGGAAGCGCTGGGAGGATCGCTTCCGCGAGTCGCCGCAAGATGGCCGTCGCCGATTCGCCAGTGAAGAGCTGTTCGGGCGAGGGCGCGTTGAGGAGATCGGCGACAGCCGCGCGCGCTTCGGCGACTACCTCGTCCGCCCATCGCGAATCCGGGAAGTCGCCGCCCCCATAGGAGCTGAGACGCGAGGCCCGCTCGAGGGCGGCGTGCGCGGACTTGAGCACCAAGCTCCCCGCTCCGCTGTCGAAGAAGATGCGCGCCATGCCTCGGCTGTCTTCGGAGACATACCAGAATTTCTCCCGAATCGCCGCTTGCAGCGCGCTGGAGAGGAGTGCGTTCATCCCCATCCTCCTTTTGCCGTGTTTCGGCCGGATGTAAAAGGCGTCCCGGTGACGCGGCTTGGTATAATATGCCCGGAAAGGCGCTCCATGAGGGGCTTGGCTCTAGAGAGGAGGTCGCGATGCCGGCCAATCTGACGCCGGAATATCTGGAGGCCGAGCGGAAGTTTCGCGCGGCGACTACGCGTGAGGAGAAGCTCGCCGCGCTCGAAGAGATGCTCGCCACTATCCCCAAGCACAAGGGGACTGAGAAGATGCAAGCCGACATCCGTCGGCGCATCGCGAAGCTCCGACAGGAGGCGGGACGGCGACCGAGCACGGCCCGACATAAGCCCTTCTTTTACATCGAGAAGGAGGGGGCTGGGCAAGTTGTGCTCGTCGGCCCGCCCAACTCTGGGAAATCGTCGCTTCTGGCTCGCTTGACGCATGCCGCGCCTGAGATCGCCGCGTATCCGTTCACGACGCGACTGCCCATGCCCGGCATGATGGAGTTCGAGAACGTGCAGATTCAGCTCGTGGACATGCCGCCGCTCGCCCCTTCCTATACTGAGCCCTGGATGCTGGCGCTGGTGCGTCAGGCCGATGCCGCGCTGCTTGTGTTCGATCTCGCAGACGATGATGTGCTCACGAAGATCGAAGAGACGTTGCTTCTCCTGGACCAAGCGAACATTCATCTCCGCTCACCTTCGCCCACTGATTCTTCCCCGGCGTTTGAAGGCGGGCGGACGTCGGCGCCCAAACGCGCTCTGGTTCTCGGCACGAAGTTCGATCTGCCCGGCGCGCGTGAAAACATGGAGCTTGTGCGGGAGTGGCTCGGCGAGCGCTTTCGCCTGCTGCCGGTCTCGGCTCAAACGGGGGAGAATCTGGAGGTGCTCCGTCGCGAAGTCTACGACCTGTTGGGGATCATCCGCGTCTACACGAAGGAGCCGGGGAAGAAGCCGGACCTGACTGCCCCCTTCGTGCTCAAGCGCGGGAGCACCGTCGCCGACATCGCGCGCGCGATCCATCGGGACTTCGTCGAGCGCCTGAAGTACGCGCGCATCTGGGGGATCGGAAAATTCGATGGTCAGCTCGTCCACCGCGATCACGTGCTCGAAGACGGGGATATCCTTGAGCTTCACGTGTGATCTCGCGCGCCTTCCCTCACCGGCCTCAGCCGTCACCGCGATTCTCGTTCCTCGTGCTCCCGGGGTTCGCTCAGCTCGGGCGCCGTCACAGGAGTCGTCGAACGAATCTCCGGATGCCGAATATGCGCGCCGAGATTCGCCGTTCGACCGATCAAGCCTCCCGCGATGAGCGCGAGCGCGAGGACGAGCCATCCATATCCCCGAGACCATGACTCCGCATGGCGAAAGCGCACGAGCCCCGCGAGCGCGACCGCTCCCAGAGCGAGCATGGCGATGAGCGCGGGTAAGGCCGCCGCCTCATGCTCCTCGATGGTCGCCTCGGAGACTCCCGAAAGACCTCGGATCAACTCCTCCGCCGGTTCTCCACTCAAGTAAGCGGGAAGCGTCAAAACGGCCATCAGCACGAAAACGCCCAGACCGAGCGCGCGCCATTCCGGTTTCCTCGTGAGCGCCACAAGATAGATCACTATGCCGAACCAAATGCCGATGACCGGAATGTGATTGAGCAACAAATGCACATGCGCCGGATTCATTCGCCCGTCCTCCTGTTCCAATCTCGCCAAACGAAAGGGAGAGTATAGCCCGATCGTTGCCGGAGCGGTCAAGCGCGCCTCCTCTCCTGCCGCGCTTCCCTTGCTCGCCGCTTTCCCCCTCGCGTAGAATGCTCCCCTGGTCGGCCCTTTCCTGGGGGAGGGGAACCGGAGGCGCGGCCTATGCGAATCCTCGGCGTTGATCCGGGTAGCGAGAGGACCGGCTACGGCGTCATCGAGACGGATGGTCGGACATATCGGCTCGTCGAAAGCGGCGTCGTTCGCCCACCCCGCAATCGCCCCTTCGCGCAGAAGCTCCTCTACATCGCCGAGCGCCTTCAAGGGGTCTTGGAGCGCCTGCGGCCAGACGCCGTCGCATTGGAGGAAGCCTTCGCCGCGATCAATCCCAAGAGCGCGCTCAAGCTCGGGCACGTGCGCGGTGTGGTGTTGCTGCTGGCGGCGCGGGCGGGCGTGCCCGTTTATGAATATTCGCCGCTGGAGGTGAAGAGCGCGACCGTCGGATATGGCCGCGCCGAGAAGCTTCAAGTCCAACGTATGGTGGCCGCCCTTCTCGAGCTTCCCGAAGTTCCCGAGCCGCATGATGTCGCCGATGCGCTGGCCGTCGCCATCTGTCATGCTCACCATCTGGGCGTTCTTCTGCGCTCCTGGCGATCGCGTCAAACGCCGTCGTGAACGATCCTTCTGCTGGCGCGTCCGTTAGCCTTCTGATAGAATCCCCCTTCGGTGCGAGACCAGGAGGACGAGTATGCGAGTTCTCGATGTCGTCAAGGCTATCGCGCAAGGACTGGCGACGACCTTTCGTCATCTGCCGGATCGCGTGACGACGCAATATCCGGACGAGCCGGTCCGGTTGGAGCGACGGTTTCGCGGCCAGCACATCTTGCATGTGGATGAGAACGGGCGCGAGAAGTGCGTCGCGTGCTTCCTCTGCGCCATCGCCTGTCCGGCCGATGCCATCTATATCGAGGCTGCGGAGGATTTGCGACCTTATCCCGAGCGGATCGGCGTGGACATTCGCTACGCCCGCGTCTACGACATCGATTACGGGAAGTGCATCTTCTGTGGCTTTTGCGAGGAGGCGTGTCCCAAGGACGCGATCACCATGGGGCCGAATTTCGAACTGGCGTGGTATACGCGCGAGGACATGATCAAGCATAAGGAGGATCTGCTCGTCACCCGCCAGCGCGTCTCTCCACACCTGGAGATTGCTCCATAGCCGATTCTCTCCGACGCCGGAGAGGAGAGCGGCAGTTGCTCTTCGCCACAAGCGGCGCACGATCACCGCGCGGTGCCATAGATTGGTTCCCCTTCATTCATCCACTCGGCGTCTTCATCCTCGCATCGGAAATGCTCGAGCCATATGGGGTCTTCGAGCACGTAGCCAAGGCCCAAGGCGACCGACTCCAGGGGAGTCTCCGCGCGGAAGATCGGGATGCCCAGCTCCTGCTGAAATCGCGCATCCAAATCACGTAGGAGCGATCCGCCACCTGTCAGCGTGATGCCTGTCGCGCAGAGATCGGCGGCCGTCTCCGGCGACAGACGCTCCAGCATAAGGCGCACGCCCTGAAGGATCGTCTCCACCGGCCCGTTCAGGACGGTGAAGACCTCATCGCTCGTGAGTACGATCTCACACGGCGCTCCCGTATGCGCCTTCTTCCCGGCGACGGTCATCTGGCGGGCGGGCGTTCGAGGGAGTGCTGCGCCCAGGCTGATCTTAATCATCTCAGCCATCTGTTCGCTCACGATCACCCCATAGCGCTTCAGCACGTATTCGCTGATGGCCTGGTCCATGGCAATGCCCGCGACATTCAAGGAATACGCGGCGATCAGTCCGGAAGTGGTGACGAGGCTGATGTCCGTGGTCCCCCCGCCGATGTCCACAATGAGGCTCGCCTGGCCATTCTGCGCGAGCGCTCCAGCACCCAGCGCAGCCGCTATCCCATCTTCGATGAGGATCGTGTGAAAGCCACCGGCTCGGTGCGCCGCTTCTCGAAGTGCGCGCCGTTCGACATAGGTGGAGACGCTCGGCGTACCCAGTACCAGACGTGGAAAGACCCATGCGCGCAATCGGTAGCCCAAGGCCCGTTCCAGCAGGCCACGCAGCAGCTTTTCCGCCAGCTCATAGTCGGCCACGACGCCCGATCGCATGGGACAATGCACGGCGACCTCCCGCGGCTCACGGCCGAGCATGCTCACAGCTTCGCGTCCAAGGGCAATGACGCGGCCATCGGTGCGATCCACGGCAATGGCTGTCGGCTCCATGAGCACGATCCCGCGATGTCGCACGTAGATGAGCGTGTTCACCGTCCCCAGATCAACCGCCACATTCGGCGCCAGCACCTGTTCGATTCGCTCCCAGATCATCATCGGCCTCCTCGCATCTCTGTTCTTCAACTACCACCCACTTAGATGCCCATCCGGGAGATTCCGTTTCGGGAAATTTGTAAACCAGCTTTTTCTCCTGTTGACCCGCTCGCGCCACGAGTGCTATGCTTCTTCTCCGTTGCAAGGTTCTTTCACAACGCGGCGGGTGCCCGAAGGGCCTGCAGGCGTGAGGGCACTTCGGGAGAATAGGGAAGTCCGGTGCGAATCCGGCACGGCCCTCGCCACTGTGATGTCCCGCATGGTCAGCACTCAGGCCACTGGCCGGTGACGGCTGGGAAGGCGCTGACCTGCTCATCGCGCGGATGAGCCAGGGACTTAGTCAGGAGACCTGCCCGCTCGCGTGTGGCAGAAACTGGCGCGAGGTGACGCTGGGATGCCAATGTCAATGCGAGCTCTCCTTTTCCTCCCCGTGCTCCTCCTCCCCTTGTGGGCCTGTCGTCCCCTCTCCTCACAAGGGGACGCGCCTCGATCTGCGGAACTTCGGATCGTCACCGATGAGATCGGCCGGCGCGTAGCGATTCCGCCGTCTCCGCAGCGCCTGATCTCGCTTGCTCCCAGCGTCACCGAGATGCTCTTCGCGCTCGGTTTGGAGGAGCGCATCGTGGGCGTGACCAGCTATTGCGATTATCCTGCGGCCGCGCGCGCCAAGGAGAAGGTTGGCGATATTCTCAACCCGAGTTTGGAGCGGATCCTGGCGCTACGGCCGGACTTGGTCATCATCTCGACGGCGACGCAATTGGAGCGATTCGCCCGGAGATTGGAGGAGGCAGGCGTTCCCCTCTATGTCGTGAATGCCGATCGCGTCGAGGATGTCCTGCGCTCGCTCGAAAACCTTGGAGAGATCATGGGACGTCGCGAGGAGGCCGAACGCGTGGTGCACGCGCTGCGCGCTCGCCTGGAGGACGTTCGCGCGAGAGTGCGCGGGCGGCCGCGGCCGCGCGTCCTCATGGTCATCCAGCGCGATCCGCTTCTCGTCCCCGGGCGCGGCGCCTTCATGACCGATCTCGTCGAGCAAGCGGGCGGTCAATCCATCACGGCCGATGCCGAGCGGGAATGGACGCCCTACAGTTTGGAGACCGTTCTCGCGCGCGCTCCAGAGGTGATCATTCTCCCTTCGCGCGAACGCATCACGCGCCGGCTCGTGGATATGCGCTGGCCGGAGCTTGAGGCGACGCCGGCGCTGCGGCAGGGGCGCGTCTATGCGATCCACACTGATCTGCTCATGCGTCCCGGGCCTCGGCTCATTGAGGGTGTAGAGGAGCTGGCGCGTGTCCTTCATCCGGAGGTGTTTCGATGATCCGCTACCACCTCGCGACGGTGGAATCGCATCGTGCCGTTTGGCGCGCGCTTTTTGAGCGCGGGCCGGCCACACCAAAGAAAGTCATCCTCGTCTGCGGGGCACTCGCGCTGTTGCTGCTGTTTGTCACCGTGCTCGCCCTCCATCTGGGGAGCGAACCCATATCGCGCGAGGTCGTTGCGGAGGTCTTGCGGACGCATCTGCTCGGCGGCGCGGCAGAGCCGACCCCCTCTGCGATCATCGTGTGGCGGATTCGAGGACCACGCGTTCTGCTGGGGCTTGCGGCCGGTGCGGCGCTCGCCATTGCCGGGATCTTGCTCCAGGCGCTGCTCCGGAATCCCCTGGCCGAACCGTATGTGCTCGGCATTTCTGGTGGGGCGGCTCTTGGTGCGATCTTCGCCGTCTTGGGCTTTGCGGAGTTGCCGCCCATGCGCCCGCTGCTCGCCTTCACAGGAGCCGCACTGACGATGGCGCTCGTCTACGCGATGAGCCGCGGTCGGACGGGGATTTCCACCGAACGCCTCGTCCTCGCCGGGTTGATCTTGGCGACGCTGCTATGGTCAGCGGTCGCGCTTCTGCTCGCTCTGGTGCCGAATCCACATCTGCGCGGGCTCACTTTCTGGATGATGGGCGATCTGAGCGGAGGGGGGAACGGTCTGCTCCCACTCGTCCTGGGGATCGTCCTTGGGGCGGCCATATTGGCGTATGTGCAAGCGCGTCGGTTGAATCTCCTCATGGTTGGGGAAGAAGAGGCGCGCGTGCTCGGCATGGACGTGGAGCGCGTGAAGAGGACGGCCTATCTCCTGGCGTCACTGCTAGCGGGAGCGATTGTCTCGGTGGCCGGCGCACTCGGGTTCGTCGGGCTTTTGGTGCCGCATCTCGTGCGCTTGCTCTGGGGGAGCGACAATCGGTTGGTGATCCCGGCAGCCGCGCTCTCCGGCGCGATCCTCGTCGTACTTGCCGATGCGGTGGCGCGGACGGCGCTGGCGCCGCGCGAGTTGCCTGTTGGCGCGGTGATGGTGTCGCTGGGCGTGCCGTTTTTCATCCTCCTTCTGCGGAGGGCATGAGCGATGCTCGAAGTGTGCGGCGTCACGTTCGCCTATGAGAGAAGCACTCGGCCTGTGCTCGTCGGTGTTTCGCTCGTCGCCGTTCCGGGAGAGCTCGTCGCCGTGATCGGCCCGAATGGATCGGGAAAGACGACGCTCCTGCGGCTGATGCGTGGGCTGCTGCGCCCACAGCGAGGCGAGATTTTGTGGGAGGGGAAGCCGCTCGCGCATTTCTCTCCCCGCGAGCTGGCGCAGCGGTTCGGCGTCGTCCTGCAGGAGCCGACGTTCGGCTTTCCAATGACCGTGTTCGAATACGTCCTGCACGCGCGGTTCCCGTATTCGAATGGCTTCGGCTTCGAGAGCGAGGAAGACCGACGGATCGCGCTCTCGGCGCTTCGCCTCACGCGTGCGTCGGAATTTAAGGATCGATGGCTCACCGAGCTCTCCGGAGGCGAGCGGCAACGCGTCGTCTTGGCGCGCGCGCTCGCTGGGGAGCCCCGCGCGCTGCTGTTGGATGAGCCGATGGCGAATCTGGACGTGCGCTTTCAAGTCGAGATGCTCGCGCTCATCCGACGGCTCACGCGCGAGCGCGCGCTCTCGACGGTCTTCATCGCGCACGAGCTGAATCTCGTCGCCGAATTCGCCGACCGCGTGCTGTTGTTGAAGGGCGGACAGGCGATCGCCTTCGGCCCGCCTCATGAAGTGTTCACTGCGGAGAGACTTCGGCAGGCCTTCGAGGCGGAGTTCCTCGTGGATCGCCATCCGCTGAGCAGGGCGCCGCGGATCACCCTCGCGGGACCGATCCCCGATCGTGCGGCGCCCGCTCCGAAGTTCGTGCTCCGGCAGGAGCGCTGAATTTTCATTCGGGAGGAGGGCGATGCGGAGAAATTGGCTGGTGCGTTCGAGCGTTGGGGTGATCCTGAGCGGTCTTCTCGCTGCGTGGTCGCTTCCCGGCGCCTCAGTCTTCGCCGGGCAGCGCGTCGCTTCGACCGGCGGCGCGCTGGAGGGGCGGATCACCGATCCGCTTGGTGCGGTCCTTCCCGGAGCTTCCGTCGTGCTCCTTCGCCAGGGGCAGCAGGTCGCGCGCGTGAGCGCGGACGAGAACGGGCGCTATCGGTTTGCTGGGCTGGCCGGCGGCCTCTATGACCTTCATGTGGAGCGAGAGGGGTTCGCACCGCGCACGATCTCGAACGTCTTCGTGCCTGCGCATGCCGTGCGCGTGCTGGACGTCATGCTCTCGGTTGGTCCGTTGCGGGAGGAGATCGTCGTGACGGCGACGGGGACCGAAATCCCGCGAGCGCAACTGGGCGCCTCGGTCGCCGTGGTGGAAGAAGAGGACCTTTGGCGTCAGGCGAAGGTGCATGTCCTCGAGCTCCTTCGGCTTCTTCCCGGCCTGCATGTCGCGCAGACCGGAGGGCGCGGGGGACAGACGAGTCTCTTCATGCGGGGGGGGAACAGCAGCTTCACCAAGGTGTTGCTCGATGGCGCACCGATCAATCAGATCGGCGGCTTCTTCGACTTCTCCACACTCGTGGGGACGCAGATCGAACGGATCGAGGTCATGCGGAATCCCAACAGCGTCCTCTACGGATCGGATGCCACAAGCGGCGTCATCCAAATCTTCACCCGTCGCGGGCGAGAGCATGCGCGCATCCCCGTGTTCGGATACGCCGTCGAGGGGGGAAGCTTCCGCAGTCTGCGGCAAGAGGCATCTCTCTTCGGAGCGGCTCGCACGTTCGATTACGCTTCGAGCTTCAGCCGCTACGACACCGACAATCACCTTCCCAATCACGCCTCCCATAACGGGACGTATGTTGGGAATTTCGGCTGGCAACCGAGCATCGCGTCGGAGGTTCGCTTGGTGCTCCGTCACGCGGTGATGGCGCTCGGCGTGCCCAATGCGCTCGATTTCTACGGTATCCCCGATGATTCTGCCATGCGCGGGCGCGAGACTTACGTGGTGCTGAGCGGGCGGCATCATGCGAGGCGCCGTTGGCAAAATCAGATTCGCTTCAGCTCCGTCCACTCGATGAGTCGTTTCACGAATCCGGCGCCGACGGGCGAACCCTTCGATCCCTTCGGCTTCGGTCCCGTGTACCTTGGCGCCCCGGTCACCATCGTCGGGGGGAACGGATTCCGCGTGAGCGGGCGCGCGATCCTGGACTTCGGCGGCGTCTATCCGCAAACGTTCGTGACCGACACGGTGCGACAATCGCTCTTCGCGCAATCGGAGGTATTGGTGGGGGAGGCGTTCACGGGCACGTTCGGTTTTCGCTACGAGAACGAGCGCGGCCGTTCGGGTGCGCAACCCGTCGCGCGGAATAATTTCAGCTACTTCCTGCAGGGACAGTATAATTGGATGGCGCATGTGTTTGTGACGGCGGGCGTGGGCATCGAGGAGAACGCCGTGTTCGGTGTGGACGCGAATCCGCGTGTCTCGCTGGCGTATGTGCTGCGACGAGGGGAGGCCTTGTCTTGGTGGAACGAGACGAAGCTGCGGTTCTATTTCGGCACGGGCATCAAGGAGCCGAACATCTTCCAAGAGGGATCGTCGCTCTTCGCCGTGCTGAGCCGTCTGGGGGCAGCGGGCGAAGCTTTGATCACGCGCTTTCGGATCGCGCCCATCGGACCGGAGCGCAATCGCAGTTTCGAGGTCGGTCTGGATCAGAACTTCGGGCGGAATCGCGCGCGCCTGTCGCTGGCGCTCTTTCACAATCGGTTCGAGGACGTGATCGAATTCCTCTCGCGGTCGGCGCTCGTGCAGCTTGGGATTCCGGCCGAAGTCGCGCAGGCGACGCCGTTCGGGGCGAATGTGAACGCGCAGACGTTTCGCGCGCGCGGTGCGGAGATCGAACTCCTGGCCGATCTCGGCCATGGCCTCATGGCGCGCGGGAGCTACACCTACGTGGGGGCGAAGCTCCTGCGCTCGTTCTCCAGCGATGCGTTGCGACCCGCCTTCAATCCGACGTTCCCCGGCATTCCCATCGGCGCGTTCGCGCCGCTTGTGGGCGCGCGTCCCTTTCAGCGTCCTCCACATGCCGGGAGTCTGTTCATCGCGTGGACGCGCTCGCGCTGGAGCGCGGCGGTCGTCGGATCATTCGTCGGCCGCCGTGATACGAGCACGTTCCTCTCGGATCCCTTCTTCGGTCCCTCGATGCTTCTGCCGAATCGAAATCTGAATCCGGGGTACCAGAAGCTGGATGTGAGCCTGAGCTTCCGGCCGCATGATCGTCTCACGCTCGTGACCGTCGTCGAGAACGTGTTGAATCGGCGGTATACGGAGGTCTTCGGCTATCCCGCGCCGAGGCTCAATTTCCGCGCGGGTGCGCGGCTGACCTGGGGCGGCGTCACCGCCTGGCGCGATATTTTTCGGTAGGCATGCACCACGTGCGCGAGGACTCGCTATGACGACCGTCGAGCGCATCAAAGCGCTCGCCCGCGAATCCGCACAAGTGAAAGAGCGCTTCTTCGAAGCGCACGCGGAGGATGTGGCGCGCGCGGCCGAGTTGATGATCGTCGCGCTGCGCGCCGGCCATAAGGTCCTCTTTTTCGGAAATGGCGGCAGTGCGGCCGATGCGCAGCACCTGGCTGCGGAATTGGTCAATCGCTATCGGCGGGAGCGTCCGGCGCTCGCCGCTTTGGCGCTGACGACGGATACGTCCATTCTGACCTCGATCGCCAACGACACCGCCTTCGAGGAGGTCTTCAGCCGACAGATCGAAGCGCTCGGGGAGCCGGGCGATGTCGCCGTCGCCCTCAGCACGAGCGGTCGTTCGCCCAATGTCGTGCGCGCTGTGGAGACGGCGCGACGGCTTGGTCTGCGCACGATCGGCTTGCTGGGGCGCGACGGCGGCCTCGTCGGACAGCTTGTGGACGTGCCGCTGGTCGTCCCATCGGAAGAGACGGCGCGCATCCAAGAGACGCATATCACGCTCGGCCACATCCTGTGCGAGCTGATCGAGAGCGCCTTCGGCGACGCTCCTTGAGAAGAAAGCGGCTTCGAGCGCGCGCGCAGAGTCTTCGGCGAAGGGGCGCTCGCCGCCGTGTGGCGTGCCCTCCATAGGGGCTTGCGCCTGATCCGCCGACTCGTCTATTTTATAGCCCCGAAGACGGACGATGGCGACCGCAACCAGTGCGATTTGCGTGAAGAGCGTGACCAAACGCTACGGTGCGGTCACGGCGCTCGAAGCAGTCTCATTGGAGGTCGAACGCGGCGAATTCCTCACGTTGCTCGGTCCTTCGGGTTCGGGGAAGACGACGCTCTTGCGGGTGATCGCCGGGCTGGAACAACCGGATGAAGGGCGCGTATATCTCGGTGGTGAAGACGTGACCGACGTTCCCCCCTATCGGCGGCGCGTGCACACGGTCTTCCAGCAGTATGTCCTCTTCCCGCACTTGAACGTATATCGGAATGTCGCTTTCGGGCTGGAGCAGAAGCGGCTCTCGCGGCGGGAGATCGAGCGGCGGGTCGCCGCGGCGTTGGAGTTGGTGCGGCTCTCGGGATACGAACGGCGATGGCCGCACGAGCTCTCTGGCGGCGAGCAACAGCGCGTGGCCCTGGCGCGCGCGTTGGTGCTGGAGCCGGAAGCTCTGCTTCTGGATGAACCGTTGGCGGCGCTCGATCTCCAACTTCGCAAGGAGATGCAGCGCGAGTTGAAGCGCTTGCAGCGCGAGGTTGGTATCAGTTTCCTCCTGGTGACGCATGATCAGGAGGAGGCCATGGCCCTGTCGGATCGGATCGCCGTGATCGCCGATGGACGCCTGCAACAGATCGGCACGCCCCGCGAGGTGTATGAACGTCCGGAGACGGCCTTTGTCGCGACCTTTCTTGGGGCGGCCAATGTCTTGGAAGCCGAGATCCTCCAACATGAGAACGGCGATGCGCTCCTGGGTCTGTGCGGGCGCACGGTGCGGGTCCCGCTCAACGGGCGACGGATCGAGGGCTCGCGGGCTCAAGTGGCGATCCGCCCAGAGAAGATCGCCTTGCGCGCGCGCCCGCTGCGTCGGACTGATCTCGTGCAACTGGAGGGTGTCATCGAGGAGTGCCTGTATCTGGGTGAGGCCATGCACTGGCGCGTGCGCGTTGGGGAGCACTGCGTCACCGTGACCGAGCCGAATCGCCCGGGCTCGAAAGCGGAAGCCTTCCGTGACGGGCAGCGCGTCTTCCTCTGCTGGACGCGCGAGAGCATTGTCGTCCTCTCTCGGTGAGGACGAAATGCGGGGGACGAGCGCGAACCGCTGGTTGTTGCTTGCCCCTTCTCTCCTCTGGATGCTCCTGTTCTTCTTCCTCCCTTTAGGGCTCATCGTCGTCATGAGCTTCGCCGAACGCGGCCCCTATGGGGGTGTGCGGTGGACGTTCGGGCTGTGGAATTATCGGCAGGCAATGGACCCCCTTTACCTCTGGGTCTACGGGCGTTCCTTCGCCCTGGCGGCGGTGACGACGGCGCTCTGCCTGGGGATCAGCTATCCGGTCGCTTACTATATCGCCCTGCGCGCTGATCCGAAGTGGAAGAATCTGCTGCTGGTCCTCTCGATCCTCCCCTTCTGGACGAGCTTCCTGCTGCGTACCTATGCGTGGATATTCATGCTTCGCGTGGAAGGTTTCGTGAATACGATGCTGCTCGCTCTGGGGGTGATCGAGCGCCCGATCTCCTGGCTTCTCTATTCGGACTTCGCCATAGTGATCGGGCAAGTCTATGGCGAGCTGCCCTTCATGATCCTGCCGCTGTATGTGGCGCTGGAGCGCGTGGATGTGCGCCTGATGGAAGCGGCGATGGACCTGGGCGCGAATCGCCGTCAGGTCTTCTGGCGCATCGTACTTCCGCTGACGAGGCCGGGGATCATCACGGGGATCGTGCTCGTGTTCATCCCGAGCTTCGGGGCATTCATCACGCCGGATCTGCTCGGCGGAGCGAAATCGGCGGTGATCGGCACGGTTATCCAGAATCAGTTCGTGCAACGGAATCAGCCGATGGGATCGGCGCTCTCGGTCCTTCTGATCCTCGTCATGTTCGCGCTGCTGCTTATCGCCTCGCGCGTGACGCGCCAGAGGGGACGAAGATGAGCGCGCATCCGAGGACATCGCCGGCCCTCGTCGTGTGGATGGGGGCGACCTATCTCTTCCTCTATGCTCCGGTCTTCGTATTGGCCGTCTTCTCCTTCAACGACTCGCGACTTCTGGCCGTGTGGCGCGGATTCACCTGGGCGTGGTACGAAGCGGCCCTCAGCAATCATCCGATGCTCGAGGCCTTGCGCACGAGCTTGCTTGTGGCCGCGCTCACGACGCTCATCGCCACGATGCTGGGGACGAGCGCCGCGCTCGCGGTGCAGCGAGGGCACGGGCGTCTGCGCTCGCTCTGGGACGCACTCTTTCTGCTGCCGATCCTCGTGCCGGAGATCGTCGTCGGGTTCGCGTCGGTCGCCTTCTTCGGCTGGATCGGCCTACGGCTGGGACTGCTGACGGTCCTCATCGCTCACGTCGCCTTCAGCGTCTCCTACGTCTTCTTTGTCGTGCGCGCGCGCCTGGCCACGCTTGATCCCCGGTTGGAAGAAGCGGCGATGGATCTGGGAGCCGATCCATGGCGCGTATTTTGGAAGGTCACTGTGCCGCTTCTCGTCCCGGCGATCGCGGCCTCGGCGCTCTTGGTCTTCACCCTTTCGCTCGATGACTACGTCATCACATCGTTCGTCGCCGGAGCCGGCACGACGACGCTCCCCCTGCGCATCTACTCGATGATCAAGACGGGGATCACGCCCGAGGTGAACGCCATCTCTACGCTGCTGCTCCTTGCGACGCTGGCGCTCATGGCCTTGGCCTTCCGCATCGAGCAACGGGGGATGACGCGCACGCATCTGGTGCTGGCCGGGCTCATCCTCTTGGGGCTGGTGGGCTTCGCCTTCGGCGACATCGCCATGCGGCGCCCGCGTGCGACGTTGAATGTGCTCATCTGGTCCAATTATATCTCGCCGCGCGTCGTGCGCGCCTTCGAGGAGAAGACGGGAGTCAGCGTGAACATCGAGACGTATGATTCCAACGAGGCGCTTCTGGCGAAGCTGCAGGCGGGCGTGGTCGCTTACGACCTCATCGTCCCGAGCGATTACATGGTGCGCATCCTTATTCGGGAGGACCTGCTGCAACCGCTCGATCTGACGCGGTTGCCGAATCTCCAACATCTCGACCCGTCGGCTCTTCGTCTTCCCTTCGACCCCACGAACACCTATTCGCTCCCCTACACGCGTGGGGTCACGGGCATTGGCTATCGCACGGACAAGATCGCCAGCCCCATCGGGAGTTGGGCCGACCTGTGGGATACGCGATGGCGCGGGCGCATCGTGATGCTCGACGATATGCGCGAGGTGTTCGGCGCCGCATTGAAGCTTCTCGGTTATTCCCTCAACAGCACCGATCCGGAGCAGCTCCGACAGGCGCGCGATCTGCTGCTGCGACAGAAGCCGCTGGTGCGCGCCTACGACAGTGCGAATTTCGACCAGCTCCTTTTGAGCGGCGAAGCGTGGATCGCTCAGGCGTGGGATGGACAGATCATCAAAGCGCGCCGGGAGAATCCGCATATCGAGTTCGTGGTCCCGCGCGAGGGGACGACGCTCGTTGTGGACAATCTCTGTATCCCGCGCTCGGCCGAGCATCCCGATCTCGCACATGACTTCATCAATTTCTTGCTGGATCCGGCCGTCGCCGCTGAGAACATGAACGACATCATGTACCTCATGCCCAACCGTTCGGCGTGGCCGCGGTTGCGTCCGGAGCTGCAGCGGCATCCGATCTTCTCCATCCCCCCTGAGCGATTGCGCCGGAGCGAATACCTGCAGGACCTAGGTCCGACGACCGTGCTCTACGATCGCTATTGGACGGAGGTGAAGCTCGCGCGGTGAGCTGTGGAAGCCGCTCACACCGCTGAGGACGTCGCTCGCGCGCGGGCGAGTGCGAGGAACGCCGCCAACTCTTCGGGCAATGGGGACGTGAAGTCCATCTTCCGCCCCGAGCGCGGGTGGCGAAAGCCGAGCCGATATGCGTGCAGGAAATGGCGACCAAGCTGCGTCATCGCTTGACGGAGCACCGGGTCTCGGACCTTCGTCCAGAGCGCACGCCCATAAACGGCATCGCCGACGACGGGATGACCGAGCCAGTGAAAGTGCACGCGAATTTGATGCGTGCGCCCTGTCTTGATCTCCACGTCCAGCAGAGAGAAGTCCCCGATCGTCTCGATCACGCGATAGAGCGTGAGGGCGTCGCGCCCCTGTCCCGGAGGACGAACAGTCATCAGCGTGCGGTGAACGGGATGGCGCCCGATGGGCGCGGCGATGCGCCCCTCGCGCGGCGTCACCTCTCCGATAACGAGCGCCCGATAGAACTTCTGCACTTCGCGTCGGGAGAATTGCTCTGAGAGCGCGTCGTGCGCAGGCTCGTTCTTGGCGACGACCAGAAGGCCCGATGTCTCCCGATCGAGTCGGTGCACGATCCCCGGTCGCCGCATCCCGCCGACGACGGAGAGCTGCTGGAAGTAGAAGCAGAGCGCGTTGGCGAGCGTCCCTTCGGAGACGCCGGCTCCTGGATGGACGACCATCCCGGCTGGTTTCTCCACGACCAGCAGGTCCTCATCCTCGTACACGATCCTGAGGGGGATCGGCTCCGGCCGCAGCTCCAGCGTCGGAGGGGGCGGCAGCTCAATCTCGATGCGATCGCCCGCGCGCACACGATAGCTCGGCTTGGCCGGACGATCGTTCACGAGCACGGCTTGGTCTTCGATCAAGGCTTGAATGCGCGTGCGGCTCAGCTCCGCGAGAGCGCGAGTCAGATAGAGATCGAGTCGCGCTCCCGCGTCGGAGGCCAAGACCGTCACCGTGCGAATCTCTGCACCATCGAGGAGCTTCATCGGCCGCCCCGTCGAAGATGTCCGGTTCGAACGCTCACCTTCTCATGATATGTGGAGGGCCGTCGGCAAAACAAGATCGCGCTCCACCGAGATCGTGCTCGCCGAGAGCCGGCCAGCCGCAATAGGGCTTCACCGAACGCCAGGCCGCGGAAGCGCGTGAACGCGCAAGCGAGCGCGAAATTTGAGCAAGCCGGCGCAAGACGCGCAGTCGCGCCTCAGCCTATACTGAAGAAGAGTGCCCTGTGGGCAATATCTCGCGAGGAGGAGGGGACGATGATCGAAAGGGGCGTGAAGATCGCAGAACCGACGGGGACGCTCGGCGTACTGCTTGTCGGCCTGGGCGCCGTGAGCACGACGTTCATCGCGGGCGTTTTCGCCATTCGTCGCGGCTTTGGCAAACCGATCGGGAGCTTGACCCAGATGGGAACGATTCGACTTGGGAAACGCACCGAGGGGCGCGTGCCGAAGATCAAAGACCTCGTGCCGCTCGCCCGATTGGAAGACCTCGTCTTCGGCGCATGGGACATCTTCGAAGACGATGCTTATGAAGCGGCCCTGCATGCCGGCGTCTTGGAGAAGGAGTTGCTCGCCCTGCTGGAGCCGGAGCTGCGCGAGATCACACCAATGGCGGCCGTCTTCGATCAGGCCTACGTGCGACGCTTAAACGGGCCGAACGTCAAGACTGGACGAACGAAGTACGAGCTGGCCGAGCAGCTCATCGAGGACATCGAGACGTTTCGCGCCCGACAGCGCTGTGCGCGCCTGGTCATGATCTGGTGCGGTTCGACCGAAATCTACATGGAGCCGAAGCCCGACGTGCACGGTTCGCTCGAAGCGTTCGAGCGCGGGCTCAAGGAGAATTCCCCGCACATCGCACCCTCGATGATCTACGCCTACGCGGCCTTGCGCTGTCGCGTCCCGTTCGCCAACGGCGCGCCCAATCTCACCGTGGACATCCCGGCGCTCATCGAGCTCGCTCAGCGGAACAACGTCCCCATCGCAGGGAAAGACTTGAAGACCGGACAGACGCTCCTGAAGACGATCATCGCGCCGGGGCTCAAAGCGCGCTTGCTCGGGCTGAGCGGGTGGTACTCGACCAATATCCTCGGCAATCGCGATGGGGAAGTGCTCGATGATCCCGAGAGCTTCCGCACGAAGGAGGAGTCGAAGCGCTCGGTTCTCGACTACATCCTGCAGCCGGAGCTGTATCCGGATCTCTACAAGGATTTCGTTCATCTGGTGCGCATCAACTACTATCCACCGCGCGGCGATAACAAGGAGGGATGGGATAACATCGATATCTTCGGCTGGCTCGGTTACCCGATGCAGATCAAGATCAATTTCCTCTGTCGGGATTCCATCCTCGCGGCGCCTCTGGTGTTGGATCTCGTGCTCTTCCTCGATCTCGCCCAGCGATGCGGCATGCGTGGGATTCAGGAGTGGTTGAGCTTCTACTTCAAGAGCCCGATGACGGCGCCCGGCCTCTATCCGGAGCACGATCTCTTCATTCAACTCATGAAGCTCAAGAACACGCTCCGCTACCTGCGCGGCGAGGAGTTGATCACTCATCTCGGCCTGGAGTACTACGACTGAACCTGCGGCTTGGGCCCGAGGCACCGGTGTGATGAGGGCAGCGGCCGGCCACTTCCGGCTCCGGGAGTGCGGCCATTCCAGACCGCTTCAGGGAGGTCCCCTAGGGCCCTTCTCTGGGAGCCCACTTGCTTGACACCCTCAAAGGGGCGCGGGTATCATTCAGCTTCAGCT
This sequence comes from uncultured Blastocatellia bacterium, assembly GCA_937934295.1. GTDB lineage: Bacteria > Acidobacteriota > Blastocatellia > HR10 > HR10 > HR10. The sequence continues at coordinate 85,724 of CALHAI010000014.1, forward strand.
TCTCAAGGAGACGGGTGCGGAATGATGGACTCACTGGGCTCCTTCGCTGTTTTGCTGGCTCTGACGGCCTGTGCTTATGCGTTCCTCGCCGGGATCATCGCCCATCTGAAGAAGCAGCCCGTCCTCAAAGCGACGGCGCGGCGAGCGGGCGTCGCGATCTTCCCCACGCTGAGCGTCGCGGTGGTGTGTCTGTGGGGACTTTTCCTGAGTGACGAGTTCTCGATCGCCTATGTGGCGAATCACAGCAATCGCGAGCTCCCCTTCTTCTACAAATTCGCCGCGCTGTGGTCCGGACAGGAAGGTTCGCTCCTTTTTTGGAGCTGGATCCTCTCCGGCTATATGTTCTTCGTGCTCATGGCGCATCGGGAGGAAGGGGAATTGCGGCCGCTCGCCGGTGTGATCCTGGCCGGGATTCAGCTCTTCTTCCTCATCCTGAATGCCTTCGTCGTGAGTCCGTTCCGCGTCTTGGTAGAAGTTGCCCCCGATGGGACGCTGCGTCCGTTTGTCCCGGCGGACGGGCGCGGATTGAATCCGCTGCTGCAATATCCAGAGATGGTCTTGCATCCCCCGACGCTCTATCTCGGATATGTCGGCTTCTCCGTCCCCTTCGCCTTCGCGCTCGCGGCTTTGATCATGCGTTCGCCGGGGGAGCGATGGATTCACGTCACGCGCCGATGGACGATGATCGCCTGGGGCTTTCTGACGTTGGGCATTCTGATGGGGGCGCACTGGGCGTATGCCGTCCTCGGATGGGGAGGCTATTGGGGATGGGATCCGGTCGAGAACGCTTCGCTCATGCCCTGGCTGACGGGGACGGCCTTCCTCCATTCGGTGATGATGCAGGAGCGTCGGGGCATGCTCAAGGTGTGGAACGTCTGGCTCGTCTTCATCACCTTCTTGCTCTGCGTCTTCGGTACGTTCCTGACGCGCTCGGGCGTGGTGAGTTCGGTGCACGCGTTCGCTCAATCGCCGATCGGGCACTGGTTCGTCGGATTCCTGCTGCTGGTCCTCGCGGTGGACCTGTTCTTCTTCTCCCGTCGTCGGGACTACTTGCGGAGCGAGCATCGGTTGGAGGCCGTGCTCTCGCGCGAGGCATCGTTCCTTTTCAACAATCTGGTGTTGCTGGCAGCTTGTTTCGCCGTGCTCTGGGGGACGCTCTTCCCGGTGATCTCGGAGGCGGTGACGGGGAACAAGGTGAGCGTCGGACCACCGTTCTTCAATCGGGTGAACATTCCGATCTTTCTGCTCCTGCTGCTGCTGACGGGGATGGGGCCGCTGCTGGCTTGGCGGCGGACATCGTGGGAGAGCCTGAAGCGGAATTTCACGTATCCGACGCTCATCGGGGTGGGGACCGGCGTGCTCCTCTTCGTCCTCAGCGTGCGAGATCTCTATGCCTTGATGGCCTTTGGACTCTCGGCGTTTGTGACCGTGACGATCGTGAGCGAGTTCTATCGGGGAGCGCGCGTCATCCGCTCGCAGACGGGGCGGACGTGGGCGCAGGCGCTTCTGGAGCTGGTGCTGCGGAACACGCGGCGATATGGGGGGTACGTCGTGCATTTCGGAATCGTCGTGATGGCCATCGGGATCGCCGGATCGGCTTTCGACAAGGAGCGCGAGATGGAGATGAGGGTGGGCTCGACGCTGGAGTTGGGTCGCTATGCTGTGACATTGAAGGATCGGACACGGGGGGAGACGCCGAATTACATCTACGAACGCCTTACGCTCGAGGTGCGTCGGGGCGATGAGCGGCTCACGATGCTTGCGCCGGAGCGACGGCTCTACAAAGCGAGCGAGCAGCCGCTCACCAAGGTGACGATCCATTCGGGATGGCGTGAGGACCTCTATATCTACTTCGCGGGGGTGAATCCGGAGACGGGCCTGCCGATCATCCATGCCTATGTGAATCCGCTCGTGCGTTGGCTGTGGATCGGTGGAGGGATCGTGCTCTTGGGGACGCTTGTGGCGTTATATCCCGGGCGTCGGCCGATGAAGGTCGCCGTCTCCGAGCGCGCCCAGGCTCGGGAGCGGGAGGTCGCGTATGCGAAGGGCGATTGAGGGTCGCAACAGACGATGGATCGGGCTCCTCTTTCTCGGAGCGCTCGTCATCGCTCCGTATCTGGTGCGCGCGCAATCCTCGGAGGCGTTCGAAGAGCGGGTCAAGCGCATCGGGAAGAAGCTCCTCTGCCTCTGCGGATGCAATCAGATCTTGGTCGAGTGCAATCATCGAAACTGTCCGTTCTCCGGGCCGGCCATCGAGACGTTGCGACAAGCCGTGCAACGCTATGAGAGCGATGATCTGGCCATTCAGGTGATGATTCAGCAGTATGGGACGGTTGTGCTGGCGGCCCCTCCGGCACAGGGGTTCAATCTCGCGGCATGGATCACGCCGGTTGCGGCGGCGACCGGGGGACTTGTGCTCATCGCCTTGGTGCTCCGACGGTGGTCTCGACGACACGCGGTGACGCCGATGGAGGGCGCGCCGATTCCGGATGATCCGGCGTGGCGCGAGCGCGTGCGTCAGGAGATCGAGAAGGAATTGGGAGGACTCTCGTGACCGTTCTCGTCGTGCTCTTGTGCGGTGTTCTGGCGCTCGTGACGCTCTTGTACGTCTTCTTCGAGGAAACGTCGGAGGTCGAGGGCATGCGGGACCGATGGGCCGTCTTGATGGAGAAGAAGGAGCAGTTGCTTGAGAATCTGAGGGATTTGCGTTTCGAGTATCGTGCGGGGAAGCTCTCGGAGGCCGATTACGAGCGAGCGCGGGCGACCTTGGAGACCGAGATCGCCATCGTGCTCGCGGAATTGGAGAAGCTTTCCTCGGAAGACGCGGCACGCGCTGACGCCTCAGCGCTGAGGCGTGAGCGCGCACCATAGGGGGGAGAATCGTGGATCGAGGGGATCGCCATGAACGACCGCTCTCGCCGTATCTCCGGTGGAGCGGGATTCTCGTTCTTCTCGGCGTACCGATGCTCGTATGGGCTGAGGTGCGCGGCACGGTGATCAACGGCACGACGGGAAAGCCTGCGTCCGGCGTCGAGGTGCATCTGGTCGTGCTCGAGGAGGGGATGCAGGTCGTGGAGAAGAGGCAGACGGACGCACAGGGACGGTTTGCGTTCTCGACGGCGGTGACGAAGCCCACGATGGTGCGGACGACCTATCAAGGCGTCAACTATCATGAGATGGTCGCTCCGGGAGGCGCCTCCGTCACGCTGCGCATCTATGAGGCACGCGAGCGGGGGACGTATGCCGTCGAGCGGCTCACGTATCTCGTGCAGCCGGTGGAGGGGCGTCTCTTGGTCGGGCGGGAGTACCTCGTTCGGAACTCGATGACGCCGCCGGTGACGCTCTTTCGTCCGGAGGGGATGTTTGTGTTCGCTCTGTCTGAAGGCGCGCGGCCGGAGCGCGTCTCGGTGATCGGCGAGAGCGGAATGCCGCTGGCGATCGCCGCGCGGCCGGCGGGCGACGGCACCTGGCGGATCGAACATCCGTTGCGGCCGGGAGCGACGCCGTTTTTCGTCGTCACGCAGCTCCCGTATGAGGAGGAGCGGGCGCAGATTCGCGAAGTGCTTCCCTGGAATGTGGAACGCGTGCGGCTGCTTGTGCCCGAGCCGATGAGGATCGATGCTCCAGGCTTTCGACGGCTCGGATCGGAGCAAGGGCTCTCGGTATACGTCCTCGACAGCGCGCGCGCCGGGATGGAGCTGGCTTTGAACGTGAGCGGTCGCGCGCCGAACGTTCTGGCCGAAGAGTCGGAGGGAGAGACCAGAGGGGCTGTTCGCGCGGTGGCGGGTCCGATCGCCAAGCGACAATGGAGTATTCTGGCCGCGTTGGCCGCGGCCTTCGCCGCAAGCAGTATGCTCGCCGTGCGGCGTCAGAGGGCACGCGCGCTGCGGGCGAAAGAGAAGTCGTCTCACACCCCTTCACGCGTTTCTCCTCGAATGGACGCCGTGAAGGAAGAACTCTTCATGCTCGAGCTCCAGCGGCAGCGCGGGGAGATCTCGGCGGAGGACTATGAGGCCAAGCGTCGCGCGCTTCAGCATGCCCTTGAAGCCGCGTTGCGCGCTGATGCCGAAACGTCTGCGTGAACGCCGCGCGCTCATCATGGTGCGCGGCATGGCTTCTGCCGTATCTTGCTCCTATGGCGTGACGGGGCATCGTCCCGGTTCACAGCAAGAGGGTGTTTGAGGAGGAGGGCGATGAGCAATCCGAAGGTGAAATTCGCCGTCGCTATTGCGATCCTGCTCGGAGCGCTGGCGTGGTTGGCCGTGATCGGCATGCAGGAGAGCCGGACTTATTACATCACGGTCGCCGAATTGAAGCGCATGGGCGAAAGCGTTCGGGAGAAGCGACTGCGGGTTGGCGGGCGCGTCGTTCCGGGCAGCATTCAGCGCGAAGGGCGGCGCGTGAAGTTCTTGCTCGAGCAGGATTCGGAGACCTTACCCATCATCTACGTGGGGCGCGATCCTGTGCCCGATACCTTCGTGGATCACGCGGAGGCGCTCGTCGAAGGACGATGGGGCGAGGACGGCGTCTTTCACGCCCAGAAACTGCAGGCCAAATGCGCGTCCAAGTACGAACCGGCGGAAGGGGGTGGCTCGTCGGCTTCGCCGGGGATGTGATCCGCTGGCGCGCGCGGCGAATCCTCTCTGAGATTCGCGTGCTCGCGAATGATCGAAGCCCTTGATTCCAAGACGCTCATTTTTGAGGACGTCTGCAAGACGTTCGGTGAGACCGTCGCCCTCTGGCAGGTGAGTTTCGCCCTTGGCCCCGGGGAGATTGTGGCCCTTACCGGCGGCAATGGCGCGGGGAAATCCACGCTTCTTCGCGTGGCCGCGTTTTTGCTGAAGCCGACCTCGGGCCGAGTCCTTGCCTTCGGTCAACCGCGCCCCACACCGGACGTGAAACGGCGGATCGGTCTGCTCGGACATGCGTCGTTCCTATACGAGGACCTCTCGGCCGAGGAGAATCTCAAATTCTACGCCGCCCTCTATGCCTTAGGTCGAGAGGCCGACGACCGCATCGCTCGCGTGCTTCAAGAGGTCGGGGCGGAAGATTTCCGGCATCGTCCGGTTCGCACGCTCTCGCATGGGATGCGGAAGAGGGTCTCGCTGGCGCGCGCAGTGCTTTCGGATCCGGATCTGCTTCTGCTTGACGAGCCCTTCTCCGGTCTCGATGTGGCGAGCGTCGAGCGCACGCGAGCGCTGATGGTCGAGTGGCGTCGGCGCGGGAAGGCGCTGCTGGTCACGACGCATCAGGCGGAGCTGCTGGAAGGGCTCGCCGATGGGGAGCTGGTCCTTGACCGAGGGCGTGTCCGTTCCTGGCGCGCGCCCGCTTCTTGCGGGTCGGCGGTCTCTCCTCCTGTGGGGGAACGTGCATGAGCTACTGGACGACCGCGATGCGCATTGTGGCGAAAGATCTCTTGAGCGAAGCGCGCACGCGTGAGATGACCAACGCCATGCTCTTTTTCGCGCTCTTGGTGCTCGTGCTCTTCAGCTTCTCCTTTCAGCCGGCTTCGGATGAAGAGCGCCGCTTGGCTTCGGGCGTGCTGTGGATCGCTTTCCTCTTCGCGGGGATGGGTGTGCTCGATCGCTCGTTCTGGCGCGAGCGGGTGAACGATTGTCTGGATGCCCTGCGGCTGACGCCGGCTTCCGCGAGCGCGCTCTTCGTAGGTAAATGTGTGGCGAACGCCCTCTTCCTGCTTTTGGCGGCGGTCATTTTGGTGCCGCTTTTCCTCGTCTTCTTCGATCTCTCATTTCGCGGCGATGTGAGGGCGTGGCTCCTGGTGCTCGTGCTGGGGACGTGGGGACTTGTCGTGAACGGGACGTTCTTTGCGGCGATGACGACGAACGTGCGGAGCCGCGAGCTGCTGCTGCCGCTACTGTTGCTGCCGATCTCGGTCCCGGCGCTCGTTGCCGTCGTCGAGGCGACGGCGGCAGCGCTCCTCGGCGAGGGCGCGATGCGCGTGTGGATTCAGGTGCTCATCGCGTTCGATGTGATCTACACGACGCTCGCGCTGCTGCTTTTTGAAACGGTGGTGGAGGGAACATGAGGACCGAACGGGCGCTTCCGCGCTGGTGGTTTGGACTCGTCGGCCTCACGGCCGTCGCGCTGGTCCTGGGCGTGCTGCATGCCCTCTGGTTCGCGCCGACGGAGCGGACGATGGGGACCGTTCAGCGCATCTTCTACTATCACGTCAGCTCCGCGTGGACGGCCTTCGTCGCTTTCTTCATCAATTTCCTGGCGTGCGTCGCGTATTTGAAGGCACGGCATCCAAAATGGGATGCGGTGGCCGTGAGCGCGGCCGAAGTGGGCGTGGTCTTCGGCACGGTGAATCTCATCACCGGGCCGATCTGGGCGAAGCCGGTATGGGGGATTTGGTGGACGTGGGATGCGCGGCTGACTTCGACGCTGGTGATGTGGCTGCTATATGTGAGCTACCTCCTCTTGCGGCAGTTCGCGGCCGAGCAACCGAGCCAGCGCATCTGGGCAGCGGCGTTTGGCATCTTCGCCTTCGTGGATGTCCCCATCGTCTATCTCTCGATTCGGCTCTGGCGGACGCAACATCCAGGGCCGGTCATCGCCGGGGGGGAGCAGTCGGGTATTGACCCGCGCATGTTTCTGGCGCTGCATGTGTGTTTCCTGGCGTTCTTGCTGCTGTTCGTCGTGCTCTTTTCCTGGCGCTATCGCTTGGAACGACAGCGAGCCGAGCTGGCCGAGCTGCGCGCGCGGCTTCATCGGCTGCACCTGGAACGGTCGGTGTGAGGGGGGGTATGCGGAATCTCGTCATCGCGATGATCGTTGCTTGGCTCATCCATCTGGCATATTTGCTGAGCCTCGCTCGCCGACAACAGCGGCTTCACCAAGAGGCTGAGGAGCTGCGGCGCCTCCTGGAACGACTGGAGCAGGCCCCGCGACCGTGATGCTCACGCCAGCTTCAAAATCCGGGCCGCGTTCTCATAGAGGATCTTGTGGCGCACCTCGGGTGAGAAGCCATCCAGGGCCTCGAAATCGGCGAGCCACCGTTCGGGTGTGATGAAGGGATAATCGCTGCCGAAGAGCATCTTGTCCGAGAGCCGTCGGCGGGCGGCATCCAGGACCGTCGAGGGGATGTAGCGCGGCGACCAGCCGGAGAGGTCCATGTAGACGTTCGGCTTGTGACCGATGAGGGCGAGCAGTTCTTCATGCCACGGCCAGCCCGTGTGCGCGCCAATGATGACCAGCTCGGGAAAATCGGCGGCCACAGCATCCAGATGGAGTGGTCGCGCGTAATCGAGTTTGATGCCGCCGCCCCCGGGAAGTCCGGCGCCCAATCCGCTGGTGCCCGTGTGAAAGAGTGCGGGTACGCCCAGTGTGGCGATCTTCTGGTAGAGCGGATAAAAGCGCGGATCGTTGGGGTAGAAGGCTTGAAGGCTCGGGTGGAATTTCACGCCCTTCAGACCCAACTCAGTGATCGCCCGCTCGATCTCCTCTAGCGCGCGTCGTCCCTTCCACGGGTCCACGCTCGCGAATCCGATGAAGCGTTCCGGGTAGTGGCGGACGATCTCGGCGACTTCTCGATTGGTCACCGGAGGGAGGCCGGTCGCCGTCTCCGCGTCCCACGCCAGCAGGACGCCAATAATGTCTAGCTCTTCGTAAGAGCGCGCGACCTCCTCCATCTCGCGGGTCGGGACGCTCGCGCGAAAGAAGCGTTCGGCGGCCGCGCGATAGGGGCCGATGGCGCCTTCCAGGAAACTCGCCGTCGGCAGATGGACGTGCAGGTCAATGGCTCGCGGCATCGGTCTCTTCCTCCCGCATATTCTCGCTGACCTCCCGGCGCAGATACTCGGCCGCGGCTTCCGGTGGGGTAGGGTTGATGAACAGTTCGGCACCCCACTCGAACCCCGCGATGCGCGTCAGGCGCGGCACGATCTCCAGATGCCAGTGATAGTCGTACTCGATGGAGCTCCAGTACTCGGGATGGCCGGGTCGAGCGAATGCCGGGGGACTGGTGTGCAAAATGAAGTTGTACGGCGGATCGTTGAGGAGCCGCTTCATGGCGCGAAGCGTCACGCGCAGCGCATGAGCCGTTTGCAAGAGCTCCTCATCGCTCAAACGCGAGAAGTCATGCCGATGCGTCTTGGGCAGGATCCACGTCTCGAACGGGAAGGCTGAGGCAAAGGGCGCCCATACCAGGAAAGCCTCGTCCTGATAGATGACGCGATCGCCGAAGGCCAGCTCTTGGGCGATGAGATCACAGATGAGGCAGCGTTCCTTTTTGACGAAGTTCTCCCGGCAGATGGCCAACTCCTGCTTGACGGCGGGTGGGACCATGGGCGTCGCGATGAGCTGCGAATGTGTGTGCGCGAGCGAAGCTCCCGCTTCCGGCTTATGGTTTTTGAAGATGAGGATGTAGCGGAATCGGGGGTCGCGGAAGAGATCGCGAATGCGTTCGCGATAGCTGAGGAGCACGTCGCGGACCCAGGGGAGCGGGAGATCGGCTAACGTCTTCGCGTGATCGGGCGTCTCGATGATGACCTCGTGAGCGCCGGCGCCACTGAGGACATCGAAGAGGCCAATGCCATAGCGCCGGGCGTGATCCTCGATGCGCAGCGCCGGGAATTTATTCGGAACGACACGGACGCGCCAACCGGGCGTGTTCGGCGCTGTCCCCACCTCGCGCAAGGCGAAGATCTCCGGCGGCGTCTTCTCCTCGTTCCCCTCGCAGAACGGGCAAGCGAGCGCGCGCCCCTCGCGCTCGGCGGGCGCTCGCGCCTCGATCAAATAATCGCTCGGACGCCGCGCCCGCTCTGCCGCGATGATGACCCAGCGGTTGCGCAGCGGATCGAATCGCAGTTCGCGAAGCGTATCGCGCTGAGGATTCATTCGGCTCCCCTCCTACACCATCCAGTACTCCATCTCGAATTCGCGCCCGGGCGCTTGCAGGTGCAAAGCGCCGCTTAGCGGATACCGCTCCCACAGGTCCTCGGCCTTCAGCGTGAGGACGAGATCGAAGGATTCTCCGAAGTCGAGCTTCAGTTCGGAGAGGGAGAATGCCAGCTCAACGATATCGGCGACGGCCCAGGAAGGAGAACAGCGGTTGGCCGAGATCTCGCACCGTTGCTCCCCGCCCGCCGTGTAGATCTCCACCTGCAGCGTCGCGCGCTGGAGAAGCGCGCGAGCATTCTCTCGAAGGTCGATGCGGAGATAGAGGTGTTCGGGATCGAACCCGAAATAGAGCGTCATGAAATGCCCGCTTGTGCGATGCATCGCGCCATGCGCCTGCAGGCGGATCATCCCGGCCGGCGCCCACTCGAAGTAATGCGTATCACGCCCATCCAGGATCGGGCGAAGGAACGCTACCGGCGTGCGCAATATGGTGCTGCGTTCCGCGCGAATCGGCGTCTCCAAGTACGAGGGCGGTTCGAGCCCTAAGCCCGCGTACACGTTCTTCAGGTGTGTCCGGAAAAGCTCATCGAAGATCGGATCTTGAGGACTCCGATGTGGTTCGCCGAACCACCAGAACCAATCGCTCCCTTCGGCGGCAAGGAGGGAGCATCGCGCGAGCTGGGCGGAGGCATCCCCCGTCGCGGAGAGATCCGCGCGCGCCGAGGCCGCCCATCGCCTCCGCGCGCGCTCCATGTATCGCCAGGCTGTGTTCTTTTCCTCATCGCCGATCCAGGTCGTGAAGCTCGCTTCGATCCAGGAACCGGGATGCAAGCGCCGCAGCTCCGGGAGCGTCGCACACTTGGCGAGCGCTTGACTGAAGGTGAGCGTTTCGATCCACGGCTCTTCTTCCAATCGGCGATAGAGGTGCGTGAGGAAGTCATAGCCGTTGGCCGGGTAATGTTCCCACGGATTCTCGCCATCGAGGATGACGGCGAGGATGGCGTTCGGGGACCGCTCATGGATCGCGCGCAGCCGACGAAGGAAATCCTCCACGGCCTCCTCCGCCTGCCATCGCGAATAGACGAAGCCGATCAGATCGGACAACTCATGATCGCGGAAGAAGAGCGCGATCGCGCGCCCCTGGCGCGCGAAGCGATAGGGTTGCCAATGCGCATCCTCGCGTCGCACTTCCGGCGGGAGGCTGTGGGCGAGGACGGCGCTATCGCTCGCCGTCCAGGCCATGCCCGCTTCGGCCATGAGCTGCACCGCTTCCTCGCTGATGGCGCCTTCGGCAGGCCACATCCCGCAAGGACGCCGACCGAAGACCGCGGCGCATTTCTCCAGAGCCCGCGCGATCTGCTCGCGCGCGTCGTCCGGGAAGCGAAAATGGAGATCGTCCAAGCGAATCCCCGGCGTCGCGTACCGAGCGATCTGAATATCGCAAAGCAGCGGCAGGATCGGGTGATAGTACGGCGTCGTCGAGATCTCGATGCGCCCCTTCTCCCAGAGCGACCGATAGAGCGGAAGCGTCGTGCGGAGGATCTGCTCCATCACGTCTTGGAGCTGCCGCTTCTCCTCCTCCCGATACCCCCGCTGCTTCTGGACGAGCGCGCGAATCCCCGCATGGGTCCGCTTCCAGCTCTCGCCGAGCCACTGCAGATGAAAGAGGATTTGGAGATCGCGCAGATCCTGAGGCGCGAACGGACGGTGCGCCTCCTTCATCGCCCACAACTCGCGATAGCGCGGATGCGCCTGGATCGCCGACGCGGGGACGAGGAAGTAGTGCTCCACAAGGAAAGCGCGCTCGCCCAGATCCATCGCCTCCGGAGCCTTCCGAAAGTGTGTGAGAAACGGATCCTGCGCACGACCGCTCGCGTAGTCCTCAAGGCTCTCTATTAAGCTGGGGACGAGATTGAACGTCACTCGGAGGCGTTCGTACTGGCCCACCATCCCCACCATCTCGTAATAGTCCTTCAGCGCGTGCAAATAGACCCAGGGGAGTCCGTAGCGACCCGTCCGGTAATCCTTATACATCGGTTGGTGCATGTGCCAGAGCAGGAGCAGCTTCATACGTTGCTCGGACAAGCCGCCTATCGCTCACGGTCCGGAATCGCGCGTGCCGGGAGACGTCCGTCGGGCCAGGACGCGTTCCACTTCTTCCACAAGCGCGCGGGGATCGCTCGATTTCACACAGTAGCTCTGAGCGAGCCAGGACGTATAGTCGTCCTGGAACGCAACGTAAGCCGAGCAGAGGATGACCGGGATCTGCGGGTGTCGCGCGACGATCTCCTGCAAGAGATCGAGCCCGCTCTCGGCCTTCAAGCGAATGTCGAGGATCACCAGATCAAAGGGCTCGCCTTCAAGCGCCTCAAACGTCTGGCGCCCGTTCTCAGCCTCGACGACCTCATGCCCCTCTTCGGTCAACACGACCTTATAGAGGAGCCGAATGTTCGGCTCATCATCCACGATCAGGATCTTCGCCATGAGCGCTCTCCCCCTCTCCGCGCGACTCCTCAAGCGCGCCGAATTCGCCTTCGGCGGATGTCTCAGAAGGCGCTTCGGGAATGGGCAGACGGATGATGACCTCGCACCCTTGGCCGAGTTGGCCGAGCAACTGCAGCTCTCCACCCAAGCTCTCGACGATCTGTTTGGACGTATAAAGACCCAGTCCGCTCCCCGTCGGTTTGGTCGTGAAAAATGGCTTGAAGAGATTGCGCGCCGCTTCTTCGGCCAGGCCAGGCCCCGTATCTCTCACGATGATGACGATCATGTCCTCGGACCGACGACTCTCGATGAAGAGATCGCCCCCGTCGCTCATGGCTTCAAGGGCGTTGTTCACAATGTTCTCCATGCAATGGTAGAATTGACGCTCGTCGGCGAGAATCGGAGGGACAGGGGCAAGATCCAGATGCCATCGAATAGGCGGCCCATGCTGCAGGGCCTCCATCTTCTCGTGGACCAAAAGTTCGAGGATCTCGTTGACGTCCATCGGGTGCCGCTCGGTCGAATACTTCAGCGCCGCGAATTTCACGAAATCCTGTACCGTCTCCTCTAATCGAGAGGCTTCTTGAGCGATGGCGGCGGCAAATCGGCGATGGGGGGAATGCTCGTCGAGCTTCTTATGGAGGTGTCGGGCGAGCCCGCCGATGGCGATGACGGGATTCTTGATCGTGTGCGTGAGCTGGAGCATCAGCTCGGCGACGGCTGCTTCTTCTCGAAGGCGAATGATCGTCTGCTGATGCTCTTGGATGCGCCGATAGGCTTCTTCGAGCATCTCCACCTTCTCGCGCAATTCCGTATAGGCGAGGCCGCGCTCCAAGGCGACGGCGATCTCCATGGCGAACAGCTCCATGGCGAGCCGATCCTCGGCCGAGATCGGACGCCTCGTCAGGAAATTATCGAGCAGCAGCGCCCCCAAGGGCCGTTCCTCGTGTGAGAGCAAGGGGACGATCCAGAACGTCGTATCCCGATAGAACTCGCGAAGCGCCTCCGGCAGCGGCGTCTCCGGGGTGATCTCCAGCACTCGTCCCGCCTCCGGCGCATGCGGGATGGGGAGCGAGAACGCTTCGCGAAATGGGGAGTCCGAGAGTGAGAAGCGAAAGCGATCTAACCAAGGCTGAAACTTCCCTCGCTCGCGGGCGAAGACCTCTGGCGTATACTGCAGCAGGTCGGCGACCGTCGTCCCACGCTCGCTCACCGCTCGCCAAATGCGTGCCGCTTCTTCCCCATCGCGCGGGCCCAGGGCGAAATATCCATACAGCTCCCTTTCTTCGATCAGAAGGGCGAGACCCCGATTGAACCCGAGGCTGCTGCCCGCCGTGAAAGCGACCAGGCCCTTGTAGAGGATCTCACCCGGGTCGAGGGCCAACTGCAGGCTGTGTGAGAGATGCCGAAGGATATCCAAAAGCTCCTCTTTGATCTGCAGCGTGCGGAGCATCGGACGGCACTGATTCAGGGCTTCGTCGAAGATCACCGCCAACGCTTCCAGGAGTGGGCCGCCAGTGCGCCGCAGCTCGACGAGGTCGCGCCGCAGCTCTTCGCAACCGAGGCATTTCTCCCGATTCCGACGCCGCACATCCGAGAGCAGATGCGCTTCCTGCGCTCCGAGATACGGACACACGGCCGGATCATCGGCAATCAACCAACAGTAGCTGTCTCCCACGCGTGCCATGCTTCTTTGCAAAGGGTACCATCACTACGCCCGTTGGGCAAACGCTTCGCCCTTCGTCCAGGAACCTTCGATCATGCCCAAGCTCTTGGCGGATTCCATTCACGGACATACGTGGGGTGCCCGGATGTCCAGCATCTTTAGAACTCCACGCGCAGGCCCAACTCAAGCGTGCGTGGGCGGCGCGCCGCGCGAGGTTGCAGGAAGACGGATCGACCTTCGCGTTCATCCAGCGGCCCGTAAAATCCCGTCATGATGAAGTTCGGCGTGTTGAGGAGATTGTACGCATTCACCCAGGGGCGGAGCAGGAAGCGCTCGCTCACGCGGAACTCTCGCGACAGGCGCACGTCTACGCGCCGCATCCCCGGACCGCGTCCCATGTTCCGACCGAGCGTCCCGTTAGTCCCGATCGTCGGGAAGAGAAATTGTGCGGCCATCGCCTCCGAGCGCGCCGTATCGCCCGGCTTCACGAAGCGAATCGGTCCTTGGCCGAGGATGTGCGGCCGATCCGTCAGCGTATCGCTCAGATTCCGATCCTGTCCGTTCGTCGTGATGTTGAACGGGCGGCCCGAGGAGAGCGTCACATAGGGCGTCAGCTTCCATCCCCCGAGCGCCTTAGGCATCGCCAGTGTGCCGCTCAGGACGACGCGGTGGCGCTCATCCGTTCGCCCCAAGCCGCGCTCCAGAGCGAAATTGAACTCATCCTGCGGCGAGCTGGTGTTGACGTCCACAAGATCAATCAGCTTGGAGAGCGTGTATGAGGCGCGAATCCGGAGACGGGGGGCTAAGCGAGCGCTCGCGAGCACGTTCAGACCGTGATAGGTCGCTTGACCATCGGATTGAAGTTGCTCGACCTCTCCGAGATCGGGATTCGGGCGCAACATGCGCACGGCCTTCAGGGCGGCGAGTACGGGATCGGTCGTCGTCGCGCCGCCACCCAGGGCGTTCAGACCGTAAATGCGAATGCGGTTGGCTCCGCTCCCGGTGTCGCGCCAGCGCGTGGTGCTCAGATCAAATCGGACGAAGCGAACGCCCACGTCGGCGATCTCTCGAGCGCTGTTGTCGAAAGCCGTCTTGCCATCGGGAGCCCTCACGACGCCGGGGAAACGCTCAGGCGGATCGAGCAGAAAGGCCACGAACCCGCCAGGTGGGGGAATCGGCGCGTTCACATTGCGGTCGCGCCAGAGCCGGAGCGTGCGGTTGAAGACATAGCTGACCTCGAGCGTGAGCGTTCGGCCGAACTGTCGTTCGATCCCCAGACTGCTTTGCAGGCTGTACGGGATGCGAAGATCTGGCGAGAGACTTCGCGTGTTCTGGATCGAACGGATGAGATCGCGCACCAACGGATGCGTCGGATCATTGGGGAAGATATTGGGGAAACCACCGATTCGATTCAATTCCTCGATGTGTCCGGTCGCGCCGGGGCCGCTGCCGAGATCGATCTCGAACAGGCGCGATTGCACGGCGAAGTCTTCGATGGTGCGGAGCAGGACGCGATTGTAGAAGACGCCGACGCCGCTTCGGATCACCATCTTCGCCCGACGACCGGGCGCCCAGGCCAGCGCCAGGCGCGGACCCAGATTGTTCTTATCGTGATCGAGCAGGGTCTCACGATCATAGCGCAGGCCGAGGGTGAAGGTCAGGTTCGGACGCGCGCGCCATTCTTCCTGGATGAAGCTGCCAAGGATCGTGTTCCGGATGGGCTGTTCGGGCTCGCCGATCCGCTGTCGGTAGCGCGATGGGGTGCTCGCGACGAAGTCGCCAAAGCTGGGGAAGTTGTAGAAGCCGAAGAAGAGGTGAAGCTGTCGGGTCGCCGAGCGCAGATGCAGCACATCGGTGCCAAGCTTGAGCGTGTGGCGCCCCCATTGTCCCGTGAGCACATCGGCCCATTGAAAGCGGCGTTCGACGCGCGTCTCAGGGAACCCAGCGGCTCCCGCGATGAAGCCGCTGGCGACCGGCAGCGTGGTGCCACGACTGCTGCCGACGATCACGCCAGGGCGCGTCTGGCTCGGCGTCGCCGTGGGGGTGAGCGCCGCATGCTGGAAGCGAAATTGGTTGAGGAGTCGCGGGCCGAGCACCCAGGTATCCTGGACGGAATGGGCCATCGAGTCGCGCCGTCGGTTGACAAGACCTTCGCGAAGCGTCGCCCCTTGATCGCGGACGCGTAGCCGATTGGTGCGGGTCATATCGAAACGGAACACGAGTTGATGGGCTGTCCCGAACGCAGCATCGAGCCGACCGCTCACGTATGTGCGTTGACCGGGCGCGCTCACCTCCTCCTCAAAGAGGGCGACCAAGACACCATCCCGCACGAAGGGGCGCCCCGTCGGTGTCTCCTGGAGGGGATATGCCGGATTGGCTTGCGGATCCACGGGAAGCAGAGCGATGATCGCGTCCGTATCGGGCTCCTCCTGGCGTTCGACGACGCCGAAGAAGAAGAGCCGATCACGCCGGATCGGGCCGCCGAGCCGACCGCCGTATTCGCGCCGTTGGAACGGCGCGCGTTTCTGCCCACGCGCATTGCGGAAGAAGCTATTGGCGTTGAGGCTTTCGTCTTGAAAATCGCCGAAGAGCGCTCCGCGGAATTGGTTCCCCCCTCGGCGGGTGAAGAAGTTGATGCGGCCGCCGGAGGCGCGCCCATATTCGGCCGAGTACTGGTTGGTGATGATCTGCACTTCGGCGATGGATTCGAGGCTGGGGATCGCGCGCTCGCGCGCCGCGCGATCGTCGTTATTGTCGAAGCCATCGAGGGTGATGTTGTTCGAGTAGGCGCGCCCGCCCGAGAGCGAGAAGCTGCCCGCCTCTTGCGGTGGCGCCGGCACGGCATCGCGCGTGGCCGGATCGCCGAGATCGCGCGTTTCGAAAGGCTCGGCTTGCACGCTCGCGAAGAGGAAGATGAGATCGAGCGGATTTCGCCCATTGAGTGGGAGCGATTCGATCTCCTCGCTCCGAAGACTCACCCCGACGACCGTACGCGTCAGATCAATCGTCTCTCCCTCGGTGACCGTGACGACCTCGATGAGGCTCCCAGGCCGAAGTCGCAAATCCAGACGCCGCGTATGTCCGGCTTTCAACGGCAGCTCGCGATATTCGAGAGGAGAGAAGCCCGGCGCTTCCGCGCGAAGCGTATACGCTCCCGGAGCGAGGGCCGTTATCCGATACCATCCGCGTCCGTCGCTCTCGCTCGTCCGTCGCATTCCCGCCTGCCGCTCAATGAGTGTGATCCTCGCTCCGGGGATGACGGCATCGGTCGGATCGAGAACGAACCCCTCCAGCGTCGCGTGATCCAAGTCGTCCGCCCCGCCCACGAGGCGTTCGCTGAGTAGCAACCCCATCGCCAGTGTCCAAAGGATGCGCGTGAGAAGATGCGCCATCGGTCCCCTCCGGATATATCGGACCTCACCTCGGCCCTGGAGGCTCACGCGTAGAGGCGGACCTCAGCCGTGTCCTCCAGCTCTGCGAGCAATTGGGAGAACGACTTTCCAAGAACGGGATGCCGACCGTCGGGGCAGATCTCGCACAAAGGGACGAGCACGAACCGTCTCCGATGAAGGTGCGGATGCGGGAGAATGAGGTGAAGGGCCTCGGTCTCGATCGCGAGGATCTCGTCCTCGTAGAGGAGGAGATCGAGATCAATTGTGCGCGGGCCTTTGAGGATGCGGCGTTCGCGCCCGAGCATCTGTTCGATCGCCAGACAAGCGCGCAGCAAGGCGACCGGATCCAGCCGCGTGCGCAGGGCGATCACTTGGTTGAGGAAGTGCGGTTGATCGCGGACATCTACCGGCTCGGTCTCATAGAGGGAGGAGCAACGCTCCAACGTCCCGTAGCGGGACAGCGCCTGTCGCGCACAAGCGAGGTATGCCTTTCGATCGCCGAGATTTGATCCGAGTCCGATGAATGCGATATGCTCACTCATCGTTCGACTCCGAAGCGCCATGTCTTCGGGAACACGCCTTCCATCCCGGGCGATCGAAGATCGCTCCGGAAAGAGAAGGAGAGTGTAGAACGAAGCGTTGATGTCGTCAACGAAGACGGTCACGATCACGACGCGCGGGGCGGCGCGATTGCAGGCCGGACATCTGTGGGTCTACGCCCCCGATCTTCTGGAAGCGAGGGACGTGCAAGGCGGGGACGTGGTCGCCGTGACCGATACACGGGGGCGACGGCTCGGCTGGGCCCTCTATAGCGATCGCTCGCAAATCGCGCTGCGGTGGATCGCCGAGCCGGATTTGGAGATCACTCGCGCGTTCTGGCGCGAGCGACTCCTCCGCGCGGCGGCCTTCCGTCAACGGATGCTTGGAGATGCCGAAGCCTATCGGCTCGTCTTCGCGGAGAGCGATCGGCTCCCCTCACTCATCATTGATCGCTATGGGGACTACTTCGTCCTGCAGACGCTCTCGCAGGGAATGGAAGCGTTGAAGCCGCTCTGGGTGGACCTGCTTGTGGAGCTGTTCGCACCGCGCGCGATCGTCGAGCGCAACGATGTGAAGGTGCGCGCGCTCGAAGGATTGCCGCTGGCGAAGGGCCTCCTCTACGGGACAGTGCCCGAGCGCTTGGAGGTCGCGTTGGGCGAAAGGCGATTTCACGTGGACTTGTTGCATGGGCAAAAGACGGGGGCATTCCTCGATCAGCAGGAGAACTATCGGGCCGCCGCGCGCTATGCACGAGGGCGCGTCTTGGACGGCTTCTGCTACGCCGGGGGATTCGCTGTGCATCTGGCGGCTCGCGCCGAGAGCGTGCTCGCCGTAGACATCTCCGCCGAGGCTGTAGCGCAGGCGCGGCAGAACGTTCAAGCCAATGGCCTCACGAACGTGACCGTCCTCGAAGCCAACGTCTTCGATCTGCTGCGGGAGCTGGATCGAGAGCAGGAGCGCTTCGATCTGATCGTGCTCGATCCGCCAGCCTTTGCCAAAAGCCGCGCGGCTGTTCCCGGCGCCCTGCGCGGGTACAAGGAGATCAACCTGCGCGCTCTTCGACTCCTGCGATCGGAAGGTGTGCTGGTGACGTGTAGCTGCTCGTACCACATGAGCGAAGAGATGTTTCTCGACATGTTGCGCGAGGCGGCCGCCGATGCCCGGCGTCAGGTGCGGGTCCTCGAACGGCGGACGCAAGCTCCCGATCATCCGATCCTCCTCTCGATGCCGGAGACGCATTATCTCAAGTGCGTGATCCTGCAGGTGATGTGAGGCGGTGGGATCGCGCCCTCGCTTGAGGTATAATATGTTTGAGCACGCCCAAGGAGGGGAGTGATGAGAAGGCTGTGGCGGGTTTTGTTCGGCGCGATCCTTTTAGTGCCGGTCGTGCGGGGGTTCTCCGGGGCACCGCAAGAGGCGGCGACGGTCACGGTCCCCGAAGGCACCGTCGTGCGGCTCGCGCTGCAGACGCCCGTGAGCACGAAGATCAACGAGGTCGGCGATCCCGTGCGGGCAACGTTATATGACGATCTCATCGTGGAGGGGAAGCTCGTGCTGGAGCGCGGGGCGGAATTCTCCGGCCGCGTGACGCATGTCAAACCAGCGCGTCGCGGGCAGCGGCAGTCGGAACTGGCGTTGGTATTCGATCGCGTGCGCACTTCTTATGGCGTGGAGCCGGTGACGACCGCGCTCTTGGCCATTGACGATTGGCAGAGGGATCGAAAAGTGCGGAGCGATGAGGAGGGGGTGGCGCACGGAGGTCGCAGTGGCGAGCGGACGTTCCGAAATGTGTATCGCGGGGCACACGTCGGTTTGGCCGCGGGCTCGGCCATTGGCTTGATCACCGGCAGCGGGAAAGCGGCGGGCATCGTCATCACCGGCACGCTCGGGGGCGCAGTGCTCATGACCAAGGGCGAGGACCTGCGCCTGAATCCCGGGACGATCCTCCGCATGCGCTTAGAGCGGGCGCTCTCGCTTCCCGTGATCCGTTCGGTGTCGGAGCCGCGACGTCCGGGAGAGCGCTCGTGAGTCGGATGCTCAGAGCTGGATGCTCTCGATGAGCGCGCGCACGGCCTCAGCCGAGCGGTGCAAAGCGGCGCGCTCGTCGAGCGTCAGGCCGATCTCGATGATCTGCTCCACGCCGCAAGCGCCGAGCTTCACCGGGACGCCGAGGAAGACTCCCTTGATGCCGTATTCTCCGTCCAGATAGACGGAGCACGGACGTATCTTCTTCTTATCCTTGAGCACAGCCTCGACCATCTCCACGACGGCGGCCGATGGGGCATAGTAGGCCGATCCCGCCTTGAGCAAGCTCACGATCTCGGCGCCTCCCTCGCGCGTACGTTTGACGATCGCCTCGATCTTCTCTTTCGGGAGCAAGTCCGTGAGCGGAATGCCCGCGACCGAGGAGTACCGCACAAGCGGAACCATCTCATCGCCGTGCGAGCCAAGGACGAAGGCGAAGACATCCTCGACCGAGACGCCGAGCTCCTCAGCGATGAAATAGCGCATGCGAGCCGTATCGAGGATACCGGCCATGCCGAAGACCCGCTCGCGCGGAAAGCCCGAGACCTTGTAGGCCACATAGGCCATCGCGTCCAAGGGATTCGAGACGACGAGGAGGATGGCATTGGGGGAGTACTTGATGGCCTCTTGCGTGACGCCGCGGACAATATCCGTATTGATGGTGAGCAGATCGGATCGGCTCATCCCCGGTTTGCGGGGCACGCCAGCTGTGATGACGATGATGTCGGAATCGGCCGTCTCGCGATAACCGTTCGATCCGACGACGCGAACATCGCAGCCGAGAACGGGCGTGGATTCCGCCAAATCCAGAGCTTTCCCTTGCGGCAAACCTTCGATGATGTCCACGAGCACGACATCACCGAGTTCCTTATCCACGAGGCGATGCGCGACGGTCGCGCCGACGTTGCCGGCACCGATGACGGTGATCTTCTTTCGTGCCATAGTCCCTCCCGATGCTGATCAAACACCCATTGTGAGAGCGCGCTCGCCCGGAATGGGAAGCGCGCTTCCCCCGAAAGCTCGCGCGAGTCGCCGGGCGTCTCCTGCTAGCCCATGTTTTCGATGATAGCCGTGGCGAACTCGCTCGTCTTCACCTGACGGGCGCCCTCCATCAGGCGCGCCAGATCGTAGGTGACGATCTTCTGCTCGATGGTCCGCTCGATGGCCGTCGTGATCAGCGAGGCCGCTTCGCGCCATCCGATGTATTCGAACATCATCACGCCGGCCAGGATGACGGCGCTCGGATTGATGACGTCTTTATCGGCGTACTTGGGGGCAGTGCCATGTGTCGCTTCAAAGAGCGCGAGGTAATCGCCGATGTTCGCGCCCGGTGCCAGGCCCAATCCGCCGACCTGCGCCGCGCAGGCATCGCTCAAGTAATCGCCGTTCAGGTTGGGCGTCGCGATGACGGAATACTCGTCAGGGCGCGTCAGCACCTGCTGGAACATCGAGTCGGCGATCCGATCGTTGATGAGGATCTTCCCTTCGGGGAGCCTCCCATCGTGCTTCTCCCACAGCTCTTGCTCGGTGACGGTGACGTCGCTGAACTCTTCCTTGGCCAATTGATACCCCCAGTCGCGGAAGGCGCCTTCGGTGAACTTCATGATGTTGCCCTTGTGCACGAGCGTGACGACCCGGCGGCCGTTCTCGAGGGCGTAGCGAATGGCCTTGCGGATCAAGCGCTTGGTCGCGAAGATGGAGATCGGCTTGATGCCGATGCCGCTATCGGGGCGCACCGAGTAGCCGAGGTTCCGGAGGAACTCGATCGTCTTCTGCGCCTGCTCCGTCCCCTGCTGGAACTCGATACCGGCGTAGACGTCCTCGGTGTTCTCGCGGAAGATGACGACGTTGAGCTTCTCCGGATGCTTCACCGGAGAGGGAACGCCCCGGTACCAGCGGACCGGACGCACACACGCGTAGAGGTCGAGGACCTGCCGCAGGGTAACGTTCAGCGATCGAATGCCGCCGCCGACGGGGGTTGTCAGCGGCCCCTTGATGGCGACGGTGAACTCGCGAATCGCCTCGACGGTGTCTCGAGGGAGCCATTCGCCGAACTTCTTGTACGCCTTCTCGCCGGCGAAGATCTCGTACCAGACGACCTGCCGCTCTCCGCGATAGGCTTTCTCGACAGCCGCGTTGAAAACGCGCGAGGCCGCTCGCCAGATATCGCGGCCCGTCCCATCCCCCTCGATGAAGGGAATGATCGGGCGGTTCGGGACGACGAGCTGTCCATCTCGGATTTCGATCTTCTCGCCCTCAGCGGGCACGGGGATGTTATTGAATGAAAGCATGGCGTCCTCCTGAGACCAAAGATCGCATATTCGCTCAATGCACACGAGCATAACAAGAAGAGGCAAGAGGCGTCAACGCGCATCTTGACAAAAAGCGGGTCATGGCGCATCCTTGTTCCCGTCTCCGACTTGCCGTAAAATGAGAAGGGGAAACAGGTCGGGAAAAGCCGGTCACCGAAAGTGCTTTTTCCGACCTGTCCGTCGGAGCCGGGGAATGTGAGGACATCACAATCGGGAGGGGGGAATGAGAAAGGTCGCAAGCCTTGCGGCGTCACTCCTCTGTGTCACACTCATCGCCGGGGTGGGGCGGATCGCCCGTGGGGTGCAAGCGCCGGCGCAGCCACAGTATACGCGCGAGGAAGCGGATGCCTACAACGCGTTGTATCGAGCCTATGAGGCGGGAAAGCTGGAGGAGGTCGTTCAAGCGGGTGAAGCGTTCTTGGCGCAATTCCCCAACAGTGTCTTGGCGCCGCGCGCCAAGCCCATCCTCGTCCTCGCCTACGTGCAGACCAATCGTCTTGAGAAGGCCTTCAACATGGGGCGCGAGGTCTTGAGCGCTGATCCCAACAACTTCAGCATCCTCTACGTCCTCGCACTGGCCGCGGTGACGGCGTCCAAAGGACGCGACACGCGTTTTGATGCGGACGGCTTGACCTATGCCACGCGCGCGTTGGAGCTGGCCTCTGCCGGAACCGCCCCGATGGGCTTCGCCCCTCAGCTTTGGGAGCAGCAGAAGAATAAGATCCTTGGCGCGCTGCATCAAGCGGCGGGTTTGTTCCTCTACAACAAGGCCGACTATGATCCGGCGATCGAGCATCTGAAGAAGTCAGCGGAGTGGGATCCGAGCGATCCGGTGACCTTCTACCTCATCGGCGAAGCGCTCAAGCTTGGCAAGTACGCTAAGCTGCGGGAGAGCTACGATAAGCTCACGCCGGAGGAGAAGGTCGCCGAAGCGGGCAAGCAGTTGCTGCAACGGGTGGACGAGGTGGTGGATCAGATGATCGAGATGTATGCCCGTACGGTCGCCATCTCCGAGGCCAATACGAGTCTTCAAGCGTTGAATCAGGAAGCCCGCAAGATCCTGGAGAGCTTCTATCGCTATCGGCATAACGATACGACCGAGGGCATGGAGGAGTTGATCAAGAAGTACAAGCCATCGGCCCAAACCTCAGCGGGATCGCCGTGAGCGGGATGCCGATCGAGGCGCGAGATCTGAGCGAATTGGAGCGCAAAATCGGATATACCTTTCGGCGCCGGGAACTCCTGGACCGGGCGCTCACACACCGTTCCTACGCGCATGAGATTGGGGCGATGGGGCTGGTGGATAATGAGGCGCTGGAGTTTCTCGGCGATGCTGTCCTGGGGTTCATCGTGAGCGCGTGGCTCTTTGAGTTGTTCCCGGCACTACCAGAGGGGAAACTCGCGAAGATGAAGGCGTTTTTGGTGAGCGCAGATAACTTGCAGGTGCACGCGCAGAATTTGCAGCTTGGGGAGTACTTGCGGTTGAATCGCGGTGAGGAGAAGACCGGTGGGCGTACCAAGCGCACGCTCTTGGTGGATGCGTATGAAGCCTTGATTGCGGCCCTTTATTTGGATGGCGGGATCGAGGCTGCGGAGGTGTTCGTGCGCCGACAGTTTCAGGATGTCGTCTGCGGTTTGGATCCGGAGAGTGTGCGGTGGAGCGATTACAA
The DNA here is from genome assembly GCA_937934295.1 of uncultured Blastocatellia bacterium. Classification (GTDB taxonomy): domain Bacteria; phylum Acidobacteriota; class Blastocatellia; order HR10; family HR10; genus HR10. Next base: position 108,675 of record CALHAI010000014.1, read on the forward strand.
GACGACGCTGCAGGAGCAGTTGCAGGCGCGTGGTCTGCCGCCCCCGGTCTACGAGGTGACCGGTGTCGAAGGTCCCGCGCACGCTCGCCGCTTTCATGTGAGCCTTCGGATCGGCACCCGAGTGGTCGCGACAGGCGAAGGGCCGACCATCAAGGCCGCACATCAGCACGCCGCCCGCGGGGCGTTGGCACAGTTGGATCAGCTTCTGGAGACTCCTGAAAACGGGGCGACCCCATGATGGAGCGAGTGGACGCGACTCCATCTGAGCCGTTCTCCCCTTCGGGATCGGAGATCGCGCGGGTGACGGAGATGCCGAAATCCACCCTGCGGGAATACTTCGAGTCGGCTGTCGTCACCGTGATCATGGCCCTGTTCGGTATGACCTTCGTGGTCCAGGCCGTGAAGGTGCCCACCGGCTCGATGCAAAACAATATCCTCATTGGCGACCATCTGCTGGTGAACAAATTCATCTTCGCCGGGAGACGTGAGGGCGTCTTCTGGCAGCTCTTCCCCTATCGGGATGTTCGTCGGGGGGATGTGGCCGTCTTCAAGTACCCGCAGAATCCCGAAGTCAACTACGTCAAGCGCGTCATCGGATTGCCCGGGGAGGCGGTCGAAATTCGTGGGACGCGCGTCTTCATCAATGGGCGCGAGCTTCCGGAGCATCGCCTCTACGTTCAGAATCCGAGGTTCGATGCCGAAGATTCCGCGCTGCAAGTCGTTCGGGAGGAGCTGTCGCCCGAGGGGGCACGGTATCGCGTCTATTGGGAGTCATATCACGCCGAGCGTGGGGGGGTGGATTTCCCCCCCAGTGGACGGTACGCCATCGGACGCCCCTTCCTCATCCCCGAGCGCGCGTACTTCGTCATGGGGGACAATCGCGACGATAGCGAGGACAGCCGGTTCTGGGGGACAGTGCCGCGCGAGTACATCGTCGGACGTGCCCTCGTCGTGTACTGGTCCTATGATGAGCGCGCGGCGGCCGCGCATGGAGGGAATCTTCTGCTGAAGATCCTGCGACATACGCGGTGGAGACGGGTGGGGACGCTCATCCGCTGAGCGAACGGCGGCCGCAACGAGAGCGTTCGGCGCCGGGGAAAGGTCTCCGGTTGACGAGTGGTTTATCTTCGCCTAGAATGCTGAGTGTGTTTTCGCCGGGCTCACGTGTCTGATCGAGCGGGCGCGCGGCACGTGAGGAAGCATGAGCGGAGCATGGTGGCAAGTGGGGGTGAGCTTGGCGATCTATTTTGGAGGGCTTCTTCCGATCTTGGCTCAACAGCGTCCACTTGTGACCGAGCGGGTGGCCACTGTACCCGAAGGCGAGCTGCGAATAGATCTCGGATTCGAGTTCGCGCAAACGCAACGCTTTCCCCTCTCGGGATTGCGCGGCGATCTCTCGCGCGTGGGTGTCCTGGGGCTGTCCCTTGGCGTGGCGTCGCGTATGGAGCTTCAGCTTCGCGGGACGATTCAGAATTATCTGAGCATTGACGAGCGGCGAGGGGGAGCGATTTCGCTTCGGCTGCCGACACCCGAAAGCACGCACGATGTGGGGGACTTCAGCCTCTGGATGAAGATGCGGCTGCGCGCGGCCCGTGGGCGATGGCCGGCACTCGGCGTGCGCGTGGGCGTCGAGTTGCCGAATTCCGATCAGGCGCGAGGGATCGGGACGAATCAGACGAATTTCTTCGCCGCTATGCTGGCCGAGAAGCGGTGGGGCGCCTTCGATCTCTTCGGCCACGTCGGCGTGGGCATCTTGCCGGCTCCGATCGAGCCCTTCGTGCAAAACGATGTGCTGCTCTATGGCGTGGCCACCGTCTACGAGCTGAACGCGCGGACGAATCTCGTCGCTGAAGTGAGCGGGTGGGAGAGCACGCGCCGTCGGGCGCCTTTGGGGACGGAATCGCGAGGACAGGTGCGCGTCGGCCTGCAGCTCCGCACGGGACGTCTCTGGTGGGATCTCGCCGGCGTGCGCGGCGTGCGCGCCATTGATCCCCGAAGCGGGATCGTCTTTGGGATGAGCGTGCCGGTGCCGTTATGGAAACGATGACAAGTCCCATTCGATTCGGCACATCGGGATGGCGGGCCATTGTGGCCGAGGACTTCACGCTGGAGAACGCGCGCGTGGTCATGCGCGCCATCGCGCGCTCTGTGAAGCGTCAGCGGGAGGAAGCGACGCTCATCGTCGGCTACGATACGCGATTCCTGGCCGAGGCGTTCGCGCGCGAGAGCGCGCGCGTGTTGGCCGAGGAAGGCGTGGATGTTCTGCTGTGCACGGAGCCGACGCCGACGCCCGTCCTCGCGTATGCCATCGTGGCCGAGCGCACGCAGGGGGGCGTGAACATCACGGCCAGCCATAATCCGCCTGAATATCAAGGGGTCAAATTCTCGACGGCCGATGGAGCGCCCGCACTTCCTGAGGTCACGCGGGAGATCGAGCGGGAGATTGAGCGGATACGTCGCGGAGAGAGCTCCGGGGTTCCCCCTGGCGAGAGGCGTGGGGTCATTCGCGCCTACGATCCGCGCGAGGGCTATTTGCGCGATCTCGCGACGAAGGTGGATTTCCAGACGATCGCGCGAGCCCACTTGCGCGTGGCCGTGGATCCGCTGTGGGGGACGGCGCGCGGGTATTTAGATCGTGCCTTGCGGGAAGCCGGGTGCGACGTCCATCTCCTGCATGCCCATCGCGATGTGCTCTTCGGCGGAGGAGCGCCGGAGCCTTCGGCCGAGCGCTTGCAAACGCTCCGCGAGATCGTCGCATCTGGCGGCTTCGATCTCGGTGTGGCGGCGGATGGGGATGCCGACCGATTCGGTATCGTGGATCGGGGAGGCGTCTTCGTGACGCCCAATCAGATTCTGGCGCTTTTGTTCGACTACTTATGCGAGACGCGTCCGTGGGAAGGAGGGGTGGCCCGCAGCGTCGCGACTTCGCATCAGGTGGATCGCGCGGCGCGGCGTCGCGGACGCCCGGTATACGAGACGCCCGTCGGCTTCAAATACATCGGCGAACTGCTCAAGGCGGGGAAGGTCATCCTGGGCGGGGAGGAGAGCGCGGGCCTCTCGATTCACGGTCATTATCCGGAGAAGGATGGGATTCTCGCCGCGCTCCTGGTTGTGGAGAGCGTCGCGCGCATGGGAGCGAGCGTGAGCGAAGGGCTGGAGCGTCTCTACGCTCGGGATGGACGGCTCTGGAGCGGGCGCATCGGGATCTCATTGACCGAGCAGGCGCGCCGACGCCTGCAGGAGAAGCTTCAGGCCGACCCTCCTGCTGATTTCTTCGGGCGTCGTCTCATCCAGGTGAATCGAACGGATGGGCTGAAGCTGCTGTTCGACGACGGCTCATGGCTGCTGTTGCGGCTCTCGGGCACAGAGCCGGTGGCGCGGTGCTACGCGGAAGCGACATCGGAGGCGGATCTGGAGGTGCTGCTTGAACAAGGGCGAATCTTCGCGTTCCAGTGAGGATCGGCGCGCGCGCGCGAGCCCGATGCGAGTGGGACCGATCATCGGCGTGGTGCTTGTGCTCGCAGGGATCGGCCTGGGGTGTGGGATGATCCTCGTGCGGGCGCACCGGGAATATCGGGCTGCGCAAGCGGAATATCAGCGGTTGGAGGCGGAGGTGCGGGAGCTCCGCCTGGAGACGGAACGGCTCATGGAGGAGATTCGCGCGCTCAAGACGGATCCCGAAGTCATCGAGCGAATCGCGCGCGAAGAGCTGCACATGATCCGTCCGGATGAGATGGTGCTCTCTTTCCCCGAGGCCTCGAAGCGATAGAGGGGGGCTCTCATACGCTGCATATTCTTTATCAAGGGGGGAGAGCACGATGATCGCAGAGGAGAACCTGAATCCGTTCGTCGTCGCCCTGGCGCAATTCGATCGTGCGGCGGCGCATCTCGATTTGGATGATGGGTTGAAGGAGCTGCTCAAAACGCCCAAGCGGCAGTTGGTCGTCTCCATCCCCGTCAAGATGGACGACGGCAGCTTGCGCGTCTTCGAAGGATATCGGGTCCAGCACAACGTAGCGCGCGGGCCGGGCAAAGGGGGGATTCGGTATCATCCCGACGTGACGCTCGATGAAGTGAAGGCGCTGGCCATGTGGATGACGTGGAAGTGCGCGACGGTGAATCTCCCTTACGGTGGCGCCAAAGGCGGTGTGCGGGTCAATCCGAAGGAGTTGTCGCAAGGGGAGCTGGAGCGACTGACGCGTCGCTATGCGACCGAGATCATGCCGCTCATCGGTCCGGAGCGCGACATCCCGGCTCCGGACGTCTACACGGACGCGCAGACGATGGCCTGGATCATGGATACGATCAGCATGTTCAAGGGGTATACGGAGTTGGGCGTGGTCACGGGCAAGCCGGTCGAGTTGGGCGGCTCGTACGGGCGGCAGGAGGCGACAGCGCGCGGCTGCCAGGTCGTCATTCGTGAAGCTTGTCGCGCGCTTGGCCTCGCCTTGAATGGCGCGGCGGTCGTCGTCCAGGGCTTCGGGAACGCGGGCAGCAACATCGCCCGGTTTCTCCATCAAGATGGGGCACGCATCATTGCGGTGAGCGACTCTAAAGGGGGGATCTATAGCCCGCGCGGTATCGATCCCGAAGCCGCCCTTCAGCACAAAGCGCAAACAGGAGCCTTGCACGGACTGCCCGATACGGAGACGATCTCCAACGAGGAGTTGCTCGAACTCCCGTGCGACATCCTCGTCCCGGCCGCGTTGGAGAATCAGATCACGCGGCGCAATGCCGATCGCCTTCGCGCGCGTCTCATCGCGGAGGTGGCCAATGGGCCGACGACGCCGGCGGCCGATGACATCCTCTCCGATCGCGGGGTCATGGTCATCCCGGACGTCTTGGCCAATGCCGGCGGCGTCTCGGTCTCCTACTTCGAATGGGTGCAGAATCAGTACGGATTCTTCTGGTCGGAAGACGAGGTCCTCCACCATCTGGAGCGGATCATGACGAACGCCTTTCACGAGGTCCGCGCGACGGCCAAGCGCTATGGCCTCGATCTGCGGCGCGGCGCCTACATCCTGGCCATCAGGCGCGTGGCCGAGGCGACGCGCGTGCGCGGGATCTTCCCATGAAGTGAAGCGCCTCCTCTCCCTCAGCGGGGGAGAGCGCTAACGGTTTCTTCCGAGAACCGGTTGGTTGACATCGCTAGAGAGGGGGCGGTAACATTGCGATTTTGGGGGAACCCGCAAGTGCCGTCATTCGTAAGAAGCGGTGATCACATCGGGAGAGGAGGAGATGGCGTCGAGTCGGAAAAAGAAGCTTTTGATCGCTCTCATCCTCATTATGACCTTAGGGGCGATTGTCGGCATCAGCGTCACCCGAGGCCGAACGGATGTCCCCGTCGTCCAGGTCGAGAAAGTGACCCGTCGGCCCCTGTTGGAATCGAAGGTCACGGCTAATGGCGAGGTTCGCCCGCGAAATTTCGTGAACATGACCTCGGAGGTCCCCGGTCGCGTCATCGAAATTTACGTGAAGGAGGGGGATTGGGTGAAGGCGGGGACGCCACTTCTGAAGATCGATCCGACGCAGATCTCTTCGGAGGCTGAGAGCAGCCAGGCCAATCTCCAAGCCGCGCGGGCCGAGGTGCAGAATGCCCAAGTGCAGGTGGATGCGGCGCGAAACAACGTCCTGAATGTTCAAGCGAGCCTGGCCGCTGCGAAGTACGAGTTGGAGCGAGCGAAAGCCGATCTCAGCTTCGCCGAAGAGGAGTTCCGTCGTCGGGAGCAGCTGCTGGAGCAAGGCGTCATCTCGCGCGCCGAGTATGATCGGGCGCGCGCCTCATATCGCGGAGCACAGGCTCTGGTCGAAGCGCAGCAGCAGCGCGTTCAGCAACTGGAGGCGCAGCTGCGCGATGCGCAGATTCGAGTCCGTCAGGCCCAGGCGCAATTACAAAGCGCGCGCGCTCGCGTCGCCCAGATTCAAGCCAATTATAAGAGCGCGCTGGATCGCCTGGCCAAGACCGTGCAGAAGGCCCCTATTGACGGCGTCATTGCCAATCTCCCTGTGCGCATTGGTCAGTACGTGCTCGCCAGCTTCAGTACGACACCCCTGCTGACCATCGCCGATATGTCGGAGATCAACGTCGAAGTCCAAGTGGATGAGACCGATATCACGCGCGTGCGCGTCGGGCAGAGAGCGCGCATCCGCGTGGACGCGCTTGGCGATCAGGCGCTGGGGGGTGTGGTCTCCGAGGTCGGCCGCGCCGCTTTGATTCGCGGCGGACAGGCGCTTCCGGAACTCACGCCCTCGGGGCAAGAGGCTAAGGATTTCAAGGTGGTCATCCGGTTGGTCGATCTGACGCCGGAAGTCCGCGACCGACTGCGCCCAGGCATGTCGGCGACGGCGACGATCACCACCGACACGCGCGAGAACGTCATCGCCGTTCCCCCGGCCGCCATTGTGGAGCGCGATGCGGAGGAGGTCGGCAGCCCAACGGCTTCGGCCAATGGGCAGAAGAAACGTCTTCAGGGGGTCTTCATCATACAGGATAATCGCGCGATCTTTCGTCCGGTCGAGACGGGCATCTCCGGGGAGATGGAGATCGAGATCGTGAGCGGCCTTGAGGAGGGGATGGAGGTGATCGTTGGCCCGTATCGAGAACTGCGCCTGTTGAAGCATAATGCTCTCGTCAAGAAGGAGTACGTCCAGGGCCAGTAAGCATTCAGCCAGTTGAGGAAATGCGATGAGCCGATCGAGTACGATGCCCGAGCTGAAGCCGGAGACCGCAACCTTCGCCCAACGTTCTCCCTCCGTCGACGGATTGATCCGTATGGAGAACGTCTGGCGCACGTACAAGATGGGCCAAGAGGAAGTCCACGCCTTACGCGGGATCAACCTGGTCATCCGACCCAACGAGTACGTAGCCATCATCGGTCCCTCCGGTTCGGGGAAATCCACGCTGATGAATATCATCGGCTGCTTGGATACGCCGACGGCCGGCCGCTATTGGCTCAATGGCCGACTCGTCAGCGAGATGGATGACGATGAGCTGGCCTACATTCGCAATCGAGAGATCGGATTCGTCTTCCAATTGTTCAATCTTCTGCCGCGCGCGACGGCATTGCACAACGTCGAGCTACCGCTGATCTACGCGGGCGTTCCGGCCAAGGAGCGGCTGGAGCGCGCCCGTCAGGCCTTGGAGATGGTGGATCTCGGCGATCGCATGCACCATCGGCCAAATGAGCTTTCGGGTGGACAACGGCAGCGCGTCGCCATCGCCCGCGCTCTGGTGAATCGGCCTTCAATTCTCCTGGCCGATGAGCCCACCGGGGCCCTCGACTCCAAGACCGGAGCGGAGATCATGGCGCTCTTCGATCGCCTCCACGCCCAGGGGAATACGATCATCATCGTCACCCATGAACCGGAGGTCGCCGCGCACGCGTACCGCATTATCCATATCCGCGACGGGCGCATCGAGCGCGAAGAATGGCGCTGATCTCCTCCCCAGAGGCATAAATTTTCCCAGTTGACAGATAAGGTCCCGTTATGCTATCTAATGGCGCTGCCATGAAGATGCTGAAGCGCCGGTTGTAGTCTTTTTTTCTGCGGGAAGGCGTGAAGTTTATGTCGGAGCAGAAGATATGAGACGACGGATCGTGAGCGGACTCATTGCGCTGCAGCTCGGTCTTCTTTCAGTCCTCATGGCGCAGTCCCCACATGAAGGGATGAAGACGGAAGGTACGCCCCTGCCGCCTGTGGTGCAAAAGGAACCAGCGTCGTCCTTGGAGACTTCGCTTCGTGCCCTCATTCAGCGTGCTGAGACCCTTTTCCAGCGAGGGGAGGTGGCCTATCGCCAAGGGGACTTCGTGCGCGCGCGTGAGGAGTTCGACCGCGCGGTGGATGTGATCCTCGAAGCCCGAGTGAATGTCCCAGCGCATCCTCAGCTTTTGGCCTATTATCGTTCGCTGATCGAGCGCATTCATGCGTATCAGCTTGAAGCGGCCATGCAAGGCCTGGAGCTGCGACAGCAGTACGAACCCTCGCTGCTGGAAGAGCTAGCGAAGATCGAATTGCAGGAGGAGGACATCAAGGCTGCCGAAGCCGAGAGCGAGGAGATCGCGCTCGATTTTCCCGTGACGATCACGCCGGAAGTCCGGCAGTTCATCCACTACTTCACGAAGAACCCCAAGGGGCGGGCGACGATGGAGACCGGGCTGCGGCGTGCCGGGCGGTATTTGGAGATGGCGCGACGCATCTTCCAGGAAGAGGGCGTCCCGCTGGATCTCGTGTGGTTGGCTCAGGCCGAGAGCAATTGGCGTCCGCATGCGCGCTCCCCCATGCGGGCGCAGGGTATTTGGCAGTTCATTCCGGGGACGGGAGCGAAGTACGGACTGCGCCAGACGTATTGGCTCGACGAACGATCAGGATTGGAGCAGCCCACGCGAGCGGCCGCTCGCTACCTGAAGTTCCTCTATGAGCGCTATCTGGACTGGCCCTTGGCCTTGGCGGCCTATAACTGCGGGGAAGCGACCGTGGATCGAGCGATCGCGGCTTCCGGGTACGCCGATTTCTGGTACCTGCATCGAAATCGCCTCTTGCCGGCTGAGACTCGTAATTATGTCCCGATTATCCTCGCCATCATCGCCATCGCGAAGGATCCAGCTCGATATAGTTTCACCGAGATTGAGCCGGAGCCGACGTTAGAATATGAGGCCGTGCCCGTTGAGGGACCGCTTGATCTCCGATTGATCGCCGAGGCCGTTGGCACCTTGCCCGAGCACCTTCGAGAGCTCAATCCGGAACTCAAGTACGGGTATGTGCCGCTTGGGGAGACCTACACGGTACGGGTGCCTGTCGGCACAGGCGAGCAGATGAGTGAGCTGCTCGCGCGGGTGCCCCCGCAGCATCGGGATTCCTGGCGCATTCATAGCGTCGTCGAAGGGGAGACGCTACAGAGCATCGCCGAGGAACATCGCGTGAGTGCGGAGGAGATCGCGCAGGTGAATGCGCTGGACGCCGACGCAAGCCTGAAGGCCGGCGCGCGCTTGATCGTTCCGACGTCGGTTTCTCGTCGGTCGCCCTTACGGACTGTGGGCGTCGAGTTGACGCGGCTCTCGGTCGTGCGCGTGACGGTTCGCGCCCGTTCGGGCGATACGGTCACGCGCATCGCCGCGCGCTATGGCCTTTCGGCTCGAGAAGTCGCTCGTCTTAACCGCTTGAGCCCGCGTGCGAAACTGCGCGCCGGGCAGACGATCGTCCTCGTCCTGCCTTCGGATCGGGTGAAGAAACAGCGCGCGTCATCCGCACAGACGGCGGGGACGGCCTCCGCGCGCAGCCGTCGCCTCACCCATCGCGTGCGCCCGGGAGATACGCTCACTGAGATCGCCAATCGGTATGATGTGACCGTCTCGGAGCTTCGTCGGTGGAATCGTCTCTCGACCGATCTCCTCAAACCCGGTCAGAGGCTGGTGATCTATCGCGAGTGAAGGGGCGGGCCAAGCATTGGCGGATAGCTCCCGCCAAGGCGTGGAGGTCATAGGGCTTCAAGAGAAACCCATCGGTCGCTTCCCAGGGGAAATCTTTAAGCTGATCCCGCGAGCTGTATCCCGTCATGACAAGGATCCGCACCTGTGGATCAAGCGCGCGCAGCTGGCGAAGGGTATGTTCCCCGCTCATCTCCGGCATCACAGCGTCAAGCAGGATCAACCGGATCTCCTGCCGGTGTCGGGCATAGAGGTCAACAGCCTCTCGCCCATTGCGGGCCGTCAGGACGCGGTAACCGAGCTTCTCCAGCAAGCGCTCTCCGAGCTCTAAGATCATGGGATCGTCTTCGACCAGCAGTAAGGTCTCCCCGCTTCCTCTGGGAACCTGCCCTTCCTCTGGCTGTTGGGGTGATCTGTTAGCCTCGGACTCCCTGGCCAGGGGCCAGAAGACGTGAACGCTCGTCCCCCGACCCGGCTCGCTCTCGACTTCGATCCATCCCCCATGAACATGCACGATCTCTCGGACGACAGAGAGCCCCAGGCCCGTCCCTTTGTCTGCCCCTTTCGTCGTGAAGAAAGGGGTGAAGATATGGGGCAGGATTTCCGGGGCGATTCCCGTTCCCGTATCGCTGACGGTCAGGCGCGCGTAGGAACGTTCTTGAACACGTGTGCAAGACGGGGTTTGTAAAACATCGGGTCGAAGGTGCGCGGTTTGAATCCGCAAGCGACCGCCCTGAGGCATCGCGTCGCGCGCGTTGATGACGAGATTGAGCAGGACTTGCTGCACGTGAACCGGGTTAGCGGCCAGGGTGAGCTCTTGAGGGGCGAGGTCTAATTCGATCTCGATGTGCTCGGGAATCGTACGTCGGAGCAGTGCCGTGAAGTCCTTGAGGAAGGCATGCAGCGCGCAGGATTGTTCGGATTCTCCTTCCGGACGGCCAAGCACCAGCAGGTGTCGCACGAGATCGCGCGCTCGTCGGCTTAAGGTGAGGACCTGGTGCAGGTGTAGCCGAGCATCTTCGGAAGTTTCGTCAGCCGACTCCAATTGCACGAGCGCCAGCTCTGTGAAGCCCAAGATGCCCGTGAGGAGGTTGTTGAAGTCGTGCGCTATGCCGGCCGTCAGAGCGCCGAGTGACTCCATTCGCTGCGCGTGCAGGAACTTGCGCCGAAGCTCCCGAAGTGCCTCTTCGCGGTGGACGTGCTCGAGCTCTTTCGCCACACAGACTCCGAGGATGTCCAACAGCGTGCGTTCGGCACTTGTGAGCCTCCGCGGTTCGGCCGCATGCAGGGCGAGCACACCGAGAATTTCCCCATCGCCTTGATTCCGGAGTGGGATGCCCCAGTAAAATTCCGCCCGGCACGACTGAAGCTCTTCGTCCTGTGGGAAGTAGTGCCAAGCCGCTCGATCGCAGATACAGGGCCGCCCGTCTGCGAGGATGCGTTCAAGGGGCGTCCCGGAGACCTGGACTACTCCTTCGCGCTCGATGAGCCCTCTTTGGTACCGACTCACGACGCGAAGCATTCGATTTCCCATTTCGCTTCGGCCAAGGAGGACGCAAGGGACGTCGAGCAACTCCGCGAGAGCCTCAACCGCTTTATCGAAAAATGCTTGGCCTCGACATTCTCTTATCAAGTGGCAAATCCGCGCGAGAGCCCTCATCACGTTCGTTGACTCGCTCACCCATTTCGCCATATTTGGCGTGTCTTTCGTTTGGTGATGGAGCGATTTCTTACACCTTGCCGCAGACGTCCTCACTGGAGGCACGCCCACCAAGGGGGCTTTCACATCCTTGCGGATGAGGCGGTGAGGAACTGGGCGAGGTGCGCGGGCGCGATGTTCCCCCCACTCAGCAGCGCGATTGTCGGACCGCGCGGGGTCACGCGCCCTGAGCGAAGTGCGGCCACACCTACGGCTCCTGAAGGTTCGACGACGAGCTTCTCTTCGCGGGCGAGCCAGGCGACGGCTTCGGCGACATCTTCGTCAGAGACCACGACGACGTCGTCCACATATCGTTGAATGAGCGAGAACATGAGCGTCCCAGGGCGTGTGGCCGTCAGCGCGTCGCAGATCGTCCGAGTCTCTGAGAGAGTGACGATCGTTCCAGCTTTGAACGAGAGGTATGTGGCATTAGCCCCCTCCGGTTGAACGCCGATGACCGAAGTGCGTGGATCGCCCTCTTTCAGAGCGAGCGCGATACCAGCGATCAACCCTCCGGTGCTGATGGGCACCAGAACCGTCGGTGCCTCGGGAAGCTGCTCCAGAAGCTCCAATCCGATCGTCCCATGCCCGATGGCGACGTTGGGATCTTCCATGTGGTTGATCGTCAGGAGTCCGCGTTCGACCTCCAGTCGCCGCAGCGTTTCAAATCGCGCCTCAAAGCGATCCTCGCACCAGACGATCTCTCCACCGAAGCGGGCCACTTGTTCGGCTTTGAAGGGCGAGGTCTTCCGCATCATCACGAGGACCGTGGGGACGCCGAGCCAGCGGCCCATATAGGCGAAGGCCGTCGCGAAATTCCCCGAAGAGGTGATGGCCACGCCGCGTCGTTTCGCCGCCTCGCCTAGGCGCTGCAGCAGCGTGAAGGCCGCGCGCGCTTTGTAGCTGCCCGTGATCTGCAGGTTCTCGCATTTGAGCCAGATGGGATGGCCAAGTGCCATCGAGAGCAGCTCGCTCTTGAGAAGCGGCGTCTGCCGGATAATCGGCGGAAATGCCGCGCGTGCCCGTTCGATATCCGCTATAGCGATCTCAGCCATCGCTTCCTTCGACGGGGTCGAATTATATCACATTGCCGGCACGAAGTCGTGGAACTTGCGATCCTCATCCGACGTTACTATGCTTGATGTGGAGACTATGGGTGAACGGGTCCATGGAACGAGCATCTCGTGGCCTCCACTGCCTCAGGGGAATAAGGCGCAGTCTCGACTCTGGATGCCTCCCAGCCAGGAGGAAAACCGATGAACGTCCGAAAGAGCCTTCGCAGCATCGCCGTACTCATCACCTTGGCGGCGACAGCCGTCGCTCAGAGGCCAAAGCCGGTCAAGGTCGAATTCACTGACGTGCGCTTGGAGAACGGCCTGCGTGTGATCTTGGTCGAGGATCACAGCGCGCCGGTTGTCTCACTCTGCATCACCTACAACGTGGGGTCACGTAATGAGCGCCCGGGGCGCACGGGGTTTGCCCATCTCTTTGAGCACATGATGTTCCAAGGCTCGGAGAACGTCGGCAAGGGCGAGCATTTCCTCCTCATCTTCAACACCGGTGGGGAGATGAACGGAACGACCAACGAAGAGCGCACGAATTATTTCCAGACGGTGCCGGCCAATCAGCTCGATCTCGTGCTCTTTCTGGAAGCCGATCGCATGCGGAGCCTCGATGTCAGCCAGTCGAATCTCGACAACCAACGACAGGTCGTGCAAGAGGAGCGTCGGCTCGGCCTGGATAATCAGCCCTATGGGCGCACTCGGGAGAAGCTGCAGGAGCTGCTCTACGACAACTTCGCCTATAAGCATTTGGTCATCGGCTCGATGGAGGACCTGAATGCAGCGACGCTGGAAGACGTGCGCGAGTTCTTCCGCATCTACTATGCCCCGAATAACGCTGTGTTGACGCTCGTGGGAGATTTCCGAACCGAGGAGGCGTTGGCGAAGATTCGCAAATACTTCGGGGGAATTCCCCGGCAGCCTGACCCTCCACCGGTGGATGTGACCGAGCCCGAGCAGATGGCTGAGCGACGAGCGACGGTCGAGGATCCGCTGGCGCGACTGCCGCGCGTGGACATCGCGTTCAAAACTGTGCCGGGGAACACGCAGGACTTCTATGCCCTTCAAGTGCTGGCCAACATCCTCCACGGCGGAGAGAGTTCGCGGCTCTATCAAAAGCTCGTGCGGGAGAAGGAGTTGGTGACGAACGTCAGCGGGTTCGTGGACGAAAAGCGCGCTCCCGGTGGCTTCACCATCACGGCGACGCTTCGGCCGGGGAAGCGCGTTGAAGACGTCGAAGCCGCGATCGCCGAGGAGATCGAGCGGTTGCAACGCGAGCCCGTCGCCGATTGGGAGTTGGCGAAGGCGAAGAACACGGCGCGTCGCGCGTTCATCAACTCGATCGCCAGCTCGCTCTCGCGCGCCATCTTGCTTGGCCAGTATGCCGTCTACTACGGTGATCCCAATGTGATCAACACTCGACTGGAGCGACTCATGGCCATCACAAAGGAAGATGTGCAGCGCGTGGCCCAACGGTATCTGCGTCCGACGAACCGCACGGTCGTCATCACGGTCCCGAAGGCCGCGCTGGCACCCACATCCGGTCAAGAGGAGGGGGGACGATGAGGATCCGAATCCCCATCTTGCTCTGCGCGATCCTGGCACTCTCCCTCTCTGGGGTGAGCGCACAAGGACCTGGCGGACCGCAAATGCCCGGTCCCACAGGTCAATCCATCAAGGGGGCTGTCATTAAGGGAAGGGCCCCGGTCAATCGCGAGATCCTTCGCGTGCGCCTTCCCCGCCCGCGCGAAGCGCGGCTGAAGAACGGGCTTGAGGTCATTCTCCTTGAGGACCATCGCGTCCCGACGTTCACGATGCTGATGGTGATTCGAAGCGGAGGGATAGCCGATCCTCCCGAGCATCGCGGATTGGCGCAGTTCACGGCAGCGCTTTTGCGTGAGGGGACGAAACGTCGCACGAGTCGAGAGATCGCCGAGCAATTGGATACGCTCGGGATCGCGTTCAGTGCTACAAGTGGCCTCTCGTCGTTGACGAGCAGCGTGAGTATGTCAGGATTGATCGAGAACCTGGGCGAAGCGCTCGATCTCTTCGCCGACATCATTCGCCATCCTACGTTTCCGCCCGAGGAGGTGGAGCGCTATAAGACGCGCACGCTCGCGCAGCTTCAATTGCAACGGTCCATCCCGCAATTTCTCGCCCAAGAGCGGCTTAATCGTGCGCTCTACGGAGATCATCCGGCGGGATGGACGGCCCCTCCCGCGGAATCAGTCCGTCGGCTCACTTCGGAAGCGCTCGCTCGGTTCCATGCGGCGCATTATCGTCCAAATAACGCCTTCTTGGCCGTTGTCGGCGATGTGACCCTTCAGGAACTTCTTCCTCAGGTCGAGCGCTTCTTCGGCGATTGGGAGCCTGCCGAGATCCCCCGTGTGGAGATCCCTTCGGTTTCGATCCAACGCTCGCGGAAGATTCACCTCCTTCACCGCCCCGAATCGCCGCAGACCGTCATCCAGTTGGGCGTTTTGGGGATCACGCGGACGGATCCCGAGTATTTCGCCTTGCTCCTCGCGAATCACATCCTTGGCGGAGGGCCGACGGGACGTCTCTTCCTGAACCTGCGCGAGGACAAGGGGTACACCTATGGAGCTTACAGCTCCTTCACGAGCTCGAAATTCCGCGGCGTGTGGGGAGCAAGCGCGGCCGTCCGAACCGAAGTGACCGAGGGCGCGATGCGGGAGTTCCTCTACGAGCTGCAACGTCTGCGCGATGAGTTGGTCTCGGCCGAGGAGTTGGAGAATGCCAAGCGCGCGCTGGTCGGGCGCTTCGCTCTCTCACTTGAGCGTCCGCAAGAGTTGCTGCAGAACATCATCACGCAGAAGATCTACAATCTGCCGGCCGACTATTGGGATACCTACCCGCAGAAGGTCTTCGCCGTCACCGCGCGCGATGTGCAACGCGTCGCGCGGAAGTATCTCGACCTCACGCGACTGCAGATCGTCGCTGTTGGAGAGGCGCCGCGAATCCGTGAGGTCTTGGCTCAGTTCGGGCCGGTCGAGGTCCTGGACGCCGAAGGTCGTCCGCTCTCGAAGCTTCAATGAGTCCGAACCGTGCGAAGCGCGTGCTCCGGATCGGGAGTCCTGGCCCTTGGGCAAGAAGCGACCTCTCATGCGCATCGTGTCTCTTTAGAGACTCGATTCAAGATGGGTGATGATTTTCGGCATCTTCGCGTAGAAGAGCGGCGCGGATATTGGGTCGTCGTCTTCGATCGCGCGGGAACTTCCGCAGCCCCCAATGTGCTCAGTCTCGATGCGCTCGCCGAATTTCAAGTCATCGTTGAAGCCATAGAGCGTCAGGCGGACATCGCGGCCGTGGTCCTTACCGGGGCGGAGGGAAGGGGGTTCATCGCTGGGGCCGATCTTCGGGAGGTGCATCGTCTGACGCCTCGGGAAGCGCTTGTGTTCTCTCGGTACGGGCAGGAGCTGTTTCGCCGCATCGAGAGCGCGCGGTCGCTTTTCATCGCGGCCATTGATGGGTATTGCATGGGCGGGGGATTGGATCTCGCGCTCGCGTGTGATCTGCGATACGCCACGGCACGATCCGTCTTCGCCCATCCGGGCGCGCGTCTTGGCTTGCTCACGGGATGGGGAGGGACGGCCCGCTTGCCGCGCGCGATCGGACGGGCCGAAGCGCTGCGCCTTTTCCTGACGGCCGAGCGGATCTCGGCTGCAGAAGCCCTGCGCCTGGGGCTCATCCATCGAGTGGTGGAGGGGAACGTCCTCACGTTTGCTCGTCAACGGGCGGAAGCGGCGATCCGCCATGGCCCTCAAACGCTCGCCGGCATCAAGGAGGCGTTGCGAATGGCGACAAGCTCTCGCCACGAGTGCGGACCCTCAGGGGATGAGCCTCCCCGATTCTGCGTGGAGCGCTCATCGGACGTAGCCTGAGTGAAGAAGGCGTATCCGAGAGTCCCTTCGTCTCGGCACGCGAGATATTCGGGGTGGCGTGCTGGGAAAGCGATGGTTTTGGAGCTATGGGGAAGGCGGTCACAGCGCGCGCCCTTTGGTGGAGGGAGAGGAACGATGGCTCGACGGCATGAGAGTTTGATCCCGCTCTCGCATGGACACCATCACGGGTTGGTGATGAGCCTTCGCCTCCGACGCGCGCTGACCCACGCGTCGCCTGATGCGGAAGCGCTGCGGCAACTCGCGCGCGCCGTCGTCTCCTTTTTCGAGAGCGATCTCCGGCCCCATTTCGCCGCCGAGGAGGAGGGGCTCTTCCCCATCATGGAAGCGAATCTCGGCCGCCTCGATCTCCTCGCGGAGTTACGAGAGGAGCACGAGCGCTTTCGCGCGTGGATCGAAGAGGTGCGGCGTTCGATGGACGCTTCCCCTTCGGCGGAGACGCTTCGGGCCTTCGGCGCTCTCCTCCACGATCATATTCGGAAGGAAGAGCGCATCTTGTTCCCGATCTTCGAAGAACGAATGCCGCCGGACGAAGCGCGACGAGCAGCCGTGGTGATCGCCGAACGATTGGCCGCGGGCTCTCGACGCGATATGGCGGAACAAAGCCGATGAAAAGAAGGTGATGGCCTGGCACCCTTTGGCCTACAATATGGCCGCGGTGCCACATTCCCGTTCGAAGTGTGCCGCAGAACATCGAGGAGGCCGAATAGCTCACCTTTTACCAAACGCGCGCGTTCGGCGCGGAGCGATGAACGATGCGCTGCGCCCATTCTCGGACGAACGGTCGCCAAGCGTCGCGATTTGTTCCCCGATGAACCGGATCATCCGCGAGCGGATCAGGAGCAAGTTGGCGCTCGATGGGCTTCGGTGTCTGGAACGCCCGAGCATCCGCCGACGCGAGTGGCGCTTGGTCGTCATCGGCTGTCTATCAGGTCCTGGCGTCTTCGCAGGAAGGGGTTCCTCCCATAATCCCGAGTGGTTCTTTGACACGCCGCTTTTTGGGAAGGTCACGGTGGCAGCGGATCTGCGGCTTGTGCCGATCGTGCGGAAACTGATCCTTTGAAGCGGCGATAAGTGAGCGTGGCGGTCGGCCGATCTCGGTGGGCACGGACCGTCACGCCTCTCAACGGGCGTTCAGGATTTCTCGTGCAAGGAGGTTGTGGGGATCTCGTCGCAGGACGCGGCGGGCCCATGTGCGCGCCTCTTGTTTCCGACCGCTTCGCCAGAGGGCTTCGGCCAAGCCAAGATAGCTCTCCACATGGAGCGGATCTCGATCCAAGGCCTTTTGAAATTGCTCGCAAGCGTCGCGGAACTGCCCGGTGTTCAAGAGGAAGAGCCCGTAGTTGTAGTGCGCAATCGCGTGCTCCGAATGCGCGCGCGCGATCTCCTCAAAGAGGGCGCGGGCCCGTGTAGTCTCTCCCATCTCGGCGTAGATCATCGCCAGAAGCGTGCGCGCTTTGAAGTGACGGGGGACAGCCTCCACGCTGCGCCGTGCGAGCCTTAAGGCATCGGCCAATTCTCCCTGCTGGAATCGAAGTGCGGCCAGATGAAAGAGCGCGAGGCCGTTTTCCGGATCGACCTGAAGCCATCGTCGGCACGTCTCTTCGAGCGCTGCGGATTCGCCGGCTCCGGCCAAGCAGGCCGTGTAGCGTTCCAAGAGGCGGGCATCGCCTGATGCCGCTTGAGGAGACGTCGCGCGCGATCTCGGCGATCGCGAGAGCATTCTCTCGACATCCTCCCGAAGGAGGGCGAGACACTGGTCATAACGCTCCTCCTCTTCGTACCAGGCCGCGAGCGCAAGCCGTGCCTCGCGATTTTGTGGATCGTCCTTCAGCAACTGCTCGTACCGTGCCTTCGCTTCCGCTCGCTGCTCGCGCGTGCGGGCGACGCGCCGGAGTCCCTCCAGGGCTTCGCGCGCGTGGGGATGGCGCTCGATGGCGCGCCCGTATTCGCCGAATGCTTCGGAGAAACTCTCCGCGCGTTCATACATCAGCCCCTTGTTGTGAAAGCTCTCCCAGGTCGCGTGCTGCAAGACCGTCTGGATCGCCGGAGGCGGCGGCAATGTGTGGGGGAATTCCCGCAGCGCCCGAAGGTTCGATCGGCTCGTCTGTGCGTGCATCGCCCGCGGGCTGGAGAACTCCAAAATGGGATGATCATCCGTGTGAAGCGGCGCCCCTTGAGCGAAGCGGCTGAGATCCTCGTCGCGCATCACATAGAGGCTGAGCACGGCGTAGAGGTCCGTGATCCCGAGGCGCCGGAGATCCTCCCGCACTGCCGCACGATGGAAATTCTGCTCTAGGCGAGCCAGATCGAGATCAAAAGCGGGATCCTTCGCGCCGATCAGCAGCAGATCGTTCTCGTTGAGCGCCCAGAGGAATGCGTGTGGAAAGACGGCGTGAAATGTCCGCAGCAGGGTCTTCAGGTCTTGTAAGGGCATGTTGTAACTGTGGAACCACTGGCAGAGGAGCCCGCGGTCGGTCAAGCGCGCTCGCGCGAGCTGGAAGAATTCGCGGGTGAAGAGCGCGCTCATGCCCGCCATCCAGGGGTTTGAGGGTTCGGAGATGATGACGTCGTACGATTCCCTCGTGAACAGCAGAAAGGTTCGTCCATCGCCGAGGATCAGGCGCGCACGCGGATTGTCGAGGACTCGATCGTTAACGTGCTCGAAGAACCGAGCCGCCTGCACGACTTCGGGTGAGAGCTCCACAATGTCCACGCGCTCAAGCGGGTGTCTCAAAGCGGCGCCGGCCGTCACCCCGCTCCCCAAGCCGATGACGCACGCCCGTCGGGGACGATCAGCCAGAAGAAGCGGCAGGTGCGCCAGCAGCTTCTGCGTCAACATATCGGCTCCGCCATCGCTTGCGTCCACTTTCCCGTCGAGCGAGAGTTGGTGTTCATCTCCCACGCGGCGGACGGCAACCGTAGCCAAGGCGCCTTCTTTGTAGAAGAGCAGGTCGCCGCGATGGGCGATGATGTCCGCATCCACATCGGCATAGTACGGCGCGTATTTGTAGAGCCCGGCCGAGAGGCGTTCCACATCCCAACGCGGGATGAGCCCGAAGAGAAGGAAGAAGAAGCCGGAAAGGCTTGCCACAAGACCGAGGCGAATGCCGGTTCGGATCGAGAGTCGCAGCAGCAACCCCACGCTGATTCCCACGTTGACGAGGAGGCCGATCCAGAACGCGCGTTCCGTCCCCAGCTGGGGGATGAGGAGGAGCCCAGTCAGCAGTGAGCCCAGAACGGCTCCCACGGTGTTCGCGGCCATGGCTCGTCCCATGTCTCCACCGATGGCGTGCTCCTCTCGAACGTAGAGCTTGATCATCACGGGGAACGCGGCGCCCAAGAGTATCGTGGGGATGAGCAGGAGGCCGGCGAGCATCGCTCCTTGCCAAAACTGAAGTCGGGCATAGTGTTCAGCATAGGCTTGTACGATCTTGCCCACCAGAAGCGGCAGGCTGTTGAAGATCGGCAAGGTCGCAGCGACCGAGAATCCTAAGAGGATGTAGAGGCTCGCCAGGAGCCAGGTGAGCTTCGCCTCTCCATTCGCGCGCTCTCCCCACCGATCGCTCCAGGGAGCGAGCAAGCGGCTTCCCAGTGCTAGCCCCAGGATGAACAGCGTCAACATCAGGCTGAACGCATAGACGGTCGGTCCGAGCAAAAGAGCGAGGACGCGCGTGTAGGTGACCTCGTAGAGGAGCGCCGCGAATCCGGAGAAGAAGAAGATCAACAGAAAAAGCGAGGGGGAGGTCGGTGATATTCGGGGGACTGCGCCTCGTCGCGTCGTGCCATCTGGGGAGCTGTCGGTGCGGCGTCCGGTTGGAAGGAGGGCTTCAGGGTGCTCCGCAGGGGAAGCGGCGCGGGCGCATCCGAAAGCGATCACGGCGACGAGGATGTTCAACGCGGCAGCGAGCATTTGCGTTCGGCTGAGCCCCAGTGCGGGGATGAGGAGGAAACCGCTGCTGAAACTGCCCGCCGCCGCGCCGAACGTATTGGCGGCATAGAGCCGGCCAATCTCCCCGCCAAGTTGGGCGAAACGTCCCCGGCCGAAGAACACGCTGAGCACGGGGAACGTTCCCCCCATGAGCACCGTCGGGGGAAACAGAAGAAGCACACTCATGGCGACCTTCGCCATCGCGAGAAGTCCAGGGGGCAGGATGTGGTGGAGGGAGACCAAGAGTGGTTCGAGCCAGGAACGACCGCCAAGGAGTGCGAGCGCCCAAAGCCCGATGCCGAGTTCCATGAGCGCATAAGCGCGGAGCCCCACTGCAGGTCGCGACCACCGCGTCGTCCATCGCCCGAAGCCGTAACTGCCGATCGCTAATCCACCCATGAAGATGGCGAGGATCAGGCTCGTGGAGAAGAGCGCGTTCCCCAGCGTGAGCAAGAGCGCGCGCATCCAGAGGACTTCATAGAGGAGGCTACAAAATCCCGAGAGCAGAAAGCTCACCATCAGCGCATATCGGAGGCGACGGCTCGACATAGCTCCGGTGTCCGGAGTGTACCCGAAAAAGCGGTCGAGGGTCAATTCGGGGGAGATCACGCGGGGAAGGCGAGAACCCTCGCTGTGAAGGGGAAAAAATCTCAGGACTTGCCTCACAGGGGGACTTATGGTATATAGATGCGCGCACCGCGCGGGAATCTGAACTAAGGAGGGAGCAAGGGCATGAGAAAGAGGTGGTGTGGTTTGGCGTTTGCTCTTCTCATCAGTGCATCGCCTCTCCCCTTGTTCGCTCAGGAGATCACTGGGCACATCAACGGGCGCGTCACGGATGAGAAGGGCGATCCGATTCCGGGAGTGAAGGTCACGCTCACAAGCCCGGTGCTGATGGGCGAGCGGACGACGACGACAAGTGAGCTGGGCGCGTATGCGTTCACGGCCTTGCCGCCGGGCATGTACACGCTCAAGTTCGAGGCGTCGGGGTTCAAGACGCTCATCCGCACGGACATTGAAGTGCGCGTCGGGTTCACGGCGACCATCAACGTGAAGCTCGACGTCGCCGCTATCGAAGAATCGGTGACGGTCGTCGGCGAGACGCCGATGCTGGATGTCTCGACGACGCAGGTGGGCGTCAATTATACGGAGCGGTTATTGAAAGAGCTGCCGACGGCGCGTGATATCTGGGTGACCCTGGCGATGACCCCGGGCATCACCATGATCGGTCGGCATGATGTCGGTGGCGCGACCGCCGGGACGCAGACCGGCTACCGCAACTATGGCGCGTATGGTCAGAACTGGCCGAACATTGATGGGGTGATCACGGCAGAAGGCTCTGCCGCAGCCGGATTCTACTACGACTATGGGGCCTTTACCGAGATGCAGATTGTGGCGGCATCCAATAGCGCGGAGGTTCCCGTTCCCGGCACCTTCATCAACACGATCATCAAGACAGGGACCAACGAGTTTCATGGTGACTTCTACGTGGACTACGAGCGCGAGGGGTGGAACTCCGATAATGTGAAGGGGCGGAGCTACAGGCTGCCGACGGGAGTGACCCTGCCGCTTGTGGACATGGGCATTCCGCGCGCGGCCAAGATCAAGCTCTACAACGACTGGAACGTGAACGCGGGCGGGCGGATCATTCGCGATAAGCTCTGGTGGTTCGCTTCCTGGCGCGATCAACGGAATCATGCCGGTGCGCTCGGCTGGGTCTCTCCGAAAGGGGAGAAGGACCTCTTCCCCACGCGCTTGCAGAATCAAACGATTAAGCTGACGTATCAGCTCACGCCGAAGAACACGGTCCATTGGTTCGCGCAAGGAGGACGCAAGATTCAGCCCTATCGCAACTGGCTCGCGCCGGCGCCGGATCGGTTCACCTCTCCCGATGCTGTCGCCAATCAAGATTCGTGGTCTTGGGCCGGGAAGGTGCAGTGGGTCTCCACGCTCACACCGAAGGTGTTGCTGGATGTGAACGTGGGACACATGGGCTACGACTGGCCGCAGCGACCTTACAGCAATCGGCCGCGCTATCGCGACTTCAACAATTCGCTCTTCCAAATCGGTCCGCCTGAGGGTGGATTCTTCCTGAACGAACAACGGCGCTGGCAGTGGCAGGGCCATCTCTCCTGGCGCGTGGATAATTTCCTGCGCGGGAGCCATAACCTGAAGTTCGGCGTCTGGCGACTCCTGGAATTCCGCCGTCGCGTGGAATATGGCGTATGGGCCGGTAATGCGCGGGACGTCGTCTATTGGTTCCGTGGTTGCACAGGCGTAGCCCCCAATCTCTCCTGTGATACGGCAACACCGGTCGAGGTCCGCCTGTATCATTACCCCTGGTTCTACCACCATGGTCTGCACACGACCTCGTTCTTCGTGCAAGACGGATGGGAGCTGGGACGACACCTGCGACTCAATCTCGGGATGCGCCTGGACAGCTATCGCAACTACTGGGCTGATCAAAAGCAACCAGCGGGCCGCTTCCAGCAAGAGCATGTGATCCCCAGGAACGATGACGTGCTCAGCTGGACGAACGTCGCCCCACGCTTGGGCCTGGCGTGGGACCTCTTCGGCAACACGAAGACCGTGATTCGCCTGAGCTACGGGCGCTACTACTTCAACCCGAGCACGGACATCGTGGCAGCTGTCAATCCCTCGACGCTCACCTACGAGCGATATGCGTGGAACGACAAAAATGGGGATCGCGATTGGTCGTGGGATGAGTTGACGTTGATCGCCGTCGTCGGCGGGCAGAGCCGGACGCTCGATCCGAACGTCAAACATCCCTATACGGATGAATTCACAGCGGGGATTGAGCGGGAATTCATGCGCGATCTCTCGGTCCGCTTCAACGTCGTGCGGAAGTTCGAGAAGAATCGGTGGACGAGCTTTCCGTTGCATGCGCCATTCTCGGCCTACAACATGCCGGTGACGGTGACTGATCCGGGACGCGATGGGCAGGTCGGGACCGCGGATGATCGTCGGATCACGCTCTACGATATTGATGATGCGGCTCGTTTAAGGAGCCCGCGATTCCTCATTGCGACGAACCCGGCCTATCAGAACAACTTCGCGGCCTACGAGATCGAGGTCCTCAAGCGAATGTCGCGGCGATGGATGGTGATCACCGGATACACGATCGAGAAGCTCAACGGCTGGACCGAAGGTCTCAATGATCAGTATCCGACCAACCCCAATGCGCTTCTCAACAGCGCCCGTCACACGTGGGAGTGGCTCTACAAGCTGCAAGGGATTTACGAGCTGCCTTGGGGCTTCCAGTTCAGTACGGTCTTCAAACACCAGCGGGGTGATCCGTATCAGCGGACCTTCGCCGCGGTGCTTCCGAAGTTGCGGACGGTCACCGTCGCGGTCGAGGGGTTCGATTCCGGGTTGCGCTTGCCGAACGTGAACATCTGGGACGTGCGTTTCCTGAAGCGCTTCCGGATCGCCGAGCGACATCGCATGGAGGCGATGTTCGATTTCTTCAACGTGCTCAACGCGAACACGCCGTTGGCCGTCGTGACAACGACGGGAGCGCGCTTCGGGCAGCCGACGCGCATCCTGGGGCCGCGCGTCTTTCGGCTGGCGTTCCGATATTCATTTTGAGTCGGTGAGCCCGTCGGTCGCGCGGGGATGCGCGCGCGGCCGGCGGCGCCGCACGGACGATCTTGGGTATGGCAGCGAGAGCCGTTTCGCCCTCCATCCGCTAAGGGGGTAAGCGAGTCTCGCTGCCGATTTTTTCTCTTCTCGAATACCTTGCCCGGGAAAGGGGGAGACAACGATGAGGATGACGCGGAAGGAATTTCTGGAGTTCACCGGTCGAGCTATGATGGGCGCGGTGGTCGCGCCCGATTTTTTCCATTTCTTGGAGGCGCCGCGCGGGTTCATCGAGGACATCCTCGAATCGCCGCGCGTGAAGAAGATTCATAAGTATATCGAGGATCATCAGCAGGAGCATATCGCTAAGATCCAGCGCGATCTCCGACAGCCTTCCGTGAGCAGTTGGAACATGGGGATTCAAGAGATGGCCGAGCTGATGCGGGAGTCGTTCAAGGAACTGGGTTGCAAGGAAGCGGAGCTGGTGCAGACGGATGGTTACCCGGGCGTCTGGGCGTGGTATGATGCGGGCGCGCCCAAGACGATCTCGACTTACATGATGTACGATACGCAGCCGTTTGACGAAAAGGAGTGGTCATCGCCGCCGCTGGCGGCCAACCGGGTGAAGATGGACCCGTTCGGCGAGGTGATCATCGCGCGAGGGGCGATCAACTCCAAAGGGCCGAATCGCCTGTTCCTGAACGCGTGCGAGGCGATCATCGCCTGCGAGGGAAAGCTACCCCTCAATATCATGTTCACGTGCGATGGGGAGGAAGAGCAGGGCAGTCCGCACTTCCATCAGGTG
Organism: uncultured Blastocatellia bacterium; assembly: GCA_937934295.1. Lineage (GTDB taxonomy): Bacteria > Acidobacteriota > Blastocatellia > HR10 > HR10 > HR10. The sequence continues at coordinate 133,116 of CALHAI010000014.1, forward strand.
CTCGCTCCGTACATCTCCCGGCTCAAGACGTGTCGAGCGCATCTGAGCGCCGGCCCGTCGCAAAATCGGGATGGGTTCGTCAACATGTACCTGGGCAACAAGGGGATCGCCTATGTGGAGCTGGAGTGTCATGGCCGATATTGGGGGCGCGGGCCGCAGCGCATGCCCATTCATTCGAGCCGCAAGGCGATTTTGGACAGCCCCGTCTGGCGCTTGGTGAAAGCCCTCTCGACGATGGTCGACGAAACGGGCAATAAGATTCTGATCGAGGGCTACTACGATGCCATCGTGCCGCCCACTGAGGAAGAGGTGATGCTCGTCAATACGCTGATCGCGCGATTTGGCGAGCGCGCGCTCGCCTCCGAGCGCGAGAACGTGAAGGTGTGGATGAACGAGTGGTCGGCGGCCGAGGCGATCTGGCATCTCGTCTTCGATACGACGCTCAACATCAACGGCATCTGGGCCGGCTACACGGGACCGGGCTCGGCGACGATTCTGCCGGAGAAGGCGGCCGTGAAACTGGACAGTCGGCTCGTTCCCAATCAAGTCATTGATGAACAGATCGCGCTCATTCGTCGGCATTTGGACAAGCACGGCTTCAGCGACATCAAGATGACGAAGCTCGGCGGCGGCGACGAATGGTCGCGCACGAGCGTTCGCGCGCCGGTCGTACAGGCCGTGCTCTCCGTGTATAAGCATTACGGGATTGAGCCCGCGATCTGGCCACGTTCGGCCGGTTCCAGTCCACAAGCGCAGTACACGCGTCCACCGCTCAACTTGCCCGCCTGTTCGGGCGGACTCGGCCATGGCGGTCGCGCGCACGCCGTTGACGAATATCTGGTGATCGAGGGCAACGATCGCGTCGCCGGACTGGTTAAGGCTGAGCAATCGATTGTAGACATCCTCTTCGCCTATGCCTATTGGCCGGAGTAAGGGGAGTGAGTCAAGAGGACGTCCACGCGCGGGGATCATCCCCTCCGGCGTGGAGGCGAATTCTTGAAGGAGGGGGGATATGGGAATCCTGCCGATGAGGGCTCGTCGAAGATTCCTCGGGCTTCTCTGTTGTGCGCTCCTCATGGGAGGAGTTCAGCCGCTTCTGTCGCCCTTGGCGTTGGGAACGGCTCAGGAGCGCGCGCTGCGGTACGATCCGAAGCTCTATCAGGCGATGCAGTGGCGCTTGATCGGACCGTTCCGCGGCGGGCGCGTGACGGCCGTCGCCGGCGTGCCGAGTCAGCCGATGACCTTCTATATGGGCGCGACCGGAGGCGGCGTTTGGAAGACCGAAGACGGAGGCATGACTTGGCGGAACATCTCCGATGGGTACTTCAAGACGGGTTCGATCGGCGCGATCGCCGTCGCCGATTCGGACCCGAACGTCATTTATGTCGGCACGGGCGAGGCGTGTCCGCGCGGTAATGTCTCGCATGGGGATGGCGTGTATAAATCCACCGATGGGGGGCGGACGTGGGTGAACGTGGGATTGCGCGATGCGCGCCATATCGCGCGGATTCGTATCCATCCGCAGAACCCGGATCTGATCTACGTCGCCGCGCTCGGGCACGTCTTCGGCCCCAATGAGGAACGCGGCATCTTTCGTTCCAAAGACGGAGGGAAGACGTGGGAGAAGGTCCTCTACGTGGATGAGAAGACGGGAGCGAGTGATCTGGCCATGGATCCGACCAACCCCCGCATCCTCTATGCCGCATTCTGGCAGGTCTTGCGTCAGCCCTGGGCGCTTGTGAGCGGTGGCCCCGGCAGCGGGCTTTATAAGACGACCGATGGCGGTGACACGTGGACTCCGTTGACGAATGGGCTCCCGCAAGGGATCAAGGGGCGCATTGGGGTCGCCGTCTCTCCAGCGCGACCCGATCGCGTCTGGGCCATTGTGGAGGCCGAGGATGGGGGCATCTTCCGCTCTGACGATGGAGGGCGCAGTTGGCGGCTCGTGAATCGGGAGCGAAAGTTGCGCCAACGCGCGTGGTACTATTCGCACATCTACGCCGATCCGAAGGATCCCGATACGGTCTACGTCCTCAACGTGCAATTCTTCAAATCCATTGATGGCGGGCGCACCTTCGACATCACCATCCGCGCGCCGCATGGAGATCATCACGACCTCTGGATCAATCCGAACAATCCACAGATCATGATCAACGGCAATGATGGCGGAGCCAACGTCACGTTCAACGGAGGGCAGACGTGGTCGCCGCAGAGCAATCAGCCGACGGCGCAATTCTATCGCGTGGCCGTGGACAATCGGTTCCCCTACTACGTGTATGGTGCGCAGCAGGACAATACGACCGTCGCCATCGCCAGTCGCACGACGGGCCCGGGCATTGATCGGCCCGATTGGTATCCGGTCGGTGGCGGCGAGAGCGGATATGTGATCCCGCATCCGCAGGACCCGAATATCGTCTACGCGGGCAGCTATGGCGGACTCATCACCCGATACGACCATCGCACGCGACAGGCGCGTAACATCACGGCCTGGCCGCAGACGGCCGTCGGCGAAGCGGCCAAGAATCTGAAGTATCGCTTCCAGTGGAACGCGCCCATTCTCATCTCCCCGCATGATCCAAAGGTCCTCTATCACGCAGCGCAGGTGCTGTTGAAATCGACCGATGAGGGGCAGACCTGGCAGGAGATCAGTCCCGATCTCACGCGCAACGACAAGAGCAAGCAGGACTATTCCGGCGGACCGATCACGCGGGACAACACGGGCGTGGAAGTCTATGGTACGATCTTCGCCCTGGCCGAATCGCCGCGTCATGCCGGCGTCATTTGGGCAGGCACCGATGACGGGCTCGTCTGGATCACGCGCAATGGGGGAAAGAACTGGGAGAACGTGACGCCCAAGGAGCTGCCCGAATGGGGGACGGTCAATGCAATCGAAGCTTCCCCGCACGATCCGGCGACGGCCTACATCGCCGTGCATCGCTATCGGCTCGACGACTATCGGCCCTATCTCTTCAAGACGAATGATTACGGGAAGACGTGGAAGAAGATCACGCGCGGCCTGCCCGAGAACGACTTCGTGCGCGTCGTGCGCGAGGATCCAGTGCGACGCGGCCTCCTCTACGCCGGGACGGAGACGGGCGTCTATGTCTCCTTCGACGATGGCGAGACGTGGCAGTCGCTGCAACTGAATCTGCCGGTCGTTCCGATCCACGATCTCGTGGTGAAGGACACGGATCTTGTGGCGGCGACGCATGGGCGCTCGTTCTGGATCCTGGATGATCTGACGCCGCTGCGCGAGCTGACGGATTCGGTCGCACAGGCTGACGTCTATCTCTTCACGCCGCGCCCGACCTATCGCATGGAGGGGGGAAGCGCTGATATTCCGGGCCTGGGGAAGAATCCGCCCAACGGCGTGATCGTCTACTACGTCTTCAAGCAGAAGCCCGAGGGCGAGGTGAAACTCGAATTCCTGGACGCGCGGGGTAACATCATTCGGACGTTCAGCAGTCACGCCCGCGAGGAAGAAACCCCGCCCTCCCCGATGGCGGAGTTCTTCGGGCTGGGGCCAACGCCACAACGAGTTCCCGCCGAGGCCGGCATGAACCGATTCGTGTGGGACTTGCGGTATCCCGATCCCGTGCGCGTGCCCGGCGCGGTCACGTGGGGGAGCGTGCGGGGACCGAAAGTCGTGCCGGGCACATATCAGGTGCGCCTCATTGTCGGCGGTCGGACGCTCGTCCGCTCCTTCGAGGTGAGGAAGGATCCACGCGTGACGACGACGCAGGAAGAGTTGCAGGAGCAGTTCGATCTCCTCATGCAGATCCGCGATGCGCTCAACGATGTTCACGCGGCGGTGAATCAATTGCGCGATGTGCAACGCCAGCTCGAGGAGCTGACCAAGCGCCTGAGCAATCATCCGCAAGGGCGAACGCTCGCCGATTCGACCCGCGCGCTCCGGGAGCGGCTCACGCGCATCGAGGAGGAGCTGCTGCAGACGCGGAACGAAGCGCCACAGGATCCGCTCAACTTCCCGCCCAAGCTCAACAATCAACTGATCACGCTCTATGGCGTCGTGGCCAGCGCCGACGCGCGTCCGACGGCGGCCGCTCGGGCGCGGTGGGAAGAGCTGAGGGCGCAGGTCGCGCGACAGCTTAGTGATCTCCGGCAGATCTTAGATCGAGACCTCGCTGACGTGAACAGGCGCATGAGGGACCTGGGCGTTTCGCCCATCTTCGTCACGGCGCCTCGGCAGTGATCGTCCCTTCGATATCCGCTGCGAGGCCTCTCCCCAGGGACGACAATGGGGAGAGGCCTCGTTCGGTTGCCTTTCCCCATCGTCTGTGCTAGCTTTGCTCGCTCAGCGCGAACGCGATCGTGAGGTGGTATGCCGAGGATTCTCATCACGAATGATGACGGGATTCATTCCGAGGGGATTCGGAAGTTGGAGGAGAAGCTGCAGACGGTGGGGGAGGTCATCGTCGTCGCCCCCTCGCATGAGATGAGCGCCGCCTCGCATGCCCTGACGCTCGGGCGTCCGCTGCGCATTGATCGCATTGACGATCACCACTTCGCCGTGGATGGGACGCCCACCGACTGCGTGACGCTCGCCATGTGCACGATCTTGCGCGAGGCTCCGCCGGACATCATCGTCTCCGGGATCAATCACGGTGGAAATCTCGGCGATGATGTGCTCTATTCGGGAACGGTCGCGGGAGCCATGGAGGCGCTTGTCTACGGCCTACCCGGCGTGGCCATCTCCCAAGTGGGGCGCGGCGAAGTGGATTTCGAGCCCGCGGCGCAATTCGCCGCGCTGCTGGTGCGCAAGGTCTTGGCCGAAGGGTTACCGGTCCGCACGGTCTTGAATGTGAATGTCCCGCGCAGGCCGATTCGCGGCGTGCGCCTCACACATCAAGGCACGCGCGTCGCCCGCATTCGCATCCACGAGGGCGTCGATCCGCGCGGACGCCGGTATTACTGGATCGGCGAGGAGCATGCCGAGTGGAATCATGAGGAGCTGAGCGACTACGAGGCCATTCGAAAAGGGTACATTTCGATCACCCCGCTGCACAATAACCTGACGAACTTTCGTGCCCTGGAGGAATTGCACTCCTGGGCCACGCTCGCCGATGAACGCGCTCTCCCTGAACCGAAACGGTGATCCCTACGCCCACGCGCGGCATCGCATGGTGGAACGGTTGCGGGAGAGGGGGATTCGCGATCCGCGCGTCCTGGAAGCGATGGAACGCATCCCCCGACATCTCTTCGTGGAGGAGGCCTTCTGGCCTCGGGCGTATGAGGATCATCCGTTGCCGATCGGCTATGGGCAGACGATCTCGCAGCCGTACATGGTGGCGCGAATGACCGAGCTGTTGGAGGTCAAGCCGGGCGATCGCGTCTTGGAAGTCGGCGCGGGATCGGGCTATCAGACGGCGATCCTCGCTGTCCTAGGGGCGCAGGTCTATGCCATCGAGCGCATTCCGGAATTGGCGGCGCGCGCGCAAGCGCGACTCGAAGCACTTGGGATCACCAACATCGTGATTCGGGTCTCCGATGGCACATTGGGATGGGCGGAGATGGCCCCCTTCGATGGGATCCTCGTCGCCGCGGCCAGTCCCACCGTCCCACAGCCGTATCTTGAACAGCTCGCTCTCGGAGGACGACTCGTCATGCCGATCGGCGATGAGACGCAGCAACACCTCATGCGCCTGATCAAAGGAGAGCTGGAGAACCGTGTGGAATGGCATGGCGGGTGCGTGTTCGTCAAGCTCATTGGACGATACGGATGGACGGAATGAGCGATTCGGGGAAAGGGTGGACATCAGAGGAGCGAGCGACGCTGACGACCACTCAGGGCGTTGAGGAGGCGCGGGGCGTGAGGCGTCTTTCTTTCGTTCGCCTTCCTGGGCTTGTCCTGGCGCACTTCCACGCGGGGATGCGTCGGCTTTATAACTGGACGTTACGATGGGCGCGGACGCCGCAGGCCGTGCTCGCCCTCTTTCTGGTCGCGTTCGCCGAATCCTCCTTCTTCCCGATTCCTCCGGACGCGCTCTTGATCACGATGGTCGTGGCGACGCCGCACCGATTTCTTCGCTACGCGACCGTGTGCGCACTCGGCTCGGTGTTCGGTGGGATGTTCGGATACCTCATCGGCTATGCCTTCATGGAGGCGCTCGGCTGGCGCATCATTGATCTCTACAACGCGCACGCGCTGTGGAGGGAATTTCAGGTGAGGTATCAAGCCTATGGGACCATCTTTCTCGCCATCGCCGCCTTCACGCCGATCCCCTACAAGGTCGCGACGATCGCCTCCGGAGCGACGCGATTGGATTTCCTCGCCTTCGTGCTCGTCTCCTTGCTGGGGCGAGGGACGCGTTTCTTCTTGGTCGCCGGACTGCTGCGTCTTTTCGGGGAGCCCATCCGGGCGTTCATCGAGCGATATTTCGACCTCCTCTCGCTCCTTTTCGTGCTGCTACTGATCGCGGGATTTCTTGTCCTCGGATACCTGCAGTGACTGATCGCGCGCGGATCCTCACGGGCGCGCTCTGGTCGGTTCGAGAGCTTTCATCATTCGAAGGGCGTCCTTCTCGCCCAGATAGTACCCCTTCACCCGCCCGAGCACCACGTAGCCCTGCTTTGTGTAAAAGCGAATCGCGCGGGTGTTGTCCACCGCCGTTTCCAGGAAGATAGCGCGAGCGCCGCAACGCCGGAGTCTCGCTTCCGCCTCTTGGAGGAGGAGGCTTCCGAGGCCTCGCCCTTGCCAATCGGGATGCACGTCTATGGTCACGAGGTGGCCGACGCGAACCTTGGTGCGCTCCGACGGAGGCACCCCACGCGATCTTTTGGATCGCGTGGGGACCCCGTCCGTGGGGAGGCGTCCGATCTCGAGGCGTGCGATGAGGAAGCCCACGATCTCGCGTTGTGGTCCTTCGGCGACGATCGCGAAGGCGCGGCGATCTCCGAGGTACAAGCGCATCTCACGGGCCGTATAGGCGATACCCGGCGGGAAACAGAGTCGGTCGATCTCGCAAAGGCGAGCGAAATCTTCCGGGCGATAGTCGCGCAGGATCATCGGTAAAGTCCGGTCGCCCGAATGTAGGCTGCGACCGATTCGGGAACGAGCGCGGCGATGGATTCGCCCGTTCGGATTCGCCGTCGCACCTCCGTCGCCGAGATGGCCTTCAGATCCTCGGGCAGCTCCAGGCAGGCGATGCGCGAGCGGAAGCGCGCGGTCTCTTCATCCAGGAGCTGTTCAAGGGCGGAGCACGCGAATTGACCTCGGGCGGCGACGATCATTCGGCTCGCCGAGAAGAGATCTTCCAGCACCTCCACCCGATCGCGATAGGGGGTGTAATAGCGACCGAGATAACGCCCTTCGCGATCGAGAAGGCGTCCGAAGGTGTCCGAACCGACGAGGAAGACGATCTCCGATGTCGCGTACTCGCGTCGCAGTGGCCGGATCAGATCGGCGAAGAAGGGGTGACTGGCCACGCCGATGGCGATCGCCGGATCAGTCTCGAACGCCACGAGAAGCATCGCCGCGCGGTCTTCAAGCGGCGCCTCGTACGCTCGCTTGTCGGCATTGGTGAGACCGGGAAGAAGGGCGATCGCCTCCAGATGGAAGTGTTCGCGCGCGCGCGCGATGATCTCGACATGGGCGCGTGTGAGCGGATTAAACGAGGCGGGGAAGACACCCAAACGGGGTGGCGGCTGCTGCAAGCGACGAATCCAGGCGATCGTCGGCGCATCCGTCGGCGAGAGCGCGGCAATAGCCCGACGGATGCGTACCTTCAGGGCCTCGACATCAAGCATTTGTTCGTTCGCCTTTGACATCCCGGCATCTCGGCAGAATTATATCACGACCCGTCGCTTGGATCCCCACGTGTTGCGTTCGCCGTGGAAGAAGCCTTCCGCGGGAGCATAGCACGTGGCAATGGCCAAAGGAGACGGCCCTACAAGGAGGAAGGGAGGAGAACACAGGTGATCTTCGGCGCGCTTTCTCGCCCCTTATTCTGAAGGCACGGCTCGGTCCTCGCTCCGGAAAGACGGACACTCACGAACGGGCCGATTTTCGAGGGGATTTCGTCTTCCTCCGCACTAAGCGCTTGAGTTCGGCCATGAATTCGGAGACATCTTGGAACTCCAAATACACGGATGCGAAGCGCACGTAAGCGACCTTATCCAGCTCCTTGAGCCGCCGCATGATCAGCTCCCCGATCTTCTGCGTCGGACGCTCTCGATCCGGAGAGGTGCGGACGTACGATTCGACGGCATCCACAATGGCTTCGATCTTGGCCATCGGGATGGGCCGCTTCTCGCATGCTTTCAGGATCCCTGCGAGGACCTTTTGCCGGTCGAACGGTTCCCGCCGCCCATCTTTTTTGATGACCATATAGGGGATCTCATCGATGCGCTCATAGCTGGTGAAGCGGCGGCCGCACTTGAGGCATTCGCGTCGGCGCCGAATGGAATCGCCCTCGCGCGATTCCCGCGAATCCACCACGCGATCTTCAAGGTGTCCGCAAAATGGGCACTTCATACGCCCTGAGTCAGTATCGGCCCATGCCGGTCGTTTGGGCTCTCCTGCCCACTTCGGTCTCTCCCAAGGGGGGGCTCGGCGGGCGTCACTTCGGCCAGAGCCAGCTCGCGTAGGGTCGCCCAGGAGAATCCTCCGCGCCGGAGGAAATACGGGCTTACCAAGAGAGCCGGTCCGAAGCTCACCGCGTGCATGATCAACGCCATGCTCGCCGCCGCATTCCTCTCGATGCCAAGCCACATCAATCCCAGCATCGTCGTCGTATGGAACGCTCCGGCAGACCCTCCAGGCGTCGGCACTAGAGAGCCCACCATCGCGAAGCCGATGACAAATATGACGGAAGCGACTGTCAAGTGCAAGTCAAAAGCCCGTGCGACCAACCAGAAGCTCGCCGCCACAAGCCCCCACGTCGCGAGCGTATAGGCCACCGTGCGGGCCAAGGCCCGGACATCATGCAGAATTGAAAGACCATCCGCCAGGTGACGGAAGAGGTTGAGGATAGGCCGACGGAGTTTCTCCGAAATCCATCGGGAACGCCGTTCCAGCACCTCCAGAACCCCTTCGGCTCGAAAGCGAAAGACCAAAAGGCCCATCACACCCAAGACCGAGAGCAAAAGAGCGGCCTCTCCAAAGGGCCCGAGCACCGTGAACGGCTCGCGCGAGCCGCCTGGGCCGGAGATGAAAAGGAGGCTCACAGCGAATGCGACGGCCACTGTAATCATGTCGCAAAGGCGTTCGATGAGGATCGTCGCGAGAGTGGCGCTTGGGCGGATCCGCTCGCGTAAGCTGAGAACCAGAGGGCGCGTCGCCTCCCCAATACGTCCAAGCACGAAGATCATGGAGAAGCCGATCACGGTCGCGGCCAGGGCATTCCCTAAGGTGGGCGATCCCACAGCAGCCAAAAAGACCCGCCATCGAAGCGCTCGCGTCAGGTAGGTCATCAGGATCAGGACAATGGCTAAAAGGACTAGGGCTACGTGCATACGCCGCAGGCTCTCTGTGACCAAAGGCCAATCGAGTCGATACCAGAAGACGCCGAGAAGCCCCGCGGCCAGAAGCAGCCAGAACATGAACGTCAATCCTTTCCGCCGCATCCCGTAGCCTGGGCTAAGGCTATCCGAGGTCCCAACATAGGGTCAAGCGCGATCCCTAAGCCGGACTTTGGTCCTCTCTAGGCAGATCATTGACAGACCACCGGGAAAGCCGTAAGATAGTGCTGATGTGAGGACGAGCGACGATGACGAAAGCCGACATCGCACGAGCGATCTACAATCGGCATGGTGGACTTTCAACGCGGCAAGCGGTGGCTCTTGTGGACCTGATTCTGGAGATCATTAAGAGCCGGCTAGTTCAAGGATATAAAGTCTGCCTGGGACGCGTAGGGGTGATGGAGGTCGTCGAACGCACATCGCATCGAGGACGCCCACCATCGGGTGGGAGGAAACCGGCCACGCGCGTCCTGATCTTTCGACCCGCCCGAGCGCTGCAGGCATGAGGTTGAGCATTCCATGACGGGAGGCCTTGAGGGAGGGAAAAAGCGTATGCAGCCGGTGAAGGCCATTCCAGATAAGCTTTATTTCAAGATCGGTGAGGTTTGTGAGATCACGGGTGTTCAGCCCCATGTCTTGCGCTATTGGGAGACGGAGTTCCCGCAATTGGCTCCGGAGAAGAATCGCGCGGGGCAGCGCGTCTACAAACGACGTGATATCGAGCTGATCCTGCGAATCAAGAAGCTGCTTTACGAGGACAAGTTCACGATCGCCGGCGCGCGAAAGCGCTTGGCCGCCGAATCGCGATTCAAGCTCTTATCCTCGGAGACACCGTCCGACGCGACAGAGGGCGCAGGCGAAGGCCCAACGCCGTCAGTCTCTCCAAGAGTTTACCAAGTCCTTCACGACGTCAAGCGCGGGCTAGAAGAGCTGTTGGCAATGCTGAGCCAAAGTGATATAATAACTTCCCCAAAGTCGTGAAGACGGGTCGGGACGTGGCGCAGCCTGGTTAGCGCGCTTGCTTGGGGTGCAAGAGGTCGCTGGTTCAAATCCAGTCGTCCCGACCATTCTTTTTTATAGGGCCTTTGTGCTCTCACTGAGGGGGCGAGGGCGCAAGGAGAGATGGGGTTTTCAAGCCGGGGCAGTCCTGGGAGCCTTGTCCTGAGGGGATGTCAGAGCTGCTCCAACGAGAGCCACTCGAAGTGACCAGAGGGCTCAG
>CALHAI010000015.1 GCA_937934295.1 uncultured Blastocatellia bacterium
TGTCGCAATCCTCTTTGAAGCGAGTCCTGGTTTCTGTCGGAGACGTCGAAGACATGATCGAGCTTGGGTTCTTCGGTCGCAATCCTCTTTGAAGCGAGTCCTGGTTTCTGTCGGCCATCCTCTCGGTATAGCCCACACCGAGGGCATCGCGTCGCAATCCTCTTTGAAGCGAGTCCTGGTTTCTGTCCCCCAGGATTTTAGTCTCAGCGGTTCAAGAGGTTAGAGGGCTGAAAGTGATAACCCCTGTCACCCCCGCTGAGTCGGCCCGCCAATCGGACCTTTAGAGAAGGCTATTCTTCCGCCTAATCCGTTGTCTGCGCCCATCTTAGCCATCTCGTGATAACCCCCATTCCCCCCGCCTGATCCAGGACTCAGGCAGATTGTCAAACATCGGGTTGATCTTCAAACAGCACTTTCTTCTACCCCAATTCGGCTAAAAAGTCAAGGACATTTCTCCGGCAATCGGCTCACCAGATGTAGACGTTTTCCTCCCGCGTGACATCGCCCCGACCTTCGACGATGATCTCTTCGACACACCCCTGACAAAGCCGATAGCAACGCAAGCTATCGGTCGCCGGGTCAATATGGGACCGCAACCGTTGAAGAAGCACGAGGAACTGATCCTCCGTCAACAGGCATTCGAAGACGCTATATTGAACCCGCGTGCCGAAGTCCTTGAGGATCTCGGCGAGCCGGACGCGTCGCTTATCATCGCTGATATCGTAGCTGATGATGTAGAACATAACGCGCTTGATAGGCATGGTCAGGGCTCGGCGACGTAAGGCCTATATTCCTCGCCATGAAGGAGGGCGCGCGCCAGATGCTCCGCCTGTTCGAGCAGAAGCCGACGGAAGGTCGTGCGGTGACCCGTGTGACGGGAGATGAAAGCGCGTTGCATCGTCTCCTCGTATTCGCGGAGGAAGCGCTTTTTCGCCTCAGGCACAAACCAGACACCGGCATTCTCGGAGGTCGTGAAATAAGCGGGTACCAGGACCTCGGTATTGAAGAGCGTCAACACGAGCCGGTCGACGATGGCGGCGCGGAATTCTTCCATGAGATCGAGCGCGAGGCTGCAGCGCCCGTATTCGGGAGCGTGAAGGAATCCGAGGTACGGATCGAAGCCGACCGAGGAGACGAAGGCCACAGCTTCGCCGAAGAGCAGCGAATAGCCGAGCGAGAGGGCGGCATTGACCGGATCTCGGGGAGGACGGCGCGAGCGCTTGTGAAACCGGAGGGAGCGCCGGAACATGTTTCCGTAGGCCTGAAAATAAGCGGCGGCGGCCTGCCCTTCGAGGCCGCGAAGGCTTGGCAACGTCTGCGGCTGTTCGAGGGTCTGGAGCGTGCGCTCGAGTTGGGCGATCGCCTCAGGAGCCGACCACTCGGGATGATTGCGCTGATACCGCAGGAGCACGCGTAAGGACGAGTGGACCTTCGCGCGGACGATTCGACGCGCCAGTTCGCAGGCGAAAGCTTCATCACGGGCACGCTCATACTGCTTCAACCGCAGCGGAATGTTCTTCGATTCTAAGGCGACCAAGCGGCCTTTGAGCCGTCCGTGCCAGGAGAGGAACGTCGTGTCAATCCCGTGGCGCAAGAGCGCTGAGATCGCTCCCGTCGTCAGATGAACGTGACCGAAGACGACGACGCGCTCGATCTTCATGAGCGGAACCTCGGCGATCGGCGCCTTATCGCGGTAGAGGATCAGGCGCTCGCCGTTTTGTCGGATGAGAAGCCCCTGTTCCACGAGATAGAGCGAGCTCATCGCTCATCCCCTAGCCGGTGCGAGGGCCCGATCCGAAACGAATATGGGCCCTCGACCGGGAATTCAGGCTGCCGCTTCAGGCGCAGCGTCTCCAAGGGTCGGTCTCAAGAGGCATCCCAAGAATGGGTGAGAGCTTCCTGCGGCGCTTGGACTTTTTCTTGATCACAGCGATGGCCCGCTTGTTGTGATAAGCGGTGATCAGGCGTCCGTCGCTCACAATGAGCGTCGTTCCCACCAGGCGTTCTAGCTCGCGTTCTAATCCGCGCGGAATTTGGCGTCGTCCGAAGAAATAGAAGGTCGCTCCCGTGCGGTGGAGCTTTCGCCCAAGCCGCAACACCAGATGCACATCCTCAAGCGAGATCCCGCGCTGGGCCAACCGCTGGGCCGCATGGCGCGAGATGTGCACTTTTGTTGCGTTCATCATAGGGGGTTATCTTAGGGCAAGGCATGGGCTGGGGAAAGAGGGAAACACCTTGCCGAAAGGTTGCAAACCCGACGCTGGCGCCACCAGGGGGCAGTCTGTGAAGCCGCACGCCAGAGGCGAGTCGGCGTGAGCGAGCGGCCCCGCATGCGAACGGCGACCGGATGGGCCTCGGGCTCGCTCCGCCTCGCTCAGGGCGAGGTTCGGATCGCCTGCGATCTCAGGCTCACTGTGGTCGGAAGTCCAATCGAATGCGACGCGGTTCGAGCCGAAGCCCATAGCGGGCATGACGTGGGGTCGCGCTGATGTTGACGATCTGCAACTCCCGAGGGAGTCCCTCGCGCGCGAGCACGCGATTGAGTTTCGACCGGTAGCTCAGGAACAGGTCAGGCCCAAGCTCGATCTTCTGCACTTGCTGAGAGACGAAATGTTGATACAGGGTTCTGTAGCGGTTGAGATCGAAATCGCTGAAGCCTTGAAAGCACAGTGGGCAGAGATCGTGGGCCTTTCGCCCGCGGGCGTGGCGGAGATGATCGGCGCGGCGCTCGGCGAAGTAGGCCAATAGCGCCAGTTTCACGCCGCTTATGGGCAGCGTGCGGTCGCCCCATCGCGCTTGCCGCATTCGGTAGTCTATGACGAGCGATTCCCATTCTGGAGCCCGGAGGTTTAACTGGCGCTGCACGATGCGGATCTGCTGCTCGATCGTCTTCTGTACCCCCTTCTCTTTGAGGACCCAGGGCCGCAGCCGCACAAACGGAATCTCGGCCAGATCAATTCGGGCCTCGCGCGTGGAGGCGACCTGACCGACGCCGATCCCGATCACTCGCTCCCGCCGCGGGGGGAAGAAAAATTGCGGATTGTTCTCGAACGGCGGCGGCACCAGCACGTGATAGAGCCGGTCTTTCTCGCGGCCATAGAGCGAGAAGGCCAAAAGCATATAGGCCGACATCGTCTTACGGCCTCCAGCAATCGAGCCGTGCACGACCGTATTCGGATCTTCGGTGAGCCGCCGGATGATGCCCAGAAGCTGCTCGGCCAGGCAGCGATTGTCCTCCACAGTGCGAATATCCTCCAGCTCAAGATCGGCCTGTTGGTTCGGCCTTGCTGCGGCCCCTTTGGATGGTCGAACCCGTTTTGAGGCCAGCATCTTTATCGTCAGGATGTGTTTCTCATCGAAGGCGATGGCTCCGGGATCCAGGCCATACTCGCGGCAGAAGGCGAAGAACTGGCCGGTCTCGGGATCAAGCAGATCGCGCCGCGCCCGCTGGGCTCCCACACGCGTCGTGATGACGAAGACCTCGGAGATGGGGATGCGCCGCTCGACCATGAGCGCATAGAGCGTCTCGGTGACGATCTGCGGCGTCTGGCCCAGTACGGCCACGAAGATATGGCGGACATCGTGGCGTCTTCGCGACCGCGTGAGAGATCGTTGGCTTCGTTCTCGTTGGTGAACCATAGGTGATCCTCGACGCGTAAGAGTTCGCGCGCTCACCCGAAGCGCGCCCGCGGCTCTCCAAGGATGGCCGAGAATGGCATAAGCTGCGCCGACAACTCGGTGAACATCTCCTTCTTTCGAGCGCCTCGCAGGTGTCCGAACACAAGCGCCCGATCCCGACAGGCGAAAACGCCTCACTCCCAGCGATGGCGCACTTTGTGCCGTTGTTCGGCCAGGGACATATTCAGGATCGCCTCACAGATCACACCGGCATATTCCTGCACTCGCTCGGCGCGTTGTCGGTCGCAGCGGAGATAGCCGTGTTCCAGATACGAGAAATTGCGCGCCTGTTGTACATCCATCAGCCGTTTGCGCATTTCCGCATCCAGGGATTGCCCGAGCGCGTCCAGCAGCGCAAGCCCTGTCGAGAGGGTGAGGTGTGAAGGCTCCCGCGTGGCGTTCAGAAGCTCGAGGAAGCGCACTCGAACGTTCTCCGGGAGGGCATCCCATTGAGGATGCCACGGGTTCAGTCCCAGGCGGAGCAATTGCACCTGCACGGCGCTCTCGATGGCGCGATAGGCGCGGAGCACGCTCTCGGTCAGTCGCTCTTCCTCCAAGCGGCGGCGACTATTCTCCAAAATATCGGCGACGAGTAAAGAGAGGTCATCGTGCGCGCTCACTTCCAGCGTCTCTCCTTCCTGCGCCCTCCGTAAGGCGGGGAGCAACCGCTTCAGATGCTGGCTCGGCTCGCGGAGGCGAATGAAGAGCTGGGCCAGGGGTGCGATCAGCGGATCGTCTTCGAGCGCCCGAGCCCATCCCTGAAGGCGCTGGACAATGCCGTGACTGCTCTCATAGTCGAATTCGTCCCAAAGAAAGAGGGCCTCGATGGCTTGCTTGACGAACCCCGCACGACCACGATCGGGGAGCATTTGGCAATGGAACCGCGCCTCTCGATAATTCGATCGCTGCGCGCTTTGCAATGCTTGCTGAAGCCGCTGTTCGGTGGCCGTTCGCCCCGATCGAACGACGCGCATCGCCTCCGGGACGACTCGCCCGTGCTCATCGCGCCTGGCCCCACCGGTGTAATCGAGCACGAGCGCGCCGGAAAGCTCGGCCGTGAGCGCCGCGTGAACGACGGCTGCCGACAGCGGCTTCGTCCCTCCGGTGAAATTAACAATGATGCGCTCGGCCCCGCTCACTTCGCGGAAGAGGCGACGCGCTTCATCGAGGCACACGTTAATGTCTTCGGGATCGGTCACCTCATGGATGCGCACGGGAATTCCCCGCGCTTCGCACGCTCGCTGCGCTTCAGCCACGACGTCAAAAGGAGACGGCTTTTGTCCTGGAAACGAACGCCCGTAGAGGAGGAACACGGTGACGTCAGTGGTCTCAGCATGCGCTTCTTCGACGGCTTTCACAATGGGACCAGCCGTCCCGCCGACGGTGATGATCACAGCCGTTGCGCTCATCCTCGACCTCCTTTCGGTTCGACCCGCACCCAACCCAACGGGTACAAGGGCGCACGGCCCTCGTAGGCGATCCGCCGAGTGTGCGGGAAAAGTCCCTCCGTGTCTATGCGCCTCGTTTAGAGAGACTCATCCGATGGCCCGCTTCACTCATAAAAACCCTCGGTTGACCGATAGGGACGTGAGCGAAAAGTCCCGCCTCACGCTTTTGGCCGGCGGCACGCTCATAACTCCCTCATCCGCGTTTTGCCGGCAGTAACAGCAGAAGCTGCTCCTTCGCTCAATCTGCTGTTCTCCCACAGACCCCATACACCCTCGCTGCGTGTGCACAGACGGCACCCGCTTGGTCGGTGCTGGAGGCCGACGGCTATTTGAGATACTTCTCGAACCAGCCGATGACCCGCATCATGAAGTCGTGCTGGTGCGCTCGCTCGGCCACGCCATGGCCCTCGCGCGGATAGGTGACGAACTCGACGGGCACCCCCTTCCACTTGAGCGCCGTATAAAGCTCCTGCGACTGGCCAATGGGCACGCGCTGATCGGCAGCGCCGTGAATGAGGAGCGTGGGCGTTTGCGCTTTAGCAATGTGTGCGATCGGCGAGCGTTCCCAGTAGAGAGCGAAGTTCTCGTACATGATGGCATTCCAGTGGACGGTCGAATTCTCCCAGAAGATGTCCGAAGTGCCCGTCATGCTGTACCAGTTGGTGATGCCCATCCAGACGACGGCGGCCTTGAACCGATGACTCGCAAAGGTCGCGGCCCAGGCCGAGGTGTATCCGCCGTAGCTCCCACCGCCGATGCCGACGCGATTGGGATCGGCCAAACCGATCTGAACGAGATGATCAATCCCGCTCAGTATGTCGTCGAACTCACGCCCCATGAGGTCGCGATGATTGGCCTTGGCGAAGGCGACACCCCGTCCGATGCTGCCGCGATAGTTGGGATAGAAGACGGCGAAGCCGCGTCCGGCGAGCATCTGGCCCCACCGAGAATAACTCCCGAGCCAGCCGTTGAGGTCCGCCGATTCCGGTCCGCCGTGCGGTTGCACCACCAGTGGATACCGACGGCCCGGTTGATAGCCGACCGGTTTGACCAAGACGCCTTCGATCTCCCAACCGTCCACGCTCTTCCAGCGCACAACTTCCTGTTCACCGAGCCGTACATCGGCCAACTGGGGGTTGAACGTCGTCAGCCGCGTGAGAGGACGATCGCCGGTCGCGCCGAAGAAGATCTCGTTGGGATGTCGCGGCGTGTTGGCCGCCATGGCCATTTGCCGCCCGTCGCGGCTGAAGCTGGGCGCCGAGCCGTAAATGATCGGTTGATCGGAGAGCCGCTCGCGCCGACGTTCGGGCAGCGCGATCGTATACATGGCATTCGATTGCCGCTCGATGCTCGTGAAGACGATCGTGCTCGGCGCGCCCGGCAGCCACCCCAACCAGACGGCCGTGCCCTCATAGCCGGCCAGCAGATTCTCCGGCGTGCCGCCTGTGGACGGCACGACGAAGACGCTTCCGGCATAGGGATCGTCCATCGAGGTCGCGCCGAGCCAGGCAATCCAACGCCCATCAGGCGACCAGCGCGGATGCGTGAGCTTCCCTTCGGTCTTGACGAACAATTGCGGCTCGCCGCCGTCGGCCGGGACGCGCATGAGCTTCACCCGCATGAAGGAATCATCCACAAGCGGCGTGTCCGCTGCCGCCAGGATGAACTCTCGGCCATCGGGCGACCAATCGAAATCGTGCACGGTGAGATCGCTTCGCGTGACCAAGCGGCTTTCGCCCGTTTGAACGTCCACGACGTAGAGGCGCGTGTGTTTATAGTTGCGGTCGGCGACGATCCAGTCTCGACCTTCGCGTTCGGCTTGTTGCTCCTCCTTCGTCTTCGGATCGGTGACCGTGTAGGCGATGCGACGGCCATCGGGTGACCAGCGAAAGGCCTGAACGGAATTCTCGGCCTTCGTCAGCGGACGCGCCTCGCCTCCATCGACAGGGATGAGGTAGATCTGCGTGTGCGGCGAAGCCCACCGCTGTGAGAGGAAAGCAATCCAATGTCCATCGGGCGACCACTGCGGCGCACGATCGCTCTTGTCGTTGTAGGTGAAGCGACGCGGCTCGCCGCCCGAGGTCGGCATGATCCAGATCTCGCTCAGGGCCGGCCCTGGTCCCTCATCATCGCGCCGGGCACGGGTGACTTGAAAAGCGACTTGCCGCCCATCGGGTGACAGTTGTACATCGGTGATGAACCGAATGCTCAAAATCAATTCCGGCGTGAGCGCCTTTTCCTGAGCGGGAACAGCCAAAGTTAAGGCGAAGACGAGGAAAAAGACCGCGACGACACTATTTCGGATTCGTCCATTCATCATTGCTCCCTCCTTTGCCTCGATGTCGCGCAAGCTCCTTGCGCCTGCGGCATCTGGATTTTTTCATCTCTCGGGGAGAAATGGAAGTCGGAAACGATCTTGCTCCTGCCCGACGGCCTCTTCGGCATAAAAGGGGCTCGGATCACCTATGCGTCCGCCCGCCATGAGTCGCCGTCTTCCCGCATAACGTCTGCTGTTCCCAGGCGTTTCACGTCCGGCTCCCTTCGCCCGCGGCTGCCTTGCTCCCTTCTCAATGAACCTGCAATCCCGCTGCTGGCGCCTTCGGAATGAGCACCTGGGCTTCGGGGTCGAAACTGAAGCCGGCAAAGATGAGGATCGGGTAGCCGTTCATCTTGGCCCTCGGGATGGCTTCCTGCACTTGAAAGGCGGTCACCGGCCCATACTGCGGCCCGAAGGAGATCGCCACCCTTAAGGTCGTCCCGTTCTGTCTCGTTTCCCCTTCGCCATGGAGATAACCCACGTTCAGAGGTCGGAGGTTTTCCAACTTCCTTCATCTTCTTACCGCCGGGGAAGAGCACCC
>CALHAI010000016.1 GCA_937934295.1 uncultured Blastocatellia bacterium
GAGATGGTGATGCCGGGGGACAATGTGAATCTGGAGGTGGAGCTGATCACCCCCATCGCCCTGGAGAAGGGGCTGCGCTTCGCCATCCGAGAAGGAGGCCGAACCGTCGGCGCCGGCACCATCACCGAAATCCTGGAGTGAAGGCATGCCGCGCGAGATCGTCATCTTGCAGTGTTCTGAGTGCAAGTCGAGGAATTACTCGACGACCAAGAACAAGAAGAAGACGACCAAGCGGCTGGAGTTTCGGAAATTCTGTCGCGTGTGCCGACGGCACACGCTCCATCGGGAGACGAAATGATGCGGCAGGGGTATGGTGTCAGCGGATAGCACGGCGGTCTCCAAAACCGCAAGGGCAGGTTCGAATCCTGCTACCCCTGCCACACCCATTCTCGGTGGCGTATGGCGAAGGTCGCTGAAGGGATAGAGAAGAAGCCGCTCGCGGCGGAGCCGAACTGGATCGTACGAGGGGGGCAGTGGATTCTTGGGTTGCCGGTTCGCGCGAGCTCTTGGGTGGTGGCGAAGGCGCGCGCGGCGCGGCAGTTCTACGAGGACGTGAAGCTGGAGTTGCAGAAAGTCTCCTGGCCGACGTGGAAAGAGGTCTATGCCCAGACGGTTGTCGTCCTGATCGTCGTGTTCTTCTTCGGTTTCTTCCTCTACGGCACGAACTGGGTGTTGGGCTATTTGGTCAATAAACTCTTCGAGTACGCCGCACGATAAGCGATGCCGAAGCGGTGGTTCATCATCCATACGTATTCCGGACATGAGCATAAGGTATGCGAGAGTCTGAAGAATCGCGTTCGGGCCTTCGGCATGGAGAAGGAGATCACCGATGTGCTTGTGCCGACGGAGAAGGTCGTGGAGCTGCGGGGCGGGCGTCGCATCGAGTCGGAGAAGATGATCTTCCCCGGGTATGTGCTCGTGCAGATTGAGACCAACGAGCGCGGGGAGATCTCCGAGAAGGCGTGGCAAGTGGTGCGGTACACGCCGAAGGTCACGGGATTCGTCGGCGGGCAGCATCCGACGCCGCTGACGGAGGAGGAGGTCGAGGAGATCATCCATCATGTCTCGCTCACGGCGGATAAGCCGAAGCCCAAGCACATGTTTGTGCCGGGCGAGATGGTCAAGATCATGGACGGCCCGTTCACGGGATTCATGGGGAAGGTGGACGAGGTGAATCCGGATAAGAACACGCTGAAGGTGATGGTGACGATCTTCGGGCGCTCGACGCCGGTCGAGCTGAATTTCCTACAGGTGGAGAAGGTGACCTTCGCGGAAGAGGAATGATATGGCGAAAAAGGTCGTCGCACAGGTGAAGTTGCAGATTCCGGCGGGGCGAGCGACGCCGGCCCCGCCGGTGGGGACGTCGCTCGGGCCGCATGGGATCAACCTCATGGAATTCTGCAAGCAGTTCAACGCCCGGACGGCGAATATGGGCGACGTGAACATCCCGGTGGTGGTGACGGTCTATTCGGATCGGTCGTTCACGTTCGTGACCAAGACGCCGCCGGCGGCGGATCTGTTGAAGAAGGCGGCGGGGATCGAGAAGGGGTCGTCGCAGCCGAATCGGCAGAAGGTCGGCCGCGTGACGATGAAGCAGATCGAGGAGATCGCGCGGACGAAGCTCTCGGATTTGAACGCGACGTCGCTGGAGGCGGCGATTCGCATCATCATGGGGACGGCGCGGAACATGGGGTTGGAGATCGTGGAGTCGTAGGGAGGAGATGATGGGGGGGAAGAAGTACGCGGCGGCACTAGCGCAGGTGGATCGCGCGCGAGCGTATGGTCTGGAGGAGGCGATCGAGTTGATCAAGCGGATCGCCTTCGCGCGCTTCGATGAGACGGTTGAGGTGGCCATTCAGCTCAATGTGGATCCGCGGAAGGCCGACCAGATGGTGCGCGGGACGGTCGTCCTGCCGCACGGTTTGGGAAAGAGCAAGCGCGTGGCTGTGATCGCTTCCGGGGAGAAGATGAGGGAGGCGGAAGAGGCGGGAGCGGATCTCGTCGGCGGGGAGGATTTGGTGGCGCGGATCAAGGAGGGATGGCTGGAATTCGATGCCTTGATCGCGACGCCGGACATGATGCGGTTGGTCGGGCCGCTGGGCAAGATCCTGGGTCCGCGTGGCCTGATGCCGAACCCGAAGACGGGGACGGTCACCTTCGACGTGAAGACGGCTGTGCGCGAGGTGAAGGCTGGGCGGATCGAATTCCGGGTGGACAAGACGGGTGTCGTGCATGCGCCGATCGGCAAGCTCTCGTTTGAGACGCCTAAGCTCGTCGAGAATGCTCGCGCGCTCATTGAGGCTGTCGTCGGAGCGCGTCCGGCGTCGGCTAAGGGGAAGTACATTAAGGGGATCGCGGTCTCCTCGACGATGAGTCCGGGCGTGAAGCTCGATGTGAGCGGATGGCCGTAAGGGGGGAGCGATGAAGACTCGGCAACAGCGACAGGCGGAGCTGGAGTGGCTCGCGCAGGTGTTTCGGGAGACGCCGACGATCGTCCTGCTGAGCACGCAGGGGCTGACGGTCACCAAGGATTGGGAGTTGCGGCGAAGGCTGGAGAAGGCGAACGCGCGCTTCCGCGTTGTGAAGAATACGCTGGCGCGGCTGGCCGCACGGGGGACGCCCGTCGAGCGGCTCAGCGAGTATTTTCGCGGGATGACGGCCATCGCGCTCAGCAAGGAGGATCCGGTGGCTCTCGTTCGCGCGCTCACGGAGTTCGCCAAGGAGAACGCGCAGGTCCAATTCAAGGCGGCGCTGGTCGAAGGGACGGTGGTCGAAGCGCCGCAGATCCCGGTCATTGCGACCTTGCCCTCGCGCGCGGAGCTGATGAGCCAGATCCTGTTCCTCATCCAGGCGCCCACGCGCGCCTTGATGGCGGCGATCACCGGCGTGGCTCGAAATCTCGTGGTCGTCCTCAGCCAGATTCGGGATCAGAAACAAGAGGCCGGTTCATGACCGGTCATCGCGACATCTCCAGGGAGGGGATACGAACGTGAGTGAGAAATTGCAGGCGATCGTCGAACAGATTGCGGGATTGACGTTGTTGGAAGCCGCGGAGTTGGTGAAGCTCATGGAGGAGAAGTTCGGCGTCTCGGCGGCCGCGGCGACCGTCGTCGCCGGGCCGGCCGTGCCGGGAGCCCCGGCGGCGGCCGCGCCCGCCGTCGAGGAGAAGACGGAGTTCGACGTCATCCTGGCGGCGGTCGATCCGGCCAAGAAGATCAACGTCATCAAAGTCGTTCGCGAATTGACCAGTCTCGGGTTGAAGGAAGCAAAGGACCTCGTCGAAGGGGCGCCCAAGCCCATTAAGGAAGGCGTCTCGAAGGAAGAGGCCGAGGCCATTAAGAAGAAGCTCGAGGAGGCGGGCGCCAAGGTCGAAGTCAAATGAGGTCGCCGAGGGCTATTCGGACGACCGATGCGCGAATTCCCTTGATCAAGACCCATCCGGAGGAGACGTGGGCGGAGAGGGAATGCGCGCTCACGCGCAGGGCTGGTGCGCGAGCGCCGTTCTATTGGCGCTTTGTCTGCCGCGCCATGGCGCGGCGAAGGAGTGAAACGAAGCCGATCGTTCTGATCGGCAGGTGAGGAGAAGAGGGCTATGTCCGCACCATATCCGCAGCGGCGTCAACGGGTCGATTTTTCGCGGATCAAGACCGCGATCGCGATCCCGAATCTCATCGAACTGCAGCGTCAGTCTTACGATCGGTTCATGCAGATGGACCGATTGCCGGAGGAACGCGATCCGACCGTGGGCTTGCAGGCTGTGTTCCTCTCGGTCTTCCCGATCACGGATTATCGCGGGACGGCGCAGTTGGATTTCGTGGAGTACTCCATCGGGACCTGGCGCTGCAAGTGCGGTCAGCTGGAGGGGCTGCGGCACTTGCGCTCGAGTTGTCGGCAGTGCGGCGCCCTCATCCGGCTGAACCCGTTCTCGACCGAGGACGTCCTCTGCCAGCAGTGTGGGACGCTCAACCCGAACGTCCTCAACCTCTGCTCGCACTGCGGCGAGCCGGTAGGGCTCAAGCTGAAGTACGACGTCGAGGAGTGTCGCGAGCGGGGCATGACCTATGCCGTGCCGATGAAGGTGAAGTTCCGCCTGACGATCTTCGATGTGGACGAGGCGACCGGTCGTCGACAAGTGCGCGACATCAAGGAGGAGGAGGTCTACTTCGGCGAGATCCCGCTCATGACCGAGAACGGGACGTTCATCATCAACGGGACGGAGCGGGTCATCGTCTCGCAGCTGCATCGGAGTCCGGGCGTCTACTTCGAGAAGCCGACGATCCATTCGTACTTGGGCAAGATCATCCCGAATCGCGGCGCATGGGTCGAGTTCGAGTACGATGCCAAGAGCATCCTCTACGTGCGCATCGACAAGAAGCGGAAGATCGTGGGGACGACGTTCTTGCGGGCGCTCGGCTTGCCGCTCCAGCACGACATGGCGGCCTTGCGCGAGGATGAGGAGTTGCTCAAGAGCACGATCGTGAACGCGCGCTTCACGGATGAAGAGCTGCTGCGTCAGTTCTACGAATGGGAGAGCTTCGTCGTGCGCGACGGCAAGCTCTATTGGCGGCTTCGGAACGAGGCGCATCCGGAGCAGGCCGTCTTGAAGCTCTTCGAGCCGCGTCCGACGCAGGACGTCGTGTCTCCGCGCACGGGCGAAGTGCTGGTGCGGGCTGGGCGGAAGATCACGACGGCGCTCTATCGGCAGTTGCTGGCGGCGAAGGTGCGCGAGGTTGAGATCTCGATCGCCGATTTGGAGGCAGCGGGAGCGCACTTCATCGCTGATCTCGTGGACGCGGCGGGCGAGGTGCGCGCCGAAGCGAACACGCCGGTCACCCCTCAGGGGCTCTCCAACGTGATGAGCGGCGGCATCACAGAGTTCGATCTCTTCTTCCCGGAACGCGATGAGATCGGGAGCACGTTGAGTCAGACTTTGAAGAAAGATCCGGCGCGCACGCCGGCTGAGGCGCTCCTGGAGATCTATCGCAAGATGCGGCCTGGCGATCCCCCGACGCTCCTCAACTCCTGGCGCTTGTTCGAGGGGATGTTCTTCGATCCGCGGAAGTTCGATTTCTCGCGCGTCGGGCGCTTGAAGTTCAACATCAAGATGGGGTATCCGGAGCGCCATCGGCTCGACGATCTGACGCTCTCGCCGCAAGACTTCTTCGATGTCGTCCGGTATCTCTTCAAGCTGCGGAAGGACCTCGGCGAAGTGGACGATCGCGATCATCTGGGGAATCGGCGCGTGCGTCCAGTCGGGGAGCTGTTGGAGAATCAATTCCGCGTGGGCCTGGTGCGGATGGAGCGGGCGATCAAGGAGAAGATGTCCATCCACGCGGAGCTGCAGACGGCCATGCCGCGCGATCTCGTCAACGCCAAACCCGTGATGGCGGCGCTCAAGGAGTTCTTCGGGTCGAGCCAGCTCTCGCAGTTCATGGATCAGACGAATCCGCTGGCGGAGATCACGCACAAGCGGCGCCTCTCGGCTCTGGGACCGGGCGGTCTCTCGCGCGAGCGTGCCGGATTCGAAGTGCGTGACGTGCATCCGACACACTACGGGCGCATCTGCCCGATCGAGACGCCGGAAGGGCCCAATATTGGGCTCATCTCCAGCCTCGCCTGCTACGCGCGCGTCAACGAGTTCGGCTTCATCGAAGCCCCTTATCGGAAGGTGGAGAACGGGCGCGTCGTGGATTACGTGCGCATTCTCAATCCGGGGGAGAGCCCCTTCCGCATCGGGGAGCATCTGCCCAAGGAGAAGGTCGATCGCGTCAATCGTCAGCTTCAGGCCGAGGGCAAGCGGCCGGCCGAGTACGAGCCCGCTCCGTTCTACCTGACGGCATGGGAGGAAGCCCGCTATGTGATCGCGCAGGCGAACGTCGAGCTGGACGAGAAGGGATACATCCTCCCCGATCGGGTGATCGCGCGGCGAGGTGGGGAGTTCGTCACCGTCGGTCGCGAAGAGGTGCAGTTCATTGACATCTCGCCAAAGCAGGTGGTCTCGGTGGCGGCGTCGCTCATCCCCTTCCTGGAGCATGACGACGCCAACCGCGCGCTCATGGGCTCGAACATGCAGCGGCAAGCGGTGCCGCTGTTGCGTCCGGAGGCACCGATTGTGGGGACGGGCATGGAGGCCGTCGTGGCCAAGGATTCGGGGGCGGTGGTCGTCGCCAAGCGCGATGGGATCGTGGACTACGTGGATTCGGAACGCATCATTATCCGCGCCGATACGAGCGTCGGCGGTGATGTCCTCTCGCGCGAGGTGACGGCGGACATCTATCCGCTGGTCAAGTTCCAGCGATCGAATCAGAACACCTGCATCAATCAACGGCCCATTGTGCGGGTCGGGCAGCGCGTCCGTCGCGGCGAGGTCATCGCTGATGGCCCGTGCACGGATCAGGGCGAGCTGGCGCTGGGGCGCAACGTCTTGGTCGCCTTCATGCCCTGGCGCGGATATAACTTCGAGGACGCGATTGTGATCTCGGAGAAGCTCGTCAAGGACGACGCGTATACGTCCGTCCACATCGAAGAGTTGGAGATCGAGGCGCGCGAGACCAAGCTCGGTCCTGAGGAGATCACGCGCGACATCCCGAATGTCCCCGAGTACATGCTGCGGGACTTGGACGAGAGCGGCGTCATCCGCATCGGGGCCTACGTCAAGCCGGGCTCGATCCTGGTCGGGAAAGTGACGCCCAAGGGCGAGGGACAGCTGACGCCGGAGGAGAAGTTGCTGCGGGCGATCTTCGGCGAGAAGGCCTCCGATGTGCGCGATGCCTCGCTCAAGTGTCCACCGGGCATTGAGGGGACGGTCATTGACGTGAAGATCTTCACGCGACGTGGGGCGCCCAAGGATGCCCGCAGCGCGCAGATCGAACATGCGCAGGAAGAGCGGCTCATGCGCGATCTGCAGGATGAGATTCGCATCCTGGAGGAGGAGCGCGACAAGCGCCTCATCGAACTGTTGGAGGGGAAGCGCCTGGCGGCCGATCTCATCGTGGGGCGGAAGAAGTTGGCGGCGAAAGGGGCGCGCCTCAACCGCGATTTCTTGGAGTCGCTCGACTATTCGGCGCTCAAGAAGATTCAGCTCGAACGCGCCGACATCATGGCCGAGGTCAAAGAGTTGGAGGCGCGCATCGAGCGGCAGATCGCTGTGCTCAAGCAGTTCTATCAGGAGAAGATCGAGAAGCTCAAGCGCGGCGACGAACTGCAAGCGGGCGTGATCAAGCTCGTGAAGGTCTACATCGCTATGAAGCGGAAGCTCTCGGTCGGCGATAAGATGGCGGGGCGCCACGGCAACAAGGGCGTCATCGCGAAGATCGTGCCCGAAGAGGACATGCCCTTCCTGCCCGATGGGACGCCGGTCGAGATCGTGCTCAATCCGCTCGGCGTGCCCTCGCGCATGAACATCGGCCAGCTCCTGGAGACGCATCTCGGATGGGCGGGGAAAGTGCTCGGCTTGCATTTCTCCTCCCCCGTCTTCGACGGCGCGCGTGAGGAGCAGATCAAGGACTTGCTCCGGCAGGCCGATGCGCAGTTGCGCGAGCAGGGGTTGCCGCCGATAGTGAACGTGATGGGGAAGACGGTCCTCTACGATGGCCTGACGGGGGAGCCCTTCGATGAGCCGGTGACCGTCGGCTACATCTACATGATGAAACTCCTGCACCTTGTGGACGATAAGATTCACGCGCGGGCGATCGGTCCCTATTCGCTCATCACGCAGCAGCCGCTGGGCGGGAAGGCACAATTCGGCGGCCAGCGCTTTGGCGAGATGGAGGTCTGGGCACTGGAGGCCTACGGAGCAGCCTACACGTTGCAGGAGCTGCTCACGGCCAAGTCCGACGACGTGGCCGGGCGCTCCCGCATCTACGAGGGGATCGTCAACGGGAACTATGACTTCGAGCCGGGCGTGCCCGAATCCTTCAGCGTCCTGATGCGCGAGCTGCAAGGGCTCTGCCTGGACGTCGAGTTGTTGACCGGCAAGGAGGAGGAGTGATCGGAAGCCGTCGAGCTTCCGGAAAGGAGTGCGCGTATGTTTCCGAAGCGCTTCTTCGATCGTGAACCGACCACGCTCGATTTCGAAGCGATTCGTATTGGGCTGGCCTCGCCCGAGAAGATCCGCTCCTGGTCACATGGCGAGGTGACCAAGCCCGAGACGATCAACTACCGCACGCATAAGCCGGAGCGGGACGGGCTCTTCTGCGCCCGTATCTTCGGCCCGATCGCCGACTACGAATGCTTGTGCGGGAAGTACAAGCGGGCGAAGTATCGCGGGGTCATCTGCGACAAATGCGGCGTCGAGGTCACCTTGAGTCGGGTGCGGCGCGAGCGCATGGGGCATATCGAGCTGGCCGCTCCTTGCTCCCACATCTGGTTCTTCAAGAGCCTGCCCTCGCGCATCGGCCAGCTCCTGGACCTGAGTCTCCGCGATCTGGAGAAGGTGCTCTACTACGAGTCGTACATCGTCATCAAGCCGAATGAGGAGTTGGAGCGACTCAGCTTGCCGATCCGCTCCAAGGAGTTGCTCAACGAGGAGCAGTATCGGAAGCTCGCGCAGGAGTTCCCGGGCAAGTTCGGGCCGGAGGTGGCCCGCATGGGAGCCGAGGCCATTCGCATCTTATTGCAGCAGGTTGACTTGGAAGCGCTCGCCGCCGAATTGCGCGAGAAGATGAAGACTGATCCCTCGCAGCAGAAGCGGCTCAAATACGCCAAGCGGTTGAAGGTCGTGGACTCGTTCCGTAAGTCGGGGAATCGGCCCGAATGGATGATCCTGGAAGTCCTGCCCGTTATTCCGCCGGAGTTGCGCCCGCTGGTCCCTCTGGATGGCGGACGCTTCGCCACGTCGGATCTGAACGAGCTGTATCGCCGCGTGATCAATCGCAACAACCGCTTGCAGAAGCTCCTGGAGCTGCGTGCGCCGGAGGTCATCGTGCGCAATGAGAAGCGCATGCTGCAGGAGGCCGTGGATGCTCTCTTGGACAACGGACGGCGTGGGCGGGTCATCAAGGGCGCGAACAATCGGCCGCTCAAATCACTCGCCGATTCGCTCAAGGGGAAGCAGGGGCGCTTCCGACAGAACTTGCTTGGTAAGCGTGTGGACTACAGTGGGCGCTCGGTCATCGTCATTGGGCCGGAGCTGAAACTCCACCAATGCGGTTTGCCCAAGCAGATGGCCCTGGAGTTGTTCAAGCCCTTCATCTATCACCTCTTGCAGAAGAAGGGCTATGTGGCGACGGTCAAGCAGGCGAAGGAGATCGTTGAGAAGCAGGATCCGATCGTGTGGGACGTCCTGGAGGACGTGATCCGCGAGCATCCCGTCTTGCTCAATCGTGCGCCGACGCTGCATCGGCTGGGCATCCAGGCGTTCAAGCCCATTCTGGTTGAAGGGAAAGCCATCAAGATTCATCCGCTTGTGTGCACGGCGTTCAACGCCGATTTCGATGGGGACCAGATGGCCGTGCATGTGCCGCTGTCGCCGGAAGCGCAAGTCGAGGCCTCGATCCTCATGCTCTCCAGTCACAATATCCTCTCTCCCGCCAGTGGCCAACCGATCGCCGTGCCCACGCAGGACATCGTGCTCGGGCTCTACTACCTAACCCGTCGCAAGCCGGGCGCGCGCGGCGAAGGGATGCGCTTTGCCTCGATGGAGGAGGTCCTGCTGGCGCTGGAGGAAGGGATCGTCGAGGTCCAAACGCCGATCAAGCTCCGCTACGAAGGGCGATTGATCGAGCTGGAGGTGCAGCGCGATCCGCAGGACGTCGTCAATGCCCCGGTTTACGAGGTGCAAGGTCGGCTCATTGATACGACTGTCGGGCGCGTCATCTTCAATCAGCATCTGCCCGAGGGCATGCCCTTCATCAACGGCCTGATGAAGAAGAACGGGCTGCAATCGCTCGTGCGCTACTGCTTCCTGCGCCTGGGTCACGCCAAGACGATCGCATTGCTCGACAACTTGAAGGATCTCGGATTCTACTATGCGACGAAATCGGGCATCTCGCTCTGCACCGACGATCTCGTTATGCCGGAGACCAAGGCCGAATTGATCCGCCAAGCGCAGAAGGAAGTGCTCGCCGTCGAGAGGCAGGTGAAAGAGGGTGTGATCACTTCGGGCGAGCGCTACAATCGGGTGATCGAGATTTGGTCGAACGTGGCCGAGAGAGTCGCCGATGAGATGTTCAAGGCAATGGAGCACCGGGAGAGAGAGACGGGGGTGCCCAATCCACTCATCGTCATGGCCGATTCGGGCGCGCGGGGATCGAAGCAGCAGATTCGGCAGTTGGCCGGCATGCGCGGCTTGATGAACAAGCCGACCGGAGAGATCATCGAGACGCCGATTCTGGCTAACTTCCGCGAGGGGTTGAACGTGCTCCAGTACTTCATCTCGACGCACGGCGCGCGTAAGGGTTTGGCCGATACGGCCCTGAAGACGGCCGATTCGGGATATCTCACCCGCCGCCTGGTGGATGTGGCGCAGGATGTGATCGTGACCGAGTACGACTGCGGCACGGTCAAAGGTATCTGGGCCGAGGCGATCATCCACGCCGGAGAGATCGTCGAGCCGTTGCGCGAGCGCATCATCGGACGCGTCGCATTGGAGGACGTCATTGATCCGATTGACGGCAGCGTCCTGGTGCGGGCCAATGAGGAGATCACCGAGGACTCGGCCACGGAGATTCAGAACGCGGGGATCGAACGGGTGAAGATCCGTTCGGTGCTCACCTGCGAATCGCGGCGTGGGGTCTGCGTCCTCTGCTATGGGCGGAACCTCGCCACCGGGAAGCTGGTCGAGATTGGCGAGGCCGTGGGCATCCTGGCGGCGCAATCCATCGGCGAGCCGGGCACGCAGCTGACCATGCGAACGTTCCACATCGGGGGGACGGCCGGCGCCATCAAGGAGCAGTCCTCGCACGAAGCGCGGCGCGCCGGACGGGTCAAGTTCATCAACCTCAAGACGATCCGCAACCGTCGCGGCGAGCTGATCGCCATGAATCGCAACGGCCGCCTCGCCATTGTGGATAATCGCGGGCGCGAGATCGAGAGCTATCCCGTCAACTACGGTGCCGTCCTTCGTGTGAACGAGGGCGATATGGTGGAGCCCGATCAGCGCTTGGTCGAATGGGACCCGTACACCTTCTCGATCCTCTCGGACGTGGAGGGGACGGTCCACTTCCGCGATCTCCAGGAGAACGTGACGTTCCGCGAGGAGGTGGATAAGGTCACGGGCTTGGCCTATCGCTTCGTCATCGAGTCGCTCGATGAGAAACTGCAGCCGCGCATCGAGATTCGCGACGACACCGGACGACTCGTCAAGGTCCAACATCTGCCTATCCGCGCCATCCTGCTGGTGAACGATTTCGACGAATGGCGGCGCAAGCGCGAGGAGCGGCGCGAGGAGTGGCGGGATAAGGCCGTTCAGGAGGCCGAGGGCGTGCGTGTGGCTCCCGGCGACGTGATCGCGAAGATCCCGCGTCAGACGGCCAAGGCCAGGGACATCGTCGGCGGTCTGCCGCGCGTCGTGGAGCTGTTCGAGGCGCGCAAGCCGCGTGAGACGGCCGTCATGAGTGAGATCTCCGGCCGTGTGAAGGTGCTCGGTATTCAGCGCGGCGTGCAGAAGGTTCAGGTCATCGGCGACGATGGCGAAGTCCGAGAGTACTCGATCCCGCGTGGCGTGCACTTGAACGTGCAGGATGGCGACTACGTGCAAGCCGGCGATCCGCTCATTGATGGGCCACTGAACCCACATGACATCCTCGCTATCCTCGGCGTGGAGGCCGTGCAGAAATATCTCGTCAACGAGATCCAGGAGGTCTACCGGCAGCAAGGGGTCACCATCAATGATAAGCATATCGAGGTCATCGTCCGGCAAATGCTCCGCTGGGTGCGGATCAAGGATCCCGGAGACACCGAGTTCGTACTCGATGAGCAGGTGGATCGGTTCCACTTCCAAGAAGAGAACGAGCGCGTGGTGAAGATGGGGGGCCGACCGGCGCAAGCCGAACCGCTTCTGCTCGGCATCACGAAGGCGAGCCTCTCGACCGACAGCTTCATCAGCGCCGCCTCCTTCCAGGAGACGACCCGCGTGCTCACGGAAGCGGCCGTCAGCGGACGCATTGATTTCCTGCGCGGGCTCAAGGAGAACGTCATCGTCGGTCGCTTGATCCCGGCCGGGACGGGAATGAAGTACTACCGCAACATCCGCATCCCGGTGGATCGCGTGGCCGAGGAGGCGGAAGTCGCCCTGCCGTCGGAGGAGGAGCGCGAGGAGTTGCTCAAGGATATCGGTGTCACGATCGCCGAAGAGTCTTCGCTGGAGGAGAACCTCAGCGAGCTCAACGAGTGATCAGGCGGAAGGGGGCGATCGGCTCCCTTCCGCGCAGAATCTGTGGAGCAGAACGCCTTGTGTGAGCGAGAGCAGGAACCGCCTTCGGATCGTCCGAGGCGGTTCTTTCTTGCGCGGATGTCATTCCGGAGTGCGTGAGAGGACCTATGAAAGGGGATGATATGCTGCAACAACTGACGCGATACATCTGGCACAACGGAGAGTTCATCGCGTGGGATGAGGCCAAGGTTCATGTCATGGCGCATGGACTCAACTACGCTTCGGTCGTCTTCGAGGGGATTCGCTGTTACGCGACCCCGCGCGGTCCGGCGATCTTTCGCTTGCGGGAGCACTTGGAACGCCTGCTGCGCTCCTGCCACATCTACCGCATGGAAGTCCCCTACACGCTGGAGGATCTCGTGGCGGCGTGCAAGGAGCTGGTGCGGCGCAACGAAGTGTCCGAATGTTATATTCGCCCCCTTGTCTTTCGCGGCTACGGCGCCTTTGGGGTGAACCCGTTCCCGTGCCCCATTGAGACGTATATCGCTTGCTGGGTGTGGGGGAAGTACCTGGGTGGGAAGGCCTTGGAGGAAGGCGTGGACGCCTGCGTCTCGACCTGGGCGCGCATCGCGCCGAATACCCTGCCCGCTCTGGCGAAGGTGGCGGCCAATTACATGAACTCGCAGCTCATCAAGATGGAGGCGATCGTGAATGGTTTCGCTGAGGGGATTGCGTTGGACATCTACGGGAACGTGAGCGAAGGAAGTGGGCAGAACGTCTTCCTTGTCCTGAACGGGAAGGTGCTCACGCCTTCGCTCAGCTCTTCCATCCTGCCGGGGATCACGCGCGATACGGTGCTTCGAATCTGCCAGATGCTGGGCATTGAGACGCAGGAGACGACGATCCCGCGCGAGATGCTCTATATCGCCGATGAGGTCTTCTTCGCGGGGACGGCGGCGGAGATCACGCCCGTGCGCTCGATCGATCGGATTCGGATCGGCACGGGTCAGCGTGGCCCGATCACCAAGCGGGTGCAGGAGGAGTTCT
Organism: uncultured Blastocatellia bacterium; assembly: GCA_937934295.1. Classification (GTDB taxonomy): domain Bacteria; phylum Acidobacteriota; class Blastocatellia; order HR10; family HR10; genus HR10. The sequence goes on from CALHAI010000016.1 coordinate 13,361, forward strand.
TCGCCATCGCGATGGGGCGAAAGGAAGCGCCGGGCGACTGGCTGACCTATGTGGAGGAGTGAGACATGGATCTCGGATTAGCGGATAAGGTGGCGCTCGTCACGGGAGGATCCGGGGGAATCGGACGCGCGATCGTGCGCCTTCTCGCCGCCGAGGGCGCGCATGTCATCATCCACTATCACACGGGGCGAGATCGAGCCGAAGCGCTCCGCCGAGAATTGCCGCGCGAGAGCCTCGTGCTCGGAGCTGATCTCACGCAGGAGGACGAGGTCCGACAGCTCTTCGCCGATGCCGTGCGTTGGCGCGGTCGGCTCGATCTCCTGATCGCGAACGCGGGGGCCTCGCCGCATGAAGGGATCGCGATCAAGGACCTGACGACCGAGCAGTGGGATTTCGAGTTTCGGGTGAATGCTCGTTCGGTCTTCTACTGCGTGCGAGAGTTCCTTCCCATTGTGGAACGGCAACGGAGCGGACGCATCGTCATCATCTCCTCGACGGCGGCGAAATTCGGCGAAGCGTATAACGCTGCGTACGCGGCGGCCAAGTCGGCTCTGCACGCCTTCATGCTCTCGCTGAAGAACGAGATCGTGAAGCTCGCCCCCTATGCGGCCGTGAATATCGTCGGGCCAGGATGGACGCTCACGGGGATGATGGAGGGGATCGAGCCGAGCCTCGTGAAGCGGTCGTTTCAAACCCGCGCGATCGCATGGGAGGTGCCGCGTCCGGAGGACATCGCGCCGATCGTCGTCTTCCTCGGCTCGGAGACGTGCGCCCGCTTCATCTCCGGTCAGGCGATTTTCGTGGATGGCGGCATGGAGGGCCGCGTCATTCATTCGCCGGAGGAGCTGGCGCCTCTGGATGAGTTCTTCGCGAAACATCTCGCGTGAAGGGGACGAAACGAGGGGAGGGGATCATGAAGACGACTTCGGCGCTCTTTCGAGGACTGGACGCGTACATTCGCAGCGTGCGCGAGGAATTTGAGGAGAAGCTCGCGGCGCTCATCGAGATCCCGACCGTGAGCATGGAGCCCGAGCGCAAAAGCGAGATCGAGCGCGGCGCGCATCTGGCCGCCGAATATCTCCGAGAGCTTGGGGCCACGGTGGAGATCGTGCCCACGCCGGGCCATCCCGTTGTCTTTGGTCGCTTGATCACTGATCCGAAGAATCCGACGGTGACCCTTTACAATCATCTCGATGTGCAACCCGCCGATCCCGAAGAGTGGCGCACGCCCCCGTTCACCTTCGTTCGGGAAGATGGGCGGTACTTCGGTCGGGGCACGACCGATGATAAAGGACCGGCGCTGACGGCGCTCTTGGCCGTCCGCTATGCCCTGGAGAACGGCGTGCCGCTCAACGTCCATTTCATCTGGGAGCTGGAGGAGGAGATCGGGAGTCCGAACTTCGCACGTTTCATGCAAAAGAAGCGGAAGCAGTTGCGCACGGATGTCGTTGTCGTCTCCGACACGATTTGGATCGCGCGGAATCGGCCGACGATACCCTATGGGCTGCGGGGACTGCTCGGGCTCACGTTGACGCTCGAGACGGGCAAGAAGGATGCCCATTCGGGCGTCACCGGAGGGCCGGCGCGCAATCCCATTGGCGAGCTGTGCCAGCTCATCTGCGAATGCTACGATCCGCGAACCGGGCGCGTGAAGATCCCGGGATTTTACGACGACGTGCGGAAGGTGACGCGCCGGGAGTTAGAGAATTACCTCGCCTCCGGCTTCGATGTGCGACGGTTCATGCGCGTGCACGAGTTCACGTCTCTGCGCACGACCGATCCCGTGCGCGTGGTGCGAGGGATCATGGCGGAGCCGACCTTCGAAGTGCACGGCATCGTCGGGGGATATCGTGGGCCCGGCATTAAGACGATCATCCCGCCACGCGCCGAGGCGAAGGTCAGCATGCGCTTGGTGCCGGATCAAGATGTGGAGAAGATCTTTCGCCTCGTCAGCGAGTTCATCCGTTCGAAGAACCCGGATGTCGTGATCCAGCGAGCGGGGACCTTGCGTCCATATCTTGGGCCGTTCACCGGCCCTTATGCCGATGCCGCCCGTCGCGCCATGAAGTTCGCCTTCGGCAAAGAACCGGCCTTCACGCGCGAAGGGGGCTCGATCGGCGCCGTCGTGATCATGGAGGAATATCTGCGCGCGCCGATCATCTTCCTGGGATTGAGCCTGCCGGAGCACGGCTATCACGCGCCGAACGAGAACTACGATTGGCCGCAAACGGCGGGCGGGATCAAGATGTTCGTCCACTACTTCGCCGACCTCTCGCAGCGCCCTTGAGGCCGATGTCCCAGCCTTGAGGGGGAGGCTAACGCAACAGCTCTTCCAGAGCCGCCGCGCCGCTGACGACCTCGATGATCTGTTTGGTGATCGTCGCCTGTCGGACGCGATTCATCTGCAGCGTGAGCGAGGCGATCATCTCCTCGGCGTTCTTGGTCGCCGCATCCATGGCCATCATGCGCGCGCCGTGCTCGGAGGCCGTCGCTTCGAGCAGCACGCGATAGACGTGCGCTTCCACGTATCGGGGGAGCAGGCTGTTGAAGATCTCGGCCGGAGGTTGCTCGTACAGGTAATCGATGAAGACCTCGCGCGGTTTCCGCTCGCCCTCGGGCGGTTGTTGGGTGATGGGGAGCAGTTGCTCGATGACGATCTGCTGCCGAGCGGCCGATTTGAATTCCGTGTAGAGGAGCACGACTTTGTCGATCCGGAGTTCTGAGGCGAGGAAATCGGCGATGAGCGCCTCGGCGATCTGTCGGGCGATGGGCAGTTCGACCTGTCGGGCCGTGACGCCCGTGTATTCGGCGCGAATGGGGACACCGTGCCGGCGGAAGAAATCGCGTCCTTTACGCCCGATGCAGACCAATTCGATCCGCGCGCTCGGATGGCGCTCGAGGAAGGCCTGTGCGGCGCGAATGAGAGTGGTGTTGTACGCGCCGCAGAGCCCTTTATCGGCTGTGATGAGGACCAGCAGGATGTGATCCTCGCCGCGCGGCTCCAGAAGCGGATGCCGGTACTGCTCGGCGCGTTCGGCTAGGCCCTGCAGCACGGCGGCCATGCGTTGGACATACGGGCGGGCGGCGACCACGCGCTCCTGCGCGCGGCGCAATTTGGCCGCTGAGACCATCTTCATCGCGCGCGTCACTTGCTGCATGTTGCGCACGGCGCGCACGCGCCGCCGCAGGTCCTGCAGGCTCGCCATCTCCCCCTCCTCACGCCATCCGCACCGCGACGGCATGGGCCGCCACGAACCGCTCCTTGAACTCGCTCACCGTCTCCCGTAACTCGGTGAGGATCTCGTCATCGAGCGCCTTTCGCGTGCGGATCTTCTCCAAGAGCCTGGCGCGGCTGTTCTCGACAAATTGTAGGAGCTCTTCCTCAAAAGGTCGCACCAGCTCGTCAGGGAGATCGTCCAGATACCCATTCGTCCCCGCCCAGATGGAGACGATCTGCTTCTCGACGTCCATCGGCTTGTATTGATCTTGCTTGAGCAACTCGGTCAGCTTGCGTCCGCGATTGAGCTGCTGCAGCGTCACCTTGTCCAGATCCGATCCGAACTGAGCGAAAGCGGCCAACTCGCGATATTGTGCCAGCTCCAAGCGCAACGTCCCGGCCACTTGCTTCATCGCCTTGATCTGTGCCGATCCGCCGACGCGGGAGACCGAGATGCCCACATTGATCGCCGGTCGAATCCCGGCGTGGAAGAGGTCCGTCTCCAAATAAATCTGCCCGTCCGTGATCGAGATGACGTTCGTCGGAATATAGGCCGAGACGTCGCCCAGCTGCGTCTCGATGATTGGCAAGGCCGTGAGCGAGCCGCCGCCGAATTCGTCACTGTATTTCGCCGCCCGTTCGAGCAGCCGCGAATGGAGGTAGAAGACATCGCCCGGATAGGCTTCGCGTCCGGGAGGACGCCGCAGCAAGAGGCTGATCTCACGATAGGCCGCCGCATGCTTGGAGAGGTCGTCGTAGACGACCAGCGCATGTTGCCCGCGATCCCGGAAGTATTCGCCCATGGCGCATCCGGCATACGGAGCCAGATACTGCATGGCCGCCGGATCGGAGGCGGCCGCCGAGACGACGATCGTGTACTCCATCGCACCGGAATCGTGGAGCGTCTTGACGACCTGCGCGATTGTGGACTTCTTCTGCCCGATGGCGACGTAGATGCAGACGACGTCCTTGCCCTTCTGGTTGATGATCGTATCCAGGGCGATGGCCGTCTTCCCCGTCTGCCGGTCCCCGATGATCAACTCGCGCTGGCCGCGCCCGATCGGGATCATGGCGTCAATCGCCTTGATGCCCGTCTGCAGCGGCTCCTTCACCGGTTGCCGATCCACAACGCCTGGGGCCAAGCGCTCGATCGGATTGTACGTGTCCGTGATGATCGGCCCGCGTCCGTCAAGGGGGCGCCCCAGCGGATCCACGACGCGCCCGATGAGCGCTTCGCCGACGGGCACCGACATGATCCGACGCGTCCGCCGCACCTCGTCTCCCTCTTTGACCAGGTGGTACTCGCCGAAGAGGACGGCTCCGACCTTATCCTCCTCCAGATTGAGGGCCAATCCATAGACGTCATGCGGCAAGGCCAGCAGTTCACCGGCCATCACCTTCTCGATGCCGTAGATCTCGGCGATCCCATCGCCCGCTTTGATGACCGTCCCCACCTCTTCAAGCGAGACGCGCGTCTCAAAGCCTTCGATCTGTTGGCGAATGATGTCAACGATCTCATCCGCTCTCAACTTCTCCATCGCCTTCCCTCCTCACTAAGCGGCAGTCACAGCAAGAGCTGGCGCCGCAGGGTCTGTAGGCGAGCATCCAACGATCCATCGTAGACTTCGCTGTCCAGGCGGGCTTGGATGCCTCCGAGTAATCGCTCGTCCACGACTTCCCGCATGCGGACGATCTTCCCGGTCAATCGCTCCAGTTGCCGATGCAAATCCCGGCGCTCCGCTTCCCGAAGCGGTCGCGCCGCGCAGACCTCGACATTGATGATGCCCAATCGGCGATCCACCTCTTCGGCGAAGGCGCGCGCGATCACCTCCAGATGCGGCAGCCGGTAGTTCTTCAAGAGCAAGTGCAGGAACATCGCCGTCGTGCGCCCGACGTTTGCTCGCTCGATCAGGGTTTGCAGCACGCGCTCTTTCTGCGCGCGGGGGATGATCGGATTAGCGAAGACGTCACTGAGCCACGGCGTCTCGCGAAACACGTCAGCAAGGGCGTGGAGTTCGTTCCGCACCGCTTCGTGCTCCTGGCGCGGGAACGTGTACTCAGCCAGCGCGCGCGCATATCGGCGCGCGATGCGGAGGGAGATCATCGCGGCACCTCCGCCAATTCTTCGATGACCTGCGCGACCAAGCGCTGATGGTCTTCCTCCGTCAGCTGCTCACGGAGCAGGGCGCGCGCTCGAACCATGGCGCGCTCGACCAGAAATGTCTTCAACTCCAACTCCGCCGCCCGCCGCGCCATCGCAATCTCGCGCTCGGCCAAGGCGCGAATCTTCTCGGCCTCGGCTTGCGCTTCCCGCCACAGGCGCTCGTATTCAGCCTCGGCCTCCTGCTCAGCTCGCGCGCGAATGGCGGCCACCTCTTCGTCCAATTGGGCCACGCGCGCGCGCGTCTGTTCCAGCTCGCGCGCCGCGGCCTCGCGCGCGCGTCGCGCTTCCTCCAATTCCCGAGCAATGGCCTGCGCGCGTTGACGGAAGAACTCGCTCACCGGCTTCCGCAGCAGAGAGTAGAGCACAACGACGAAGATCAGGAAGTTCACGACGCGCGGGAGTCCCGAACCGACCAGGCCAAGCGGCCCGCCAATCCCGCTCTCGCTCGCGACGTTCAGAAGGAGGACATCCATAGGGTCAAGAGGGGATGCGCGTGGGTTCCTCCACGCGGCGGCCCAACACCTGTCGCACCATCTCCCGTGCCAGCCCCTCCACCTCGCGTTCGAGATACCCTTTGGTCTCTTGCACCTGTTCGGCCAGCTCGCGACGCGCCCGTTCGACGCTCGCGCGCGCTTCTTCCCGAACGGCCCGCAACAGGCGTTCCCGCCGCTCCAGTGCCTCCCGCCGCCGTGCCTCGACGAGTTGATACCCTTCAGCTCGCGCGCGCTTCACCGCCTCCTCATACCGTGCCCGCTCGCGCGCGCTCTCGGCCTCCATCGCCTTCGCTTCCGCTCGATATCCCCGTGTGCGCCGCTCCCGCTCATCCAGGATCTGATTGACCGGATGAAAGAGCAACCGGTCAAGCACCCACACCAACATCCACGTCGTCAGAAAGACGACGACAACCGTGGCGTCCGGCTTCAGAATGTTCTCTTGCAGCGCCAGCGCGTGGATCATGCCCATAGCCGCACGCCCGAAGTCATTTCAAAAGGGTGAGAGGTTACCATACAATCGAAGACCCTGTCAAGCTGGCGCCCGTCGCCGATTCCGGGCGAGGGGGAGGCCCAATTCCCACGCCATGCGCGGATCGAGCGGTTCACGCAGGTCATCCGGATACGGCTCGAAGAGCGTCTGGGCGAGGAGATAGCCGATATCAAACCGCACGATCCAGGCGCGCAAGAGTAAGAGGACAGCGCTCGCCGGAAGCTGCGCGCGTCGGTACTTCTCCAAGGTCTGTTGAAACAGCGCCTTCTCTCTCGCCGTCAGATACTTCGACACATACCCGAACCCGTGCTGAAAGACATTCACCAAGGCCGTGCGGCGTGCCGTCCGTTGTAAAGCCCACTGCAGATGCTGACGATATTCGGCGATCACCTCCGAGAGAGGACGATGCGCGGCCTGAGCGACCAGCTGCCCCATCGCGCGCCCTGCCCTCTGGCTCTGAGCCATCAGCAGGAACTTATGCGTCGCGTGGAAGTGAACGAGCGCCGCCACCGAATTGGCCTTCGCCGCCTGACGAAAGCGCGCGAACGTGAAGAGTTTCGTCAAAAAATGTTCGCGGATCGCTGCATCGTTTAACCGCCCTTCGTCCTCAATGGCCAGGCCGGGAAACCGCCGCCCCACCACCTCGGCGAAAAGCCCCGCCTGCCGTCCGCAAGCCGCCTCGCTCTCCACCGATGAGAAGACCTTCGCGTCCCGAATCCCGCAGGAGGGTGAGCGGCTCTTCAGAACAAACCCATCCACCTCCGGCAAGGTCTTCACGAATCGCTCCGCGAACCCCACGAGCCGTTCGGTCACATCCCGACCTGTCGCCGCTTGAATCGCTCGCACGTCATCTCCCTGTCGAACCAATCGGATGGGTTCGCGCGGCACACCGAGCCCGATCTCCACCTCCGGACACACGGGGATGAGCGTCACATGCGCGGCGAGCCGCCGGATGAACGCATTCGGAATGACCTGCCCGTTGTATCGACAGGCTTCAAGGTCCAAGCACCGGCTGACGACGACGATGGGCTGCACGGCCTCACTCATGGTCACCCATCCTCACGCCCGCCGAGGGACGTTGCGGCTCGACGCCACCGGAAAGCCTCCGCAGCCAGCCCACATTCATCTCCGCGCTGAGAAAAAGAGTTGGAGCCGGCGATCGGATTCGAACCGATGACCTGACGATTACGAATCGTCTGCTCTACCTGCTGAGCTACGCCGGCTCCCATTCCTGGCATCGGGGATCGTCGAAGCGGCAAGATTCGCTGTTCTTCGACCATCCCCCTGATGATGAATGGAATTTTAGCCGAGCCGAGGGGATTCAGCAAGCCCTCCTCACCGCGCGGGCGCCGGATGGAAGAGGAAGAAATCGTGGATGGCACGGGCGATCTCCGCGATGGCGCGTTCGCGCGTCGGGACATCCTTCTGCGAGGACTTCACGAACACGGCGATGGCCACATGCCCGGCATCGGCAGGTAAGGTCAGAATGCCTACGTCGTTGGTCGTGCCGCCGATCGTCCCCGTCTTATGCGCGACCTCAGTTCCTGGCGGGAGCATCCCCTTCAGCCGTGCCTCACCCGTCCGGCACCGTCGCATGATGTCAAGCAGCAGTTCGGTCGTCTCCCGCTTGAGCGCCCGGCCACGGTAGATCTGCTCCAGGAGTGCGACCATTGCTTCGGGCGTCGCCGTATCGCGCGGATCGGCGTCGAACCGCCTCGCCGCCTGCCGATCCTGCAGCGCAACAGCGCGAGCCAATCCTTGAAATCGCTCCAATGACCACGGCGCGGGTTCCGCGATCCCCATCCAATCGACAATCACTTGCTTCGTCGGACGATCCACCCGCAAGCCCTCGATCCCCAGCTCCCGCATGCGCGCCGTGACCGCTTCCGCACCTCCAGCCAACCGCAAGAGGACATCGGTTGCCGTATTGTCACTGATGAGCAACATCAGTTCCAGAAGATTTCGCACCGAGAGCATCACGCCCGGCTTATTGAAGAGATCCGAGAGCGTGCCGCTCCCCGGGCTCAAGTCGGTCGGCTCCAGCGCGACCATGTGATCCAGTGTCAGTTCACCCCGGTCCACTTTGGTCAGGACCTGCACGGCGATGGGAACCTTGTACGTGCTCGCCATCGGAAAGCGCTCCCCACCGTTTAACGATACGCGCCGACCGCTCTCCAGATGAAGCGCCGCAACGCCGACGATTCCGCCCGCGATCTCCGCCAGACGGGCGATCTCCCGCTCCAGCCTCGCCAGCGCCGGGTCCGCCACCGCAGTCTGAGACTGCGCCGGTGCAATTGCCCAGGCCAAGAGACCAATCGTAACCCATACGGCAGCTCGCCATGAGGATATCGCAAGCGATCGGAGACCCTTGGACATCTTGCTCCCTCCTCCGATGACGGACAGGCTTTTTAAGCTAATGCCCACAACCGTGAACGTCAAGTGTCCAGCTCCGAGAAGGGGAGGGGAATGTCCGAGCTTCATCTCCCTCCACGAAGTCAAGGCGGAGGTCATCCCGAAGATGTCGGCAGGCCATAAGGGGATTGCTCGCCTCCTTTCGATCTTGACGAAGAGCCCCGACTTCGTGTATGTTCTTCACCGAACGCGGTGGGGCTATAGCTCAGTTGGGAGAGCGCGTGAATGGCATTCACGAGGTCGCCGGTTCGAATCCGGCTAGCTCCACCAAATACCCCTTCTGGCGATCTACAAACAGAATCCCCGCTCTTCGAGAGCAAAAGGCCCGCTCAGCCTGTAGAGCTCCCCTTCGGAGCAGGCCCATAAAGGGCTGGTTCCCTCAAGAGGAGCCACCCCGACGAACGTCCCAAACATGAAATTTCCCCTTGATTTTTTCCCACGCATGTAAGAAGATCCAACCGCTCTAAACATACCGAAGCGCAAAAAGCGTGGGTCAGCCTCGTCGAGCCAACCTGCGCGAAATCCCCAACAAAGGAGGACAGCCATGGCGTTGACGAAGTGGTTCATTCTGATCCTCTTTAGCTTGTTGATGAGCGGTTCGTCTTGGTTCACGCGAGAGCCCGATCTGCGGACGCCCGGTCAGGTCACGACGGCAAGCGACAGTTTATGCTGCATAGTGAAAGCCTCCTGCTGCTCGACTTCGCCCAAGTAAGCTGCTAACCGGCCGCGCGCACGACGTTCGCCATTAAGGCGAGCCGACCAGGACAAAGGGTGCCCAGTAAAACGGCGCCATGCCTTGATGGAGAAGGTGGAGTTTTGCGCGCTGCAGCGCATGCGCGCTCGCAAAGTTGCGCGTAAGAAGGTCACTATAAAATCGCACCATGAGTTCTCGCGTCGCCGCATCTTCGACCTTCCAAAGGGAGCCGCAGACGCGGCGGGCTCCGGCCAGAAGAAAGGCGCGCCCAAGCCCGATGATGGACTCCGCTTCGGTTCTCTGCCCGGTCCCAGTCTCGCATCCGCTCAGGACGACGAGATCGGCATTCAGGTTCAGGCGCGCGATCTCGGCCGCCGTGAGGACGCCGTCTTCGCGAGCGCTCCCATCCGCGAGCGAGAGGACGATGGCCGAGAAGCGTCCGTCCTCCGGATCGGCGACAGCATGCGTCGCGAAGTGTAGGAAGCGATAGGACGCGAGGTCGTGGTGCTTCACATTCTGCTCACTCGCTTCGCGTCCGAGCCAGATGGTCGGTCGCAGATGATGTCGTGCGCTGAGCGCGGCGATCTCTCTCACTTCCTGCTCCGTCATGGGGAGCCGATGCAGGCCTCCGCGCAGTCGTGTCGCCGGTGTATTCATAGCGATGAGCGTCGGGGCGACCTCCTTCGCGCGCGGATCATCCGCGTTGAAGATGGGATCACCGACAAGAAGCACAGCGTTCCTCGGAACGGTTCGCTTTTGTTGTCCGGCGATCTCAACGAGCACGGAGACCGAAGGGACATATATGACAGCATGCTCCTCGACGAGATAGCGCGGGCGGAGAGATCCCATGTCCTTGCCCGTCGCCTGGGCCAGCGCCATTTCCGAGGGATTCACGACGAGCGCTTCGAAGGCGAGATCATGAAGCGCGGCATCGGGGACGATCACCAACTCGCGGCCTCGGATGACATGAGCTGCCGGGCGAAGGAGCAGTTCGTAGAGCCGATGCGCGACGCGCGCATAGGCGCGCAAGGCTTCAGGCGTACGTCCCTCGGGCGTGGCCTGCCGCCGGATATGCGCTCGCCATTCGTTCACGGCCTCTCGGATCGTCATCCAGTCGGGCAACTTGAAGAGATAAGCCGCCTCGCGCGTGAGGACGATGAGGAAGCTCTCGTAAACGCCGAGCTGATAGAAGAGGATGGCCGCATGAGGCCGAGCTGCCAAATACTCATGCTGCACCCGTTCGGCCGTGATCGGCGCGATCCACGCTTCCTTCTCGCCGGCCATCGCGTGACGAATGCGCGCCTCAAGTTGAATGCGCTCGTTGAGGAGCCGAACGCGCTCCTCTTCCAGACGATTCAACTCCGATGCATCGAGCGCTCCGCTCGCGCGCAAGAGGACGAGCCGACGTCCGAGGGCCGAGAGGCGATCCAAGAGCGCTTGCTCGGCTTCGAGTGCCGCGACATTGCGACTTGAAGGAGAGCTGATCCTCAAGGCCACGAGCTCCGCAAGCAGCGTCCGACTCCGACTCCGTTCGGTCACATCGAAAGCCTGACGCGCGTATTCCTCGCTGGGATGGCGCGCGTAGAGAGCATACAGGTTCCTGACGATCTGTGTGGAGATCGCTTTGGACAAGGAGAGGAAGCGCTGTCGCAACTCTTCGATCGTCGCTCGCGCCCATGCTCGCTCGGTCACGCGCAGCGCCTCGGTGCAGAGCTGCAGAGCCGCCTCATGCTGCCCTCGGAGCATTTCTCCATCTGCTTGCATTTGCAAAGCCATGCGACGGAGATTCGGATCATCATCGTTGGGATCGATCAATTCCATGGCTTCGCGAGCCGAGCGAATGACCCCTTCCGGATCGTTCAAGGAGAAGTACGCGATGCTCATCGCAATGAGGATGGCGCTCTCATGATCGCGGCATCCGAGGCGGCGGGCGAGGGCGCGGGCTTCGGAAGCGATCTGCAAGCCTTCGGCGATCTTCCCCGATATGATGCGGGTTTCGGCGAACCGATAAGCGGCAAGGAGGCGAAGCGTGGGATCAACGCCGTCGCGCAAGGCGTAGGCGCGTTCGGCGTAGGCGAGCGCGCGCTCCCGCTCCGAGAGGCGGAGGAACTCGAACAAGGAAGCGTAGAGGGGCACGAGTATCGTCGGATGCTTCAACCGCTCGGCGAGCACGAGCGCGCGGCGATAGGAGGCCGTCGCCGCTTCGTCGCGATCCAGGGAGCGATAGAGATCGCCGAGGCGCGTGAGCGTGAGGGCTTGAGCATAATCGGCAGCGCGCAGATTCTTCGCGAGGTCGAGCATCCGCTCCAGTTCGGCGATCGCCTCCTCGTACTGCAAGCGGCGGGCTAGAAGCGCGGCGCGTTCGAGGCCCAAGAACCATTGGCCGTAGGAGAAAGCGGCTTCTCGGGCGGCTTGTTCGCTCTGCGCGTAGTGCGTCTCTGCCTCCTTCCAGCGCCGATGTTCGCGCAGGTATCGGCCCAGCGCCAGGTGCAGCCAGCTCCGCGCGCGCCCGTTCTGTCGGCTCTCGGCCCAGGCCAATCCGCGGTGGAAGAAGGCGAGCACATCGGTCTCCTGCCAGATCGGCTCCTCATCGCCCTGCCGCACCGCGATCCAATATGTGCCGTATTGATCAGCGTTCGTGCCGCAGACGATCGCCGTATAGCGTCCGCTCACGGGCAGCGTCGCGCGCACGCGCGCGGTGAAGAACCAATCGTCATCTTCGCTCCAGCCGATCGGGCGTCCCCAGGGGCCGAAGAGCTGCACCGAGGGATCGAATTCGTAAGACGTGACCGTGAGCGTGATCCGCTCTCCGGCTTCGGCCTGGAAGCTCCAGAAGTGTTTTGGCCCGCACACGCTTCCCGGCGTGAACGAATCCCACGGTTGCAGGAGCGCTTCCTGGCGTGCGCCGAGGCGGATCGGCCGCGCTTCCGGAGCGGGCCAAATGAGGAGGGTCCCGACCAAGAGCGCCAAGCTCGCCGTCACGCCGATCAGAAGAGCCTTTCGCCGCATCACGCACTTCCTCATTTCACGGTGCCGGACCGAAGGAGCTGCCGTCTCGCCTGTTCGGCTTCAGCGCGATAGATGCTGTCCCCCGCGATGAGCGTCTCCAGCTCGCGAAGCGCCTCCTCGCGGTAGCCGGCGCGCGCGTACGCGAGGGCGAGATAATATCGGCTGCGCTCCTGCTCTACGCCTACGCTGAGCTGGACAGCACGTCGTAGGGGGGCGATGGCCTCCTGTGGACGGTTGAGCTGAAGCCAAGAGGCGCCGAGCCAGAAATGCGCTTCCGCGTTCTCCGGCTCAAGCCGCACGATCGGCATGAGGATTTCGATGGCGCGGACGAAATCACCCTTCTCGTAGGCCGAGCCCGCGCGCTCTATGGCCTCCTTCGTCCCTGCGCTGCGCAGTCGCGCGATCTCCTCGGCCGAGAGGGAAGATCTCGGCGCAGAGGGTGACGCCTGCTTCGGCGGAGCAATATGTGGCACGTCGGGCGGCTTCTCGGGCGCGCGCAGCCAGAAGAAAGCCACAAGTCCGGTGCTCGCAGCTATAAGGATCGAAGCCACCCACCGGATCGCGCGTCCTCGCTCGTCAAAGAGTGCCACGCGCATCCTGAGCAAAAACGCTCGCTTTCGAAAGGCCGAGGCGGCTTCGCGCTTGGCGCGTAACAAATCCATAATGGGCTCCATGGCGTACAACTCGGCGTGACAGAAGTCGCATTGCAGAAGGTGGTTCCGGAAAGCCTCGCGCTCGCCCTCCTCCAGCAGACCGAGCTCATATGGTGCGAGCAATCGTCTGAGCCGAGAATCGGTGCATTTCCGTCCGCTCGCCGACATATCGGTTTCCCCCGTGTGGGCTACCACTTAATCCCCCATCTCTCTTTGAGAAGAGACCGCAAGAAGCGCCGAGCGCGATGCAGCTCGACGTCGAAATGGTTGGGCGTGATGCGCAGGATCTCACACAGCTCCTTCTTGCTCAAACCCGCGAGGAGGCCTCGAAAGATCACCGCATAGCGGGGCCGCAGGCGCTGTAGCTCCTCGATCGCTTGTTCGAGGATGCGTTCGAGTTCGGCCGCTTCCAGTTGGGCGTCCATCTGAACGGATACAGTCGCTTTCTCCATCGGGACTTCCAGCCGATTGTGGGAAAGGCGATACTGGTGATAATTACCGAGACGATTCCTCAAGACCTGCCGTGCGAATCGCAGCATGTTCTCCCACGTCTCGAACTCCAGCAAATGCTCCCGAACGATAATCATCGTCTCTTGGGTCGCATCCTCAGCATCCGCGACCCGCAAGCCGATGTTCTGTGCACTTTGTTTAGCAAGGGCGAAAATCCTTTCACGCAGGAAAGAAAAGCTTTCTTCGAGGGCTTCGTGCGATCCCCTCTGGGCCTGCCGAAGCCGCTCGGTCAACTCCGCCTCCGTGTATGTCCGTCGCCCCGTTATCTCCATATGTGGTCCTTCTTCCAACCGGGCGGCTGCCCTAGGATACCACACTCAGCAGAGAGTTGACAAGCAAAGCGATGTCCCGTAGTAGCCTCGGATGCCTTGAGGCCGCTCACCGGCCGAAGGGAGAGAGGTGGACGGTTCGCCCATCGGTCATGAGGGTGATCAGGCCTTGCTGTCCTGTGTGAAAGAGGGGGATATTTCGGCGTTCGTATCGCTCTCGGACATCGGGGTGGGGGTATCGGAATCGCCCGGTGAGGGGATCGGCTGCCGAGAGGATCGCCCATCGAGGTCGGACGCGGTTGAGGAAGGCCTCGGAGCTACTGGTGCGGCTCCCGTGATGGGGGACTTTCAGGACGTCACTTTGCAGCTCCCAGCTGGAGACACGGAGCGCTTCTTCGGCCGCGCGCTCGATGTCTCCGGTCAGCAGGATCGTTACATCCCCATACTGAATGCGGAGGACGAGCGAATCCTCGTTCCCCCACGTTTCGGGCTGACGATCCGAAGGCGGGGGCCAGAGTACGGTCGCCATGACCGGAGGAGTCCTTGTGCGCCCGAGCTGGAGGCGATCGCCTTGTCTGATTTCCACGACGGGAATACGCCGCCGCCGGACTTCCTGCAGAAAGGTTGCGAAAAGGGGATCGTGCCAAGGGCGGCGCACAAGGAGCACGCCCCCGATCTCGAAGTTCCGGACAACATCCAGAAAGCCGCGCAGATGATCGGCATGCGCGTGCGTGGGGACCAGGAAATCAATGCGCTTGAGTCTTCGCGACCAGAGGAAATTCGAAGTGACCACCTCCCCAATGGGGGGGCGATCCTCGACGAATTCCAGCTCCTCCTCGCCGGGCATCCCTGCCGGTGTGGCCCCGATTTCGCCGCCGGCATCGATGAGCATCGTCGTTCCATCGGGAAGCTCCAAAAGGGCGGCGTCGCCGTGGCCGACATCGAGGAAATGAAGCTGGAGCCAACCCTTCGGCCGAGGAGGCTGGAACGGGTGGGTGATGAGAAGTCCAAAATTCACAGTGAGAAGACCCAGCGCGACACCGAGCGCCCATCGTCGCGCGCGCTGTATGCGCTCCCGGCGCTGCGCGATCAGCGGTGGCAAAGTGCGGGCTGTCGGAGGATTCAGCGGATGCCACGCGTGAAGCCGATAGGCGACGTAAAGGAGAGCGGTCCAATAGGTGACGTAAACGAGTGCTCCCGCGCCCGAATAATCTGGGATGCGGAAGCTGAGTGTGGGGAACCGCAGGGCGAGTTCGGAGCTGGCGACCGTCGCATCGGTGAGCGAGCGGCCGAGTGCAGCCAGATAGGCGGCCAGATGTGCCTTCCACAGCGAGAGTGCGAGGGCCAAAGCGGCCACCACGCCGAGAAGGGCGATCGTCGCGCCGACGATCACGTTGAGCACGATGCCGATGAGGGCGACTCGATGAAAGTACTCGATCATGAGGGGGAGCATGGCCAGTTGTACAACGGACGAGACACACAGCGAGAGCGCGAGCGCTCGCACCAGGGGCTGGAGTCGCAAGCGATTGAGCGTGTGGGCCAAAGGGGCTTTCTCCAATCGGAAGCGAATGGGTGAGGTCCTCTGCTCGCGCTGAAACGCTCGCTCATTCCAGAAGAGGCATTCGGCCCACCGCCGGATGGTCTCCGGACCTTGTGGGGGATAGGGATGTTCGGGCGTCGGTCGCCACGTGCCGATGGCGTGAACCCGCACGACGAGCGGGGCCACCAGTAAGGCCAGGCTGCCGGCCGCCGCAAAGGAGAGTTGGAAAGAGGGGGAGAAGAGTTGTCGGGGATTGACGACGAGTAAGACCAAAGCGGCGATGCCGAGGCTGTTCGCTGCCGGTGCTTGCCGAAACAAAAGCGAGGCGAGCAGAAAGGTCGTCACCATCACGGTCGCGCGCCAGACCGGAGGCTGGCCGCCGACCATGAGCGCATACCCCCACAATGGGATGAGCGTCCCGAGCGCGCGCCCAAGAGGCCGCCGCGTGTACCAGGAGAGGATCCCCCAAAGCACCCCCGCCAAAAATCCAATGTGCAATCCGGAGATGACCAAGAGGTGAAACGTCCCCCCGGCGCGGAGCGCCTCCGCCATCCGGGCATCGAGGAAATGCCGATTCCCGAGAAGGAGTGCTTTCACCAACCCGGCCGTTCGCGGTCCCGCTTCGCCGAACACGCGGTCAATGTCGTGTTCGAGCATCTCCTTCACATCGTAAAGTGGAGCGAGCATGCGCATGCTGAGTTTGTGGAGGGGTCCCGGCGTGACAGATCGCGCGCACGGCATTGCGGGCGAGACGTCTTTGGGAAGGGGTTCGGTCTCCTCGAGCGGCTCCAGCAGAGGCGGACTCTTGCTCACGGCCGCGAGATCGTAGCCGCGCTGCTCCAGGTACTCATCGTATTCCGGAACGCCGGGATTTTGATGCCGCTGCGGTCGAACGAAGCGCACGAGCGCTTGCAGGCGTTGGCCATAGCGAATCCCCAAGCGTTCGTAGGCCGCGCGCGCTTCCGCATCGGGGATGGCGACCATCAGACGCAGGCGACCGCCGGCGCAGTAGACGTGCCCGAACGCGACGACGTGTTCGACTTCGAGGTCCAGATAGACCCGTTCCGGCGCGCGCTCCGGTGGGGCCGCGAGTCTCCCGATCACGCGCGCCGGTTCCCCCGCCGCGATGAGCCCACGGTCGTAAAGCGTCTGAAGGCGATGCGGCGCCGAGCGCGTCTCCACACGTTGCAGGTGGAGGACGCCAGCCAGGCCGTATCCGATGAGGAGCACGGGAACGAAGGCGCGAGAGCGCCGCGCGCTGAGGCTGAGGAGCCAAACGCCGACGGCGCTGATCCCCCACAGGAGCGGACGATGGGGGAGGATGCGGCCCAGGGCGACACCTATGGCGAAGGCCGCGGCCAGGAAGAACATCGGCTGAAAGCGCGGATCCAATGGCGCGAAGCGCTGTGCCTCGACCGGTCGCGGCACATGGGTGGGAGGGAGAGGAGGAGCCTTCGCATCCATTCGATCACCGCTTCGCGTCGGGCGACTTCCTCACCGCGCGCGGAGAGGGAGCGTTCACGCCGACTCGATCACCCACGTCTCGAATAAGTCGGGTTCGACCTCGGTGATGAATCGAGAGGGGCGGAGCAGGATCGTACGCACGCCTTCGCGCGCGAGGAGGGGATAGCAGACGTAGAGCTCGTCCTTGGCGCGGGTGACGGCGACGTAGAAGAGTCGACGCTCTTCCTCCAACGCCTCCGGATCCTGAAGCGAGCGCGCCGTGGGGAAACGCCCCTCGGCGGTCCAGATCAGGAAGACGATACGCCATTCCAAGCCTTTCGCCTGATGGATGGACGAGAGGACGAGGTACTCCTCTTCGCCTTCCGCCCCGCCAAGGATGTCCTCGCCATAAAGGCCGTCGCGCATGGAGAACCGTTCCTGCCCAAGGAGCGCGACGTCGCTCAGGAAGTGTTCGGTCGAGGGGTACCGAGCGGCGAACTGCGCGAGCTGGCGCAAATCTTCCAGGCGCATCTCGGCATTACTGTAGGTCGCGCGCAGGGAGTCCGTGTAACTGCTGGCGAGGATGGCTTCGATCTGTGCGGCCGGGCGTTGGGCGAGCGGCTCGTTAAGAAGTGCCTCCAGCAGCTCGTGCAACTCGCGCCATCCTGAATGGGCGCGGCGGGGGATGAGGGGGCGCGCTTCGATATCCGCGAGCGCGCGCAGCAGATCCGCACTTCCGGCGATGATCGGCCAGATGCGCTCGATCGTGCGCTGTCCAATGCCGGGGACCAGGCGCAAGAGGCGCCGCCAGGCCAGCTCATCGCGCGCGTTCACGACGACGCGCAAATAGGCGAGGACGTCTTTGACGTGCGCCTGTTCGAAGAAACGCAGTCCGGAGCGGACGACATACGGGATGCGCCGCCGCAGGAGTTCGACCTGCAGCTCCATCGAGTGGTAATGCGAGCGATAGAGCACGGCGATCTCTGAGAGCGGTACCCCCTCCTCGTATAACTCCAGGATGCGCGTGGCGACGAAGGCGGCTTGCTCGTAGACGTCTTGTGTAGGCACAAGAGCCGGTTTCGGCCCGTCCGCGCGTCGCGCGCGCAGTTCTTTGTGAAACTGCCGCTCGTTGTGCCGAATGGAGGCGTTGGCGAGTGCCAGAATCTGCGGCGTGCTCCGATAGTTCGTCTCCAGCCGATACACTCGCGCATCCGGATAGCGCTTGGGGAATTCGTAGATGTTGCGGAAGTCCGTCCCCCGCCAACTGTAGATCGTCTGGCAATCGTCGCCGACGACCATGACATTGCGATGCCGCTCGGCCAGCCGATCCACGATCTCCGCTTGGAGGCGATTCGTGTCCTGATACTCGTCCACGAGGATGTGCTGGAACTGCTCGGCATACAGGGCAGCGATCGCCAGATGTTCGGTGAGCAATCGCCACCAGTTCACGAGCAGATCGTCGTAATCCAGCACGTTCTCGCGCCGTTTGCGGTCCGCGTAGACGTGAAAGACGCGCTCGATCTCCGGAAGCAGCGGCTCGAAGTAGGGGAAGCGCGCCAGAACGATCTCCTCCAACGAGCGTCCCGTATTGACTGAGAGGCTGAGGATGTCCTGCAGGACTTCGCCGCGAGGGAATCGCCGCGCGCGCGTCTCTATGCCGCAGGCGCGCACGCAGGCTTCGAGCAGCTCACGCGCATCCTCGCTGTCCAGGATCGTGAAATTCGGCTGATAGCCGAGCACCTCCGCATGTCGGCGAAGGATGCGGTTGGCGATATGGTGAAACGTCCCGCCCCAGATGCGACGGCACTCCGTCTGCAGCAGCGCCTCGACGCGCTGAAGCATGCTGCGCGCGGCCTTATTGGTGAAGGTCACAAGCAGTAGGCGCGATTGATCCACCCCCTGCTCCACGAGCCAGGCGACGCGATAGGTGATCACGCGCGTTTTGCCCGAGCCGGCCCCGGCGATCACCAATGCCGGGCCTTCGCCCGAGGTGACCGCCGCATACTGCTCCTCGTTCAACTCGGCGCGATAGTTGATCAGCGTGCGCCGGATGGCCGTCCGCTTCAGGATGTATCGCTTCATCCTCGTGCTCTCGACCGACGTCTGGCGGATCCACCTTATCGCGTGCGTGGCCGGGCTGTCAACGGAGGGTTCTTCGAGGATCATCTCTGGCGCGCCAGGGCGACGGCCCACTCCGCCGCTTCGTTCATGCTGTGGGCGACAGTGATCTTCAATCCCGATTGCGCCAGGAGCTCTCGCGCGCGCTCGATGTTGGTCCCCTCCAGCCTCACGACGATGGGGACGGAGACGCCGACCTTCCGCGCCGCTTGGAGAACGCCTTCGGCGACGACGTCGCAGCGGACGATGCCGCCGAAGATGTTGATCAAGACGGCCCGCACGTTCGGATCCGAGAGCAGGATGCGAAAGCCCTTCTCCACCCGTTCGGTCGTCGCGCTCCCGCCGACATCGAGGAAATTCGCCGGCTCTCCCCCGGCGAGCTTGATGATGTCCATCGTCGCCATGGCCAAGCCGGCGCCGTTGACCATGCACCCGATCGTGCCGCTCAGCTTGATGTAGTTCAGGTCGTATCGCGAAGCTTCCACCTCTAGCGGTTCCTCCTCATTCACGTCCCGCAGCTCGGCGTACTCCGGATGCCGAAACAACGCGTTGTCATCGAAGGTGACTTTGGCATCGAGCGCATAGAGGCGTCCATCTTCGGTCGCGACGAAGGGGTTCACTTCGACGAGCGAGGCATCGAGCTCCACAAAGGCGCGATAGAGGCTGAGGATGAAGCGCACGGCGTGACCGAACAGTTCGCCCGTGAAGCCAAGTGCGAAGGCGAGCTTGCGCGCCTGATACGGCTGGAGGCCGAGCGTCGGATGGGCCAGCTCTTTGAAGATCAGTTCGGGCGAGCGCTGCGCGATCTCCTCGATATCCATGCCACCGGCCGGGCTCGCCATGACAACCGGGCAGCGCGCCGCGCGATCCAAGATGACGCCCAGGTAGCATTCTTGCCGAATGGGCAGCGCCTCCTCGATGAGGAGCGTGCGCACCAGCCGACCCTGCGGCCCCGTCTGGGGCGTCACCAGTGTCATCCCCAGCATCTCGCGCGCCAGCTCATAAGCGCGCTCCGGTGAATCGGCCAGACGAATCCCTCCGGCCTTCCCCCGTCCCCCCGCGTGGATCTGCGCCTTCACGACGACGCGCCCGCCGAGCTTCTCAGCGGCGACGCGCGCGGCGTCCGGCGTCGTGACGGCTTCCCCTTGCGGGATCGTCACACCATAGCGGTTGAGTAATTCCTTCGCTTGATATTCGTGTATTCGCATGAAGCCTCTCCTTCAGCCTTGAGATCAGCGGTTGGAGTTTAGGGGGAGCGGGAGGGGAAGTCAAGATAGCACTTGGCGCCCACCCGGCGATCTCTTCGCCGCCTGAAGTGAGCGCCAGTTCCTCGCAGCATTCGGTTTGGCGCGAGGGCCGCGTCGGTGCTAAGATTAGGCCCTCACGCCTGCTCTGGAGGAGGGGGAGAGATCGATGAGTGTCGCATATTCCGGTCGCGTGGGGATTCTGGTCGGAGGGGGGCCGGCGCCGGGGATCAATGGCGTCATCAGCGCCGTGACCCTCGAAGCGCGCAATCGCGGATATGAGGTCGTAGGGATTTACGATGGCTTCGCATGGCTGATGAAGGGGGAGACGAGCCGCGTGCGGCTTCTGGATCATGACGAAGTCTCGCGCATTCACTTCCAGGGGGGGTCGATCCTGAACACCTCGCGGGCGAATCCGACACGTCGTCCGGAGGATTTGGAGCGAGTGGTCGCGGCCTTGGAGGCACTCGGCATTCGGCATCTGGTGACCATCGGGGGCGATGACACCATGTACGCCGCGCATTGCGTGGCGCGGCAGGCCAACGGACGTATTCGCGTCTGCCATGTCCCCAAGACGATCGATAATGACTTGCCGCTCCCCGGCGACATGCCGACGTTCGGCTTCGAGACGGCGCGCCAGTTGATCTTCGAGCTGCTGCGCAACCTGATGGAGGATTCGCGGACGACGAATCGGTGGTATTTCGTGGTCGTGATGGGACGATCGGCCGGCCATCTCGCTCTGCAAAGCGGTATGGCTGCCGGTGTGACGACGATCATCATCCCGGAGGAGTTCCCAGAGATCGTGCATCTGGAGACGGTGGCCGATCTCCTGGAGGGAGCGATCCTGAAACGGCGCGCGTTCTGGCAGCGGCGCGATGGCGTGGCCGTGATCGCCGAGGGGCTGCTGGAACGCATCCCGGAGGAGGAGCTCAGCCAGATCGAAGGCGTGCGCCTCACCCGCGATGAGTATGGCCATTTGCGACTGGCTGAGATGGACCTGGCGCATATCCTCAAGACAATCGTCGAACGCCGCTTCGCCGCACGCGGAGACACCCTCACGATCGTCCATAAGACGATCGGCTACGAGGTGCGGTCGGCACCGCCGATCGCTTTCGACTGCCAGTATGTGAAGACGCTCGGGTATGGGGCCGTCGAATTCTTGCTCAATCCCACGCCGGAGCAGGCCGAACGGTCCGGCGCCCTGGTCTGCGTCGTGAGCGGACAGCTTCGGTTTCTGCCCTTTGAGGACTTGATGGATCCGACCACCGGACGCACGCGCATTCGCGTCGTGGATGTCACGGCCCCGATGTATCGCATCGCGCGCGAGTATATGATCCGACTCGAACGCGAGGATTTCGAAGACGCGCATCGCTTGGCCGAGCTGGCGCGCGCGGCCTCGACCAAGCACCGTCCGATGACGTCGGAAGAGTTCCGGCAGCGATTTCACCACGTCGTCACAGACCTCATCGGAGGTATGTGAACATGAGGGGACGGCTCGAAACGCGCGAGGTGGCACCGGTCCGCCGCTATGAGGCGGCCGTTCGAGAATTCCTGGACATCGCGCTCGCCGAGCTGCAAACGCTGCGGCAGCGACTCACGCCCGGGTATTTCGATCAAGCCGTGGCAGTGATCCTGCAGGCCGAACAGCGCGGCGGACGCGTGCACGTCACCGGCGTGGGCAAGCCCGAACATGTGGCGACCTATATCGCCTCGCTGCTCAACAGTACGGGCACCCCCGCCTATTTCTTGCACGGGACGGAAGCCGTGCACGGGAGCGCCGGACAGGTCCTGCCCAACGACGTCGTCATCGCTATCTCCAATAGCGGCGAGACACAGGAACTCAAGGAGACCGTCGCGACCGTGAAGCGTATCGGGGCTCGTATCATTGGCGTCAGCGGTCAGCCGCGTTCGTGGCTCGCGCGACATTCGGATGTCTTCCTCTACGCCGGCGTCTCTCACGAGGGCGATCCCCTGAATCTCCCCCCCCGCGCGAGCGTGTTGGCCGAGATCTACGTGCTGGCCGCGCTCTCGGTCGCTTTGCAGGTGGAGAAAGGTCTCACCCGCCAGCAATACCATCTCCTGCATCCAAAGGGGCGGTTAGGACAGCTCTCTTCGGACAACGACTCCTCCCTGAAGTAATGTGAGACCCCTGTTCGCTCGCCCGATCACCGCCCGCGCCTGTTTCGCGCTCGTTGAAGGGATTTGTCCTCGATCTCGCGCGAGTAGCCTGGGCGCTCTTGGACCAGCTCGTCGAGCGGATTTACGAGCGCTCACCTGAGGAAGTCCAGGACATCACCGCCGCGGTTTCGTCTCTTCGCTTCCCCTGCAGCACTTGAGAGGCTTCAAACGCCTGTGCGTTCGGCATCGCGCGGTGGAGCCGAGAGCACGAGTCTCCCATGAAGTCGAGGGGGATGAGCCGACGGTTCGCCCCTTTGGACGCAGGGGATGGTCAAAACCGATGGGGGCGGAAAGGGGTGAGATCCCGGCTCGCCTGTCCGCTCGTGACCAATTCCGTGATCAGGCGGGCCGTGATCGGAGCCAGCAGGATCCCATTGCGGAAGTGGCCCGTGGCGAGGAGAAGACCGGGCTCAGCTTCCCCTAAGATGGGGAGATGGTCCGGCGTATCGGGGCGAAATCCGGCCCAGGCCTCGATGAACGTGCAACGCTCGATCGCCGGGAGGGCTTGTCGAGCGGCCGCGAGAAGACGAAGGAGCGCATCAGCCGTCACGCGCTTCTCATAGCCGACGTCCTCCATCGTGCTGCCGATGAGCAAGCGGCCGTCGCGACGCGGGACGATGTAGCAATGGGCTGAATGCACGACATGCTCCAGAAGTGGCGCGCGCGTGTGAAGGACGACGATCTGTCCGCGAATGGGCTTGACCGGAAGCGGCGGATGCCGGTGGAGGTCGACGGTCGCCGCCCACGCGCCGGCGCAGTTGATAACGCACGCGGCGCTGTACACGTCATGACTGGTGCGTACGCCGACCACGCGATCCCCCTCTCGTAGGAGACCGAGGACGGGTCGGCCCGTCAGAATCTCCACGCCGCGGCGCTGTGCGGCCAGAATGAGGGCCCCCATGAGCTTTCGATTGTCCACCTGATGCTCGTCCGGCAGAAAGAGCGCCATTTGCACAGCATCCGAGAGCGCCGGCTCGCGCTGGTGGACCTCATCGGCCGTCAGATCTTCGACGGCCAATCCGATGGCCTTCTGCTTCTCATAGGCGGCAGCGAGGACCTCGCCCTCGGCGAAATCGAAGGCCAGAAAGAGCGCCCCCTCGCGGCGATATTCGACTGAGAGGCCAGTCACCTCTTCGATCTCGGCGATGAAGTCGGGATAGAGGCGAAGGCTCGCCTGACACAGCTCGAAGAACGGGCCGTAGGGCTCATGCATCGCCTCGGACTGAGGCGCGAGCATGCCGGCCGCCGCACGCGAGGCTTCGCACCCCGGCTCCTCGCGCTCGAGGAGCCGGACACTTACCCCCTCCTTGGCGAGCGTATAGGCGATCGCGCACCCGATGATCCCCCCTCCCACGACGATGACATCCGAGGTCCTCATGCCCCGACCCGCTTCATCGGCGATGCCGGCGTCCGTTGGCGAGGCGCTCGGCCAGGGCTTTCGCTTTCTCGTAATCCTTAAATCGCCTCTCGGCCGCGCGAAATTCCGCCGTGTGATAATAGCGCTTCCCGTTGATCGTACGCGGGGGGTACACCAGGTGGAGCATCTCATGAAAGAGCACGTACTCGAAGAAGAACTCGGGGATTCGCGGATCGTCGAGCAACCGACTGATGACCAACGTCCGGTGCGTGTGATCGAGATGGCCGAGCACCGTTCGGCTGCGAGACGGACTCCAGGTCAAGATCGGCATCCGCAGCGCGCCGCCGAAGTAGAGCCGATTCAACCGTTGGAAGGCCTGTTCGAGATCTCGATATCGGCCCCGCGGGCCGAGAATCCGCTTGCGCCCTCGCTGGCGTCGGGCGAGTTCGGCGGCGCGGAGGATGGCGGGATCGGCTGTATACGCGCGATAGATGCGCTCGCACTCCTGGTCCACTTTTCGCCGAAAGAGCTTGGCCACCAAAATATGCGCCAGTGCCTGATGGACGCGCCGCGGCGCTTCTCGCAGAATGTCCGAGAGCTTCACATACAGCCAGTTGCTCCGCAAGCGGATATAGCTGTTGAGGCCGGCGAACGGGTAGAACCCCACCTCGATCTCTGGCACCGATCGCCGCCCCGTGATCTCGCGTATTGCCTCGGC
Source organism: uncultured Blastocatellia bacterium (assembly GCA_937934295.1). Lineage (GTDB taxonomy): Bacteria > Acidobacteriota > Blastocatellia > HR10 > HR10 > HR10. Next base: position 37,871 of record CALHAI010000016.1, read on the forward strand.
GAAGATTCGCTTCAGCTCTGCCTCCGTGACCGCCACAGCCCTTTCTCTCTGCCGAACTCAAAGACAGTGATTGATATTAGCCAAAGGCTCAAAAAGTCGTCAAATGTGCGCTCGCCGATTCTCCCTTTGGCCGAGCGGGCTGTCCGCCGGTGGAAAATTCGGCATGGGATTGGTACCATGAAGGATTGAACTTTTGCCCTCTCTGGAAGGAACCTCCTTCGTGGAGATTCCGGCACGAGGGCAGAGGGGGAGGACGGCTTATGGGTATGATGAAGGATAGTTTCGGCACCCGATCCCGACTCTCCGTCGGTGCGCTCTCGGTGGAGTATTTCTCTCTGCCGGCCCTAGCGCGCGCCGGCGTGCCGGAGGTCGCGCGGCTCCCGTTCTCGCTGAAGATCCTGGTGGAGAACCTGCTTCGCTTTGAGGACGGTCAGACGGTGACGCCCGAGGACATCGTGGCCCTCTGTCGCAGCGTGACCGCGAATCGCCCGGAGCGCGAGATCGCATTTCGACCGGCGCGCGTCCTCATGCAGGATTTCACGGGCGTGCCGGCGCTTGTGGACCTGGCGGCGATGCGCGAATGGATGCATCAGCAGGGCGGCGACCCGCGGCGCATCAATCCGCTGATTCCCGTGGACCTGGTCATTGACCACTCCGTTCAGGTGGATCAGTTCGGCACGCCGACGGCCTTCGCTGAGAACGTGGCGCGCGAGTTCGAGCGGAATCACGAGCGGTATCGCTTCCTGAAGTGGGGGCAGCAGGCTTTCGAGAATTTCCGCGTCAGCCCCCCGGGGATGGGGATCGTGCATCAGGTCAACCTCGAACACCTGGCTCGCGTCGTGTTCGTCGAGCAGGGCATCGCCTACCCGGATACGCTCGTCGGGACGGATTCGCATACGACGATGATCAACGGGATCGGCGTGCTCGGCTGGGGCGTGGGGGGGATCGAAGCGGAAGCCGCTCTGCTCGGCCAGCCGATCTCGATGCTCATCCCGGAAGTCGTGGGGTTCAAGCTGACGGGGGAGCTGCCTCCGGGAGTGATGGCCACGGACCTGGTGCTCACCGTCACCGAAATGCTCCGCCAAAAAGGTGTCGTCGGGAAATTCGTGGAATTTTACGGGCCGGGACTTCGGAACCTGAGCGCGGCCGATCGCGCGACGATCGCCAACATGGCCCCCGAGTATGGCGCGACGATCGGCTTCTTCCCCGTGGATGGAGAGACGCTGCACTACTTACGCCTCACCGGGCGTGAGGAGGAGCTTGTGGCACTCGTCGAAGCCTACACGAAGGAGCAAGGGCTCTTCCGAAGCGAGGAGACGCCAGATCCAATCTTCACCGACACGATCGAATTGGACCTCAGCACGGTCGAGCCGAGCCTAGCCGGACCGCGCCGTCCTCAAGATCGAGTTCCCCTCAAGGACTCGCGGCGCGCCTTCCGGCGCGCGCTTGTGGGAATGGTCAATGGCGAGGTGCAAAAGCGCGATGCGGAATGGCTCGCTCGATGGGTGGAAGGTGAAGCCGTGGAGCCCGCACCGGCTCCCCTTCAAAAGCGCATCCCCGTGCGCGTGAACGATCAAGATGTGGAGCTCGGGCACGGATCGGTCGTCATCGCTGCGATCACCAGTTGCACGAATACGTCGAATCCGGCGGTGATGCTCGCCGCCGGGCTTCTGGCGAAGAAGGCCGTCGAGCGGGGGCTTCAGGTCAAACCCTGGGTGAAGACGAGCTTGGCCCCGGGCTCGCGTGTCGTCCTCGAGTACTTGCGCGAGGCCGGATTGCTTTCGTATCTGGAGGCGTTGCGCTTTCACCTGGTCGGCTACGGCTGCACGACCTGCATCGGGAATAGCGGCCCGCTCCCCGAACCGGTCGCTCGTGCGATTCAAGAAGCGAAGCTCGTGGCCGCCGCCGTCTTGAGCGGCAATCGCAATTTCGAAGGGCGCGTGCATCCGCTGGTGCGCGCCAGCTTCCTGGCCTCGCCGCCACTTGTGGTCGCGTATGCGCTCGTCGGGACGATGGATGTGGATCTGCTGGTGGAGCCGCTGGGTGTGGATCCTCAAGGGCATCCCGTGTACCTGAAGGACATTTGGCCGACGCCTGAAGAGATTCGGGCGGCGCTCAGCGGGGTCATTCGGAGCGAGATGTTCCGCCGAACCTACGCCGAGATCTTCCGAGGCGAGGAACGGTGGAACGCCCTTTTGGCGCCGACTGGAGAATTGTTCGCGTGGGATGAGGCCTCCACCTACATTCGCCGACCGCCGTTCTTCGAAGAGATGCCCATCGAAGTCCCTCCGCTTGAGGACGTTCGCGGAGCGCGCGCGCTGCTTGTGCTCGGCGATTCGGTGACGACCGATCACATCTCGCCCGCCGGTTCGATCCCCGTTCAAAGCCCAGCCGGACAATATCTGATCGCGCGCGGCGTCGCCTCCCAGGACTTCAATTCCTATGGGGCGCGGCGCGGCAATCACGAGGTGATGATCCGGGGCACGTTCGCCAACATTCGACTGCGAAATCTGCTTGTGCCAGACCTGGAGGGGGGATGGACCGTGCATCTCCCTGACGGCGAGCCGTTGACGGTCTTCGAGGCCGCCGAACGCTACCGAGCGGAGAACGTGCCGCTTGTGGTCATCGCCGGGAAGGAGTACGGTTCGGGCTCCTCACGCGATTGGGCGGCGAAGGGCCCACGCTTGCTCGGCGTGCGCGCCGTGCTCGCCGAGAGTTTCGAGCGCATTCATCGGAGCAATCTCGTCGGCATGGGCCTCCTCCCCTTGCAATTTCGCGAGGGAGAGAATCGCGAGACGCTCGGCCTCACCGGTCGCGAGGTCTATGACATCGAGGGCTTGGCACGGGGACTCGCGCCGCGTCAGCAGCTCACCATTCGCGCTCGGCGCGAGGACGGTTCGGAGATCGTCTTCTCGGCCATCGCCCGCGTGGATACGCCCATCGAGGTCGAATACTATCGGCATGGCGGTATTCTGCCCTACGTCCTGCGCGAGCTCCTGAAAGGAGGTCGGTGACGCCTGTAGCCGCATAGACGAACGCTCGAGGAACGGAGTGGCATGTATCGGCCTCGCTACTGCGCGGAATGCGGATGTCGCATTGAGCGCGAACGCTGGCGCTTCTGGCATAGCCGGCAGTTTTGCGATGCGTGCGCCCGCCATTTCGAGCGACGCCGACGTGCCGGGCTGGGGGCGCTTCTCATCGCGAGCCTCGCCCTGGGATTTCTGATAGGCCGCATCCCAAGACGCGCTCCCGCTCCAGATCCCGTGCTTCGGATCGAGCGCTTCGCTCCCATTTCTGAGCTGCCCAGAGCGCTCCCTTCTGTCAGTCCGCGCCCGCCCTCCACGAGCGCCTCAGAGACCATCACCCTGTGCGGCGCACCGACCAAAAGTGGACGACCGTGCCAACGCCGCGTGCGCGGCGGCGGTCGGTGTTGGCAACATCGCGATGTCGCGACGACGTCACCGCCGGACGCCGGACGTCCGGCCCCCACTGGGAATCCGTGAGCGACACCATGTCGGGGATCCCGCCGATACGACCCCATCTCCTCATCACGGGCCGGCCGGGTGTCGGGAAGACGACGCTCATTCGACAAATGGCCGAGCGCTTGGCTCCGCAGGCGGCGGGCTTTTACACGCTTGAGGTGCGAGATGCCGCGGGCCGTCGCGTCGGATTCGAGATCGTCACCTTGGAGGGCCAACGCCGCTTGCTCGCTCACGTGGATTTTCAAACCCCCTATCGCGTCTCCCGATACGGCGTGGATATCAGCGCGATGGAAGCGGTCGCTGTCCCCGCTCTGGAACGCGGATTGGTCGCCGAGGCCATCCCTCTCCTCATCGTGGATGAGATCGCGCGCATGGAACTCTTCTCTCGCGCCTTCGTTCGCGTCCTCGAACGGATCTTGGCCAGCCCCAAGCGCCTCATCGCGACGGTTCAACACACCCCCCATCCGGTCATCGAGCAGATACGCGCGCGCGCCGATGTCGAGCTCTGGGAGTTGACGCCGACGAACCGTTTGGAACTGCTCGTCCGGCTTCTGGAGCGTCTGCGCGTGTCCTGAGGCCTGGCTCAGGATCCTCCCTTGCGCGACGCTCGCCATTCGAGGAGCACACCGATGGCCGAGCCGAAAAGCCCGATCAATCCCCCGAACACGACCAGGCCGATTCCGATCAGCGCGCCGATCCCCGTCAGGATGAACAGCAGACCGAAGAAGACGAACCCCGCACCGATGATGAAGAAGAGCAGCTCGATGTCGAATCCTCTCTCCCTATCCGGTGCCTTCTCCTCTTCTGGCTCCGGCATACATCCCCTCCCTCTCGGCGAAGAGGCCTCACTTGAGGCTCCCCATCTTTTGGGGAAGCAACTTGCGTTCCGTCGGACGCATGCCATCGGAGCTTCGGAACTCACCCTCTTGCCGACACAAGCATCGTCCGCGCTTCACGATCCTTCCTCCCAATGGGGGAGATGACGCGCCGGCCAACCCTCATGTGGGGCTTTTCGCGCGGGGAGGCGCCGCGAAATGAAAGACCTGTCCACGACGAGCCCACAAGGGCTTCCTCTGAGGAGGCCTCGGAGAACTCGCACACTCACTACGAAAATCGGGGGGGGCCTGACGCCGAGGCTGTCCAAAAACGCCGACGCTAGAGCTTCACCACGTTCTCCGCTTGTAATCCCTTTGGACCTTCAACGAGATCGAACTCCACGAGCTGCCCTTCTTTCAGAGACTTGTACCCCTCCTCTTGAATCGCCGAGTAATGGACGAACACATCAGGACGGCCATCGGGCTGCTCGATGAACCCATACCCCTTCTGATTGTTGAACCACTTCACTCTCCCGCGCATTCTCGGCATGATCCGACCTCCTGACGGAAAATCCGCTCGCCAAACCCTTCTTCGAGCGAGCGCGACGCTTCCGAAGCGGGTCTTCAGCGAGAAAGGAAAAAGACGCTCTGAAGAAAGGACCAAGAACCTCGCGGGGGATTGCGAACCGACACCTCGGATGAGGGGCAACGGTTCGGTTCTTCCCTTCGCCACACATCCCCACAGCATACGTACAACCGACGTGGCGGCATACTATAGCAAGAGGGCGAAGAAGTCAAGATTTTTTTCGCCGCTCGGAGGCCGGTCGGGGTGCGCCCGACTCATTGCCGTTGGGAGACGGTGACGTCGTCAACGATCCCGATGATGGTGCAATCGGTGGGGACCTCGCGCGGGAGGAACGGGAAGCTCGCCTCGCGCCCACGACACCAGAAGACGAGTTCGCCCGCTCCGGCGCCGACCGAATCCACGGCGACAAGGGGCTTCCCCACGGGCTTCCCCTCCGGAGTGAGCGGTTGAATCAAGAGCAGCTTCAGCCCCTGCAGCGTCTCGTTCTTCGCCGTGCAGACGACGCGTCCGATGACTCGAGCCAACTGCATCGCTCGCTCTCCATCCCGGTGCGGTGAGAATGAGCATGTCCCCCTTCGATCCTCATGTCAAGGGCGCGGCTGATGACAACGCGCTCACGCAATGCTCGCACGGGCAGAGGGCGCGAAGTTGCGCGAACGGATAGATGCCCGTACTGTGCCCATCGCTCCATTGGAAGTGCAAGGCGTACTGGCCGACCAGCTCGACGCTCACGATGGTGAGCTCATCCGGGATCGTCTCGGGAGCGAGCACAGAGCGACCGGTCAGCTCATCTACGCACAGAGCGCAGCGGCAGTGGCGCCGCAGATAGCTCGCGCGATAGGTGCTCGCGTGCCCGTCGCTCCAGAGGATGTGAATCTCGGATGCCCCGATCTTCTTGATCGCCTGGGGGCGAACGGATGCGCGCGCGTTCATGTTCCCGCTCCTGAGCAGATCCAGGGGCTCTCGCTCATGTTGAGACTTCCTCGATCCGAAGCGGGGTCATCTGGTAATTCACAATGCTGATCTGCGCAGCCAGCTGCTCGGCGATCGCGCGATACGCCTGAGCCGCCGGCGATTCCGGATCGGCGAGCACGATCGGCGTCCCCGTATCGGCCTGCCGACGAATTCGGACGTCAATGGGGATCTCTCCAAGGAAGGGGACGCCCAACTCCTCGCTGGCTCGACGCGCGCCGCCGTGGCCGAAGATCTCCTCGCGCGCGCCGCAATGCGAGCAGACGTAATAGCTCATGTTCTCCACGATCCCCAGAATGGGAATGTTCGTCTGCTGGAACATGCGCAGCGTCTTCATCGAGATCACTAACCCCACATCTTGCGGGGTGGAGACGATGACGGCTCCGGTGACGGGCACCGATTGCGCCAGCGTCAGATGGACATCGCCCGTACCGGGTGGCAGATCCACGAGCAGATAATCCAATTCCCCCCATTCCACATCGAAGAGGCATTGTTGCAGGGCCTTATGCGCCATCGGGCCACGCCAGATCAGGGGCTTATCGCCGGGCACAAATAAGCCCATCGAGATGAAACGCAGGCCGTGATGTTCGGCCGGCACGATGCGGTTCTCGCGGACTTCGGCCTGCTGCCGATGACCGAGCATGATGGGGACGGCCGGGCCGTAGATGTCGGCATCGAGCAATCCGACCCGCGCGCCGCTGGTACGTAACGTGGCGGCCAGATTCACGGCGACGGTGGATTTACCCACGCCGCCCTTGCCGCTGCCGATGGCGACGATGTTTCGCACTCCGGCGAGCCCCGATCGGTCAAGCCCGACATGGGGCCGAACCTCCGCCGTCAAATTGACCCGCACCTCGCGCACGCCCTCCAGTTGCGCGACGGCTCGCCGCGCCTCTTCCCGCATCCGCTCCCTCACGGGACAGGCCGGCGTCGTCAGGTTGATGTCGAAGCTCACGACGGAGTCTTCGATCTTGAGGTTCTTGACGAATCCCAATGAGACGATGTCCCGATGCAGATCCGGATCCACAACCTGACGCAGAGCCCGGAGGACATCGCTCTCACCGATCCTTTTGCCAAACATGCGCACCTCCTTTTCGAAGGAGCTCGGCGGAGCGTCGCCAAAAGCCCCATCAGACGGTGAAGCTGCTGCCACAGCCACAGGTCCCGCGCGCATTCGGATTCCGGAAGGTGAAGCCCGAGCCCATCACCGAACGCACATAATCGATCTCGACGCCGTTCAGGTATCGCTTGCTCAGCGGATCCACAAAGACGCGAATCCCTTGAATCTCCAAGATCTCATCGCTGCTCTCGGGCGCATCATCCAACATGAGGTCGTACTGAAAGCCCGAACAGCCTCCCGGGATGACGCGCACGCGCAGGCCGACCTGCTCGGGCGAGAGATTCTCGCTCTCGATGAACTTCTTGATCTCGGCCGCCGCCGCTTCGGTGATCGTGAGTGTCATCGTCGTTCCCTCCTGCCGTGAATTTCGCGAAGGGTTAATCTTACCAGCTCACCGCGAAATAGGCAATATTTTGCCTGAATAATCTGCATTGGCTGAGGCGCAAGCCCTGTGGTACAATGGAAACACTTATGGAGCGGTGGCCGAGCATCAATACGTCCACACGCCTGCGCATCGTCGAGCGGCTCAAGCAGTGGGGGAGCGCGACGGTCGCGGAATTGGCGTGCGAGCTGCGGCTCTCGGGCGTGAGTCTCCGCCGCCATCTTGATCTCTTGGAGCGCGATCGTTTGGTCACGGCCCAGATTCAGCCCCGAGGGCGCGGACGTCCGGTGAAGGTCTATCGGCTCACGGAAGAAGCCGATCGGTTCTTCCCCGAGCGCTATAGCGAGTTCGCCGTGGAGGTGCTCGAAGGGGTACGCGAGCTCTTTGGCGAGCGCGCGCTCCACAAGCTATTGCAGCATTGGGGGGCGAAGCTGATGGCGCGGCTCCGAACGCGCCTGAGAGGCAAATCGCTGCGCGAACGCGTGGAGCTGTTGACCGAAGCGATGACGGAGATGGGCTTCCTCGCCTCATGGAAGAAGATCGGCGCGGGTCGCTTCCTCTTGACGCAGGCCCATTGCCCCCTGCGCCGCATCGCATCGGTCTGCCCGGAACTCTGCGAGCAAGAGCTGCGCATGCATGCGGAGATCCTCCGCGCGTGCGTCACCCGCGAGTGTTTCATCCAGCGCGGGGAGACCGTCTGTCGGTACCTGATTCGTCCCCCCTCCACGTGATCGAATCCCGATTCCCTGGCTCGGCGAGATCTCCAGCTTCGTGCTAGACTTGAGCTGGTCGGAGATGCCATGATGACGAAACCCGTGATCATTTACGGATGGGCTCCCGTGCGCGAGGCCATTCGCGCCCGAGGTCAGGCTGTGCATAAGGTGCTCGTCGCCCGAGGGGGGAAGCGACATCGCCGGAACGAGCTGTTGGCCGAGGCGCGCAGCGCGGGCATTCCCGTGCACCTCGTCTCGCGCGCGGTCTTGGATCGGTTGGCTCCGCAGGCCGTCCATCAGGGGGTCATCGCGTACTTGGCGGCGGGCGCATATGCCGAGCCCGAGCAGATCCTCGCACATCTCACGGAGGAGACGGTGCTGGTGCTCTTGGATCACGTCGAGGATCCGCGCAACTTGGGCGCGATCCTGCGCACGGCGCATGGAGCGGGCGCACAGGCCGTCGTGATCCCCAAGGATCGCGCCGCCGGTCTGACCGAGGTCGTCGCCAAAACATCGGCCGGCGCCTGGATCTATACACCGCTTGCGCGCGTGACGAATCTCACCGCCTTCTGCCGTCAGTTGCGCGAGCGCGCCGTGCGCATCATCGGCGTGGAGGCCGACGGTCCCATCCCCTATACGGAGGTCGCCTATACGGGCCCCATCGCCTTCGTCTTCGGCAGCGAGGGAAAGGGACTGCGTCGCCTCACCCGCGCCCACTGCGATCTCCTCGTCTCCATCCCAATGAAGGGACAGATCACTTCGCTCAACGTCTCGGTCGCTGTCGGGATTGTCCTCTTCGAGGCGCTCCGACAGCGCACCAAAGGGGCGTCCGCGTGATTTTCCGTGTAACCGCTTCTCGGTCAGGGGCGTTCTTACCTGCCGGAGATGACCATCTCGAACGCAAAAGGAGGGCTGAGCATGAAACGGGGAGCCACCCTTGCCCTCAGCGTGCTTGTTCTCGGGCTCGTGGGCCTGGCCCAAGAGAAGCCGAATTTGAGTGGGACGTGGGTCTTGGATAAGGAGAAGAGTGATCCTCCCGGCATGGGGATGGGGGGACGCGGTGGATTCAACCCCGATATCACCCTGATCATCGAGCATCAAGAACCCGTCCTCAAGATCAAGCGCATCATCAAGACCGAACGCGGCGAGCAGGTGCAGGAATTTCTCTACACGACCGATGGGAAGGAGAACGTCAACCCCGGCATGCGCGGCGGTGAATTCCGCTCCAAGACGAAGTGGGAGAAGGACAAGCTCGTGACCAAGGGCACGCAAACGATCCAATCCCCAATGGGGGCGATGGATCTGGAGATCACCGAGACGCGCACGCTCTCGAAAGACGGCAAGACGCTGATCATCGAGACGACGACCGTGATGCCGCAGGGTGAGTGGACGCGCAAGCAGGTCTTCGTGAAACAGGGATGAACGTCATCGCTCGCGGGCGTGAACCTTGCGGAGCGCTTCGTGAGCCGTCGCGCTCAGATACGGATCGGGGGAGCGGGAGAGCGTCCGGAGCGTCTCCGCCGCCTGGGGATCGCCAATTTCACCGAGCGCCCAAGCGATCGCGCGTTTGACCTCAGGGTCCTTCTCTCGCCCCAAGCGCGCGATGAGGGGGGCTACAGCCGCTTGAGCGCGAAGTTGTCCCAAGGCGCGCGCGGCCTGACGCCGCACGAAGGCATCCTTGTCCTGTAAGCGCTCAAGAAGTGAGGTCTCATCCCGATGCTCAGCGAGCGCTTCGACAGCCGCTGCGCGCACGGTCGCATCCGAATCTCGCGCCGCCTCCCGAAGGGCACTCGTCGCTTGTGGATCGTACATGCGTCCGAGCGCCCATGCGGCCGCGCGTCGGACCAGTGGATGCGAATCCCTCACCGCGTGCACCAGCAGAGGGATCACTTCCGCCCACTCCGCCGGCTCCCTGCTCGGAGTGAGCTGCCCAAGGGCCATGATCGCCGCCGCCCGCACGCCGGCCTCCGAATCCTGAGCCGCTGCCTGAAAAACAGGGAGCAAAGTCGGATCGGAGAACGTGCTCAGGGCCAAGAGAGCATCCCGACGGCGCATCGCTTCCGGAGCCCGCAGTTGCTCGATCAGCGCGCGCTTCACCTCCGTCTGATTCTCTTGAGCGGCAATCGCCGTGAAACTCCCGCCGCCAACGAGCGCCATGATCATTGCAAGCCCGCGCATTCGCCTGCTGTCAGAAGCTCGAAAGAGGATCTCATGCGGTCGAACGATGGTCCGAGGTACACGTCCCTGCTGTTGAGGTCCTCGCACAATGCCGTGCTCACGAGGCGCCTTTCCGACCTCGTGGGGCGGATACACCCCCCTTCTCCGAAGGAGAGAGCAAGGAGAGCAACTCCTTCTGGAACTGCTCCGGATGGCGCTCCTCTTCCTTCATCAACCGCATGATGGAGATGTATTCGAGGACTTCCACAGCCTCTTCTTCACTCAAGTTTTCGATCTCCTCAGCCAGACGTTGTCTGGCGCTCGACGGCTCCGGCATGTTCCCTCCCTTCCTCCGCCCCATCGCTTTCCCCTTCCGCCGCCTTCGGGATCGCCCTGGGGCCGATGTTCTGCGCTCAATCATACCTGATCTCTCCCAGGCAAGCAACCAAGCCGATCCCTCGACACCTCGCCCGAGGCCAAGGGTTCGAATCGGCAGTCCGCCCGCTCTTGAAATGGTCGCCGAAACGGCCTACACTTCTCTGCTTTCGAGGTAGGCGCTTCGCGCGCGGGCGTGGCGCCTCCTATCGAGCCGAGCAACTTCTTGGGGGGGAAAGGAGCCATGAGAGGATGCCTGGGGATCCGAACGGGTGCGCTCCTCCTCGTGCTGATCGGGGCGAGCGTCGGTGGCCGTCCTTCGACCGGACAGGAGATGCATACCACAGAGCCGCGCGGCCTACTCTTCCCCGGCGAGGAACGCCACTTGGCCAACATCCGCCAACTCACCTTCGGCGGCGAGAACGCCGAAGCTTACTTCTCCGCCGATGGGAAGAAGCTCATCTTTCAATCCACGCGCCCGCCGTTTCTCTGCGATCAGATCTTCATCCTGGACCTGGAGACGAATGATGTTCGTCTGGTCAGCACGGGGAAGGGGCGCACGACCTGCGCCTACTTCTTCCCCAAAGGGGATCGCCTCATCTACTCCTCGACACATCATGTCAGTCCGGATTGTCCCCCGCCGCCGGATCCCACGCGCGGCTACGTGTGGGCGCTCTACGAAGGGTACGACATCTTCTCGGCGCGCGTGGACGGCTCCGATCTGCGGCAGCTCACCAATACGCCCGGCTATGATGCTGAGGCCACGATCTCTCCGGACGGGAAGAAGATCGTCTTCACCTCGATGCGCGATGGCGATCCCGACATCTACGTCATGGACGCCGACGGTCGCCACGTCCGGCGTCTGACGCGCACGCCCGGTTATGACGGTGGTGCCTTCTTCTCTCCCGATGGCAAACGCATCGTCTATCGCGCGCATCATCCCCGCACGATGGCCGAACTCTCCGATTTCCAAGCGCTGCTCAAAGATAGAGCCCTTCGCCCGATGCGCCTGGAGATTTATATCATGGACGCCGACGGTTCGCGCCAGCGCCAGATCACGAACAACGGCGCGGCGAACTTCGCTCCCTTCTTCCATCCGGACGGTCGGCGCATCATCTTCGCCTCTAATGCTCACGATCCCTCGCGGCGCAACTTCGACCTCTTCCTCATCAACGATGATGGGACGGGGCTGGAGCGGATCACCTTCAATCCGACCTTCGACGGCTTCCCCATGTTCTCGCCCGATGGCCGAAAGCTCGTCTTCGCCTCCAATCGTAACGCGCGGATGTCGGGCGAGACCAATATCTTCATCGCGGATTGGATCCCGTGAGGACGAGGTCTGAGCCAAAGCGCGCCGTCGCGAAGATCGAACGCCTGGCCGAGAGAGCGCGAACGCTCTTGGCAGACGCCTGGACGGGGCCGTATCGCCCGAGCGTCCATCCCGATCCGCTCGGGCTCCTCGCGCTCTCGCCGATCGCCGCGCGCCGGCAACGTGAAGGCCTTCTGGCAAACGGTTCGTGGACTTCCACCCTTGCTCGAGACGAGATTTGCGGGACGCTACCCCCTTGACCGGTCGCGATGAGCGAGCGCGATGTCGAGCGAACGCGGATCGCGCGAACGATCCAGGCGCTCTCGGATCGCGTCGGGGGCATTCGACCGGAGACCGCCCTGTGGCATATCCTTGAGCGTAAGCGCGAGCGCGAGGCGCAACGCTGGACCCCCCTCTCGCGCAAGACGGCCTGCATCCTCCAAGGCGGCGCCATGCGCGGTGTCGCCAGCGCTGGAGCCCTCATCGCCCTGGAACAGCTCGGCTTCACCCACGCCTTCGACGCCGTCTATGGGGCCTCGGCCGGAGCCATCAACGGCGCGTACCTCCTGGCCGGACAGGCCGCTTTCGGCACCTCGATCTACTACCAAGACATCGCCCATCGCCGCTTCATCAATCCCGCGCGCTTCTGGAAGGTCGTCGACATGGACTTCCTCTTCCAGGAGGTCATCGCGCGCCGAAAACGGCTCGATCTCGATCGCCTGCGCGAGAACGAGACGCCGCTCTATATCGTCGCGACCGAGGTCCAGACCGGGCGCAAGGTCCTCTTCAACAGCCATGACCGAAAGCTCGATCTGCTGGCTGCGCTCAAAGCCAGCGCCGCTTTGCCCATCCTCTATCCCCATCCGGTACGCATCGGCGATCGCCTCTGCGTGGACGGCGGCGTCGTGGACGCGATCCCCATCGAACAGGCCGTGCTCGATGGGCATACGGACCTTTTGGTCGTGCTCACCGTCCCCAAAACTTATCGCGCCAAGCCCCCCGGCACACTCGAACGCTTAGTGGCCGCCCGATTGCTCCGACCGCTCAGCCCGGATCTCGAACGCGCCTTCCTCCAGCGTCATGAAGCCTATAACCGGGCCCTCGATCTCGCCCTCGGCCATCGCGAGGCGCCGGCGAACATCGTGGCCCTCTTCCTCGATCCTCGGCTTCCGCTTCGCCGTCTGACGACGGACACCCACCTGCTCAAACGAGCCGCCATCGAGATGGGCCGCCTCATCTTTCAACTCTTCGCCGGAGAAGACCGCGAGCCGGTCGAGTTGCTGCACTTCGTGAAGAGTCCCGATTGCGGTTCCACAGAGAGCCAATAGTTTCTCGGAATCCGACGGCAGGATGCCTATGAACGACCCAAATCGCGCCGAGAGCCTCTGAGCCCCCGAAGCGTTATCCCCGTTCATCTGCGGGAGCCGCCCGCTTGCGCGGATTCGCCGTCGGGACGAAAATATTCTTGACATAGACCGGGTTTGCGAATATAGTAGGGGCTGTCCTCTGCTGTGAGGGCGATTTCTGTAGAAGGGGAAGCGTTATGAGAAAACAGCATGCGCTCGTCCTGTTGTTCGGTCTGCCGCTTCTTTGGCAGAGCGCGGTGGTTTTCGTCCCGAGCGTCATCAGCATCATCCTTCAGCTGCTGAACCTGGGCGGAGGCGGGTTGACCTTCATTCAGCTTCTCGCCCTCGTCGCTGGGGTCGTCACGGCGACGGGGCTTGATCTGGGGCTAGGGATCGTGGGTTTGGTTCTTCCGGCCTCCGTCTTCGTCTTCGTGCTCTGAAGAGGCGATCGGTGAATGGGAGGATGGACTATGAAGAAATGGACACTATTGGCCCTTCTTGCCGGGCCGGCTCTTTTCACGCTCGCGACGCTTGCCGTCCCGCATCTCGCCCTCATGCTTTTGGCCTTGATTTTGCCGGGGGTCGCCTTCTCGAATCCGGCTTTGATCGTTCTTTTCGTCCTGCCGCTGATTCTGATCGCCGTGTTGGGGGAGTCCAGCTCGCTTCTGTTTCTGCTATAGGTGGAAGGGGCGAGGCGCGTGCTGGGTTCTGCGGCGTCGGGAATTTTGCCGTAGGGGGATGAGGGGGGAGCCTTAATCCTCCTCCCTTGCTCTTAACCGCAGCGGCTGAATTCCACGAAAAGAGAGGCGGTGGATAGGACACGGGCCGAGCCGCGTGAGCGCATCCCGATGCGCGGGCGTGCCGTAGCCGACATGTTGGGCGAAGCCGTAGCCAGGATAGAGCCCATCGTATTCTCGCATGAGGCGATCGCGCGTGACCTTGGCGATGATCGAAGCGGCAGCGATGGAGACCGAAATTTGGTCCCCACGGATGAGGGCCCGATAAGGGATTCCCAGATCGTCGAGCCGGACGGCATCAATGAGGAGGAAGTCAGGGCGAGGGCGAAGCCCTTCGACCGCCTGCCGCATGGCACACTCGGTGGCGCGCAAGATATTCGTGCGATCAATCTCGCGCGCGTCCACAATTCCGAAGGCGACGGCTCGGGCCGTCCCTCGGATCGCTTGGAAGAGCTGCTCTCGACGGCTCGGCAAGAGGCGTTTGGAATCATCCAGACCGTCGGGGAGGCGATCGAGATCGAGGATCACCGCAGCCGCGACGACCGGCCCGGCCCACGCCCCGCGTCCGACTTCATCCACGCCGGCAATGAGCCGATAGCCGAGGCCGCGGAGTTCCCGCTCCAAAGCCGCTGTGCACGTTCGCCGTCTTTGCATCCCGTGCCTTATTATTCCGGATTCTCGGCGGAGGTCAAGAGTGCAGGTCGCTCGTAATAGCGGGAGCCTTCCGCACATGGCGGGTCCCGCCCCGAGCGAGCCGCAAGGCGAGCCCGAGAACCCAAATGGGGCGGATGGCCTCCATAGAATTTCCTCCCCGGAAGCGAATTTTTTCTTGACAGCCTGAGGGACCTTGTGTAATATAGCAGTCGGATTGCTTCTCAACCTCAGTTAAGGAGGATGGTTATGAGAAAAGTGGGAGTAGGGATGGGGCTCTTGAGCATGCCCCTTCTGTCGCTCGCAGCGGGTGCCGTGCCTCAGCTCATCTTCGTGATCGCGCTGCTTCTCGGAGGCGGAAACCTTACGGCGGGTATAACGACGATCTTCACGGCCCTTGTGGGAATAGCCGGGTTTACCGGTATTATTGGCATAGGCCCTTTTCTTGGGGCTTAGCAGGGGGCATGGCGAGTGCACGAGTCTTTCTCTCCATGAAGGGGAAAAATCTTTAAAGGAGGAGGGTTATGAAGAAGCTGGTGACAATGGTTTTGGCGTTGACGTCTGTCTTGAGTTTTTCGCTGGCCGTGATGCTGCCGAGTGCGCTTGCGGTTGGCTTCTTGCTTGAGGCGGTCGGCATCACGGTCGTCTCAAAGCTGATCGCGGCGCTCATCGCCCTTGGGTTCGTTTTCTTTGCGCTGAATCCGATTATCGCGTGAGCGCGATGGTTCGATTGAACTGACTTGGCCTTACAGGCCATGTGAGGACGAAATTTTCGCAACAAGGAGGCTGCTATGAAGAAGCTTGTCGCTGTGAGTTCCATGGTCGCTTTACCTTCCGTCCTGGGTCTGGCACAGGCGCTGCCGGGGATCGTGACGATTCTTCTTTTTTCTGTCACTCCGGCAGGGGTTCTTTCTGGCTTAGGCATACTCGGCCTTGGCATCACTGGTTCCCTCTTCACCTATTTCGTCTCGGGCGCTTTCCCATCCACCACGGTGAGCAACTGGATCATCGGGCTGTAAGGAGGAGAGGCCTGAAGGGGATGGAGGCTGAAGCTTCGGAAGAGATGTGAGGGAGCGGTGTGATTCGCTGCTCCCTCATGGAGGTGTTTTCTAGTTGAGAGCTAGCTCGTTGGGAAAAGGAGGAGAGAGAGTATGACTCTTACGATATGGCTCCTTCTCATTTGGATCTTTTTGGTCGCATTTGTTGGAGTGCCCTAGGATTCCGAATGAGCACCCTGAGTGCTATTCAGGGTGCTCTTTGTCATGGATCTGTGTCGGAGAAGGGTGGGGCATGAGTTCATGTCCCCGCCCTTCTGGGTCTGCAGAAGCACGCAGAGATTCCGCGAATCTGAATCCCGCTTAGGGGAGGCTCTGCTGCAGGAGGCCCGCGCATACGGCCGAGCTTTGTTGATTGAGCCGGCCGCAATGGGCGATTGGGTTTCGCCGAGGGTGAGCCGAAATTCCCTCCGCACATGCCCTGGAACGTTATTCCCGGTTGGCCCATTTGCGGGAGCCGCCCGCTTGCGCAGGCTCGCGTGTCAACGGGGGGTGATAGACTTGTATGCTTCGCCTGGCCGGCCTTTGGGAGATTTCACGGGCTTATCGGGCTCCTGCTGCGGAAGACGCCGCCGCCTTCGGTCCCGGCATAGAGCACTTGGCGCGGGTCGAGAGCGAGCGCGAGGATCGTCGTGTTGGTCAAGCCGGTGTTGAGTGGCGTCCAGCTCTCACCGTGATCGCGAGAGCGGAAGACGCCCTGAGCCGTTCCGGCAAAGAGATGGTCGTTTGCGGTGATGATGAGCGCGCGCACATCGAGATTGGGCAATCCGGTGACGACGCGTTGCCATCGGGGCTTATCCTGTATGGGTGTGCGGAAGACTCCGCTCTCGGTGGCGGCGAAGAGCATCCCGGTAGAGGTCGCCACAAGCGCGCGAATCTCCTGTCCGCCGATTCCGGCGATGCCCGAGAGTCCGTACCCACTCCACTTTTGGCCGTTATCCGTCGAGCGGAAGACCCCGTTGCCCGTTCCGGCGAAAAGTTGTCCATCTGGGCTTGCAGCCAGAGCGAGGATGCGGCGTCCCAGGAGTCCCGAACGCCTCCATGTCCCTCCGACATCGCTTGATCGAAAGAGGCCGATGGGGGTTCCGGCAAAAATGTCGCCGCTTGGCGCGACAAGGAGGGAGTTGACGGCCAGATTCGCCAATCCGACGAGCGTCCATGTCTCCCCATCTCGCGAGAGGAAGAGGCCCGCAGACGTGCCGGCCAGGAACGTTCCCCCACGCAGCACCGCGAGCGCCAATCCTTCAACGCGTGGAAGCGTGCGCCGGTAACTCTGGCCCTGATCGCGGGAGAGAAAGAGCCCGTTCGCGCTCACTCCGACAACGAGCGCCCCATCAGCTCGAGCGATGAGCGCGCGGGCGACCGAAGCGCTCACGCCGTGATTCCTCGCGCTCCAGCTTATCCCTCCGTCCGTCGAGCGAAAGATGCCGGCGCCCCATGTTCCGGCGAAGAGTTCCCCCTCGCCGGTGGGCAGGATCTTGAAGACCCGCAGGCTCTCCAATCCCGTACTCACGCCCTGCCACGTTGCGCCGCCGTCGGTGGAGCGAAAGATGCCGTTGTTGGCCGTTCCGGCAAAGAGCGTCCCATCGGGGGCGCGCGCCAGAGCGAGGATATTTCTATCTCCGAGGCCCTCGTTGACGCCCCGAAAATGCTGGGCCTCGTCCTCCGAGAGGAAAACGCCGCCGCCGAGCGTGCCCACGTAGATGGCATCTTCCGGCGTGATGATGAGGGTCGCGATGTTGTTATTGAGGAGGCCGAGGTGATAGGTATAATGCCAGTTCTGTCCCTGATTTCTCGAGCGATAGAGCTCTCCATTGGTCCCGGCGTAGATCCGGCCTTGCGAATCACGGGCGAAAGCGCGCACATCGAGGGCGGCGACGCCGAAGTTCGCCTCCCTCCAGCTCTCGCCGCCGTCGGTGGAGCGAAAGATGCCGCCGCCGAAGGTGCCCGCCAGGAGATATGCTTCGGTGGCGAAGAGCGCCTGCACGATGCGATTCGTGAGTCCCGTGTTCACGGCCGTCCACGTGGCGCCGCCATCGCGCGAACGGTAGATGCCCTGGCCGGCTGTCCCCGCCAAGATGTCGCCGGCGGGGGTGACGGCGAGGCTCAGCACATGGGCGCCAAACGTGGCCACCGCTGTCCAGGTCTCGCCGCGATCATCGGAGCGAAAGAGGCTCCCGCCGAAGGCGCCGGCGAAGATCGCGCCCGTTGGCGTGATGGTCAGGGCGAGGATCGTCCCGCCCAGAGGTCCGTTCGTCTGCTCCCAGAACTCCGATTGTGCGAGAGCCGATCTCTCCCCGAAGGGAGCGGTGAGTAGGCTGGCGATCACGAGAAACGCGCCGAATCCCCTGTGCCTCATTGTGCTTCCTCCTCCGCCACTAGGGGATAGAACAACGTGTGTGCTCTGTCAAGTCGAAAAAATTCCGTGCAACACTTTGACCGACATTGGGAGTCGAACCCGGTGAAGGAGGAAGCGATGAGGGGAAGACGCCGAGGATGGGACGGCCGCGCCAGGCGCACTTTCTTCCGCATGGTGCGCATCCAGAGCGATCGCGTCGGAGCTCTTGAGCCGAGGGGAAGGCGCGCGCTCGTCCTCCTTCTGCTTATGGCGCTTGGGGGCAGCGTTCGCCCGATCGTGGCCGCAGAAGCCGAACGTTTGGCGCCGCGTGTGGCGATCGCCCCGGACCTTTTTCCGGCCGGGGAGGAAGCGCACGCGCTCGTATGCCTGAGCAATGCGAATGCGCGCGCGAGGGCACTCCTGCACCGGGGAGACGTCTGGCGCGTCCTGTTTGATCGCGCGCGCTTGCTTCTCGATGGTCAGATCGTTCGTCTGCATAGCGTCTCGGAGCAACTTCGCGCCGAAGAGTGGCTCGTGCGCGTGGATTTCCTGGGCAATGCGCTTGAATTTCACTATCAGGGCGAGCCCAAGCCGTTTCGCTCAGAGGACCGCGTGTGCGCGGAGATCGTGGCGCTCGCTTCCGTGGAAGTGGGGCTGGTGCGTGTGGGACTTGTCGTTCCCGATGATCCGGCGCGCTATGAATCGGCGTCTTCAGAGCCGATCTTCGTGAGCGTCGTGGATTTCCCAACAGGGCCTCCGGGGCCACCTGGGCCAGCGGGGCCGGCTGGGCCGCCAGGGTCTCCGGGACCGCCTGGGCCGGAACGCGTCATCCTCTCGGCTGAGGGAACCCTTCCTTCTGGAGCGATCATCCTGGGGCGCCCGAACGATCAAAGGATCATCGCTTCGGGGTTCTCCGAGATCGGGCGTTCGGCCATCGAAGCCTGGTTTCCAATCTCGACGACCAACGCGCCGAGCGGGCGCAGCGGGCATACGGCCGTATGGACCGGCACGGAGATGCTCATCTGGGGGGGGAGCACGTTGATCATCGGCGGCTTCACGAACACGGGTGCGCGCTACGATCCGGCGACCGATACATGGCGGCCGATCTCGATGACCAATGCTCCGAGCCCGCGAAGCGGACATACGGCCGTCTGGACCGGAAGCGAGATGATTATCTGGGGAGGAATCGGGCTTCTCGGGCCGCTCAATACGGGTGCGCGGTATGATCCGGCGACCGACACGTGGCGACCGATCTCGACGACCAGTGCTCCGAGCCCGCGAAGTGGACATACGGCCGTCTGGACCGGAAGCGAGATGATTATCTGGGGTGGCGCCGGCAGTGGCGGCATGCGCACGAACACGGGGGGACGGTATGATCCGCGCACCGACAGTTGGCGTCCCGTCAGCACGAGCGGCGCGCCGAGCGCGCGTAGCCATCACACGGCCATTTGGACGGGATCGGTCATGATCGTCTGGGGGGGGATCAACAACATTGACTTCTTCGCTACAGGCGGTCGCTATGATCCGGCGCGCGATAGTTGGGCGGCCATGAGCACGGCGAACGCTCCCGATGGACGGAGTCAACACACGGCTGTATGGACCGGAAGCGAGATGCTCATCTGGGGCGGGACCAATCTCAATGGGGCGCAAAGCTCCGGAGGCCGATATGATCCGCGCACGAATAGTTGGTCGAGCTTCACCAGCTCCAGTGCGCCGAGCGGGCGCAGCGGGCACACGGCTGTATGGACCGGAAGCGAGATGCTCATCTGGGGGGGGATCGGTCCCCTCAATACCGGCGGACGTTTGGGCTTCCTCTCCTTCTACCGCAAGGACTGAGCCCCCACCTCGCCCTCCGCTCGGGGATCCCCTTGTGGGGTCCCCGTTCTTTCCTCGCGCGGCGATCCGGAGCCTTTCCAAGGGCGTTCTCTTCAAGCCCGCAGCGCTTTATGTTACACTCATGCCGATGAAGTGGCGAAGTGGAAAGAAGGGGTGTCGGGCCATGCCGGGCGTTCTGGTGGGCGTCCTTCTTTTCGGAATGAGCGCGTTCGAGCCCAAGGTGTTCACACAAGCGATGGCCGAGCGGTCGGCCGGTGAATACGTCGAAGAGGTGCAGCAGCTTTTGCGCGACGCCGGACGCGCGGATTTGGCGGAGAAGGAGGCGGCCGCCATGCGCGAGCGCGCGCGGGCCTTGGCGCGGCAATATGCGGCGCGCCTCAGGGAGAAGAACCTCGACGGCATGGAGCGGTTTCATCTCGGCTATCTCTACTACCTCGCCGATGACGTCGAGAACATGGTGGTCGTCTTTCGCGATCTCATGAACGATCGCGCGGTGAGCGAAGAGGATCGGCAGCGTCTGCGGCTCTATCTCATCGAGAAGTACTGCGAGAACGGGCGTCTGGCGGAAGCGGAGAGCGAGCGCGCGGCCATCTCCCCGCAAGCGTTCAATGCCAAGGAGGTGATGGCCGCGGCAGCGATGCGCCTGGCGATCGCGTACACGCAGGCCGGGCAGTTGGAGCGCGCGCTTCAGGAGCAGGAGAAAGCCTATGACGCCGCGCGCGAGAGCGGACTGATTCCCCTCACCTGGAAGGCGGCGCGCGCATTGGCCGAGCTGTATACCGCTTTGGGAAAAGGCGAGGAGGGTCGCGCGCTGCTCTTGCGCTTGAGGGAGGAGCTGCAGCGGCAACTCTTGTGGGCTGAAGGCGAAGCCCTGCAGATGCTCACGCGCACGATCTCGCAGATCGAGAGCACGCTCGCGCAGCTGGCGTTGATCGGCAAGCCGGCACCAGAGATCACCGTCGCGAAATGGATCGAGGAATCGCCTGTCCGATTGGCTGATCTGCGCGGGCGCGTCGTCGCGCTGGAATTCTGGGCCGCTTGGTGTCCCGATTGTCGCGGGCTGATCCCCCATCTGCGCACATGGGCCGCGCGCTATGAGAAGGAGGGCTTGAAGATCCTCGCCGTGACTCGCTACTATGGCTTCAACGGCCGCGAGGTCGGGCGCGCCTCCAAGGAGGAAGAGGAGCGCTTTCTGGCCGAGTTCAAGCGCCTGCGGGAATTGCCCTATGGGACGGCCATTGATGAGGACCAACGCAGCTTCGACACGTATCATGTGACGTGGGTTCCGACGATCGCCCTCATTGATCGTGCCGGTCGGATTCGCTACATCTTCACCTGGAATGAGAATCCGAGCCTGTGCGCGTGGATGATCAACCAGCTCTTGAGCGAATCGCGGAGTTAGGGGTCGCCGATGCGCGTCATCCTGAACGGGGAGGAGCGGGAGATTCCGGAAGGCCTCACCCTCGCCGGCCTGATCGAGCATCTGGGATTGTCTCCGGAGCGGGTGGCCATCGAGCGGAATCGCGAGGTCGTCCCTCGGGCGGAGTGGGCGGCCGTCGAGATCCGAGAGGGGGATCGGTTGGAGGTCGTGCACTTCGTCGGCGGAGGGGCATGAGGCGCGCTAGGCGCGCTCCTTCTTCTGACACTCCCGACAGAGGCCGAGCACCTGCACCGTGTATGTGAGGATGCGCCACGATCCGGTGGCCCCTTGGGGCAGCGGCAGATGCTCAAGCGCTTCGGCGGAGAAATCCTCGATGGCCTGACACCGGATGCAGATGAGGTGATGGTGACGCGCACGATTGGCGTCGTAGCGCGCCGTCACATGTAGCGGGGTCACTTTCGAGATGAACCCCTCTTGTTCGAGCGTCTCCAGGGTCTTGTAGACGGTCGCCAGGGAGATCGTCGGGTGTTGACGCCGGATCCGGCGATAGATATCCTCAGCGCTCGGATGCTGCGAGGACGTGATGAGCGCGTGGTAGATCGCCAACCGTTGTGGCGTCACGCTCAAGCCGCGCGCGCGGCAGTGCGTGATGAACTGCGCCATCTTCGCCTTGATCGTTTCATCCTTCGTCTGCAAGGTCCTGCTTCTCCTAAGAATGATTCTTCAAGGCGAGGGAAGATTAAACCTCAATCCGGCTGGGGTCGTCAAGAGGGGGGATCAGGGGATCTTGGGACGCTTCCTGCGGCGGGGCCTCTAGGGGCTGCAGGGCGCGTCGGGCGAAGGTGAGGAAGCCCGTGTGCCCGACCATTCGCTCGAAGGGGCGCGTCTTGCCGGAACGCACGAGCAGATGCCGGAGGAGGACTTCGACGGTTTCGATCATCACGAAGCCCTCGGCTTCGAGGGTGGCGACCATGCGCTCGACCTGATTGAACGTGGGGGAGATCGAAGCCAGGCGGCCGCCACCGCGAAGGGCGCGTCGAGCGGCGGGAACTCCCTCCCAGGGCGAGGGCAAGTCCAGCAGCACGACATCCACCGCCTCTTCCTCGAAGCCTTCGGCGACATCCCGCACTTTGAACTCGACCAGGTGCGCGAGTCCCGCGCGCTCGATGTTCTCGCGCGCGATCTCCAGGAATCGCGTCTCGCGATCGTAGGCGTAGACCTTACCCGTCGGCG
>CALHAI010000017.1 GCA_937934295.1 uncultured Blastocatellia bacterium
GATCCTCCGGGGTGGGCAGGTCGACAGAAACCAGGACTCGCTTCAAAGAGGATTGCGACTCCCAGGTGCGAGGGCTCGGCCAAGCCCGGCCCCTCGATGACAGAAACCAGGACTCGCTTCAAAGAGGATTGCGACGGCCAAAAGACAGCTCGGATCGGGCCTGGAGTTGGGTCGGACAGAAACCAGGACTCGCTTCAAAGAGGATTGCGACCTCCCGGAAAGACCATCCCCTGCTGCTCCGGTCCAAACCGGGAGGACAGAAACCAGGACTCGCTTCAAAGAGGATTGCGACCATATGGGTCACAGGGCAGTGCGACTCTTCTTGGGTTGGGTTGGAAGCGGCACGGCGCCGAGCGCCCGGTTGATCAGAAGCTGCTGGCCGATCCCCACCAGATTGCTGAACATCCAGTAAAGGACCAATCCGCTCGGCGCCCGCCAGAAGAAGAGGTAGGTGAGGAGAATGGGCATTAGGTACGCCATCATGAAGCGTTGGACGCGTTGCGAGGGATCGTTGCTCGGCGTCGGCATCAAAAGCGTCGAGGCGATCATCGAGAGGCACATGAGGATTGGCAGGACGTGCCACCGATCAGGCGAGGAGAGATCGTCAATCCATCCGACGAAGGGGGCTTGGCGCACATCCAAGCTGACCGTCAGCAAGACGAACATCGCCCAAAAGATTGGCAATTGCAGGAGCAGCGGCAAGCATCCGGCGAGCGGATTCGCCTCCTTCATAAGCCGGAGCTGTTCCATCTGCAGCTCCTGGAGCCTGGGATCGTTCTTCTTCAGGCCTTTTATCTTCTCCTGCAGCTCGCGCATCTTCGGTTGCAGCGCGCTCGCCTTTCGCATGCGAATCGTGGACGATCGGCGCAAGGGGTAGAAGAAGAGATTGAGCACGATCGTCACGACAATGATGCCGACGCCGTAGTTGCCCGTGAGCCGATGGATGCCTCGCAGCGCCGGGAGTAAGACCCAGCTGATGAGCGGCTTCACGACTGAGGAGAAGTAGCCGTAGTTGATGACCTCCTCCAGGTTCACGCTGCCAAGCTCTGCATCGAGCGCCTCCAGCACCTGTGGGTCTTTCGGACTGGCGAGCACCGTGTACTCCTGCGGCTCGTCGGCGGGAAGCGACAGGGCGATGAAGCGGCGCGTGATCTCTTCCTCCTCGATCGTCTCCTTCCGCTCGTGGGTTGAGAAGCTCACGCTTGCAGCCGGCGTCTTCGGAATGGCGACCAAGGCGAAGTAATTATCCTCAATGCCTGCCCAGGCGATCGGGCCTTGCGGCGGCTCCTTATGGGCTTTCTCGGCCGGAACGCGCACGGTCTCCCCTCTCGCGCGCACGATAGCGATCGGCGGCGTCTTCGTGTAGGTATCGCTCCGCTTGATGCTCTGATCGCCGAAGTTCGGCCCAAGGACAAGGGCGACTTCAAGGGGACGATGATCCCGCGTGGCTGAAATCGAGAGCCGAAAGTCATAGCGGTCGCCGAAGAAGGTGAACGCCTTATGCACCCGAAGCCTGCGCGCCGGGTCCTCATAGGTGAAGATGAGCGCGCGCGTTTCCCCCTTCCCGATTCGGAGCACGGCCTCCTCGGACGAGAGCGCATAGGTGGCCTCTTGCAGCTCGCGATCGAGTGCCGCCTCGCGGCTTCGCAGCGCGAATGGGCGGCCGAGTTTCTCAATGACATCGCGTTCCTGTGGGATCAGCTCAAGCGGTCGGCGATCGGTGCCGAGCAGGAGCTGGCCGTTGGGCCGATGGTGAATGTTCCAGCTTCGCGCGACGGCTCCACGATTGGTGAAGATGGCTGTCCACAGTGGCGTCTCGATGCGAATCTCTCGTTCCGGGACGCGTTCGATCGGCGTTGCCATCGGAGTTTCGGTCGGCGCCGCGCTTTTTTCTTCCACGCGCGCCGTCGGTTGCGGCTTCTTCTCGGGCGCTGTCGGCTGCGGCGGCGGTGGAGCGAAGAAGTAATACCAAACGGCCAAGATCGCCGTCGAGAGGACAAAAGCCAGCAGCACACGCTTTTCCATACTCACCTCGATGGAGAGGAGAGCGAGAGGTCTCTGGACGCCGTCAGCGGGACTGGATCATACCCCCCCGGGTAGAAGGGGTGACAACGGAGCAGTCGCCGCAGTCCCATCCATGTCCCGCGCCAGAAGCCAAAGCGCGCGATGGCTTCGGCGGCATACTCTGAACACGTCGGGATGAAGCGGCAGGCCGGAGGCAACATCGGTGAGATCCCGAACTTGTAGGCCTTGAGCACGAGCAGAGCGATCCATTTCATAGCGCGATCGACGAGAGGGCGAACGTGACCCCTGTGTGCCAAGGGAGCACGACGTCGCGCCCCAACGCCGCGCATCGGACGCTTTGCGGCGGCACCTCTTTCGGTTGGAGGGCCAGCTGGTGCGAAGATGTGCTCCCGCGCTCACGCATATCCCGGGTCACGCGCTCGATGAATCGGAGGAACTCGGCTTCGACAGCCCAATAATTGGCCTCTCGAACGGCTTCCTTCACGCTCACCACGAGATCGAGCGGGAAGGGAAGCCGCTCCTTGTTCTTACGAAAGACCTCGCGAATCAGCCGCTTGGCTCGATTCCGACGCACAGCCTTACCGATCTTTCGCGAGACCGTGATGCCCAGTCGAGATACGGGCTGTTCGCTCACGCACGCGAAGATTGTGAACAGCGGCAAGTTATACCGCTTGCCCTCAGCATAGACCTTGAGGAAATCGCGTCGCTTGTGCAAACGCTCCGATTTTCGGAACCGTTCATCCGGCATGTTCCCGCTTCCCTCATGCGCCGGAAGCCTCTTGGCAGAGAGGCTCATCGGCCTCAATAGTGCTCCGGCGTGAGCCGATGCCGTCCTTTTCGTCGCCGCCGCCGCAAGACCTCTCGTCCGGCTTTCGTGCGCATCCGCGCTCGGAACCCATGCGTCTTGGCTCGGCGTCGGTTGTTCGGTTGATACGTGCGCTTCATCGCTCGCTTCTCCCCCCAGGACCGTCACATCGCCAAGTCTCCAAAGTCCATGAGAATATCCGAATTCCGATAGGGTGTCAACCACGCCCGGGCGCGAGCGGAACAGGCCGCGCCTCTGACAATGGAGCGTCGGATTGGCGCGACGGCTTCCGGCGGCGGTGTCAGGTTGAGGTCTTGCGCAAGTGGGGCGTAAACGGCTGGGCCTTTGTCGGTCAGATTGAAGGGCCGTAAGGAATCTGCGGCCTCTCAGAGGTCTGTTGCTCGCCAACACTCCTTGTGGGGCGTGTCGTTTCGGATACCCAGTGGGGGCTCGCATGCTCCTTCTTTGCCTGGGAAGGACTTGACGAGGGGATGAAAGCTTGAGTAGGATGGCCGCGAGTGCTTCACCATGGAGGAAGTGCAATGGGGAGCGCACTATTGGGGCCGTTGCCACGATTGCGGTGGGGCTCGCCGTGAATGGAGAAGCTCGACCGCCTCGGGTGGGCGGCCGGACTAGCGGTTGAGGCGTTTGGCGTGCGTGTGGGCATTCGCGCAAACCATGCGCGCGCGCTGGAGCATGTTTGGCCGCTTTTGCCTCCGGGCTGGAAGCCGGCGCGCACGCCAAGGGTGGACTATCTGTATTCGCTCATCCTCAGAGATGGACAAGGCGAAGGGCGCGTGCGTCCGTATCATCTCGTCTATTCGGGCACGACGCGTTTGGCGCGAACGTTCGATCTTGAGGAGGCGTTGCGCCTGTTTGAGCTTGATCTGCATTTTTACATTGCCGAGGCGGCACCGCGGCATGTCTTCGTACACGCGGGGGCGGTCGGGTGGCGAGGACGGGCCATTCTCCTGCCGGGACCGCGAGGCAGTGGCAAGAGTCGCCTGGTCGCCGCGCTTGTGCGTGCGGGAGCGAGCTACTTGTCCGATCGCTTCGCCGTTCTTGATCGGCATGGGCGTGTGCATCCATATCCGGTTCCGCTCAAGCTGGGTGGAGAGGGGCCGGGGAAGTGGTCGGCGGAAGCTCTGGGGGGGAAGACAGCGCGGCGTCCGCTTCCGGTTGGGCTCATTGTCTTCACTCGCTATCGCGCCGGCGCGCGATGGCGACCGCGCGAGCTTTCGGCCGGAGAAGCGGGCGTGGAATTGCTGCGACATGTGTTCTCGACAGCGTGGGCGCCGGAGTTCGTACTCGGGACGCTCGGCGCGCTCGTCGCGCGGGTTCGCGCCGTGAAGAGCGCGCGGGGAGAAGCCGAAGAGGTCGCGCAAATCCTTTTGGAAGAGGAGCGATGAGGGAACGGCCCAAAGCACGACGTGAGGATTTGATCGTGCAGAAAGTGGGGGAGGAGTTACTGATCTACGATCAACAGCGGCATCGCGCCTTCTGTCTGAATCCGATGGCCGCGCTGGTCTGGCAGCGCGCCAATGGACGGCGCACGATCGCTGCCCTGAGCCGCGCTGTCGAACGCACCTTCGGTGTGCCCGAAGGCGAAAGGCTCGTGCGCTTGGCCGTGAACCGCTTGGCGCGAGCGCGCCTTTTGGAGAACTGGCGGCCGTTTTTAGACGATCCGCAATCCCCCTCCCGCCGAGAGGTGATGCGTTGGCTCGCCCGATGGGGGCTCTCGGCGAGCCTCGCCGTTTTGCTTCCCACAGTCAAAGCCATCCTCGCTCCGACGGCCGCTCAAGCGGCGACGTGCGTCACTCCGATAGACTGCGTCCGGCGGCCTCGGGGCCAATGTGAGCGATTCCCATCTCTGTGCTGCCCGCCAGCGCCGCCCGGATCAAGGTGTCAGCTTGACAGTATAAATGGTCGTGTGTTTTGTAACTGTGTGCCTCCATAGAAGCCTTCGCTCACCAAAAGCGTCTGGGAACGAAGACGGTATCGTTGGGCTTGAGCTCCATATCAGGGTTTTGGCCGCGGATGATCTTATCGAGGTCGGCGCGCAGGATCTCAACGCCGCCATCGGCGCGTCGGCGCTTGATCTGAATCTTGCTGCGCTTGGCGAATTCGTTGGGACCGCCGGCGTGAATGATCGCTTGCGAGAGGGTGAGGCCGGGAGCATACTCGATGGCCTGCGGCGTTCGGACTTCGCCCGTGACGAAGACGTACTCCCTGGGGGATTGGATCTCGATGATGTCGCCGGGTGCGACAAGTGTTGTGTACTTTTCCGGCGCAGCGAGGTCTACGAGGAGGGTCATCGGGCGTCCCTCGTTCCATCGAGTGAGCGTGACGCGGCGCGCTGTCGGACGCACGCCCGCGCGCGCCAGGATTTCGATCAGCGGGACGCGCTCGCGCCTGAGGACGAACGGTCCCACCGTCCCCACGTCCCCGAGCAAATAGACGGTGTGGCTGTGATACTCCTTGACGGCCACCGTGAGTTCGGGATTTTCGAAGTATCCGTTTCGCAAAAGCCGCCGCAGCTCCTCTTCGATCTCCGCCGTCGTCTTCCCGGCAACTTGGACGTTCCCCAGGTAGGGGAAGAAGATATGCCCGCCGGAGGAGACGCGATACTCGCGCGGCAGCTCCGGATCATTCGCGAGCGTGATCTCCAGGACATCTTCCGGACCCACGCGATAAATCTCCGTGAGCTGCGACTCGGGCACCTCCGCCGACGCTCGCGGTGCAGCCTCTTGGTGCGGTGGCGCGCTCAAGGGTTGAGCGGCGAGAAGGAGCAGGACGCCAAGGGCGGTGAGCGCTCCTCTGCAGTGCTGCCCCTCTAACTCACGCGCGAACATGCTCACCATCGGCTCGTCGCCGTCCCGGGAATCCATCGGCCCAGGACCAACCCAATTTTAAACCGACCCCGTTCAAAGGAGAAGGGGGTGACCGTCGAACCGCGCTCGTGAAAGATGTAGCCGACCCGAGCGGCCAAGAGCTCGTGCAGACGAAACATGATCTCGGCGCGCGTGCCCACCAAGTGATCCGTGCGTCGCACGCCGGCGAATGTCCCAAGGGACACACCTCCGAAGTTCGAGTCGAAACCGAGAGGGACGGGAAATGTCAGGCGTTGCAGATCGGCTCCGATCGTCCACGCCAGTCGCGGTCCGATGTGCTGCGCGAGAGTGGCCGAGAGGCCGGAGGTCACCGCGAAGGCGTTCCCCTCTTCGGGATTGAAGGCCGAGAGCGCCGTCGTGCGCATGCCGCTTATAGAGAGCGTCAGCCGGTGGCCGAATTCGCGTTCCACCGAGAACGCCAGATATGGACCGAAGAAGCTCCGGGTCGCGCGCGGGAAGCGATGTCGGCGCGCGGCCACGTGCGCTTCGGCGCGCAACGTGGATGTCACTTGGCTGCGCATTGTCGTTCCCAGTTGCAGCAGCCGCGCGTCGTTCAATCGCGGATCGAGCGCGTTCTCGGCCCGACGGGATTGGGTGTGCCCGAGCTCCACATCGAATGAGAGCGTGTGGCGCGGGCGCCATCGGCGCACGTAAGCGAGAGCGACCGTCAGCGTCGTATAGTCGAAGAAGAGATCTTCTGGCTGAGGGGGACCGGACAGCTCCACGCGGTTCGCTGCCAGGGAAGCGCTCAGGCGATCGCGTTCGGTCACTGCATATTCCGCACGCAGGGCGAGATCGTTTCGCCAAAAGGGCTTCGGGTTGAAGAAGACTTCGCGCGCCGGATCGAATTCGAGCGTGTCGAACGTCGCCTTCGTCCAGTGTTCACGAACGGCGAGCGTCATCGCCGGCCCCAAACGGGTCGTGAAATCGAAGTCGAGCCTGTGCGCCACATTCGAGGAGGGAAGTCCGGGGATACGGAGCAGGCGAATGAGGGGGGAATACAGCAGGCGAAATCCGCTTCGCAGCGCGGGGACTTCCAGATCCAGTCCGGGAGCGACGGCGAAGATGCCGTTTCGGGCGCCGCGCGCCTCTGCCAGCGCGAGGAAATTACTGTCGCCTTCCAGTTCCAGCCCCAACGTGGGGCGCAGGAGCGCTCGGCCGAGCACGATCCCCCCGCGCAGATAATCGCGCGCGATGGAGCGGCCGGGCGCGAAGACCGTCACATCGCTCCCCGGCGCCACAATCGGGGGAGGCGATGGTTCGGAAGACGGTCGGGCCGCTGGGCGCTGCGGAGTCGTTGGCGTTTGAGCCAGCAGGAGGGACGTCTGGCCAAAGAGGGCGAGCACACATCCGAGAGTCGTCCTCCGCATCCCTCACTCCGAGAGCGAGCCGCGTTCCGCCGCGCGTTCCTGTTCGGAAGCACTCGGGCGCGACGCGTGGTCGGCTGGCTCTGAGAAGAGCCGAAGTTCGATGAAGCTCGTCCGCTGAGGGACGATCATGAGGATCGTCGTCACGGCGATGATCGCCACGACTTGCCCGAGCGCCAGAACTGTCAGCATCGGCGTCGCATCTCGAAGCAGGAGCGCGCTCGCCCCCAGGCAGAACGTCAGCAGATAGATCGTTCCCACAGCCTCGCGCTCGCTCATCCCCAATTCCACAAGCCGATGCGACAGATGCGAACGATCCCCTCGATAGATCGGTCGTCCTCCTCGCCATCGGATCCAGATCACCGAAGCCATATCGTAGAGGGGAAGCCCGAGTACGATCACGGGCATGAAGGGGGCGAACCATTGGTTGCGAATCTTCTCTTCGGGAGCGATGTAGGACGCCAGGACCGTGATGACACCCAGGACATACCCGATCAGCAAGCTCCCGGCGTCGCCGAGGAAGAGGCGCGCGGGGGGGAAATTGTGGACGAGGAAGCCCGCGAGCGCGCCGATGAGCGCCGAGAGAAACAATCCGATGTAGAACTCTCCGAGCGCTGTCGTGATGAGCCAGAGCAAGAGGCTGCAGATGATGGCGACGCCCGTCGCCAGGCCATCCATGTTATCGAGCAGATTAAACGCATTGCTGACGCCGACGATCCAGACAAGCGTCACCAGAGCCGCCAGCCACGGATGTGCACCGAAGAGCAAGACGCGCACGCCGGTCGCGACGACAAGCGCCGCCGCTGCTATTTGACCGAGCAGCTTCGCCCATGCGGGAAAGCGCGGTCCGGAGAGATCATCGGCCAATCCCGTGAGCAGGACGATGACCGATCCGGCCAGGATCGTCCCGAGTGTCGGCAGCACAAGCGCGAGCGTCTCGAATTTGGCGAGCACTTCGGGGAAGAACTGGCGCACGAGTTCCTGCCGTTGCAGCCAGGGCAGAGCGGCGAGATGCCCCCCGATCATCCCAAGCAGCGTCAGGAACACGGCCACGCCACCCAGAAGCGGCATCGGCTCCCGATGCCGTTTGTGCTCGCCCGGATAGTCGAGGACCTTGAGCGCGAGCGCCACCCGACGGGTCAACGGCACCAACAGATTTGAGAGAAGAAAAGCCGTTCCCGCGATATAGCTGTAGGCGAGAAGTTGTTCCCGGCTCATAGCGAAGGCACTTTCCGCATGAAGCCGGCGATCGCGTGTGACCTAGAGCGAGCCACAACCGGCTCTAGGCTAGGGCAGCGCCACACCATTTTCTCTAAGCCTCCGAAAGGGGCGATCCATCGTCCGGCTTCTCACCCACAGAGGCCCAGCGCTCGCTGGCTGCACCATGGGCAAGCCCACGCTCGAAATGCGGGCACGATTAGTCGGTTCGATGTGAGGCTGTTCCAAGAACGCCGTGATCGGTCGACTGTAGGCTGGCACTTTCAACTCCACGCCGAGCAGCCGGGCGAGTGTCGGCGCGATGTCCGTCATGTTGATGACCGGAGCGCGAGCGCCGCGGCGCACGCCGCGCCCCCAGAGGATGAACGAGGCGAACATCTGCGGACGATCGGGCAAGTAGCCATGCGTGCCGCGATAATTCGGGCGTGCGGGACGAAGCGCTTCACCGCGATAGTCTCCCCCGAAGGCGCAAAAATCCGAAGCTTCCAGAAAGAACGCGGCCGTCGGCGCCGCGCCGAGCCGTTCCAGCTCCGGAGCTTCAATCACGCGCAGTAACGGCGAGCCCGGCCCTCGCGCCCAATCTTCGAAAATCCGCCGCACGGTTTCGCGCGCGGCATCATCGGAAGGATCGCGCAGGAGGATGGCCGCCGAACCTCCGTTCGACCACACAGCGGCGCGCCACTCGACGATCCGCCCGCTCGGATCGAAGTTCACCAAACCCGCCTGCGCGAGCACCACACCTGGATGGAACTCCCGTTCCACAGGCATGAAGCCGTGATCGGAGACGATCGCCACGGTCGTGCGCGCTTGGAGTCCGGCGCGCTGAATGGCTTCCAGGATACGCCCGATGCGCGCATCCTGCTTCTCCAGCTCGGCATACGCCTCTTTCGAATGCGGGCCCGTGCGATGTTGCACGCCGTCCAGTTGAATGAGATGCACAAGCAGCAGATGCGGCCGAAAGCGCGTGAGCATGTGCACGGCCGCTTCCACGCGCAGATCGTCGTCCTCCAAAGCCTCGGGCTTCCCCACTGCTTGCAAGATTTCTTCCACAAGGCCCGCCGGTCGCGCGTGTTGCGCGACGAGCGCCCACGCCGGCGGCCCACCTTGAGTCGCTCTGGGATCGAAGATCTCCGGGATGTTGTGCTCGATCTCAGCCTCTACGGTGACGGGCCAACTGATGGACGCCGTGCGGCGTCCGGCGCGACGCGCTGCCGCCCACAGCGTGTCGCTCCGAATGGCCGATGCCCACCAGTACCAGCGCCCTGTCTGCGGCGCCGTCGGTTCCTCGAAGATGCGGTTGAAGTAGATGCCGTGATCGCGTGGTCGCGCGCCCGTCACGATCGCCGTGTGCGAGGGATACGTCACCGATGGATACACGCCGATCACAGCATCGGCGAACGCCCCTTCGTTACGCAGCCGACGCAACGTCGGAATCTTCAACCCGTAGCGGTCCGGATTCCGATAATAATCGGGCATGAGGCCATCAATCGAGATCACGACAACGTGGGCCTCCGCTTGTCCGGCAGTCGCACCCCTCGGCGTATAAATGGGGAATCCGGAAGCCAACAGAAATGCGAGCCCGATCAGAAGCCATCGCCTGAACTCGCGCTTCCTCCAGGCCCATGGGAGAAACCACGACTTCCTTCTCTGAAACGGAGCATATACTCGACCGCATACGCGCTGGTGATGCCGTTCCATCGCGTCCCCCTCCTGTTTCGTCCCTGCGTGATGAGCCATTCGGCGATTCCCGTGCCCGTCCTATTTCATCACAAAAGGGGCTGGGGAGCAAGCGCGGGGGATCATGCGCTCGGCGCTCCTCGTTCGTCGAGAAGGGAAGCGCCACATCCACCCAGATCGGCCGGTGATCAGAGGCCGTGACCTCTTGAGTGACGCCGGATCCGAGCACGCGCAGATTTTGCACATAGATCCAATCGAGCGTCATGCGGATCAGCAGTCGCCGATACGTCCATGCGGATCCAGGCAGTGCCGGGAAGAATCCGGCTTCTCGCAACAAACGATCCAACGCTCGCCGATCCTTGCGCGTGAGCGTGTTGAAGTCGCCGACAATGAGCCGATAAGGCGTCGTCCCTCGAAGCGCGCTCTGCAGGACGGCTTCGATCTGTCGAATCTTCAGTTCGACGGGCGCGAGGGCTTGGACATGCACATTGTAGAGGCGAATTTTCGTCGTACCGATGGCAAGCGTCGCCCCCAGTGCCACGCGCGCCAGGTCATCGCGTCGGCGCTCTTGCGGAATGACGAGGCGCTCGACGTCTCGGAGGGGATACCGGCTGAGGAGCGCGAGCCCGATCTCCCGATCACCCTTCCTCTTGCCGGGGAGATAGACGTAGTCGAATCCGAGGCGTTCGGCGAGAACGCGCGCGTGACTCGCGTGGCGATCGCGCACGACTTCCTGAAGCGCGAGCACATCGGTGCGCGACAGTTCCGGATGCGTACGAAAGAGTGCTAGAATCTGCTCCAGCTTCTGACCCAGCTGGATGTTGTAGCTCACGATCCGAATCGCCGCGGGCATTTCGCCCGACCAGCGACTGAACTGTCCGTGCTCTTCAAGCGAGAGGGAGGGCGATGCCCGCTCTTGTCCTCCTCTCTGAGCGACTTCTGCGCTCGGCCAAATCGGCGGGAGAGGCAAAGTACCCGGAGCTCCCGCTCGTCCCAAAAGGAGGACGAACAGCAGCGCCCACCTTTTCATCAGATCGAGCCCGATCCACATCGAGCGTGCGAAATCGGCAGTCGAGTCTAGTCGAAAGCGATCCGAAAGGCGAACCCGAATATAGCCCAAGGCTGACCCTGAAGAGGGCGGCCCATCGGGTGATCGCTCGCGCACGTTGAGAACGCCATCCCTGTCTGACCTTTCTGCGTAGGCTGCCCGCTCACGTGAGCTTGAGAGGAAATTTTTGGCCGCCTCTTGGTCCGGAAGTTCGCTCGCGCTCGCCTCAGGCTCGATTCACGTCGCCCACTCGTGCGGGCTCACCTGGTCACGTTCGGCGCCGTCGCTTCCGCCCGCCTCTCAAATGTGCGAGGAATTCTTCGCACGGAAGTGTGTTTAAGATATCCTCGCGTCGCGCCCAACCGCGCCGCGCCTGTGCGATGCCGTAGTCTAAGACCCGAAAATGGCCGACATGGTGCGCATCGGAATCAATGACGAGCTTCACTCCGGCTTCGACGGCCTTGCGAATGTGTTCGTCTTTCAAATCGAGGCGTTCGGGATAGGCGTCGATCTCCAGAATCGTCCCCGTCTCCAGGGCCACGCGGATGATCTCGTCTACATCCACGTCGTAGGGCTCGCGCTTGAGCAGGATGCGCCCGGTCGGATGGAAGAGGATGTGGGCATAGGGATTTCGCATGGCGCGCGCGATGCGCTCGGTCATCTCCTGGCGCGACATGTTGAAGTGCGAGTGCACGGCGATGCCGACGACATCCAATTGCGCGAGTACGTCATCGCGGATGTCGAGTGTCCCATCCTTGCGAATGTTGACCTCGGCTCCGGCGAGGAGTCGAATCCCCGTGAGCTTGCGATTCAAGCGGCGAATCTCGGCGATCTGCTCCAGGAGCTTCGCTTCGTCCGAGCCGCGCGTCATGGCCAGACTGCGCGTGTGATCGGTGATGGCGATGTACTGCAGGCCGAGCCGTTTGGCCTCGCGCGCCATCTCCTCGATCGAGTTCGCGCCATCGGTCCAGTTCGTCTGCACCTGCAGATCGCCGCGCAGGTCCCCGTATTCGATTAAGCGCGGCAATCGCCCTTCGCGCGCGGCTTCGATCTCACCCCGATCTTCGCGCAACTCCGGCGGGATATAGGTGAGACCCAGCGCTTCGTAAACCTCCTCCTCCGTTTGCCCGGCGATGCACCGTTCTCCGCGAAAGAGCCCGTATTCGTTCAGCTTCAACCCCATTCGCTCGGCGATTCGTCGCAGCGCGATGTTGTGTTCCTTGCTCCCGGTGAAGTATTGCAGCGCCGCGCCGAAACTCTCCCGAGGAACGACACGCAGATCCACATCCAAGCCATTCCGGAACTTCACCCGGCTGCGCGTCTCCCCCTTCTCGTAAACATGCTCCACTTCGGGCAAGGAGACGAAGACCTCCATCACCCGTTCGGGCCGCCGCGAGATGGCAAGCAGATCGGCATCGCCGACGGTCTCCTTACAACGCCGCAGGGAGCCGGCGATCTCAATGCGCTCGACCTCCGGCAGCGCAGCCAGTCGCGCGCGGACGTCCTCCATCAGTGGCAGGACCTCTCCAAGAAGGAATCGCCCCCCATGCCGGCGCAAGAACTCGATGCCGCGCAGGATGGCTGCCTCCGCCTTCTGGCCAAAGCGCGGGAGTTGCCGGATACGCCCCTGTCGCGCCGCCTGCTCCAGCTCATCGAGCGTGGTGATCCCCAGGGCTTCATAGAGGGCGCGGATCGTCTTCGGCCCCACGCCTTCGATCCCCATGAGCGAGGCGAGGTCGATCGGGTACTTCCGCCGCAGTTCCTCGTAGTAGGACATTCGCCCCGTCAGGAGCAGCTCTTCGATCTTCTGCGCGATGCCCTTGCCGATGCCGGGAATCGCTTCCAGAGCCTTCATCCCTCCGCGCGCGTAGAGCTCTGCGATCGGTTCCTCCAGCGCGTCCACGGCGTAAGCCGCCTTCTCGTAAGCGCGCGGCTTGAACTCCACGCCCTCCATATCGAGGAGGAAAGCGATCTGTCGTAAGATCTCCGCCACATCGCGGTTGGTCATGCCCCTCCCCCTCGCTCCCGCTCGATGAGTACGCGGCGCAGGATCTTCCCCGAAGCCGAACGCGGGATCTGCTCCACGAACTCCACGCGGCGAATCTTCTTGTACGGGGCAACGCGCTCGGCCACGTAGGCCATCAGCTCTTCCGCCGAGGCTTCGCCCTTCAGCACGACGAAGGCCTTCGGCACTTCTCCAGCTTCCTCATCAGGGCTGGGGATGACGGCCGTATCGGCGACCGCCGGATGTGAGAGCAAAACGGCTTCTAATTCGGCTGGCGCGATCTGCAACCCTTTGTATTTGATCAGCTCCTTGATCCGATCCACGATGTAGAAATACCCGTCCGCATCCACGCGACCAATGTCGCCCGTGCGCAACCATCCGTCCGAAGTGATCGCGCGCGCCGTCTCTTCGGGCCGCTTCCAGTATCCCTTCATCACTTGCGGGCCGCGAATCCACACCTCACCCAGTTGGTCAACGTGCAGCGGCGCGCCCGTCTCCAGGTCCACGATCTGACATTCCGTGTTGGGGAGTGGGGGGCCGATCGAAGCTAATTTGATCCGCGCCGGATCCTCGGGATTGGCGTGCGTCACCGGGCTCGTCTCCGTCAAGCCGTAGCCTTGCAGCACCACACAGCCGAGCCGCTCAGCGCAGGCCCGCGCGACGGATTCGCTCAAAGGAGCCGCCCCTGACATAATGATTCGCAACTTGGAGAGATCAAATCGGTCCACGAGCGGATGCCTGGCCAATGCCAGAATGATCGGCGGCACGAGGTAGGCGCGCGTCACCCCATAGTCTTGGAGAAATCGCAGAAACGGCTCCAACTCGAAACGCGGCATCGTCACGATGGTCGTCCCTTTGTAGAGCATGAAGTTCATGACGACCAAAAGGCCATAGCTGTGGAAGAAGGGGAGCACGCCGATGACGACGTCCTCCTCCCGCACTTCGTGAGAGGCGGCATCCACCTGACAGATATTGGCGACCAAGTTGTAGTGCGTGAGCATGACCCCTTTGGGCAAGCCCGTCGTCCCGCTCGAATACGGCAGGGCCACGACATCCTCGCGCGGGGAGATCGGGACTTCCGGCACGCGATCGGCATCGCCAAAGAGAGTGGTCCACGAGGCTTCACCAATGACGAAGACCTCCCGAACGCCCGCTTGGTGGGCCGCTTCGCGCGCCTTCTCCGCCAGCGGAGGAATGGTGAGCAGATATTTCGCTTCAGCATCCCGAAGCTGCGTCGTAAGTTCCTCGGTCGTGTAGAGCGGGTTCACGGTCGTGCTGATCCCTCCGATCAAGGAGACGGCGTGAAACGCGATGGCATATTCGGGCAGGTTCGGACTGTAGATGGCCAAGACATCGCCCTTTCGAACTCCGCGCACCCACAAGCCGGCGGCCACGCGCCACACCGATTCGGCCAGCTCTCGGTAGCTCACCGCACGCCCCGTCGGCCCGTCAATGAGCGCCGCTTTCTCCCCACGCCGCTCTGCCTGCTCGAACACAAACGGCGTGAGCGGCACTTCTGGAATCGCGATCTCCGGATATGGACCTCGCACGATCATACGCCCCAACTCCTTTCGGCGAAAGTTTATCCCGCTCGTGCCGTCAAGAGCAATCTTTCGGGGCATTCGGCCAAGAAGGGTCTTGAGGACTTCAGGAGCAGCTGGCAATAAGCAGTTCGCTAGACATCGCCACGCCCAAGCGCCAGACCATAAGCGGTAGGCCGACAAACGCCATCCCTATCCTGCGGGCCTTCCACGCGGTCGCGATCAAAGGCACGGCCACGAGGGCGACATCGCGCGTCTACCTTATCCGTGCTGAAACGCCGAGCGAAAAACAATCCCATGGCCCTCCCATCGGCGGGCGTGCGCGGAAAGCTGCTTCTGTCTTCACGCGCCAAGCAAACAGCAGGAGCCTACCCCCGTGAGGAGCAGGCCCCGCCTTCTCACTCACGCCCCGGCGTTTGGGTTCGGGGTAGTGCGGAATGGGGTCACATCAACCTGTCCGGCTGCAGTCCCACACGCCGGAACGACAGGCAATCCCGATCCCGGACAAGTGCCGGCGCCGCCACTAGGGCCAGTTGAGCTTCCCCACCAGTTCATCTCCGCATTCAAATTGTATGCGCCGGGGTTGAGGACCACGCCTTGAAAACCGGCAGCAACACAACCTGGGACGTTCGTGCAGGTGATGTTGTTATCGTTGACCATCGGAAGCGGTGGACCCGCGCTGCTACCAGCAGTAAGTGGATCGGCGGCGACGCCATCCGCATTATCCTTGATCAGGTTCGCCAGAATCTGAACGCCTGCAGAAGTATCAAAGGCTATGCCCGTTCCACGAAGAGGAGGGAAGGGAGTGGATGTGACACTTTGGTCCGAAAAGTTGAGGATCGTGTTTCGCCGCACGATCGCTCCAGGCGCCCCAGTTGTGGTCGGGATCGTGAAAAATGGGGAAAGGGCGATCCCCGCCAGTGCATCTGCCGTCGCGCCTCCTCCATTGATTCGATTCCGTTCCACAAGGACGCTCCCTCCAGACACCAGGCCCGTCAGGCCGATACCCACTCCTAATCCGGGAGAAGACGCGTCCACGATGGTGATCTGATTCCATCGAATTTGCACGTTAGCGGTGGTGCCGTTCCCGACTACGGCGATCGCGGTATCGCCAATCCGCCCGCTGATGACGTTTCGCTCAATACGGAACGTGATGGTGGGCCCTCCTGCGGCCCCGATGACGATGCCGCTGAAGACGGCTGTGCTCGTCGCTCCTTGAAAGCGGCAATTCTTGATCGTCAAGGGTTGAGGGGTGGGGGCAGGCCATCCGATGGCTTGGATACCCGTCGCAGCATTGGGGACGAGGAATCGCAATCCGATGATTTGTACAAGCCCTCCACGTTGTCTCGCATCAATCATGCAGTTCACCCCTCCTCCCCATAGGGGATCGCATGCCCCGGGAGCCGATTGTTGAATCGTCCCGGGCTTGGCGGGCGAGCCGATGATCGTGCCGGACCAACCTAAAGGGATAATCACTGGTCCGGGCTCGGTGACCGTACCAACGACTAACAGCCAATCTCCCGGCTGCAAAGCTGGATCGGCAAAGGCCTGCGTGAGGTTCGGATTCAAGGAAGATCTTGGCCAGGGCTTGGGGAGACATTTGAAGCTGGATCGGCAAGGGCCTGCGTGAGGTTCGGATAGCTCTTCCTCAGTCTGGGATTCAAAACCCCACTCCCTGATTGCGTCCATACAACTTGTGGGATAAGGAGGCAGAAGAGTCCAAGGAGAAGCGTCAAGACCGTTCGTCTCTTCATAGTTCCCCTCCTCGATATCTGACGTTTCGGCAGGAGGCGAGTTGTCTCTCCCCCTGTCAAGGATTCAATTGGGCAAGACCACGCCCGTCACATCATAAGTCCTTTGCACGCTATTGCCGGGAAACGCGAAGGTCCTCATCGTCGGAGCGATGTACTGCGGCAGGCACAGGACGGGATAACTTCGGCCGCCGATTGTGCGCGTCGTCCCGCATCGGCGATCTCTCGGTCCGGAGACGATCTCCCCGAATTGCGTGGCGTAGAACATCCCCGTGGGATGCGGGCGGAAGTCGTACCAGGCGATCTCGGCGCGGCGCTCGTCGTTCAGAAGCCCTGTAGGGAGCCAAGTCGGCATCGCTTGCAAATCGGGGTTGCTACTTTCGCCCACGCGAGGCCCGTGATAATACTGGGGTTTGATGTTAAATCCCAGGTCCCACGCCCACTCCGCCGCTCCAGCCCGACTATACCATGTTTCGAAGTTCACCGGACACTGGGGGAAGTTCACCATCATGACGGGGCGGATGGCATCGTTTCCTCCACATGCGGCGACGGGAATCACGTTGGGACCCGTATTGTTCTCCTCGCCGAAGTCCGCCCACTGGTTCCAATAACTCACGTTCCCCGCCAGATCGCGTGCCCACACCTGATAGGAGTGAAAGCGAGAAGTGTGACCGTTGGGATTCGTATCCAGGTGGATGATGAGATACACCTGGACGCCCCCCTTCTCGAGCAGAAACCCCTTGAAGCTCGTGTGCTTGTAGATGTTCTCCCCAGGCGTATTCCCCGCATGTGTGAACATCGGGGGCCAGCGTGAGGACACGACCCATCCGGGAGGTGGATCTCCATGTTCATGCCCGTAGTAACACCCACCAGGGCCCACTGGGGGATGCCACCGATCTGGATCGTGCACATTGGCCGGACACGGCTGTCCTGGGCTCGGCCTAGAGGAGCCTTGCTCCGGCGCGCAGGTGAGGCTCGCCTGCTTTCGATCCCGGGAAGTTCGCACCGTCAGAGAAGTCGGACACGTGACATCGAGGCTCGAATTCGGATTCAGCGTCACCCGCTGCTCTTGAGGAGCCGTTTCTGCCATGCCGGAAGGGAGCCCGCAAATTGCCGAGCTGAGGAGGACGTTTGTATCCGCGCGCGCTATCGTGGAGGAGCCCCAGTGACTGGAGCCCCATGAGCTTCCGATCAGCAGCAAGAGAATGAGAGAGAGCCGCATCCACATATTCGCCTCCCTCGTGTCTGGTCTCGCTTATGCGAGTATACTGATTGCCCGACTCCTGTCAAGAGCAGTCGTTATGAACGATCTTCCCAATGGGGGCGTTAGTTGAGGAGAAGAGACGGGTGCTCATCTCGATTCCAAGGATCGCATCCTCCTTCACTTTGAGATCGGCGCGTTTCGCTTCACCGCTTGACGGGCAGGCGGAGGTCGGTATAATTGCATGTCTCACATATGCTCAGCCAGGTCGTCGAGTTGATCGAATCGGGGCAGTGTTTCGCCATCACCTCGCATGCGCGGCCGGATGGGGATGGGTTGGGGTCTTCGTTGGCCCTCATGCATATTCTGGAGAGCTTAGGCAAGGAAGTGACTGTCGGCATGCGCGATCCGATCCCGCGCACCTATCGGGAGCTGCCGGGGGCGGAACGCATCCTTCAGATCACGCGCTTTGACAAGCGCTACGACGCCCTCTTCGTCATCGAGTGTAGCGACATCGATCGGCCGGGTTTGCTCGATCTGGATGAGCAGTTTCTGGTGAACATTGATCATCACGCGACGACGGAACTGTTTGGGGATATCAACTGGATTGATTCGACGGCTTCGGCCGTCGGCGAGATGATCTACAACCTCTGCAAGGCGCTGGGTGTGCGCGTGACGCCAGCGATCGCCTCCTGCGTCTATGCCGCCATTTTGGCCGATACCGGCTCGTTCCAATTCCCGAACACGACCGAGCGCACGTTCAAGGTCGCGCGCGAACTGGTCGCGCATGGGGCGAATCCCGCGGAGATCGCCCGCCTGCTCTTCTACAATCAGCCCTTTGGCAAGGTGAAGCTCATCGGGTTGGTGCTCTCGACCCTGCAGCGGGATGAGAGCGGGCGGATTGCCTGGATGGTGATGACGCAAGAGATGCTGCGGCAGGCGGGCGCGTGCGAGGAGGACAGCGAGGGGATCGCGAATTATCCCCTCTCGATCGAGGGCATCGAGGTCGTCGCCTTCTTCAAGGAGATCGCTCCGGGCATCTATCGCACGTCTTTGCGGTCAAAGGGGGCGATTAACGTCTCGAGGATCGCGAGCGCGTTCGGCGGCGGGGGCCATCGCAATGCCTCGGGCTGCGCGATCGAAGGGCCATTGCCGGATGTTGAGCGCCGCGTCATTCGGAAGTTGCAGGAGGCGCTCGAAATTCTGCCGGCTCTTGGGTGATCGCCGGTTCTTCGCGTGGACCCTCGGCGACCTACACCTGGAGGAGAGCGCGTGAGCGCCGGGTTTGAGCTCCTCGATCATACGGCCGACATCGGTGTGCGCGCTTGGGGCCGAACTCCGGAGGAGATGTTCGCACAGGCCGTGCGTGCCCTCTTCCATCTGATGTACGATCCCCAGCAGATCGAGCCTCGTTTCTCCCGCGATGTGGAGGTTCGCGCCGAGGGCTACGAATATCTCCTTGTGGACCTCTTCAACGAAATCCTCTATCTCTTCGATGCGGAGAAGCTGGCCTTCGCCGACGTTACGATCGAGGTTCTCTCACCACAGCAGGTTCGCGCTCGCCTTTGGGGAGAACCCTTCGATCCCGCCCGGCACGACGGGCGGATTTACGTCAAGGCGGCGACGCTCCATCAGTTGAAGGTCGAGGCCCGAGACGGGATGTGGATCGCCGAAGTGTACCTGGACATCTGAGGTCTCAGGGGCGGCGGTAAACGAGCATCAGTCCTCGTCGGCCGATGGCGATCCCCTCTCGATCATCGCGCATGGCGATGGCGTAGATGCGCTCGTGCGTCGGGGTGGGAACGCGCGTCCACGTCTTCCCCTCGTCAGTGGAATGTAAGATCGTCCCCTCCCATCCGACGATCCAGCCCTCTTTCTTGCGGAAGGTGAGTCCGAGCAGGATGTGTTCGGTGCCGCTCGGCACGGGCATCCACGTCTTCCCCCCATCGGTCGTATGCAAGATCAATCCCCGTGAGCCCGTGATCCACCCCCGCTTCTTATCGCGAAAGGAGACGCGGAAGAGATCGTTCTGTGTCCCGCTGGATCGCTTCAGCCAGTTCCGACCGCCGTTCTCCGTATAGAGGATCGTCCCGCGAGAACCGACTACCCAGCCGAGTCGCTCGTTCTCGAAGTAAAGGTGATAGAGGTACTCGTCCGTGCCGCTGATCTGACGGATCCAGCTTCGGCCACCGTCATCGGTGAAGAGGATGATGCCTTCGGCGCCCACAATCCATCCCCGCTTCTCATCGTGAAACCAGACGCTGTAGAGGTCCTCTTCGACGACGCTGGCGACTGAAGCCCAGCGCTGCCCGCCGTCGGTCGTCAGGAGGATCACGCCCCTGTCGCCGACGATCCACCCGCGCCGCTTGTTGATAAAGAAGACATCGTTCAGGTTCGTGCGCACGCTGGAGGTTTGGACCTGCCAGCTCACGCCGCGATCCGCCGTATGCAAGATTAAGCCCTCGTCGCCGACGATCCATCCATGCTCTTTCGTCGGGAAGTGGATGGCGTTGAAGCTCTGCGTGAAGCCCAGTCGCCGCAGCTCCCAGGACTGGGCCGGAGCTGGCCGAGCGAACACCGACCACATGAGTGTCACTCCTAGCGCGAGAGTGAGCGTTCTCATCATCCCCTCCACCGTGTGATGTCGGCGTGTGCGTCGTAAGCATAGCATCTCGATGGCGATCGGTTCAAGCGCGCGCTCTGACGCTGTTCAGAAGAGGAGGGACTGTGCTACACTCCCTCTCGCTATGGCGATGGCCGGCGTGTTGAGTGACGTGAAGATTCGCGATCGGATCGTCACCTTTTTGGAGACGCAAGGGCGTTCGGCCCCGCTGGAGGCACTTGGGCGCGAAGTCTTTCGCTTTTGGAATCCGCCGGTGGCGTTCTTACGGGAGATGCTATGCCGCCTCTTCGCGGACGATCCGCATCTGGTTCTGCGAGAGGATGGGTGGGTGGAACTGCGCTCGGAAGAAGGCGAGGACCGGGCGCTTGAGGAGAGCGAATTCATCGTCCTGGATGTTGAGACGACGGGGCTTCATCCAACCGAGGATCGCTTGATCGAGATCGCGGCCTTTCGCGTCGCCGGAGGCGGCGGGCGACTTCGTCTTCAGGAAGAGCTTGTGACGTTGGTGAATCCGGGGCGGCCGCTTCCTCCGACGATTGTGCGCCTCACCGGGATCACCCCGGAGATGGTGGCGCGCGCTCCGCGATTTGAGGAGATCCTGGAGGAGCTGGTGGCGTTTTTGGGGCCGCGCGTGCTGGTCGCGCATAATGCGCGCTTCGATCTCGCGTTCCTCAATGCCGAGCTGCAGCGCGCTCGCCACAAGCGCCTGGGCCATCCTCGACTCTGCACGCTCGCGCTGAGCCGCCGGCTCTTCCCTGAGCTGCCCAACCATCAACTGCCGACGGTCGCGCGGTACATGGGCATCGAGATGGAGCAGTGGCATCGCGCGCGCTCGGATGCCTGGGCGACGGCGCGCCTCTTCCTCCGCTTGCTCGATCCGCTGGCCGAGCGCGGCGTGCGCACCCTCTCGGACGCCCTCTGCTTTCAAGCCTCACGCCGAAGTCGGAGGTGAGTCCGACAGTGGCCGATCTGCTTCTGGCGCTCACGGATCTGCTCTTTCTCGCGCGCATTCGGGCCGCGGCCGAAGCCCTCGGCCTCACCGTAGAACGCGCCACGACGCCGGAAGAGGTGCTCAAGCGGGCCCAGGCGACTCGTCCCGCCGCCATCATCTTCGATTTGCACGAGAAGCGCTTGGATCCCCTTCGTACTCTCGCCGAGGTGAAGGCCAACGCGTCCTTGCGCGGGATTCGGACGATCGGCTACTTCTCCCACGTTCGGGATGACGTGAGGGAGCGGGCGCTTCGAGCCGGATGCGATCTCGTGCTCCCGCGCTCG
Organism: uncultured Blastocatellia bacterium; assembly: GCA_937934295.1. Lineage (GTDB taxonomy): Bacteria > Acidobacteriota > Blastocatellia > HR10 > HR10 > HR10. The sequence goes on from CALHAI010000017.1 coordinate 21,428, forward strand.
GTCTTCGTCGCACAGCTCGTGGAGCGGCTGAGCGAGATCGCCGCCGATCGGACGCGCGCCCCTTCTGTCGAATGAAGTGAAGCGCACGCCCGATATGTCGCGCCCTCTGCTCATCGCGCATCGTGGGGCTTCGAGGATCGCTCCGGAGAATACGCTCCCGGCCTTCGCGCTGGCACTGGAGATGGGAGCCGATGGGATCGAATGCGACGTGCAGCTCAGCCGCGACGGACACGTCGTCGTCATTCACGATGAGACCCTGGAGCGTACGACCGACGGACACGGTCGCGTGGCCGATCGAACACTGGAGGAATTGAGGCGCTTAGATGCGGGCTCTCGGTCTCCTCGATGGCGGAAGATGCGCGGATCGAAAGTCCCGATCCCGACCTTAGAAGAGGTGCTCGCGTTTCTGGCGCCGATGCCAAAGATCCTCTGTATTGAGCTGAAGCCCTCACCACAAGCCGCCGCGCTGGTGCAAGCGACGCTGGCGGCCATTGCCCGATTCGGACTCCAGGAGCGCGTCCTCCTCGCGGCGTTCGATCCTCTCTTGTTGCGACTCGTCAGGGAGCGCGCGCCGATGATCCGGACGGCCCTCCTCTGGGGGGCGCCTTGGACCTGGCGGAGTTGGTCGCCCGCTCGTGCGCTGGCCCTCGCCCGCGAGACCGAGGTCCACTGGATCGGGCTTCACGCTTGGCTCGCCCGAAGGTGGGACGTGATGCCGTTTGAGGCGGCCGGCTTCGCCCTCGCTGCCTGGACGGTGAACCGTCCGAGGCTGGCCCGGCGACTCGCCGAGCGTGGTCTGGCCGCGCTCATCACCGATGTCCCGGATCGAATCCGCGAGGCGTTCTCGTGAACCGCCACTGCCGCCAAAATCGCGAGCGCTCGTCCGAACGCGCATTCATCCACATGACGCCTCGGTATGAGGTGCATTGCCTTCGGAAAAACGCCTTCGCTTTGACGGCCATCGCGCCCACCGGATATACCGTGCACGGTGTATTGCACGGGAGCGCGCGCCTTTCCGTCGCCGGAGAGACCTTTCAGTTGCATGAGGGCGTGATAGCCTTGCTCGCACCCGCGGTGCGCTATAGCCTTCGCTCCCAACAGGACGTGCTCGAAATGGTCGTGCTGCGCCTTGAGCCGAGCCTCATCGCCGATATGGCCGCCCGGCTCCGGCTGACGCGCATCGGTCAAGAGTTCACCTTTCGCGAACGCATCGTCTCCGATCCTCAACTGGCTGCCCTCTTGCGCTCCCTACATCAGGAGGTCGAGCGACAGTGGGTCGGACAAGATGTGATCCTCAATGCTCTCGTCGATCAAATTCTCGTGCATCTGTTCCGGCACCATCTCTTGGTCCGGCACAATCTCGACGTGGAGTTCTCGCGCTTCGGATTCGTGGATCGGCGGCTGCGGCGAGCCATCGAATTCATCCATACACATTTCGATGGAGAGGTGCGTCTTGCGGATATGGCGCGCGCCGCCTTCATGAGCGCTTTTCATTTCGCTCGCCTCTTCAAGCGCGTAATGGGGATGACCCCACATGCCTATCTGATGGGCGTGCGGCTTCGACAAGCCGCGCGCCTTCTGGCCACGACCGATCTCTCTCTGCTAGAGATCGGGCGGCGCGTCGGCTATGCCAGCCAAAGCCATTTTACCAAAGCCTTCAAGGCCTGGACCGGATTGACGCCGCGCGAATATCGGCAAGCGAGCCGAGGGACTCGCTCATCGCCAAATGGACTCCTCTTTGGAACGTCTCCCGTTGAGCGCCTCTGACCAAGGGCTTGGCACCGCGCCGGCGTGGGAGAGCTCAAGGGGAGCCTTTCACCGGCTTGGGAGAATTCCCCAAGGATTCGCGGCCGTGAAGGTTGCCACGCCACATTACCGTTTTCGAGCTGTGAGCCCGTGCAAGTGGGCGATATGGCTGCGCCTCAAGCGAGACTCGGTCGCCCGCGTGCGCGGGCTCGGCGAGCTTGGCCATCTCTGCCTCGATGCAGCTGAGGTGTTCTTGGATATGGCGCTGCGCTCAGGCCGTTTCACCCCTTCGGATGTTCGCTCCGGTGGAACAGCAAACACCCAATGCCCATGTCCTCCGAAAGCACATCCTCGCGCTCGTTCCGTCGCGCTCTCGTGAGGGCGAATGCTTGAGGACCTCCCTGGATGAGGGACTTCGCCACGACGAGTTCCGAAGGCGACGTCCCTTCTGCCAAAGGGGACGGCCTCATGAAGTGACACGTTGAAGCTCGAGCGGGGGGCTTGATCGAGGGGAGGGGGTCGGTTATGATCTCCAAGGTATGCGACTTGGAGAAGCGATCAAAGTCGCGTTGGACGCCATTTGGGCGCACAAACTGCGGAGTTTCCTGACGCTTCTGGGGATCATTATCGGCGTGATGACGGTCATCCTCGTCGTCATGGGAATCGAGGGGTTCAACGCGTATTTCAACGATCGCATTGCGGATTTGGGGGCCAATGCATTCGCCGTCCGCAAGTTCGGGTTCGTCACCAGTTGGGAGGATTTCATCAAGCAGAACAAGCGGAACAAGGACATCACCTTCGACGACCTGCACGCCATTTTGGAGAACCCGCGGCGGCGGTATGTGCGGGATGCGGCGGCTGAGGTGATGACGGTCGGGCAGGTCAAGTATGGTGCGCAGACGTTGCAGGACGTGCGCATCATGGGCGTCTCGTTCAACATGGGGGAGATCGATCGGCTGGAGATCGCCGAGGGGCGATACATCAATCGAGAGGAGGAGGAGCGGAGTCGGGCCGTTTGCGTCGTCGGGGCGGACATCGTCAAGGAGTTCTTCCCGGGAGTGGATCCGCTGGATCGGGAGGTTCGGATCGCCGGACTCCCGTTCCGCATCGTCGGCGTGGCCGAAGAGCAGGGGACGATCTTCGGACAGCCGCAGGATAACTTCGTCATCATCCCGATCTCGACCTTTCGTAAGGTCTTCAGCACGCGTCGTTCGATTGGGATTCGCGTAGCGGCCACAAGCGCCGATGAGATCAATCGGGCGGTGGACGAAGTGCGCATGGTGTTGCGGGCGCGCCGCCATCTGAAATATGACGAGGAGGACAATTTCGGCATCATCACGGCCGAGGCGATCAACAGCTTCCGCGAGAAGATGCTCGGCACGATTCAGATGGCGACGATCGGTCTGGCGTCGATCGCGCTCGTGGTCGGGGGGATCGTCATCATGAACATCATGCTCGTGTCGGTGACCGAGCGCACGCGCGAGATCGGGATTCGGAAATCGGTCGGAGCGCGCCAGCGGGACATCTTGCTGCAATTCCTCTCGGAATCGGTCACGCTGGCGTTGATTGGGGGGGCGATTGGCATTCTTCTGGCCTATGGCTTGGGGAGGCTCGCGGCCTCCGTCTTCGAGATTCGGATGGAGCTGCCGGTGGATTGGACGCTGCTGGCGGTGGCGATCGCCGGAAGCGTCGGCTTGATCTCGGGCGTCTATCCGGCGTATAAGGCCGCGCGCTTGGATCCGGTTGAAGCGTTGAGGGCGGAATGATGCGGCAGGAGTTGCGGGAGAGCTTCAAGATGGCTGTGGCGACGCTGCGCGCGCACAAGCTGCGCTCGTCGCTGACGATCCTCGGTGTGGTCATCGGCGTCACGACGGTGATGGTGATCGCATCCTTCATCGCGGGCATTCGGATGCAGTTTGAGGAGCTGATTGATAGCTTCGGCACGCGCACGCTCTTCATCTTTCGATTCGAGCCGGGGATTCGCCTGGGGCGCATCAGTCCGGAGGAGCGGCAGCGGCCCCCGCTCACCTATGAGGACGCCGTGGCCATCGCCGAGAACTGTCCTTCGGTCGAGATCGCCGTGCCCATCATCTGGCCGCCGCCGATGAATCGGCCACCGGTTCGCTATCGGGATCAGGAGCTGTATACGGTTGAGATCAACGGGACGCTGCCGCACTTGGAACGGATCGCCACGATTCACATCGCGCAAGGTCGGTTCTTCACCGAGTGGGAGAACGCGCATCGGCAACCCGTGGCCGTCATCGGCTCGGCCATCGCCGACAAGTTCTTCCCTTACATGAACCCCATCGGGAAGACGATTCAGATCGGGAGCAAGACGTTCACCGTCATCGGTGTGTTGGAGAAGCGGGAGAACATCTTCGCCGGGAGCGACTCTGGGGAGAACAGCCGCATCTACCTCCCCTATGAGACGCTGAAGAAGATGTACCCGCAGTTGGAAGATCATCTCATCATAGCGCAAGCGGCTCCAGGGCGCATGGAGCAGGCCATTGATGAGATCACCGAGCTGTTGCGACGGCGGCGCAACGTCCCCTACGATCAACCCAACAACTTTGGTATCTCCACGCCCGATGTGATTCGCCGACAGTTCGATCAGATCACTTTCGCCATCGTCGTCCTGATGTTCGCCATCTCGAGCGTGGGATTACTCGTCGGCGGCATCGGCGTCATGAACATCATGCTCGTGTCGGTGACCGAGCGCACGCGCGAGATCGGGATTCGCAAGGCCATTGGGGCTCGCCGTCGCGATATCGCCTGGCAGTTTTTGATCGAAGCGATGGTGTTGACCGGAATTGGGGGTGTTTTGGGGATCCTCGTCGGCTGGGGGATGAGCGAAGTCGTGCGCGCCTTCCTCCCGACGACCATACCGATTTGGGCGCCGATGGCCGGGCTCACCGTCTCCATCGGCGTCGGCCTCTTCTTTGGCCTTTGGCCAGCGGTGAAAGCCGCGCGCTTGGATCCGGTCGAGGCCTTGCGGTACGAATAGGAGCCCCGCGCTCAGTTCTCCCTGTGCTCCGTGATCGTGAAGGTCGCTACGGGCTCGATCGTTCGGTGCGCGACATGATCGGTGATGCGCACCTTCACCGTATAGGTCCCGGCCGCGAGCATCTCCGTCGAGAGCGTACGCGCGAGCACGATCTGTTGCGTCATGAAGCGCGTGAGGCCGTTTTGCCCGTCCTCTTTGAAACGCATCACTTCGCGTCCATCGCGCAGCAGGAGGTATTCGACATCCACGGCTGGCCGGAGCGTCGTCTGATCCACGCTGGGATTGTAGATCTGGAGGTAGATGCCGACGGGATCACCGCGGCGAAAGATGGCGTTCACGTTCGGCCGCACCTTCAGGTTCCCCAAGACGAAGGGGCCAGCCGCCACGCGCCCCTGCAGCGGCTCGATGCGTTCGGCGAGAATGAGCGAGCTGGTTGAGAGCTCTCCCTCGGCGTATTTCGGCACTTGAATGCCGTGGTGCACGACGCCCGTTCGGCCACTGTTGATGTCCCGGATGACGAGATCAATGACGTAATGGCCGGGCGGGAGGGTCACCTGCCGTTGGTAGATGGATTTCTGTTTCACCCCGTGATCGAACACATCATCCGTGTAGCGTTGCGTGACGACGTCCTCGAAGATCTGCGGACGGCGACCCGTCACCGGACGGATACGCCCATGGATATTGACGGTGGCGACGTTATATCCCCCCTCGTTCTTGAAGCTCAGGTCTTGGTTCTCCATGAGGACGGTGATGAGCGTGAGGATGGAACCATCGGTGATGCGCACGAAATCCACGCGCATCTGGAAAGGGAGGACATCGAATTCGACTTCGAGCTTGGCATCGGCCAACGTCGCCAGATCGTTGAACTTGACCCGAGGCGGACGTTGCAAATTGGCGAGAAGCTGCAACCGCTCGAACGGCTGATCCTGCACGCGTTGATGCATGAGTGGATAGCGCTCGCGATTGCCCGGGGAGAAGAACGGACGATCGGCCTTGGAGGCGAGCCCCAGTTGCTCGGCCAGGGTCAATCCGGCGCCGGGGACAAAGAGCAAGGCGTCTTTCTCATCCGGACTCCGCGCGATGCGATACTCGCCCGTCATCGTGGGGTCCACGAACTCGATCTCGATGCCGCTGCCCACACCCTCGATGTAGCGATAGAACCAGACCTCGAACGGGTAGGTGCTCGTCGTCCCCCCACCCTCCCAAATCGGGCGGTCATAGGTGCCGCCGGCCGGGTGGCTCTCGATGCTATCGGGTGGGCCGAACATGATGTAGATGCGCCCGCGATCAGTCTTCCACCCGGGGATGCCGGATGAGAAGCGCTCGTTAGCATAGGCGATGCGCCGATAGTGCTCTTCGCGATATTCGTTCTCCTCGGTATCGGGATTGGGATCGCGGCGAAGCCAAAACTGCTCGATGAATTGCTCCCGCTCTTCGTCGGTCTCCAGCTTCAGGAAGGCCGCGCGCTCCTCCTCGGTGATGATCCAGCGCACGTCTTCCTCGAGCCATTTCTTGTAGACTTCGCTCAACTCCGTCTTCCGTTTCTTCTGCCGCTCTTTGCTCTCCCTCTTCTGGTTCTCCTGGCGCGGCGCCGCGCCGGGAGCGGAAGCGTCCACCAGGCCGCCGAGCGGCGCGAGCACCAGCACGAGCACCAGCGCGCTCCGAATAAGACGGCGCACACCGTGTACTCGGCGGGAGAGGTTCAGTCGCCGCATGTCATGCTCCCCGTTCATCGCTCGCCCTCCTGGCCGTGTGATCCTTCGCCGCTTAAGTATAGGTGAAGCCGCTGGGTCCTTTCAAGATGCACCTCGCGCGGGGGCGCGGCGGGTGATCCACGCGATGCCGATCGAGAAGAAATAGAGCACGATCATCGGCAGGGCGAAGACCATGAGATTCGCGATGTCGCCTGTCGGCGAGATGATGGCCGCCAGGACGAAGATGCCCAGCAGCGCGTAGCGCCACGGGCGCAGCAGCATCTGCGGCGTGACCACGCCGAGGCGCGCCAGAAAGAGCGTGATCGTCGGGATTTGGAAGACGGCACCCAAACCGAGCATGATGATGAGGATCAGATCGAAGTAATCGCTGGCGCGCAGGAGCGGACGGAATTCGCTCCCCAACTGCAGCAGCCAATCGGCCACGCGCGGGAAGGCGATGTAGTAGCCAAAGGCCGCGCCGAGCACGAAGAAGGCCGACCCCATGATGAGGAAGGGGAGCACATACCGCCGCTCGTGCCGATAGAGTCCCGGCGAGACGAAGGCCCAGAGCTGGTAGAGCAGAAACGGCATGGCCAGAAAGAGCGCGGCGTAGAAGGAGACGCGGATATAGAGGCTGAAGGCTTCTTGCACGGTGGTGACGATCAGCTTCTCGCCCGTCGGATTCGCGGCCGCAGCTCGCGGATCGGGCAGTCGCGTGCCGGTTGGGATCAGGCCTTGATCGGTCATCCACGGTTCGGCCAACACGATCGCCACGCCTTCTCCACGCTTCTCGATGCGCGCGGGGACGGGCGTGCCGGCCGGGATGACGCGCCTTCCGATGCGCACTTCTTCCGGGAGCGAGTACTGGAAGCGGTCTCCCGGGCGCAATTCATATGGCTGTGGTTCCAAAGTCGCGCGAACGCCCGCGGCCTCCGCACGCGCGAGCGCTTGTCGTACTGGGGCTTCCAGAAATTGAAAGATGGGCTCGCGGAAGAACCAACACCCGACCAGCAGAATGAGAATAGCCAGGGCGCAGCGGAGCAGTCGCTGTCGCAGCTCCTCCAGATGCTCCAACAGCGACATCTCCGTCCCGGCCAGCTCCTCCTGGTCCTGTAGGTGCCGGTCTTCAGTCTGAAGACTCACGATCCCCCTTCCGCTCCGAGAGCGATCCCGATGGGGAGGTGGGGGGAGACCATGCCGAAGCGCTCAATCGCTTCTCCTCCATGAGGATCTCTTCCTCCCAGGATCGCTTGAATTCCTCCGAAGCGCGGCGAAATTGCGCGAGGCTCTGACCGAGGGAGCGCCCCAACTCAGGCAGCTTGCGCGGCCCAAAGAGGATCAAGGCGATCGCCAGGATGAAGAGCAGTTCGGTCATGGACAGGCCACTGAACATCCCTCTCGCTCCTTCTGACGTCCGCTCACGCTTATACTATGGGCCGAGCCGCGTCGCTCGTCAAGCGCGCCTTAGGGGCCATGGCCTTGAGGACCTCCAGGAACTTCTGGGCCGCATGCGAGTGGACCTTGTCGCGCAGATAGATGACGCGCAACACGCGCCGATGGCGAAAGCCTTGAATGGGAACGGTCGCCAGCTTCCTCTGCTGAAGCTCCTCCTCGATGCACATTCGGGGGACGAAGGCCAGCCCCAGCCCCATCTTCACGAACTCCTTGATCGTCTCGATGCTCGTCAGCTCGATGGCGATATTTAACGGAACGCGCGCGCGGCGGAAGGCCTGAATGACGCGCTCGCGCGCCGGAGAGCGCACGTTGTGGGCGATGAAGGGCTCGTCGCCCAAGTCCTTCAGGGTGATGCGCTCTCGCGCCGCCAGGGGATGCTCGGGCGGTAGGATCAACACCAACTCATCCTCCAAGATCGGGAATGACGCCAGTTCGTTGTCATTCGGATCGAAGGAGACGATCCCGAAATCGAGATTGCGCTCCTTGATCTCATAAGGCAGGCGTTCGGAGAAGGAGCGATAGACTTCGATCTTGATCGTGGGGTAGCGCTGGCGGAAGGCGAGGATAATGCGGGGCAGCACGTAGAGGCTCGTGCTCTCGTTGGCCCCGATGGTGATCCGACCCGTATGGAGTTGCCGCAGCTCCTCGATCGTCCCGATGGCCTCGCGGCGGAGATTGAGGATCTTCTGCGCGTACTCGAAGAGGATGCGACCGGCTTCGGTGAGCGTGACCTCTTTCTGCGACCGATCGAAGAGCAGCGCGCCGACTTCTTCCTCCAGTTTCTTGATGGCGATGCTCAGCGCCGGCTGCGTGCGCGCCAATTGCTCAGCCGCGCGCGAGAAGCTGCGCGCGCGCGCGATAGCGACGAGCGCTTCCAATTGCGCGAATTCCATCGCGTCGTCCTCCCACGTCGAAGTGCCCTCATTGTAGCATAACCGCCGTTAATTGTCAGCGAAAAAGAATAAATTGTACAAACGGCCCCGGGAGCGACTACACTACCCCCTCGCCCGCGCCGTGGGCGTGGAAGTCTTCAAGACAAGGAGGGAGGACGAGATGGCCGAACGCATCATCATCTTCGATACGACCTTGCGTGATGGGGAGCAGTCGCCCGGCTGCAGCATGAACGTTGAGGAGAAGCTGCGCATGGCGCGACAATTGGACGCGCTGGGCGTTGACGTCATCGAGGCGGGATTCCCCATCTCCTCGGATGAAGATTTCGAGGCCGTCAAGCAGATCGCTCGGGAGATTCGTCGCCCCATCATCGCCGCGCTCGCCCGCGCGGTTCGAGAGGACATCGAACGCGCGTGGGCGGCGCTCTGTTATGCCGAGCGGCCGCGCATTCACACGTTCATCGCGACGTCGGATATTCATCTGCAGTACAAGCTGCGGAAGACGCGCGAGCAGGTCCTGGAAGACGCCTGTCGGGCCGTGCGCCTGGCCAAGAGCCTGTGCGACGATGTCGAGTTCTCGGCCGAAGACGCCACGCGCACGGATCTCGACTATCTCTGTCAGATCGTCGAGGCCGTGATCGCCGAGGGCGCGACGACGATCAACATCCCGGATACGGTCGGCTATACGATCCCCGGTGAATTCACGACGATCATCCGAGCGCTCCGCGAGCGCGTGCCCAACATGGATCGCGTCACCCTGAGTGTCCACTGCCACAACGATCTCGGACTGGCTGTGGCGAATTCCCTGGCGGCCATTCAAGCCGGCGCGCGCCAGGTCGAGTGCACCATCAACGGCATCGGCGAGCGGGCGGGCAACGCGGCCTTGGAGGAGATCGTCATGGCGCTCAAGGTCCGGCACGATCTGCTTCCCTACAGCACGGGAATCCACACGGAGCAGATCTACAAGACGAGCCAGTTGCTCAGCAACATCACTGGCGTCTTCGTCCAGCCGAACAAAGCGATCGTCGGCCGCAACGCCTTCGCGCACGAATCGGGCATCCATCAAGACGGCGTGCTCAAGCACAAGCTCACTTACGAGATCATGACGCCGGAATCGGTGGGGATCAAGCAGAGCACGCTCGTGTTGGGGAAGCATTCGGGGCGCCACGCCTTGCAGAGGAAGTTCGAGGACATGGGCTATCGGCTGAGTCGCGCTGAACTGGATAAGGCGTACAAGCTCTTCATGAAACTCGCCGAGCGGAAGAAGGAGGTTTACGAGGAGGACTTGCTCGCGATCCTGCAGGATGGGCTTCGGGATATTCCGGAGACGTACACGCTGCGGCTCGTGCAATCGCTGGCGGGAAATCCGAAGGCGGCGACGGCGACCGTCGTGTTGGAGCGCGGCGGGCAGGCCTTTATCCAATCGGCGAGGGGCGATGGACCGGTCGCGGCGGCCTATGCGGCCATCGATCAGATCACGGGACTGCGAGGGGAACTCGTGGACTATTCGATTCGCTCCATCGGACGCGGAGCGGAAGCGCTCGGCGAAGTCTTCGTCCATGTGGATTTCGAGGGCAAGGTCTTCACGGGACGAGCGGCGAGCACCGACATCGTGGATGCGAGCGCGCGGGCCTATCTGCATGCCGTCAATAAAGCGCTTCATGCCCGCGAACGGCTCACTGCCCTCCAGGCCGAGGAGCGCGCGACGTCTTCGGACGGTGCCTCTCCTTCCCCGTGAGCCACAAGCGGGGGGTCGGAAGCTCCCTCCCCTTTTTGCGCGCTCTTGGACCTTCTTCGAGGAGGACGGGGGATGGTTTCACAGGAGGTTGGGGGACGAGCATTTCGTCTGGCGGTTCTGCCCGGAGATGGCATCGGGCCGGAGGTGATCGCGCAAGCCGTGAAGGTCCTCCGCGCGATCAAAGAGATCTACGGGCATCGGTTCGAGCTGGCGTATTTCCCGATCGGTGGAGTCGCCCTTCAAGAGACGGGCGTACCGTTCCCCGAGGAGACTCGCGAAGGATGTGTGCACAGCGATGCGGTGTTACTCGGAGCCGTCGGGGCTCCGGAGTTCGATGCGACCCCCCCTCCGCTGAAACCCGAGACGGGGTTGCTCGAGCTTCGGCGGAGCTTGGGCGCATTCGCGAATCTTCGTCCGGCCGTCTTACACGAGCCCCTCATTGAGGCCTCGCCGCTTCGGCCTGATGTCGTTCGGGGGACCGACCTGCTCATCGTGCGCGAGCTGACCGGAGGGCTGTATTTTGGCACGCCGCGCGGCTTGGAGCGGGATGCCGCGGGACAGGAGATCGCCATCAACACGTTGCGCTACAGCCGGGCGGAGATCGAGCGGGTGGCGCGCATCGCCTTTCAAGCTGCCGCGCGCCGACGGCGCAAGGTCACATCCGTGGACAAAGCCAACGTGCTGGAGACATCGCAACTGTGGCGTCGCGTCGTCACGGAAGTGGCCGCCGAATTCCCTGACGTCGAGCTGGAGCATATCTACGTGGACGCCTGCGCCATGTATCTCGTGGCGAACCCTCGCCGCTTCGACGTCATCCTGACCGAGAACATGTTCGGCGATATCTTGAGTGATGAGGCCGCGATGCTCACCGGTTCCATCGGCATGCTCCCTTCGGCCTCCCTTGGCGGACGCATTGGCCTGTACGAACCCGTGCATGGTTCGGCTCCGGACATCGCTGGCAAGGGGATTGCCAATCCCTTGGCCACGATCGCATCCGTCGCCATGATGTTCCGCTATTCGTTCGAGCTGTTTGAAGAAGCCGCGGCCATCGAGCGGGCGATCGCGCGGGCTTTGGAACGGGGCTATCGCACAGCGGATATTTATCGCGGCGAGGGGCATCTGGTCGGGACCGAAGCGATGGGGGATCAGATCGTCGCCCTCTTGTGGGAAGAGGCGTCTCCGGCGTGAGGCGGCCACAGGCGTACGTCCCAGCACGCGCTCAGAATTGGTGTGACCTCGGCGAAGATCGCGAGCACGGCTTCCAGGATATCGCGCCCCTCCATGGTGCGAATCTCCTCTTCGCTCAAGGGGTAGAAGAGCTGGAATCCGCACCACTGACGAGCCGGGGCTCGCGCGATCGTGCGGCGAATGGCCGACAGGCCGGTGAAATTCGCGGCGGTGAACTCGCGACCTCCGGCCCAACTTCCAACGAAGATGTGGAACCCATCTTGCCTCACTAACTCGACAAGAGCGCGCTCCATCGCGTGACTGCGTCTCAAAAGGGCGAGCAGGCGATGCCAATCCCAATTCGCCCGAAGTCGACATTCCCGGAAATCCGGCGGGGGGATCACATATCCGCGTTCGACCTGCATCCCCGCGTGAAGGGCGCGTTCTTCGCGATCCAGCCAGACGAAGTACTTCGCGCATCCGAAGCTCGCTTTCGCTTGACGAGCGGCCTTCGGGAAGAAGCCGATCCATTGCCAATACAGTCCGCGTCCCCATCGCACGGTGACGAACGGTTCGCCGAACGCCGATTCCAGGGCGAATTTCACGAGGCGCGTCAGCCGCTGCTCCGGCTCGAGCCTCCCAATGCGAATCCCACGCTTGAAGTCGAGATATTCGCGGCGGAAGGCGACGACCGGCGGGATGGGAAATCGCGGATGCTGGGTCGGGAGATCGAGCGCGACCTCCCGTGACGTCGCGCGTCTCCGTGTCAAACCCGCCATCCTGGACTCGCTTGAAAGAAGCTTACACCCCCCTACAAAGGGAGCCCCTTCCGGTGACCGAGGGGAAGTCTACCACACGAACCGTGGCCGTCAAGGAAGCGCAGTTCCCGATGCGGACCCATGTACGCAGAAGGGGCCAGACGGGGATGGCATTACAGTGGCAGCGGAAAGCCTTATGAGAGCCCATAGTGGCCTTGACTTTCGGGCAGGCGGGGGCGTAGGGGATCAGGGAGCAAGGTCTGACCAAGGAAAGGTCGCCGCAAGCCCCCGGCACGTGCCGTGGGGAGGTTCAGCTTCGTGGGCGCGATCTATCGCGCGGCGTTGGAAAGGGCTGTGCGGCATGGCGATCTCGATGGTCTTTACTGGTTGGGCGCCTATGCGATTCCCGAAGCGAATCTTCCCAATCGTCACCGATGGCCAACAGTCTCAGCGCCTCATCTCTTTGGCCGAGAGCGCTCGCGATGCCTCATTGGGCGGGAGGTCGAGCGCCGACCAGACATCGGCAGCGCGAATCACCTCGGGCAACTCCTTCACGGTTGTGAGCACGAAGCCTTCGGTTTGTGCTCGCCGCAAATTCCCATGTGTGGCGCGCAAGATGGCGAAGAGATCGAAGACGTCGCTGCCATCGTAATAGCCGTCTTCGAGACTCACGAGCACGCTGGCCGGATAGCGGACAGAGCTGGTGAGCCCTTCCCAAAGGCGGCGGAGGGCATCCGGATAGCTATGCGCGTGCGTGGCCGCGAAGAGATCGGCATCGGTGACGAATCCCTCGTCATCCATCCCCCCTTCGGCGCGCAATCGGTCGAGGATCGGCATGAGGAGCAGTGGGTCTCCCGTGAACGTGAGGTAGCGATAGCGATCGCCGCGCCGTTCGATGCGCGCGCGCCCGCGCGGGCCGACGACGTAGACCATGCCGTTTCGATGGTACGCGACGAGGTCCACGCCGGGGACAAGCGCCAGCACCTCCGCCACGCGCGGCTCCTGCGCTTCGGCGATGTAGAACACGGCGCAGCCGACGAGCCCGTAGCGCGGCTGCACGACGCTGCGCTCACCTTCCAACCGATTCCCGAGCCGAAAGCCCTCGGCGCGCAGCGCCTCTTGCAGTTCGGCGCGCCGGTAGCGCGCGAAGAGATTCCCGTGATCGGAGAAGAGCGTGATGTGCACCCGCCCCCCGAACTCGATGAAGAGCTGTTCCAACTTCTGATCCAAAGTCACGAGGAACCGCCGCAGTAATCCCTCGCCGCCCAGATGCGCCAGTGGATCGGTCGCGCTCACGTAGGCGATGAAGAGCTCATCGGAGGAGCGCTTGAAGCGTCCCAGCGCTTTCTGAAGGGAGAGCTGGGCATCGAGCCATGCGCTCAGCGGCGGCGCGGCGTATTCGAGCGTCATCGTCACGCCCGAGGGGTGATAGTCGAACAATTCTCGAAATGTCCCCTCGATGAATGTGCGCCGGCGGAAGCGCTGCCAAAATCCTCCTCGCAGGGCGTTCGTCGTCGGATCGTAGTAGTAGTCCTCGTATCCCGGCGAGGGGGGAGCGCCGAGCGGTTTCAGGATCTCGATGAAGGCCGGATTAGTGAGCGTGGGGAACGGCGCGATCAGCCGCGCAGGGCGGTGGAAGAAGGCGAAATGCCCTTCGCGCATCAACGCCTCGACGAGCGCGTATCCGACGCCGTCGAGCGAGAGGATGAGGTGGCGGACCGAGTCGGGCCCGGGGCGCCTCGTTCGATGCTCAGTGTGTTCAGGACCACGCATCACGATTCCCAGCAGGAGGATGCTTAGTAAGGACCACCGTGCCATGCGGCCAGTTCCATGTGGGACTCGCCTTAACGAGGGGTGCGACGACCGACGATTGTGGTGACCAGTTCGAGCGCTTCGGACAAGCGCTCTGGGTGGCGTCCTCCAGCCTCGGCCAAATCGGAGCGTCCGCCGCCACGTCCCCCGATGATCGGCGCCAGCTCGCGCACGATCTTGTTGGCGTCGAGCGCGGGCGCCAAATCAGGAGAGACGCGGACCACGAGCATCGCCTTCCCATCGCGTTCCTGACCCAGGACGACGACGCCGGAAGCGAGCTTCTGAAGCAACCGATCGGCGAGTTCGCGCAACCCGGAGGGATCGAGCCCTTCGACGCGTTTGGTCAGGACCTTCACCCCCTCCACGTCGCGCACATCGTTCAGGGCATCGGTGACGGCCTGAGCGGCCAGGCGAAGGCGCAGGAGATCAACCTCTCGTTCCAGGCGCTTGAGTTCGACTTGTAAGCGTTCCACGTGTGCCGGCAGTTCAGCTGGCGTCGTGCGCAGCATCTCGGCCAGTTCCGCGAGCCGCGCTTCATCCTCCTGAAAGCGTTCGAGCGCGGCGCGACCGCATACGGCTTCGATTCGTCGAACTCCCGCTCCGATGGATTCTTCCTTCACGATCTTGAAGAGCCCGATGTCGCCCGTCCGCGCCACGTGCGTCCCCCCGCAGAGCTCTTTGGAGAAGCCGGGGATTTCGACAACGCGCACCCGGCTGCCGTACTTCTCGCCGAAGAAGGCGAGCGCGCCCGTCTGCAGGGCGCGCTCCAACTCCATCTCGACCTTGGCGACTTCGACATTGCGGAGGATCTGTTCGTTGACCAGGTCCTCGATGGCCTTGATCTCTTCCGGCGTCAGCGGCGCGAAGTGCGTGAAATCGAAGCGCAGACGGTCTGGAGCCACAAGGCTTCCCGCTTGCTTGACGTGCGGGCCGAGCACTTCGCGCAGGGCGGCGTGTAGCAGATGCGTTGCCGTATGATGCGGGCGAATGCGCTCACGCCGTCGGACGTCAATGCGCGCCCAGACGCGATCGCCGACGCGCAATTCGCCCGTTTCGATCCGCGCAACGTGCGCGTGCTTGACGACGGTCGCCGTCCCATCGCTCACGAGCGTCTTGGAGATCGTATCCAAGACCAACGCGCGTGCGCCTTCGCTCTCCAGAACGCCGGTATCTCCGACCTGGCCGCCTGATTCGGCGTAAAAGGGCGTTTGATCGAGGGCGACGTCCACGATCTGGCCAGCCTCAGCTCGATCCACGGGCTCTCCATTCCGGAAGAGGGCGAGCACACGCGCTTCGCACTCGGTCTGCTCAT
The DNA here is from genome assembly GCA_937934295.1 of uncultured Blastocatellia bacterium. Classification (GTDB taxonomy): domain Bacteria; phylum Acidobacteriota; class Blastocatellia; order HR10; family HR10; genus HR10. Next base: position 37,004 of record CALHAI010000017.1, read on the forward strand.
AGCCGAGGAAGCGCGTCTCCACCTCTCGCGTGGTGACGACGGCTTCCATCCCGACGAGCTTCTCTTGCACGCTCTTCTTCCAAGCGGTGAGCGCGCGCTGCCGTTGCTCTTGGAGCGCCGCTTGGAATCCCTCCCAATCCACCGTGTACCCGCGTTGTGCGGCGATGTATTCGATGAGGTCCTCGCGCAGCCCGTAGGTGTCGTAGAGCACGAAAGCGTCTTCTCCAGCGATTCGACGGCCCCTCGTGCGTTCCAAGATCTCGTCGAATTTTCGCAGGCCGGCCGAGAGCGTGGACGTGAAGAGCTGCTCTTCGTGTCGAACGACGCGCTCGATCGTCGCGCGCGCATCGAGGAGTTCGGGATAGGCCGAAGCCATCACCTCAACCACCGCATCGGTTACGGAGTGGAAGAACGGCGACGAGATGCCGAGCTTCCGTCCATGCCAGAGCGCGCGCCGCATGATCTTGCGCAGGACGTAGGCCCGCTGCTCGTTGCCAGGGAAGACACCATCGGCCACCAGAAATGCCGTCGCCCGTGCATGGTCAGCGATGACGCGCATGGACATCCCCTCGTCGCTCTCACTCACATACGGACGACCGGCCAGCTCAGCGATGCGCTCCAGCAATGGACGGATCAAGTCCGTCTCGTAGTTCGACTTCACGCCTTGCAGGACGGCCGCCATGCGCTCCAAGCCCATGCCCGTGTCCACCGAGGGCTTGGGCAAAGGCGTCAATGCCCCGCTCTCATCGCGATTGAACTGCATGAAGACGAGGTTCCAGATCTCGATGATGTGATCTCCGGGACCGTTCACATACTCAGCGCAATTGAAGGCCGGATCATCCCCGATGAAGACGTGGACTTCGCTGCACGGTCCGCAGGGGCCGGTCTCGCCCATCGCCCAGAAATTCTCCTCGGCGCCAAAGCGCAAGATGCGATCGGACGCCGCTCCCATCTTTCGCCAGAGCGCCGCTGCCTCTTCATCCTCCTCGTAGACGGTGAACCACAAACGTTCAAGGGGGAGCTGCCACTGATTCACCAGCAGGTCCCACGCGAACCAGATCGCTTCCGCCTTGAAGTAGTCGCCGAAGCTGAAGTTCCCCAGCATCTCGAAGAACGTGTGATGGCGAGCCGTCTTCCCCACCTGTTCGAGATCGTTGTGCTTGCCGCCGGCGCGCACGCATTTTTGCGCCGACACCGCCCGCGTGTACTCGCGTTCTTCCAAGCCGAGGAAGACGTTCTTGAATTGATTCATCCCGGCATTGGCGAACAGCAGGGTCGGATCCTGCGGCAGGACGAGCGGGGAGCTTTTCACGATCCGATGACCGTGCCGCTCGAAGTAGGCGAGAAAGGCGCGGCGAATCTCATGCCCGCTGGCTCTCCACATCATCCCTATTCCCTCGTGCGGGGACCCTCCAATGTAAGCCTTCGGCGAGTCCCTGAACCCTCAAAGGATAGCCTAAAATCCATCCGCCGACAACGGGCGTGGGTCGATGCCACAAGAAGGACATTCGAATGCTTTCCTCCCGCCGCTTCCTCTGCGCGGGGGCTTTTTGTACCGGAGGATGTAACCGACCCAATGGGGTGGGCGTCTTTTAGGGGCGAGCACACGCGGAGAGAGGGCGCTATGGAGATCTCGCGACGGCAGTTCTTGCGATACTGCGGCGTGACGACGGTCACGCTGACCACGGTGAGGGAGTGGCCGCTCAGCGCGGTGGCCGAGGTCTCGGCGCGGACGCTCCTTGTGACAGATTGGAAGGAGTTGGCTGACATCGCCTTGGAGACGGCGCGGCGGATGGGCGCGAGTTACGCCGATATCCGCATCGTTCGCTCGCGGCGGGAGACGATCGCCGTAGGTCCGGGAGGCGGTGGTGGGTTGGGCGCGTTCTTCGCCGAGGAGGAAGCGGGGCGCGATCAGCGCCCGACGCGCGTCGCCCGCTCAGAGAGCCTGGGCTTCGGTGTGCGTGTCCTCTACAACGGGACGTGGGGATTTTCGGCCAGCCCCATGATCACCTCCGATGAGATCCGGCGCATCACGGCCGAAGCGGTCGCCATCGCGCGCGCCAATGCTGCGATCAACACGGCACGCGTGCGCTTGGCCCCGGTGAAGGCATACCGCGAGATCTGGCAGACGCCGATCGTGAAGAATCCCTTCGATGTGAGCGTGGAGGAGAAGATCGCTCTCCTTGTCCGAGTGGATGAGCTCGGGCGGAAGGTCAAAGGCGTCGCGCGCGTCGCCACCTCGCTCGCCTTCGTGCATGAGCACAAACGCTTCGCTTCGACCGAAGGCTCCTACATTGAGCAGCACATCTACCACACGCTGCCCCAACTCACGGTCACGGCCATGCGGCGCGACGTGGGCGCGCGCCCGGAAGTCGCCACGCGCAATGCCTTCATCCCCCCGCAGAGCATCGGATACGAATACGTCGAGCAGTTGAAGTGGGAGGAGATCACCGAGCAGATCGCCCAGGAGGCCGTCGAGATGCTCTCGGCCAAGGAGGTACAGCCCGGACGGTATACGTTGCTCATCGCCCCCTCGAATCTCTATCTCACGATCCACGAGACGATCGGGCATTCGACGGAGTTGGACCGCGTCCTCGGTTATGAGGCGAATTTCGCCGGGACGAGCTTCCTCACGCTGGATAAGCTCGGAAAGTATCGCGTCGGATCGAAGATCGTCAATTTCGTCGCCGATCGCACGATGCCCGGAGGATTGGCGACCGTCGGCTATGACGATGACGGCGTGCCTGCACAGCGCTGGCACGTGATTCGAGAAGGCATCCTCGTCGGCTATCAGACGACGCGCGAGCTGGCGCACGTCGTTCGGGAGAATTTCTCGCGCGGCTGCAGCTATGCCGATAGCTGGAGCTCCATGCCGATCCCCCGCATGCCCAACGTCTGGCTCGAACCCGGAAAAGACCGGCTCAGTCCCGAGGAGTTGATCGCCGACACCAAAGAGGGCATTTTGATAGAAGGGCGCGGCAGCTACTCGATTGATCAGCAGCGGCTCAACTTCCAATTCGGCGGTAACGCCTTCTGGGAGATCAAAAACGGGAAGAAGGTCGGCCTGCTCCGCAACGTCGTCTATCAATCCTACACGCCCGAATTCTGGAACTCCTGCGATGCGATCTGCGGCCAAGAATATTGGATCAATCAAGGCACGCCCGGAGATGGCAAGGGCGAGCCGCAGCAGACCAATAGCGTCAGCCATGGCTGCGCCATGGCACGCTTCCGCAACATCACCGTCTTCAATTCAGGGGGGGTGTGAGCAATGCGAGGAAGGACACGAACGCGACGCGCCGTTCTCGGCCTCGAGGGATTCCCGTGGCAGGACCGCGTCCGGTCCTCCGGAGCGGGACCCGCGCGAGGGATCTCGGAGTTCCTGCTCGACCGCGAGCAGGTCCGACGCCTGATGGAGATGGTCCTCTCGCTCTCGTCGTCGAAGGAGACGGTCGTCCTCGTCCGTCGGACCTATGCTACGCATCTCCGAGCGGCCTTCAATGCCATCACGACAAGTGGATCCATCTACACGACGACGGTGACCGTGGGGCTCGTGCTGGGGAATCGGCTCGGTGTGGCGACGAGCGAGGAGATCAGCGAAGCGGCTTTGCGGAAAGTGGTGAAGGAAGCCGCGGAGAACGCGCGCTCGGAGTGGTTCGGGATACCGCTTTCTGAGGAGCGCGAGCCCTTGCCCGGGCCCCAGCAGTATCTCCCGATCTCGGCCTTCTTCGAGAGTACGATGCGGGCGACGCCCGAAGCGCGAGCGGATCGAATGCGGCGCGTGTTGGCGGCCGCTCAAGCGAAGAATCTCGTCGCCGCAGCCTTCCTGACGACGAGTGCGGGGATCGTCGCCGTCGCCAATAGCGCAGGCCTGTTCGCTTTTCATGCCTCGACCGACGCGCAGATCTCCATGACGTTCCGGACCAAGGATGGGAGCGGTTCGGGCTGGGCAGCTACCAGCGCGCGCAACTTCGAGGAGCTAGACGTCGAGGAGGCGGCTCGGATCGCCGCCGAGAAGGCGATCCGTTCGGTGAACCCCCGCGAACTGCCCCCCGGCGATTACACGGTCATTTTGGAGCCGGATGCGTTCGCCGACATGGGGCCGAACGTGACCGCCCTCTTAGCGGGGCGACGCGGTGGTGGGGGGGGAGTCTTCGGGCCGGATCTCTCGCTGCTGCCGGCCGAGCGCGTTGAAGTGGGGAAGCGCATTACGAACCCCCTCTATACGCTGCGGAGCGATCCGACGCATCCGAAGCTGCTCGGCATGCCGTTCTCCCTTGTGGGAGGAGGATTCGGTGGCGGCTTCGGCGGCGGTGGGCTCGGCGCAGGGGTCGCACTGCTCCAGGCTGGCCGCCCCACGCGAAAGCTCACGTGGATCGAGAAGGGCATCGTACGGAATCTCATCCTCTCTCCGGCGCAAGCGCGACGCGAGAATCGGGAGCCAACTCCCGTGCCGACGAGCCTCATCATCGAGGGTGGGGAGGGGACTTTGGAGGACCTCATCCGCAAGACTGATCGCGCGCTCTTGGTCACGCGCTTCTGGTACATCCGCGCGCTCAATCCCATCCTGGGAACGAGCACGGGCCTGACGCGCGACGGTCTGTTTCTGGTTGAAAACGGCGAGATCACATATCCGGTCAAGAACTTCCGCTTCAACGAGAGTTGGCGCACCGTCGTCGAGAATACGGAAGCGATGACGGCTCCCTATAAGCGCGTTCGCGAGGCCCTCTATCCAGCCGTGCGCACGCGTGCCTTCACCTTCAGCAGCGGCTCCGACGCCATCGAATAGCGCGTGAAACTGGGGCCGAGCTGAGGCGCGAGAAAAGGGGGGGAGAATGGTGCGGGGGACACGAGACGGATCGAATCCAAAGCCCTTCTTCCGGGCGTGGTCCCGGTGGATGGGCATGCTCCTTTTGATGGGTGCAGTGAACCTTCAGGGGCTCGCTCAAGGGGGGCACTCCGCCCCCCTGGAGTTACGGGGGATCGTCGTGGATCCAAGCGGAGCGATCATCCTCGGCGCCGAGGTCGTGCTCCGGGACGCCCAAGGGCAAGTGCAGCGACATGTCACGGATGCCAGCGGAGAGTTTCGCTTCGGCCCCTTGATGCCGGGGATATACAGCCTGCGAGTCACGGCCGAAGGGTTCGCGCCTTACGAAGAACCGGCACTCATTTTGGAGCCCGGCCCTGCCGGAACAACACGCGTCAGGCGCGAGGAGACGGTCCTGCCTCATCCGCTCACGATCCTCTTGGAGATTTTGATCACCGAGCGCATGGAAGTGACCGAGGAGACGCGCGTCTCGGTCGAGCCGGATACGAACCTCTCGGCGATCGTGCTCCGTGGAGAGGACCTGGAGGCTTTGCCCGACGATCCGGAGGAGCTGTTGGATGTCTTGCGTCAGATGGCCGGACCTTCGGTCGGCGCGGGCGATGTGCAAGTCTTCGTGGATGGGTTTCGCGAGAGGGGGCGTATCCCGCCGCGCCACGCGATCCGCGAGATTCGCATCAACAGCAATCCGTTCTCCGCCGAATTCCGCGAGCCCGGGCGTGGGCGCATCGAGATCCTTACGCGGCCGGGCACGGAGCTATTCCGCGTGAACGGATTCTTCGATTTCAATGACGAAGCCCTGAACGCGCGCAATGCCTTCGCACCCGTGCGCGCTCCCCTCCAGGTCCGGCGCTACGGCGGGTTCTTGAGCGGCCCCATTCTCCGCAATCGCTCGTCGTTCTTCGCCGAGTTACAGCGGCGCGAGCTGGATGAGAACGAGACGGTGCGCGCGACCATCTTGGACCCGATGACGCTTCAGCCCACGCCGTTGGCGACGGTCGTGGAGACGCCGCAACGCGGCACGGAGGCCTCGCTCCGCAGCGAGTGGCAGCTCGGGAAAGCGCACACGCTCAGCGCCGGGTATCGGTTCTTTGAGAGTGTGAGCCGGAATCGGGGTGTCGGAGGCTTCAACCTCCCGGAACGCGCTTCGACAAGCGAGAGCCAGCAGCAGACGCTGCGCTTCTCGCTCACCTCTCTCATTCAGCGGCGCATGACCAACGAGTTGCGGTTGCAACTGAGCCGCCGCGAGTCCGGAAGCCAAGCGCTCTCAGAGAAGCCGGCTCTCATTGTCCTGGATGCCTTCAGCGGGGGAGGGAATCAGGGCGCCCTCTTCAGTCGTCAAACCAGCGATGGGTTGGAGTTCTCGAATACCTTCTCTGTGCCTTGGCGGCGCCATCTCGTGAAGATGGGCGTGCGCGCGGAGGCCGAACACCTGCAGGATGTGAATCGCTCGAATTTCGGCGGTACGTTCACCTTCTCCAGCTTGGAGCAATATCGCGACGTATTGCTCGGCGTTCCGGGCGCGCGACCGACGCAGTTCACCATCAATCGCGGCGATCCATCGGCTGCGCTCACGCTCTGGGAGTTCGCGTTGTTCGTCCAAGACGACTGGCGCGTGCGTCCGAACGTGACGCTCTCGTTTGGGCTCCGACAGGAGTTTCAAACGCACTTGCGCGACCGACTCAACTTCGCGCCGCGATTCGGCTTTGCCTGGTCGCCGCGCAACATGCCGCGGATGGTCATTCGCGGGGGAGCGGGGATCTTCTATGACCCGCTCGACGCCAATCTCGTGCTCAACACGATTCGGTTCGACGGTCGGCGCCAGCAACAAATCATCATCCGCTCCCCGGGCTTTCCCGACCCGTTCTCCGAGGGAGAGGTGACGCTCCGCCCGACGAGCTTGCGCGTGTTGGCGCCGGATTTGGTGGCCCCCTACACGTTCCAAGGCGCGGTGGAAGTGGAGCGGGAGCTTCCACGCGGCATCTTCGTGAACATAGGGTATTCGCGGATTCGCGGGGTGCATCTGTTTCGCTCGCGCAACATCAATGCGCCCCTGCCTGGCACGACCACGCCACCGGACCCGACGCGCGGTCCCATCTTCCAGATTGAATCCACGGCCTATTCACTGCGCCACGAGCTGCGGGTGGGATTCCGTCGGCAGTTCAGCCGAACGTTCATGCTTTTCGGCAACTACGTGCTCTCGTCCACGAAGAACGATTCCGATGGCGCATTCTCCACGCCGGTCAATCAGTACGATGCCCGCAGCGAGTGGGGGCGCGCCAGCTTCGATTCCCGGCATTGGTTCTTCGCTGGGGGGATGATTACGCTACCTGGGAGCATTCGCGTGGCGCCGTTGGTGAGCATCCGGTCAAGCCGACCGTTCAACATCACGACCGGGCAGGACAATAATTTCGACACGATCCTCAATGATCGGCCCGCATTCGCCGATCCCACAATGCCGGGTGTCATCCGAACGCCCTTCGGAACGTTCAATCCGAATCCGCGTCCCGGGGAGCCGATCATCCCGCGCAATTTCGGCAGTGGTCCGAGCTACCGGAACGTGGACGTGACCTTCAGTCGTACGTTCGGATTCGGTCAACCGCGCACGCGCGGCGGATGGCCACAGCTTGGTCGGCAGGAGGGAGGCATTCCGCAAGGCCCACGCGGGGCTGGCGGCGGAATGGGCCGTCCAGGGATGGGAGAACTCGGGCCGAGAGGAAGAGGGATCGGCGGACCCAGTGGTGGACCGGGCAGTGGAAGCTTCCCGGGATTTGGCGGGAGCGAATATCGCTACGGCTTCACGCTCGTCGTCCGCGCAGCGAACCTGTTGAATAACGTGAACTTCACAAGCTACAGCGGTGTGCTCACGTCGCCCTTCTTCGGGCGCGCGAATTCGGCTATGCCCGCTCGCCGCATCGAACTCCAATTGCGATTCAATTTCTGAGCTTTGGCGCTTGACTTCGAGGATGCCATGCCGACGCTTGCCTTTCGTCCCGGTCGATCGCAGAGGGATCATTGACGGGAATGACGGGGGCTTCGCTTTCTGAGCGAGCGGCTGATCCACCCCCTCGACGTGTCTCTCCAAAGAGACGTCGAATCCTCGCCAGATACGGCAGCTGACTACCCGAATGATCCCTCCGTGTATCACCGCCGGGCCGTGAACCTGGCGAACTGATGTGCTCCATACGCCACGGGCGCGGGAGAGAGGCGACGCCTTCTCGCGTGAGGATGTACGGGTTTTGGGACAGCGCGAGGAGATTGACGGGGATCGTCGCTTGGGCTAAACTGACGCTCCCACAGCAGGCGAGGGGAGATGTTCGTGATGTGCGTGCTGTCTCAGACGGCACCGAGGTTCGTTGCTCAGGAGGGGAGATATGGGGAAGATCGCTTATCTCCTCATTGCCATCGCATGGCTCTTTCCAAGCTTTCGCGTGTGGGCTCCCGAGTCGCGTCAAGGTGGACCACAGGCCGAGGTGTTCCGGGCCCTTGAGGTCTACACCGTGTTGGACGCGGGCAATGACACGACAGGGAGCATCACGCGCAATAATGCGACGACGGGAGCTTTGGGCGGGACGACAGGTTTAGAACGCGGCATCGCCGTACGGCCTGGTGATCCAACCATCGTCTATATTGCGCGCGGGGCGACCGCGGTTGGGGACGGGCGTCCGGGCGGAGTCATCGGTCTGGCAGCGATCAAGCTTCAGGAGAAGACCGATGGGGATTTCAATCCAAACACCGATCCCGATCTCCCGCTCACGTACGTGGACACGGGATTGATCGTCTCTGGCGGGCGACCGGTGGATTTCTCCTTCATCCAGGGGATCACCTACGATCCCGTGCTCGACAAGGTGTGGGTTCTCGATGGGATAGGAGCAACCCCGCGCGTGTGGGTCTTCGATGGAGGATCGGTAGGGGGCGCGGAGAATGGCGGCGATGTGGCTCGAACGGCCGTCGCGCTGGGGATCCAGCTGGTGTTTCAGGCCAGCAATGCCTCAGGGCTTGGCGGTCGCGGTCAAGCGCTCGCCGTGCACGTGGATCCGCAGGACCGAGACCATATCTCAGTGGCCTTGGCCATGGGAAACCACATTGAGGTGTGGGAGAGCCGAGGCGGTCTCTCCGGCCCATGGATGTTGTGGTGGGAGAGCGCTTCGGATCCGGATGGCACGGGACCGATTCCGGCTTTCGGCACGGATTCGGTGCGCGACGTGGCCTTCGATGAGAAGGGCGACGTCTGGGCAACGCACGTTCTCGCGGGAACAGCATCTAGTGACGGCAGGGGCGAGATCGTTTTCAGGGACGACGTCTGGGCAACGCACGTTCAAACGGGAACCGGTAATTATCTTCATCGCTACAGCAGCAGGGGCACAGGGCGCGGACGCCTGGCCGATGAGACTGTCATGCTCCCGTCCCCTCCTTTTGTGCTTTGCCCTGAGGCGTTCGCGCGCGGGTTCAACAGCGCGAAGTTTTATCGTCAAGGCGAGGCGATCCTGCTCATCGCCGCGAATCGCAGTCGCGATGACGCGCGGATCGCGGTCGTTCGGTATCTCCGAGAGGGCGAGCCTGGGCGCTATAGCTTCATGCCGCTTGATGGATTTGGCAGCAACGTGAGCGAGATGCTCCAAGATGAGATACTGCACACGCTGCGCCTGAAGGGATCGGCGCGGGAGACGCAGCCCGGAGGGGGGACGCTCAACGGGTTGATGTACCTGTCGCTCCCGTACTCTTCGGCGGGCGATCTCACGCTTCAAGAGGAAGTGCTCTATCTGAACGGATTCGTGGTGGATGGGCGAAAGGGGCAGACGCTCCCGACTTCGGGCGTCATCCGGGTGAAGCTCGTGCCCTTCACACGCTGACTTCCGAGAGGCCCCTTTCAATCCGCGAAGGCATTCGATCTCACGGCTTCTTCACAAACGGCCGATAGCTTCGCGTCGCGCGGACGGTGACATCGGCGCGCGCGAGGCGCACTTCGATCGTGTGCGCGCGCTTTGGATTGGGGGGATTGGAGGAGACGTAGCCCAGGACGTAGTGAAAGCGGAGCAATTGGGCCAGCTCGCTCAGGTTTCGATCAAGATGCGCGTCCGTGCGGTAGAGCTCGCCTCCGGTCGTCGCCGCCAGCCCTTCGAGATATTCGCTCCTGGAAGCGGCGCGCTCGGTGACATAGAGGGGATAGATCGTGACAAAGCTGCGTCGAGCCAGCCGGAGCGTCTCATCGCGGCGCGCTTCCGTGCTGCCGCGATCCTGTCCATCGGTCACAAGCAGCAGCGCTGTGCGCACATTGGGCTGTTCCTGCAGGCGCTCGAGCGCGATGGCGACGGCATCGTAGAGCTTCGTCCGGTCTGTGGGATCGCGCGCGGGCTCCAGGCGCCGCAACACGTCGCGCAGCCGCTCCACATTGAACGTGAAATCGGCTTCGAGCGAGACGCGACTGCCAAAAGAGATCACCGAGACTTCATCGTGTGCGCCGAGATTCAGTAAGAACTCCAACACGGCCTCCAGCGCCTTCGGGAGCCCGAAGGCGACGCTCGGACTTCGATCCACGAGCAGGATGATCCGAAGAGGGGCGCGAGGGGAGAGGAATCGTTCGATATGCTGTTTGTGCCCCAGCTCGAAGACGGTGAAATCTTCCCGGCGCAGATCCAAGAGGGGCTGTCCCGCGTGGTCGAAGACGGTGACGTTCACACGGACCATCGGCTCGCGGTCGGCGCGCTCTCCGTGGTGGAGAAATGCATGGTTCCCCATGGATCCGGCAAGGAGGAGCGCGCCCAGGAGTTGCCACAGCATAGCCTTCAGTTCAAGCGAAGGGGCAAAACGAGCAGCTCGCGCTCACGGATGATGCGAAGTAGCACGACCTCGGAGGCGAGCGAACGCAACGCGCGCAGCAGGTCTGATTGGGTGCGAACAGGCGTGGGACCAACGCCGACGATGACGTCTCCCGCGCGAGCCCCCGCTAAGGCGACTGGCCCATCCGGTGTCACTTCCAGAATGAGGACGCCTCGTCCTTCGCGCACACCGAAGAAATCCGCGAGCTGTTCTGTCAAATCCATCACGCGCACCCCCAATCGAGCCAGAGTCCACCAGGCGGCCGTCTCCCCCTCAGCTCGGGACACCGGTGGCGGGGGTGCCGGGGGCTCCGGCATCAACCCGCTCGGACGCGCTTCGATGGGGAGCAGAAGCTGCCGCATGTCGCCCTTTCGCCAGATCGTCACCGGGACCGAGAGCCCAATGGGCGTTTGGGCGATCAACTCGGCCAGGGCTTCGACGGAGGTGATCGCCTGACCGCGATACTGAAGGAGCACATCGCCCGGCTCTATTCCCGCGCGTTTGGCCGGTCCGCCGGCGAGCACCTCGATGACGACGACGGCGGCTCCCGGCACCGAGGAGAAGGCCGCTCGCTCAGCCTCCCCGAGAGAGGTGAGATCTGCCGCGCGAACGCCAATCCATCCCCGTGCCGGAGAGGGAGGCCTCGTAGCGTGCGCCGCTGCCCGCTTAGCCTCCATTACGACCTCACGAGCGCTTGTAAGAAGCTGTGCGGTCAACGCGCGTAGGCTCTCGGTCGAGCGCACAATGTACACTCCCGGGGTATGCTCTTCCGCCACGCCCAGCACCTCGCCGCCCTCGGTGAGGATGATCCCCCCATCAGCCGACCATTCCATCGCGGGAAGTTCCAGCCGCAGCATTGGCTGGGCCGATCCCGCTTCTGTTTGAACGTCGAAGCGGCTTCGCCGATCGGCCAAGAGCGCCGTCTCTAGCCTCACACGCGCCACCTCCAGCTTGAACCGCATCGGCAGAAGATGTCGCCATGTGGAGAGAGCTCCTCTCCCTATCGGCGTGGACTCCGCGCGTTTGGCAGGCGGCCGCGAAGTGCTCGCGGCCTCGCGTGGGCGCGCTATCTCCGGGACTTGAGCCAGGACCTTGACCGCCGTCTCTGACGGCCATGCCCTCCCTTCGCGCACAAAGGGAGGGGGGGCGATGCCCAGGCCAGGAACTTCCAGCACCGCGTATCCGCTCGCCTCATCGCATCTGATGAGCGTCGGACGGAGCGCGCGCCCATCACGCGTGAGGATTCTCAGGTCCGCTTCGCGTGGGTCGGAGGTAGCGTTCATCAAGCGCACGAGGATGCGACCATGCTCATCTACGACGAGTCCCGTCGTGATGTTCGTGATCTGTTGTGCTTGGGCTAGACCATCAAGAGCGGAGACCTGCATCCCCCGCCGCCGCAAGCTCTCCAGCAGATCGCGCACATGAATGCGATGAATGACCGTCACGAGCCAGGGGGGCGGTACTACCTCCGAAGCGTCGGAAACGCGCCCTCGTTGGGGGACCAGAGGCAGACTCGAAGCCACACGGATGGGTTGTGCGATCGCAAGCTCCCATCCCCGGCCCATCCCTGTGGCGACTAGGAGGCTGAGCCCGAGGACCCTCAGCCTTCGGCTCCCCCCCCGGCCACTGCCAAGGGGCGCCCACCAACCCTTTCGCATCACGCCCTGCTCATTCATAGAATCCTTCGCCGCTCCTCTCGAGAGGTTGACCCGGAAATCGGTTGCGGAATGAGAGGCCGCGAGCCGAAGACGACCGGCGGGATGGCCAGGACACTCTCCTCTTGCGTTTCCTCGTTTCGCAAGAGGAGAATCACGCCGTCCTGAAGGAGGCGATCACCAAGCAGGTCCGGAGCGCTGATCTCCAGCAACAATGTGGGTTCGGGCTCTCCCGCTGGCCTCATCGGGCGAGAGACCCGAGCTGGACCGGAACGCGCGAGCATGGTCATCGAAGGACGGCCCTTCGAGCGAACGTCCGGTGATGCTTCGGACGAAGGAGCGTTTGGAGCCGCCGAACGCCAAACGGGGGGGCGCAACGGGGTCACAGACTCGACCGAGGACGGATGCGGTGCGCGTGCTCCATCAGCTGGCTTCTGGGGGCCCCGTCCGATAGTGAGGAGAACGGCGAAAGCGAAGCCCACAAGCGCCACAAGGGTGAGCGCTCTCGGCCACAGCGCAAACGTTCGCGCCGAGGGAGCCGCAACAGCGCGCACGCGCGCGCGGAGCCGCTGTGGGAAATCTTCTGGTACCGGCACATCGGCGAGCGCGGCGAGCGCTTGCCGGAGTCGCCGCAGGTCTTCGAGATGGGCCTGACAGGCCGCGCACTCCGCCAAATGAGCGTGCGCCCAACTGGGGATCGGCCGATCCGGCCCTACCGCCTGTCGAATGCGCGCACACGTCATCGCTCTCTCCCCCCTCACTCCGAGAGATACCCCCGCAGCTTCTCGCGCAGGAAATTCCGCGCGCGATTGATGCGGGATTTGACCGTGCCCAGTGGCAAGCGCAGGATCTCCGCGATTTGCTCGTAATCCAAGCCCTGAATATCGCGGAGGATGATCGCCGCGCGATATTTCTCCGGCAGCGAGGCGACGGCTCGCGCGACGATCTGCCGCTCTTCCTCACGCAGGATCCATGCCTCCGGCAGCGGTCGCGTGTCGGGCAGATCGAACGCCCTCTCCTCCCCCTCCCCGTCCTTGGCCGCGAAGAAGGGGATAAGCGGAAGCATGTTCCACCGCTTACGCCGTCGCAGCTCGCTGATGGCCAGATTCGTCGCGATCCGATAGAGATAGGTCGAGAAGTGGTGGTTCGCACGATAGCGATGGGCATTTTGGTAGAGGCGCACGAACGTCTCCTGCGCAAGATCCAACGCCGTCTCGTAGTCGTTCAGCATCCGGTAGAGGTAACCGGTCATGGGCGATTGATACCGCCGGACCAGTTCGTCGAACGCCCTCTCCTCTCCCTCCCGCACGGCGGCCATGAGCTCATGGTCGCTCCATTGGGCATATTCGGAGGTCCCCCACGCCGGCTCAGCGGCCGAGGCCAGGGGCTGGTGGAGCCCCAAGTCCCCATCGTTCGGGCTCGCGACCACCTCGATCTGCCCGATCGTCGACTTCATCGTGTCTCCGTCGCTCGCCTTCATTGGCACGATCCGCAACCCCAGCGAGTTCCAAAAAGTGAGCGCGATCCCTGACCGGCGGCCAAAAAGAGAGCCCGCTCCCTCTTCAAAGAGGGGGTCCATAGGCAGAGGATGCTCGTGAACGAACGCGGCATTCACGAGCGTCTGGACGATGTACGCCCCCCATGACGGGGAACGTCACCTGATCGGCGTAGCTACCAGACGGGATGGAGAAGCTGGTCAGATGCGAAGCCACGAGAGCGTGTCTCCGGTCAGGGAAGAGAATCCGCACTTCCGAGAGATATTCCCTCCCGCCTCGCCAGTAGGGCACGACAGCGCATTTCAAGATCGTAGCCAGAAGGTGAGTCGCCGAGAAGACTCCGACGAACGTCAGCTTGTCCCCCATCTCCAGGCGCACGTCATCACCGAGGATCGCGTGCACGAGTTCGATTGGTGGGGTGGGCGAAGCGGGCGTCATATCCTCGAACTCCCCGCAGCGCGAGGCGAAGGCGTCAGCGCCAGAGCCGACGTGCTTTGAACTCGCGTTCCTCGCGCGTGCCGTCCGGGCGCGTGATCGTCATCTTCCCGACTAACTCTTGCTCTGTCATGCGTCCGGTGAAGCGCAAGGTCATCCCCTGGGCCCTCACGGTGAAAGAGATACGCCCATCCTGGGCCGTTCCCGTAAGGCGATAGGGCGTCCCCTGCTCATTCCCATTGAAGAGCACATAAGTGCCGGTGAGGCGATCTCCCTGGCGCGTGAGGATGAGATTCGCTCCAAGGAGCGTATTCCGTTCCGCACTCCACTTCACGTTGGAATAGCGTCGGGTGACCGCCGCTTCTTGAGCCCCCTCGGGCGAGGTCGGCTCCTGAGCCAGGATCATGAGGCTGTTGAAGATCAGCATCCCTCCCACCAAACCTGAGAGAAGATGTCGCGCTCCCATTCTCCCTCTCCTCCTTTCGTTCGTTCTCTACCTCCGCAAGCCCTTTTATCATAGCATAGGCCGTTTGGAAGTTCATGGCGCCCATCTGCACCGAGTGAGCCGTTGCTCCGGGGCCGGAAAAATTTTCGCCAAGGCCGCGCAGCAGCTTGCGCTCGCCGGAAATTTTGTTATCATTTAGGTTTTGTCCGAGACCGGATGGGGAGGCCTCTCGCATGCGGAGTCAGGTCGCTCCATCAAGAGGCCGGTGTAGCTCAGGGGGTAGAGCGGCTGACTTGTAATCAGCAGGTCGTGGGTTCGAATCCCGCCACCGGCTCCAGGGCGGATCTTTGAAAACGGGTGGTGCAGGGGTGGCAGAGCGGCCAAATGCACCGGGCTGTAAACCCGGCGGGCGTCACGCCCTTCGGAGGTTCGAATCCTTCCCCCTGCACCAGTCGAGCGGGCGTGGCGCAAACGGTAGCGCACGAGCCTTCCAAGCTCGGTGTTGCGGGTTCGAGTCCCGTCGCCCGCTCCAGGACTTTTTCTTTATGGCCAAATCGAAGTATATTAGTCAGGGCCCACGTGGCGCAGTTGGTAGCGCACGTCCTTGGTAAGGACGGGGTCGCCGGTTCAAGTCCGGTCGTGGGCTCCAGTTCAGATCACGTCGAGAAGGAGACATCTATGGCCAAGGAGCGGTTTGAGCGGAGGAAGCCGCATGTGAATGTGGGGACGATCGGGCATATAGATCATGGGAAGACGACGTTGACGAGTGCGATCACGCGGGTTTTGCACAGTCGGAATCCGCGGGTGGTGTATCGGGA
>CALHAI010000018.1 GCA_937934295.1 uncultured Blastocatellia bacterium
CAGGACGTTGCTCACACGACCGGTCGGGTCCTTGTAGGTCAGCTCCAGGGCGTCGGAGCCGTACCACTGAACGCCCACGATAGAGACGACAGCGTCCGGCACTATGCCGCGCACGACTGCGTGAGGTCGCAACTCCTCCAGTCTCAACATCGCAATCCTTCCGTTCCTACGTCTGGAGTGTGGCGAATATCAAATATCACAAGAAATTCTCCGAGGTGTCAAAGCATTCTGTGTCGGCTCCGGTTGATTCCTGGCTCATACACGAAGGGGTTCGCCTTTCTGATGTGGACATCATCGTGAGGTGTCGAGCTCTTTGCACCCGGGCGCGAAGCCGCCTCCTGTGCTGATTCCGGTGCCGCATCTTCCGAAGGCATCCGCATCCATCGGGGAAGCCGCTCACCCACTCAACATATATCGTCCGGCACGAATGAGGGCGTCGGCGATGCGGCGCCGCGCAGCGATCGTATTCATCGGGGTGAACTTGGTGAAGCGGCGGAGCGCTGCCAACTGTGCGCGCAACTCATCGCCTTCGGCCAACGCGCTCAGCGCTTGGCGTGCGCGCAGCTCGATCCGCCCCATCGCATCGTGCGTGTACGTGCGGGCGATATCCAATTGCACGGCGCAGGATTCCATCCCGCGCCGCGCGTTCAACTTCAGCGCTCGCAGCAAGGCGCTCTCCATGAGGAAGATCTCAACGGCCATGTCGCTGATGGCTCCGACGATCTCCTGCTCTTCGGTCAACTGCTCCCGATACTTCTGGGCGGCCGCTCCGGCGACCAACAGCGCGATCTTCTTCGCTTGCGCGACGATATGCTTCTCACGCTCCAGAAGGCCCTCGACCTCCAGCTCCGGCGTCATGGGGGCGAGCACCTCTTGCATCGTACGCTGGATTGCCGGAAGCAGGGGCAGGTGCCCCGAGAGTGCACGCCGCATGAGCATCCCTGTGATGAGCAGACGGTTGATCTCGTTCGTCCCCTCGAAGATGCGATTGATGCGCGCATCGCGATAAGCGCGTTCGACAGGATACTCCGCGCTGTAGCCGTTGCCGCCGAAGATCTGCACGGCCTCATCGGCGACGTAATCGGCGAATTCGCTCCCGACGATTTTCGCGATCGCGCACTCGATGGCGTATTCTTCAACGGCCTGCATGCGGGCGGGTTGATCGTCTTCGTCCAGTCCAGAGAGCGCGGCATCAATAAGGCCCGTCGTACGATAGACGGCGCTCTCGGCCACCCACGTTCGAATAGCCATCTCCGCGAGCTTGTGCTTGATCAGGCCGAATTCGCAGATCGGGCGGCCGAACTGGCGACGCTGCTTCGCATACTGGAGCGCCGTCGTCAGACCGATCTTGCATCCGCCGACACAACTGGCGCCCAATCGGAGTCGGCCGAGGTTCAGAACGTTGAAGGCGATCTTATGCCCTTTGCCGATCTCACCGAGCAGATTCTCGACCGGCACACGCGCGTTCTCAAACAACAAGGCGCGCGTCGAAGAGCCTTTGATGCCCATCTTCTTCTCTTCCTGACCGATGGTCAAACCCGGCGTGTCCCGATGGACGATGAAACAGGAGAAGTGCTCGCCGCCGACTTTCGCAAAGGTGATGAAGATATGCGCGAATCCGGCGTTGGTGATCCAGATCTTCGAGCCGTTCAAGAGATAGTGACGGCCGTCGGGCGCCAGATCGGCGCGCGTCTTTCCGGCCAGCGCATCCGAGCCTGCTTCCGGTTCGGTGAGGGCATAGGCCGAGAGCCATTCACCGCTGGCGAGCTTGGGGAGATATTTCCGCTTCTGCTCCACCGTGCCGAAGAGGACGATGGGTGCTGTGCCGATCCCCGTGTGTCCGCCGTGCGAGACAGCGAAGGAGCTGTTGGCCGCGAGCTTTTCGGAGATGATCATCGCGCTCACCTTGTCTAAGCCGAGTCCGCCATAGCGCTCGGGGATCTCGACCGCGAGCAGTCCCACGCTGGCCGCGCGCCGCAGTAGCTCGACCATCAGCTCCAAGTTTTGACGTTCGATCTCCTCGGCGTTCGGCAAGACCTCGCGCTCCATGAACTCCTCGGCCGTGCGCGCGATCATCCAATGCTCTTCACTGAAGTCCTCCGGCGTGAACACGTCCTCGGGGGATGTCTCCTGGATTAAAAAACTCCCGCCTTTGATGCGTTCATTTCCTTTCGCCATAGCCGTGTCCTCCTTCTTCGCGGCGGCATCAGTCCACCCGTTCGAAGATCCCGGCGGCGCCCATGCCTCCGCCGATACACATGGTGACCATGCCGTAGCGAGCGCCGCGCCGTTTCATCTCATAGAGGAGCGTCGCCGTCAGTTTCGCTCCTGTGCAACCGAGCGGATGGCCGAGGGCGATCGCTCCACCGTTGACGTTGACCTTGTTCACGTCCAGCTCCAGGAGCTTGAGGACGGCCAACGCTTGAGCGGCGAAGGCTTCATTCAGCTCGATCAGGTCCAAATCGTCCAAGCCCAATCCCACCATGCGGAGCGCCTTGGGGATCGCCGCGACGGGGCCAATCCCCATCTCCTCAGGGGGGACGCCGGCGACGGCATACGCGATGAGCTTCCCCAAGGGGCGAACGCCCAAGGCCTCCGCCCTCTCGCGCGACATGACGACGACGGCAGCCGCTCCGTCACTCATCTGCGAGGAATTGCCGGCGGTGATCGTCCCCTCAACGTGGAACACCGGCTTGAGCTTCGCCAGGGCCTCAAGCGAGGTATCGCGACGCGGCCCCTCATCCGTGTCGAAGAGGGTCTCCTGCACGCGCGGGCGTCCGCGTTCATCCAGCTCCTCGACAGGGACGCGAAGCGGGACGATCTCCTCCTTGAACTTTCCCGCATCTATGGCCGCGACGGCGCGCTCGTGACTCCGCAGGGCGAATCGGTCTTGCTCTTCGCGGGAGATGCCGTATTTCCGCACAAGGTTCTCGGCCGTCAGCCCCATGCTCAGGTACACGTCCGGATAGTGCTCGAGGAGATAGGGATTGGGCGCGATCTTATACCCCCCCATCGGGATGAGCGACATGGATTCCGTGCCTCCGGCGAGGATCACATCGGCGAATCCCGCGGCGATCCGCTCCGTCGCCAGCGCGATCGTCTGCAGGCCCGAGGAGCAGAAGCGATTCACCGTCATCGCGGGCACCGTATAGGGAAACCCCGCACGCAGTGCAGCGATCCGTGCGACGTTCATCCCTTGCTCCCCCTCAGGCATGGCGCATCCCAGGATGACGTCATCGATCTCCTCCGGGCGCAACCCGGGGACGCGCCGCACGGCTTCGGCCAAGACGACGGCGGCCATATCGTCCGGGCGCATGTGGCGCAATGCCCCTTTGTGCGCTTTTCCGACAGCCGTTCGCACGGCGGCGACGATCACGGCTTCACGCATACCCCCCTCCTTTCGGTCATCCGCGACGCTCAGTTCCTGAGCGGTTTCCCTTCCGCGAGCATATGCCGCATGCGCTCGCGCGTCTTCGGCTCCCCGAGCAGCGAGAGGAAGGCCTCACGTTCGAGATCGAGCAGGTACACTTCGCTCACCGAGCGCGGCGCGCGCAGATCGCCTCCGCAGAGCACCCAGGCGAGCTTGCGCCCGATATGGGCATCGTACTCGGTGATCTGTCCGGCGCGCCAGGCCAGATGAATGCCCAACTTGAGCGCGGCCAAGCCCGGCTCGCCGAGCACGGGAATCTCAGCGGGCGGACTCAGCGGCTCATACCCCTCGCGCACGAGCGCCAGCACCGTCTCTTTCGCATCGGCGATGAGCCGATCGCGGTTCATCGTGATGGGATCGGTAGGGCGCAGCAAGCCCATCCTCTTCGCCTCGTGGGCGCTGCCGGAGACCTTCGCCAGAGCGATCGTCTCAAACGCCTGTCGGACATAGGGGAACACATCCACCGAATCCCCGCGCGGCGCGCGTTCGAGCATGCGCAGCAACAACTCCTTCGTCCCCCCTCCGGCGGGGATCAGCCCGACGCTCACCTCGACCAAACCGATGTACGTCTCGGCGGCGGCGCGCACCTTCGGCGCATGCAGCGTGATCTCGCATCCTCCGCCGAGCGTCAAGCCAAACGGAGCGACGACGACCGGCTTCTTCGCGTACTTCAGCGCGAGGTTCACTTTCTGGAAGGCGCGGATCATCGCATCCAACTCCTCCCATTCTCCTTCCTCGGCGGCCAGGAGAAGGAGCACGAGATTCGCGCCCGCCGAGAAATGCTCACCTTGATTGCCGATGACCAAGCCCTCGAAATCCTCATCCACACGCTCGAGGGCGTAGTGCAACATCTGGACCGTATCGGCGCCGATCGTGTTCATCTTCGAGTGAAACTCCAGACAGGCGACGCCATCGCCGAGATCAATGAGGCTCGCCCCGGGATTCGAGCGAACGAGGCGATTTTGCGCCTTCAGACGGGAGAGCAACAGCAAGCCCGGCGGAAGCTCGACCTCTCGATGGGTCGCGCTCGCCAGATCGAAGTAAAGCTGACGTCCCGCCTCTTCGCGATAGAAGGTCTCGTTCCCCGACGCGAGCAGCGCCTGCACGAGCGGGGGGATCGCGCGCCCTTCGCGCTCCAGTCGCTCGACCATCCAGCGAACGCCCAGCGCATCCCACGTCTCGAAGGGGCCGAGTTCCCAATTGAAGCCCCATTTCATCGCGCGATCCACCTGCACGATGTCCTCGGCGATCTCCGGAATCCGATGGGCCGCATAGAGCAACGTCTCGCTCACGATCGTCCAGAGGAATTGCCCCACCCGATCCGAACCGCGGACGAGCGTTCGCAGGCGCTCTCGCACATCCTCGATCGTACGGGCCATCTCGAGCGCGGGCAGATACACCCGCTGACGCGGCCGGTATTCGAGCGTCCGGTAATCGAGAGCGAAGATCTCGCGGCTGATCGGATCCCGGCGATAAAAGCCCTGTCCGGCCTTCTCGCCGATCCATCCGCGACGAATCATCTCCTGCACGAAATCGGGAAGGGCGAAGACCTCGCGCCACTCATCATGAGGCGCATTGGCGGCGATGTTCTCAACCACGCGCGCGAGGACATCAAGCCCCACGAGATCGGCCGTCCGAAAGGTCGCGCTCTTCGGGTGACCGATGAGCGAGCCCGTCAGCGCATCCACCTCCTCGAGGGTCAGCTCGTTCTCCAGCATGGCCCGCAGCGTGCCGAGGAAGGAGAAGGTGCCGATCCGATTGGCGATGAAATTCGGCGTGTCCTTGGCGAAGACGACGCCTTTGCCGAGCACACGATCGCAGACATCGGCGATCGCGCGCACGACCCCCGGATCGGTCTCCGGCGTCGGGATCACTTCGACGAGCTTCATGTACCGAGGGGGATTGAAAAAGTGCGTGCCCAGAAAATGGCGCCGGAAACTCTCCGAGAGTCCTTCCTGCAACTGCGCGATCGGGATGCCGGAGGTGTTCGAGCTGACGATCGCATTGGGATGCCGATACGGCTCCACGCGCCGGAAGAGTGCCCGCTTGATCTCCCGATCCTCAACGACGGCCTCGATGATCCACTCGGCCGTGGCGACCTTCGGCAGATCGTCCTCGAAATTCCCCACCGTGATGAGGCGTGCTCGATCCGGATCGAAAAAGGCTGGCGGATGGAGCTGCTTCGCTCGTTCCAATCCCAGGCGCGCGATCCGATTGCGTACCTCCGGGCTCTCCGGCGTCAGTCCCCGTGCCCGTTCGTCCTCCGTGAGGGACGCCGGCACGATGTCAAGCAGCAGGATCTCGATCCCAGCGTTCGCCAAGTGCGCGGCGATCTGTGCCCCCATCACGCCCGCTCCGAGCACGGCCGCTTTCTGAATCTTCCTCTTCGTCATGATGACATCTCCCACGCGTCATTCCGCGTACAAGCGTTCGATGATGTCTCGATATTTCTGCGCGATGATGCGACGCCGCACCTTCAGCGTCGGCGTCAATTCCTCTTCGGCGATCGTCAGTTCGCGCTCCAGCAGGGCGATCTTCTTCACCCGTTCGTAAGGCGAGAAGTCCGCCATCAGGCGCTCCACCTCTTCCTCGTACAGGCGTTGGATCGCCGGATGGGCGCATAACTCGCGCTCTTCTCGAAATGGGATCCTTCGCTCTTCGGCATATCGTCGAAGCGCGCCGAAGTTGGGGACGATGAGCGCGGCTGGGAACTTTCGCTCCTCACCTACGACGACCGCTTGTGCGATCAACGGGCTGGCCATGAGCCGATTCTCCAGCGCCTGCGGCGCCACGTACTTCCCCCCGCTCGTCTTGATCAGATCTTTCTTTCGATCGGTGATGACCAGGTATCCCTCCGCATCGAGGAATCCCACATCGCCCGTGCGCAACCAGCCATCCTCGGTGAAGGCGGCCGCCGTCTCTTCGGGACGGTTGTAGTACCCGAGCATGACGTTGGGTCCGCGCACGAGGATCTCGCCGTCGTCGGCGATCTTGACCTCGACACCGGGAATGGGCCGACCCACCGTCCCGATCTTATTCGCTCCCGGAGGATTCACCGTGACGACGGGTGAGGTCTCCGTGAGGCCGTAGCCTTGGAGAATCTCCAGGCCCAGACCGAGGAAGAAATAGGCGACATCGGGGGCGAGCGCGGCGCCGCCGCTGATGAGCGAGCGGGTGCGATCCAGTCCGAGCTGGTGGCGAATACGCGAGAGGACCAGGCGTTCGGCCGCTCCATATGACCATTGCTGCCACGGCGAGACGGGGCCCGCCGTCTGCCGCGCGCGTTGATACCGCTCGCCCGTGCGCAGACCCCAGAGCACCATGCGCCGCTTGAACGTCGGCAGCGCGAGACTCGCTGTCAGAATGCGTTCGCGCATCTTCTCGAAGAGGCGCGGCACGCCGACCAGGACCGTCGGGCGAACCTCACGCAAATTCTCGGCCACTTTATCGAAAGCTTCGGCGTAATAGATGCTCATCCCGCTATGCAGATAGCAGTAGAACGCCATGCGTTCGAAACTGTGCGAGAGCGGGAGGATCGACAGGACGACATCGCGTGAGGAATAGCCGAGGACGCGCATGGCCGCTATGACGTTCGAGGTGATGTTCCCGTGGGTGAGCATTACCCCTTTCGGCTCGCCCGTCGTCCCCGAGGTATAGAGCAATGTCGCCAGATCCGTTGGACGGACAGCGCGACGCAGGCGATCGTAGAGCTCCGGTTCGTGTTCGGCCTCTTGTCGCCCACGCTCGAAGAGCTGAGAGAAGGGGCACAGGCGGTCGTCCGCAATCCTCTCAAACGCGATGATCTTCTCCACGGACTCCACGCTGAAGAGCGCATCGCGCACGCGCTGCCACTGCTCGCCGGTCGAGATCAGGAGCAGGCGCGCCCCTGAGTCGCGCAGGATGTGCGCGACTTGCGCCGGGGCTTGCGTGGCATGGATCGGGACGTCTACGGCACCCAACGCCAGAAGCGCCAGATCCGAGAGCGTCCACTCCAGCCGATTCTCCGATAAGATCGCGACGCGATCGCCCGGGCGAACGCCCTCGGCGTAAAACCCGAGAGCGAGCGCTCGTACTCGTTCGGCGAGCGCGTCAGCCGAGAGGGCGACCCACCGGCCTTCGGAACGGTGGTTGAGGACATCGGGTCTGGACCCATAGCGCGCGAGCGCCTCGGCGAAGAGTTCATTGAGCGTCGTCGGCTCTGCGAACGCCATCTTCCGTGCCCGCTTCGTCAGGTGTCCGCCCCATGCTGCGCCGCTCTACTATAGTCGGTCCCGAAGTCCGCGCGCAAGCGGCCCGGTTGAGTCGAAATCGCGGATCATTACGGGTCACGCTCGAACGGCTCGCCCACCGTTGCCGGAACCTTACAATGTGGTGTACTATTGCTGCCGCATGGCGGATCGAAGTTCGTGAAGGGGAGTCGCGCGCATGGCGATGAAATTCAAAGTGAGCGTCCTGGTCGTCTCGGTCGCCGTCGCCCTCTACGTGGTGATCGGCGGATTGCTGCCGCGCCGCGGCGTAATCGCCAGTTACAACGATCCCTATTCCCAGTTGACGATCTTTCAGGAAGTCCTCACGCGCATCATCAACGATTACGTGGACGAACCCGATCTGGAAAAGGTACGCGTGGGCGCCTTGCGAGGATTAGCCGAGGGCTTGGATCCGTACAGCGCCTATTTGACGCCTGAGCAGGTCCGACGTTTGAACGGGGGGCGCGCGGAAGCGGGACTCGAGAGCGGCATCGTCCTCTCGAAGGTCGCCGGATACGCCTATGTGGTCTCCGTTCTGAAAGGATCTCCCGCCGAAATCGCCGGCCTTCGCCCCGGCGACGTCATCGAGTACATTGGGGCGCGCGCGACGCGCGATATGAGCCTTTACGAAGCCCGCGAGTTGCTGGTCGGGCCATCGGGGAAGGAGATCGAGCTCAAGGTCTTCCGGGAAGGACGATCGGAGACCTTCAAGTTCAAACTCGAGCCCTTCCCGCGTCCTAAGCCTGAGGCGAAGGTCCTGGAGCGAGGGCTGGGCTATTTGAAACTCGCGACGCTCGAAGAGGGGGAGTCGGTTCGCATTCGTGAAGAGTTGGAGCGTCTGATCGCCCAAGGGGTGAATCAGTTGATCGTGGACGTGCGCGGTGTCGCGACGGGGACGTTGGCCGAGGCGATCACCGTCGCGAACTATTTCATCGGCTCAGGTACGCTGGCTAAGACGATCGGGCGAGAGGGGCGAGTCCTGCAGACCTTCACGGCGGATCCCCAGCGGCAGCTCTATCGCGGCGAATTGGTCGTGCTGATTGATCGGAGCACTGCCGGAGTGGCCGAGATCATCGCCGCCGCCATCTTAGAGAACAAACGCGGCGAATTGGTGGGCGAGCGGACCTTCGGGGCCGGGGGAGAGCAGAAGCTCTTCCCGATGCGAGATGGCGGTGGGCTCTATATCACCGTTGTGAAGTACGCGATGCCTTCGGGCAGACCGATTATGGGCAGCACTTCGGCGACCAGCGGCATCGTCCCAACGGTAGAAGTGCCGCGGCCGGATCGCGGACCAACACCGGAGGAGCTCGAAGAGCGAGAGGAGCTGCCTCCGGAAGAGCCCTTGATCCATCCGCCCACTCCGGCTCCTTCCGAGGATCTCCCGCTGAAGAGGGCCATCGAGATCCTGCGAAAGAAGTGAGTGGCATCGGCCATTACGCCTGAGCTCGTAGGTACCGAAGGAGAAACGTTCGAAAGGCTTCCGTATCTTCCAAGCGGGCCTCGATCCGAGCCACATAAAGCGGAGGGGTTTCCGGGAGCGGGAGCGATTCCAGACGAACCCAATCTTTCTCCGTAGTCACGAGAAATTCAGCCCCAGCGGCCTCCGCTTCCCGGAACAAGCGCGCTACATCCCTGGGCGTGTACCAGTGGTGGTCTTGGAAGGCTCGGAAGAAGACGATCCGAGCGCGATAGTGAGCGAGGTCGCTCTCGAAGAGCTGTGGATTCCCCACGGCGCAAAAAGCGCCGATCGCCCGCCTGTAGAGTTTCTGAGGGGAGAGCGCGTGTCCGAGGCCAGGGGAGAAGAGTTCGACGATCTCATGATAGCTGTAGAAGATCGGGAGCGGACCGGCCAGCTCACGCAACCGCGCTTCGAGAAGAAGCTGATCGAATGGATGATCGGCTCGCGTGACGATGATGGCCGAAGCCCGCGTGATCTCGCTCAACGGTTCGCGCAATCGCCCCAAGGGAAGGAGCGCATCATCCCCAAAGGGATCCAGAGCGTCAATGAGCAGCAGATTGAGATCGCGTTCGAGAGCGAGGTGTTGAAACGCGTCATCGAGCACGTGGACGTCCGGTCGGAAGCGCTCTTCGATGTGACGAGCGACCGCGTAGCGGTGGGCGCCGACGGCGACGATGGCACCGGGAAGGCGGCGGGCCAGAAGGATCGGCTCATCTCCGGCGTCCTGAACCGTCGCATGCATCTGAAGGCCATCGGAGACGAGCACGAAAGGGGCGCGCGAGCGCCGGCCATATCCGCGACTGATAACGGATGGACGGTAACCTTCTGCCAGAAGCAAGCGCGCGGTGTATTCGACAAGCGGGGTCTTACCCGTCCCTCCAACGGTGAGATTACCCACGCTGATGGTGAAGGCGCGCGCGCGCTTGGGCCTCACATAGCCCGCCTTGTACAGCGCGAGTCGAAAAGCGACGCCAAACTTGAACAGCAGCGCCAACCCTTTTCGGATCGGTCGCGGGAGTTGCAGGAGTCGCTCAATCATCTCTTCCCCATCACCTCGGCGAGGATCGGTTTCAGATGGGCGAGGATGCGCTCTGTCGTTCCACGATGTTGCGCGAGGAAACGGCAAGTGGCTTCGTGAAGACGCGCTCGCAGGTCTTCCTCCAGAAGGAGTTGGCCGAGCGCATGGGCGAGGGCGCGAGCGAGCGCTTCCGGGGGCGCCTGAGCGGGGATGCGCCACACGCAGGCCTCATAGGCCGGGAAATTCGGATCGCTATATCGGGGGCCGACGATGACGCGGGCGCCGCGCACAAGCGGCTCGATCACATTGTGGGCGAGGGAAGCGTAGAAACTTCCACCGATCACGGCCACGTGAGCCAACCGATAGACCGCGGCCAGTTCCCCAATGGTATCCAGGAGGATGACCTCGGCTCGTTCGACCTCCTCTCGATTAGTCGCGCGCGTGCGGCGGACAGATGGTACTGTCGAGGCCCGCAGCAGATCTTCTACTTCATCGAACCGTTCCGGGCGTCGGGGAGCGATGAGAAGGCGCGCCGAACGAAGGCGTGCGTGTTCGGCCTTGAGGATTTCGAACGCGCGGAGGATCAGCGCTTCTTCGCCCGGTGCTGTGCTCCCGGCGACAATGAGCGGGCGGTCGGTGGAGAGTCCAAGGCTTCGCGCCAACTCTTCGACTCTTGTCGCCTCGTCCGCTGGGGGACGCGCATCCCACTTCACATTGCCGACGACGTGCACGCGTTCCCCGGGGGCACCCAATTCGCGCATCCGGCGGGCGTCCTCTTCGCTTTGCAGGAGCAGGAGGCGGAAGTTTTCGAGGACGCGTCGCATGAACGGGCGAACCCATCGGTATCGGCGGAACGAGCGATCCGAGAGGCGACCGCTCACCAACAGGACAGGAATGTTTCGTCGGGCGCATTGGCGCAAGAAATTCGGCCAGATCTCCGTTTCCAGGATAAGGACGAGGCTTGGATGAAGTCGCTTCAGAGCGCGCGCGACGGAGAGGGGCCAATCGAACGGGAAATAGACGATCCGCGCCTTGGTCGCGTAGCGGCGGCGGGCGATCTGCTGTCCCGTCTCCGTCACGGTCGAGAGCACGAGCTGGAACGCCGAGGGGCCTTCTACCGCTGCGGCGAGGGCTTCGATCAAGGGCTCGGCGGCGAGAATCTCGCCGACCGAGACGCCGTGAATCCAAAGGACCGGCTTCTCTTGCGGAAGTGACGGGGGGGAACCGAGACGCTCGCGCCATCCTCGGCGTCCTCCTCTGGCGATGGCCACGATCAGATAGGGGAGGAGGAAGACGGTCGCCAGAAGCAGCAACAGGTTGTAGAGCGCATATCCCATGTGTGGCGATCAAGGAGAGGAGGCCTCCCACGCGAGAGCGCGGGAGGCCGTTTGGCACGTCACTCCAGGACGGCGGCGAGTTCCGTGACGGCTGCTTGTGCGGCGGCCAAAATGGCGATGGGCACGCGGTATGGCGAGCAGCTGACATAGTCCAGGCCGATGCGGTGGCAGAACTCGATGGAACTCGGTTCGCCCCCGTGCTCGCCGCAGATGCCCGTCTTCAAATTCGCGCGCACGGCGCGCCCGCGTTCGACGCCCATCTTCATGAGTTCGCCCACGCCCGCGCGATCGAGGATGAGGAAGGGATCGGTTTCCAAGATCCCTCGACTCATATATGCCTCGATGACAGCCACCGTATCGTCGCGGGAGAAGCCGAAGGTCATTTGCGTGAGATCGTTCGTGCCGAAGCTGAAGAACTCGGCCGAGCGCGCGATCTCACCGGCCAGGAGCGCGGCGCGCGGCAGCTCGAGCATCGTCCCGACGAGATACGAGACCTGGACGCCCATTCCTCTCATGACCTCTCGCGCCACACGGTCGATGATCTCGCGTTGCGCCTCAAACTCCCGCGCGATGCCGACAAGCGGCACCATGATCTCGGGCACCACGCGAACGCCCTCGCGGGCGACTTGGCATGCGGCCTCGAAGATCGCGCGCACCTGCATCTCAGTGATCTCCGGGTAGAGGATCCCGAGCCGGCAGCCGCGCAGTCCAAGCATGGGATTGAATTCGTACAATTCCTCGACGCGCGCCAGCAGTCGCTCCTTCTCCTCCACGCCTTCGATCTCCCCCTTCGCTCGCAGGACGGCGATCTCCACCATGAGCTGCTCGCGTTTGGGGAGGAATTCATGCAGCGGTGGATCGAGCAATCGGATCGTGACCGGATACCCATCCATGACGCGGAAGATCGCCGCGAAGTCCTCACGCTGCATGGGAAGCAAGCGCGCGAGCGCTTCACGCCGTTCCGCTTCCGTGCTGGCGAGGATCATCGCCTGCATGTGGGGGAGACGATCCGGGGCGAAGAACATGTGCTCGGTGCGCGCCAGGCCGATCCCCTCAGCCCCGAAAGCGCGCGCCAAGCGAGCGTCTTCCGGCGTATCGGCGTTGGCGCGGACGCCGAGCCGTTTGACCTCGCGAGCCGTGTCCATCACCCGCTTGAAGTACTGATAGGTCTTCGACTGCTCCGGCTCCAGCTCTCCGTCCAGGACGCGCAAGATCTCCGACTTGACCCGAGGTACGTCGCCCAGCAGGATCTCGCCCGTCGTCCCATCAATGGAGATGGGGTCGCCCTCGCGCAGCAGCACATCGTCTAGGCGCGCTATGCCCGCCTCTTCGTCAATGGTGAGCGCGCTGCAGCCGACGACGGCCGGCTTGCCCATCTGGCGTCCGACGACGGCCGCGTGTGAGGTAGCGCCGCCGCGAGCCGTCAGGAACCCCTCTGACGCTTGCATGCCGGCGATGTCATCGGGCGAGGTCTCCATTCGCACGAGCACGACCCGTTCTCCCTGTCGCCGCATCTCGACCGCACGACGCGCCGTGAACGCGATGCGTCCGGCCGCCGCGCCCGGAGAAGACGCCAACCCCCGACCAATGACGCGAAACTCCTTCCGTTTCGCGGGATCGAACGTGGGGTGAAGGAGCTGGTTCAACGTGGGCGCCTCGATGAGCCGCAGCGATTCTTCCGGCGTCACCAGTCCCTCGTCCACCATGTCACAGGCGATGCGAATGGCCGCCAAACCCGTGCGCTTAGCGCTTCGCGTCTGCAGCATGAAGAGCTGCCCCTCTTGAACGGTGAACTCGAAATCTTGCACATCGCGATAATGGCGTTCGAGGCGTTCGGCGATCTCCTCCAGTTGCCGGTAGACGTTCGGGAGGATCTCGCGCAGCTCCTGCAAGGGGAGCGGCGTCCGAATCCCGGCGACGACGTCCTCACCTTGCGCATTCGGCAGGAATTCTCCGAACAGCTCCTTCTCCCCAGTTGCCGGATTGCGCGTGAAGCCGACACCGGAGCCGCTCGTCTCGCCCATATTGCCGAAGACCATCGCCTGGACGTTCACGGCCGTCCCCAAATCGTGCGGGATACCGTGAATCTGCCGATACGTGATCGCCCGCTCATTGTTCCACGAGCGAAAGACGGCATCGCGCGCCTGCCGCAGTTGCTCCTGCGGGTCTTCGGGAAAATCCCGCCCCGTCTCCTCGGTGATGAGGCGTTTGAACTCCTGCACCAGCTCCTTGAGAGCCTCGGCCGTCAACTCCGTATCGTGCCGCACGCCCCGCGCCTGCTTCTTCGCCTCGAGCACTTCCTCGAACTTCCTCTTCTCGATGCCGAGGACGACGTTGCCGAACATCTGGAGGAACCGGCGATAGCAATCGTAGGCGAAGCGGGGATTCTGCGTACGGCGAGCCAGGGCTTGGACAGTCACATCGTTCAAGCCGAGATTCAAGATCGTGTCCATCATCCCCGGCATACTGAACTTCGCGCCGGAGCGCACCGAGACCAAAAGCGGTCGCTCCGGATCTCCCAGTCGCTCCCCGCGCACTTCCTCCAACCGCCGAAGCGCGCTCTGAATCTCCTCCTCGATCTCCGCCGGCAAGTAGCCTTCGTTTTCATAGAAGATGCGACATGCCTCAGTCGTGATCGTGAATCCCGGAGGGACCGGCAGCCCCGCATTGGTCATCTCCGCGAGCCCCGCTCCCTTCCCTCCCAAGAGGTCCTTCAAACGCGCCGAACCTTCCGCCTGGCCATTCCCGAAGAAATAGACATACTTTTTCCCCATATTCCCTCCCTCTCGGCAAAGATCCTTCTCCGGATTTCGAGGGCATGCCCATCTCCTCCCGTGCCCTCGAAATTCAAACATCCAATAATAGCTTGGTCTTCAACTCACGTTCAAGAACGTCGCGAAGGAGTTGCGTGAGCAGACGGTGGAGGTGAATCGCTTCTTTCGGCGTCGGAAGGGAGGCCCATTCGCTTGGGGGGCGCTTGAGCATCTCCGCGAAAAGGCGACGGAGCGACGTCGGGACCATATGCCCGCCTAAGGCCGGGCCGCATCGCTCGCACCGAGGAGCTCCGTCCCGAGCGATCCATATGGGCGCCTCAGGGCGGAACGCTCTCCCACAGGCAGCGCACGCCTCCAAGGGGGCGAAGAAGCCCCCGAGCTTCAGCATCCACGTCTCGAAATAAGCGGCCAGCGCCGGAAGCGATGCGCCTTGAAGGAATGCGTCGCGCGTCGCTCGAATCAACCGATAGACGGAAGGATGAAGCTCCGCCGGAGGCTGCAACGCGTCCACCAGTTCAGCCACATGATGAAGAAAGGCTTCACCTTCAGGCGTCGCCGCACGCTCGAAAGGGGAGCAGAGGAGCTCGCACCGCCTCAGAGTGACAAGCTCTCGCGATTCTTTCTCGTAAAAGGAGATGAAGATCTCCGAAAGCGGTTCCAAGCAGGCGCCGAATCGGCTCTTCGGCCGACGCGCTCCTCGAGCGACGGCGCGGATCTTCCCATAGAAATGCGTGAAGAGGACGACGATCTTATCCGCCTCCGCGAGCGGATAGGTCATCAGGACGAATGCCTCGCTCTCCCTAATCGCCATCGCCGTAAATCCTCGGCTCGCGCGCTCGAAGAGCCGCCGCTCCACCTTCGCTTCGTCGAGTTGACAGCCAAGCCTTCCACCCAGTAAGCTCTAGGTTGCGTATGTGGCCAGGTAGCTCAGTCGGTAGAGCAGGGGACTGAAAATCCCTGTGTCGGCGGTTCGATTCCGTCCCTGGCCACCACGGTCCCCCTATCCCATCTCCTTCTCTCGCCACATGGCGCCGGGGAAATGGTGATGAGTCCAGACGGGTCTTCACGCTCCCTCAGACCGTGCGACTCACGGGCCGAGATATTCGGGGAGGACGTTCTGCCAGATGGCTTCGAGTTCGCGGACCTGGGCATTGATGGCCATCTTCCCATCAATCGTCACTCTGAAGTGAGATCCTCCGACGCGCCCGAGAACGGCATAAGGGATGCGGAACTCCCGGGCGATGCTCTCCAGCGTCGCCAGGTGCTCGGGTTCGATCGTCACGAGGATGCGCGAGGGGGTCTCGCTGAACAGGAGCGAGATCGGCGAGCAGACGCCTTCGGTCGTCAGGACGAGATCGGCGCCGATGGCCTCCCGCCGATGACTGGAGAAGCAGCATTCCAGGAGCGCGATGGCCAGGCCTCCATCGGAACAATCGTGCGCGGACTTGATGATCCCTTCGGCAATGGCCGTCAAGCACGCGCGCTGAACCGCGCGCTCCAGATGGAGATCGAGCCTCGGCGCATCTCCCCCAACGAGCCCATGCATCCAGGCCAGGTATTCGCTGCCGCCTAAGTCATCGCCCGTGCGACCGAGCAGGACGATGAGATCGCCTTCGGCTTTGAACCACGGTGTGATCGGCAACGGATGACGATTCCGCCGCTCGGCGTTCCCGTGATTCGCCGGGAAGTAGTTCAACCCCTCGATCACACCGAGCATGCCGATGACGGGCGTTGGGTAGATGCCGCGCCCTTCGGTCTCGTTATAGAAACTCACGTTCCCTCCGGTCACCGGCGTCTCGAAGACCGCGCACGCTTCGGCCATCCCATCAATGACCTCACTGAACGCCCACATGACTTCAGGATGCTCTGGGGAGGCGAAGTTCAAACAATTGGTGCACGCGATGGGGAGGGCACCCGTCACGACGAGATTGCGGCAGGCTTCGGCGACGGCCAATTGAGCGCCGGCGCGCGGGTTCAGATAGCAATAGCGTCCATTGCCATCGAGCGTCAGGGCAATCGCCTTGCGCGTCTCCTTGATCCGCAGGACGGCGGCGTCGGCCCCAGGCAGGAGGATCGTGTTCGTTCGCACCATGTGATCGTACTGGCGATAGATCCACTGTTTCGAGGCGAGGTTCGGAGAACGCAACATCTGGCGAAGCACCTCTTCAAGCGGTGCTGGCTCGGCGTGAATGCGGTCCCACTCCACATCGTCTCCTGTCTCCGCTCGCTTCATCGGTCGGTGATAGACGGGGGCCTCTTCGGCCAGAAGTCGAGCGGGGAGATCGGCGACGAGGTGCCCTTGATGGAACACGCGCAATCGGCCATCGTCAGTCACGCGGCCGATCTCGACGGCGTCCAACCCCCATTTCGTGAAGACCTCCTTCACCTCCCGCTCATGGCCGGCGCGAACGATGAGCAGCATGCGCTCTTGCGATTCCGAGAGGAGGATCTCATAGGCGGACATGCCGACTTCACGCTGCGGCACGCGATCAAGATCGAGTTCGATGCCCGTGTGAGCACGTGCGCTCATCTCGCAACTGGCGCACGTCAGGCCCGCGGCGCCCAGGTCTTGGAGGCCCACGATGGCATTGGTGCGCAGAGCTTCCAGACACGCCTCCAGAAGCAGTTTCTCCAGGAACGGATCGCCCACTTGAACGGCCGGGCGCTGCTCCAAGGCCGATTGCGTGAACTCGGCCGAGGCCATGCGGGCTCCGTGAATGCCGTCTCGCCCGGTCTTAGCGCCGACATAGAGGACCGTGTTGCCAGGGCCACTGGCGCGCGCGTAGCAGATCTGCTCGCGCCTCGCCAGGCCAACGGCCATGGCGTTCACCAAAGGGTTACGCGCGTAGCACTCGGCGAAGAAGACCTCGCCACCGACGGTAGGAACGCCAAAGCAGTTCCCATAATCGGCGATGCCGCGCACGACGCCGTCCATGATCGCGCGATTGCGGGGGTCCGTGAGCGGACCAAATCGCAGCGAATCCAGAACAGCAATGGGACGCGCGCCCATTGTGAAGATGTCGCGCAAGATTCCGCCGACACCCGTCGCCGCCCCTTGATATGGTTCGATGAAGCTCGGGTGATTGTGCGACTCGATCTTGAAGACGATGCACCAGCCGTCGCCGATATCCACGACTCCGGCATTCTCGCCCGGCCCTTGAAGGACGCGAGGTCCCGACGTCGGCAAGCGTCGCAGGTGCACTTTCGAGGATTTGTACGAACAATGCTCCGACCACATGGCCGCGAGCATCCCCACTTCCACGGGATTCGGCTCCCGGCCCAATCGCTCGATGATCCGCGCATACTCCTCTGGTGTGAGATCGCTCATATCCTCCGCGCCATTGATGAGGATCGCTCCAAGGGCGAGATTATAGCGGAAATCTTGACCGGGCCAAAGTCGTGCGCTAATTTTCATCTCCTCGAAAAGGTTCACGATTCCGGAGGACGCGTGATGATACAAGCGACGCGTATTCGACGCGGGATGATCATCATTCACGAGGGCGATCCGTGTCTGGTCCTCGACTTTCGGCATGTGACGCCGGGGAACTGGCGCGCGATGGTGCAGACGAAGCTCCGAAATCTGCGGACGGGGATCTCGTTCGAGCACCGCTTCCGCTCGACCGATACGGTGGAGAAGGCCGTCCTGGAGGAACAAGAATTCGAGTACCTTTACCATGATGGGACGAGCTACCACTTCATGAACACGGAGACCTTCGAGCAAATCGCATTGGATGAGGAAGTCCTGGGCGATGCCGTGAAGTTCCTCGTCCCGAATCTGTGTCTCAAGGTCGTCTTCTACCAGGGGAAGCCGATGGGCGTCGAATTGCCCCCGACCGTGGATCTCCGCGTCGTCGAGACGGAGCCCAGTGTGAAGGGGGCGACCGTGACGGCCGTCAACAAACCGGCGACGTTGGAGACGGGATTGGTCATCCAGGTCCCTCCCTTTGTCGAGCCGGGCGATCTCGTCCGCGTGGACACGGCTGAAGGGACCTATCTCGAGCGCGTGAAGTGATCCTCATGTCCGAACGCGGAAGAGGAGGTAGAGGCCGAGGGCCAACAGCAATCCGTTCGGACTCCACGCGGCCACTTGGGGAGAGAAATACTCGTACCGTCCTAATTGTTCGAAGAGACCCAGGGTGAGCCAGTAGAGCAAACCGATCGTGATTCCGAGACCGATCGCGTGGCGGGCACCTTTCCGACCGAAGGTCACGCCGAAGGGGATGCCGAAGAGCGCCATGATGAGGACGGCAGCGGCATTGGCTGATCGTCGTTCCACGGCGATGCGCAGGTCCGTGGGATCGAGCCCGCGTTCGGCGAGGGCGTGAATCTGCGCGCGCAATTGTCGGGATGTCATGGCCTCCGGTTTTCGGAGCGGCGGCACCAGGAGCGCCGATCCGCTCTCATCCCTGAGCCAGAGATGGTCGAAATGTCGTTCGGAGCGAAGATGAGCGCCCTCGAATTCCCAAACGGAGACGCGCGAGAGATACCACGCCGCGCGCGCTTCATCCCACTGAGCGAACTCGGCCTCCAGACGACGGCGCACGAGGAAGCGATCGGGGGAGAAGTCGAGAAGCAAGGGAGCACTGAGGCGTCGCGCCGTGCGATCGAGGGAAGCAAAGTGCAGGATGCGCTGAGGGAATCGGACGTGACTTCGAGGAGTGGGGCTGGCCATTACGGGCGAACCCGATGCCTCGGGCGGAAGTCCGGCGATCGTCTCCTCCGACCAGAGGACCATCCAATTCGCCACTGAGGAGGCGGCAGGGAGTTCGACGGCCGAAGGGAAGCGCCCCTTTTTGATGTAAAAGCGCAGGAGCTCCTGCCGCGCATTCGCCTCCGGTACGACGCGCTCTTGCCAGATGGCGACGACACCCGCCAGGAGGGCGCTCGCGATGAGAATGGGCGCTGCCGCGCGGGGGATCGAGACGCCGGTGGCTCGCAGAGCCGTGAGTTCCCCCGATTGGCTCAAGATGCTCATGCTCACCAACGCCGCCATCAACGCTGTGGGGGGGGCGAGGTAACTGAGCACCGAGGGCGTGAGGTAGACGAGATATTCGGCCACGAAGCGAGCCGGGATTTGATTCAGGAGGATGTCCGACGATAGCTCGAAGACCGTGAAGATGATGAAGAGCGTCCAAAGGCCGACGAGGATCGTCAGGTAGAGGCTGAGGAATCGGAGAGCGATGTACCGATCGCTGATCGAGAAGCGGAGGACGAATTCGGCCACCGATCCGAGGCCGTCGAGAGTGAAGGGAGCCGACTTCGCGCGCGGGCGGAAGAAGCGATATAGGCGGTGAAGCATCTGCTGCTCGAGCTGCTGCGCGCGGATCCGCAGCGCGTCCCAAGTGAGGGCGAGCCGGGTGCGGAATGGGGGAGCCGTCGTCGAGGTCAACCGGAGCCGCTCAGCCATTCGCTCGAGCGTTCGAGCCAGGGAGAAGCGCTCCGATAATCGGAGGACGCTGTAACTCGCCATAACGGCGTTCCCCAGCCACAGGGCTATGGGGGGAGGGAGGCGTCCGGCGCGGGCCAGGTTCTCACCACCGAGCAACATCAGGTAGTACGCCGCTGCCAGCAGGATACTGAGCCAGAAGCCGTAGCTGCGTCCGCCGCGCCGACGGGTCGTCCCTAAGGCGACGCCCACGGCGACGAGGACGAGTGGGGAGACGCCCACGGCGGCGCGCTTGTGAAACTCCGTGAGGGCTCGCCGACCAAGGAGCGGATCATGCCGCGCGGCCCACAGCTCGGGAAGCCTCAGCTCTTGAATCTTCCTCCTCGCTGGGGAAGCACCGGCTTCCAGCTCCGTTCGCAGTTGCTCGGCCTCCCGTGATTGCGCGTCAAAACGAAGCGTCGTGCGCTCGAACGTTTCTACCTCGTAACGAGGACCGCTGTCGGTATGACGGCGTCGGTGGATGACGCCATCGTACAGGATCAGGTGCGCATTGTCGGGCGCCTTCCCAAGCTCCAAGCGACCGCACGCGGCTGTGATGAGCGTTAGACCGGAAGGGGCATTCGGATCGGCGTTCTGCCCTTCGATGGCGAGAAAGAGGTGATGCCACAAATTCGCCTGCCGATCCACCTCGCCAATATAGAGAACCGTGCCCACGAACCGATTCTCGAAGACGCGCGGCTTCACCTGTAGGCGAATCCCTTGTAGGATGAGCTCCGCTCGAACCTCCTTTACGCGGCGCATCGCCTGTGGCATATCGAAGGCTGCGAGGTAAAAGGTCACAGCGCTCGCCGGAAGAGCCAGCAGGAGCAACGGAACGAGAAGATGGCGTCGACCGATCCCGCTCGTGAACAAAATCATCAGCTCGTGATCGCCGTGCAAACGGCCGAGTCCGGTCATCACGGCGACCAGAAGCGAGAGCGGAAGGGTGAGCACGAGGATTCGCGGGATGAGGGAGACGAGCAGCGTCCGCACGAGCGTCGGCGGAACATCGCGCTTCACGAACAATTCGGCGAACTCGGCCATTTGGCTAGCAAGCACCAGAACCGTGAGGACGAGGAGGGCGAGCAGGAAGTAGGGGATGATCTCGGCCAGAAGATACCGCTCGATTCGCCACATCATAGATGTAAGGTTTGAGACGCGTTCGCCGGATGAACGTCACCGACCGCCTCCAGGCGTTCGCTCAAGATCAACGCGCGACGGTTCCCTTTCCATCGGACGAGGGAGAGCGCCGTCGCCGCATCCTCGAATCGGAAGGCATCGTGCTCGAACGGGTTGATGCGGATCACCGGGCGCGTCGGGAGAGCGGCCAAGAAGGAATACTCGCGGATGAAGAGGGGAAGGGCATCGGTGGGCGAGAACGCGAAGGCATGCACGTAGGGGAGGGGGAGAAGCAGGGGACGATTGGGCGGGATGATGTCTTCAAGGTTCACGCCCGTCTCTTCTCGAACCTCTCGAAGGGCCGCGTCAGCGGGTGATTCGCCGGGTTCGATCAATCCCGTGACGGGTTGCCAGAATCCGCCCTCGCGCTCGGTGCGTTTCAAGAGGAGATACTTCCCCTCCGGCGTGCGGAGGAGCACTTGAACGGATTCGGCCTCAATGGGACGCTCGACCAGATGGCGATCGAAGACATCTTGAAACTGAACGAGCAGGCGCTCCTGCACCAGTCCCATCGGGACGGGGGCGCCAAGGAGCCTCGCCATCGAGGTCATCCGCACGTCCGGCAGCCCACAAGGGATGATGAGATCGAAGAAGCGAAGGTCCGTGTTGACATTGAGGGCCACCCCGTGCGTCGTGACCCAATGGGAGAGATGAACGCCTATGGAGGCGATCTTCTCGCCTCCCGCCCAAACACCCGTCTGTCCGGGGATTCGTTCGGCCGAGATCCCAAAGTCCTCGAGCGTGCGAATGATGACCTCCTCCAAATCGCGCAAGTATCGGTGGACGTCGCGACGGCGCCCAAGAAGTTTCAGGATCGGATAGACGACGAGTTGTCCCGGCCCGTGATAAGTGACCGCTCCCCCGCGATCCGTCTCATAGTGCTCCACGTCATAGCCAGCGAGCACCTGGGGACTGACGCGGAAGTGATCGTTCACGTTCGCACTCAGATGACGCGTCCTTCGCCCAATGGTCACCACATGTGGATGTTCGAGCAGGAGCAGCTGATCGGGAATGAGATCGGCCTTCCGGGCCGCCGCCAGGAGAGATTGGGCTTGGAGGCCATCTTCGTACTCGACCAGTCCCAGTCGTCGGACATGGCACGCGAGCGCGTCGGCGGGGTTCATCCGGTCATCCGGTCGGTCGCGGGCCGTCATGGACCTCAGACTCCTGTCAGCTCGAACGATTCCAGCGTCCGTTTGATGTGCGCCATGAACTGGTCGGCGACGGCACCATCAATGAGCCGATGATCGAAGGAGAGGGAGAAATACGCCATCGCCCGAATCGCGATCGCATCGTCCTCGACGACGACCGGGCGCTTGGTGATACGCCCGACGCCCAAGATCGCGACTTGGGGTTGATGAATCACCGGCGTCCCGAAGAGCGAGCCGAAGACGCCCGGATTGGTGATCGTGAACGTCCCACCTTGGACCTCTTCTGGTTTGAGCTGTTTGTTCCGAGCGCGCGTGGCCAGATCGTGAATGGCTTTGGCCAATCCGACGAGGCTGAGCGCGTCCGCGTTCTTGATGACCGGGACGATGAGGCCCCACTCCAAGGCGACGGCGATGCCGATGTTGATGTCCTTCTTGTAGATGATCTTGTCTTCGGCGACCGACGCGTTGAGGAGGGGGAAGGCTTTCAAGGCGCTCACGCAGGCCTGGATGATGAAGGGCAGGTAGGTGAGCTTGACGCCGTGTCGCTGCTCGAAGTCCGGTTGTAGCTGTTCCCGCAGTCGGCTGACGCGCGTCATGTCGATCTCGAAGAACGTCGTCACATGGGGAGCGACGCGCTTGCTGTAGACCATGTGCTCGGCGATCTTCTTCCGCATGCCGCTCATCGGGACGATCTCGACGCGCTCTCCGGGGAGATAGGGGGGATGGCGCGGCGCCTCCAGCTCTTGGGCTTCGGGTGGGGGGGGTTCAACGGGCTGCGGACGCGCTTCAGAGGGACGAGCGGCGCGTTCCTCCAGGTACCGGAGGACGTCGCGCTTGGTGACCCGTCCGCTGCGCCCCGTCCCCTCAATCTGCGTGAGATCAATGCCATACTCTTGCGCCAACTTCTCCACGACCGGCGATGACCGTACGGCCTTTCGCTCGGCCGGGATGGTGATGCGGATCTCACGCTTCTGCTTCTCCCAGGGATGAGGGGGGATGATGAGCTCGCGCATGGGCGACGCTTCCGTGGGCGGGGCGACGCGGGTCGGTTCGGGCGTCGGCTCTCTCGGCGGCATGGCTTCCGTCGCCGGCGCCGCGCGCTCGCTCACCTCGCGCGGTGGCGCCTCAACGGCCT
Organism: uncultured Blastocatellia bacterium; assembly: GCA_937934295.1. GTDB lineage: Bacteria > Acidobacteriota > Blastocatellia > HR10 > HR10 > HR10. The sequence goes on from CALHAI010000018.1 coordinate 23,156, forward strand.
CCTTGTCCGTCTCGATATAGGCGACGACGGTTTGAATGGGGACCGTCTCCCCCTCGTGGACAAGAACCTCGGCCAGGACACCTTCGGCTGGCGAGGGGATCTCCGCATCCACCTTATCCGTGGAGATCTCAAAGAGCGGTTCATCGCGGCGAACATGGTCACCCGGCTTCTTCAGCCACTTGGTGACGGTCCCTTCGGCGATGCTCTCACCCATTTGGGGCATGATGACCTCGACCTTCATGCAACACCTCCTTGGGAGGGCGCGAGTGCGCTCCTCGGCCCTTCTCCCTCTTCAATAGTTGGCGACCCATCGGACGGCCTGGACGATCTCCTCCACCTGGGGGAGGAAGAACTCCTCCAGCGGAGGGCTGAACGGGATCGGCGTGTCCGGAGCCGTGACGCGAACGACGGGCGCCTCGAGATATTCAAAGATGCGCTCGTTGAGGCGCATAGCGATCTCTCCGGCGATCCCCCCCGTGCGCGTGTCCTCGTGAACGATGACGGCGCGTCCCGTTTTCGCCACTGAGCTGAGGATGGTCTCGTCATCTAAGGGGAGGAGCGTGCGCAGATCAACGACCTCGACCTCGATGTCCTCCTGCGCGACGATCTCGGCCGCTTCGAGCGACTTATGCACCATCCATCCGTAGGTCAAGATGGTGACATCCCGACCCGGACGCTTAATGTCCGCTTTCCCAATGGGGACGATGTAGTCGTCCTCGGGCACTTCCCCTCGAATGCGGCGATAGAGATATTTGTGCTCGAAGTAGAGCACGGGATCCTCGTCCCGAATGGCCGCCTTGATGAGCCCCTTGGCGTCGTACGGCGTGGCGGGCTCCACGATCTTCAACCCCGGCGTGTGGAAGAAGTACGCCTCGACGTTCTGCGAGTGAAAGGGCCCCCCATGCACGCCGCCACCGCAGGGGCCGCGCACGACGATGGGAACGCCCGCGCCCCAGCGATATCGGCACTTCGCGGCGAAGTTCGTCAGTTGATCGAAGGCGATCGAGATGAAGTCGATGAATTGCATCTCAGCGACCGGACGCAAGCCCACCAGCGCCGCTCCGATGGCCGCGCCCACGATGGCCGCCTCCGAGATCGGCGTGTCAATGACGCGCTCTTCACCGAAACGTTCGAGGAACCCTTCGGTGACCTTGAACGCGCCTCCGTAGACGCCGATGTCTTCGCCCAGCAAGAAGACGCGTTCATCGCGCTCCATCTCCTCCCAGAGCCCTTGGCGAATAGCTTCCAGATAAGTCAACACGGGCATAGGCGACGGTGCCTCCTCAGGATCGACTTTTCACCGCATGCTCGCTCGGTAGGGGAGCCTCTGAAACGGACGGCGTCTCGGCATAGACCCCCTCCAAGGCGATTCGTGGATCGGGCATCGGCGACTGCTCCGCATATTGCAGATCGGCTTCGATCTCCTGCTCGATGCGATGGGTGATGGCTTCGAAATCCGTCTCATCGGCCATGCCGTGCTCTTTCAGATAGATCTCCAGGCGAAGGATCGGATCGCGCTTTTGCCAATATTCGAGCACCTCGCGAGGGACGTACCACGCGTCGTCGTGTTCGGCGTGACCACGCATGCGGAAGGTCTTGACCTCCAGCAGCGTCGGCCCCAATCCCTCGCGCGCGCGCTCGATGGCGCGACGCGTGGCGTGATAGACTGCGATGACGTCGTTGCCATCCACCGTCTCGCCGAAGATCCCGTAGCCGATGGCGCGATCGGCGATGTTCTCGATGGCCATCTGCCGGTGCTTGGGCGTCGAGTAGGCGTAGCCGTTGTCCTCAGCGATGACGATCAAGGGGAGCTTCAAGACGGCGGCGAAGTTCAGGCCTTCGTGGAAGACCCCCGTGCTGGTCCCCCCATCGCCGATGTAGGTGAGAGCGACCGAGCGCTTTCGCTGCATCTTCGAGGCCAAGGCGATTCCGGCCATCACCGGGATGAGATCGCCGAGATGGCTGATCGGAGGGATGATGCCGCGCTCCACGCTCCCGAAGTGGACGATGCTATCCTTGCCGCGTGTCGGACTCGTCCCTTTCCCCATGTACTGGGTGAAAATCTCCCAGGGGCGGATGCCGCGTACAAAGAGCGCGCCGAGGTTTCGGATCATCACCGCCAGGAAGTCTCCCTCTTCGAGAGCATAGGCACTGGCGACGGATTCGCCTTCTTGTCCAAGACTGCGATAGAGGCCCCCCACGATCTTCCCCTGCCGGTAGAGGCGTTGCAGCCGCTCCTCCACCATTCGGGTCAGTTTCATGTAGTAGTACATGTCCAGGAGTTGCTCACGGGTCAGCGGCTCTTCCATATGCGGCGCTCTCCATCTGAGACGGGGACGGGTTGAGGGAGCGGGCCGAAAGACCGCGCTCCCTGCGCCCTTTTCCTCTTGCTCCGCTCACAAAGGCGTGACCTCATGCCGCCCTCGCGAAGTCGCCTATTACTATAGCGAAGGCGGCGCAGCAGCGACAAGCTCCGGTCTCCAGAAACGGGCGCCCTCTTGAATTCCCGCACGAGCCGGCTATACTTAAGGTGAAAAACCAACGCAGGAGGAACGGACGTGCTCACGAAGCTCAAGGAACGGCTTGAGGCCGAATTGCGCACTTTGGAGAATGAGTTGAAGTTCGAACTGCCCAAGGAGTTGCAGAAGGCTTTGGCGCATGGCGACCTGCGGGAGAACGCGGAATATCAAGCGGCCCTTCAGCGTCAGGAATTCGTGCGCGCGCGCATCGCGCAGATTCGGAAGCAGCTCTCCGATCTCTCGATGCTCAATGTGAGTGCCCTTCCTCGGGATCGGGTGGCCTACGGTTCGACGGTCACGCTCTTGGATTTGGATACGGGCGAGGAGGTGACCTATCGGCTGGCGCTCGGTGATGAGGTGGATCCCGAGCAGGGGGTCATCTCCGTCTCTTCCCCCATCGGCTCAAGCCTCTTGGGAAAACGGGAGGGCGATGAAGTGATCGTTCACACGCCAGCGCGCCAACGGCGGTTCGAGATCATCAAGCTCATCACCTTGCCTCAGGAGCTGGAGGGGGGAGAGGCACCCTGAGGCATGGCCGTGCGCGCGACTGCCGAAAGGCCCTTCACGGTGTCAGATAAATCTCCGCCCCAGACGTTCGGAATTCTTCCGCCTTCTCCCGCAATCCAGCGGCTCGCGCCTCCTCGAGCGAAAGTCCTCTCCGCGCGGCGTAGTCGCGCAGCTCTTCCGTGAGGCGCATGGAGCAGAACTGCGGGCCGCACATCGAGCAGAAATGCGCGAGCTTCGCCCCTTCGGCCGGAAGCGTCTCATCGTGATAGGCCCGCGCCGTCTCCGGATCGAGGGAGAGATTGAATTGGTCCTCCCAACGGAATTCGAAACGCGCCTTAGACAGGACATCATCCCGCAATTGAGCGCCGGGATGTCCCCGTGCCAGATCAGCCGCGTGCGCGGCGATGCGATAGGCGATCACGCCATCTTTGACGTCCTGCTTGTTCGGAAGGCCGAGATGCTCCTTGGGCGTGACGTAGCAGAGCATCGAAGCTCCGTACCAACCGATGAGCGCTGCGCCGATGGCGCTGGTGAGGTGATCGTATCCGGGCGCGACGTCGGTCACCAGCGGCCCCAACGTGTAAAACGGCGCTTCCTGACAGAGGGCGATCTCCTTCTCCATGTTCTCTCGGATGAGCTGCATGGGGATGTGGCCCGGACCCTCGATCATGACCTGACAATCCATCTCCCAGGCGATGCGCGCCAACTCGCCTAAGGTCTCCAGCTCCGCCATCTGCGCCTCGTCGTTGGCATCGGCGATGGAGCCCGGGCGCAGACCATCACCTAAGGAGAACGCCACATCATAAGCAGCCATGATCTCGCAGATCTCTCGGAAGTGCGTGTAGAGGAAGTTCTCTTGATGATGGGCTAAGCACCACTTGGCGATGATGGACCCTCCGCGGGAGACGATCCCCGTCACCCGATTCATCGTGAGGGGGATGTAGTGGAGTCGAACGCCCGCATGAATGGTGAAGTAATCCACACCCTGTTCGGCTTGCTCAATGAGCGTGTCACGGAAGATCTCCCAGGTCAGCTCTTCGGGCTTCCCTCCGACTTTCTCCAAGGCCTCGTAGATGGGGACCGTCCCGATGGGAACGGGCGAGTTCCGAAGGATCCATTCCCGCGTCTCGTAGATGTCCTTCCCCGTCGAGAGGTCCATGACCGTATCCGCTCCCCAACGGATTGCCCAGAGCATCTTTTCGATCTCCTCCTTGATGGAGGAGGCGACCAGCGATGTCCCAATGTTGGCATTGATCTTCACCAGGAAGTTTCGGCCAATGATCATCGGCTCCAGTTCGAGATGGTTGATGTTGGCGGGAATGATGGCGCGGCCGTGGGCGACTTCCTGTCGGACGAATTCCGGGGTGATCTCGCGTGGGAAGGAGGCGCCGAAAGCCTCTCCCCGATGTGGGGGACGAACCCGCGGATATTCCCGGGCGATCTCTTGGAGGACGTTCTCGCGCAGGGCGACGAACTCCATCTCCGGCGTGATGATGCCTCGGCGAGCGTAGGACATCTGCGTGACGCGGCGGCCGGGCCGAGCCCGCAAGCGCGGGCGCCGCGAGGAGAGCGGCAGTCGGTCCAAACATGCCTTTCGGCGCTCGGAGTCCGCGACGATCTCCACATCGCCGCGCTCTTGAATCCAAGCCAGGCGAATCGGTGGCAAGCCTTCGCGCACGTTCACTTCGACCGCTGGATCCGTATACGGACCCGTGGTGTCGTAGAGATAGATCGGGGGGTTCTCCTGTCGGACGCCGTCTCGGCCAATAGTCGGTGTGAGCCGCACCTCGCGCACGGGAACGCGAATATCAGGGCGCGTCCCTTGGACGTACACTTTCCGCGAGGCCGGAAAAGGTGGAATCCGCAGCGACTCCCCAGCGATCTCTAAGGATTCTGACGCGTCCTTTCTCGACATGTTCGATGTCTCCCGCTCAAGACTCCGCAAGAGAGTGTATCCAGAGCGTGGCCTCAGTGCAAGGTGGGGGTGCGCTTTTTGGCGCAGGGGTGCGGGAAATCTCGCTCCCTAGGGCGTAGCGTCGTCCTGCGCCCTTGGCTCGAAGCTCTTGCTTCTCTTTGAGTTGCCTATGGCCTGAACGCTCGTCGCTTTGGCCCGGAATTTGCTTTCAAGAATCATGTCAAGAGGTCTTTTTGCCCAAGATATGGTGTGGGAGGAGAGCTATGGGAGGAAGAATCGTGCCAGAGAGAAGCGGGCTGACCTCTTGCGGGGCGCTTGTGGCTCCGCTGCCAAAGGGGTTGCCGAAGCTCGTCGAGTCCATCTGTCCGGAATGTTGTCGCGTCATCCCCGCGCGCATCTTCGAGCACGAGGGACGGGTGATGATGGAGAAGCGGTGTTCAGAGCATGGTGAATTTCGAGACCTCGTCTGGTCCGATGTTCGACTCTACTTGAAAGCCGAGCAATGGGCCTTTGAAGAGAGGCGCGGGGTCTCCAACCCGGCTGTGCCGGATGCCGTGCTCTGTCCGCAGGATTGTGGCCTCTGTCAGATGCATTTGAGCCACACGGGCTTGGCGAACATTGACCTGACGAATCGTTGCAATTTGACCTGTCCCGTCTGCTTCGCCAATGCGAACGTGGCGGGCTATGTCTACGAGCCTTCGCTCGAACAGGTCTATCGGATGCTGCGGCAATTGCGGGAGATGCGCCCGGTCGCGGCTCGCGTCATTCAATTCTCGGGCGGGGAGCCAACGATCTATCCCCATTTCATCGAAGCGGTGCGGATGGCACGGGACCTGGGGTTCTCGCACATTCAGGTCGCCACAAACGGCCTCCGATTCGCCACTGAGCCCGGCTTCGCCGAGAGATGCGCCGAGGCCGGATTACATACGCTCTATCTTCAGTTCGATGGCTTGAGTGATGAGACCTATCGCAAGACGCGCGGGCAACCGCTCTGGGAGCTGAAGCAACGGGCTGTCGAAGCGGCCCGTCGGGCGGGACTGAAGATCGTCTTCGTCCCGACGGTCGCGCGTGGGGTGAACGATCACGAAGTCGGTCGCATCCTGCAGTTCGCCATCGAGAACATTGACGTCACGTCGGGCATCACGTATCAGCCGGTGACGTTCACCGGGCGCATCACCCAGAAGAAGCGGGAGCAAATGCGATATACACTCACCGACTTGGTGAAGGATCTGGCCGAACAGACCGGGATCGTGGACACGTATCACGATTGGTATCCCACGCCTTGTACCGTCTCATTCTCGGAGTTCTTGAGCGCCTTGCAGGGGGAAGAGACGATCGCCCTCACCTGCCATCCGCATTGTTCACTGGCGACTTATCTCTTTGTGGACGCGCGGACGAAGACGGCGATCCCCGTCACACGCTTTGTGGACGTGGAGGGGATGTTGCGAGCGTTTCGCGAGTGGGCGCCGCGGATCCGTCGGCTTCCTTCCAAGAAGCTCTCGGCACTGATGGCGTATATCGTCCTGCGGCGGTTCTTCCGACAGGAGGCGGCGCCACCGGGATTGACCTACGTGAAGTTCCTCCGAACGCTCGAGGGGCTCGTGGACAAGCGCATCGGACGCGGGGAGAACGAGGAGCGGCTCACCTATCGAACGCTCATGGTCGCCGGGATGCATTTCATGGATGCCTACAACTACCAGCTCGATCGCGTCATGCGCTGCGTCATCCACTATTCGGCTCCCGATGGGCGAATCTATCCCTTCTGCACGTACAACTCGGGGATCACATTCCGCGAGAGGATCGAGCAGAGCTTCTCGATCCCCTTGGAGGCGTATCTCACGGCTTCCGGGAAGGAGCCCGTGGCGGCGAGGACCGTCTTGAAGGTGTGACGCTTGCTTCCGACCTTCGCGCTGGGGCAGAATATAACTCTATCTTCTGGAGGAAGGGAGTATGGAGCTGAAGGTCGTTCCCTTGGAGATCCCGTCCGGATGTAACATCATCGTCGGGCATGCGCATTTCATCAAGACGGTTGAAGACCTCTATGAAGTGATGGCGACCAGCTCGCCACATGTCAAGTTCGGGCTGGCGTTCTGTGAGGCCTCTGGACCCTGTCTGATTCGGTTTGAAGGGAATGACGCGGAGCTGACGGAAGTGGCGGTCCGGAACGCGCGCCAGTTGAGTGCCGGGCACGCATTCGTGATCCTCTTGCGGGAGGGATATCCGATCAACGTTCTCAATGCGATCAAAGCGTGTCAGGAGGTGTGTACGATCCACTGCGCGACGGCCAATCCTGTTCAGGTCATTCTCGTGGAGACCGAACAAGGACGAGGGATTCTCGGTGTCGTAGATGGATTCGCATCCAAGGGGGTTGAGGGGGAGGAAGAGAAGGCGAAGCGGAAGGAACTGCTGCGAGCGATCAGGTATAAGCTCTAGCAAACTCTGTCCCCTCACTGGAGAAAGGGGGACTTACACGCGTAAGTCATGGGAGATCTCGCTTAACAGAGCCGTTCGGATGGGAGAAATGCAGTTCCCATTAGGGAAAACGACGGCCCACGAATCTCGATTTTTCAAGCTTCTTGTGTCGCCTCAGATAGGCCTCGATCTACGGGGCCAGACGCTGTTTCCGCTCCAGCCATGTCCTGGGCGGGTCCTGCAAGACGGCATAGGTCAAGAAGACGATGGCCACCCAGTTGACAATCCCCAGGGGCGTTCGGGGATGGAAGGCCTCCAGCCCCAGCTCCTTCTTGGCCACCCGGTGGAAGACTTCGACCGTCCACCTCAGATTGTAGCGGGCCTCGACCCGGGTCGAGGGCATCCAGGTCGTCGAAAACAAGTAGAAGCGTCGCCATTCGACTCGACCTCCGCAGAGGCGATACTCCCACCATGTGGGCACGACCCCTATCCGCCGGCGCCAGGCTCGGAGTTCGACCCACTGGGGCCGCTCCAGACAACCGATGGGACGACCGTCCGCCAGTTCCGGTGCGAGACCCCCACGACATGCCAGCCCCCCTCCCGACAGGCAGCGACACCAGCCCCCCAGGTCAGACCTCCTCCAGAAGGAATACAGCTTCACCCTCCACCCCCTCAGCCATCCCGGACTCCCCAGCCTCTGCTCCCGAATAGGCTGCTCTGTGGTGATTAAGTGAGGAGGAGGAAAAATGGATGCATTATACTGTGGCGCAGGGATGATGGTTGTAGCCTCTGGCCACAGTGGTCGGTTGGAAAGCCCGCAGCAAGATACCTTGGGTGTTTTCCCTCTGGGGTGCCCTTGCATGGATAGTGGGCATAACACTAAAAGCAGTAGCTGCACTCCCAACTAGGCCTATAATCCACGGCGTTCGAGAGTTCTGCCCAGATAAATGACAGGAATCTTTGAATGCGGAGTTACCCTTGGATTTGCGTCGATTCGGAAAATACGCGCGGCTCGCTGGAAAGAGGCGGTGGGGTTCGGTTTAGGCTTTGGCGCCATAGAAGCTTTTTGGGTCGGGCTAATCGCTTTTGTCCTGGTCCTGTTGATCCTCTTAGTTCCAGACAAGCTTCCACCGGAGCTGTCTCAGTCGGTCATCCCAAGGGAGCAGTCATTCTTAGTAATCCCGGCGCCAATCATCGAGAGAATTACAACTATTTTCATACACGCATTCTCATGTTTGCTTATCGTCTATGCAGTGCAGTTCAGGGCGTAGAGGTGGTTCTGGGTTTCGTTTTTCTATAAGACTGCGGTAGACGCAGTAGCTGGTTTCTTTCAGATCACATACGGTGTTGAGAATCTCACGACACTTGAGATATGGGTCATGGAGCTCATTTTCCTTCCTTTTGGCATGATTGGTATTTGGGGGTTATGGGTGTTTCAACGCAAATGGCAAAACGCGGCTTGACCCCTCGTTCCGGCCGACCGTTCTCTCGGCGGCTCCGTCGGTGCAGTCGCAGCGGTTGAGATCGGTGATGCAAGCAGGGTGTGAAAATGGTAGAGCGTCTCGGGTTCTAAGTGCCCGGCCTCAGAGACATGGCGCAGGAACGGGCTATCGGGTTCCCACTAAGAGGCTTGCACCACGGGCTCGACGACGAGTTTGTTGCCCTCGACGCCGGTGACCCGCACCATCGTGCCCGGGGCGATCTCGACGGTCGATGCCGCCACGGCCCGCCAGGTCTCTCCCTCGACTTTCACGAGACCCCCCAGGGGACCCCGGACCGTTTCAAGGACCCAGCCCGTCTGACCGATGAGGCCCATGACTCCAAATTCCCGACTCTGGAGCTCCTGCCGGTGCAGGAGCCGACGGGAAACGGCCAGAGCGGCGACGGCGACGCCCAGGGCACTCCCGACTTGAAGCCACAGGGGACCCCCCAGGAAGGCGACGACCCCGCCCCCCAAGCACCCCACGCCCAGGCAGAGCAGGACGAAATTCGTCGGGAGGGCCAACTCAAGAAGGATACAAATCACGCCGACGACCATCCAGATGACAGTGAAGCTGACCATGCCAGACACCCAACGCCGGATAGGATATGTATCGAAGATCAAGGGCGAACAGCGAATGGCGAATAGGGCCCTATTCCCTGTTCGCTGTGCGCCACTCGCTATTCGCCGTTCGCTTTTCTCGAAGGGTCGGCAAAGCCGAGGGCATCCTGATTCTCAGGAGCTGAACGGCTCTGTTAGCATAGCCGTTCGGTTCGTGAGAATGCATCGGGACGGTCTTTCCCACCGCCCGAAAGGCACGGTTTTTCAAAGATACGGGATACGAGATGCGGGGTCCTCAGCCACCTGCCCATCTGCCGACTGCCGATCTGCGGGATGCTTGAAAAATCGTGCTCCCGGAAGGGTCTTTTTTCCGCTTCCCATCGCACTTTTCACTTCCCGAACAGCTCTGTTAAGTCTTGAGCGCTGGGATAGTGCGGGGTCAGATTGGGAGTTCGAGAAAACCAACGTCCGATAATGTTTGATCCGAAATGTCGTCATTAATGTCGTCATTCCCATGGGCGCTTGCCGAGGTCTACTCTTTGGGTTGGGGAGGGATAGGTTGAAAGCGGGGGAAGTGTTGGGCGGCCAGTTGGCTGATCATGGCAGCGCCGCGAGCGAGATAGGGTGAGGTGAAGCTCTCTCGCAAGAGATCACGACGCCATGGGAAGACGCTCAGAGCGAGATAGACGACCGAGCACAAAGCCCATCCGCGCAGGAAGCCGAAGAGACCGCCCATACCGTGATCGAGCCAGCTCAGGTGAGCCCGACGTAAGCCCGAATGAAGCGCGCGTGCGAGCAGGAGGCCGATGAAGAGCACCAGCAGGTACGTACTGAGAAAAGCCAGCAAGTGCGCCATCTCCTCCGATTCGACGAGAGGACGGATGAACGGGGCAGCGCCGCGGTAGGAAGAGCTGGCGAGGAAAAACCCGGCGATGGCGGCGGCTGTCGTGATGACGCTTCGCGCGAATCCGCGTGAGAGCCCTGTGAGTGTCGAGAGGCCGATCACGAAGAGGACGAGGGCATCGAAGGTCGTCATGGTATCGTTTCCTTCCCCGTCAGAAGACGATAAGCCATGAGATACCGAGTGGCCGTTTGTTCGATAATGGATTTGGGGAGGCGAGGAGCGGATGAAGATCTGTCCCATCCGATAGAGTCCAGGTAGTCGCGGAGGAACTGCTTGTCAAAGGAGGGTGGCGGACGTCCGGGCGCATACTGATCGGCAGCCCAGAAGCGCGAAGAATCTGGCGTCAGCGCCTCATCGATCCACAAAAGCGTCTGATCTCGCCATCCGAATTCGAACTTCGTATCGGCGAGGATGAGGCCTCGAGCGAAGGCGTACTCGGCTGCCCGTGAATAGAGAGCGAGGCTCAGGTCCTTGAGCCGACGAGTTAACTCGGTCCCGAGGCGATTGGCCATCTCGGCCTCGGAGATGTTGATGTCATGTCCTTCGGTGGCCTTGATCGCGGGGGTAAAGATCGGTTCCGGGAGTCTCGCCGCTTCGACCAGGCCCGGGGGCAAGCGGAGACCGCCGACGGTTCCGAACTGTTGGTACTCTCTCCAGGCCGATCCGGCCAGATAACCGCGCACGACGCATTCGATGGGGATTGGGCGCGCGCGATGCACGAGCATGCTGCGAGAGCGAAGCGCCGTGCGTTCGGTCTCCGTGAGTCCGTCGAGCGCGTGGACATCGGTCGTGATCAAGTGATGGGGGGCGATGGGCTCCAGGAATCGGAACCAAAATGCCGAGAGCTGAGTGAGAACGGCTCCTTTACCAGGGATACCGTCCGGCAAGACGACATCGAAGGCTGAGATGCGATCGGTCGTGACGATCAGCAGACGATCGTCACCGATGGTGTAGATATCGCGGACCTTTCCTCGCCGGAGGAGGGGATGAGCCGTGAGATGCGTTTCCAAGACGACAGGTGGCGAGCTCATGGCTTGAGCAGCGCATCGAGCATTTTCGTCAACTCGTTCACGTAGCTCTCCGGATCCGCGAATCCCACATGCGGAGCCCCGATGGGGTCGCCGTTGCGATCCAGGAGGAGAAGGGCTGGGACGCCCTCGGTCTTGAACCCTTGCAGGATGCGCGCTTCGGGATCGCGGAGTACGGGCAGACGCACGCCCAGGCGGGAGACGAACTGTCGGAGTTGGTCATTAGAGATCTCGGGATCATCGATGCTGATCCAGAAGAAAGCGACCGGGCGTCCCGTGTATTGATCGGCGACCTTTTGCAGGACGGGCAACTCCTCTCGGCAGGGCGGGCACCAGGTGGCGCCGAAGGAGAGGACGACGACTTGTCCACGGTAGTGCGTCAGGTCAACCATCCGACCATCGAGTGCAGGGAGCGAGAAGGATCGTTTCTGTGCGGGCGTCCCGTAAAGGGCGAATGCGACAAGGGCGAGCGCGAAGACTTTTTTCATAGGCACCCCCGAACGGTGTACTTTAGCACAGCAGGCATCGCCCGAAAAGGGAGTGGGCGTCATCGGAGCGTTCTCCCTTCGTTCCGGAGATAGGCGGCGAGGAACTGTCCCGTGTAGGACTCCGGGACGCGCATGATCGCTTCCGGAGGGCCTTGGGCGACGACATATCCGCCGCGCTCTCCGCCTTCGGGGCCGAGATCGATGATCCAGTCGGCGCATTTGATGACATCGGGATTGTGCTCGATGATGATGACTGATCCACCGGCGGCGATCAAGCGGCGGAAGGCGGCGATCAACTTTTGAATGTCATCGAAGTGCAGGCCGGTCGTCGGTTCATCGAAGAGATAGAGCGTGCGGGCGCTGGTCTCTTTGGCCAGGTGGGCGGCGAGCTTGAGGCGTTGGGCTTCGCCTCCGGAGAGCGTCGTCGCCGATTGTCCCAGGCGGATGTATCCGAGGCCGATCTGATCGAGGACCTCCAACCGCCGCGTGATCTTCGACACATCGGCGAAGAAGTGGAGGGCTTCGCGGACGGTCATATTGAGGACCTCGTGGATGGTCTTCCCTCGGTAGCGGATCTCCAGCAGTGCGGGTTGGAAGCGCATCCCCTGGCAGTGCTCACAGACGAGTTCGACATCGGCCAGAAATTGCATCTGGATGGTCACGACGCCGTTGCCCTCGCAGGCTTCGCAGCGGCCGCCGGGCACGTTGAAGGAGAAGTGTGCCGGGGTGAGGCCGCGCGCTTGTGCCTCGCGCGTGGAGGCGAAGAGTTCGCGGATGGCATCGAAGACCTTCAGGTACGTTGCCGGGTTCGAACGAGGTGTGCGCCCGATGGGGGATTGATCCACGAGAATGATCTCGTCGAGCCATTCCCCACCTTCGATCTTGCGAACGGGGCCGACAGGTTGATTCCACTCTCCGCGTTGCTTCTTGAGATTGGCGTAGAGGACGTCGTAGACGAGGGTGGACTTGCCGGAGCCGGAGACGCCCGTGATGCAGACCATCAGCTCCAGGGGGATGTCCACGTCAATGTTCTTGAGATTATGGGCGCGCGCACCGCGAATCGCCAGGCAGCGCCCGGTCGGGGAGAGGCGTTGCCTGGGGGTGGGGATGCTCAGCTCGCCGCGCAGGTATCTCCCGGTCAGCGAAGAGGGGGCGCGTTGCAACTCTTCGGGCGTCCCTTGGAAGACGACCTCGCCACCGTGTTCGCCGGCGCCGGGCCCCAGATCGATGACGTGATCGGCGGCCAGGATCATCTCGCGATCGTGCTCGACCACAAGCACCGTATTCCCGATGTCGCGCAGATGCTTGAGCAAGCGGATGAGGCGCTGCGTATCGCGAGGATGCAGGCCGATGCTCGGCTCATCCAGGACGTAGAGGGTGCCGACCAGAGAAGCGCCGAGATTCGTCGCCAGTTGAATGCGCTGGGCCTCGCCGCCGGAGAGGGTGAAGGCATGCCGATCGAGCGTCACATAATCGAGACCGACGTCCACGAGGAAGGCGAGGCGCTGGCGGATCTCCTGAAGCAACCGGCCGGCGATCGCCTCTTCCTGAGGTGTGAGGGAGAGCGCGGCGAAGAAAGCGGCGCATTCGCCAATGCTCATGGCACAGATTTCGGGGAGCGTCTTCCCGCCGACGCGTACGGCCAAGGCTTCGGGTCTCAAGCGCGCGCCCTTGCAGGAGGGGCAGGTCGTATAGCCGCGATATTTGCTCAGGAAGACGCGCACGTGCAGCTTGTATTTCTTCGTCTCCAACCATTCGAAGAAGCCACGGATACCGGGGAACTCACCCTTCCCCTGGATGATCCAGCGTTGGTGCTCTCGGGAGAGTTGAGCGAAGGGGACGTCGGTGGGGATCCTCATGCGGCGGCAGAAGGTGAGCAACTCCTCCTGCGCCCACTCGAACTGGGGCTTCGTCCAGGGTTCGATGGCCCCCTCTTGCAGCGAGCGCTCGCGATCCGGGATGACTAGGTCCAGATCGAGCCCGATAAGATTGCCGAAACCCTGACAGTTGGGGCAGGCACCATGGGCGCTGTTGAAGCTGAAGAGCTGCGGTTCGGGCTCAATGTAACGGGTTTGGCATTGCGGGCAGGTCAGCTGCGCCGTGAACGTGAGCTTCTGCGGAGGATCGCTGAGGAGCACGATTTCGGCGACGCCGTCCCCTTCGCGGTAGCAGAGCTCCAGCGAATCGATCAAGCGCGACCGGATATCGGGACGGAGGACGAGGCGATCTACGAGGACGCTCATCTCGTCGAGGGCGGGAGGGGTTTGGAGATCGCCGATCTCCACGACCTGGCCTCGCACGTAGAGGCGTGTGAATCCGCGCTGCTGCAGGGTGAGCAGCAGCGCCTTCGGCGAGAGCTCGCTCCGGCGGGAGCGTCCGTTCTCGGCTTTGCGCGCGAGCGGGAAGAGGACGTAGAAGCGGAGCCCTTCAGGTAATTGCAAGAGGCGATCGGCGATCGTCTCCGGGGTCTGGCGGATGACTTCGCTGTGGCAGGTCAGGCAGTAGACACGGCCGATTCGGGCAAAGAGCAGCCGCAGATAGTCATAGATTTCCGTCTGCGTGGCGACGGTGGAGCGCGGGTTGCGGCTGAGGGGTTTTTGCTGGATGGCGATCGTCGGGCAAAGGCCCGTGATCTCGTCCACATCCGGTTTCCTCATGCGCTCGAGGAACTGACGGGCATAGGCGGAGAGGGACTCCACATACCGGCGCTGGCCTTCGGCGTAGATCGTGTCGAAGGCGAGGCTCGATTTCCCTGAGCCGGAGACCCCGGTGATGACGGTCAGACTCCCGTGTGGGATCTCGCAGGTGATGTTCTTGAGATTGTGTACGCGCGCGCCGCGCACGATGAATGCCGTCTGCTCACTCATAACCGAAGAAGTATAGATCGGCCTATCGCGGATGGGCAACGTGAGGGCGGCGCATTGTCTTGGCGAAGGAGTGTGCTAAAATCTTGCTCGAAGATGGGCGGACGCTTCATCGCAAGGGAGGACCGATGAAGGAATTCGAGAGAGTCGAAGAGGTGAAGGAGGAGAATCCGCTTGACTCGATGCTCTATCATTTCGATCAAGCGGCGCGGCTCCTTCATTTGGAATCGGACCTATACACGTTCATGCGATATCCGAGCTTGGAGGTGACCATTTACATTCCCGTGATCATGGATGATGGGCATCTGGAGGTGTTCGTCGGGTATCGCGTGCAGCACAACTTCGCGCGGGGGCCGGCCAAGGGGGGGATTCGCTTCGCCCCTAATGTGACGTTGGACGAGATTCGGGCTCTGGCGGCGTGGATGACGTGGAAGTGTGCGGTCGCGAACATCCCGTTCGGAGGGGCGAAGGGCGGGGTCGTCTGCAATCCGGCTGAATTGTCGCGGGGAGAGCTGGAGCGGTTGACACGGCGTTACACGGCGCAACTTCTGGACATCTTGGGGCCGGAGCGGGACGTGCCGGCGCCGGACTTGAACACGGACGAGCAAGTCATGGCGTGGATCATGGACACCTATTCGATGCACGCGCGGCATGTGGTGACGGCCTCGGTGACGGGCAAGCCGATCGGGTTGGGGGGATCGGCGGGGCGGCGCGAAGCGACCGGGCGCGGGCTTTTGATCGTGGCCAACGAAGCCTTTCGACATCTGGGGCTTTCGCCCAAAGAGGCGCGGGTCGTCATTCAGGGGGCGGGCAATGTGGGCGGGGTTGCCGCCCGGCTCTTCCACGAGGCTGGGTATAAGGTGATCGCCATCTCGGACGTGCATGGCGGCATCTTCAACCCCCAGGGCTTGAACATCCCCGAGGTCTTGGAGTACCACCGCTTGGAGAAGAGCTTTCGTGGGTATCCGCACGCGGAGCCGATCACCAATGAGGAACTGCTAGAGCTGGAATGCGAGATCCTGATTCCGGCGGCTGTCGAGAGCCAGATCACTTCGCGCAATGCCGGACGCCTGCGGTGTCGGATCCTCTGTGAGGGCGCGAATGGGCCGACGACGGCGCAGGCCGATCGGATCCTCCAGGAACGAGGGATCTTCGTGCTGCCGGACATCTTGGCCAATGCCGGCGGAGTGACGGTGAGTTACTTCGAGTGGGTACAGAATCGGATGGGCTATTACTGGAGCGAACGGATTGTGAATCATCGGTTGAAGGAGGTCATGACCAAAAGCTTCCGCGACGTGCTCGCCTATGCGACGCGCTATGGCGTGAGTATGCGGACGGCGGCATACATGCTGGCGATCGATCGCGTGGCGTATGACGTACGCATGCGCGGCATCTACGCTTGAGGCGTGGAGATATGAGACGACGGCTCGTCGGGGGCGTCCTGGGGATACTGCTCGCAGTGGGGGGGACAACGGGAGCGCACATGGAACTCGGCTGGCAGTGGAGCCCGATGGGGCCGTATGGGGGAGAAGCGCGGCGGCTGGCCGTTGATCCGCGACATCCGGATCGAATCTTTGTCGGGACCTGTGATGGACAGCTCTATCTCTCTGAAGACGGTGGGGAGAATTGGACGCGGCTTGCCGGATTCCATCGCCCGGGATTCTGCATCTCTCGAATTCTCGTGGATGCCGAGGATTCGAGAACGATCTACGTGGCCGGGTGGCAGATCTTCGCCGAACAAGGTGGGGGGATTTACCGGAGTCGCGATGGTGGACGGACGTGGGCCCTGTTGCCGGGAACGGAGGCGTATTCGGTGCGCGCTTTGGCCCAAGCCTCACGCGATCCCCGTGTGCTGATCTTCGCGGCGTTAGAGGGGGTCTTTCGGAGCGAGGATCGGGGAGAGTCATGGCGGCGCATCTCGCCGGCCAATGATCTGGAGATTCGGAACGTGGAATCCATCGCCATTGATCCGCGTTCGGAGCAAACGCTCTATGTGGGGACGTGGCACTTGCCGTGGAAGACCACCGATGGGGGGCGGACGTGGACGAGGGCGGGGAGTCGAGAGACGGGGATCATTGACGATTCTGAAGTCTTCAATCTTCTCATTGACGAGCGAAACCCGGACCTTTTGTGGCTGAGCGCATGCACGGGGGTCTATCGTTCGACGGATGGGGGGCGGAGTTGGCGGCGGATGATGGGGCTGCCGTCGCGAAGCCGTCGGGTATTGGCGTTGGCGAAGCCGGTAGGGCAGCGGGACGTGCTCTTTGCGGGGACGACGGAGGGGTTGTGGCGGACTGAGGATGGCGGGGCGACATGGCGTCTGATAACAAATCGAAGGTTGACCGTGCAAGACATCGCTCTTCACTCGCAGCGGCCACAGCGGGTGCTCATTGCCACCGAAGAGGCAGGCGTTTGGCTCAGCCAAGATGGGGGGCGAACGTTCCGCCCTTCGAATCGAGGGTTTTCGAGTTGGGTGATCACCAGTATCCTCCCAGATCGGGAGATTCCCGGGCGCCTCTACTGTGGTGTGATGAGAGGGGGGCTTGAGGGGAGCTTTTTCATCAGCGAGGATGGGGGGCGGAGCTGGCGGGCACGTTCCCTGAGGGGAGTGAAGGCGATTCTCCAATCGCGGCGAGATGGACGGCGGCTCTTCGTCCTGGCCGAGGACGGGATCTTCATCTCGGAAGATCGCGGGGAGAGCTGGCGAAAAGGGCCGCCTTTAGAGGTGGGCGCCTCACATCTTGCCGAAGCGGGCGATGGGCGACTTCTGGTTCTCACGTCGGGAGCGCTCCTGCGATATGAAGAATCGCAAGGACGGTGGGAGCGCGTGCGCGCGGTCGAGGGGCAGTTCCTGAAGGTGCTGCACATCTCTCGGAGGATATGGATTGTGGGCCATGGGCGCCTTTGGATGAGCGAGGATGGCGGCTCGTGGGTGGAGCGGGCGTTACCGGATCGGGTGGGGAGCGTTCACGTGATTCTTGAACATCCGAGCGACCCCGATCTTCTCTTCATCGGCACGTCGTTTGGCCTCTATCGTTCTCGCAATGGGGGAAAGGATTGGGAGCGATGCGCTCACGGACTCCCTCATGCGGATGTCGCGACGATCGCTGTTCATCCGAACGATCCTCGATGGATGTTGGTCACGGACTATCGCGTGGGAGCTGTCTATCTCTCCGCGGATCGTGGGGAGACGTGGCGGCGGATTGACGAAGCGGTGGGGGCATGGGCGTTGGTCGGAGCTTTCGATCCTCATGATGGGGAGCGAGTTCTCATCGGCTCGCGAGGGATGGGCGTTTATGTGGGCCGGCGATCGGTGCAGCTCGTCGAGCGAGAAAATTCCCCTTGACTTTTTGGTGGGATTCAGACAAGATGCTCGCGGACATATGCGGATGTGGCGGCACAAGCGAGTGATCCTGTGGCGAAGGAGGGAGGATGATGCGCGTGCGACATCTTGGACTTGTGGGAGTTGCGGTGGTGGTTATCGCGGGAGCATGGACCGCTGGATGGTGGTCGTTCTTTCCTCTTGATGGACTTCAGGAGATCGCTCGATCTTCGGAAGAACGGTTGCAGGGTGGGACGCCAGCGCTTCAACTCTCGGCCTCTGAGGTCGATTTTGGTGAGGTTCCCCTGGGCAGCGTTCGGGAAGCATCGCTGGTGCTGACCAATGTGGGGACGGCGCCGCTGCGGATCGCGGAGATTCGGACAGGCGGGCGCTTCTCGCTCGTTCGGGCGCCGTTGCTTCCGGCGCGGATCGGTCCGGGCGTGAGTGTGAGGGTGAACGTGGCGTTTACTCCTGCAGGGCCCGGCATGGCGTCGGATCAGCTGCAGATCATGAGCGATGCTCCTTCGGGCATGCTCTCGGTTCCGCTGCGGGCGGTCGCTGTTGGGAATCTCGTCGCCAAGGCTAAACGGGCGGCGAAACCCCTAGCGCGTGTGGCCAAGCGTGCGCTTGAGGGCCAGGTGCTTCCGGCTGAGGTTCGGCTCCCGCTTCCGACGGCCGATCCCGGAGCGCTTCCGGTTGTTCGGTCGCTCATCGAACTCACCTCGTTTCTCCGAGCGGAGGACGTCGGTGCCCTTCAACTGATATCTGATGAGGCATCGCTTGAAGTCGGGGTGGGTCCAAAGACTGATCTCAAGCCATGAAGTTCACGGAGAGGGTGAAGGAGAGGACCGCGAGTGAGCAGACTTCAAGCGTCCTCTCAAGGCCAAGGAGCGAGGTGGGCGCGTATCTCTAGAACGGGACGTCTTCCTCGCCGGGCTCGAAGCCGGAGATTGGGCTGAGCGGTTCCTCAGCGACTCCTTCCTCTTCCACGGGCTTCCGATCGAGGAAGCGCACATCCGAAGCCTCGATACGAAGCTGCGTTCGGGGCAAGCCCTCTCGGTCCGTATATTCATCCAGATACAACCGTCCCTCGACGTAAACCAAGCTCCCCTTCTTGAGATACTGATGAGTGAGCTCGGCCAATCGGCGCCAAGCGGTCACGCGGAACCAGAGTGTCCGCTCTTGAAGCTCTCCCGTATTATCGCGCCTCCGCTCATTGGTCGCGACCGAGAAGGTGCACACGGGGACGCCTTGAGGGGTATAGCGGAGCTCTGGGTCGCGTCCGAGGTTTCCGATGATGATGATCTTGTTGAATGACATAGCCATCTCCTTGGCGAGATCACCGACGGCGCCGCGGCGTCGTCGGGCGGGGCTCCTCAATGGGGACGCCAAGCTGCTGGAGTCTCTGGCGAGCCGCGTTCACCTCGTTCGAAGGGAGAGGGTGACGAGCGACAAGGCGCAGTTCGGCGATGGCTTCCTCGCGGTGGCCCAGTTCCAGGAGCGCGAGCGCCTTCTTCAGGCGAGCGGCCAGTGCCTTATCGCTTTGCGGGTATGTGCGCAGGAGCGCGTCGAATTCGGCCACAGCATCCTCGTAGCGGCCGAGGCTGTAGAGGCACTCGCCGATCCAGTATTGGGCGTTGTCGGTCGTCTCCAGTGCAGGAAAGCGTTGCACGTACTGTCGAAACTGGTCGAGCGCCAGCTCATAGTTCCCCTTGAGATACTCACCGTAGGCGGCACTGAAGAGCTGGATCGGATCGGTTGGGTCAATGGTCGCAGCCCGACGTTGGGCTTGGGCGAGGCTCTCGGCGAGAGCGGCGATACGATCATGGAGCTGGACAAGGTGTTCGGAGGTCGTGCGCAGATGCATCTCCATGGTGGTGAGGCGGGAGTCCATCTGGGTGAAGAGGCTCCCTGTACGCGTCTGCGTCTCTCCAAGCGTCTGCTGCAAGGCCGAGAGTGTGCGCTGTAAGGCCGCGACGTTCTCGCCGATCTGTCCCAGAAGCGCGAGCCATTGACCATTACTTCGGTCGAAGGACTCCTGCAAGTCGCGAAGCTGTCGTTGCAGGATGAGGACTTCGGCCTGGAGCTTGGCGATCGCTTCGAGCTCCTTCTTCCCGGCCCGTGAGGAGGGGGAGAGAAGAAACAGGACGATTGCGGCCAGGCCGAGGCCACGTGAGAGACTCAATTGTCGCATTCCCATCCCTCCTTATACGGGGCTTGCTGCGACGGCGACCATGCCCGACGCCAGATGTTACGACAGGTACGGGCCGAAGGCAAGATAGGCGAAGGCCCTTCGGCGAAGAGCCTTCGCCGAGAGTCAGCGTCTTGGGGGCGTGGGATCGCCGCCCTGGATATAGACGAACTCATCGCGCCGATTCAGCGCCCAAGCGCGCTCGTTGCTCTCCGGAACGGCCGGGCGCGTCTCTCCAAAACTGACCGTCTGAATGCGCTCCGGAGCGACGCCGAGACTGATCAGAAAATCGCGAGCCGCATTGGCGCGACGATCGCCGAGGGCCATGTTATACTCCTCCGTGCCCCGTTCGTCGCAGTGGCCCTCGATGCGGAAGAGGATCGTGCGGTTCTCCGGACGATTCAGCCATTCGGCCGCGCGACGCAGCCGGGCCTGCGCTTCCTCGTCCAGCTCCGCGCTATCGAAGGGGAAGTAGATGGTCTTGACCATGTCGGCGAATTCGGCCGAGATATTGCGTAGCGGTGGAGGTGGCGGGGGTGGAGGTGGCGGGGATGGAGGTTCGACGACCGTGAGCGTCGTGCTGGCCGTGGCTTCACCGCCGGGGCCGCGAGCGATGGCCGTATAGGTCGTCGTCTGAGGAGGAGAGACGACGCGGTTCCCGCTCGGTTGGACAGGACCCAGACCGGTGATCTCCACCGTTTGGGCATCGGTGCTTGACCACCGCAGCGTCGCCTGTTGACCGCGCTCGATGCGTTCGGGTTCGACGGAGATGGAGATGGTCGGACGCGGTTGGATGACTTCGACGCGCGCCAGCGCTCGGGCTTCGCGCTTACCACGTCGAGCGACGGCCTCGTAGGTGGTCGTCTCCGTTGGGGCGACCTTCATCGTCCCGGATTTAGCGACCGGCCGAGCGTTGATCGTCACCGTCTGCGCGTGCTTTGACGTCCAGCTCAATTCCGTCTCCTCACCGCGATTGATGCGGTCGCGAGAGGCCGTGAGCGAGATCTGCGGCCGGCACGCCGACCCGAAGACGATGAGCGAAAGCGGGATGAGGATCCAGAGGTATCGTCTCATAGCCTTTCTCTCCTTTTGCTGAGATGCACCACTTATCGCGCCCATGCTGGTGAACGTCCCCCGATATGCGTGATCTGTCGAACGCCCGTGCCGTCAATATGCATGAGGTAGATCTCGAAACGGCCCGTCCGATTCGACTGAAAGGCGAGATGCCGTCCATTGGGCGCCCAGCTGGGGCTCTCGTTGCTGCCGGGGCCGTCAGTCAGTTGGACGATCTCTCGCGTGGCGATGTCCATGAGGAAGATATCGAACTGGGAGGCGTAGGGAGGTCGCCAGGCGAAAGCGAGGAATCGCCCGTCGGGGGACCAGGCTGGCGAATCCGCGAAGCCTCCCCGATCCAGTACGCGGCGCAGATTGGCACCGTCCACATCGATGATATAAATCTGCGGGGTACCGCTCCGATTCGAGATGAAGGCGATCTCCCGCCCCGTGCGCGGATTCCACCGCGGTGAGGAATGGATCAGGCCGCGCTCGCTGGTGAGCTGTCGGATGACGGAACCATCGGCCGAAGCGATGTAAAGCTGCGTACTGTTGCTATCCTTGCTGGAGCAGAAAGCGATCCATCGTCCGTCCGGAGAGAAGACGGGGGAGATCGTCGTCCCTTGCGGAAAATGTGGGAAGGGAAGGAGCATGCCGTCTGGGTAGGATCGAATGTGGATGTTGGGGACGCCGCTGGAGAGGGAGACGTAGGCGATCTTGCGACCATCGGGAGACCAGGATGGGAAAAGAGCCGTCGAGCCCTCGCGGGTGAAAGGGCGGACGTTGGCGCCATCGTAATCCATGACGTAGATCTCGCTCTGGCGTCCTTGGCCGGAGACGAAGGCGATGCGGCTTGTGGCGATGCCGTCAAGACCCGTCAGGGTCTTGACGATCTCATCGGCGATGATGTGTGCGGCTTGGCGCGCTTGTCCGATCGGGAAGCGATGTTGTCGGGCATAGAGCCGCTGTCGGGCTTGGACATCGTAGAGGTAGCTCTCCAGGATCAACTCCTGGCCGATGAGGCTCACGTTGCCGAAGACGAGGTAATCGGCGCGGGTGGGATCGCCACCCCAGGCCGCGAAATCAACCTGCTCGGGTTCGGCCGGTCGATTCGAGGGATGGAGGCTCTGACCGACGAGATTCGCCACGCGAGCGAAGTCGAGATCTTGGGCGAGGACCTGGCGGATGAGTGCGGCGGCCGGAACGGCCGGCTCGTTCCTCGGCACGAAGTCCGCGATGGCGAGTGTCGGGCCGCGCCCCGGAGCAACGATGATCTTCCCGATCTCTTGGCGAAGAGGGGAGGGTTGTTGAGCGAACACGAAGGCGCCAAGCAACAACAGCGTGCACCACGATGTCCTGATCATGAGCATCGGCCTAGTACTGGAAGTAGATCTCCGCGACGGCTTCACGAATGCCGGGCAGAAAGTCCGGCGGAAACGGGATGGGATGCCGATTCAGCTCCAAAAGCGCAGCTTCCACACGCGTGTCCACAATGGGGTTACCGCTTGGGCGAATGAAGGCGGTCGGATCCAGGCGTCCGTTCACGATCGAGAGGATCCGTCCATCACGGGCGATTCGAACACGGACGATGACGAAGCGCTGACCAAGGGCAGCCGTCGGCGTGAGACGATAATAGGCGCTGAGAGCTTGTTGAAGCCGGCGGCCATAGTCGGACCCGCCAGGGATCCCGATGCCGCCTCCCGGGCCCACGCCAAGACCGACGCCACCAGCCAGAGGAAGCGTCGGGCCGACGAGCGCGCTGGGGCTTGGAGAGCCTCCGATCTCCTGGCGTCCCGTATACGGGCGAGGGCCGTGCTGGACCGGGCGATCTGTCGTGAGCGTCCTCGGTTCAGGAGGTTGAGGCTTGCGGCCGGGAAGGGTGAGGTCTGGTCGGGCATCGGCCTGGACCCTCTGCTCGATCCGAACTGTCGAGAGGCCGGGTGTTTCTCCGAGCGCTCCCGTGGGCGGTCGGGGAAAGAGTCGGGCCACCTCCCATCCTTCGGCGAGGCCGACTTCGATGGCGGAGCCGCTGCCCCCTTCGCCTCCTGGGCCGGCGATCACGAAGAATTCGGCCATCGGGCTGCCAAAGCGCAGCAGGGCGAGCGCGAGGCCAAGAGCCATATGCCCGGCCACCGAGATCGCGAGCCACCGATCGAATCGCCACTTCATCGTTCGACATCCGTCACCAGACTCACAGAGGCACCGGCCTCCTTGCAGAGGCTGAGGACGTAGGCGATGACCCGATAGGGGGTATCGCCATCGCCACGGACGTAGACGCGTTTCTCCGCAAGCTGGGCTAACTCTTGGCGCAATCGTCGCGGCAACTCGTTCACGTTGATCGGCCTTTGGGCAGTGCGTCCGCCGGAGCTGAGATAGATGTTCCCATCGCGATCTACCGTCACGAGGATGGCGTTGGCCGAGAGCGTGTGAGGTTCAGCGGTCCGCGTGCGGGGGAGATTCACGTGGATACCCGCTTGCAGAAGCGGGGCCGTCACCATGAAGATCACCAGCAGTACGAGCATGACGTCCACAAGGGGCGTCACGTTGATCTCCGAAAGCGACGAGTGCACCTGCCGATCATGACCGATAAACGCCATACTGGGCGGCGCTCCTTTCGGCGATCTCGAGAAATTCGAGCGTGAAATCCTCCATGAGCGTCGAGACCGCGCGCAATCGACTGACGAAATAATTATATGCCATGTAGGCCGGGACAGCGACGAAGAGTCCGAAGGCCGTGGCCACCAAGGCTTCGGCGATGCCCGGGGCAACGGCTTGGATCGACGTCTGCGCTTGGGTGGAGAGGCCTTGGAACGCGAGGATGATGCCGACGACGGTGCCGAAGAGGCCGATGAAGGGAGCCGATGTCGCGATGGAAGCGAGTCCGCTGATGCCCTCTTCAAGACCGGCCATTTCGGCCAAGGCCGCGCGCTTGAGCGCGCGTTCGATCAAGAGGCGTTCGGGCAGGCGGCTGTCTCCGGCCATCTGCTCGCGCAGGCTCTCGTAGCCGGCTCGAAAGATCTCCACAAGCGGACTCGGGCGATAGCGTGGGCTCATCTTGTAGACGTGATGGGGATCGCTCGTCGTCCGGAAAAGCTCCAGGAAGGCTGCCGATTGTCGCGCGAGGCGACGAAAGAGGGTGTACTTCCTCAGGATGAACGCCCAGGAATAGATCGACAGCAGCGCCAGTAACAGAAGGACGAGCTTCGCCGGAAGCGAGGCCTGCGCAATGAGCTGATAGATATCGAACGTCGCCGTCGGCATGAGCCTTCGATCTCCCTCAGCGAGACGTTCACCTGCAAGAATCATGATTATACCGATCGAATCGTTCGACTGTCAATCCGAATGCGGAAAGGGTGGTGACAGCGGCGACGATCTATGATACACTTGCATCCGATGTTGAGGTTTCTGAAAGTCGCCAACATTGCTGTGATCGAGAACGTGGAGGTGGAGTTTGAGCCGGGGCTGAATCTGCTGACGGGGGAGACGGGCTCGGGGAAATCCCTGCTTGTAGACGCCGTCACGATGCTGTTGGGGGAACGGGCTGGGGCGGATGTGCTGCGTTCGGGGGAAGCGAGGGGATACATTGAGGGCATCTTTCGTCTGGAGACGTGGCCGGAGGACTTGGTAGCGCTCTTTCATGACGCGGGCGTTGAGGTGGAGGAGGAGCTCATCCTTCGGCGGGAGATCTCGGCCTCGGGGCGGAGTCGGATCTTCGCCAACGATCGTCTGGTGACGCAAGCCTTCGTCCGCGCCGTGCGCCCACATTTGGTGGACATTTATGGCCAAGGCGAAGCGCCGATGGCACTTGTAGGGGGGAGACCGCTTCGGCTGCTCGACAGCTATGCGCAGACGGATGAGCTGCGGCGGCGCGTTGAGGAGTTGGCCTTGGCCTACCGGGAGATCGAACGCGCCCTGGACGAGCTCTCTCGAGCTGAAGCCGAACGCCTGCGACTTTTGGATGTCTACCAATTTCAGATTCGGGAGATCGAGCGAGTTCATCCGACGCTTGGTGAGGATGAGGAGTTGGGGCGCGAACGGGCGTTGTTAGCGAATGCCGAGACGCTCTTCCAATTGGCGCAGGAGGCTTATGCGGAGCTTTACGAGGCCGACGATTCGATGGTGCGCAAGGGGGCGCGCGTGTATCGGAGACTGGAACAGCTGCGGGGAATGGACGAACGCGCGGCGGGCGCGTTGGAGCTTCTTGAGCGGGCGCGCATCTTTCTGGAAGAGGTTGCCTACTTCTTGCGAGACTATCGAGAGGGGATTCGGTTCTCTCCGGAACGGTTGGCCGAGGTCGAGGGGCGGTTGGCGGAGTTGGAGCGGCTGAAGCGGAAATACGGGCCGACGCTTCGCGAAGTGTTGGAGACGTTGGCCGAACTGAAGGCGAAGTACGAGGAACTGGCCAGCGCCGATATGCGGCGGGGGGAGTTGGAGGAGCGACGGAAGCGGTTGCAGGCGGAATATCGGCAATTGGCGGGCGAGTTGAGCCGGAAGCGGGAGCAAGCGGCTCGGGCGCTGGAGCGGGCCGTGACGGCAGAGTTGCGAGCGCTGGCGCTTGAACGAGGGCGATTTCAAGTGGCGCTTGTACCGGTCGAGGAGTTTCCGAGCCCGGAGGGGATGGAACGGGTGCAGTTTCTCGTGGCGCTGAACGTCGGAGAGGAGCCGCGGCCGGTGGCGAAGGTCGCCTCCGGGGGGGAGCTCTCTCGGATCATGTTGGCGCTCAAGACAGTGGCCTCGCGGTGGCGAGGGCCGCGCACGTTGATCTTCGACGAGATCGATGTGGGGATTGGGGGGCGGGTCGCTGAGATCGTCGGGGAGCGGCTGAAGCAGTTGGGGGAGCGGTATCAAGTCTTATGCGTGACGCACCAGCCGCAGATTGCGCGCTTCGCCGATGCGCATTATCGTGTGGTGAAGGAGGTCGTCGGGGGGCGGACGCAGGTTCGGGTAGAGCGTCTTGGCCAAATGGAGCGCGTGGAGGAATTGGCGCGAATGCTTGGTGGGCGGGAGATCACGGAGGTGGTGCGCCGACACGCGCGAGAGCTGATCCGTAGCTAAGCTTTTGATTCTTTTGATCTTAACTTCAATGTCGGCGGGCCGACAATGACGCGCTTCTTCATCGAGACGTTTGGCTGCCAGATGAACGTCGTGGATTCGGAGAAGGCGGCGGCGCTGCTTCGTCGTCTGGGCTATGAGTGGACCGATGATCCGGAACAGGCCGAGGTCATCTTGCTCAACACGTGTTCGGTGCGGGAGAAACCTGAAGAGAAGGTCTACACGCGGATCCGGCAATTTCGCCGTCGGCGGCGGGATCAGGTGTTCATCGGCGTCATGGGGTGCGTGGCGCAGTTGTATGGGCGGAGATTGCTTGAGCGGGTGCCGGGCGTGGATTTCGTCTTGGGGACGCAGGCGCTCGGCGAGTTGCCGCGGATTGTCGAGCACTTGCGCGCTCAAGGGGGGCCGTCGATCGTTCAGACGCGCATGTCGAATCGTCCAGAGTTCTTGGAGATCTCTCCAGCCGAACGACGTCAGCGGCATGTCGCCTATGTGCCGATCATGGAAGGGTGCGACAAGTTCTGTTCCTTCTGCATCGTCCCCTTCACGCGCGGGCGCGAGCGCAGCCGCTCGCCTGTCCGGATCCTGGCCGAGCTGCGAGCGCTGGCTGAGGCCGGCTATCAAGAGGTGCATTTGTTGGGACAGAACGTCAACAGCTATGGCCTGAGCCATCGAATCGAGGGAGGCCGACCTCTGGCGTTCTTCGAGCTCTTGCGCCTTGTGGCTGAGCAATCGGGCTTCCCCCGCATCAAGTTCACGACGTCTCATCCGAAGGACTTCATGCCGGAGATCGTGCGCGCGATCGAAGAATATCCGAATCTCTGCAATTGGGTGCATCTGCCGCCGCAGGCGGGATCGGATCGAATTCTGACTCGAATGAACCGTGGGTATACACGGGCTGACTATCTGCGTCGCGTCCAATGGATTCGATCGGCGAAGCGGGAGATCGTCCTCACGGGCGATATCATCGTGGGATTTCCTGGGGAGACCGAACGCGATTTTCAGGAGACGCTTCGTCTGATCGAGGAAGTGCAGTTCGATGGGGTGTATCTGTTCAAGTACTCGCCGCGGCCGGGGACGCCGGCGGCGCGGCTCTCGGATCAAGTACCGGAGGAGGTGAAGACGGAACGGTTGATGCGCCTGGAAGAGCGGCAGCGGGAGATTCAGCTTCGGAGGCTACAGCGATATGTCGGTCGAGTCGTTGAAGTTTTAGTTGAGGGAAAGAGTTCTAAGTCTCAATTACATTGGGCCGGTCATACGACCGACAACATCGTCGTAAACTTCGAAGCTTCAAGAGAGAACATCGAAGGATCTCTCGTGAAGGTTGAGATCACGAGAGCGAATCCGCACAGCCTCTTCGGGCGGAGCCTCGAGGTTCTCCGTTAAGGTGAGGGACCTGCTATGGAACGCGAAGTGAAAGTGCGCGGGCTCATCCTCGATCCGGCGAACAACTCACCGGTAGTCATCCTCAAGGATGTCGCCTCCGAGGCGATGCTGCCGATCTGGATCGGGGTTTTCGAAGCCAATGCCATTGCGATGGAGATCGAGAAGGCCGTGCCGCAGCGGCCAATGACGCACGATTTGTTGAAGAACGTCATCGCTCAGCTTGGGGCGAGCGTCGAACGAGTCGTCATCACCGATCTCATCGACAGCACCTTCTACGCCATCATCGTCTTGGACGTAGGTGGAGAGAAGGTCATCGTGGACTCGCGTCCGAGTGATGCCATCGCCTTGGCGCTTCGGACCGATAGTCCGATCTTCGTCGCCGAGCAGGTGCTGCGCAGCTCGCGCAGCGTGATCTCCAGCCACGATGTTGAGGAGGTCGAGCAGGAGTGGTCCGAGGACCTCGGGGATGAATCGAGCGGCAGATCGTACTGAGGAGGCTGGGGTGAGCGGCGCGGAGAAGGCGATTCGATCGGCCGTCATCGCGATCGCGAACCAAAAGGGCGGCGTGGGGAAGACGACCACGGCGATCAATCTCTCGGCGGGATTGGCTCGCCGAGGTTATCGCGTGCTCCTTGTGGATCTGGATCCGCAGGCCAACAGTTCGCTCTCCTATCTGGACTTGCGCGAGGTCGGGATTTCGATCTTCGATTGGCTCATGGATCGTTCGGTGACGGCCGAGCAGGTGATCTACGCGACCTCGATCCCGAACTTGGAGGTCTTACCGTCACGCATCAGTCTGGCTAAGTTCGAGAGCCTGCTCCTTGGAGAGCTGGACGCGCCCTATCGGGTGAAGGATCGGTTGGATCCGATCAAGGGGCGGTATCACATTGTGATTGTGGACACACCACCGACGCTCGGGTTGCTCACGGTGAATGCCTTGGTGGCGGCCTCGCATTTGATCATCCCGATCCAAGCCTCCTATTTCGCTCTGGAGGGGACCGACGATCTGTTGGAGACGGTGGAGAAGGTCAAGGCGCGGCCCAATCCGAACCTGCTTCTGCTGGGTGTCGTCGTGACGCTGTACGATCGGCGGACGGCCATCGCCCGCGATTCCTTGGAGCAGATCCGGAGGGTCTTTGGTTCGCAGGTCTTTCAGACTGTGATCTCGCGCTCGGTGCGCTTGGAGGAGAGTCCGGCGTATCGGGAATCGATCTTCACCTTCGCGCCCCAGTCGACGGCGGCGCTGGAGTACGACCAACTTTGCGAGGAGGTGATCGAGCGTGTCTAAGCGAGGACTTCCGGCGAATCTCCAGTTGCGGCATGACGCGCACTTTGTCGAGCTGCTCGCCTCACGCACGGGGGCGCCAATTGGGCGGATGATCCCCATTGATCGGCTCGATCTGAATCCGGAGCAGCCCCGTGTGGAGATTGGCGATCTCTCGGATCTGGTGGCCTCGATTCGGGAGAAGGGCATCTTGGAGCCGCTTCTTGTGCGGCCGCAGGAGAACGGACGCTTCCTGATCATCAGTGGCGAACGTCGGTATCGAGCGGCGCTGATCGTCGGTCTTCGTGAAGTCCCCTGCATCGAGATGGACGTGGACGATCAGGCGGTCGCCGAGATCAGTTTGATCGAGAATCTGCAGCGCAAGGATCTGACGCCGTTTGAGGAGGCGCAGGGGTTCAAGATGCTGGTCGAGCGATTCGGCTACACGCACGAGGAGATCGCCCGTAAGATCGGGAAATCACGGTCCTCGGTGACGGAGACGCTCGCTTTGGCCGAGATGCCGGGGGAGATCCAAGAGCTCTGTCGGCGCGCCGACATTCAGTCGAAGTCCGTGCTCTTGCAGATCGCCCGGCTCAAGGATGTGGATCAGATGCGGGCGCTCATCGAGCGCATCCGCCGTGAGGGCTTGCGTCGCGACGACGTGCGGCGCCAGAAGAAAGCGCGCCGACCTCGGCCCTTCGTCTATCGATATCGTACGGCCGAATTCCGTTTGGAGGTGCGGTTCAAGAAGGCTGACGTGAGCCGTGAGGAGTTGATCGACTGTCTACGCCAAGTGGCCGAGGAGATCGAGCGGTCGGAGGTTTCAGCGTGATTTCTGTTTCTTTTGCAACCAACGGGCGAGCCGTTCCAGCCAGGGGAGGAAGGGGCGGATCAACCAGGCCCGAAGGCCCTTGCGCGTTCGCGCATAGAGCGAGAGGTGTCGGTCCACGTAGCTTCGGACGGCTTGTTCGTACTGTTCCTTTCGGACACCGTGTGAGAGCGTCAGATAATAATGCTGCGCGATGAGCGACAGCAACGTGGCCGTCACGTTGGCTTGCAGGGCCAAACGCGCCGAGAGACGTTTCCAGAGCGATCCTCCGGGAGCCAGAGGCTTCAAGGCGATCTCCATCCAAGCCTGCGGCGAGCCGGGCATCTTCGGGTGATAGAGCCCGGGCAGTTCTCGGCGCATCTGCGGATCCACGCGCGAATCCGCGACGTAGTCCACCAGGACGAGCTTGCTCACTCCGCGCATATGCTCCTTGGGGATGATTTCCAGAACAGAGTGAATGTGAGCCATCAGTTTTTGGTAGTTGAGGTTCACTGTCGCTCGATTCTCGATCTTCATCGTTCACTCCGATCGCTGTTCCAGGCGTTCAAGCCGCTGTCTCATCTCGCGCAGCAAGCGATACATCTCGGGCAAGCGGGCAAAAAGGACCGAAGCGCGCCGCCAGAGCTTGTTCTCGATGGCCGGATAGCCGGAGACGACGCGATTGGCTTCGACCGAGGAGGGGATGCCCGTCTGCGCCGTCGCGATCACGTTGTCACCGATGCGGAGGTGACCGGCGACGCCAACCTGCCCAGCCAGCATGACGTTGCGTCCGATCTCGGTGCTGCCGGCCAGGCCGACCTGCGCGCACAGCAGCGAATTCTCGCCCACTTTCGATCCATGGCCGATCTGTACCAAATTGTCGATCTTCACGTGGCTGGCGATGAGCGTCTCGCCAATGGCGGCTCGGTCTATGGTGGTGTTGGCGCCGATTTCGACCCGGTCGTGGATGATCACTCGTCCCGTTTGAGGGATCTTGTACCACCGGCCCTCGGGATCGCGGGCATATCCGAAGCCATCGGTGCCGATGCGCGCTCCGTTATGGATGATGACATGAGCGCCGATGATCGTATTCTCGCGGATAGTCACATGGGAGTGAATGATCGTATGCGCACCGATGCGGACGTTCGGATAGATCATGCAGTGGGGATAGATCGTCACGTGGTCGCCGATCTCGCACTCGGCGGCGATGACCGTGTAGGCGCCGACCTTGACGTGGGCGCCGAGTTTCGCCGTCGGATGGACAATGGCCGTCGGATGGATCCCTGGCTCCGGCTGCGGAGCGCAAGAGAAGAGCTCCAGCGCCTTGGCGAAGGCGAAGTATGGATTGGGCGTTCGCAGCAGGGCGATGGGAGATGGGGCGAAATCCTCCGAGACGATCACGGCCGAGGCGCGCGTCGTCTTGATCAAGGGGGCGTATTTGGGATTCGCAATGAAGGTCAATTCCCCGGGCCGGGCCTCTGCGATGGGGGCGATACCGGTGATCTCGAGGTCTTCACCCTCGAGCCGAGCGCCGATGTATCGAGCGATGTCGGAGAGTCTCATGGTTGTAAAAATTTAAGGGGACTCAGCCGGAGAGTCAAGATGGAGGGCGAGCCATGTCGCGCGATCTTGTGCGCGAATTCCTGACGTATCTGCGGATCGAACGCGGGCTCTCGGCCAATACGATCGAAGCCTATCGCCGTGACCTGGAACGAGTCGCGGCATGGGCTCAGGCTGAGCGTCGGAAGGATCTCTTGAGCCTCTCGCGGGAAGACATCCGAGAGTTCCTGCGGTGGATGAGCGAGCAAGGGCTTGAGGCCAAGAGCATGGCGCGTTGTATTGTGGCGTTGAGGAATTTCTTCAAGTTTTTGATCCTAGACGGCGTCTTGAAAAGCGATCCAACGATAAGTCTGGAGAGACCAAGATCATGGCAAGCACTCCCGAAATTCCTCTCCATCGAGGAGGTTAATCTTCTTCTTGAACAACCCGATGTTACCCGCGATATTGGGGTTCGCGACCGTGCTATCCTCGAGGTCCTCTATGCGACAGGGTTGAGAGCCTCAGAGGTAGTTGCCCTGCGGCTTGGGGATGTTGACGTAGACAAGGGCCTCGTAATCTGTCTGGGCAAGGGGAGGAAGGAACGTTTGGTGCCACTTGGGCGATCGGCCATCGAGTGGGTCTTGAAATATCTTCCCATACGGCAGCGCTGGCTCGGACAGAAGACATCACCCTGGCTCTTCATCTCGCCGCGTGGACGACCGCTGACGCGTCAAGCTCTGTGGAAGTTAGTCGCTCGGTACGGACGCATGGCTGGATTGGGGCGAGTCGTGCCGCACATGCTGCGGCACACCTTCGCCACCCACCTGCTGGAGCACGGAGCCGATCTGCGCTCGGTTCAGATGATGCTTGGCCATTCCGATCTGAGCACGACGCAGGTGTACACGTATATCACCAACGAGCGGCTCCGGCAGATCTACGATCACTGTCATCCCCGAGCCTGATGGGGTGGTTTCTTGACACGCCGATCACTGGTGTGATAAAGTCTCGCGCCTGCGAATCCAGAGGGGGAGGCATGGGAGTGGCGAACATCCGGTATTTCACATCGGAATCAGTGACCGAGGGACATCCCGATAAAGTCGCTGATCAGATCGCCGATGCTGTTTTGGACGAGGTCCTACGGCAGGATGAGCATGGCCGCGTCGCCTGTGAGGTCCTTTTGACGACGGGGTTGGTGCTTGTTGCTGGAGAGATCACCACGACAGCGGAGGTGGATTACGCTCGCCTGGCGCGTCAGGTAATCTGCGACATCGGATACACGCGCGCTAAGTACGGTTTAGATGGAGAGACCTGCGGAGTCATCGTCTCGATTGCCACGCAGTCGCCGGACATTGCGGCGGGAGTGGATGCCGGGGGGGCCGGAGACCAAGGGATGATGTTCGGCTACGCCGTTTGCGAGACGCCAGAGCTCATGCCCCTGCCGATTCAATTGGCGCATCGCATCACGCGGCGGCTGGCCGAGGTGCGAAAGCAAGGGATCTTGCCCTATCTCAGGCCGGATGGAAAGTCACAGGTGACGGTCGTCTACGACGGAGCACGTCCGCTTTACGTAGACACGGTCGTCGTCGCCGCACAGCACAGCGATCGCGTGGAGGCGCGAACGGTTCGCGAGGACGTAATCGAGCACGTGGTGAAGGCGGTTATCCCCCAGGAGCTGATCACCAATAGGACGAGGTATTACGTGAATCCGACCGGGCGATTCGTCATCGGGGGGCCACAGGGGGACTCGGGATTAACCGGGCGAAAGATCATCGTGGATACCTATGGAGGGGCGGCTCCACATGGAGGAGGGGCCTTTTCGGGGAAGGATCCAACGAAGGTGGATCGTTCGGCGTCCTACATGGCGCGGTATATTGCCAAGAACATTGTCGCTGCGGGGATCGCGGATCGGTGTTTGATTCAACTCGCTTATGCGATTGGCGTTGCCGACCCGGTCTCCATTTTCATCGACACGTTTGGGACCGGGAAGGTGAACGAGGAGCGCCTTGTTGACCTCGTGCGTGAGGTGTTCGATTTGACGCCGCGCGGGATCATCACGGCGCTGCAGTTGCGGCGGCCGATTTATCGGAAGACGGCCGTCTACGGGCACTTTGGGAGGCACGAGCCGGAGTTCACCTGGGAGAGAACGGATAAGATCGGACTCTTGCGAGAAGCTGTTGGAGAGAGAGTGTGAGAGGATACGAAGTCAAGGATCTGGGACTAGCTGCTCTGGGCGTAGCCCGTTTGGAATGGGCGGATCGAGAGATGCCCGTGTTGCGGGCGATTCGGGAACGGTTTGCACGGGAGCGGCCTTTGGAGGGGGTACAGATAGCCGCTTGCGTGCACGTGACAGCCGAGAGTGGGAACCTCGCGCGGGCGCTAATCTCTGGTGGCGCGCGTCTGATAATGGTAGCCTCAAACCCACTCTCCACCCAAGACGACATCGCTGCCGCCCTGGTCAAGGAGTTTGATATCTCCGTCTTCGCCCTCAAAGGTGAAGACGTGGAGACATATCACCGCCATATAAGGATCGCCCTGGACGCGAACCCCCAGGTGCTCATCGATGACGGGGCCGATCTGGTAGCCACCCTCGTTCGGGAATACCCCTCGCTGGCCGAGCAGGTGATCGGGACAACTGAAGAAACGACGACGGGAGTGATCCGCTTGCGCGCTATGGCGGCCCGTGAATTATTGAGATTTCCGGTGATCGCTGTCAATGACTCCCAAACGAAGCACCTCTTCGACAACCGATACGGAACCGGGCAAAGCACCTGGGATGGAATCCTCCGAGCGACCAATCTGCTGGTGGCCGGAAAGCATGTCGTCGTCGTCGGCTATGGGATGTGCGGGCGCGGTGTCGCGATGAGAGCCCGAGGGTTGGGCGCGCGCGTGATCGTCACCGAAGTCGATCCGATCCGCGCGATCGAGGCCGTAATGGATGGCTACGACGTCATGCCCATTCGCGAAGCCGCACGCCTTGGAGAGATCTTCATCACGGTCACCGGAAATCGTCATGTCATTGATCGAGAACATCTGCTCGCCATGAAAGATGGGGCCATTCTTTGCAACGCGGGGCACTTCGACGTGGAGATCAACTTGGATGCCCTGCGAGAGATCGCTGACGGGCCACGTAAGATCCGGGACTTCGTCGAGGAATATCGGATTCGTCAAACTGGACGTCGCCTCTTGGTCTTGGCCGAGGGACGACTGGTGAACCTTGCCGCCGCCGAAGGGCATCCACCGGCCGTCATGGATCTGAGCTTCGCTAATCAAGCTCTGGCCGTCGAGTACCTGGTGAAGCGACGCGGAACGATCCCGCCCGGAATCCATGTGCTTCCCCTTGAGATCGATCAGGAGATCGCGCGCCTGAAGCTGCGCGCCATGGGGATCGAAATCGATGAGTTGACCGAAGAGCAGCGGGAGTATCTGACGACCTGGACGTGTGGGACGTGAGGACGTGTGGTCATGTCATAAGATTTCTTATCAGACCCAAAGCCAGAGACCTGTGAGTTCCCCTCCCCACAGCTCACAAAGAACGTCTGTGCTACTGGCCGTCCTCCTGGGGATCGCTCCGACTTCGTTCGCTCAAAGCACGGAGCGCGCCCTCAAAGCCCAGACCAACCAGAAGCCAGCCGCAACGACAGATCAAGGAGAGTGGGTCATCGCCGCTTATCTCGGCGGTGGTCGCACCGCTTCCTCGATACTGCGGATCAGTCAGCCGGCGTTGAACACGGATCTCGTTTTCGAGGCCGTGCGCTTTGAGGGCCGTTCGTTCGATCCACCACTCTATTACGGCGTGCGCACGAGCCGCTTCATTCGCGGATTTTTGGGCATCGAGGCCGAATTCATCCACCTGAAGGTCTATTCCGATCCCACGCAGCGAGTGCGTGTGACGGGCCGGCATCGTGGCGTTGGGCTTGAGCAGGAGCTTCCTCTCGGCCAGATCGTCCAGGAGTATTCGATCTCCCACGGCCTCAATCTCCTCCTTGTCAACCTCGTCGCTCGCGCGCGAATGCTCCGAAGCCCAAACGCCCCTTGCGGCCGCCTCCTGCTGGGCGCGCGCTTCGGTCTCGGTCCGACGATTCCTCACACGGAGAGCACGATCGAAGGCGAACGCCAGCAACAATACGAATGGGGACGCGCCGTATGGCAATGGAGCGCGGGAGTGGAGCTTCACGTATGGCGAGGTTTATATGCTCTCGGCGAGTACAAATTCACGCGCACGCGACAGCGGGGCGCGATCTTTGCCGGCTTCGCCGAATCGCTCCTGCGCGCGCACCACGGCATCTTCGGCCTGAGCTATCACTTTTGAGGAATTGAATGTCCCCTTCCCTCCTCACCTCGACGTCAAGAAGAAGTGAGGAAAAGCCCTCTGATCAGCGAGGAATCGCCAACACCTCAATGAGTATCGAGACGGCCACCATCCCCACGAAGGCAAGAAGGAGCAAAAGACTCCAGCGACGGACGAGTTGACCAAAAAGGAGGCGCCGCTCACCCCACAGCATCTCAGGCGCGGAGTCGTGAACGGATGCTCGAAAAAGCAGACTCAGAAGGTAACCGACGGCGAACGCGATGCCACACCCGATGGCATTCCACCAAAGCCAAGAGACGGAAGGAAAGAAGAGCCAGAGAATGATGTTCACCGCAACACCCGCTATGAGGCCCGCGATCGCACCATGTTGATTCGTGCGCTTCGTCCACAAGCCGAGCAAAAAGACGGCCAGCGTCGGTCCGTAGAAAGCGGAACCGATCATGTTGATCAATTCGATCACGGTCGCCTCCGCTCGACTCATCCAGAATCCACTGGCCGTGCAAAAGACGCCCCAGATAGCAGTATAGAGTCGAGACCACCTGAGGGATTGCCGCTCGGACAGGTGTCCCAACTTCCCGCCTCGCCCAAGGAGATCTCTCATTGTCACGGCGCTCATCGAATTGAACGCCGAATCCAAACTCGACATGGCCGCGGCAAAAATGCCCGCCATCACCAACCCCGTGATGCCGGGAGATAGATACTCGACCATAAAGAGTGGGACCAGATAGTCGGGATGCTCAGCCGGAATTCTTCGAGCGAAGTCCGGCTGATGCGTCAAGAAGGCCGCCAACAGCACGCCGAACAAGCAGTAGAGCAGCACGAGCGGAAATCGCAGTAGGCCGTTCAAGAACAAGGCGCGCTGCGATTCCCTCACGGTCTCGGACGTGAGCAACCGCTGCGCCTGACTCTGATCGCATCCATAGTAAGAGACGTAGAGGAACACTCCGCCAATGAGCATGGGCCAGAAAGAAAAGGTTTCTCCATCGCCGAGTCCATGATTCTTGAAGTCGAGCGCCTGAAGCCTTTCGGGATTGACCAGAGCGATCGCCTCGCGCGCATCTCCAATAAGCCACAGCACGCTGATGATGCCAGCAATCGTTCCCACCGCGAGAATGAGGAGCTGGAGCACGTCCGAGTAGATATCCGCCTTGATGCCGCCGACCGTCGTATAGAGCACCGTGATCGCGCCGACCAACAGCATCGTTTCGGCAAGTGGCAACCGGAGACACACCGAGAGCACGATGGAGGCCGCATAGAGGCTGACTCCTGTGCTCAACCCCCGGCTGATCAGAAAAATCAAACTGAGCGCCGATCGCGCCGCCGGTCCAAAACGCCGCTCAAGGTATTCGTAGATCGTGATGATGCGCAGGCGATGGAAGATCGGAACGAAAAAGACGATCAGACCGATCATCGCCAGCGGCACGGCGAATTCATACTGCAGCCAACGCAGTCCGCCTCCCGCTTTGAGGGCGACGAAGGCCGGAGCACCGATCAAACTCACCGCGCTCACCTGCGTCGCCATGATCGAACCGGCAATCGCCCAAGAGGAGATCTTGCGCCCACCCAGAAAATAGTCCACCGGCGAGCGCTGGCCTCGCGCCAAGGCGAAGCTCATGATGACAATGGCCGCCAGATAAGCTCCCAAAACGAGCCAGTCCAGTCTCGTCATGGTGTCGCCATCTCAAAATACGAGCGCTCAGAAGACGTGGCATTGCAGGACGGTCCCATCCGCCACGCTCACCTGGTCCACATTTCCGGTTCCGGAATCGGGTTTCGCCAACGTCCCACCCCCTTATGTGAAGATCTCTCCAGACCGGATCCTCGAAGATCGCCCATCTTCGACAGGGTATTTAGGGCATTCCTTGCCCAGAGAGAGATCGCTTCTTCGATGGAGACGACCTCCGCTCCAGTATAATAGGCGGCGAGAATTTCGCGAAATGTCTGGCCGCTGCGGCCCCGACCGTGCGCGCCGTATTGGCTCATGCCGACGTTGTGCCCCCAACCGCCGCCGAAGAGATCGAAACTCACCGTCCCATCAGCCTCCCTCCGCGAAACGATGGCGCTCGGACTGTTGAAGAGTTGGAAGAAATCCCTCAGCGATTGCCATCCCTGCAAAATGAACATCCCGCGCTCGCCCACGATCTGTAGTCGGGCGATGCGCCCCGACGGGCTCCGAAGCAGCGGAATCAGCGCCGTGATCGGACCGAGCGAGATGCCGTACGTGCCGAGCAGCCGGTCGGCGATGAACGCAGCGGAACGACTGCTCACCCACCGGTAGCGCGAATTTCCGCTTCGTCCCGGACTGTCGAAGTGGTCCCACACCTGACTGTAGAAGAGGAACGCGCCTTCGTCCAACGTGAGGTCCACGGGAACCGGGAAATCTGCGTCGTGAACGGCGCGCAGGGCCGGATGCGCATTCGTTCCCGGGAGCTGGTCCGAGGGCGAGTTGAAGATCCACTCGTTGCTTTCCGTATGCCCGCCCATCGAGGACGAGTAGAACGTGGGCACAAGAGCTCCATCCCGAACGACGACGAGACCGCGCGTGTCCTGAACGGCTGCATTTCCCCTGGGATGTTCGCAGAGCACGCCCCGATAGACCTGCGAGCGAGTCGAATCATCCAGATCGAATCCCCGGTCAGCAAAGCGACCGATATTGGCCAGAGCAAATGTGCGCGCGGCCACCGCTTGCGCTCGCAATGCCTGGGAATGAAAAGATGCCGGCATTTCGTTCGTGACGACGCCCTGGAGATACTCCTCCAGATCGAGGACGTTGATGAGCCGAAGCTCTGGTTCCTCGGTTTGAAAACTTGGCCCGTCCGGGGACGGCGCGCGCACTTCCGCCTCGGCGAAGCTCCGGCTGTGGCGAATCTCCAGCACGCCGCGATAGCGCGGCGGTTCAAACGGATTTCCCGCTCGATTGAGATTCCGGCGGCGCAAGCTGGTGACAATCCAAAAAACATTATCAGACATAGGTGCTACACAAAGGGCCATGGGACCTATGAAGCTCCCCCAAGAGGCCGTGACGATGATCCCTTCTGAAGCCGCGGTGAAGGAGAATTCTCCTCCCGCCTGCCCAAACGCAATCGGCCTGGCCGCGCCTCCGCAAAGCGCCTGGACAGCGTCCGGAGCCCCTTGAGTCGCATACCTCGGGAATAGTTCCATGAGCACGAAAGGCCCCGTGGCCGTGAGCGTAATATGCCGGTGCCGCTGCTGAGTGCTTAGATCAAACTCGGCGAGCACATCTCCAGAAGTTGAGAAGCGCGTCGGATTCAATCCGATGCGAATCGTGCGCACGGGCAACACCTGCGCCTGGAGGCGAATGGGACCCCACTCCGGTCGCGCTCCCGAGGCGAAAGAAAATCCCTCCATCTCCTTCAACTTCCAGAAGACCTCAGCGTCCTGGTTCGCCGGGGGCTCCTTGGCCAGCTGATTGGCCGTGGAGGTTCTCCCTCTCGATCTCTGAGCATCGAGGAGAAAGAGCGCGCGCCCGTGGCTCGATGCGCCTCTGGCGAGTGCTGGACGTCCAAGGGTCGGATCGAGGGAAGCCGATCGAGGGCCTCGCGCGGAGGAGACAAGGAGCATTCCCACAAGCCCCACCAGACAAGCCATCAGTGACCACCTCATCGTGCCCATCACCTCATCCGACGATGAAGCCATCGTTGTCAATCGAGCTGATGGGGAGATCCGTGAGCATCGGTATTATACCCACTGATCCTCTGGGTTGGCTCCTCAGGGAGGACTCGAACCTCCAACCCGCCGGTTAACAGCCGGCCGCTCTGCCAATTGAGCTACTGAGGAGCACTGCGAAAAGCAGCTTAGCAGAAGGAAGGCGCCGTTGTCAATAAGCGCGATGATGAGCGACCCGGTTTCGATCTGGTGGAGAGGGCGCCTAGAGGAGCTCATCCCTCCCCTGCTCTTCTGAACGCCAGACGTAGATCTCGCGAGCCGTCTCTTCGTCCAAAGCGATCTCCGCCTCCTCGCACTGAAGGACGATGCTCGGCCACTTTTGCAGAAGCTTGATGGAGACGCCCGGCAGAATGCCCAAGGCGGAGAGCTTCAAAAGGCGGGGATGCGAGCGCGTGTTCACATAGGCGACGCGCGCCGTCTCTCCGAGCGCCAAGCGATCACAGGGGACGACGAGGGCGTTCACCTGCTCTTCAGCCTGTCGGCAACAGGCACCTTCGGGGATCGGACGCCCATGCGGACACACGCGCGGATGGCCAAGCAGCGTACAGATCGCTCGCGTGATCCCCTCAGCAATGAAATGCTCGAATTCGCACGCGGCCGCTTCGGTCTCGTCCACATCCACGCCTAGAATGTCGCACATCAATCGTTCGGCCAACCGATGTCGGCGGATGATGGGCATGGCCACCGAACGTCCTTTCGGTGTGAGGCGCAGATGCCCCGAGGGCTGCCAGGCAATGAGTCCCGCACCAACGGCGCGCTCCAGAAGCCGATCCGTCACCTCCGTATGAGCGATCCGACGGACATCTTGCGGGAGCGCTCCCCCTTGCTCCTCCAATGTCCATAAGGCTTCGAGCAGCTCGCTCAGTTCCCAATCCACCTCCATGATCCCCCTCTTACGAGAACACACCGAGCGCCTTCAAGAGCCGTCCGAGTATCCCCCCAATGGCGAAGGCGAAGGGGAGGATGAAGCCGACGATGGCGAAGGCTCGTTTCCACCCCTGCTCCCTCACGATGATGAGGAGATTCGCCAGGCAGGGGACAAAGAGCGTGATCGTGACCAAAGCGACGATGACCTGCGTCGTCGTCAAGGCGCCTTGACGCGCCAGGTCGAACAGCCCGGCGGCTCCGTAATCCCGCCGCAAGAAGCCCATGACGAACACGCGGGCGGCCTCCGCCGGCAGAGAGAGCCAGCCGACGACGAGCGGACGCAGGCCGTGTTCGATCCACTCGATCCCCGTCCGCGCACCAAACCGCACCTGATCCAAGAGAAAGAGTGCCGACGTCGCCAACAAAAAGAGCGGCACGACCTCGCCCAAGAACCAGCGCAAGCGCAGTCCCGTCTTCAACAGGATGTTTCGCAAGATCGGGACGCGGAGTGGCGGAAGCTCGAAGATGAAATCGCTCCGCTCGCCCGGGATCACTCGCGCCGCGAGGTGTCCGACGAGCACAAGCTGCGAAGCGACAACCCCAAGCACTGTGAGCGTCACCGCAGGGGAATAGGCGGCGGCGATTCCGAGGATCACGCCCAACTGGGCTGAGCAAGGGACGCCGAGCGCCAGAAGGAGCGTCGCAATCAGCCGCTCTCGCGGGGAGTTCAGAATGCGCGTGGTCATCGTCGCCATCGTATCGCATCCGAGGCCAAGCACCATCGGCAAGACAGCCTTCCCATTGAGTCCCATCAATCGCAGTAACCGATCCGACAGGATCGCCAGACGCGGCAGATACCCACTGTCTTCTAACACACCGAAGGCGAGGAAGAATGTCCCTACGACGGGCAGAATAATGGCGAGGGCATAGGTGAGCCCCATGGAGATGAGCCCATAAGGGCCTACGAGCAACTCGTGGAGGAAGCCTGAAGGGATCCGAGATCGAAGCCAAGGGATAAGATACGTGCCGAAAAGGACGTCCTCCAACGCGCCCACGAGCGTTTGCGCTCCCGTGTACCCGACCAGTTCGTAAACGAGGATCAACATCACTCCGAGAATCGGAATGCCGGTCATCGGTTGGCGCGTCCATCGCCCCAACTGGTGAAGGAAGCGCGCGCTGTGCCGCATGAGTACGAAGGCAGGAACAAGAAGCGGGGCTAGGAGCACGAGCACGCGCACAGCTTCAACCAGCAATCCGTATTCGGGCTTGGCCGGATGACCGAAGAAGAGGCGATGCATGAGATCTAGCCGATGCGCGTGGAAGAGGGCCCACGTGGGTTCGGCCACATATCGCAAAAGGAGATGGCCAAGCCACATGGCGGGAGTCGGCCAAAGGAGGCGTCCGCCGAGCTCCTCCCAGACCAAGAGGCCCACGCCGCAAAAGAGCAGCCCCATCCACATTCGAAAGGCCGAAGGCGTCAGCTCGCGTCGCGGCTGCGCCCCCCCCTCCTTTCTGAGGGTGAGAACCGCCTCCTCCAAAAACCGCGCGCGAGCGCGTTCAAGCGCCCAACAGAGCGAGCGTGGGGTCGAACACCCATGGCATCCCCTCGGCGCAGACGAAGGCTCTAGGGCAGGCCGTACATGGGAGAGGCGCGCCAGAAGTTGCTCCACCTGACGTTGAAAGCGCGCATCTCCGACTTCCATCCACTCGGCGATCAAGCCCACGGGAAGGCCGGTCTCCTCC
Organism: uncultured Blastocatellia bacterium; assembly: GCA_937934295.1. GTDB lineage: Bacteria > Acidobacteriota > Blastocatellia > HR10 > HR10 > HR10. The sequence continues at coordinate 65,055 of CALHAI010000018.1, forward strand.
GGTGAGGTCCCAAGGACCTCGCGGTGTTGTTCGCGAAGGGGATTCTTCGGAACGGTCGCTCGCGGGATCGCACGCAGAAGGTGGCGGAGACCATAGCCATATGTCGCGATGGTTTCGACGACGGGGATGCCGAAAAGCTCAGCTAGGGCCTCAATGTGGATCTCGATCCCCCGCTCACGCATCTCATCCACCATGTTCAGGACGAGTACCATGGGCCGCTGCAGCTCGACAAGTTGAAGCGTCAGCCGAAGCGTGCGGCGAAGGTTCTTCGCATCGGCGACCTGCACGATCACATCCGGCTGCTCTTTGAGCAACACCTCACAAGCCACGCGTTCATCCTCAGATTGAGGAGTGAGACTGGTGACCCCCGGTGTATCAATGACCTCGTATTCGATCCCCTCCAGGATCAAGCGGCCACGCGAGATCTCGACGGTCGTTCCCGGATAGTTGGAGACCAAGGCGTAGCGTCCCGTGAGATGGCGAAAGAGCGCCGATTTCCCGACATTCGGGTTCCCGACCAGGACGACCTTCTTTCGCTTCGGCGCTGGTGACATAAGCATGCCCGGCAAACGATCGTTCAAGCAACCCCCGTACCGGCCCGCATCTTCCAGCTCAGCAGTACCTCGGCAATAGGTGCTATTTCCCGTGAAGAGCGTCGCTTGCCGATCTCCGGGCACTGGAAGGCCCGTCTGCCATGAGAGAGGGCGAACATCGGGTCTTTTGACCCACTACGGGGGTATTTTCCCAGGCGGCGCCCCGCTTCAAAGGCTCTTCGGGCATGGTTCACCCCTTTAAGTTCCTGCAAAGGAACCGAATGCCGCATTCCCAAGGCCGCTTCCGTATGGCACGGCGATTGCTACCTCGTTTGTGCGAACAAGAGGGAATGATGTCAGACGCAGGGCGTGAGATTCGCCAAGAGCACGAGAGACTCGCAGCGCTGCGGCGACGGCTGCAAGAGGAAGTGGCAGCCTTTTGCTCCTCCTGGACTTCCCTGCGTGAAGAGCTGCGCGTCTTCAAGGACCATCTTCGACGCCACTTCGAGTTGGAGGAGGAAGGAGGATTCATGGAGGAGGTCGTGCGTCGCTGGCCGCACACCGCTTCGCAAGTGGAAGCTCTGCGCGCAGAGCACGAGCGACTTCTCCGAGAGGCAGAGGCTCTCCTTGAGACAAGTGGTCGCGCAACAGAAGGCCAACCGATGGACGCGTGGGTGGCGACCTGCCGTCGTCTCTTCTCAGCCATACGGGAGCACGAGTGGAAGGAGAACCGGTTGATCCAAGAGGCCTTTTGCCTCGACATCGGCGGAGGCGATTGAAGGGGTGATTTTGAACCCGCGGGCATGGCGGACTCTTCAGGGTGAGATGGCCGAGCATGTTCGAAGAGTCGAAGCGTATGGAGTCCACGGACATGAAAACGGAACCGGCTGTTCAGACGCAATCGCGCGCGGCGCGTCGATCGCACGGCCGCGTCTTTCTTCTCGCTGAACGCTGCAAAGGCTGTCGGTTCTGCGTCGAGTTCTGTCCCCGACAGGTCTTGGCGATGTCTGACCGATTCAACAGCAAGGGCTATCACATCCCCATGGTCATCGCCGAGGAACAATGCACCGATTGCAAGATGTGTGAGCTGCTCTGCCCGGAATTCGCCATCTACGTCGTTCGGATCGCGGGGGAGGAGCTATGAAGCGAGGGCCCGCGGTTCTGACCGGCGTCCATTTCTTCAACGGAGACGTAGCGTGCGCCGAGGGCGCACTGGCCGCCGGATGTCGATTCTTCGCCGGATACCCGATCACGCCGGCCACAGAGATCGCCGAGCGCATGGCCGAGCGCTTACCGGAAGTCGGGGGGACGTTCATCCAGATGGAGGATGAGATCGCTTCCCTGAGCGCGGTGCTCGGCGCCTCCTGGGCGGGCGTGAAAGCGATGACGGCGACTTCGGGCCCAGGATTCAGCCTCATGATGGAGAACCTGGGTTTCGGGTATATGACCGAGACGCCGTGCGTCATCGTCAACGTGCAGCGCGGGGGGCCTTCGACCGGATTGCCGACGCTCGTGGGACAAGGTGACATGCTGCAAGCTCGATGGGGCTCGCACGGCGATTATGAGACGATCGTCCTCGCGCCGAGTTCCGCCCAGGAGATGTTCGATCTGACGATCGCGGCGTTCAATCTCTCGGAGAAGTATCGTCTGCCCGTTTTGCTCCTGAGCGATGCCATCATCGGTCACATCACCGAGCGCGTGATCATCCCACCGGAGGAGGAGATTCCGATCGTGAATCGGAAGACCTTCAGGGGCCCGCGCGAAGCGTATCTCCCGTACCTCCCGGATGAGGATCTGGTACCGCCAATGGTTGCGGCGGGCGAGGGCTATCGAGTGTATATCACCGGCCTCACGCATGATGAGCGAGGATATCCCTCGACGTCGCCGGAGGTGCAGGAGCGACTCGTGTGCCGGCTCGTGGAGAAGATTCGACGGAATAAGCACGACATCATTCGGCTGGAGGAGTGCGGGATCGAAGATGCCGAGGTCGTGCTCGTGGCCTATGGGGTTTCGGCGCGCGTCGCCTATCGAGCGATGGAATTGGCGCGCGCGGCAGGACATCGAGTGGGATGGCTACGGTTGATCACCGTCTGGCCGTTTCCGGAGGAACGCCTTCGCGATCTGGCGACTCGAGTGCGCGCCTTCATCGTCCCGGAACTCAATCTCGGGCAGATCGTTCGAGAAGTCGAACGATGTGCGGAAGGGCGCACACGCACGATCCCGGTCCTGCGGCCCGGAGGCGCCGTCCATGCCCCCCGTGAGCTCCTCACCAGCATCGAGGAGGCCTTCCATGACTGAGGCACAGCATCCCCTGGATCATCTCCTTCGGGCGGATCGGTTGCCACACATCTGGTGTCCGGGATGCGGCATCGGCATCGCCATGCGGTGCCTGGTGCTCGCGCTGGAAGAGCTGGGACGGCCGCTGGATCGCGTGGTCGTCGTCTCGGGCATCGGCTGCTCGGCACGCGTCGCCGGATATGTTCGGCTCGATGGGTTTCATACGACGCACGGTCGTGCGATCCCCTTCGCGACGGGACTGAAGCTCGCGAAGCCCGATTTGACGGTGATCGTCTTCAGTGGCGATGGGGATTTGGCGGCCATCGGCGGGAACCATCTCATCCACGCCGCGCGCCGCAATCTCGACCTGACCGTCATCTGTGTGAACAACTTCATCTATGGCATGACGGGCGGCCAATTCGGCCCGACGACCCCCCTTTCGGCCCGCAGCACGACGACGCCCTATGGCAATTTCGAGCCACCCTTCAACTTACCAGCTCTTGTGGCAGCCAGTGGCGCCGTCTACGTCGCCCGCTGGACCGTGTTTCACGTCCGACGCTTGATCACGGCTTTTCAAGAGGCCATCGCCAAAAGGGGCTTCAGCTTCGTGGAAGTCCTCTCCCCCTGCCCGACCGGGTATCTGCGTCGGAATAAACTCGGCGAAGCTCTGGAGATGATGCGCTATTTCAAAGCACGGAGCGAGATCCGACACGGAGCCGATCCGGCCGAAGCGGGGATCGAAATGGGAGGGAAACTCCTCCTCGGGAAGTTCGTGGACATCCAGCGCCCGACCTACCATGAGCGCATGCGAGAGCAATTGGCGAGGTCCTTCATCGAACCGTATGCGGAGAAAGTGAGCGAGGAGATAAAAGCCGAGGAGGTCGAATCATGAGCCGATGGGAGGTGAAGATCGCGGGATTCGGGGGGCAAGGGATCATCTTGGCCGGATATCTCCTTGGCAAAGCGGCGGCCGTCTATGATCGGCGCCACGCGACGATGGTGCAATCCTACGGGCCGGAAGCGCGTGGGAGTGCCTGCGCCAGTCAGGTCATCATCGCCGATGAGCCGATCTCCTACCCCTACGTCACCGAACCGGACGTACTGATCGCCATGTCCCAGGAGGCGTATACGAGATTCGCCGCCGAGGTGAAACCGGGCGGACTATTGCTCATCGAACGGGATTTGGTCGCGCTCGATATGATGAGATCCGACCTCGCGCGTCCGGGCGAGGACGGCGTGCGACTTCACGCGCTCCCGGCGACGAAGATCGCGGAAGAGCTGGGCCATCGCATCGTCGCGAATATCGTCATGCTCGGTTTCCTCTGCGCGCTCGCGCCCATCGTCTCCTTGTCGGGAATGAAGGAGGCCTTACGCTCCTCGCTCCCGAAGAGCGCTATTGAGTTGAACCTGATGGCCTTCGAGGCCGGATATGCGCGGGGACTCCAAGTCGGATATAATCTGGCCGGAAACCCATCGCAGAGGAAGGAGGGAGTATGACTCCACTGGCGAAAATGAAAGAGTACGGACACGAGGAGGTCATCTTCTGCCAGAATAAGGACGTCGGACTGCAAGCGATCATCGCCATTCACGATACGACGCTCGGGCCAGCCTTGGGCGGTACTCGGATGTGGCCCTACAAGACGGAGGAGGAGGCCCTGCTGGATGTGCTCCGGCTCTCGCGGGCGATGACGTACAAGGCGGCGGCCGCCGGCCTCAATCTCGGTGGAGGGAAAGCCGTCATCATCGGCGATCCGAAGAAGGACAAGTCCGAAGCGCTCTTTCGTGCCTTCGGACGCTTCGTCGAGAGCTTGAAGGGACGTTTCATCACTGGCGAGGACGTCGGCATAGACGTCAACGACATCGAATACATGTACATGGAAACGCGGTATGTCTCCGGCCTATCGCCCACGTATGGCGGCGGGGGGAATCCGGCCCCTGTCACGGCCTTCGGCGTATTGCAGGGCTTGCAAGCCTGCGTGCAGGAGAAGCTCGGTCGGGATTCCCTGAAGGGTTTGAGCGTCGCTGTCCAAGGACTCGGGCAGGTCGGCTTCAACCTGGCCGCGCGGCTCATCGAGGAGGGCGTTCACGTCATCGGCGCGGACATCGATCCGGAGAAGGTGGAACGGGCACGAAGCGAACTGAAGATCGAGATCGTCAGCCCGGAGGAGATCTACGGCGTGGACGCAGACATCTTCGCTCCCTGTGCGCTCGGCGCCGTCCTGAACGATCAGACGATTCCCCGAATGAAATTCAAGATCATCGCCGGCGCAGCGAACAATCAGCTCGAAGAGGATCGGCACGGCGTGGAGCTGCACCGTCGAGGCATTCTCTACGCCCCCGATTACGTGATCAATGCCGGTGGATTGATCAACGTCTACGTCGAGCTGGAGGGGTATGATCGCGAGCGCGCGCTCCGGATGACGCGCGGCATCTATTACAATCTGCGTCGCGTCTTCGATATCTCCCGACGAGAGAACATCCCCACATCCCAAGCAGCCGATCGCCTCGTCGAGGAGCGCATCGCGATGGTCCAGCGACTCAAGGGCATGTACACGGGCCAGGCTCTCCATCGCTTCCGATGGGAAGTACGCTGATCACAGACGATCGGGAAGATGAGAGCGCAGGGGAAGCCCAACTCCCCTCGCGCTCTTCATCATCTTGGCGCGCCTCACTGGGTCGCGCCAGAACGTGTGTTCACCGCAGGGCTTTCAACGTGGCCGTGAGGACATCACGCGCGAAGCTTGGATTGTGCACGCCCAGGCTCCCGTCATACTTGATCAGGAGATAGTTCCAGCATGCGCGGAGGATCGGATCCGAAGTCGCGAAGATTCGCCGTCCGTTAGGCTGATCCCAAATCTCCCCAGCTCGCGCGTACACTTCCGTCCCATCGGCCAACGTGAAGCGGAAGCTGATCTGTCCGTGAATGCTCAGAATCTCGGCGACCTTCGTGATCTGTTTGCCATCGAGCGGGAAGTTCTCCGTGTATTGATCGGTCGCCGGATCCCACTTGCGCACGACGCCGATCTGATCGCGAACGGCCAGGACGCGCCGCTCGATCGCGGCCTTGACCTGTTCGAGCAACGTCTCAATCGGCTTCTGCACGAAATCGATTCTCATGGACGGGCCATGGCAATTCGCGCACACGGTTTCAGAGGCTTGGAACGTATGCCCGTTCTTGCCGAGCGTCAGGTGGCACGTCACACAGCTATCGCTTGTGAAGATAGCATGGGGAGAAGCACCGTTCACCGTGTCGTTCAGGAAGAAGGAATTCTTCCCCAGGATGACATCGGCCTGCGCCGACACATGCGGAGCCGTATAGCGACCGGGATCGGTCGTGTCCCACTGGATGCGACCGTTCCGCGTATTGTGGCAAGTCATGCAAAGTGCCCCCTTCCCGACAGCCCACGCTTCGAAGCCCGCGGGCAGCATCGGCGTGTTGTCGCGAATACGCAACTCGAAGTCGTCCCCATGGCACGCCCGGCACGTGATCGGCCGTACTCGGTCGACGGTCAACCCGAGGCTCTGAAGATACGCCACATCGGCTGCTGAACCATCCGGCTTTTTAATAAGGCCGTAATCTCCAGCCAAAAGTTGTGGCACCCAAGCGATGAATCCTTGCTCGCTATGGCAGCGCCCGCAGTGAGCAGCCAACGTGCCGCGACGTTCGACCGTCGCTTCGGCTATGGCCGTCTCGCGATTCGCGTGTTTGCTGCGCTGCCACTCGGCGGCCGGATTCCCCTGCGGGGCCACGGCCGATGAGCGTCCAGTGGTCAGAACAATGAGGAAAAAGAATACCGTCCCACATACGGCCAAGAGCTTCATGTATGTTCGCTGACGCATGATCGCAGCCTCCTTGTCCAAAGATTTTGAGAGAGGGGCAAACGGTCGTCCCGTGCGCTCGGGCAAGACCAGAGCACGTCGCCTTTTGCCCCTCTTTGAGACATCGCCGCACTCCACGCCAGAGAGGTGCAAATCGCGTTCCGCTGTCGGACAGACACCAGGGCTTGACACAAGGGCCAAGGCATCAATGAGCTAGCCACCGCTTCCTCCAGCCGCGGACAGCGCCTCTGCGCCTTATTCCCCACCTCCGCGCGCTCTCTCCCATCCCAGTATGGTGAGCATGAAGCTGGCGTAAAGCGCCCCAAAGCCAAAGCGGGCACGAGGCCGTCAATAGAGCTCCTTGTTATGCTTCAGTTTGGCCCTGCCCCGTGCGAGAGCATGACCGCGCACTCTACGCATCCCTTTCCCGTTGCGGAATGGGATTTGCATAGTCGTGAGACGAGATCGCCCATCTGAGCGAGAGCGCGAAGGGGGAAGGACAATGAGCAGGTGGACAGCATCGCGGATCGTGCGGGACTCCTGAGACGCCAAGAGGCCTTGATGCGCTCGGATATCTACGCATCAGCCGGGATATTGAGGCGATCCAGGCAAGACGTTAATGACGCGCGAGCTCCAGTGAGGGTCGATCTCGAAGAGATATGGCGGCAGGAGCATTCGCGCTTTAACGAGAAGGAGAGGGGCATGCACGAGGCCATGCTCTATCATAAGCTCACGCCAGAGGATGTCCGGTGCGACCTCTGTTGGCACCGATGTCGGCTCAAGCCCGGACGCCGAGGGCGCTGCGGCGTGCGCGGGAACATCGGCGGGACGCTCTATACGTTCGTCTTCGATCGAGTGGCTTCCCTGACGGTTGACCCCATTGAGAAGCATGCCTTCTTCCACTTCCAGCCGGGAACATATGCGTTGGCCCTGGCGACAGTAGGCTGCAACTGGCGCTGCCGCTACTGCGCCAGCCATGCCCTCTCGCAGATGCCCAAAGGTCCACGTGGACGCATCATCGGCCGTCGCCTTCTCCCTGAAGAGATCGTGAAGACGGCGCTCACGCATCGATGCCACAGCCTCGTGTACACGTATACGGAACCCACGGTCTTCTTCGAGCTGATGCTTGAGACGGCACGCTTGGGATCGACCCATGGGCTCAGGAATCTCATAGTCACCAACGGCTATCTGACGCCGGCCGCTCTGCGCATGCTCCGCCCGTATCTGGACGCCGCCAATGTGGACATCAAAGGCTTCGACGAACGGCGGCATCGTTGGATGTGCGGCGCCCGTCGGCGCCCTGTCTTCGAGTGTCTGCGCCAGCTTAAGGAGATGGGCGTGTGGGTGGAAGTGACGACGCCGATTATTCCAGGCCACAACGACTCGGATGCGGAGCTGCGCGCCATCGCGGAGTTCCTCGCCTCCCTCTCCTACAGCATCCCCTGGCACGTGAGCGCCTTCTTCCCCGCATACAAGATGAAGGAGCATCTTCCAGTTGCTTTGGAAGCCGTTCAACGCGCATACATGATCGGTCGGAGCGTTGGCCTACACTATGTCTACTGTCATGACCTGCCCGGCTCCGTATGCACGAGCACACGTTGTCCCCACTGTCGAACGGTGCTCATTGAGAGGGCCGGTTTCACCGTGCTGGCGAACCAGATCGCTCACGATCGATGTCCGCAGTGCGGTCGGCTCGCGGATGGCGTCGAGATGAACCCCATCCCCCATTCCCTGCACCACGTCATCGCTTCACGAGCCGAGTAAACGCCCTCTGCGCGTTGAGGGACACTCCGCGAGCGATATTGGCCTTCGTTCACTGGCGCGACCTCACGACGTGGGGGCGGCCGTGGCCGTCCGTTCCTCCCGTTCTTCGATGGGGATGTACTCGCGGCGTTGGGGGCCGATGTAGACTTGGCGGGGTCGGGCGATCTTCTGCTCGGGGTCCTGCAGCATTTCGAGCCAGTGGGCGATCCAGCCGGCCGTGCGGGGGATGGCGAACA
>CALHAI010000019.1 GCA_937934295.1 uncultured Blastocatellia bacterium
CCATTGACAATGTGAAGGTGACGTGCGTCGTCCCGGTCTGCAACGTGTGTGCGCGCTGAGTGCAAGAGCCCAGACGGTTTTGTCGGGTCGTCACGCTGAACGGCGACGGGGGTGTGGGATTTGGGCGAGGTGGCGATGGTCATGCCGGCGTGGCGGAACAACGAGGTGGCGGCCATTTGGGGACGGCGGGGAACGTCGTCGTCCCGCCGGATGTGAGGGCGAGGCTGACAGACCCGAGGGCCGACTCCGGTGACCTCGCCACTTGCGCGGAGTGGTCTCCACCTCCTTGTCCGCGTCATCCGCCTGCTTGTGAGGTTTCCCGATCGCGCACGGTGGTCTACACTACAGCATCTCGCGCGAAGGGATGGAGGGACAAACGATGAAAGTGATCCGCGTTCACGAATACGGGGGGCCGGAGGTCTTGCGATATGAAGACGTTCCTCTCCCGGAGCCGGGGCCGGGCCAAGTGCGGGTGAAGATCGAGGCTGTGGGCGTCAATTTCATCGACATCTATCACCGGACCGGCTTGTATCCGAATCCGCTTCCGTTCACTCTTGGAATCGAAGGCGCGGGTATTGTCGAGGCGGTTGGCCCCGAGGTCACGGACGTGCGCGTGGGGGATCGGGTTGCTTACGCGCTCGTGCTCGGGGCTTATGCCGAGCGTGCTCTTGTCCCGGCATGGAAATTAGTCCCTCTGCCGGAAGCGATAGATTTTCCGACGGCCGCTGCGGCGATGGTTCAAGGACTGACGGCGCACTATCTCACCCACAGTACCTATCCGCTCAAGCCGGGCGATACGGTGCTTGTGCATGCGGCGGCTGGGGGAACGGGGCTGCTGATCGTGCAAATGGCGAAACTTCGAGGCGCGCGTGTCATCGGTACGGTCTCGACCGAGGAGAAGGCGCAACGCGCGCGCGAGGTGGGCGCCGATGAAGTGATCCTCTACACGCGGCAGGATTTCGAGGCCGAGGTGAAACGGCTCACTGAGAGACGTGGCGTGGACGTCGTCTACGATTCGGTCGGTCAGGCGACGTTTGAGAAGAGTTTGAATTGTGTGAGGCCACGCGGTCTGCTCGTGCTCTTCGGCCAGGCGAGCGGTCCTGTTCCTCCGATCGATCCTCTCGTCCTCTCGGCGAAGGGCTCATTGTTCCTCACGCGACCACACCTGTCTCACTATGTGGCCACGCGGGAGGAGTTGCTGGAGCGCGCGCACGCCCTCTTTCGGTGGATTCAGGGGGGACAGATACGCCTTCACATCGAGCGCGTCTTTCCCCTCGCCGAAGCCGCCGAAGCCCATCGCGTCTTGGTCGGGCGGACCTCTATGGGCAAACTCTTGCTCGTCCCTTGAACGCGAGGGCATACTGGACAGTGTGGCGCTTCAACGGAATGAGAGCAGGATCACGAGTGCGGCCAAGCTCAGGAATGAGCCGAAGGGCAGCTTGGGGTTGCGCTCGCGTGTCAAGAGCATGAGCGTCACGCCGTAGATCGAGCCAAGCAGCGAGGCGAGAAAGATCGTCATGAACGCTCCCCCCCATCCCAAGAAAGCGCCGACCATGAGCATCATCTTTACATCGCCGAAGCCCACACCTTCCAGATGGCGCAGCACGTAGTAGCCCACGCGCGAGAGCCACAGCACGCCGCTGCCGATCGTAGCCCCGACGAGTGCGCCGAGAGCCGAACGCGCCCCAGATGCTGCCAGCGAGGCGTCTTCGCGCCCAAGCGCGATGAAGACTCCCGACAGGCCAATCGCCAGAAGGAGTGCTGCCCATTCGGGAGACCACGGCTCTTGACGCCCCTCATCGCCGGCGTGAGCGTCCGCAATCCTCTCACACGGCTCCGGAGTTGGACCGGATTCGGCCAACGGGCATTCTTCTCGGATGGGCGAAGGCGCAGAGGATCTCCCCCCATTCGCGTGAGAGGCCTCCAACTCCTCAAGCCTACGCCCGAGCAGTCGGTAATCCATGCGTTCCAGGAGGAAGAGCAGCAAGCTGCTCCCCAAGATGAGCACGGCGCCCACGCCGAGCGCGTGATCTGAGAGGAATCGTGTCGACTCAGAGCGGAAGACGAGATGATGGGCTTCCAGGATCTTCTCCGGCGGCACGAGTGCGCGGAGTCCGACGGCCAGCACGAATCCCGGATAGGTGATGGCGTCCGGCAGCAGGCGATGGCGCGCATCAATCACGGCGAGGGCGAGGAGCATGCTCACGAACACGGCATCCGGCACGAAAGCCCAACTCCATCCGTGTTCCCAGGCCAACAGGGCGAACATGAGTGCTGTTCCGGCTTCGACAGCCGGATAGAGCCAGGAGATGGGTTGACGGCACGCCCGGCAACGCCCTTTCAGAAGGAGGAAGCTGAGGAGCGGGATATTGTCCCGCCATCGGAGGGGTGTGCCACAGTGGGGGCAGTGCGATCTGGGGCGCACGATAGACATGCGGCGCGGGACGCGATAGATCACGACATTCAGGAAGCTACCCACAGCGAGCCCCAAGAGGGACGCCACAAGGAGCAGGAGCGCGAGCGGGACTCCCTCGCCCGTCACCGTGTGCGACGCCTCTTGCCACATGCCGGAGGCATCTTGTATGGTTGCCCTTGGACTTGTCAAGCCGATGCGCATTCTTCAGGTTTGCTCAGCGATGGAGATTGGCGGCGGCGAGCTTCACGTCGCCGATCTGGTGGCGGGATTACATGAGCGCGGACACGAAGTGCATGTGGCCGTGCGCCCGGGCAGCCCGCTTCTTGAGCGCGTACATTCGCACATCGTGGCAGCGCACGTCTTGCCGTTGCGGAATTCGCTCGATGGGCTTTCGGCCTATCGGCTGAGCCGCGTGATTCGCGATCACGCCATCGAGATCGTCCACGCGCATCTGGGACGCGATTACCTGCCGGCGATCGCTGCCGCGCTTTGGTCCGGGCGCGCGCGCGCGATCCTCACTCGGCATCACTATCTCCCGCTGCGGCGCAACGTCCTCTCTCGGGCCGCTCTTCGGCGTGCGGAGCGGATCATCGCCGTCTCCGAATTCGTGCGTCGGGGTCTTCTCGCCCAATTCGGTCTTCCTGAAACGCAGGTGGTGACCATCCCGAATTGGGTGAGAGGCGAAGATATCGCGCCGCTGCCTGAGCGCGCCAAAGCGCGCGCGCGCCTGGGATTGACTCGACCCCTGGTGATCACGACCGTCGGGCAACTCGCCCCGGCCAAAGGGCAGGAGGATTTCCTGCGCGCCGCCGCCCTTCTTGGTCGGGCGGATTGCGAATTCCTGATAGTCGGTGCGGCTTCAGCGAAACAGCGGGCGTTCGAAGGGCGGCTGCGGCGACTGGCGCGCGAGCTCGGTCTGCGGGTGCATCTCCTCGGGCATGTGGACGACCTGCGCCCGGTGTGGGCAGCAAGTGATCTCTTTGTCCTCCCTTCGCATGGCGAGGGCTTTTCGCTCGCGCTCGTCCAGGCGATGGCGGCCGGCGTCCCCGTCATCGCCTTCGCGGCCGGAGGCCCGGCTGAGATCATCGTTCACGGTGAGACGGGATTCCTGGTCCCTCCGCGCGATGTGAGGGCTCTGGCCGAGTGCATCTGGAAGCTGCTGGAGGATCCCGAGCGGCGCGCGCGCGTCGCCGAAGCTGCTGGTGCGGCTGTGCGGCAACGCTTCGATCGAGCGCGCATTCTCCGTCAGATCGAATCCGTGTACGAAGCCGCATGCGATCGCACCGTCTCGCTTCGATCGCACGCTCTGGCCAAATGAGGGGATGCCTATGGAGGAGCACGTGCGCGAGATTCGATTGGAGACGCAGCGCCTCTACACAGGGCGAGCCGTCTCCCTCGATGTGGACCGCATTCGCTTGCCCAGCGGGCGCGAGACGACGCGCGAGATCGTGCGCCATCCTGGATCGGTTGTCATCGTGCCGGTGCTCGAGGATGGGCGCGTGCTCCTGATCCGCCAGTTTCGATACGCTGTGGGCGAAGTCCTCTGGGAGCTGCCGGCCGGAACGCTTGATCGCGCGGCCGAGAGTCCGCAGGCGTGCGCTCATCGGGAACTCGAAGAGGAGACCGGCTATTGCGCCGAGCGCATGATCCGCCTGGGAGAATTCTTCACCGCCCCGGGGTTCACCGACGAGCGGATGCACGTGTTTCGGGCCGAGGGATTGCATCCGACGACGCAACAACTCGATAGCGACGAGCTGATTGAAGTCTTCCCGCTGTCCTGGGACGACATCGAGGAGAAAGTGCGCGCGGGAGAGATTCGCGATGGCAAGACGTTGGCCGCGCTCTACCTACATATGCTCGCGCGCCGGACGTGAGTGACGGGCTTGCTGCCCTTACGGCTTGATTTCTCGATCGGGCGCCGATATGTTCTCCCGGTGAGGCAGCACGGAGGGAGCGATGAAGAGATATCGCCCGCGATGGGGATTGAGCATCCCTGTCCTGACCATCGTGGATGAGGACGGGCGCCTTGTGGAATCCGATCAGCGACGCCTCTTCCGCTACCTCGTCCAATCCGGATTCGGAGCGGACATCCTCTTCGGTTTGGGGACGACGGGCGAATGGAATCGAATCTCGCCGTCGCAACGAGAACGCCTCATCGCGCTCGCCATCGAGGAGCGGCGGGCGATCAACGAGCGATTGCGTCAGCTCGGGCGCTCGCCGGTCGAAGTCTGGGTGGGCGTGACGGGACGGACGCGCGCGGAGACGCTCAGGAGCTTGGCGCTGGCGCTGGAGCTTGGTGCCGATGCCGGGGTGATCGCTCCGCTCTCGATCGAAGACATCGGCGAGGTGGTCTCGTTCTTCCATCGCGAGGTGACGCCGCTCTTTGAGCGAAAAGGGCGCGAGCTGCCGCTTCTGCTCTACGATAACGCGGAGATCGCCGTTCATCCGAGAATCCCCCACATTCGCACGCGCGATGTGAAGCGGCTCAGCCGTCTCTCCTACATCTGCGGGATCAAGGTGACGGCTCCGCGAAAGGTGCTCGGCCACTATACGAAAGCAGCGCTCCATTTCAACGAGAGGGGCGAGTTCGGGATCTACGTGGGCGAAGCGATGCTGATCTTCGATCTGTTTCGGCCGACGCGCGGCTTCCTCGGGAAGATTCGCGAGTACTGGAACCTCTACCTCTTGCATCATGCCCTGCCGATCGGGGTCGTTGCGGGTCCGGCCAATGTCTTCCCACGCGAGTGGCAGAAAGCGTGGCGCGCGTGCTCGGCAGGTGATGAGGTATTGATGCATCGGTATCGGCGGTTGCTCGGGGCGTTCGAGCGCCTCAGCACATTCGAGGAAGGCGGGCGACCGGTCCTCAAACTCATCGCCGCCATGAAATACGCTCTCGCTCTCGAGGGGATCATCACAAGCGTCCATGTCGCATGGGGCACGCCCGCTCTCACCGCGGAACAGAAGAGCATCTTCGCCGAGCGCTACGCGCGACTGAAGGAAGAGATTCGCGCGCAGACCGATCCCCTCTGGCGCTCGCGGGCGGAGGAGGAAGATCGCGCGGCCTTCTCGGAGGATGCGGCGCTCCCGCCATATGAGGCGGAAGCGACACGATGACGCGACGAGGAGGAAGACGCTATGGCCGTCATCTCCGAAGTCGACCTGCCCGGCGTCGGGCGAAAGTATGAGATCACGACCTACGAACGCGATCGCTTCACGATCGTCATCCATCACAGCGGCATCCGCGAGATCTACATTTACCGCGATGGCGACCCCGATCCCCTCTTCGCCGTGGAGCTGAGGGATGATGAAGCGCGGCAGATCGGCTCGATCCTCGCCGGCGCCTTCTTCCGACCGAAGGCTGTGGAGAATCTGGAGGTCATCCTTCAGGAGCTGCGCATCGAATGGTTTCGACTGGATGCCCGCTCTCCCGTCGTCGGCAAGAGTATCGGCGAGCTGGGCATTCGCAAGCGAACGGGCGTCTCCGTGATCGCCATCATCCGCGAGCCGGAGAGCGTGCCCAATCCTTCGGCCGAAGAGGTCTTGCACGCCGGCGATACCATCGTCGTCCTTGGCAAGCAGGAGGGGTTTGAGGCGCTGCGTCGGCTCATCGAAGCAGCGCTCTGATGGCGAGTTCGAGGGGGTGGGGCGCTGATGGCGAACGGACGAAGAGGGGAGCGGCTGCATCGAGCATGAGCGATGGCCCGATGCCGGGTGTGCGCAAGGTCGCCCTCACGCTCTCTTCGGGCGACGACGCGTAAGCGATATGCCGGAACATTCGCTCTTCCAGAATCTCGGGCTGCTGCTGCTTTTCGGCTTTCTCGGCGGTTGGCTCGCCGCCGGCCGCGGACAATCGGTCATCATCGGGTATATCCTGGTCGGCGCCGCGCTCGGCCCCAACGCGCTGGGCGTGATCACGGAGACGACGCTCGTGCGCGCGATCTCGGAGTTGGGCATCCTCCTGCTGATGTTCTTCCTCGGCGTCGAGTTCTCCCTGGAACGCCTCAAGCGCGTGCGCGCCGCGGTCTTGCTGGTCGGGACGGGAGAGCTTTTGGCGAACCTCTCAGTGGGATTTCTGGTCGGCTATGCGCTCGGATGGGGGATGATCGAGCGCGCCTTTCTGGCCGGCATCGTCGCCATGAGCAGCAGCGGCGTCGTCGCCAAGCTTCTGATCGAATGGCGCCGCACGGCCAATCCCGAAGCCGAAGCGCTCATGGGCATCATGGTCTTCGAGGACTTCATCGCCGTGCTCTATCTGGGTGTGCTCGCAGGCCTCTCCGGCGAAGGCGCGCGCGCATCGCCTGCGGCGCTCTCGCTTCTGAAGGCGACTGCCTTTTATGCGCTCGTCTTGGGGATGGGGGGGAAGTTTCTCGCTCGCGCGCTGACCCTCACCCTGCGCTTGAGGTCGGAGGAGTTATTCGCGCTGCTGTGGCTTGCGCTGATCGTCCTGGCTGGCGTCGGAGCGGCACAGTTTGGCTTGGCGCCGGCCGCCGGAGCTTTCCTGCTCGGTATGATCTCCCCCACGCGCGAGAGCGATCTCGGGGAACGGATCTATGGCCGACTGGAATCGTTCCGTGATGTCTTCCTCGCCCTCTTCTTCCTCGCCTTCGGCATGCTGCTGGAGCCGGAGAGCCTCAGGCGCGTCCTCCCGCTTGTCCTACTGGTCGTCCCGCTTTCGATCCTGACCGAAGTGGTGCTCACCTCTTCGCTCGCCTTTTTGGCGGGCTTTCCGGCTCCGGTCGCTCTCGCCATCGGCACGGGGATGATCCCGCGCGGCGAGTACGCGCTACTTTACGCCGCTTTTGGACAACAGCTCGGCCTCATTCGTTCGGACCTCGTCCAGTTCACGGGCTGGTACGTCTTCGTCATGACGCTTCTGGCGCCCGCTTTCATGAAGAACACGCGACCGTTGTATCGCGCTCTGCGTCGTCTCATCCCCGCCCCCGTCGCTTTCGCCGGAACGCTCATCTCAACGACCCTACAGCCGATGACGGTGTGGACATCACCCGGCGATCTCTCCACCGCCGGGTGCGAATCAGAGGGTGGTTCGCGCGCCCATCGCGGGGGCGAGCACTCACGGATGCTTCTGGCCATGATCGCGCTGCTGGCTGTGTGTGCGGCGGCGCTCATGACGCACTCGAGGTCAGGGCGTGCGGTCCTTCTCCTGATGGGCCTGCTTTTGCTCGCGGGAGTTTCACGAGTGCTCCGGCGCACGCTGAAACGGATCGGTGCTCATATGAACCGCTCGCGGTTCCCCACACCCTATGCCGATCCGCACGGCGCGATCGAATACACGACTCACGTCGCCGTGAGCTTCCTGCTGGTGACGCTGCTCACCGCGGCGCTCTGGAACGATCTCGGTGCATGGACGCTTCTGGGATTTCCCCTTCTCATCCCCATCCACATCGGGCACGCGTGGATACGCTATCGCGCATGGCATCGGCCCATTCGTCCGAGCGACTCGTGATGTCGCCCTCTCGCAGAAGCGGCTTGGGCGCGCTTCGAGCTTCGTTCTATACTGGTATTTGGCATGGCAACGCCCCATGGGCTATGGAAAGGGAAGGATCGAACCGGAGGAACTGCGTGGCGTTCAGGTCGGAAGGCACGCCGATTCGATGTCGCTGCTGGGGGCCCGGCTTATATCCGCGCACGCTGAGGATGGGCTTGGAGAGGAACGGACGAGGAAAGAATGCGGGTGAGGGTGGGAATTGGCGCGAGGCCGCTTCGGAAGGAGAAACCCATTGGGGGAGCTGGGGCATCTCAAAGGCAGGAAAGGAGGTGGCACGATGAAGAGATGGACAGCGCGTGGGCTCTCGATCGGCGTGGGGCTCTCGCTCGCTCTTCAGAGCTTCGTCCCGCTGGGCGCTTCGACGCGGCAGGATCGCGTGCCTCTCGCCGAGATCGTGGAGAAGCCGTATTTGGACGTCCTCGCGCTCTCGGAGGCCCATGCCTTTCAGACGGGTGAGATCGAAGCATTTCGCGCCGAGCTCAGGAAGGAGAAGGAGCAGAAGCTCGCCGCTCTCAAACAAGAGATCGCCGCGCTCAAAAGCCAGATCGATGAGGCGCGCCGAAAGCTTCAGGAGTTGAATCGGCGCGGATCGCGCGATGATCCGCAGACGGCCAAGGAGCGGCACGAGATTCACTGTCAGATTCAGCGTCTCCGCAAGAAGCTCGTCGAGAAGGAGGCCCTCGAGCGAAAGACGATCGAGGTCAGCTACGAGAACAAGGAGGCCAAACTCGACCTGCTCACGCGATGGCCTCCGGAGAAGAAGCGCATTGAGGAGGAACTTCGCTCGGGTCGCGCGCGGCAACGCCCTTACGGCGATGTGGAGGACATCGGTTTTCGCGAGGTCGGCAAGGGGCAGGAGAAAGACATCAAGATGGGCGAAGACGCCATCCGCCAACTCCGAGCGCTCGGCCTCATGCCCCCGGACTTCAAGGACGAGGAGGTCGAGGCGTACATTCGGAATCTGGCCGAGTATATCGCGCGAAATTCCGATCTGCGCGTCCCTGTGAAGACGCAGCTGCTCCTCACCGACGAAGTGAACGCCTTCGCGCTGCCGGGCGGATTCCTCTTCATCAACACGGGGCTCATCCTGGAGGCAGAGACCGAGGGGGAGCTGGCCGGCGTCATTGCCCATGAGATCGCGCATGCGGCGGCGCGCCACAGCGCGCGACTCATGAGGCGCGCGACGATCGCCTCGATCTTGTATCAAGCGGCGCAGATCGCGGCTTACATCGCGACCGGCGGCGTGGTGAGTCTGCTCACCTACTACTTGCTCGAATACGGATTCGCGGGGCTGGGATTGGTGATCGAGCTGAAGCTCCTCGGCGTGAGTCGAGAGTTTGAACTCGAAGCCGATCAGCTCGGCGCGCAATATCTCTGGAAGAGCGGATATGACCCGCGCTCCTTCATCACGTTCTTCGACAAGATGGCGAGCAAGGAGGGGTATGCGCGAGGGACGAGCTTCTTCCGCACACACCCGGCCTTCGCCGATCGCATCATCCACAGCTTTCGCGAATTCGCCTTCCTGCCACCTCGCGAGGAATATATGACCGACAGCGAGGAATTCCACCGGATCAAAGAGCGTCTGCGCAAGGTGGCGCAAGAGGCGATGGAGAAGCAGAAGGAGCAGGAGCGCAAGCGGCCGCGTTTGCGGAAAGAAGAGACGTGTCCTGAGGACGAACTGCCGAAATCCCCGAATCCCACGACCGACGTCGGATGGCACGTCCAGGGATGTCTGGCTCGTGTCGAGCGGAATGGTCTCCTGATCCCTGGCGCGCTGCGGTGACGGGAGAGGGAACTTTTCGGCTGAAGATGACATGGGCGCTCAATCAGAGCTCCGCACATGTGGCGCGCGCGAACCGCTCACGGAGGGCCTGAGCGAGTGTTCCGGCGGAAGGGGTGAGCTCTCGTTGAAGATCGGCACAGCGGATTATCTGCTCTTTGACGGAGCGTGCGGTGTGTGCGCGGCTTTCGCGCGATGGGCGAGTCGTCAGGATCGGCGCGGACGCGTCATCCTCCTCCCTTACCAAGAGATTCCTGCCGAAGCCCTCGCGCCGCTTGGTCTGACGCCGCAGCACTGTGCCCGGCGCCTCTACATCATCACTCGACGCGGGCGCATCTTGGGCGGCGTCTTCGGACTCAACGCCTTCTTCTTTCAGCTCTTCCCCTGGCGGTTGCTCGTGTGCCTCATCTATGCCATGCCCCCGCTCTTGCTTCTGGAGATGGCGATCTACGCGCTCGTCGCAAGACATCGCCATCGCCTCTCGCGATGGCTCGGCCTGAGTGCCTGTCGTCCCACATGATCCCTTCCCCTTCAGAAGCGAACGAGGCCGAGGACCGAGGCGACATAGCCGTAGAAGAAGGCGACGATGTAGAGCCATGCCACCAGATCCAAGAAGACGCCCCCGCGCAGCATGTCCGCGATCGTCACGCGCCGCGTCGCATAGACGAGCGCATTCGGCGGCGTCGCGACCGGGAGCATGAAGGCCATCGAAGCGGCGATCGTCGCCGGGAGGACGAGCGACACGGCGTCCGCTCCAAGCCCCGACGCCATGGAGATCAAGATCGGCACCATCATCGAGGTGACCGCCGTATTGGAAGTCACCTCGGTGAGCAGCTCCATGAAGATCACAACCATGAGGATGAGCAGGAGCGGATTCGGCTTCCCGAAGAGCGTGACGAATGTCGAGGCGAGCACCCGCGCTAGCCCCGTCTTGAACAGGGCGTCCGAGAGCGCCAACCCCCCGCCAAACAGCAGCAGCGTCCCCCAATCCACGTACCGAGAATCCTCCCATCGCAGGACGAACTGACGCCGCGCCCAGTCCACGGGCAGGAGGAAGAGAAGGATCGCCACCAAGAGCGCGATCAGATGCTCATCAAACCACTCGAGGTGCCGACCGAGTCCAGGGAGGAACGACCAGAAGGGGTTCGTCGTCCAGAGCACGACGGCCAGAAGGAATCCGACGAGCGTCAGCTTCTCTCCCCGCCCTAAGGGGCCGAGCGCCGCGCGCTCCTCGCGCAGGAGCGCACGAACGCCGGCATCGAAGGTGACGTCGAAGGGGAAGACCACGCGCAGGACAACCCAAGCGAGCGGAACGGCCAACAGCACAAATGGCAGCCCGAAGGTCATCCACTCCAGGAAATCAAGCCGCGCGACGTTTTGCTGTCGCAGGATGGAGACGGCGATGCCATTGGGTGGCGTTCCAATGATCGTTCCAACCCCCCCGATGGAAGCCGCGTAGGCGATCCCCAGCAAGAGCGCTCGCGCATAATTGGGGGAAGCACGGGTGTTCGGCACGCGCGAGAGGATCCCAAGGCCGATCGGGAGCATCATGGCCGTCGTCGCCGTATTCGAGACCCACATCGAGATGAAGGCCGAAGCGCTCATCACGCTCAGCAGGACCTTGCCGGGGCTGGCCGCGATGTCGCCGCGCGTCAGAATCCAAAGGGCGATGCGCCGATCCAAGCCCCACTTCTGCATCGCGCCCGCGATGAGGAACCCGGAGAGGAAGAGGAAGATCACGGGATGAGCATAGTGCGCGAGCACCGCGCGACTGTTCAACTCCACCGGCCGACCGTCCTGAACGCCGATGACCTGAAAGAGGGGGAGGAGGACGCCCGGGAGAAGCGCCGTGACGGGAAGCGGCACGGCTTCGGTCACCCACCACGTGATCATGAGCAGTAGCAGCGCGAGCGTCACCTTCATGCCGAAGGCCAGAGACGCGATCTCCAGCCCAGCGGGGGAAGCGGCCGCTTGCGCCTCCGCTTCGCGCAAGAAGGCCTCCGGCGTCGGCAGTAGCAAGACGAGGAAAAACAGAAGCGGCCCGGCGAAAAAGCCTATCCCTGAGCGCGCGCGCTCCCAGGACGCCTCACGCTCCGAAATCCGCCCCTCCGCGCTCACGCGCGCCATTTTAGGAAGGCGCCATGCCCGCTGTCAAACGCCGGGGCGCGCCTCAGCACCCCTGAAATCGCGGCTCGCGCTTCTCCACGTAGGCCAGCAGACCTTCACGCGCATCCTCGCTTTGGAAGAGCAGTTGCTGCAGCTCGCGCTCTAACGCCAGCCCATCATGGAAGGACATCTCCCATCCCGATTGTACAGCGCGCTTGATATGGCCGACGGCGCGGCTCGCCTTCCGCGGCGGGAGGAATTGGCGCGCGTACTCCAGCACATGTGCCATGAAGTTCTCGTTCGGGAAGACGTGGTGAATGAGCCCGATCTCCAAGGCCTCTTCGTACGTCATCAGACGCCCGGTGACCATCAGCTCCAGCGCGCGCGCTTTCCCCAGCAGTCGAGCTAACCGTTGCGTCCCACCGGTGCCGGGCAGGACGCCGAGTGAGACCTCGGGCAAGCCGATCCTCCCGCTGTCCTTTCGGGCGATGCGAATATCGCAAGCGAGCGCGATCTCCAATCCCCCGCCGACCGTGTGTCCGTTAAGCGCCGCGATCACGAGCTTCGGCGTATTCTCCAAGCGATTCAACGTCTCGTTGGCATGCAGGCAAAAATAGTACTTGTACTGCGGCGTGACTTCGGCGAGCATGCGGATGTTAGCGCCCGCACAGAAGAACCGATCTCCGGCTCCGGTGACCACGAGCACGTGCACGCCCTCGTCGAAGCGCGCTTGAAGGATGGCGTCATCGAACTGCCGCATCATCTCATAGGTGTAGGTATTCGCCGGCGGATCGGAGAGCTCGAGGATGGCGATGCCCTCCTCCACGCGATACTCAACGAGCCTCATCTCCATACGTCTTGCTCCTCGCCCCGCATGTTCTCGGAAGGGCTTCTTGAGACCTTCCACCCGATGCGTCATGTTATCGAAAGGGATGGAGGAAAGGCAAGGCGCGAGACCTTGCGCCGCGGAAGAGCGAGCTCGGCGCGCCTTCACCTCGCGCGCGAGGCATCTTCGGCCTCACGTCGAGTCAAACGTTCGGCGCGGCGCCGTTCGGCCTCCGCGGCGCGACGGCGTTCCTCATCGCTCACCAACTCCAGCGGCGGAACCGGCGTCGGGCGGCCCGATTCGTCCAATGCGACGTAGACGAGATATGCCGTTGACGTCACGCGCCGCTCGCCCGTCAGGAGCGCCTCGGCTTCGACCTCGACTTCCACTTCCATCGAAGTCCGCCAGACTTGCGTCAGCCGCGCCCGCACGTGCACGAGATCGCCGACATGCACGGGCGCGCAAAACCGAATCGAATCCACGACAACCGTCACCACGGGCTTTCGCGCGTGGCGCGAGGCGACGATCGCCCCAGCCTCATCAATGAGCTTCATGATCCATCCGCCGTGCACGTTCCCCAAGATATTCGCGTGCTCCGGTTGCATCATCTGGCTGAGGACGACCTGACTCTCGGCGACGCGTTTGCCATTCATGTCATGAACCCCATGGCCCGTGCCAGGCAGACACCCCGAACCGCTCGCGAACGTCGCCGTGGACGAGCTTCTGGAATTGGATCTTGTTGGCCGTCCACTCACAGAAGGCGACTTCAGCGATGGCATGGCACACCGCGTTGAACCGCTTCATCCTCCCCAGGAGGGTGGCGGACTGTTCTGATGTCGGTTGGAGCCTGCCCATCGGTGTCAGGTGCACGGCTGCATTATAGCACAGGACCTTCCATGGAAAGGGGGATGCCGCCGTTGCTCCAAGCGGCATCTCTGATGAGGACTCCCGATGTCAGGATTCACGCCCTGAGCCGCTGCTTGATGCGAATTGGCGTCGCGAAGAACTCATACTGCTCGCGCAGTCGATTCTCGATGTACCGCTCGTAGGCGGCTTCCAGCTTCTCGCGTCGGGAATTCAAGAAGAGGACGAATGTCGGTGGGGCTATGCCCGCTTGCGTGATGTACTGGACGCGCACGCGCCGGCGGCTCGTTGTGGCTCGCGCTTCGGCGATGAACTCCTGGAAGAAGCGATTCAGCTCAGCCGTCGGGATACGCCGATGCCGCGCCTCATACGCTTTCTTCGCCAGTTCGAGAATTTGGGTGACGTGCTGGCCCGTGAGCGCTGAGATGAAAACGATCGGCGCATAATCGAGAAATCGCAAGCGCGCGCGAATGGCGGCTTCCAGGCGCGCCGCCGTCGCGTGATCCTTCTCGACGAGATCCCATTTGTTGACGGCGAGGATGAGCGATTTCCCCGCCTTGTGCGCGAATCCTCCGATGCGCGCGTCCAGGGCCGTCGGACCTTCGGTGGCGTCAATGAGGAGCACGGCGACATCGGCGCGCTCGATATGCCGTTCGGCCATGAGCACGGCCACGCGCTCGGTTTGCTCCAGAACCCGTGACTTCCGACGAATGCCCGCCGTATCAATCACACGGAAGCGCACCCCCGCATACTCCAGCTCCGAATCCACGGCATCGCGCGTCGTGCCGGACGTTGGGGCGACGATCACCCGCTCGGTTCCGAGCAACCGATTCACCAACGAGGATTTCCCCACGTTCGGCTTCCCGATGATGGCGAGGCGAATCTCTTCCGGGCGCGTCTCCGGCACTTCAGGAGCGGGCACGACCTCCAAAATCGCTTCGAGCAGTTCGCCGATGCCATGCCCGTGCTCGGCCGAGATGGGGAAGACCCGCGAGAAGCCCAGGCGACGAAACTCCTCGGCATGCATCCCCCACTTCGCCGTGTCCACCTTGTTGACGATCAGGAAGATCGGCTTGCCGAATCGGCGCAACCGTCGTGCCAGATCTTCATCGAGCGGCGTCACCCCCTCGCGCACGTCTACCATGAAAAGGAGCAAAGCGGCGCGCGCGATAGCGACTTCAGCTTGCCGCACGATGCTCGCCGCAATGATCGCGTCCACCTCAGGGAGGAGTCCGCCCGTATCCACCAGTTCGAACTCGCGACCGCGCCATCGCACGCGTCCGTGAAGACGATCGCGCGTGATCCCGGGCTGATCGCCCACGATCGCGCGTCGTCTTCCCACCAGGCGGTTGAAGAGCGTGGATTTTCCGACGTTCGGTCGCCCCAGGATGACTACGCTCGGACGCTCCCCCGGCACGGCATGGGCTTCCCCAACATCGGACTCAGGGACCGATGTCGTGATGTCTGCAGCTGACGACTTCATCGCGACTCTTGCGATAGGAGCTCCTTGCGCAACTGCTCGACGAGTGAGCGGACGGCCGGCGCCGTCTCGCCCTGCGGAGCTAAACGCAAATAGGTCTCGTAGGCCGCGATGGCTTCCCGAGGGCGATCCGCATCCAGCAGGAGATTGCCGAGGAGATAGTAGAGGATCGGCTCCGTGTCCGCGTTTTGAGCGATCGCCGTCCGCATATGCGCGATCGCTTGTTCGATCTCTCCGATCTCTCCGAGCGCCAGCGCGAGTCCGGCCTGAGCTTCCGGGGAGAAATTGTTCGCCTCTCGCAATACCGTGCGATATTCGCGAATGGCGTCTTCGTAGAGGCCTTGAGCGCGAAAGATATTCCCCAGAAGTGTACGGGCTTCGAGAAGCGGCGTGCGGCTCTCGGCGAGAGCGCGTCGGACCTGGCGCAAAGCTTCCTCAGGCTCTTCCAGCGCCAGCAGCGCGCGCGCCAACCCAAGTCGAGCGCGGGGGAAGCGCCCCTTTCGCAAGGCGATCGCTTTCCGATACTCAGCGACCGCTTGTGCGAACAGTCGCTGCTCGCGCAACGCCTCCCCGTGTTGGCGATGCCGTTCGGCAGGATCCCGCAGCGGAGGGAGAGAGAGCGCGAGCGCCCGCCGCGCGCCGGGTGCAAGACGAAGGCGCACGTGCGCTTCCTCATAGCCCATCCTGCTCACGCGCAACGTATAGACCCCCGGCTCCAGCACGAGCGTCAGCCGTCCACGTGCATCGGTCACCCCTCGGCGAACGTCGTTCACGAAGACGATGGCTCCCGGCCGCGCGGAGATCACCACCTGCGCGGAAGCGCGCGCCTTCCCGGAAAGCGCTTGCCCTCCGCCTTCAGCGGGAAGCAGAACAGCGAGAAGGAGAGCGAGCGCCCTCGCGCGCTTCATCGCCCATTCACGACGCGCCGTAGATTCGGCGATAGTGCGCGACGTTGCGAAGGATGCTCTTGACATACTGCCGCGTCTCGGTGATCGGGATGCTCTCGATCCACTCGTCCATCTCCTCGGTGGGAAGCTCCCGGAGCCATCGCGTGACACGCACAGGCCCAGCATTATACGCCGCCAGGGCGTACTCGATCCGTCCGAACCGCCGCCATTGCTCGGCCAGGTAGGCCGTCCCCAAGCGAATGTTCAAGGCCGGATCATACAACCGCTCCGGGGAGAGGCGCCGCAGACCATATCGACGGGCGACCAACTGCCCCGTCGAGGGGATCAGTTGCATCAAGCCACGCGCGTTGGCGACCGAGCGTGCCCGCGGATGGAAGCCCGACTCCTGCCGAATCAATCCGGCGACGAGATACGGATCCAGACCATGCGCTTCGGCATTTCGCCGAATAAGGTCCCAATGGGTGAGGGGGAAGAGCAAGCGAAAGACGTCTGCCGAGACTTCATCGCCGCGATACGCGGCGTATTCGGGATGCGCTTGCCGCAGGGCGTTGATCGCTGCCAAAGGATCGCCCTGATCCCAATAAAGGCGGGCCAGCTCCAAGCACACGCGGGGCGACGTCGGCGCCTCGCGTTGAGCCACGGTGAGTTCGCCAAGCGCTAACTCGTCCAATCGAATCGCGCGCAGCTCAAGGGCCTTCTCCACGCGCTCGAGCGTGCGGGGTCCGGCCGTCTCTTCGGGGGCGCGGATGGGGCGCAGGTTCGCGACCGCGCGCTCAAGCAGCGAATCCTCGAAGGACTCGCCCTGTCGTCGAGCCGGCCACGCGGCGACGATGCCTTGGGCACTCAAGCGCTCCAAGCGCTGGCGCGCCAGCTGGCCGTAGTAAGCCTCGCGATATCGTTCGACGATCTTCGCGTACAAGAGCACGGCACGATCTCTGCGTCCCAACCGTTCCTCAGCCCGCGCAGCCCAATACGCCGCCTGCGCGAACAGCTCCGACAGCGGATGTCGCGCGATGAGCGACAGAAGCGCGTGGGAAGCAGCGGCGTATTCCTTGCGCCGATAGGCGTCCCAACCAAGCATCCAAAAGGCTTCAGGAGCGAACTCGGAATCCGGCTGAAGCGAGACCAACTGTCGGCACGCGGCGAGCGCTGCTTCGCGCTCGCCATTGCGTTGGTGGAATCGCGCGCGGTCGAGCAATGCGCGCGCCGCAAAGGGACTGCGCGGATGGTGTTCGACCAGGCGGCGACTCGTCTCCACGAACTCGGTCGCGCGCCCAAGCCGTCGGTAACTCTCAGCCAGAACATAGAGAGCTTCAGCCTGAAGCTCGGCCCGGGCGCGCTCGCTCGCCTGTTGGAGCACCGCGCTCGCTTCGCGCACGGCGCCGGTACGTAGCAAACTCACACCGAAGCGCAGGAGCACGGCGGCCTCGCGCGCCACCTCGGGGAAGGCCGCACGCAGTGCGCGATACGCCGGTATCGCCTCTTCGTACGCGCCCACTTCATAGAGGCGATCGGCGCGCCTTCGCGCGCGCTCTCGTCCATAGCGCGCCACCTCGTCTACGAGAATGCCCAACCGGAGCAACTGCTCGCGGGCTCTCGCGCTCTCGCGCGCCGGCGGCAGATCGAAATGAATGCGTTCATACAGCTGAATGGCCAGCTCCGTCTGACCGAGCTTCTCATACCCCTCGGCCTGAAGCAGGAGTGCCGACACGTCGCCGGCCTCCGCCAACGGCGCGACGCGCGCGATGGCCATCATCGCCTCCCCACGATCAAGCGCCGAGCGCGCCGCATCCAACAGCGCCGAACGCGCATGGATCGAATTCGGGTAAGTCTGCCACAGCTTCATCAGCTGCGCTTCGGCTTCGGGCGCCCGACCGAGCGCTTGGAGGCTCTTGGCCACGTAAAGAAGGGCATAATCGCCGAGTTTCGTCCTCGCCGGGATGAGGGGATCTTTGAGCACGTCCACCGCCGCCACATATTCCCGAGCGGTGTACTTTCGATACCCCCGCAAGAAGCGCGCCAGGGCCGTGGCCGAAGTGTTCGGATACCGTCGTTCGAGCGCCTGCAGCTCTCTATCCGACGGCTGACCCCCGCGCGAGAAGAGCGCACGGAGTTCGGCCATCGCGCGCGACGCCTCCGCCGGCGGTTGTCCGACAAAGCCGTTCCGGAAACGGAGACCATCCGCCGATAGATTCGGAAGGGATTCGAGCAGGAGGGCGCCGCAGGCAACAAGCACCCATGCGCGATGCCTCCTCCAGATGATCGCTCGCATGCGCTTCTCCGTTCGCATATCCATGACATACAATACCAAGCGTCGAGCAAATGGGTCAAACGGGCTGACGTATGCCGGACCTTTGGACACTCAGCGCGCGCGACGTCGAATGGTATGTCGAGAGCGACGCCGTCCTAAAACGGGGACGAAGCTATTACCGAAGCGGTCGCGTTCGCGAGTTACGGCTTGTGGCCGAGGATCACCTGCGGGCGCGCGTGCGTGGTCAGTGGGAGCACTTCTATCGCGTCGAAGTGTGGACCGAAGGCGAGGAATTACATTCGCAGTGTTCCTGTCCCTACTGGGGGGTCTGCAAGCATGTCGTGGCCGTGCTCTTAGCTTGGCTCGATCGGCGCGAGGAGCTGAGCCAGGACGCGTCGGTCGGAGGGCGCGCGGAATCCCTCGCCTCCTGGATGGAGACGATCCCGCCCGATCTCCTTGGAGACCTTCTCCTTGAAGAGAGCCGCATGAACAGTGCCGTCGAGGAGGTCCTTCAGCGATGGAAGGAGACGCTGCACCCGGAGCGGTTGCCTCGACATATCGCGCTGCTCTTTCGCCGGATGTCCGAGGCCTCGCCAAAAGGTATCGCGCGGAGCGAAGGGCGAATCGTCCATCTGCTCGCGTGGGCGAAGACCTTTGATCCTCTTGTTGCCGGGGCGATCGCGCGGGAGACACTCAAACGGGCTGTCGAATTGCGCCGTCGTCGGCCGGATGTGGAACTGACGGCGGTCCTCACGCAAGTGGTGGAACTCATCCAGGCACAAGCCCAGGCTTTCGAGCGCGATCCGAAGCTCGCGGCGTCCGTCTTACACGATATGATCATGCTGTTTCTGCTCGGACGCGCATCCACGCGCGCGCTTCTTGAGCCGGCACTGGTGGCATGGGCTGAACGCTGGGGCCGTCGGGCCGAGGTGATCGCCGAACTGAAGCGGCAGCCCCTTGAAGCGGACACCGGGGCCTATGCGCTGCTGGCCAAGCTTTGCCGTCTCGAAGGTCTGCTTGAAGAGTACGAAGCCGCTCGGCACAAAAGTTTGGTCTCCGAGGAGGATTACCTGGAGTTGTTCGAGCACTATCTTCGGACAAACTATCCGGATCGGGCCATACGTGTGGGGGAACAAGGGATCAAGGCGCTCGGGACGAAGGCTTCGCGGCTGGCCGAGCGCTTGGCCGTGCTGTATCAAGAGTGGGGCGAGACGGCGCGGGCCGAACGACTTCTCAAGCGAAGACGATCGGCATGACCTTAACGCAGCGCGAAAAGCTCATCGTTGGTCTCCTCCTTTTAGTGACGACCGGAGCTTTCTCGATATACGCCCCGAAGGAGATCCCCTGGCGCCTTCGCCTCAGTGCGCTCGCCGCGTTCGCCTTCTTCTTCTGGCCGACGTTGCTGCTCGGCACAACGGAGGGGCGGGAGAAGCTCGTGGCCTTCGTCCATCGGGGTGATGTGTTCCGTCGCGCGAACGTCTTCGAGCTGGCCTTCGCGCTCACGGCCCTTGTGGCGCTCTCAGCGCTCGCGCTTGGTCAATTCCGCTGGGAGGCGGTGGGGGTTGGCGCGACCTATCTCCTGATCCCAATGGCCGCGCTCGTCCTTCGACGTCCGAACCAAGATGGGCTCACGCTTCAAGACGCGCTCGCCATTGTGGCGCTTTGGTTCCCCATCGAGTTCGAATGGCTCCCGTTGGCTGAGCTCCCCAAGCGACCGGGAATTGGCCTGGACAAGCTCATCGGCGTGCTCTGGCTGCTCGTGCTCTTTCTCGGCGTGCGCCGTCTGGAGGGGGTCGGATACACGTTCCTCCTCGGCCGAGCGGACGTCGCGCGAGCCGGACTCTACTTCGCACTCTTTGTGACGTTCTTCGCCATCCCACTGGCCATTCCCACGCACTTTGTGGCCTCCTCGCCCGCGATGCGCCCGCTTTCGGAGATCGGTCTTGCGCTCCTCGGCACAGCCTTTTTGATCGCCTTGCCCGAAGAATTGCTCTTTCGTGGTGTCCTCCTGAATCTGCTGATCCGGCGCTGGCGCGCGCATCCCGTGCGAGCTCTGGCCATCGCCTCGTTCATTTTCGGGCTCGCGCACGCCAATAATCCGGAAGAACCGACATGGGTGTATATCGTGCTGGCGACCATCGCCGGATGGTTTTATGGGCTCGCGTACATGAAGACGGGGAAGGTGACTGTCGCGGCACTCCTCCACTGGATGGTCAACAGCTACTGGGGCATCTTCTTCCACCGATGAGCCGCTCGATCACGAGGAGCGTCCGGGCAAACGCGCCAGGACGTCCTCCTCGGCCTGGGCGAGTTGAGGTGCAGAGAGTCGCCCGGGCATCGGATTTCGCACGAAGGCATAGAACTGCCGGAAGTAGCCGTACAGGGACCAGATGGAGGAGATGACGACGAGCCAGAGAACGGCGCGACCGGCGCTGTAGAGCAAGATGCGCACGTCGTGCGCCGACAAATGCCCGCTCGCAGAGAAGCGCGCCAGAACGTGGACGAAGGCCGGCGCTTCCCAAAAGACGGGGACGGCATAGGGGGTGACCGGCGGCCCGCCCTCATCGGTCATGCTCAAGATGAGCAGGGCGACGGCGACGACTTCAGCAAACATCTTGAACTTCCCCATCCGCGAAGGGACGATCACCAAGCCCTCACGCGCGGCGATGCCGCGCAGCCCCGTCACGGCGAACTCGCGCCCGATGATGATGACGACCGCCCACGCGGGCGCGAGCCGATTGTCCACAAGCGCGATCAAGGCGGCCGAGATCAACAGCTTGTCCGCGAGCGGATCGAGCAACATCCCCAACGGCGAGACTTGACGGCGACGGCGAGCCAAAAAGCCGTCCAACCAATCCGTGAGCGCGGCCGCCAGGAAAATGGCGACGCCCAACAACCGCTGCGAGACACCAAACCACGCCTCCGAAACGCGCGTGAGTAGAACGACGACGAGCACTGGGACGATGAAGATTCGGAGCAATGTCACCGCATTTGGTAAGTTCAATCCATTCCTCCCCCGTCGTGCCAATTCCCTGCGGGATGCTACGCCCTCAATCCGCATCTTGTCAAGCACCGTCGCTCAAAAGGCCGACGTCGATGCGGGAGGGCGTGGATCCCACGCCGCCCGGATGACCTCGCCCAGAAGCGTGAAGAGGACTCCGACTCAGAGGAGATCTCGTAAATCCCCCCACGCGTCCCTTCCTGGAGCGGGTGAAGAGGCCTGTGATCGAGAAGCCGTTCCAACTCGAAGAGTCGGGACGTGTACTGCGCGAGCAGTTCAGCCGCAGACCTCCCGCACAGGCCTCCTCGAATGCGAACGGATGAGCTGGGCGTCTACTGCGGCGGGCGCTCGAAGAGGTAGGCGGAGTCTTCGACACGGCTGCCGCGCGCATCCGTGACGGCGAATTGCGCCCCTTTGAAGATG
Source organism: uncultured Blastocatellia bacterium (assembly GCA_937934295.1). Classification (GTDB taxonomy): domain Bacteria; phylum Acidobacteriota; class Blastocatellia; order HR10; family HR10; genus HR10. The sequence goes on from CALHAI010000019.1 coordinate 21,562, forward strand.
GCGGCTCCGGCATACTCGCCATTTTTGTTGAGGGCGTAGAAGTTCAACTGATGTGCGGGCCGACCACCGTAGAGTTTGACGACGCGCCGCAGGGCTTCCAGACAAGCTTCAAGCGGACTCATACCGCGCCGCATATTCTCCACGACTGCGTGGGCGCCCACGACGCGAATATTATCCTCTCCCCAGCCGGTCGACCCCGCTGCCCCCACCTCATTGTCCACGTAGAGACCGCAGCCGATGATCGGAGAGTCACCGACACGCCCGGGGATTTTGAAGGCAAGACCGCTTGTGGTGGTCACGCCCGCAATGTCCCCGGCCTCAGTGATGGCCAAGCAATTGATCGTTCCGGTGAACTGCCGCCAATCCCAATCCGGGAGCGCTGAACGCAGCGCTCCCGGCAGCTTGTTCTGCATCCAATGGTCGCGTTCGCTGCGCTGGCGCCGCCATTGGAGCCACACCTGGCGCGCGCGTTCCGTCAGCAACTCCTCCTTCTTGAATCCGAAGGAGAGGGCGAAGCGCAGCGCCCCTTCGCCGACGAGCAGGACGTGATCGGTCTCCTCCATGACGAGGCGGGCGACTTGGGAGGGATTTTTGATATAGCGCAAGGCGGCGACGGCACCACAACGTCCTGTTGGCCCGTGCATGACTGAAGCGTCCAACTCGACCTCGCCCTCTTCGTTGGGCAAGCCACCATATCCGACGCTCATGTCGTGGGGATCGTCTTCGACGATATTGACCCCCGCGATGACGGCATCCAACGGATCGCTTCCGGCGCGCATCAGTTGGAACGCCCGCTCAGTCGCACGAATTCCGTTGTAGTACACCGTGCCATCGGGCAAGGTGATGCGATTGGCGCTGGCGATGGCCAGTGGCCGATTCGGTCTCTCCACCTGCGCGAAAGAAGAGCGAAGGCGATGAGCCGCGAGGAACGTGAATCCGCTCACTATGAAATGACGGCGTGTGAGCTTCAACATGCCGCGACCTCCTTTGGCGGAATTGGCTTGCATCCGATCCGTTTTGCGATAAGATAAAGCCTATCAGGATACGGCAGAGGGGGAAGAACAAGCAATAGCCTCGGAGACTTCGCGCGGATGACCGAAGCCATGGAAGAGGCCAAGCCGGATCGGCTCCTCGGACGCACGATCGCGGGCAAGTACCGAATCGAAGCGAAGATCGGACAAGGCGGGATGGGGAGCGTCTACCGCGCGCGCCATCTGGTGACGGGGAAGGTGGTCGCGGTCAAGGTCCTGTTGGAGGATCTGGCGGCCTATCCGAGCTTTGTCGAACGCTTCCTGCACGAAGCCCGCGCGGCGGCCTACGTCATGCATCCGCATGCCATCAACATCATGGATTGCGGACGTGAGGGAGAGATCGTCTATCTGCTCATGGAGTACCTGGAGGGGGAAACGCTCACCGAGGTGATGCGGCGCGAAGGCCCGTTCTCGCCGCAGCGCGCGGCGCGCATTCTCACGCAGATCTGCTCGGCGGTGGCGGAAGCGCACGCGCAGGGGATCATCCACCGCGATCTCAAACCCGACAACATCATCCTGCAACATGTGGCCGGAGAGAGGGATTACGTCAAGGTCCTGGACTTCGGCATCGCGAAGGTTCTCGATGAGCAGAAGCGTGGGGCTCTGCCCATCTCGCGCCGCGTCTTCGTCGGCACGCCCGAATACGCCTCTCCGGAACAGTGCAACGCGAAGAGCCCGACGGTGGCCTCAGACATCTACAGCCTGGGCGTGATCCTGTATGAGATGTTGACGGGGCACCCGCCCTTTGAGGGCGATCCCATGGACGTGATGCTCAAGCATGTTCATGAGGAGCCGCCACCGCTGCGCTCCCTCCGACCGGAAGTGAGCCCAGAAGTCGAAGCGGTCGTGCTGCGCGCGCTCCGCAAAGATCCGGCATCCCGACCACAGAGCGCTTGGGAATTGGCCGAGGAGTTCGAGCGTGCCGTGCGCGCGAGTGCGGGCCGACGAACTGCGAGTCTTGCGTCGCGTCCGACTCGGATGGAAAGTCCTTCCGCATCGCCCACGCCCTCACAAGAGCGAGTGACGTCGCGGCCCATCCGCCGCCGATGGGGGATGGCGCTTGTCGGCGCCTTCATCCTTGCCGGAGCAAGCGGGTTGGGATACCGCGCCTATTGGTGGTTCACGAGCGGGCCGCCATTGCCGACACCGCCGACGATCGCTCCAAACCCGGCGCCACGCTGGGTTCTCGACCCGGTCTCGGAAGCAAGGCGCTTGTTCGAAGAGGGGGATCGAGAAGGGGCGGCCACGTTGTTGCGAGAGGCCATTGCCCAAGGCGCTTTCGGGAACGCGCGGGCGCACGATCTGCTCGGCCTCATCTACTTGGATCAAGGGGAGATCGCATGGGCGAAGAGCGAGATTCTGCTGGCTCTGGAGCATGCGGGGGGGATGCTGCCGGAAGCATACTTGCACTTGGGGCGTATCCTCTTGGAAGAGGGAGATGCCGTGGGCGCCGAACGTGCTTTTCAGACGGCTCTGGAGCAAAGTCGTGGGCGCCTGATCGCGGCTGCGGCGGCACTCAGCGAACTGTATCTGCGTCAGGGGCGGCGCGAAGAGGCCGAGCGTATGATGCGCGAGGCGTTGCAGCGCGCCGGGGAAGACCCCAATGACCTCGTCGAAGTCGGACGCGTTCTCCTGCTGCAAGGGCAGTACGAGCTGGCCGTGCGGGAACTCCGGCGAGCGATCCGGTTGAAGAACGGCGTCTTCCCGCCGGCGTACCTCCTGCTCGGACGTGCGCTCCTGGAATCTGGGGAGACGGCCACGGCGGCCGAAGTCCTCTCGACGGCCCTGGTACAGCGGCGAGGGAAGGATCCCGTCGCCCGGCATCTTCTCGGGCGCGCTCGCTATCACTTGCGCGATTATGATCGCGCGCTCGCCGAATTGCGCGAGGCGATTCGCCTACGTGGGGGGAATTATCCGGAGGCTCGATACGATCTGGCCCTTATTCTCTCGGACCCGGCTGTCGGACGCTATGAGGAAGCGGAGGAGCACTTGCGCGCAGCGCTCGCGCTTCGGCGCGATCAATTTCCCGAAGCGTTGGAAGCGTTAGCACAATTGTACGCCCTGCGTCTGGGGCGTTTGGAGGACGCACGCCGCATCTGGCAGCGGATGCCGACGCGCTCGGCGTTCTCCTGGCTTGAACGAACGCGCGATGCTCTGAGCCTTCATGCTCCGGCGGAATGGCGCGAGCGCGTGTTGCGGCCGGAGGCCCCCGCGCGACTCACGTTCGAGCTGGCGCTGGCACCGTCGCCAACCGAGCGACAGCTCACGGTCCTCTTCCGAGGGGGGGACGTCGCCCTCGGCCTACGCTTGGAGCGCGAACGCGAGCTCTCTCCTTGGAGCGTGCGCCCCGTTCGTCTCATCGCCGGGCGAGAGGAAGGACTGGAGCCGCTTGACGATTCACCGGATCTGACCACCCCATTGACGCTCACCCTCATCTTGGATCGCATGGACCTCGCGCTCGCGTTCGATGGTCGGGAGATCGCGCGGGTGAAGCGCTCCAGTGCGACGTCGAATGTGCCGTTGCTGTGGAGCCTTCGCGGCGGTCGGGCACTCCTCTTCCACGTTCGGGAATGACGCCCGCACTCTGAGCGGAGGAGGATATGACGGAGAATCTCGCGCAACACTATCTGAATCAAGCCCAGCGACACTACCAACGCGGCGAGGTGGAAGCCGCGATCACGGCCCTGCGCTTAGCGATCAAGCAGCAGCAGGGACGCTTCCCGAAAGCCTATTTCCTCCTCGGCAAGGCCTTCTACGATGCGGGGGAGATCGAGAAAGCCATCGCCGCTTTTCGGACAGCCACCGAACAACAGCCGCACTATCCAGAGGCTTATTATCACCTGGGGTTAGCCCTCGCGCGACGCGGGGACCTCGAAGAGGCCATCGCGGCCTATGAGCGGGCCATCGAGCAGACGGGGGGGAACAATCCCGGCGCCCATCACAATCTGGGTCTCGCGTTGTTCAGCAAGGGCGAGATTGAGCGCGCGATCGAAGCCTTTCGGAAGGCCATTGCCCAGCGAGGCGGCATCTTCCCCCGCGCGTATTTCCATTTGGGATTCGCTCTGGCGCACACTGGTCGGATCAAGGAGGCTCTGGCGGCCTATCGCACGGCTCTTGAACAATCGGGGGGGCATGGCCCGGAAGTTTACTTCCAACTCGGATGGCTCCTGATGGGGAAAGGAGATCTCGATGGGGCAGTCGAGGCCTTCCGCACGGCGATCGGGCAGCGCGGCGGGGTCTACCCCGAAGCGCAATATGAACTGGGGCGCGCGCTTCTGGCGCAGGGCCATCTGGAGGAAGCGATCGCCACCTTCCGCGCGCTGCTCCGCGTGAATCCGAATCAGCCGGAAGCGCACTTCAACCTGGGGCGCGCGTATTTGCGCCAGGGAGCATTGACCGAAGCCCGCGAGGCGTTGGAGACGGCCATTCATCAACGCGGGGGGAATTTCGCCGCCGCTTATCACCAATTAGGGCTGGTACTCGCGCAGCAAGGGGAAGTGGAACAGGCGATGGCCGCCTATCACCGAGCCATCGAGCAGAACCCGTTCTTCCCCCGAGCGTACTACGATCTTGGGCGCCTGTATGCGACGCAAGGGATGTATGATGAGGCGATCGCCGCTTTGCGCCGTGCTCTGGAGCAGCGACAGGGGCATTTCCCCGAAGCGGAGTTGGAGTTGGGACGCGCGCTCGCCGGTGCCGGGCATGTGGACGAGGCCATCGCGCATCTGGAACGCGCGATCGCTCAGGGGCATGAAGTCGCCGAGTGCTGGTACGAGTTGGGGCATCTCTTCTTCCTCCGACAAGACCTGGAGCGCGCGGCCGCCGCGTTTCGTCACGCGCTCGAAGCGACAGGGGGGCGATTCCCCCGTGCGCGATATAACCTCGGGCGCGTGCTCCATGAAAAGGGCGATCTGGCCGCGGCGGCCGACGCCTTTCGGCAGGCGATCGCCGAACATCCGCATTTCCCCAACGCGTATTTCAATCTGGCGCGCACGCTTTGGGGATTGGGCGAGTTGGAGGCCGCCCGGGAAGCGATTCTCACGGCCATCGAACAGCGCGAACGCCAGTTCCCGGAAGCGTATCACTTGCTCGGGCGCATCTGCTACAGCCTGGGCGATCTCGCTCACGCCATTCGCGCCTATGAGACGGCGATCCAGCAGCGTGGGGCGCCGTATCCGGAAGCTTGGCGCGATCTGGGACTCGCGCTCTTCACGCACGGGCAATTGGACGAGGCGATCGAGGCCTATCGGCGCGCGATCGCCGCGCGCGAGGCACCGTGGCCCGAGGCGTATCTGGAGCTCGGGCGCGCGCTCATGCAGAAAGGCGCCGAAGCGCTTCCCGAGGCGATCGAGGCCTTTCGTCAGGCGGTGCGGGCACAAGTGGAGTTCCCAGAAGCCTATTACAACCTGGGGTGCGCGCTGCTGCAGAGAGGCGAGGTGGAGGAAGCGATCGCGAGCTTCCGTCAAGCGATTCAGCAGCAGCCGGCCTTCCCCAACACCTACTTCGACCTGGGACGCGCACTCGTGCAGATCGGGCGCGTGGAAGAAGCGATCGAAGCGTATCGGCATGCGCTTGCGCTCGATCCGAGCTTCGTGCACGCGCAGCATGCATTGGGCGTAGCCCTCTACCTCAACGGCGATCTCGAAGAAGCGATCCGCGCTCTTGAGCGAGCCCTTCAGCTCAAGCCTGATCTCGCGCCAGCGCATCATGACCTGGGTCTCGCCTTGCTCGATCGCGGTGAGATCGAGCGCGCCATCGCGGCGTTCCAAACGGCGCTCCAAACCGCCGAGACGCCCTATCCGGAGGCCTTCTACAATCTCGGCAATGCGTACTTCCTGCGCGGAGACCTGGAGCAGGCGATCGCCGCCTATCGCGCGGCTGTCGAACACAAGCCCGATTTCAGTCAAGCCCACTATCGGCTTGGACTCGCGTTGTGGGAGCGAGGGGAACTGGCCGAAGCACGAACTGCGTTTGAACACGCCATTGAGGCCGCGCAGCGGGTCTTCCCCCACGCCTACTACAGTCTGGGCGTCACGCTCTTCGAGCACGGGGAATTGGAAGCGGCGCTGGAAGCTCTCAACCAAGCGATCGCTCAATGCGAGACGTTCCCCCTGGCGCACTACAGCTTGGGGAATGTCCTCCTCGCTCAAGGGCGTGTGGAGGAAGCGATCGCGGCGTATCATACAGCCCTCGAGCAAAGCGGCGGACGCTTCCCGGAAGCGCTCTGGAACCTGGGAAACGCTCACGTGCGGCAGGGAGATATCGCGAAAGCCATTGAGCTGTACCAGCAGGCGATGGAGCAAATGGGGGGACGCGATCCCTACCTCCATCACAACCTCGGCCTTGTGCTCTTTCAGGCGGGTCAGTGGGAACAGGCTGAGGCGGCTTTCCGTCACGCCTTAGCACTTCATCCGAACGATCCGGAAGCCCATTACTACCTGGGCTTAGTCGCCCTGAGCCGAGGGGATTGCGATGCGGCGCTCACGGAGTTGCGCCAAGCGCTCGCGCAAAAGAGCGGGCCGTTTCCGGAAGCGCACTTCGATCTCGGGAAAGTGCTCTACGAGAGAGGCGAATATGCGGCCGCCGCGAGCGAATTTCAAACGGCCTTGGAGCAGCAAGGCGATTTCCCGGAAGCGCAATATTGGCTGGCGCGCACATGGGCGGCACAAGGTGATGTAGAGGGAGCCATTGCCCTCTTGAAATCGGTCTGCGCGGCCTATCCGACGAGCTTCCCAGAAGCTCACTATGAGTTGGGTGTGCTCTACAGCCGCCGGGGAATGCTCGATGCCGCTGTGGATCAATTCGCGCTCGCGATCAAGGTCAGTCGAGGGATCTTCCCCGAAGCCTATTATCAAAAGGGGCGCGTGCACGCGCGTCGGGGCGAGATCGCCCTCGCCATCGAAGCCTTCAAGACGGCGATCGCGCAACGGCACGGTGTCTTCGCTGAGGCGTATAACGAGCTGGGACGCATGCTCTATATCCAGGGCGACATCGAAGGGGCGACGGCGGCCTACAGCAAGGCGATTCAGCAGCGTAAGGGGCCGGCGGAGCGCGACGTCATTCGCTCCCCAGAGCAGGATGTGGCGCTCCTGCTCAGCGGGCTCTTCGATCGGCTCGCCGAACGCTTGCGGCCTGCTCCGCGCGTGAAACCGCCGTCGGTCGTGCCCGGGTCAATGCGCGAAGGCCAAGAGGAAGGGCAACGCGCAGCCTCCTCTGCCGGCGACGCCACCACGTTTCAAGGAGACCACCCGGAGACTGAAGGATGAACACGGACGAGATCGGACGCCTCTTTCGCGAAGCCGGAGCTCTCTTGGAGGGCCATTTTCGCCTCTCGTCGGGGCTCCACAGCACGCGCTACATTCAATGCGCGCTTGTGTTGCAATATCCCCGGATCGCCACGCGCCTGGGTGCCCAATTGGCTGAGGCCTTCGCCAACGAGCCGATCGAGACGGTCATTGCGCCAGCCATCGGCGGCATCCTCGTCGCGCACGAGGTCGCGCGACATCTGAATGCGCGCGCGATCTTCGCCGAGCGCGAAGCGGGACGGTTCGCGCTTCGCCGCGGCTTCGCCATCGCGCCCGCCGAACGTGTGCTCGTCGTCGAAGACGTCATCACGACCGGGCGCTCGACGCGTGAAGTGATCGAACTGGTCCGCGAGGCCGGAGGGCGGGTCGTCGGCGTCGGCGCCTTAATTGATCGCAGCGGGAGGGCACTCTATTTCGGCGTGCCACTTCGCGCGCTGCTGCAACTGGATCTGCCCACGTATCCGCCGGATGCCTGTCCCTTATGCGCGGCCGGCGTGCCGCTCAGCACGCCCGGTAGCCGATACCTCGCGTGAGCGTCGACCTCGCCTCACACTGCAGAGGAAGGATCATCGGAGGGGACAGCGTGCCGAACGCCAAACTTCTGCTGCAATATGATGGGACGGATTTCTACGGGTGGCAAACTCAAGTGGGCGCGCGGACCGTTCAAGGCGTCCTCACCGATGTGCTCGCCCGCTTGGAGCATCGGCCGGTGACCGTACACGGCGCCGGGCGAACTGATCGCGGCGTACACGCTCAGGGGCAAGTCGCCAGTGTCGTCCTCATGCGCGAGATGTCCGAAGATGAGTGGCGGCGCGCGCTCAATGCCAATCTCCCCCCGGACGTGCGCGTGATGGCCGTGGAATGGGTCCCGCCCGATTTCCACGCGCGCTATAGCGCCGTGTCGAAGACCTATCGGTACACCTTATGTCTCGGACCGGTGCTCAGCCCCTTTCTCTATCGTTACGTGCATCACTTCCCCTTCCCGCTCGATCTGACGGCTATGCAGCAAGCACTTGAGGGGATCGTGGGCGAACATGATTTCGCGTCTTTCGGCACGCGCGAACGCCCGGGTAGGACGACCGTACGCCGCATCTATGACGCGCGCCTGTGGCAAGAGAACGATCTCCTGCATCTGGAGATCACGGCCAATGGCTTCCTCCGCTACATGGTGCGCACGCTCATGGGCACGCTCTGCGAGATCGGGCGCGGGCGCTGGCGCGTCGAGGATATGGAGCGCATCCTCCGCGCGCGCGATCGGCGGCTGGCCGGACCGACCTTCCCGGCTAAGGGCTTGACACTGCTTCGCGTCCACTACTAAGATCAAGCCGAAGATGAATCGGTGATGCGAACGATCGCGCATCGCCAAGGTCAGCTGGGGGTTGGGAAGGCCCCTGGAGCAGTTTGATGGAAGACTTGCAGAAGAGGTTTGAGGGGTTCATCAAACCCGGCTCGCGCGAAGCGCTTCTCCTTCGGCAGATTCATCCTGAGCGGCTCCCCCATCATGTGGCCATCATCATGGATGGGAATGGGCGATGGGCTCTGCGGCGACAGAAGCCGCGCGTCGTCGGCCATCGAGCCGGGGCGAAAGCCGCGCGTCAGATCGTGGAGACAGCGGCGCGCTTGGGCATTCCCGTACTGACGCTCTACGCCTTCTCGACGGAGAACTGGAAGCGACCGCAGGAGGAGATCGAGGCGCTCATGAACTTGCTTCGGGAATTCCTGCGAAAAGAGGTGGAGACGCTCAAGCGCCACGATATTCGTTTGCGCGTCATCGGACGATGGGAGGGATTGGACGCCGCGATCCGCGAGGAGCTACACGGCGCTATGGCCGAGACGGCGACGAACACGCGGATGCAGCTGGTTGTCGCCCTCAACTACAGCGGACGCATGGAGCTGGTGGATGCCTTCCGCCACCTCTACCGCGAGGCGCGCGAGCGCCAGTTGCCTCCGGAAGCCATCACCGAAGCGCTCATCGCGCAATACCTCTACACGGCCGATCTGCCCGATCCCGATCTCCTCATTCGCACCAGCGGCGAGATGCGGGTGAGCAATTTCTTGCTCTGGCAGATCGCATACACGGAACTCTACGTGACCGAGACGCTCTGGCCCGATTTTCGACCGGCACACTTCTTCCAGGCGTTGATCGACTATCAGAGGCGCGAGCGGCGCTATGGGGGATTAGGGACAGCCGCGCTTCCGTGAGCGATCCTCGTATGTGGAATTCCCCAACCGACGCAGGGAGGTGAGGATGAGGCGAGTGCTCACGGCCCTCGTTCTGCTCCCCTTCTTCATCTTCGCGCTGTGGGCTGCGAACCCATACTACTGGATCGGATGGGTCGTCGCGGGGACGCTGCTGGGGCTCCGCGAATTCTACGCGCTGGCCGAGCGGATTGGCTGCCGTCCCGATCGTGGGCTCGGATATGCGACCGCTCTGGTCATCCTCTTCGCGTTTCAGCAACAGAATGCCTTCTTGATCGTGGGGAGCTTGCTGCTGCTTCTGGCGCTCACGCTGGCATTCTCGCTCTTCACGGCCGAGCGCTTTGAGACTGCGCTCACCGAGAGCGCCGTGACGGTCGCCGGTGTGCTCTACATCGCCGTTGCTCTGGGCTTCCTCATCCTGCTGCGGGTGAGTGTGGACGCGACGACGGCCGCACGACTGCTCTCGCTCTTTTTCCTCATCATCTTCGCCGGGGATACGGCAGCTTACTACGTGGGGCGCGCGCTTGGACGTCACAAGTTGGCGCCGCGCGTGAGCCCGGGCAAGACAATCGAAGGGGCGATCGCAGGTATGCTCGGTAGCGGGTTGGCCGCGCTTGGAGGGAAGTTTTGGTTCTTTCGCGATCTGCCCATGGAGCATGTCCTCCCTCTCGCGCTCGTTCTGAACGTGGTCGGCCAGATCGGCGACCTGATCGAATCCATGCTCAAACGGGGCGCGAAGGTGAAGGATGCCGGACGGCTCCTCCCGGGTCATGGAGGGATTTTGGATCGGGCCGACAGCATCCTCTTCAACGCGCCGATCATTTACATCTACAGCCGGATTCTCCTATCATGAGGAGCTCGGGATTCGGAGGCTTTCCCACGATGAGGCGGATCGCGATCTTAGGCTCGACGGGTTCGATCGGCACGAGCGCGCTCTCGCTGCTGGAGCAGTTAGAAGGCTTTCGCGTGATTGGCCTGGCAGCGCAGCGCAACGTCATGCGACTCGCCGATCAGATCGCGCGGTTCTCGCCTCGCCTTGTTTCGATCGCGACGGCTGAAGGGGCCGCCCAATTGCGCGCGGAGTTGCAGCGACGCGGCGTGCGCGCGCTCCCGGACATCCGACATGGGCCAGAAGGGCTCATCGCCCTTGCGACGGCTCCAGACGTGGACATTGTGCTTGTGGCGACGGTCGGGGCCGTTGGCTTGTTGCCCACCTATCGCGCCCTGGAACAGGGCAAACGCGTCGCCTTGGCCAACAAGGAGACGCTCGTGATGGCCGGTCAATTGATGACGGAGAAAGCGGCGGCGACCGGCGCCGAGATTTTGCCTGTGGATAGCGAGCATAATGCCCTTCACCAATGCCTGCAAGGGGTCAATCGTCGCGACGTGGCGCGCTTGATCCTGACGGCTTCGGGGGGACCGTTTCGCACGCTGCCGGCGGCCGAACTGGCGCGCGTCACCCCCGAGCAAGCGTTGCAGCACCCGACCTGGCGCATGGGGCCGAAGATCACCGTTGATTCGGCGACGCTCATGAATAAGGGGCTGGAAGTCATCGAAGCGCACTGGCTGTTTGGCGTCGCCCCGGAGCAGATTGATATTCTCATCCACCCCCAATCGGTCGTGCACTCGATGATCGAATTGGTGGACGGCTCGATCCTCGCCCAACTGGGACCGACCGACATGCGGTACGCCATCCAATACGCCCTCACCTATCCGGATCGGCGGCCGACGCCGCTGCCGCGACTGGATTTCTCCCTGGCGCTCCATTTGGAGTTTCACCCGCCGGATCTGGAACGCTTCCCCTGCGTGCGGCTGGCCTATGAAGCTTTGCGACGCGGAGGGACGATGCCCGCCGTCCTCAACGCGGCGAATGAAGTGGCCGTCGCCGCATTTCTGGAGCATCGTCTCCCCTTCCTCGCCATCGCTACGGTGATCGAGCGCGTGATGCGCGACCATGAGCCGGAAGAACCGCGCCAGATCGAGGATGTCCTTCGGGCTGACGCCTGGGCCCGCGCGCGCGCCCACCAGGTGATCGCTGCTCTCGTATGTGCGGAATCGCCGGAATCGTGAATGCGCGTGGCGCGCTTCCCGATCAAGAGGTGCTGCGTCGGATGTGCGACCGGCTCGCCCATCGCGGGCCAGATGAGGAGGGGTACTTCCGCGCGATCGGCGTGGGCTTGGGTGTGCGCCGCTTGCGCGTCATCGATCCAGAAGGTGGCCATCAGCCGATCTCGAACGAACGCGGGACGGTCTGGATCGTTCACAATGGGGAGATCTTCAACTACCGCGAGTTACGCCGGGAATTGGAAGCGCTCGGCCACCGGTTCGTGACGCAGAGCGATACCGAGGTCATCGTCCACGCTTACGAGCACTATGGCTTGGAGAGCCTGGCGCGACTTCGCGGCATGTTCGCTTTCGCACTGTGGGACGAGGAACAGCAGCAGTTGCTGCTGGCGCGCGATCGTGTGGGAGAGAAGCCGCTCGTGTATGCTCATGTCGGTGGCGAATTGATCTTCGCTTCGGAGCTGGAGGCGCTCCTGGAACATCCGGCCCTCTCGCGCGAGATCAACTGGGACGCTATACATGCGTATCTCGCGCTCTCATACATCCCGGCGCCGCTCACGGCCTTTCAGGCGATTCGGAAGTTGGAGCCGGGGCATCGGCTCCTCTGGCGCGCAGGGGAGATCGCGATCGCGCCCTATTGGACGTTGACGTTCTCCCCCAAGCTGCCGGTGAGCGAAGAGGAGGCCGTTCACGAGTGGCTCGCGCGCGCGCGTCACTGCGTGCGCCTCCGTATGCGCAGTGATGCCCCCCTGGGTGCCTTCTTGAGCGGCGGGCTCGATTCCTCCACCGTCGTCGCTCTCATGAGTGAGGCCAGCTCAGCCCCGGTGAAGACCTTCACCATCGGATTCGATGAGGCTGACTACGACGAGCGGGAACACGCGCGACGCGTCGCGCGCCATTTCGCAACGGAGCACTACGAGTTCACCGTTCGACCGGATGTCCTGGAGATTCTCCCGCAGCTCGTTCGACGCTACGGCGAGCCGTTCGCTGATGCGTCGGCCATTCCCACGTACTCTGTGGCGAAGCTCGCGCGTGCGGCGATCACGGTCGCGCTGACGGGCGATGGAGGGGACGAAGGATTGGCGGGCTATGATCGCTATCGCGCGATGCTATGGGCGGAGCGACTGCCGCCCGCACTGTGGACTCTCCTGAGCCACGCGTTCGCATTCGGTCATCACCTCGCGATGCCCGTCTTCGGACGATGGCTCTCGGACCGACGCCTGTGGAAGCGCGCCGAACGCTTTCTGCGCGCGGCTTCGCTGTCGCCTCCGAAACGCTATGCGCGGTGGATGAGCGCGTGCGATGTGGATATGCGGCAGGAGCTCTACAGCGAGGCCTTCCGCACGCTCACGACCGCATTTTATCCGGAATCGCTCCTTGAGCGACATCTGGAAAGGGAAGGAGGACTTTTGGACGCACTCCTTCGCGCGGACGTGTGCATGTATCTGCCCAATGATCTGCTCGTGAAAACCGATATCGCGACGATGGCGCACGGGCTCGAAGCGCGTGCGCCATTGCTCGATCATGAGTTGCTGGAGTGGGAAGCGCGCTTGCCGGACGCGTACCGGCTGAAGCGCGGGCGGGGCAAGTATCTCTTGCGGCGTGCCATGCAGGGGATTCTGCCGCCGGAGACGCTCGCGCGGCGCAAGCAGGGTTTTGGCGTCCCCATTGGGCGATGGTTGCGTCGGGAATGGCGCGACTTCGCACGCGAGCTGCTGCTCTCGGAACGCGCCCGCGCGCGCGGGCTCTTCCGCCCGGAGGTCGTGCGCGCGCTCGTGGACGCGCATCAGCAAGGACGCGCCGATTTCACGATGCTGCTCTGGACCCTGCTCGTGCTCGAGCTGTGGTTCCGAGAGTTCATTGATGGACGAGCTTCAAGCGCTCGCCTGCTCTCCTGAAGACCGACAGGTATGGAGAAGACGGCCTCGGTCACGCGTGATCCCGCCGGTGAGGAGCGCGGACGGGAGCGGCGATTCCTTCAACGCGTTTTCTTCCTCGGTCTCGGCTTACGCGTGGCCGTCGCCTCGTTCATTGCGCTCTTGAATCTGGAGAGCTTCTTCGGCGGCGATGCTGGGACGTACGACTGGGTGGGATGGGCGATCGCCCGCTCTTGGCTGGGCGAAACGGCCTTCCCTGTGCGTCCGGCCAGTCAGCCCGGCTACTTCTACGTCGTCGCCGCCTTGTACGTCGTGTTCGGACGCGCGCCCTTTCTCGTCGTCCTCACTAACTGCGTGATCGGTGCTCTGCACGCCGTCCTCATCTACAAGATCGCCGCCTTGACCTTCGACCGGCGTGTGGCGCGAGGCGCGGCTCTGCTGACGGCGGGCTTCCCGTCGCTCGTCCTCTGGTCGGCACAGCTTCTGAAGGATGCGCTCGTGATCTTCTGCACGCTTCTCTCCCTTTATGCCGTCCTCGTCCTGCATCGGCGGTTCTCTCTGGCATGGCTCACCCTTTTCTTCCTCGCCCTTTTGCCGCTGCACCCGCTGCGCAACTATGTTTTCTACATCGTGGCGTTCTCAGCGCTCTTCTCCTTCGTGGGACATAAGCGCGGTCTGGTCATCGGACTCTTCGCGCAAATGGTTCTGGCTTTTGTGTTCTTGCTCGCCCTGAACCGCTTGGGTCTTTTGGAGCGCGAGTTGCAGGGGCTCTCGATCGAGGGCGTGCTCGAGCAGCTTCACCTGTCGCGGACGAAATTGGCGCGATTCGCGCAATCGGGCTATGCGCCGGAGGCGGATGTTTCCACGCTCGGCGGAGCCCTGCGCTTTCTCCCGATCGGCCTCGTGTATTTGCTCCTGGCTCCCTTCCCGTGGTCTATCGCTAACGTGCGTCAAGCCATCACGCTGCCGGAGATGGTGCTGTGGTGGGGGATGTTCCCGTGGCTCCTTCGAGGACTCGCCATCGCCGTGCGGCGGAAGCTGGCGGACACCTTCGCGATCCTTCTCTTCGTGGGCGGCTTGACCCTCGTCTATGCGCTCTTTCAGGGGAACGTGGGCACGGCCTATCGGCAGCGCGCGCAGATTCTCGTTTTCCTCTTCATCTTCATCGTCGCCGGCTGGCAACAGCGAAAGCGCGCGGCGCCGACGGAATCGAAGAGGGAGCGGCCTTTTGCGCCTTCGCTCGCCTCGTCGATTTCAGGAGGGTTGAGAACTGCTCGCGAAAATATGGGCGACAGTGAACAAGGCGGAAACGGGTCTCGAACCCGGTCCACGAGCACCTGATCAATGACGCAGGGATGGCCGGTCATTCGTTTTGCCTGACCGGGTGAAATGAATGACGATGAGCCACCGCACAGCTCTATGCGCCTTCGAGTACTCGCGCTCGCCTCTTATCCGATCGAAGCCGCGGCGACCCGCTATCGCGTCGCGCAATATGCGCCCTGGCTTGCGGCTCGTGGGATAGACGTGGAGTTACAGACGTTCTTCTCCGGCGATGTCTTCGCCATCCTCTACGAACGCGGACATTGGAGGAAGAAGGTCACGGGGTTACTGACCGCTCTGGTGCGGAGTCCTCGCGCGCTCCTTCGAGCAGCGCGCGCCGACCTTGTGTGGATACAACGCGAAGCCTTGCCTCTTGGTCCTCCCATCCTGGAATGGCTCATCGCTCGGGGATGGCGCAAGCCGATGCTTCTTGACCTCGACGATGCGACATTCGTGCCGTATGTGAGCCCCACCTACGGATGGTGGATTCGCCCGCTCAAATGGTTCGGTAAGACCGATCGGCTCATCAGGTGGGCCAGCGTCGTCATCGCCGGGAATCGGCACATCGCCGACTACGCGCGCGAGAGAGGGAAACCGGTCATTCTGCTGCCGACCATCGTGGACACCGATCAGTTCACGCCGAAAGCGATGTCCTCGGATCCCCCTGTGCTCGGATGGATCGGGAGCCATTCGACGTTTCACTATCTGAAGGCGATTCTGCCCGTGCTCGAAGAGCTGGGGCGACGCTTCGCGTTTCGCCTGCTCGTTGTCGGGGGGACGGAACCCGTTCGCTTGCGCACGGTCGAAGTGGAGAATCGGCGATGGGCCTTGGAGCGCGAGATCGAAGACTTTCGCTCCTTGGACATCGGTCTGTATCCGCTGCGTGAGGACGAATGGGCGATGGGGAAATCCGGCTTGAAGGCGATCCAATACATGGCCGTGGGCATTCCGACGGTCGCTTCAGCCGTCGGCGCCGTCACGGAGATCCTCGAGGATGGCATCACGGGATTCCTCGTCCGTTCAGCGGAAGAGTGGTACGATCGCTTGCGCGCGCTTTTGGAGGACCCACACTTGCGACGGCGGATGGGGCGCGCCGCGCGCGAAGCGGCCGTGCAGCGGTATCGCATCGCCGCGCACGCTGATACCCTTGAGTGGGCGATCCAACAGTGCGTGCGATATGGGGACTCTTTGAAAGAAGTCAGGCACAAGGACTCACTGCGCCATTGACTTTTCCGACGGCGTGCAGTAAAAGCAGGTCGTTACGAAGGCGGATCGGCCATGAATGAAGAGAAGTTCCGCGAAGCTTGTGGCGTCTTCGGCATCTCCGACCACGAGGAAGCGGCGCGCTTGACCTATTATGGGCTCTACGCCTTGCAGCATCGGGGGCAGGAATCGGCGGGCATCGCGACATCCGATGGGGAGCGCCTGCACGTCGTCCGTGGCCTGGGATATGTGAGCGAGGTCTTCCGCGAAGAGACGTTCACCGGATTGCGGGGCCGATTGGCCATCGGACATGTGCGCTACTCGACGACGGGCGAAGTGAGCGTGCGCGAAGCGCAGCCGATGGTCGTCAGCTTCCACGGTGGGCAGATCGCCGTCTGTCACAACGGAAATCTGCCGAATGCGCTGCGCGTGCGCGCGGAGCTGGAGCGCGAGGGCGCGATCTTTCAATCCACGAGCGATACGGAGGTCGTGTTGCATCTGATCGCGCGTTCGCGCGCGCGCGATCTCCTGGGCGCGATCATCGAAGCCCTCGCGCGGTTGGACGGCGCTTATTCCATGCTCTTCGCGACGCCGCGCGCGCTCATCGCCGTGCGCGATCCGCGCGGCTTTCGACCGCTGCTTGTTGGAACGCTTGATGGAGCCATGGTCTTCGCCTCCGAGAGCTGCGCGTTCGATCTGATCGGAGCCACGCTCCTTCGCGATGTGGAGCCGGGCGAAGTGATCGTTGTGGATGAGCGGGGCGTACGCTCGCTATTCCCCTTTCCTCGACAGCGCCCGACGCAGTGCATCTTCGAGCACGTGTATTTTTCCCGCCCCGACAGCATCGTCTTCGGGCGCCCCGTGAGCCAATCGCGCTATTTGCTCGGACGGCTGCTGGCGCGGGAACATCCGACCTCGGCCGATGTTGTCGTCCCGGTCCCCGATTCCGGCGTGGCGGCGGCCATCGGATATTCGATGGAGTCCGGGATCCCCTTGGTCTTCGGCCTGGTTCGGAATCACTATGTCGGACGCACGTTCATCGAGCCCCGCGCGGCGATCCGCAATCTGCGGGTGAAGGTCAAGCTCAATCCCGTGCGCGAGCTGCTCGAAGGCCGGCGTATCGTGCTCGTGGATGATTCGATCGTGCGCGGCACCACAAGCCGCGAGATCGTCCAGATGATCCGCACAGCGGGCGCGCGAGAGATTCACGTGCGCATCAGTTGCCCCCCGACGATGGCTCCGTGCTACTACGGCATCGATACGCCGCGCAAGGAGGAGCTGATCGCCGCGCGGATGTCTGTTGAGGAGATCTCTCAGTTCCTGGGAGCCGATAGCCTCGGATACTTGAGTTACGCCTCGCTGCTTGAAGCTTGTGGCGATCCGGACGATACGCGCTATTGCACGGCCTGTTATACGGGACGCTATCCGGCGGAGATCGTTCCCGACTACGAGCCGCGCAGCGTTCGCTGCGCGGGGCATGGGGTGGGGGTGAGTCCGGCCGTCACGTCCGAACGATCCTGATATGGCCCGACGAAGGGGAACACGCCCGGCGATTCAGCGAAACCAGCGTCGAACGCTACTGGTGCTGCTTCTGGGTCTGCTGCTCCTCATCGCGGCCGTCCTGTTCCATCGCTTCGAGGTGTGGCGGCGCGAGCCGTCTCCGCCAGTGGGCGAGCTGACCATCGTTGCTCTCGACGTCGGACAGGGAGACAGTTTCCTGATCCTCACCCCGGAGCGCAAAGCGGTGCTCATTGATGCGGGACCGCCGGAAGCTGCTGATCGCGTGCGCGAGGCGCTCACTCGATATGGCGTCCTGCAACTCGATCTCATCATCGCCACTCATCCGCATGCCGATCATATCGGCGGCATGGTGGCCGTGCTCGATGCTGTTCCCGTTCGGATGTTTCTCGACAGTGGTCAACCGTATCCGACACGCACGTACACGCGCATGTTGGAGAAGATTCGGGAGAAGGGGATTCGCTTCGTGGTCGCCGAAGCCGGACAGGAGTTTCAAATCGGCGCAGGCGTGAGGCTCGCGATCCTGGCGCCGTTCCCGACGCGATTTCAGGGAACGCGCAGCGACGAGAACGCCAATTCGATCGTCGCGCGATTGAGCTATGGCGCGTTCTCCATACTCTTCACCGGAGACAGCGAACGCGAGACCGAGGATCGCCTTGTCGAACAAGAGAACGGTACGGAGCCGCTCGCAGCGCGCGTGCTCAAGGTCGCCCATCACGGATCGCGCTTTTCGACGACGCGTCCCTTCCTGGAGCGCGTGCGCCCGGAGGTCGCCCTCATCGCCTGCGGTGCGGACAATGCGTACGGCCATCCGGCGCAAGAGACGCTCGATCGGCTGCGCCGCTGGGTACGCGAGCTGCATCGCACCGATCTCGAAGGCGAGATCGTGATTCGAAGCGATGGACGCCGATATGAGGTTCACACCGAGCGAGCCGTGGCTGCCGAAGACCTCTGGCGCGGACGGCGCCCGCGCTTGCGGGCCAAAGGAGATTCGGCCGTCCCCGCAGATTGGCCTCAGCCTTCGCGGGCAGCTCCGGATCTCGTCGGAAGCCCCGCGCGCACGAGGTTCGAGCCGATCCCACGCGCTGGAGGAACAGTCTATGAAGCTCGTCGTGGACCGCATCGAAGAGGACATCGCCGTGTGCTATCTGTATGAGGACGACCGCATCCGCTTCGACATCCCGCTTCGGTATCTGCCGCCGGATGTGGTCGCCGGAGATCATCTTCGCGTGAGCTTCGAGCTGGATCGGGAGAGTCGCGAGCGAGAGCGACGGCGCGCGGAAGAGCTCTTGCACGAATTGACCCGAAGGCAGTCGGATGAGAAGCGGTTCAACCTCTGATACGAGCGGATATTCGATCTGGTTCGTGCTCGTAACCGCTGGATTCCATCACGTGCTTGATCACGGCGAACATCATGGGCGTCAAACTCGTGGAACCTCGCGGATGGGTCGTCCCGGTTGCGTCTTCCCGATCAGCCACATCTTCGGCGATGTCCTCACGGAGGTGCAGGGTTACGCCCAGGCGCGGCGCGTCATCTGGCTCGGCTTCCTCTGTAACGTGCTCACGGTCGTGGCCATTTGGATCGGTCAAGTCCTGCCGCCAGTGCCCTTTTGGGACGGACAAGCGACGTATGAGCGCATCCTCGGATATACCGTTCTGCGACTCACAGTCATACGTTTCGCCGTACAAGGCAAGACGCATAACCGGCCACTTCCTGCTTCTTCGACCCATGACTTGTAGACCGGTCAGAGAGCTTCATAGCTGAATGACAACAAAAACGACAACTGCTGGCAACCCCACGCCTTCTCATCGCCTCGTTCCTGGCCTATCTCTTCGGCGAATTCACGAATGCCCACGTGCTCGCCCGCATGAAGCTTCTCACCTGTGGACGCTGGCTCTGGATGCGCACGATCGGCTTCACGCTTGTCGGCCAGGCTGTGGATTCGCTGCTGTTTCTGACGCTGGCCTTTGCCGGAACGATCCCGACCGCGGCACTCCTTCGCGCCTTTCTCACGAAGTGGCTCGCGAAGTCGCTCTATGAGGCCGCGATGACGCCGGCGACCTACGCGATTGTGGCGTTTTTGAAGCGGGAAGAGGGCGTGAACGTCTACGATCACAAGGTGCGATTTACCCCTCTCTCGCTTCGAGGATGAACGCGCGGTTTCCGGGCGACATCCCCGAATGGTATAATAAGCGTCCCAATTCGGGATGATTCGGAGGTTGGGTGATGAATCTTCTTCAGGAGGGAGGACAGCCATGAGGGTCACGCTTTCCGTCATCAAAGCCGATGTGGGCTCCATTGGGGGGCACACGCGTCCATCCGAACGCATGCTTCACGTCATTCGGGAGGAGATGAAAGCGGCATGTTCCAAATCCAAGGGGCTACTCATTGATGGGCTCATCACGTTCACGGGCGATGACATCGCGCTCATCATGAGCCACATGCATGGCGTGGGCGCGCCGGTCGTGCACCGCTTCGCCTGGGAATGCTTCCTGACGGCGACCGAGGTCGCTCGAAAGCAAGGGCTGTATGGTGCCGGACAAGACCTCTTGGTAGACGCGCCCTCGGGGAACATTCGCGGCGCGGGTCCGGCGGTCGCGGAGATCGAATTCGAGCGCGATCCCCAGAGCAAGGATCGGCCCGCAGAGGCCTTTCTCGTGTTCGCCGCGGACAAATGCAGTCCGGGCGCGTACAACTATCCCCTCTATGCCGCCTTCTGCGATCCCATGCACAACGGCGGATTGCTCCTCAACCCGAAGATGCATCGGGGCTTCACCTTCACCATCATTGACATGGATGCCAAGGACAAGGACCGCATCATTCGACTCGATGTCCCCGAGCGCATCTGGGATGTGGCGACGCTCCTGCAAAACCCGGATCGGTTTGCTGTTGAGGCGATCCATTCGCGCTATAAGCCCGATGAGCAGATCGTCGCCGTCTCGGCCACGCGTCTGCACAATATCGCCGGCCGCTATACGGGTAAGGACGACCCGGTGGCGATCGTTCGAACGCAGGGCATCTTCCCGGCTCCCGAGGAGATCGTCGAACCATTCTTGCTGGGGCACTTCGTCGCTGGCGATGCCCGCGGATCGCACGTGATGCCGATTATGCCCGTTCCCATCAACACGCCTGTGACCGGGCCATTCTGCCTGCCGATCGTCTCTTGCCTGGCCTTCTCCATGGACGCCGAAGGACGCTTCGCCGAGGAGTGCGTGGATATGTTCGGCGGACCTGTGTGGGATCAGACACGGTTGAAAGTCCAGGCCAAGGCTGACGAATGGCGCCGTCAGGGATTCATCGGGCCGACGATGGCGTCGCACACGGAGCTGGCCTATACGGGAATTGTAGAGACGTTGGAGGCTCTGGAGCGAGAGTTCATCACACGGGAATAAAAGTCAGGACTCACGCAGCCGAAGCGAAGGTCTGATCGTTCTTTGAATGAGAGACGAAGATCGGGCGCAATCCTTGTCCTGAGAAAGAGAAGGCTTCCCGCCGAGGTGGGAGGCCACAAGGAGTGTGCCGATGACTCAGG
>CALHAI010000020.1 GCA_937934295.1 uncultured Blastocatellia bacterium
GCTCCGAAGATACAATCCCGATCCGATTTGAAAAGATGGCGCCTGGGATTTATAAGGTCGTTCCCGAACGACCGCTGAAACCGGGTGAGTATTGCTTCTTTTATGCCGGGACGGCCGTCGCCTGGCAGAACGCGAGTACCGGCAAGCTCTTCGACTTCGGCATTGATGCGGAGAATTGAATCGGGAAAGCCGAGGGGACTCGTATTACTGGAAAAACTCCATAGCGAAAAGCTTGAGGCGCAAGGTTCAGGCAGCTTTTCGCAGGCGTTGTGCTGTTTGACCGAGTCTCCTATAATACGAACAGAACCGGAAATTGCACACTGAGCCTGGCCGCGTCAGGTGGCGGTGGGGGGTGCACGGTCACATTGATCGACATGGGGCAAACGGTGAGCGGGTGGCTGAGCACGAGCGACTATCGCTGAGGGAAACTCAAAAGGTGTGGAAATCTTGCTGAAGGCGGTGCATCCTTCCTTCTAAACGAAGAAGGGAGGAAATACACCGCCATGAGTAAGTGTACCACTAGGAGGTGCTTTGAGCTCTACTCTCTCTGCTGGTTAACGGTCGGAGGTAGGTGTGTCATCAAAAGTTGGAGATCCAAATTTTGGAGGTTACTCAACAAAGCATTTGCATGGCGCTCCTCCGTCATCAAAGGAGTGCCAAAGGTCTCCGAACTTATGCAGTGATTTTTGGCTTAATATCCTGGCAGTGACCGAAGGCGCGGTTGCCGCTGCGAGGGTGACGCCAGGCGAGGTGCCTCCACTGTTATCAGTGCGTGGTCCCTTTCAGCCCGTGAAGGATCAAGTCCATGGCTTGGTTGAAGACGTGCTTGGGCAGCGAGGACTGTTGGGACCAGACGACCCAACGCAGGCCTAGGAAGTGGCCAATTCCCATAAGGCTATACGCCAGCGTCTCGGCGTCGAGCGGGCGAATCTCTCCTCGGCGCATCCCTTCCTGAAGCCCACGGATGTATCCTCGGGCTAATCGCTCGAAGTACCAGCGAGCGACGGATGGGGAGACGAATTCGGCCTCTCGGACGATGCGATACGCTTCGCGGTTTCGGCGAATGAAGTCGAAGAAGGCGCGAAACCCCTCCCGCTCGATCTCGCGACGATCGGTGAGGCCGGCGATCGCCGTGCGGGCATTCCGGCGCAATTGCGTGTTGAGGTCGCGAACGAGTTCGTCGAGGATCTCGGTCTTGCTGGAGAAGTAGAGGTAAAAGGTTCCGAGCGAGACGCCGGCGCGCCGTGTGATCTCGGCGATGGACGTGGCGTAAAAACCTTTGCGGCTGAAGTAGATTTTTGCAGCCTGCAGAAGCTTCCGACGGGACAACTCGCCGCGAGTCGGGGCTTGCGTCGTGGCGACTTCCTCAGGTGGAGCAGCTACAGGGCGTTGAGGGGGGGAGACCAAAGGGCGCCCGCTGTCTACGCCGTGCATGAGGAACTCGACGGCTGTATGGCGAACGGATTCGGGGACATCACCCGGACTGAGGATGAGCCACCGAAGGGTCAGGAAGTACGCCACACCAATCAAGGTGACGGCTGCGACCTCAGGGTTGAGCGCGCGGACTTGTCCTCGGCGACGCTGCTCGGTGAGGAACTCCCTCAAGAGCGCGAGGAGTCCGTCATAGAACCGATGGTGCATACGCTTGTTGACGAATTCCACCTCGCGAAAGATCTGATAAGAAGCCCGATTGTGGCGGATGAACATAAAGAATGTCGTCAGGATGCGATCCAGTTGCGTACGAAGATCGCCTCCGGAGCGCAAGGCGCCGGTGAGTTCCATTTGCAGGGTCATGCTGGCACGCGCGACCAGCTCCGAGAAGATCGCCTCCTTATCGGCGAAGTATTGATAGAACGTCCCCAACGCGACGCCCGCGCGGCGACAGATGGCGGAGACGGAGGCCTCATGATAGCTCCCTTCGGCGAAGATCTCTTGGGCCGCGGCCAAGAGGCGCTCTCGCGTTGCTAACCCTCTCGCGGTCGAAGGAGCTCGCGTTTTTTTTGCCACGCGCGTCATCATCTCCATCGAGGGGAAAGCGTAGCAGAGGTTGAGGAGATGTCAAGGTAGGTGAAGCGCAGGGCCACCGCTATCGCCCTCCTCTCGGGCCCATGAGCTCCTCAGGGCGAGGACGACGGCTTCACCGCGCACGACCTCTTCCCCGTTTTGGTTCGTGCAGCGCGTGATCAAGGTCACCACGGGCTTATCTTCACGAACGCGAACCACCTCTACAGTGGCGGTGATCGTATCGCCCGGATAAACTGGTCGAAGGAACTCCAGGCTCTGGCTGAGGTAGATCGTTCCCGGCCCAGGGAGTTGCCGACCCAAGACCGCTGAGATCAAGCTGGCCACCAGCATTCCGTGAACGATGGGCCGTCCAAAGCGCGTGTTTCGGGCAAAGGCCTCATCCACGTGCAGAGGATTATCATCCCCACTCAGTGTGGCGAAGGCTTGAACATCCGCGCTCGTGATCGTCTTCGACCATGAAGCGGTCGCACCAACGTAGAGATCACTCATGCGAACTTCCCCATTGGATCACTGTAGCCCCCCATGAGTATCCGATCCCGGCACTCACCAGGACCACGATGTCGCCGTCTCGCAATCGCTTCTCTTGTCGGGCGAGATAAAGCCCCAGCAAGGGATCAACGGCCGAGAGATGGCCATAGTCCGAAAGGTATATCGCTTGGGAATCCGTCAGTCCAAGAGCTGACAGCAGCGCCTCAAACAGCGACCGTTTTGTGTGCAATGGGATGAGGAAGTCAAGGTGGTGGCACCCGCTGCGAGTCAGGGCTTCGTGGATCACCCGCGCGAAATGGTCCAGAGTAATGGGATCGAGCATCTCTTTCATCCGGATCGGATCCGTGACGTCGAAGTAGTGCCATCGGCGCTTGAGAGTTTCAGGACTGGGAGGGAGCAAAGAGCCACCGGCCGGGACGCGAACGAAGTCGGCGAAACGTCCGTCCGTGAGGAGTGCGGATTCCAAGACGATATTGCGCCGATATTCTCGCCGAAGCACACATGCTGCTGCTCCGTCGCCGAAGTTGAACATAAAACGCGAGCGGTGATTGGTGTAGTCCAGAAGCATGGACTCGGTGGAAGCGGCCACCAACAGCATGTGGTGCAGGGAGGAGTCCGCGAGCATCAAGCTGCGAGCCCCCTTCAGGGCAAAGGGAAGGCCGGCCGAGGCGTTGCTGAGTTCAAAAGCATAAGCCCGTCGGGCTCCTAAAAGCTCTTGGATCCGCGGCGCGGCCAGCCAGACGTCGTAATCCTTGTGCATGCTCCCGAAATAGATGAGGGCATCCACGTCTTCTGGTGTTATCCCAGCATCTTGTAAGGCGCGTCGTCCGGCCTCGGCGGCCATCATGGAGACTGTTTCCCCCTTCCCGGCTACATCGGCGATGTGCTTCCGATTCAACCCGAACTTCGTTCGGATCACCTCGGCAGGAATGCCGGAAGCGGCGGCCACCTCTTCGGCCGTCATCACCTGCTCTGGTAGGTAAATGCCCAAGCCGGCGATACCGACGACGGTCGCCCGCGTCCCTCCCACGCGCGAGCTCTTCTCATTCACGTTGGGTCCCATATTGATCTTTCAGCACCATTCGATCGACTTTTCCGGCTCCGGTCTTAGGCAGCTCTTCGACGAAGACCACCGATTGAGGCACCTTATAGCCTGCCAAACGAGTCCGCAGGTAAGCCAGTAGCTCCACGTCCGTCAACGCGCTCCCCGGCCGACGCACGACGATCGCCCGCCCGACTTCTCCCCATTCGGGATCCGGCACTCCGATGAGCGCGGCCTCCGCCACATCCGGATGCCCCAGCATCACGCTTTCGACCTCTGCCGGATAGATGTTCTCTCCGCCCGAGATGATCACGTCTTTGATCCGACCAACAATGTAGAAATCCCCGTCCTCGTCGAATAGCGCGAGATCCCCCGTCCGTAGCCAGCCTTCCACAATCGTGCGCGCCGTCTCCTCCGGGCGGTTCCAGTAACCAGGGATCACATGGGGGCCACGGATCCACAGCTCCCCTACCTCGCCAGGCCCAACATCGCGGCCATCGTGGACTACCCGGACGTCCACATGGAAGAGCGGGCTTCCCACTGAGCCCAGCTTGCGACGGGTTTTTTCATCTGGCAACCAGAAGTTGTTGGGCCCGGCCTCAGTCAATCCGTAGCCGGTCTTAAAGGGCACACCTTTCTCAAAGAAGCGCTCAAAGACTGGTATGGGACACGGGGCACCACCGCCGATCACAATACGGCAACGGGAGAAATCCGCTCGCTCCCATCGAGGATGTTGTTGGAGGCGGATGAACATTGTCGGAACGCCGAAGAAGAGCGTGATTCGTTCTCGTTCCAGCAGGTCGAAGACCTGATCTGGATCGAAGGCTGGGCAGAGGATGGAAGTGCCGCCGATGTGGACCAGTGGGGTAGTGAAGACATTGAGGGCACCGGTGTGGAAGAGAGGGGCATTCAGGATCGCGACATCGTCCGGCCGCAACCCCCAGCTCATCACTGTATTGACCGCGTTCCAGGTGATGGTGCCATGGGTGAGGATCGCCGCCTTCGGCAAGCCGGTAGTTCCGCCGGTGTAACACAGCACCCATGGATCGTCCAGGGTGAGTGGGGCCGGATCCGCTGGCCAATCGAAGGCCTGACTCTGCAGATCCAGCCATCGATGGTGAGCGCCCCGGATTGGCTCGTCGAAGGCGATCATCACCGGGGCGACTTCCTCTAAGGCAGCAGCCTTCTCTGCCAGATCCCCGCTGTAGATCAGAACGCGGGGAGGGATGTCCTGTAGCAGAACCCGAAGCTCGGGAACCGCCAGCCGGAAGTTCAGGGTCTGCAGGATCACCCCGATCTTCTGGCAGGCGAAGAGCAGATCCAGATATTCCAGCCGGTTGGTGGAAAGGATCGCCAGGAGATCCCCTTTACGCAGCCCCAGAGCTTGCAGCGCATGGGCCGCGCGGTTGGCCCGCGCGTTCCATTCGGCATAAGAGACCCGTCGCCCGATGGCTGCCTCAATCAGAGCGACGCGATTCGGAGAGAGTCGGGCCCGCTTCGCCAGCCAGTCAGCGGCTGGGATCATAGGGAAACCTCCTCGCCTTTCAGGAACGCGATCGCGATCCGGTTGAACGCCTCAGCCTTCTCGATGAAGAAGAGATGGCCCGCCTCTGGGAAGATCACCAAACGGCTATGAGGGATGTGGGCGTGGAGGCGCCGGGCGTTCTCCAGCGGGACTACTCGGTCCTCCGCTCCATGGGCGATCAGGGTGGGCGCGCAGATCTCGTGAACCCGCGCCCTTAGATCGAAGGCCATGGCAGCCGCCAGCTGACGCTGATACGCGTGAGGTGACTGCGGGTGGGCCACTCGCCAGGCCACATATTCCTCCAGCGCCTCGGGATGCTCGCAGAGGAACCGCTCTGTCACCGAGACCGCCCACACCCGCCGCAGATCCGTCTCCGGATCCCCGGTCCGATGGGTAAAGACCGTCAGGTTTTCGGGAGGTGGAGGAACCATATTCGGCCCCCCGTATGAGGTGCAGCAGAGGATCAGGCGATGGAGCCGGTTGGGATGGCGCAAGGCGAACATCTGGGCGATGAAACCGCCCATGGAGGCCCCCACGATATGGGCCCGCCCAATCCCCAAGGCATTCAGTAACCCGGCTACATCATCGGCCATTTGTTCGATCGAGTAGGGGATATCTGGCTGATCCGACTGGCCCGCGCCGCGATTGTCCATGGCGATAGCCCGGAAATACGAAGCGAAGGCGGATATCTGGCGACGCCAGAGGAAGTGATCGCCGCCAAGGCCAGGGATGAGAACGACCGCCTCTCCGTGTCCCTGCTCGACATAGAAGATGTCCAGATCGTTCGCCGTGACTGTAGGCATCGCTTCGATTCATCGTTCGTTGCATGACACATGAATCGCCTCTCATACTAGGAGCCAAGTCGCGATTTGTCAAGGGGCCGGCTCTCATGTGGGGTGCTGATTCGGCTCCCTCCCGTTGACCGGCAGGGATATTCGCGGCCAAAATGTCGTCGTTCAAGGAGCTTTCCTGATGAGGGGGACACGGGATGCGAACGTTGGAGGAGCTTCGGCGATTGCTCAACAGATTGAATGGGCGCGGATACAAAGCGTATGAGGAGATCGAAGGAGCCTACGAGGGACCTGGTTGGGTGCTCTACGTGGATCACGTGCAAGGCGATCCGTTCGCTCCTCCCTCGAAGATGCGAGTGCGTGTGGAGGGGCGTCGGGCGGGTTTCCCGGCGGATCTCTACAGCACGGTGGTTCGACGTCTGGCGCTCGAGGATTTCCTGGCACGGCGGGTGCGCCAGAGCATCGAGGCCGTGAGTCGCGGGCATCGGGGTTCGGGCAAGAGCGGACTGATTTGGGTGGATGCCGGGGGGCAGGAAGTGTTGGAGCGGACGGCTGTTCGCGTGCAGTCCGAATGGGTCGAATGTCGGTTCCAATTGGGGTTACCGGCGGCCGGACGTACGGTGCTCGGGCGGCAGGCGGAGGAGATGCTCTGTCGCGAAGTCCCGGAGATCATGCGGCGGAGTTTGTTCTGGTCGGAGCTCCCGCAGTCGGAGTGTCGGCGTTTCGTCGAGTGTGTGGAGAACCAGGAGGCGATTCGAGCGCAACTTCGCGAGCGACGGCTCGTGGCCTTCGTGGCCGATGGCGCCATCCTGCCGCGTCGCAGTGGGGTCAGCGAGTTACCGCTTGAACGCGCGATCCCCTTTCGTTCGCCGGAATCGTTGCGCGTGACGGTCGCCGTGCCGAATCCCGTTTCTTACGGTGGGCGCATGCAGGAGACGCTCACGGGGATGGGGATTCCCGAAGGGGTGACCGTGATCGTCGGTGGGGGGTACCATGGGAAGTCGACGCTGCTGCGCGCTCTGGAGCGGTGCGTCTACCCACATATTCCCGGCGATGGGCGCGAATATGTCGTCACGCGCGCGGATGCTGTCACAATTCGCGCCGAAGATGGGCGGCGTATCGAACGCGTGGACCTCACGCCCTTCATCAGTGAGCTGCCCTATGGGCAGCGGACGGATGACTTCTCAACGGAGAACGCGAGCGGGAGCACGAGTCAAGCGGCCAACATCTTGGAAGCGCTGGAGGCCGGATCGCGCTTGCTCCTCATCGATGAGGATACGTCGGCGACAAATTTCATGGTGCGAGATGCGCGGATGCAGGCGCTCGTCGCGAAGGCGTTGGAGCCGATCACGCCGTTTGTGGATCGCGTGCGTGAGTTGTATGAGCGGTTCGGCGTCTCAACGATCCTCGTCATGGGGGGATCGGGGGATTATCTGGATGTCGCGGATACGGTCATCTTGATGCGGGAATATGTGCCGGAGGACCTGACGGAACAGGCGCGGCGCGTCGTTCGCGCGTTTCCCACAGAGCGACGCCGCGAAGTCGCGCAGCCCTTTGAGCGGATCATCGAACGCATCCCGTTGGCCGAGAGCCTCGATCCATCGCGAGGACGCCGTGAGGTGAGGATCGAGGCGAAGGCTGTGGACCTCATCCTCTTCGGCGAGGCGGCCATCGATCTTCGTGCCGTGGAGCAGATTGTAGACATCAGTCAGACGCGCGCTATCGGCTATGCGCTCCATTGTGCGGCGGAGCGGTTCATGAATGGGCGCCGCACGGTGCGCGAGATCTTGGATGAGTTGGAGCAACTCTTCGAACGCGAGGGATTGGAGGTGCTTGATCCCTTTCGGCGAGGCGAAGCCCATCCCGGAAATTTCGCTCGCCCGCGCCGCTACGAGATCGCCGCCGCGCTCAATCGCCTGCGAACCGTCCGCATGCGACAGCGACGCGCATGAGGCCCATGGGAGACTTCCGTTCCTCCCGACGGGCCGTCACCGTCCGCGACTCCCTGCGAGGTCCAGCTTCTTTTTGAGATACGCGCGCAGAGCGACGGCATTGTTGTGCTCCAAATGGCGAGCGCTGTAAAGCAGCGTGATTGTCCCTTGACGCGCGGCTTCCAGCAGCGGCCGCCAGGCTTCCGGCTTTCGATCCAGCTCAGCGAAGTAGCGGCGCTGGAACTCCTCCCACTTCTTCGGATCGTGGGCGAACCATCGGCGCAGCGCATCGCTGGGAGCGACGTCTCTCACCCACGCATCCAGGGAGAGCCTCTCCTTCTTCATCCCGCGGGGCCAGAAGCGCTCGACGAGAAAGCGACGCCCATCCCCGGGGTCCGGGGGATCATATACGCGCTTGAGGCGGATCATCGCGCCGACTCCGTGTCCACTTTGCTGCTCTCGCGTAGCGCCCGGCTACGCCGGCCATTCCGAAACCCCTCACTCTGGGCATTGTGCTTCCGTGAAGCGGATCCACGAGAGGATCTCCTCCACGGAAGGGAGTGAGTGCCCTTCTGCGGCTACACCAACGTAATAAATCTCGCCATAGCGATCGGCGATCAGGAGCGTCCCCCGCTCCACCGCTTCGTATCGGTGATGGGCGCGCTTGTCCGCGTCCGCGAGGATGGGAAAGGGGAAGGGGTGGGCTCGCGCGATCGCTTCCGCCGCTTCACGCGGACCCGGGACGATCGCCAGGACCTCGGCGCCTTCTTGACGGATCTCCGCATAGCGATCGGCCAATGCGAGGAGTCGCTCGAAAAGGGCAGCGTCACGCGATTCGCCCAGCAGGAGTAAGACGAGCGCATACCGCCCTCGATAATCCGAAATCCTCACCGGTTGCCCCGCCACACTGGTCAGCGTGACATCTGGAAGCAGCGCGCCCACGGTCAAGCCTGACATGGCGTTCCCTCCCGCCGTTTCGTTTCGAATTTCGGGCCGGGGCCATCGACAGCGGGAGCATAACACCCCTTTGCGGCGGACGTCAACATGGCCGGGCGCGGGCGCTTTGCGTTGAGAACCCGCCGCAAAAGGAGCATTGGGGCTGTGAGGGAGGCCTCGCCTTTTCGGGTGTGACCCCTCTTGCCTGACTTGTTACCTATGGGCCGTGCTCCTTACCATCTTTCCGTATGCGTTGGCCGAGATCAAGTGGCATCTTGTTACACATCACCTCGTTGCCGAGCCGGTACGGGATCGGAGATCTCGGCCCGGAGGCGTATCGGTTCGTGGATTTCCTAGTCGAGACGGGACAGCGCATTTGGGCGATTCTTCCGCTTGGTCCGACGGGATATGGGGACTCCCCCTATCAAGGCTTCTCCGCTTTCGCCGGCAATCCTTTGTTGATCAGCTTGGAGCGGCTCGTCGAAGAAGGCCTCCTTGCTCTCGAGGATCTTGAGGGCCCCGATTTCCCGGAGGGGACCGTGGATTACGAGCGCGTGATCCCCTTCAAGATGGCGTGCTTGCGCAAATCCTTTCAGCTATTCGTCGCGCGCGCATCGGATCGAGAGCGAGAAGCGTTCGAGGCGTTTTGTCAGGAGAACGCGTGGTGGCTTGAGGACTATGCGCTCTTCATGGCCGTCAAAGCCGCTCACGGCGGAGCAGTTTGGACCGCGTGGCCCCCCTCGATCGCTCATCGAGAGCCGGAGGCTCTGGCGCAATGGCGGGAGGCCTTAGCCGATGAGATCGTGATGTGGAAGTACTGGGAGTTTCAATTCTTCCGCCAGTGGGACGCGCTTCGTACCTTCTGTCGAGAGCGCGGCATTTGGATCCTGGGAGATCTTCCGATCTATGTCGCCCATGATAGCGCCGACGTCTGGGCGCATCGCGAGCTGTTCCATTTGGATGAACGGGGCAATCCCACGGTCGTCGCCGGAGTCCCACCGGACTATTTCAGCGAGACGGGGCAGTTGTGGGGGAACCCCCTCTATCGGTGGGAGGTCATGGCCCGTTCGGGATATGCCTGGTGGATTGATCGCGTGCGATGGGCATTGCGCCTCGTGGACATCATTCGACTCGATCATTTCCGCGGGTTCGAGGCCTATTGGGAGATCCCGGCGGCGGAGCGAACGGCCGTGCGGGGTCGGTGGGTGAAAGGGCCGGCCGAAGCGCTCTTCGAAGCGCTGGAGCGAGCCGTGGGCGAGTTGCCCATTGTCGCGGAGAATCTCGGCGTGATCACCCCTGAGGTCGAAGCCCTCCGCAAACGCTTCGGATTTCCTGGCATGGCCGTCCTGCAGTTCGCGTTCGGCGGCGATCCACGTACCGCATCGTTCCTGCCCCACAATCATGAGCGCGATCTCGTCGTCTACACAGGCACGCATGACAACAATACGACCCTCGGATGGTGGAGCGAAGAGGAGAGCACGCTCGCGCCGGAACTGGTGCGGCGTGAGCGAGAGTTCGCCCGCAAGTATCTCGATCTCGACGATCGCCCCGTGCACTGGGCTTTCATCCGCGCGGCGCTTGGATCGGTGGCCGACATCGCCATCATCCCCCTTCAGGATGTGCTCGGATTGGGAAGCGAAGCGCGCATGAATCGCCCGGGGCAACCGACGGGGAATTGGCGCTGGCGGTTCCGTTGGGAGATGGTGACGCACGAGATTCGCCAACGCTTGCGCGAGCTGACGTGGATCTACGGCCGACTCCCTGAAGAAAGAGCTGAATTTCGCTGAGGTTCACGGCGGAAGCGAGCTATTCCCCTTTTGCCTCTATCCAATTTCGTCCCATTCCGATCTCGACAACGAGGGGGACATTCAGGCGGCACACGTTTTCCATCTCGGTTTTGACCAACAGCGGGACGCGTTCCTGTTCGTCTTCGGGGACTTCCAGGAGCAACTCGTCATGAACCTGCAGCAGGAGGCGACTCCTCAGGCCATGTCTCCGCAACGCCTGATGGACGCGGATCATCGCGAGCTTCACCAGATCCGCAGCCGTCCCTTGGATGGGGGCATTGATCGCCTCGCGTTCGGCGCGGGCGCGCAAGCTTGGATTCTTATTGACAATGTCGGGGATCGGTCGGATGCGTCCGAAGAGCGTGCGGACGTATCCCGCTCGCCGCGCTTGCTCGGGCGTCGACTCCATGAATCGGCGCACGCCGCGATACAGGCGATAGTAGTTCTCGATCACACGTTGCGCCTCTCGGCGCGAGAGGCCCGTGCGCTGTGCCAGGCCGAAGGCTCCGATACTGTAGGCGATGCCGAAGTTGACGATCTTGGCCAGACGTCGCAGCTCTTGCTCTTGCTCAGGCGTTTGCGCGCCGAAGATCGTTCGCGCGACGTGCGCGTGGATGTCGAGACCACGTCGGAAGGCTTCGGTCATCTCCGGATCGCCCGTCATGTGGGCCAGAATGCGCAGCTCGATCTGGGAATAGTCGGCCGAGAGCAAGAGCCATCCGGATTCGGCGACGAAGGCCCGACGAATGCGGCGGCCCAAGGGGGTACGTACCGGAATGTTCTGCAAGTTGGGGGAAGCGGAAGAGAGTCGTCCTGTCGCCGTCCCCGTCTGGTTGAAGGTCGTGTGCACGCGCCCGGTCGCCGGATTCACCAGCCGAGGGAGGGCATCCATGTAGGTGCTCTTCAATTTCACGAGCTCGCGGTATTCAAGGATCAAGCGCGGCAACTCATGCTCCTCGGCCAGCTCCTCCAACACCTCAGCACTCGTCGAGATGCGCCCCGTCTTCTTCGTCCGTCGCGTGACGATCAATCCGTGAGCTTCTAAGACTTCTCCCACCTGTTGTGGCGAGTTGATGTTGAACTCGCGGCCCGCCACCTGATGAATGCGCCGCGTGAGCACCTCGATCTCGCGCTCCAACTCTTCCGAAGCCTCTCGAAGCGCTTCGACGTCCACCTTGATGCCAATCCGTTCCATCTCCGCGAGGATCTCAATGAGCGGGAGTTCGATCTCGCGATAGACGCGTTCGAGATCCATCTCGGCGAGCTTCTTCGCAAGCACGTCCTGCAGTCGAAGGATCACGTCGGCTTCCCGAGCGCTCGCTTTCCAGGGGACGGGGTCTTCCTCCCATTCGAGGCGCAGGTGCTCGCGGGCGAGCGCGTGGAGATCGTATTGGCCCCGATTCGGATTGAGGAGCCAGGCGGCGATCATGATGTCGTCGAGCCTCCCCTCCAGTTCGATCTCCAGCTGAGCGAAGGCCTTCAGCGCTGATTTCGCATCGTGCGTGCACTTGGCGATCAATCCGTTCTCGAAGATCTCACGCACGATCGTCCACGCCGCTGGCCACGTCGCGAGATCCACGTAGATGGCTGCATGCGGTTCGAGTGCCAGGGCCAGACCCCGAATGCCCTCTTCCGCACGCCTCAGGGAGAAGGCGAGGCGATCCGTCGCCCAGACGCGCTCCATCCATTTTCGAAGGGCGGATTCGTCCTGGACCTGGAGATAATCTCCGGCGGCCTCTCGCGTCACGACTTCCGAGATCTTCTCGGCGGCGGCCCTCTCCACGTCCACAAGGTCTTTGAGCAGGGAGGTGAACTCCAGTTCGGTGAACAGCTCATACGCACGATGCGGATCGGGGCCGTGATACCGAAGCTGCTCCAGCTCGAGCTCTACGGGGAGATCGGTTCGAATCCTCACCAACTCGCGCGAGGTGAGGATGAGATCGCGGTGCTCGCGCAGTGATTCTCGATAGGATTTCTTCTCGACCTTCTCCCAATTGGCGAGCGCGCGTTCGAGCGTGCCGAACTGACGAATGATTTGAACGGCGCCCTTCTCTCCAATGCCCGGCGCTCCGGGGATATTGTCCGTCGAATCTCCCCACAGGGCGAGCAGGTCTACGACTTGGTCCGGCCTCACGCCTAACCGTTCCTCGACGCCCTTCTCGTCGTAGTAGACGTACGTCTGGCGATCGGCTTTGAGGATGCGGATGCTCTTGCTCACCAGTTGGCAGAGGTCCTTATCATTGGAGACGATGACGACGTCCATCCCTTGATCGGCCGCTCGTCGGGCGAGCGTGCCGATGACATCATCAGCCTCGTAACCGGGGAGCGCGAGGATGGGGACGCCCAAGGCCTCGCACACCTTATGGATGTAAGGAAGTTGCAGCGCGAGGTCATCCGGCATCTCCGTTCGGTTAGCCTTATATTGCGGGAAGATTTTGTGTCGGAACGTCGGCTCTCCCGTATCGAAGACGACGGCGAGATAATCGGGCTTCTCCTCGACGATGAGCTTGCGGAGCATGGTCGTGAAGCCATAAATGGCATTCGTGGGGAGACCGCGCGATGTGGCCAGACCGCGAATCGCGTAATAGGCGCGAAAGACGTTGGACATGCCGTCCACCAGGAAGAGCCGCCGCGCCATAGGCTCTTATTGTACTCAGATGCCGTTCCCCCGCACAATCTGAGGCGGGAGGCGTTCGTCCCGGGCGCCTCGCATTGACGGCGCGGGATGAATCTCGTAAGCTCAGTCGCCAACCTATCGAGCACCTAACCGGAGGGAACGAGGTATGCGGAAGCTGCAGATCGCCATGCGCAACGTGCGTGTTCTCTGCTTAGCGGGACTCCTGCTCTTTCCAATGCCCTTCCGAGGGAGCGAGGGCGAGCTTCACGCCCGGTCGCAACTTCGGCCAATCATCACGGGTCGGAGTCTCGCTTTCTCGCCAGACGGTCACTTCATCGCCACAACGGGAGAGTACGGATGGGTCTTGCTCTTTCGCGTCGCCGATGGGAGCTTCGTCAGGCACTTCTGGGGACATTTCGGTCCGACCACGTTCGTCGCCTTCTCGCCTTCAGGGACGTTGCTGGCGTCCGGGAGTCTCGACGAAAACTTCCATCTTCATCGCGTGGCTGATGGGCAACTGGTCGCGACCCAAGTCGGGCATCAGATGGGCATCAACGCGATCCTCTTCACAGCCGATGAAACACTGATGGTCTCGGCCAGCACCGATCGCGACATCCGCCTCTGGCGCGTCGGTGAGAACCCCTCGCTGCGAATCTTACGCGGACATCGAGATCGCGTGGAAGCGCTCGTTCTGACCCCGGACGAGCGCGAACTGATCTCGGCGGGGTTCGATGGCGTGATCCGATTTTGGAGTTTTCCCGATGGGCGCGCCCTCGATGCGCTGCCGGCTCATGAAGCGCGCATCCTCGCGCTCGCGCTCTCCCCGGATGGCGAGTGGTTGGCTTCAGCGGGAGCGGACCGAATGATCAAGGTCTGGAACCGACAAGAGCGAACGCTCGCGAAGGTGCTCGAAGGGCATACGGGTGCCGTGAACGCTCTGGCCTTCTCCCCAGATGGGACGCTCCTCGCCTCAGCGAGCGCGGATCACACGATTCGTCTCTGGCGCCTCTCCGATGGCGCGCTCGTTCGGACAAGCCTCGCTCATGCGGGCGAGGTGTTCGATGTGGCGTTTTCCCCAGATGGCACCCTCGTGGCCTCAAGTGGAAAGGATCGAGCGATTCGCCTCTGGAGGAGGGACGACGGAAGCCCCCTCCGGACGATCACATCGCCATGACGTCCGAGAGTCATCTCGTCCCCGTTCCGGAGGTCGCGCGCGAGGGGGGATTCATCGAGCTCGCCGGGACGATGATGATCTCGACGCGTTGGTTTCGACGGTGTGCGCGGGGTGTCGCCCCTTTCTCCAAGGGGGCATCTGCTCCCCGGCCGATCGGCTTCAGCCGCTCGCTCGGAACGCCTTTGGACATGAGGTAGGCGGCGACCGTGGCGGCGTTCGCTTCCGAGAGCGCCTTGAGTCGCTCAGGGGAACCGGATCCGCTCACGTGTCCTTCGATCATGTAGGTCCCCAGGGAGAATGTCGCCAGGATCGTGGCGATGTAATCGAGCTTTGGGAGGACATCGCGCCGAAGTTGCGGCGTGCCCGGCGTTCGGGTCGGGATGAAAAGCTCCTCATTCGGCAAGACGAGGATGAAGCGATCGCCCTCGTCACGTGTCTCCACGATGCGCGCGAGCGCGAGTTTCGCGCGATGCTCATTGATGGAGATGCTGCTCTGGCGAAGGAGGTGTAGGTCTTCGGCGAGGGCTCTCGTTCGCGCTTGTTCTTCAGCGAGCTGCCGGGAGAGCCGCTCGATCTCCTCCCGAGAGCGCTTCTCCGATTCGGAACTTTGAGCTGCGCGTCGTTCCGCCTGCACCAGCGCCGCGCGCACCTCCTCAAGGCGATCGTGAGCATCACGAAGGTCGCGCTCTCGCTCCTCCACACGTCGGCGCAGCTCATCGCGCTCGGCGGTCATGCGGTCGAGATCCTCGCGCAGCTCCTTCATCTGATCTTCCGCGTCAGCGAGCGCCATCTCGCGCTGCCGTTGTTGGGCGGCCTCTCGCCGTTCGCGAGCAAGCCGACGGGCCATCTCGGCCATGACGATGGCGCGTCGCGCCAGGATGGCAGCTCGTTCATCGAAACCGCGCTCGAAGGCGCGCTCGGCTTCTTCCCAAAGCGCCTCGGCGCGTCGCACTTCTGGATCCGCGTGCTCGCTCACTCGGAAGAAGCGGGCGAGATCCAACGCGCGACGCGCTTCGAGCAACTCGACCGGCATCTCACGATCGCGCTCCGTACTCACGCGCTCTTCCCGCCAGGGGACGCTCTCCATACCAATATCGCCGCGAAAGTGGACTTCGACGGGCTCCACCTCCAATCCCTCTTTCTCATCGGGGGGCAGGCTCGCCAGTACGACTTCACGGCTCGGCGCTTCTACGAGGAAGTGTGGCTCGGCAGTCATCACCAAGCAAAAGGTGCGTTGTCGCGTCGCCGTCTCGATCGTCCCTCCCCACGAGCGGGCGAAGATGCGGAGAATGCTCGTCTTCCGCGGGCGAAATTCCCCGATATTCTCCACAAGTCCTTCGGGCGTGACCGCCCAAAAGACATACGTCGCATATTGCCGGTGGCTCGGGGGATCGAGGTCCTTCACCGTGATCGTGAGCCGCGCGATCCCATCCTTATACTGAACCGCCGCCGTGCCCGACGTGCGGCTGTAGCGCATCGTCCCGCGCAGTCTCAGCTCGACCTTCCGGTCGGTGGGGAACGTAGCGGCCGTCGCGCGAAAGATGAAGTCGCTTCGCTCTTGAGCGAAGGCCACCGCGTGAAGAGGAACCCATAGAGCCCACGCGATCGCGAAAAAGCGCCCTCGCCTCATCGCAGAACTCCTTTCTGCGCCCTATGGCGCTTTCGGCGCGAAATATCCCGCGCGATGGCGCACGACCAGGTTGGGGCGTCCGACGATCTGCACATGGAGTCGGCGAAAGCGTCCATCGCGCGCGGTGTTCGTCGGATAGTAGGCGACCAGAAACTGACTGCTCAAATCCTCGGCGATGCGGTGAAACGCCTCCTCAAGCGCGCGGTCATTCTCCGGATAATACGCGCGCCCGCCCGTCAGCGTGGTGAGGGCATCGAGGGCGCGCGCGTTCACATCGGCGAAGCGAAAGGAATCGCTCAGTCCGATGGCGTAAATCAAAATGCCGGCGCGCTGTGCCCGCGCGATCACCTCATGCTCGGATCGCCGA
This sequence comes from uncultured Blastocatellia bacterium, assembly GCA_937934295.1. Taxonomy (GTDB): domain Bacteria; phylum Acidobacteriota; class Blastocatellia; order HR10; family HR10; genus HR10. Next base: position 16,315 of record CALHAI010000020.1, read on the forward strand.
CTGCTCGTGTCGTGACCGTCGGTGATGAGGATGAGGGCGCGCCGGACGCGATGCTCGAAGCGTTTGAGAAGGCGTTGCCCCATCGTCCCATCGAGGACCTCGTCGAGCGCGATGGAGATGGCGTCGTAGAGGGCCGTCCCCTGACTCGCGTACCCCGTATCCTCGCGCACGAGCCTCTGCAAGGCCTCCTGCAGTCGACGTTCGCTGCTCGTCAGACCGCACTGAAGATGTGTCACGCTGCGGAACGTGAGGAGCGCTGCGTAATCCTTCCCCCAGCGGAAAAATCGAGAGAAAAAGCGCTCGGCGGCCGCGCGCTCCTTGGGCCAGTTGAACTCCTGACTCCCGCTGAAATCCACAACCAACGCGACGAGCATCGGCAGATCTTGAGTCCGCCCGAAGAATTCGATCCGCTGCTCCACGCCGTCTTCCAACACGCGCACGTCCTCGCGCGTCAGATCCGTGACCGGTCGGTTCCGTTCGTCCGTGACTGTGAAGACGACATCCACCAGGGTGCTCTCCAAAGAGAGGACCGGTTCCTGTTCCGGCGTCGGCGAGGGAGCCTTCTGCTGTCCCAGCGAGGAGAAGAGCAAACCTCCCCACAGCAGCACGAGAACGGTGCCTCTCACGCTCTTTTCGCCATACGCTCGCATCATTGGTCAAAGGGATAGTGTAGCACATTCGGTGGCGCGCGGCCGGCTCACTGGAAGAACGGTCTCCACTTCTCCTCAGGTGGAGGCGGCGTGAGCAGGCTGCCCGCAATCAAACCGAGCAGCGAGATCGCCAACGCCGGATAGATCGTCTCGATCCCCGTCCGCTCGGTAAGCCCGGCGAAGTGCCAAATGAGGGTCACCAGCATCCCCCCGAGGATGGAGGCGATGCCGCCGGCCGTCGTCGCGCGCTTCCAGAGGAAACAGGCCAGGAGCGCCGGCGTGACGCCCACGCCGTACATCGTGTAGGAGAAGAGCGCCGCCCGCAGCACGGTCTCGAAAAATTGAATGAGAATGTAGCCCGAAATGCCCAATGCGATAACGGCCAGACGAGAGTAGAGCACGATCTGCCGCTCGCTCGCCCGCGGGTTGAGGAATCGCTGATAGATATCCCGAACCATGTTGGTCGCCGGGACGAGCAAGAAGCTATCACCTGTGGAGACAATGATGGCGACGGCGGCCGCCAGCAGGACACATCCGGCCACAACGGGAAGCCCTTCGCGCGCCGCATACAAGAGCACTTGCTCGCTTCGCCCCGAAGCTAACTCGGGAAAGAGGCTCGATCCGATGACGGCCAGCATGATGATCATCGTCTCGATGAATACGGTTCCAATGATCCATCCGACGACGGCTTGTCGAGCCGCGCGAGCATCGCGAGCCGAAAAGAAGCGTTGATACATGTTGGCCAGACCGAGCATCAGCAACAGCGTCGGCAGCGCATAGGAGAGCGCTTCCGTCACGGCGAAGCGCCCCATGAGGCTCAGGCGTTCGGCGGCGATGTCGGCTCCCCAGTGAGCCGCCAGACGCTCTCGCACCCCCTCCCATCCTCCCGCTCGAGTTATGAGGAATGGATAGGCGAAGAAGATGCCCCCGAGCATCAAGAGGCCGTTGAAAATGTCCGTATAAGCGATCGAGAGCAGGCCCGCCGTCGCCGTGAATGCCGTCACGAAGAGGAAGGTGATGAATGTGCCCATCTTCGGGTCGAGTCCGGTGACGATGTTCAAGACCAATCCACCGGCGCGAAATTGATACGAGGCGATCACCGTATAGGCGATGATCGTCACAAACGTGCCCAGAAGCCGGGCCCATTGGTTGTAACGCATTTCGAGGACATCGGGGACGGTTAACTGTTCGAGCTTTCGCGCGCGCCCGGCGATGAAGTAGATCACCAGGAGCGCTACCCAAACGCCCGCATCGAACCAGAGCGCCGCGAAGCCTTCGCGATAGGCGAGGCCCGCCCCCGCGATGATCGAACCCGAGCCAATCCACGTCGCCAGGAGCGTGCCGACGAGCACCGGCGCGCTCAGCTTTCGCCCGGCGACCATGAAGTCGGCCTCTGTCTTGACGATGCGCGAGGCGTAGAGGCTGACGCCAGTCAGAAAGGTCAAATATGCCAAAACGACGCTCAGATAGATGTTCACGGATCGCTCAGAGTAGGGGAGGGCGAGACGTTTTGTCAATAGGCGGGCATCGAATGAGGACGGGGACACTGGTCTTCGCGAGGAGAGCGCGTTTGATTCCTTGATGCCCGGAGAGGAGCCTCTCCCGAATCGGGCTCGAACGTTGGAGAAGGCATGTCTGGCGAAAAGACCTCCGCCTCGAACGAGACGCTCTCTGCAGACTCGCCGAAAGCGTTTCGGCACTCAGGGCATCGGGCATCTTGGGCCGGGATTTTCTTGACAGAGCGGAAGCGGACCTGATATAAGCTTCTGTTGCAAATGAAGAGTTCCAAGGAGGGAGAGAGTGGCGCTAATCATCGTCAACGAAGGAGAGTCCATCGAGAGCGCCCTTCGGCGCTTCAAGCGGAAGGTGCAGCAAGAGGACATCATCAAGGAGATCAAGAAGCATTCCTTCTACTTGAAGCCGGGTGAGAAGCGGCGGTTGAAGGAAGCGTTGGCACGAAAACGGCTGCGCCGTCGCCTGAGGCGCGAGATGGGAGAGTGAGCGCGCCGCGGCCGTCGTAACGCCGGGCCTCTTTCCCTTCTTCATGCGGATGAGCGCCGCGACTCTCGTCTCACCTTATCCCCGACTTGGGAAGACGAGCACCGGACAGGGAGCGTGTCGAGTGACGCGCCTCGAAGAGTTCGCGGATCTGGCGCGCGCTCTCGATCTGGCATGCGTAATCGGGGCCGTAGATTTCGGCGACGAGCGTTTGCAACACAGGTGGTCCTGGGGAGGAACTTTGGCGATCTTCATCCGCGCCCCCCACGCGGCGATCTCTTGAAGAGGTGGGCGTATGCGCCGCGTGATGTCACGGCTTCGCGCCTCGCGTTCGCCCTTCGGCACGCGTTGGGGTACGTTCACCGAAAAGCCCAGCGTCGTGTTCAAGGCCGCGCGCGCCATCACCACATCGCCTTCAGCGTGAATCTGCTGTTGGCGAAACTCGGCCAACTGCACCTCGGCCGTCGGGACATCCGAGATGATGACTAGTCCAGCTTCGAACAGATCGCGAATGCGCTTGGCATCGGCTCGGCCAAGCGCAAGGCATGAAGCGATGGAGCGAAAGACGAAAATTACGAAATTGCCAGCGATCAGATGCAGATACCGTTCGACGGTCATGGCCGTCTCCCTCCTTCCCGATTGATCGTTCACATCCTGAAGGATCCAAACGCCGAAGGGCTATTCGCTGAGCGAGGGGAGAAAATCTTCGGCCAGGCGTTTGAAAGGAGGCCTCCTTCTTCCTCCCCTCGCCCTTCTCGTAAGCACCGATGTGGGGTCGGTACCGGCCCGGGGATATTCCTCTCGTACGCCGCGCGTCGCATATGGCTTGACTTTCCCGAAGACCTCTGAGATCATGGGGGCCGCATGGAGAGTCGTAACCGTAGTGGGCAAACCGCCTTTCCAAGGAGGCCCCATCTCGACTTTCGGCTCGAGATAAGAGAATTGGGCCTTTGGGAAGCCGCGGCAGGGAGGGCATGTCCGGCATGAGAGAGTGGCACGATTAAGTCAGCTCTTCCGTGGATACCGCTGAGCTGGATCGCTGGAGGGAACGATGAAACGCCTGAGCATTGCGATCCTGTTCCTCTTAGGAAGTGGAGGATTGGTTCTCGCCCACGACCTTTTCTTGAAACTGGACATCTACGCCTTGGCGCCACGCGCGCGAGCGCGGGTGTGGGTGTTCAATGGGACGTTCGAGCAGAGCGAGGCGGCCGTTGCACGCGCTCGCGTCGTCGAGATCGTTCTGCTCACGCCCGTGGGCAGGCGGCGTGTGCCAGTGGAGGCGTGGCAAGAGGAGGGTGCGCGCTCGCTCTTTGAGGTGGAGACGGGAGAGGCGGGCACATATGTGGCGGGCGTAGCTCTGGCGCCGCGCGAGATCACGCTGACGGCCGAGCAGTTCAACGCTTATCTCGAACATGAAGGGCTTTCGGATATGCTCGCCTGGCGTCGTCAAAAGGGGGAGCTGCAGAAGGGGGCGCGCGAACGCTATGCGAAATACGCGAAGGTGATCTTCCAAGTGGGGGAGCAGCGCACGGAAGCCTTTCGACAACCGCTCGGCTATCCGGTGGAGATCGTGCTGGAGGAGCACCCGTTGGATTTGCAGGTGGGGGGCGTGCTGCGGGTCAAGTGTCTGAAAGATGGGCGGCCGCTTCCGCAGCAAGTGGTATTCGCGGGATGGGAGGGAGCAGCGCCATTGAGGGCGCGAACGGATGCCAAGGGAGTCGCTCGCTTTGAGATCAAGAAGGCCGGGACGTGGTACGTCAAATTCATCCACATGGTGCCGGCCTCGGACTCACATCTTGAGTATCAATCCTGGTGGGCGACGTTGACGTTTGAGATCGCACCACGAGGCGACCAAAAAGGTCCAGAGAGCGAGAAAAAGTCCTCCTCTCACATCCCGCACCTGCAGGTCAGGCCGGATAGGAGAGGTCTTCTTGCGAGGACGGGCAAGAATCTCTCTAGGGATTAAAAGTCGAACGCTCAGCGGAGCCCGGTTCCATGGGGGCCTCACCCGAGCACGGGTGCGCCTCGTGTGCCGAATGAAAGGGGGAGATCCCCATAGGAGCGCGTCGCATGTGCGTCACGCCCGAGCATGAGGACTTCGCGCCTCCAGGACGTCCGCCTCTGCGCGAGCCAACTCTTCTTCTGGTCCCGTCACCTCCGAACGAAGCCGATGCTGATAGGCCGCCTGCACGAAGCTCACAAACAGTGGGTGCGGCTGAAGGGGCTTCGACTTGTATTCGGGATGAAATTGACAGCCGAGGAACCAAGGATGATCCGGCAGCTCAATGATCTCCACGAAGCGTCCATCGGGTGACTTGCCGGAGAAGACCATTCCATGCGTGGCGAAGAGGTCTTCGTATTCGGGATTGAATTCGTAGCGGTGACGATGGCGCTCACTGATCTCCTCCTGCCCGTAGATGCGGGCGGCCAAGGTTCCCGGGCGCAAGCGGCACGGGTAGGCGCCCAAGCGCATCGTCCCCCCCATCTGCTCGACGCCGAGCAGATCGCGCAGTTTGTAGAAGATGCGATGCGGCGTCTCGGGGTTGAACTCCGTGCTATCGGCGTCTTCTAAGCCACAGACGTTGCGCGCGAACTCAATGCAGGCGCACTGCATGCCCAAGCAGATGCCGAAAAAGGGCGTCTTCGTGCGCCGTGCGTAGGTGATGGCTTTGAGCATCCCGGCGATGCCACGCTTGCCGAATCCTCCGGGCACGAGGATCCCATCCACATCGCGCAGCCGCTCCTCCCATTGCTCATCGGCGAGGAGATGTTCGGACTCGATCCAGCGGATGTTCACTCGTAGATTGTTGGCCACGCCACCGTGCACGAGCGCTTCGCGTAAGCTCTTGTAGGAATCCTCCAGTTGCACATACTTGCCCACGATGCCGATGGTCACATTATCGGCCGGATGCTTGATCGCCTCGACCAGTTTCACCCACTCGCGCAGATCGCTCTCTCCGGCCGGCAGCTTCAGCATACGGAGGATCAGATCATCTAAGCCTTGCTTGGCGAATTCCAAGGGGACTTCGTAGATGGAGTCCACATCGAGCGCCGCGATCACCGCCTCCTCCGAGACGTTGCAAAAGAGCGCGATCTTCGACTTCACGTCCGGAGGCAGCGGGCGGCTCGTGCGACAGAGCAGAATATCGGGCTGGATGCCGATGGCGCGCAGTTCCTTGACCGAATGCTGTGTGGGCTTAGTCTTTAGCTCCCCAGCTGTGCGAATGTACGGGACGAGCGTCAGATGGACGAAGATAGCATTCGAGCGCCCGACCTCGTTGCCGAGCTGCCGGATTGCCTCCAGAAACGGCTGCGATTCGATATCGCCCACCGTCCCACCGATCTCGACGATGACGACATCCACGCCTTCGGAGATCTGCCGGATCGCCCCCTTGATCTCGTCGGTGATATGGGGGATGACCTGCACGGTCTTGCCGAGGAAGTCGCCGCGTCGCTCCTTCTCGATGACCGAGAGGTAGATGCGCCCGGTCGTCCAATTGTTCGCCTGCGTCATGCGGGCGCTGGTGAACCGCTCGTAGTGGCCGAGGTCAAGATCGGTCTCCGCCCCATCGTCGGTGACGTAGACCTCACCATGTTGAAACGGTGACATGGTGCCCGCGTCCACGTTGATATAGGGGTCGAACTTCTGCAGCGTCACGCGCAGCCCGCGTGCCTCCAGCAAGCGCCCGATCGAGGCCGCAGCGATCCCTTTCCCCAAGCTCGAAACGACCCCGCCCGTGATGAAGATGTATTTTGCCATAGCGTCGTCCTCCTCCCATTCTACAGGGCGAGACCGATCTGTCAAGCAAGGGTGCTCCCTTGGGATCCCTTCTCGGCCGCAAGCGCCGCACGCCGCGCTACCTGGCGGTCAAGATCGGCCTTTTGGGTTGCCGAAGAGCTCTGGTGTTTGACAGGACGCAGTATCCGCCTCGAAAGAGAGTGGCGGAGGGAAGCGGGATTTCTTTCTCGCCCACCTCTCCTCCGCCACGCTGTCCCGTTCTTTTTCGACCGCGACCCCTCGCTCACGGCAGTGGATCAAAACTCCACGCGAAGGCCGAATTGGATCCGTCGTGGCGCATTGGCTTGACTGGTGATCACGCCGAAGTTGCGCGGATCGGTCAGCGAGAGGCTTGGATTGGCGAAGCTCACGTGATTGTCCACGTTGAAGAAGTCGAGGGAGAAGACGAAGTTCGCCGTCTCGGTGATCGTCGTCTTCTTCCCGACGGAGAGATTGACGTTCCAGCGTGGGAAGCCACGAAGCGGATTGGCGCGACCCGCCCGTCCATCCTGGCTGATCAGGACGCGCCGGAAGCTGTTGAAGGCCTTCTCCGGATCGGCGAAGCGATTCAACCCGGACCCTCCGCGCGTCGGGTCGCCATTGGTCCCGATGTTGTTTGATCCGGCGATACCTCGATGGACGTCATTGCCGAACGACTTCGGATTGACGGTGGGGATAGCTCCGGAGGAGAAGCCCAGAAAGAGGCTTCCGCCCCATACGCCAGGTCCTTGAACAACGACAAGCGGATCTCCGCTTTGAGCTGTGAAGATGCCCGAAACATACCAGCCGCCGACGAGCTTGTCGAGAGCCGCCGACCTGACGTTGACGGATCGGCCTCGGCCGAAGGGGAGATCGTAAAGCCAGGTCGCATTCAACATGTGCGTGAGGTCGAAGGGCGAAGGCCCGTACTCCGCATCGAGATTGAAATTATTGGGCATGACGCTGGCCGCATTCTGGATGACGCCGAATTGATCCAAGGAGCGAGAGAACGTGTAATTGACCGTGTAGGTGAGCCCGTGAGACAGGCGTTTGCGCACGGTCAGAAAGAGCGCGTTGTAGTTCGAGCGTCCTGTCGAAGCTCGCAGAAAGAGCGTACGTGCCAGATAGTTATTGAACGGGGGCAATCCGGCGAGCATGCGGTTCATGTCAATGGTCAGAAAGACGTTGTTGAGGTTCCCATTGATGAAGTTCGAAGCTTGGGCCGCCGCCAGCGCGCGCGTTCCTCCGGGGACTTGATTCTCGAACCAGGGCTGTGGCGTCACGTTGGCGGCAGGGACACCTCGACGTAGCTCGCTCGCCACGGCATCAAATGCCTGAGCGAACGTCTGTCCCGAAGTCAGATCCACATGCATGTACGGGACTTGGCCAAAGCTCATGCTCTGCGTCAGCTTGCTCGCATATCGCCCCACATACCCGAGCTCCAAAAGCATGTTGCCCGGAAGCTCGCGTTGCCATGTGAGGTCGAACGCGTGATTCTGACCGACTTCGATCCGAGGATCCAGCTGGAAGGAGAGGATCTCCGGAAAAAGCTGAAGCTGGCCGCGCGCATCCACACCCCAGAACGGGGCTACCGGAACCGTCCGTTGTGGGACAGTGGGGATGGGGATCGTTCCATCCACGCCCACGCGGAATCCGCCAAGAGCGGGATTTGAGCTACTGGCCGTGCAACCGGGACCGCCGGCGCCTGTGGCGTTGCAGCGTGGAGCGCTCACGTTGATCGTCTGCGCGAAAGCGACGCCGAGCGTGGGGATGATCACGCTCTGAACGGTGTTCTGACGATCATAGATGAGGCTGTATCCGCCGCGCAGGACCGTCTTCCGATTGCCGAACAGAATACCCAGTAGCCCCTTCTCGAAAGTCGGATTCCACGCCACAGAGATACGCGGACCGATGTTGTTCCAGTCCACATCGAAGACGCGATCGCGCTCGGAGAAGTTGATGGGCACGAAGGCGATGGGTGGATTGAAGATCTTCCCGGCTCGCGCCGCTCGCTCCCTGTTCTTGAAGAAAGTCAAGGCCGTTTGTTCCTCCAGCGTGAGGCCATCCACCTGGATGCTTTGTCGGCCCAACTTCTCCACGGGCGCCGTTTGCCACCCGTAGTTGATGCCATAGCTGATCGTCAGCGACGGATGGAGTCTCCAGACATCCTGGAAGTAAAATTCCGGCGCCCAAAGTTTAGTATCCGCTTCCAGCAGTGAACCAAAGGGGAGCGGCTTGAAGTTTCCATCCCACACAGCCATGACGCTGACGTTATCAATGATCCCCAAGGTGGCTGCATAGAGCCGGTTCCATTGCCGGACGTCAGCCGTCAGCAGGCAATTCTGCGTCACCGTCGCGCTACAAGTTGGTGGTCGAGCGCTCGCCGGGATGACGATAGCTCCAAGATCGGAATCGATCTGCGCGACCAAAGCCCCAAGCGCGCCTAGGACTTTATCGTCTCGCAGGTGAAGCGTCGGCAAATACCGCACGTGCATTCCGAATTGAAACATGTGACGCGCCTTCAACCACGTGAGATCGGCATTCCACTGGAACGTTCGGGCATCGGTGATCTGCTTACGGGCCACTTGGGTATCCACGTCAATGGGCTCGGAGAGCAGGCTGTTGAATCCCCCCAACGCGCCGAGGTCGAGCGCGATGTGGCCGGCCGGAGTATTTGTTCCTGGGATGTTCAAAAAGGCCGCCGATTGATTGGGGCGAAAGCGATCCGTCGCCGTGCGTTGCCGGACCCATCCGAACCGAAATTCGCCCGTCAGATTCGGCGTGAAGTTCCCCGTCAATCCTGCCGTGACCATGTTCTGACGCAAGGGGAATTGTTCGCGACTCTCGACGTTTCCACCGATGATCGAAAGCAGGTTCGATCCGTTCTGCAACTGTCCGAGATATCGGAGGGCGGCGTCCAAGCGCCACGTGCTCGTCAGATTGATGTCCATCCGTGCGTTGTAATAGTTGTTGTTCAGCGGCACGCGAACGGTGCTCCGAAATCCGATCGTGTTCAATCCATCGCCGGAAGCCGGATCGTTTCCCGCGGGCATCTTCGCCCAGAGGGCGGAGATCGTCGGGCTGAGCCCGATCCCGCGCGGATCGCAGGGTTGGTCTCCGGTCGAACCACAGAGCCGTGCGGTCGCCAAGTCATAGGAGACGATGTTCCCCGAGGCATCGCGGAACCGCAGGATCCCTCGCCGCAGTGTCTCCGTCGGGACGATTCGCAGAATCGAGGCGTTGTTCGGGAAACGGCGCCCTTCGTAGTTCAGGAAGAAGAACGCTCGGTTGCGCCAGGGCACGACCGGGCCACCCACGTTGAATCCGAATCGGTGATCCTTCTCCTCCGGTTTGCGAATGCGATTGCGGTTATTCGTCCAACTGTTGGCGTTGAGGTTGTCGTTCTGGTGATACCAGTAGATCGCTCCGTGAAATTCGTTCGAACCGCGCCGGCTGATGATCGCGACCTGCCCTCCGGCGCCACGTCCGAATATGGCATTGGGATTGGCGACGGCCACTCGAAATTCCTCCACACCATCTACCGGAAGCGGGATGAATGTGCCAAGCCCGCCGACAACTTGATTGGTCACGTCAATACCATCCAAGGTGAAAGTGCTCTGGTCGCTCCGCGATCCGGCCACTTGGCCTGCGGGCGTCACCAGAGGTTGTAGCGTGAGTAATTCGTTGGCTTGTCGCGTGACCGTCGGCAATCTCGGCAGCTCCCGACCGGAGATGACATTTCCGACTGTCGAGTCCGTCTTCTGTAGTTCGGCCCCTACGCCAGCCGTCACCTCGACCGTCTCCACCATCTCGCCGACTTCAAGTGTGATGTTCACCGTGTAGGACTTCGCCACGTCCACCTTCAACGAGGGGACGATGCCCTGACGAAATCCTGACATGGTGACCGTGAGCTTGTACACGCCGGGTAAGACGTGAGGGAACACATAGCCGCCTGTCCCATCCGTCACCCGCCGGGCCCGCTCGTTCGTCGCGAGGTTGAGCAACTCGACTTCGGCACCCGCGATGACGGCTCCCGCCGGATCGGTCACCGTCCCAGAGATCAAGGCCGTCGTGGCCGTCTGAGCCAACGCAAGAGCACAGAGGGCCATTCCCATGCTCACTGCGAGCGGCAGACGACACGCGCCACCTTTTCTCAGTCGTCGCATAGCCTTTCCTCCTCGTGTGATCTTCGGTTCGGGCCCATTCTATTCTAATTTCGACGAAAGTCAAGCAAAAGGAATACCGCAACACAAGTTCCGAATCGGCAATCTCTTAACTTGGAGAATTGCCGATTTTCAATATTCATGCGTAATTTTGCATATCCAAGGGGATGAGTCGCTCCGTGACCTGATCAGCGGGATCGCCCTCCCCTGACGTCCTCCGCGCTGGCAAACGCGTTCGTTCTCGTTTCTGGATATGAAGCGGGGGTATAATACTGCCTCCCGGAGGGGGATCCTATAGAGGAGGTGAGGGGATGATGCGCCAACGAACGACTCGGCTCTGGGCTTTGGGACATGGGGTGTTCGCCGTCGCGGTGGTCCTCATCGGATTTCCCATTCAAGAGGAGAATGTGAGGATCATTCGCGAGAAGACCGAAGCGCGACTTCGGGAGATCGTCGCGAGCGCGCGCGGGGCGATGGGGCTCGTCGTCGTGGATCTGGTGAGCGGTGAGCGATTGGCCATCAACGAGAATCTCACGTTCCCGCAAGGGAGCGCGATCAAGATCCCCATTCTCATGGAGGTCTACAAGCAAGCGCACGAAGGACGGTTTCGGCTGACGGATCGGCGACGTGTCCAGAAGACGTCTCTGGTCGGAGGGAGTGGGATCTTGAAGGAGTTCGGCGACGGAATGTCCGAGCTGAGTATCTACGATTTGTGCGTGTTGATGATCGTGCTGAGCGATAATACGGCGACCAATATGCTCATTGATCTCGTCGGGATGGAGAACGTCAATCGAACGATGGCTTCGCTCGGGCTCGTGCGAACGCGCCTGCAGCGGAGGATGATCGATGCGGCGGCTTCGGCGCGTGGCGCCGAGAACCTCTCGACGCCGGCCGAGGCGGCGCGCCTCATGGAGATCCTCTATCGCGGCGAGTTCATCAGTCGTGAGGTCTGCGAAGCGATCCTCGCCATCTTGAAGAAGCCGAAGCGAACGGCCTTGAGTTCGGGATTACCCTCGGATGTGGTCCTCGCTTCAAAGCCGGGCGGCATCCCTGGGGTCTCGACCGAATGGGCGATCGTCTATCTCAAAGAGCGCCCCTATGTGCTCGTCGTCATGGAGAACTATGGGATAGGTGAGGAGGCATCCACTGCCTTCCGGGATATCTCGCGAACCGTATACGACTATTTCTGGCGGTTGGGGAGAGCGACGCGCTACGGGACATATGTGGATCCCACGCTTTTGAGATGAGAGCGAGCTCGCCGGCATTCCGATCGCCTTAGACCTTAAGGAAGATGCGCTTGCGGTAAAGGAGAGCCATCGGCGCGAGCCAGGTCGTCATATAGGCCAGTGCGAAAAGGAGCGATCCCTTCCACGAGCCAGCCCATGAGGCGAAGAGGGTCTCATACAGGTAGGTCTTCAATGGGATCGCGATGCCATCCGGCCGAGTGACTCGGTACAGCACCATCAGACGCGCCATAAGCCCTGACAGCACGAAGACGGTGATCGGATTCATCCCGAAGATGAGGAACGGCAGGAACGGCCGACGAAGCCCTCTCACTTCGACGAGCCAAAAGCAAGCGGCAAGGGAGAGCAACGCCATCCCACCGGTGAAGACGGCATAGGAGCTGGTCCAGAGGTTCTTGTTGATCGGGAACCAGCGGTCCAGCGCTTGTCCAAGAACAACACCGACGATTCCTGCGCCGATCAGTCCGAGCGTCTTCTCTCGCGCCGTTCGGGATGAAGTGAGCCAATAGGTGGTCAATACGCCGAAGAGCGTCGTGGCGATGGCCGGGATCGTGCTCAGGATTCCTTCCGGATCCCAAGTCGGCCGATAAAGGTGTCCATGAAGAAGTCGGTTATCCAAATAGGCGGCGAGGTTCCCTTCCTGCGTGAGTATGCCCGCTCCGTAGCCAGGAACCGGCACGAGCTTCATCATCGCCCAATAGACGACGAGCAGCATCAGGGCCGCGATCGCTTGTCCCTTCGCTTTCGTCTTCATGACGATGAGAGCCGCGAAGAAGTAACAGAGCCCGATTCGTTGCAAGACTCCGGGGACGCGAATCCGTGAGAGATCGAAATGGGGGAATCCGTTTAAGAACAGGCCAAGGGTGAAGAGAATGAGCGTACGACGAACAATATGCCCCCAGATCGCGCGTCGGCTCTCACCACGAGCGAGACGTCGTCCAAGGGCAAGGGGGATCGCCACGCCCATGATGAAGAGGAAGAAGGGGAAGATCAGATCCGTTGGCGTCCATCCGTGCCACTCGGCGTGCGCCAGCGGCGGATATACGTAGCTCCAACTGCCCGGATTGTTCACCACGATCATGCCTGCGATGGTGATCCCGCGAAAGACATCGAGCGAGACCATCCGCTCGCTCGTGGAGACGATCGCGGGCGGATCAAGAGGATGCGATCGCACGTTCATCGAGGCTCCCTATCTTCGCTCTTACCGCTTCGACGCGACGCTATCTTACCCGAGGGCTTCGAGGGAATCAAGGGGAGCCGGCTGCGTCGCCAGTGACTCCGAGGTTGCTTAGGAGGGCTGATTACCGGGTCTGCGTGAGTCGCCTCGGTTGAGGTGGGCTGCTTGGAATATATGAGTCTGATAATGAAAAAGCGTCGAGGAATGGGCAAAACCCTTGGGCGGAAGGCACGACGCTCGCCGAGCTGGAGTTGAAAGGACCTGAGTGACTCTGGGGCGAGGCCGCGGTTACTTTGAATCTTCGTGGGCGAATTGACGAACAAGGGAGGAGGCGCTAAAATTTCCTCCCGAAATGGGTGCCGCTATGGTGTAAGTGGTTAACACGCAGGCCTCTCAAGCCTGAGAGTGCGGGTTCAAGCCCCGCTAGCGGCACCAACGTGCGCTCTTCGATTCTCCAAGGCCCTGCGGAAAAGCTCGTCCCTCATGCACAGCGAGTCTGCCAGAAGCCTCCATGTAACGAATGCGGTACATTCCGTACAGAGTCAACGCGATCTCCTGAGGAAGGCGTTTTCGCGGTGGCATAATGGGAGGGCGACGCACCTCTATCGGAGGGGAAAATTTTTGGCGTCGCCGGCGGGATTTGAACCCGCGAATCCTGGCTTGAAAGACCAGTGTGTTAGACCGGGCTTCACCACGGCGACGCAGATTATACTTTTAGCAAAACCTGGCCATTTTGGCAATCCCAGGCTGCAGCCTTAGCCGGTGAGACCTCCGCGTCACGGCGACCGAGCGGCACAGGGCGCTCATCCGCTCTCGCTCGTTCTGATTGCTTTGAGTCTCCTGAGCATCCACGCGACCACGCCAAGTCCGATCGCAAAGAGCAGGAGGAAGAGGATCAACGGGCTCCACTGGAGGCGAACCGGTTCGACTGTCACATCCAGGAATTGGCCGAGTTCTGCGTTCTGCACGATCTGGCGGCTGATGGCGTTGAAGGCGAGCACGAGGACTTGGGCCACGGCGGTCGCGACGGCGCGCGCCCGTGTTCCTCCCTTTCGCCACTGCCAGAGGATCAAGAGCCACGGTATGCCCGGGCTGATCGCCGTCAGTCCTGTGAGCGCGCGCAACGGACCCCGAAACATGCTCTCCCGCAATTCCGCAGGCCACGTCCCGAAGACATACCAGGAACCGGTGGTGGCGAATCCGATCACCCCGATCGTGGAGATCATGAGAGCCGCGCGGCGAGCAGCGGCGCGATAGTTCGGTCTCTCTTGGGGAGCGAACCATTCCGCGTCCACGATGATGAAGACGGCTGTGGTCGTCAACGCCAGGGAGAACATCATGAGCCAGCGAGGCCAGAGCGTCGGATCCTCGGTGTTCAAAGCGGTTCCAAGCGGCGCGCCCCCGATGCTCTTGCGGAGCCACAGATCGGGCCATGCGCGCACGTTAGTCATCAGGCTGAAGGCGTTCGAGAAGAAGAAGCCGATGAGGAGAAAGAACGCGGCCGTCACCCAGCCGACGGCCTGTCGCCAGCGCGCGATCGTCGCACCTTCCGTGCGGAGTCCGGCGACGTAAATATACACGCCGTAGTAGGCGAGCGTGAGGAGCACGATGATGCTCACCCATGGCCAGGCCATCAGAATGGTCGCCGGGTAGAAGACCTTGTAATAGGCGACTTGCGTGAAGAGCAGAGGAACGATGCCGAAATTGATCCCGAGGGCGATCAGAATCGGCATCGGTCGCATCAGCCGCCGCGAAAGTTGCCGTCCAACCTCTCCCCCGCGCCACTGAAGGAGCATGGCCAGCAGCACCCCCGCGTACCAAATGTGCATGGGGACCATGTGGAGCGTGAATCCCAGGACTTTGAACGTGATGAGGAACCAATACGGAGCGGGATACCCAAGTGGGCTCGATGGTCCGATCAAGGTCGTGGGATCCATAGGCGCCTCCTATTTCTCTTCTCCGAAGTACATCCCGGCCGGACGCGGATGGGCGATCCGAAGGAGATATTTCGTGAGCAGCTCTGCCTCTTCAGGTGTGCCGGCCCACGGGGGCATGAAGAAATGAGCCTTCTCCGGGTGCTCTACGACCGTGCGCACCATGTCCGGCGTCCAACCGCGGATCAGCTGAGCGACGGCAGAGAAACCGCGTCGTCCGGCATGGCAGTCGTTGCAGTGATAGAGGAAGAGGACTTCGCCGAGCTTCACCTGATCCTCCTCCGGGAGCGCGAGCAATTGCGCCGGATCAATGCGATCGTTGTTCAAGACTTGGGGGTAATGATGAGCCACCCATGCCTTCGTCCATGTCCCTCCCTCGAGATAGCCGGTTCGACGGAGCTCCGGTACCTTCTCGGCATAGACCTGATTGCCGAGGACGACGTTGTAGATGATGTAGGGTTTTCGCACGGCCTCGCGGATATATTCGCCGGTCGTGATCGCCACGAGCCCGAAGGTGAAAAAGAGGATGGCAAATCCGGGCGAGAGCCATCCCGGGTTGCGATACGGGCCGAGGTAGAGCATGAAGAATACAGCGATCGTGACAGCGAAGATGAGCACGACGAGGATATTCAACGTGCTCGCGGCAATGAGGGCGGCCTTGGCCGATTCGGGGAGGGCGAGATACCACCCGATCCCTCCCAGGATGATCAAAAGAGCGCCCAGGAGCGCCGGTCGCGCCGATCGTGCGGCGATCAGATCGCGCAGGGCCGGATCCTTCGCTTTGAACGTGGCGTGCAGATAAACGTAGAGCGAAGCGAGGAGGAACGCCCCACCTGTTCGCGCGAACACCTGCGGGACGAACTGTGGGTTCAGGAAACCTGCCCAGAACGTTCGCTCCTCCGGCCATTGGCCCGAGTTCAGCATGAAGGCTGTGATGCCCGTAATGAGCACGAGGCTCATCCATGCTGATCCGGCGTAGATCCATCCTATGCGCACGTGCGTCTTCGGATCGAGCCGTCCCCAGAAGTAGTAAAAGATGAACGCCGAGACGATCTCCAGGACGAAGAAGACATACTCCATCGCCCATCCGAAGACGAAGATGTGAATGAGCGTTTGCGTCGCCAGGGGCGATGCGACGCCGATCGTCCACCAGATGCCGACGCCCGTGATCGCGCCGTAGACGACGGTGATCAGGATGAAGAACCAGGCATGCTCCTTCAGGTAAGCGAGGTATTCGCGGTGGTTATACCGATAGGCGTATTGCGTCTCGACGGCCAGAAAAAGCCCGCCGCCGACGGCGTAGTGGGCGACGAGGACATGAAGGACAGAGATGATGGCGATGAGCATGGGAGAGGTGAGGAAAGGGACATACCACCACGGATAGTGCATCGCTTGCCCTCCTTTCTCGCCGCTCTTGGAGACCTCGTGTCCGGTTGATCCTCCACAAGCGGGTCTCAACATGCGGGAGGCCGCGAGGTCTCAGAGGTTTCATCCGCACCGAGCGCACTTTCGCCTCCTCTCATTCCGGCAATCGCCAGGCATATGCGCTGAGCACGCGCAGATAGTTCGCTCTCTCGAAAGCCGCGGGCTCGGCCACCCGCTGCTGGCTCAAACTCCCCCGTATTTGGCGAAGCGACTCGCATTCGTGCTCCTCCATCCACTGAGCGAGATCAGCCAAGACCGTTCGCATATAGCCGATGCCATACTTCAGGAGCGCTGAAGCCATCATCGCGACATTGGCCCCAGCCATGATGGCCTTCAGGACGTCATAGACCGTGTGGACGCCTCCGGTGACGGCCAGATCGGCGCGGATGCGCCCGTAGAGAAGAGCGACCCAGTGAAGGCGGAGCAGCAGTTCATATGAGCGGCTGAGCGTCAGTGTCGGAACGACCTCCAGCCGCTCCACATCGAAATCGGGTTGATAAAAGCGATTGAAGAGGACGAGGGCGTCCGCCCCCGCTTCGTCCAACTGTCGCGCCACGTTCATGAAAGCCGTGAAGAAGTGACCGAGCTTGACGGCGACGGGGATAGTGACGCTCGCTTTCACGGCGCGCACCAACTCGACGTATCGGCGCTCGACTTCGACGCTCGTGAGATCGGGGTCGGTTGGGATGTAGTAGATGTTCAACTCCAGAGCATCAGCCCCTGCCTCCTCGATCGCTTTCGCGTAGCGAATCCATCCACTCGGTGTGAGCCCATTGAGGCTCCCGATGATCGGGATGCTCACGGCCGCTTTCGCGCGGCGGATGTGTTCCAGATACTCCTCCGGCCCGGGCTTGTATGAAGCCATATCAGGGAAGTAGCTGAGCGCTTCCGCATAGCATTCCGCGCCGTGCGAGAGATATCGGTCCAGGAGTTCGTCCTCGATGTTGATCTGCTCTTCAAAAAGCGAATGGAGTACGACGGCGGCGGCCCCCGCTTCCTCCATGCGCCGAATATTCTCCACGCTCTCGCAGAGCGGGCAGGAGGAGACCAGGAGCGGATTTCGAAGCGTCAGGCCGAGATAAGTCGTCGTGAGATCAGGCATAGCGCACCTCCTTCATCCACTCCTCGACGGGGAGATTCGCCAGGTACTCGTAGAGTCGCCAGCGCGCGCGCACATCCTTCTCGGCCAATTCGAGCAGGGTCTGGGCGGCTTCCGGTCGGCTGTGGACGAGCATGGTGTAGCGCGTCTCGTTATAGGCATACTGGCGCAAGGGGAGGCTAGGGGCTTTCGAATCAAGGATGAGGGGATTCCTCCCCTCCTTGAGTCGATCGGGATGATAGCGCATCAGAGGCCAGTAACCGGAGAGAACGGCAGCCTTCTGCTGTTCCATGCCGAAGCGCAGATCGTATCCGTGGGCGATGCAGTGGCTGTAAGCGATGATGAGCGACGGACCGTCGTATGCTTCGGCTTCCAGAAAAGCTTTCACCGTATGCGTATCGTTGGCGCCCATAGCGATGCGGGCGACGTAGGCGGTGCCATAGGTCATCGCCATGAGCGCCAGGTCCTTCTTCGGCGTCGGCTTCCCCCCGGCGGCGAACTTGGCTACAGCCCCTCGCGGCGTGGCCTTGGACATCTGTCCGCCAGTGTTGGAGTAGACCTCCGTATCGAGGACGAGGAGGTTGACGTTGTGCCCAGAGGCCAGGACGTGATCCAATCCACCATAGCCGATGTCGTAAGCCCATCCATCGCCGCCGATGATCCACACGCTCTTGCGCACGAGGGCATCGGCGACGCTCAGCAATTGGCGCGCTTCCGGGTGAGGGAGCGTGACCAAGCGCTCTTTCAAAAGGCGCACGCGTTCGCGCTGACGCGCGATCCCTTCCTCGGTGGACTGATCGGCCTCAAGCAGCGCTTCGACCAAGGCTTCGCCGATCTCGGAAGCCAAACATCGAAGGAGATGGCGGGCATACGCCGCCTGCTGATCCAGGGCCACGCGCAGGCCGAGTCCGAATTCGGCGTTGTCCTCGAAGAGCGAATTCGACCAGGCCGGTCCGCGCCCTTCGCGGTTGACCGTGTACGGCGTCGTGGGAAGGTTCCCGCCATAGATCGAAGAGCACCCCGTCGCGTTCGCGATCAAGAGGCGGTCGCCGAAGAGCTGCGTGAGCAATTTGATGTATGGCGTCTCGCCGCATCCGGCGCAGGCTCCGGAGAACTCGAAAAGCGGTTCCAGAAGCTGGATGTCTTTCACCTGACCGAGGTGGAGCTTCCGCCGATCCGCTTCCGGCAAGTGCCGGAAGAATTCCCAGTTCGCGCGTTCCGTCTCCCGGAGCGGCGCCTGCGGATGCATGGTGATCGCTTTATGGCGCGGTTCGCTCTTGCTCTTGGCCGGGCAGACCTCGACGCAAAGAGCGCATCCGGTGCAATCCTCCGGAGCGACTTGCAGCGTGTAGCGCCAGCCCTTGAATTCGACCCATCGCGCCGGCGCCGATTTGAAGGTGGGCGGCGCTTCGGCCAAAAGCGCCGGATCGTACACCTTCGCTCGAATGACCGAGTGCGGGCAGACGAGCACGCACTTGCCGCACTGGATACAGAGGTCTTCGTCCCAAACGGGGATCTCCGGAGCGATATTCCGCTTCTCCCATTGCGTCGTGCCGCTCGGGTACGTCCCATCTGGCGGGAAAGCGCTCACGGGCAAGTCGTCCCCTTCGCCGGCGATCATCCGTGCTGTCACGCGACGCACGAATTCCGGCGCCTCCTGGGGAACCGGCGGACGAAGATCGAACCTGCTCGTCACGCGTCTGGGGACGCGAACCTCATGGAGATTTTCTAGGGCGCGATCTACGGCGGCGAGGTTCTTCTCGACGATCGCCGGGCCCCGCTTCCCATACGTTTGCCGAATCGCCTCTCGCATGGCGGCGAGCGCGCGCTCGAGCGAGAGGACTCCCTTCAGATACCCTCCCTGATCAGCCTGAGGCGCCGCCGCGTTCGCATATTCGCCGGTGACGAGCGCAAAGAAGCACGCTTGCATGATCGTGTTGATGCGTCCGCCCAAGCCCGCCTCGCGCGCGACCCGATAGGCGTCAATGACGAAGAAGCGAAGGCCTTTCTCTATGATCTCGCGCTGGATCGTGCGGGGGAGATGATCCCAAATCTCCTCCGGCCCATAGGGGCTATTGAGCAGGAACGTCGCCCCCGGTTCCGCGACTTTCAATACATTGATCCGCTCCAGGAACGAGAATTGATGGCAGGCGACGAAGTTGGCTCGTGTGATGAGGTATGTCGAGCGGATCGGCCGCGGGCCGAACCGCAAGTGCGAGATCGTTATCGAGCCCGCCTTCTTCGAGTCGTAGACGAAGTAGCCTTGCGCGTAGTAGTCCGTGTGCTCCCCGATGATCTTGATCGAGTTTCGGTTGGCGCTCACCGTCCCATCGGCGCCGAGTCCGAAGAAGACAGCACGCACGGTCTGCGGATCTTCGGTGGAGAACGCCGGGTCATACGCGAGGCTCGTGTGCGTGACATCGTCGTGGATCCCAATGGTGAAGTGAGTCTTCGGATGGTCCTTCTTCATCTCGTCGAAGATGCCCGTGATCATGGCGGGCGTGAACTCCTTCGAGGCGAGACCATAGCGGCCGCCGAGAATGCGCGGCCAGGCTGCGAAGGGTGCTGTCCCATCCGCCATCGCCTCGTGCACGGCAGCGACGACGTCGAGGTAGAGCGGTTCGCCGATGCTGCCCGGTTCCTTCGTGCGGTCCAAAACAGCGAGGACGCGCACCGTCGGAGGCAGCGCGGCGATGAAGTGCGCGACGGAGAACGGGCGATAGAGACGGACCTTGATGAGGCCCACGGCTTCGCCTCGCGCGAGCAGATATTCGACCGTCTCCTGCGCGGCTTCCGCACCCGAGCCCATCAGCACGAGTACGCGATCGGCGTCGGGAGCGCCAACGTAGTCGAAGAGATGATAGCGCCGCCCGACTACGCGGGCGAATCTCTCCATCACGTTCTGAACGATCATCGGACAGGCGCGGTAGAAGGGGTTCACGGCTTCCCGACTTTGGAAATATACGTCCGGGTTTTGCGCCGTTCCGCGAATGAACGGACGATCGGGCGAGAGCGCGCGCTCGCGATGCGCGCGCACTGCCTCGTCGTCGATCATCGCTCGAAGGTCATCGGGCGTGAGCATCTCCACCTTCATCACCTCGTGGGAGGTGCGAAAGCCGTCGAAGAAATGAAGGAAGGGGATGCGAGACTCCAGCGTCGCTGCTTGCGCGATGAGCGCCATGTCCATGGCCTCTTGCACAGAGCCGGAGGCCAACAACGCGAATCCGGTCGCGCGCGTGGCCATCACGTCGCTCTGATCGCCGAAGATCGAGAGCGCGTGCGTGGCCAGCGAGCGCGCCGCCACGTGAAAGACTGTTGCCGTCAGCTCTCCCGCGATCTTGTACATGTTGGGGATCATCAGGAGCAAGCCCTGCGACGAGGTGAAGGTCGTCGTCAGGGCACCTGCCTGCAGAGCGCCGTGCACGGCGCCGGCCGCTCCCCCTTCACTCTGCATCTCGATGACTGTGGGCACCGTGCCCCAGAGATTCGGCCGTCCTTCGGCCGCCCATTGGTCGGCCAACTCGCCCATCGGCGAAGAGGGGGTGATGGGATAAATGGCGATGACTTCGTTGAGTTGATAGGCGATGGACGCGACGGCTTCGTTGCCGTCGAGCGTCACCAACGGTCGAGATGTGTTCCTCATGGCGATCTCTCTCCTTCGGATGGCGAGGGTTCGCAGATCTCCGAAGCCTGTGCGGGAGCGACCGCGGGCTCTTCAAGAGCGCGCGGCGGCTCCCCCAACCGGAACAGGGGGGGCAGCAGCCGGCGCTCGCGCGCCGCGCGGGCCAACTCCTCGCGGAATTTCGGATGGGCGATGCGAATGAGAGCTTCGGCGCGCTCCCGCAAGTTCTTCCCATGCAAGTCTGCGATTCCGTATTCGGTGACCACGTAATGCACATCCGCGCGCGTGGTCACGACGCCGGCTCCCGGTTTCAAGAGCGGGACGATGCGCGAGACCGTCCCCCCGCGCGCCGTCGAGGGCATGGCGATGATCGGCTTCCCCCCAGGAGCGTGTGCGGCCCCGCGGATGAAATCGAGCTGTCCGCCGAAGCCGGAATAAATCTGCGTCCCGATCGAGTCGGAGCAGACCTGCCCGGTCAAGTCCACCTCGATCGCCGAATTGATCGCGACCATCTTCTCGTTGCGCGCGATGATGAACGGATCGTTCGTGTAGTCGCATGGATGGAACTCGAAGAGGGGGTTGTTGTCCAAGTACTCGTAGAAGTCTCGGCTCCCGAAGGCGAAGGTGCAGACGACCTTGCCCGGATGAATCGTCTTGCGCGCGCCGGTGATGATGCCGGCCTCGATCGCTTTCATGATCCCATTGGAGACCATCTCCGTATGGATGCCCAAATCGCGCTTGCCTTGTAAGGCGGCGAGCACGGCGTCGGGGATGCTCCCGATGCCGAGCTGCAGCGTCGCGCCGTCTTCGACCAACTCGGCCACGTATTCGCCGATCCGCCGTTCCACATCGGTGAAGCTCGAGCGCTGAAGCTCCGGCAGTGGGCAGGAGACTTCGCACAGTCGCGTGACGCGCGAGATATGCACGAAGCAGTCGCCGAGCGTGCGGGGCATCTGGTCGTTGACCTGAGCCAGGATGATGCGCGCGCTCGCGATGGCCGCCATCGTCGCCAGGCATTCCACGCCCAAGCTCATGAAGCCGTGCTCATCCGGAGGCGTCGTCTGAATGAGGGCGACGTCCAGAGGCAGACGGCCGCTTTTGAACAGACGGGGAATCTCATGGAGGTGAATGGGGACATAATCGGCACGCCCCTCGTTGATGGCCGCGCGATCCGCCGGCCCGACAAAGAACGAGTTGTGGCGAAAATGCTCGCGCGTCTCCGGACGGGAGAGCGGATCCTCCCCCACCAAGAGGACGTGCATCACCTCGACACGCTCCAGCTCGCGAGCACGCGCCGCCAGCGCCTCCAGGAGCACGAAGGGCGTCGCGGCATTTCCGCTCACGAAGAGGCGATCCCCGGACTTGACCAACGCCACCGCTTCCTCCGCCGTCACGCGCCGCTTTCGATACTCATCCAGCCAGGGCATCATCGACCTCCTCCACCATGCGCTCTAAATCGGCATGTGGAAGTTCGGGAGACGGAAGAGCATGCGTGAGGAATCCGGCGAACGCATAGAGGCCACGTCGCAATGCGCTATCTCGCTTGAGCGCCGGCAAAAGCCCATTCTGAACGATCTCGCGCAGGTACGGGAGTACGGCATTGGTCAATGCATGCGTGGACGTGCGCGCCACCATAGCCGGCACGTTCGGCGCGCAGAAGTGGGTCACCCCATAGCTCGTGAAGAGGAAATCCTCGCTCGGCGTCAGCATCGAGGTCTCCACGCAGCCCCCCTGATCAATGGAGAAGTCCATGATCAGGCTCCCCGGGCGCATCCGCTGCACCATCTCCTTGGTGACGAGAATGGGAGCGCGTTGTCCGGGCACGAGCACAGCTCCGATGAGGACGTCGGCGAAGGCGACGAATTTCTCGATGTTGCTCGCTGTCGCCAGGGCCGTCACCACCTTCCCTTCGAAGAGCTTGTCCAGCTCCATGAGCCGCTTCAGGTCCTTGTCCAAGATGTAGACGCTGGCGCCGATGCCGAGGAACGACCGCGCGGCATAGTAGCCAAGCGTCCCTCCGCCGAGGATGACGACATCTGCCGGGGGGATCCCCGGAATCCCCCCCAGCAGAATGCCGCGTCCTCCGAACGTGCTCTCCAGAAGGCGACCGGCGATTTGAACGGCCATCTTTCCCGCGATCTCGCTCGAGGATCTCAGGATCGGCAAGGAGCCATCCGGTTCTTGGACGATCTCGAAGCCGATCGCCGTGATCTGCTTCTCCACAAGCGTGCGAAGGAGATCTCTGGGCGCGACGGCCAGATGCAGAAAGGCCATCAATGCTGAGCCCTCTTTGAGGAACCCCCATTCGTCGGGGGCCGGGCGCTGCACTTTGAGGACGAGATCGGCTCGTCGGATCGTCTCTTCGTTCGAGTACACGATGCGCGCGCCGACGGCTCGATACTCCTCATCGGTGAATCCTGCTCCAAGGCCTGCCCCGGAGGTCACCACGACTTCGGCGCCAAGCGCTATCACTTCGCGGACTCCAGCCGGTGAGAGGCTCACGCGCTTCTCTTCGACGCCTTTGAGGACTGGTCGCTCCTTGGGGATGCCTATGATCATACGCCCGTCTTCCTCGGAAGGCGAACAAGATATCCCAAAACGTCACCGAGATTCAAGCGACGTACGGTTTGCTGCTCCTTTCTCGACGGAGAGACGCTCTCCTTCTGAACGAGCGGAGCATATCGCCTATCCCGGTGCGCCTTGGCACCCGTCAATTGTCCAGAGATTGAACGCCATAGTGAGATCGGCCGCGCGCATAGAAAAAAGGCCCCTGGTGGCCGGGCCATTTTGTGGTGAGGTCTTTGTGGAAGGCATGCAAGGCGAGGTCGGCCTGCGCCACCAGGACGGCCGGTGTCAAAGATCCACAAATGATATCCACCTTTTTGGGTATGCAAGTAGCGTTCCAGAGTGGCGGAGAAGGGCCCTTGGTTCTCTTTTGCTTTGATTTCCCACGACTTGGCGGGCCAACCCTCGATCCCCCTCCCGTGGCAGAGAGGGCGCTTTGCGCGAAAATCAGCACCGGGTTGGGGTTTTTCCCCCGCCGTCTCCCCAAGGCATCCCCTGGGCAGAGGGGATCCGCTCCGGGGGGGGCGCCCGTCGCGGCGTTACTCCCCTTCGGCCTCTTGTCTCAAGCGGTCGAGATCGAAGATGATGATCGTGCGATTCTCAATGGTGAGCAGTCCTTGGTGTTGGAAGCGACCGAGCGTTCGAGAGATCAGCTCGCGCACCGTCCCGATTTGCGCAGCCAGCTCTTGGTGCGTCACGTCGAGCGTGAATTCAAGACCGCGTGGCGTTCGCTTCCCTTCGCGCAGGGCTCGCTCCAAAAGCCATCGAGCCAGGCGCTGCCCGACCTCCAGAAAGGCGAGCGCTTCGATCAAGCTTACGAGCCGCCGAAACCGCCCGGCGAGCGAGCGAATGATGCCGAAGGCGATCTCCGGATGCTGGCGACAGAGGCGATGGAAATCGCTCTTGGGGATGAGCAAGACCGTCGTATCTTCGACGGCCATGGCAGAAGCCGGATAGGGCCCTTCGTCGAGGACGGCGAGTTCGGCAATGGGGCGCCCTTCCGACTCGACCGTCAGCACCTGCTCGCGCCCTCCGGGCGAAGTCTTGAAGATCTTCACCGCGCCCGAATGCACGACGAAGAGTCCCGGGCACGGCTCCCCTTCGAGGAAGAGGATCTCGCCCTTTCGATACTGTCTCGGCCAACATGCTTCGGCCAGGGCGCGCAGCATGGGTTCGCCGAGCGTCGAGAAGAAGGCGACCTTGCGCAACGTGTTCATGCGGGTTGGAACGTCCAGTCCCCCTTGCATGGCCGGAAATTATATCATGGCGGCTTGGGAAAGCGCACGGTGGCTCGAATTCGCGCCAATTCGTCCCCCTGTGGCGGGGCACGAGGCGTCCTGCTATCCTTACAAAAGGAATTTCGGTTCGGGGGAAAGGGCGTGCGCGACGCAAGTGCCCTCGTGATCAGCGTCAAATCGCACTCGCTTTCGATCATGGACAATGGTCGGTTCGTCTTCTCCTTCGATCGCGCTGGACGGTTGTACACGGCCTATCGGGATGGGCACACCTTTATTCGGGGCTTGAGTGGAATCGTCGTGGAGAAGTGGCATGAGGAAGGGGAGCCGTGGGCACCGAAGCGCATTCGCGTCCTCACTGAGGAGGAGAAACGCGCATTTCTGAGCGAACTCTGGGCGGAGATCAGTGAGGTCGTCATGGCCTTCCGCCGCGGCCGCGTGCGCGTGGAGGTCTTCGGGAAAGGAGGGGGGGGCTCGGGAGAGGAGCTCGATCGCTGGCTGGAGAAGATCCTCGCGTGGGATGCCCACGCTTACGCTCGCGATCAGGAGCGATTCCTCTCCGTCTATAAACCCATCAGTATCCTTCCGCCCGATCAGTATCTCGCCCTCGTGCTTCAGGTCACCGAAGGCTGCCATTGGAACAAGTGCGCGTTTTGCGATTTTTATCGCGACCGCCGGTTTCGGATCAAGACCGAGGATGAGGTGCGCCGCCACATCGCGGCGGTGAAAGAGTTCTTGGGGGATTCGATCACCCTTCGGCGTTCGCTCTTTCTCGCCGATGCGAACGCCCTTATCCTCCCTCAGGAGCGACTCGTGCGCCTTCTGGAGATCATCCACGAAGCGTTTTCATTTGAGGGGGGGCAGGAGGCCCTGGAGGGCATCTACTCCTTCCTCGACGCCTACAGCGGGATGCGCAAGACCGTCGAAGACTTCGCCGCCCTCAGATCGTGGCATGTCAAACGCCTCTACCTGGGTGTCGAGAGCGGACACGACCAGTTGCTTCGTTTCGTGGATAAGCCGGGCACGGCGCGCGAAGCGCTCGAGGTCGTCTCCCGCATCAAAGCGGCCGGGCTCTCAATCGGGGTCATCATCCTCATCGGGTTAGGGGGCGACGCCTTCTTCGAAGCGCATGTCCGAGATACGATCGCCCTGCTCAACGAGATGCCCCTCGATCGCGGGGACATCCTCTATCTCTCGCCGCTTTACGTCCATCCGGGATCGGACTATGAGGAGAAAGCGCGCGCCTTTGGCCTTCGTGCGCTCACGCCACAAGAGCTGAAGCACCAGATTCGGCGTATTCGCGAGGGGTTGCGATTCGCCTCCTCTGCCGAGCGGCCGAGAGTCAGCCTCTACGATGTGCGGGAGTTCGTCTATTGAGTCGGCGGATGCGCCGCGATCTCTTCCGAGAGCGCACGCGCGAGCGCTTGAAAGCGCTCTCCCAAGCGCTCTTCGTTTCGGTTCGCATGAGCTGCCAGATGGATCCTGAGGTGGGACTCTCCCGGTTCCAAGACGGCCCAGATGCGCTCGTGGGCGGAGAAGAAGACGATGAGGAGCGAGAGCGCGAGCAGGGCGAAGCCCACGTAGATGGCCCCGACACCGGGGTCGTATTGCACCTGAAGGATGTGCTCGAAGCTCACCTTGTCGAAGTCCTTGAGGATGAAGCGGTATCCGGGGAGTTGCTCCTCCGACACGGTCGCACGTATTGTCTGTTCGGACGTTTCGGGGAAGATCCAGAACGTGCGCCGCCCCCCTGAGGCGAGCGTGATCTCCAGCTCCGCCGCTGGGTTCTCGTAGCCGTTCGATCCCGAGGGCGATGGTCTTCGGAAATCGCCGGTGAAGCTCACGAAGCGAATCTCGCCAAGATCGGGCACCACCACGGTATGATTCTTCGCGAGCGAGAGGACGCGCTCCGGCCCTGCTTTGGAGTGAATCGCGAGCGTGATGCGGCTGGCATCGCCGGCACGCCCTGTTCCCGATTGAAAGAAGCGATACCCCCGATAGTCGAAGGGTTTATTCACGGCGATGGTCGCTCTTCGCTCAGTACCCGCGTCTTCGATCACGATGTCCGTGTACCAATTGACCACGTTCAACGGGACAAGAGGACCACGAGGGTTCTTCAATTCCACGCGCAGCGCTTCGCATCGGATGGTGAAGGGCAGGGGAATCGAGCGTTCGGGAATGCCGCGCCAGCGCGAGCCCGGCAGACTCAGTGACTGAGTTCGCACACCTGGCGAGAGGACCATCGTCCCCTCATACCCCCATCGCGCGCCCACGAAGGCCGCACCGAGGATCAAGAGGATCGAGCCGTGCACGAGGAAGAAGTTCCACCGACTCCAAACCCCGCGCTCGCCGAAGACGGTCGGAAACGGTGCGTTCGGCGCTCGACGCGGTCGCCATCCCCAGCGCGCGAAGAGGTGAGCAAAGTGATCTAAGGGGTCCGCTAAGTGGTGGGCGACGGAGAAAGTCGTGTAAAACGGTTGGGCTTGGGCGAAGCGAGGCGTGGCCGAGACCTTGGGCTCGCGCAGATATTGGAGCGTCATCGGGAAACGGTCGATCGAGCACAGCATGAGGTTCAAAGCGAAGAGCAAGACTGTCGTCGTGAACCACCAGGAGTGATAGACATCGAAGAGCCCAAGATGACCATACAGCGCGCGTTCGGCTGGCGTCAGCCGCGCGTAGAACCGGTCGAATTCCTCCATGTTATGTTGTGGGATGAGGGTGCCGATGACCGCTGCCGCGATGAGAATCAGCATGAGGGTGATCCCCACCTGCAGCGAGCTGAGCCAGCGGAGGATTCGATCTACGGTTCCGAGCGCCGACACCGAGGATGAGCTCGCCGGAGTCGCTCGCGAGCTCATCCTCTCTTGTCCGCCCTGTTCGTGCCTCGATTCATTCATCTCACTCTTCCTGATGGCCGGAGCCGTCTTCGTCTCTCGTTCACAGCCGTCCCCGCTTCTCCGATGATCCTTCTGCATCAGGGGAGGGATCGAGCCATAGCCGTTCGTGCGCGCAGGCGAGCGCTAAGCGGTCGACTACCGAGGGAAGGAGCGGCATCTGGATCATTCGTTCCTGTATGAGTCCGCGCACCCATCGGAGATAGCACTGAAATTGCTCTTCGACGATCTCCGCGAGCCACTTTCGAAGGCCTTCGATCACTTGGCTTGTTCGTCGCATCATTCCCCACCTCCGTCCTCACGGTCTCCTCCAACTATCGAGTCTTTTGCAAATCGCATGCCGAAGCTTCTCTCCCCCTTCAAACGGAGTCTCGTGCGGAGCGCGTTTGGCCTGACTTTCAAAGGAGATACCGACGCATGCGCTTCTTGGAAAGAGGATGAGCAGGCAGGTGAGGGGGTGGGGCAAAACACCCAACGTGAGAGAAATAGCGAAATGCGTTTTGTCCCAGCGAGGGGCATCGAACGGGAGAAGAAGAAATGGCGGGGCGGACGGGACTTGAACCCGCGACCTCCGACGTGACAGGCCGGCGTTCTACACCATGCTGAACTACCGCCCCGCCGATTCTCAAAGACCGCACCTGCGAATCCAAGGGCCTTCTGTCCGGCCTCGCGTGGTGGGCGGTACCGGACTTGAACCAGTGACCTCCTGCTTGTAAGGCAGGCGCTCTGCCGCTGAGCTAACCGCCCGCTTACCGAAGTGCAAATGGTAAAAGGCGCGTGCAGCCTTTGTCAAGGAGGTCCCCCGGAGACCAGCAATTCCCGATAGGGCTGTAGAAGAGAGGCGGTGAGGGTTTTGGGCGCTCCCTGTAGGCTTGCGAAGCGTCGCGGAAGTGAGCGTCTTCCTCACATGATACGGCGTGTGAAGGATGAACTGCCGATTCTCTGGGGAGAAGGGATTTTGCATTTCCAGCCCGGCACGGTTTCTCCGTTGAGCGAGATCGCCCTCACAGAGCCGCTCGATTCGCCGGAGGTAGGCCCTGAGCAAGCATTGCATCTGTTGAGCCGGGGCGTGAAGGCGACGGCCGTGACCGGGCAGTATCCACTCGAAAGGCCAATCCATGAATCGCTCGATGGAACGCACCTGCTCGTTCACGCACGAGGGGATGCCGTCATCTCTCTCTTCGCTTCCCCATAGGGGGGTCGCGAGCTGCTGTCCCTTCACGTGAGCGGGGCTTCGCCCGGAAGAACGCGGGACCGAGCGAGCTCGTACTTCTTGATCTTGTATCGGATCGCATCGCGTGAGATGCCGAGCAAGTCAGCCGCGCGCGTTTGGTTCCAACCGGTCGCCTCCAAGGCGTGGCGGATCATGTCGCGTTCGACCTCTTCCAGTGTGAGCTTGCCCACAAGGTTAGCAAGGAGCGCTGAGGGATTTTCGTCCTTCCGATTCGGCCCGATCGGATGAGCGGATGGGCGCAGGATCCGTTCATGAAGGTACTTCGGCGTGAGATATGGCGATTCCTCGAAGATCATGGCATGCTCAATCGTGTTCTTCAATTCGCGGACGTTTCCCGGCCAGTGATATTCGAGGAAGAGGCGCTTGGTCTCCGGGGCGAGGCCGAGGATGTTCTTCTTCATCTTCACGTTGAAGCTCTTGATGAGATGCTCGGCGATGAGCAAAATATCCTCCTTTCGTTCGCGCAGCGGGGGAATCGTGATCTGCACGACGCTCAGCCGATAGAAGAGATCGGCGCGGAAGCGTCCCTCTTTGACCTCCTCCTCGAGATTCCGGTTAGAGCTGGCGATGATGCGCACGTCCACGCTGATATTGCGCACGCCGCCGACGCGTCGGAATTGCTGTTCTTCGATCACGCGCAGCAACTTCGCCTGAAGTCCGAGCGGGAGCTCGCCGATCTCATCGAGCAAGATCGTCCCTCCATCAGCCAATTCGAAAACGCCCTTCTTCTGCGCGCGGGCGTCGGTGAAAGCCCCTTTCTCGTGACCGAAGAGTTCGGTCTCCATGAGCGTCTCCGGGATTGCCGCGCAATTGACGGCCACAAAGGGGAAGTCGGCGCGGCGGCTCTGGTAATGAATCGCTTTGGCGATGAGGTCCTTGCCCACACCGGATTCGCCCTGTAGGACGACGCAGGAGGCTTCGCTCTCGGCCACGCGCTTGACGATCGCCAGCAGCTCCTTCATCTGGGGCGATTCGCCCACGATCATGTCGAAACTGAACCGTTTCTTTGGGAAAGATTGAACGCGCCGCAGCGTGTCGCGCAGGCGACTCGTCTCTAAGGCGTTACGAACGGCCGCCTCCAATTCGCCATAGTTGATCGGCTTGCAGATGAAGTCGAACGCTCCCCGTCGCAGGGCCGCGACGGCATTATCCACCGTCGTATTGGCCGTGATGATGATGACCGGGGCATTGGGGTCCTGCTCCTTCATCTTCTGCAGGACATCAATGCCGGAGCTATCTGGCAGCTTGATGTCCAAAAGGACGAGATCCGGCGTCTCTTCGGCGAACACGCGAAGCGCTTGCTTCGCCGTCTCCGCTTCGAGCGTCTCGTAGCCCCATTGTTCCAGCTTTGTGCGGAGCGACCAGCGAAGCAGGTCTTCATCATCTACGATGAGGATCTTCGATCTGGCCATGCCTCCTCCCTCCTGCGGATTCCGGGCTCATGAGGGGCTTGGGGAATCTTCGGGCGTTCTCCCGGAGCTCAGCGTTCCCGGAGAGCCCCCGTCTTGACGCGCTCTTCTGAGGCGCGCTACCCTTGTAAAGGTCTCTAGCGCTATGGCGGTGAAGAAAGCCAGAAGGCAGCAAGGCGTTTCCCGTCGCACGCCATCTCCGTCGTCGGTCGAGGGGCGGGTGGAGGCCACGCGCATCTCCGATCGCGCCGCTGGTCTCGAAGATATGGAGCGCACGCTGCAGAAGCTGACAGCGCTCAGCTCGTTGGCTGCCGTCTTCAGTCGCGCGCAAGAGCTTGATCCTCTGCTTCAGGAGGCATTGCGGACGATCATTGAGGTGCTCTCGACCGATATGGCGTTGATCATGCTGTTTGATGCTAAAGCCGGGGAGCTGCGCGTGCGCGCGGCACAGGGAGTGCCGCCCGAATACATCCAGGGTGTGGATCGGTTGAAACCCGGTGAAGGCGTGGCCGGGCGCGTCTTCATGAGCAGCGAGCCTCTGGTCCTGCGCGACGCCGCCATTGATCCGCGGATCACACGTCCCATTGTGCGCCAATTGGGTCTGCACGCCATGGCATGTGTTCCCTTGATCGCGCATGGGCGGACGATCGGTGTGCTTGTGACGGCCACTTATGATCCCGAGCGGGAGATCACCAGTGACGTGAACCTGCTCGAAGCCATTGGACACCAACTGGGGATCGCCATCGAGAACGCGCGCCTCTTTGAGGAGAACCTGCGCGTGCGCAAGCTCTGGGAGAGTACCTTCAATGCCATTCGGGATGGCATCTCCGTCCATACGCGCGACCTGCGTGTGATCCAGGCCAATGAGGCGCTCGGCCGCTTGCTCGGCCTGCCCAAGGAGCAACTCTTGGAGAATCACTGCTGCATGATCATGCTCGGGCGCGATACGCCTTTGCCCCATTGCGCCGACTTGCGCGCGACGGCTGAAGTGCCCTGCCAAGTCACCGAGGTCATCGAACGCCCGAACGGTCAAATCTTGCGCGTCACGGTGGATCCGCTCCTGGATGGAGAGGGGCGCGTCTATGGGACGGTGCACGTCGTCTCCGACATCACCGAGCAAGTCCTTCTGGAACGCCGCATGGCGCGCGCCGAACAGCTCGCGCTGATCGGCGAGATGGCCGCCGGTCTGGCTCATGAGGTGAAGAACCCACTGGCCGGCATGAAGGGCGCCTTGGAGATCATCCTCGAAGACCTTCCCGAAGGAGATCCGCATCGCCCGGTCCTGCGTCACGTCTTGGAGGAGATCCAGCGTATCAATCGCATCATCACGGGCTTGCTCGACTACGCGCGCCCGCGCCCGCCCAGCCATGTTCAGACTGATGTGAACCAGTTGGTCGAGCATGTCGTCTCGGCCACGCGCGTCCAATTGGTGGACAATCACATCACCGTGGAGTTCCAGCCTGCTCCCGAGCTGCCTTCCATCATCGTAGACCCCGATGAGCTGCAAAAGGTTGTCCTCAACCTCTTGCTCAATGCGATTCAAGCCGTGCACGATCATGGCCATATTGTCGTTCGGACGAGCTATGATCCCCAAGAGCGGGCGATCAAGCTCTCGGTCACTGACGATGGGGAGGGGATCCCCCCGGAGAACTTGGACAAGATCTTTCGCCCCTTCTTCACCACGAAGAAGCGGGGAACGGGTTTGGGGTTGGCCACGTGCCAGCGGATCGTCACCGGATACGGAGGCACGATCACCGTCACCAGCGAGGTGGGGAAGGGAAGCACCTTCACCGTCACGCTGCCCTTGCAAGCTCTGCCGACGCACCAGGTCTCGCATTTGGTCGTACTCTCTTCCTCCGACCCCCAGCCAGATCTCGATCGGACTTCGGATCCCTCCTCCCTGCGGGATCAGGAGAGGTGCCATGCTGCTTCCGAATAACGAATCGGCGTCCCTTGCGAAAAGCATCGTCTACCCCTTGCCCCTGCTATCACCAAAGCACCCGTAACCGCGAAGACTTCCGAATAACTCGCGCTCATGCGCCTCCTCACGCAAGAATTATACCACCCTCGCTTCTCGTCCCCGTGTTTCACTATCTCGTTGAGCGATATGGGATAGGGGCTGAGGGAAAAGGCGCATCTTCCCCTCAGCGGCTGGGGCATATTCCCCAGGATGGGGGAAATCGCCCGTTCTCTACGCCTTTGTGCGCTCGGGGAGAGCGGAGCTTCCAAGGGTTGGCCGACTTTTCGCGGGGATTCCGCGATCTCTCAGACAAGGCTCTCCCCGTAGCTTCTGAAGGCCGCTTTGTAGATTTGGGGGCTCACAAGGAGCGCGAGAAGTCGCTCGCTTCGCTGAATTGAGGGGGGATGACGACTGCACCTTGGCGATTCACGTATCCCCATTTCCCCCCGAGTTTCACCCGCGCCAGACCTTGCGAGAAATCCCCGGCCTCCTCAAATTGCGGGTTGATGAGGAAGCGCCCCGTTCGATCCACATATCCCCATTTCCCCCCTGCTTTGACGCGAGCGAGGCCTTCGGAGAAATCGCCCGCTTCCTCAAACTGCGGATTGATCACGATCCGCCCTGTTCGATCAATATAGCCCCATTTGCCGGTGAGCTTGACGCGCGCCATCCCGGGCGGCGCGGCACGCTGTTGGACGAGCCGCGCTTCGATCCCTGCTCGAGTGAAGACTACGACTATCGCCAGTGCCGCAAGGAGCACTCCGCTCCCGAAGACAATCACCGGACACCTCGTTCGCATACTTCGTCCCTCCACATGGCCATAGGTGCAATGCGCACCCTGTCAAGAGGTCGAAATTGTAGTCACAGCATCGTCGGCGAGACAACGGTGGACGTGAGGACGGGTACTCTCTTTCCTGACAGGAGCCGCGCGGGTGCGCATCACGCCACGCGTGTGCCCCAACTGATGGCGCGCGGGCCTTCTTCGACCTCTTGCGCGTCCACGACGGCGATGGCGGCGATATTCACGATGTCTTTGACTTCGCAGCCGCGTTGCAAGACGTGAACCGGCTTTCGCATCCCCATGAGGATCGGACCGATGGCTTCGGCCCCGCCCAAGCGCTGCACGAGCTTGTAGGCGATATTGGCCGACTGCAGGTCGGGGAAGATGAGGACAGTGGCGCCACCCTTGAGTGTGCTGAAGGGATAATGCTCCTCGATCAATTCGGGCACGACGGCCGTATCGGCCTGCATCTCGCCGTCCACCATGAGGTCGGGAGCGCGCGCGCGCACGATCTCGGTCGCCTGTCGGACTTTCTCGACAAAACGATGCTTGGCGCTCCCGAAATTAGAGAACGAGAGCATCGCGATGCGCGGCTCAATGTGAAAACGGCGAGCGACTTCCGCCGCGCAGATGGCGATCTCCGCCAGCTCTTCGGCCGTCGGCTCGATGTTGACGGTCGTGTCGGCGAAGAAGTACACCTTGTCCTTGAGGATCATCATGAAAAGCCCGGAGACGCGCGAGACGCCATCCCGCATCTGGATGATTTGTAGGGCTGGGCGGATCGTATCCGGGTAGTGCTGGGTCACGCCCGCGATCAACGCATCGGCATCGCCTTTGCGCACCATCATGGCCCCGTAGACAGTGGGATTGCGCATGAGCGTGCGCGCTTCGGAGATGGTCACCCCCTTGCGCTGGCGGAGTTGATACAACTCCTGAGCGTATTCCTCGAATTTCGACGACTGCGGGGGATCAATGATCTCTATCGGCTCGAGGGCGATCCCCAACTCCTCGGCCACGCTTCGGATGCGCTCGGGGTTCCCCAGCAAGACCGGTCGCGCGATTCCTTCGTCCACAAGGATATGGGCGGCGCGCAGGACCTTCTCATTCTCCCCTTCCGGGAAGACGACGCGTTTCGGATCGCGCTTTGCTTGATTGATGATGACGCGCATGACCTCGCGCGCTTTGCCCAGGCGACTCTCCAATCGCTCCTTGTACTCCTCGATGTCGATCTTCAAGCGCGCGACTCCGGTCTCCATAGCCGCCTGAGCAACGGCCGAAGCTTCCCAGATCAGCACGCGGTAGTCGAAGGGCTTCGGGATCAAATACTCCGGCCCGAACCGCAACCGTTCGCCACCATAGGCACGGATCACGGCATCGGGCACGTCTTCTTTCGCCAAAGCGGCGAGCGCGCGCGTCGCGGCCAGTTTCATCTCCTCGGTGATCATGGTTGCGCGCACGTCGAGCGCTCCGCGAAAGATGAAGGGGAAGCCGAGGACATTGTTCACCTGATTGGGATAATCGGAGCGCCCGGTCGCCAGGATCGCGTCGGGGCGCGCGGCCTTCGCCTCTTCCCAGGGGATCTCCGGGTCCGGATTCGCCATGGCGAAGATGATCGGCCGCTCGGCCATCGAGCGCACCATGTCCGGCGTCACGCAGTTGGCCACCGAGAGGCCGACGAAAACATCCGCTCCGCGCAAGGCTTCCGCGAGCGTGCGCGCGTCGGTCTCGGCCGCGAGCGCCTCCTTCCACGGATTCATCCCCTCCTTGCGCCCTTTATAGATGACGCCCTTGCTATCGCAGAGGATCACGTTCTCCCGACGCACGCCCAAGCGCAGGTAATATTGCGCGCAAGCGATGCCGGAAGCGCCTGCTCCGTTGAAGACGACCTTCACCTCGTCAATCCGTTTGCCGACCAACTCCAGGGCGTTCAGCAACGCCGCGCCGGAGATGATCGCCGTCCCATGCTGATCGTCGTGAAAGACGGGGATGTTCAGTTCGCGTTTGAGCGTCTCCTCGATGTAGAAACATTCGGGCGCTTTGATGTCCTCCAGGTTGATTCCCCCGAACGTCGGCTCCAGGAGTTTCACGATGCGGATGATCTCATCCGGGTCGTGGCTATTGATCTCGATATCTATGGCGTCAATATCGGCGAAGCGCTTGAAGAGGACGGCCTTGCCTTCCATGACCGGTTTGCCGGCCAAAGCGCCGATGTCTCCAAGCCCCAGAACGGCCGTCCCGTTGGAGATGACGGCCACCAGATTCCCCTTGGCCGTATATTCGTAGGCGTCGTCGGGGTTCTCTTTGATCTTGAGGCAGGGGATGGCGACGCCGGGTGTGTACGCGAGCGAGAGGTCGCGCTGCGTGATACAGGGCTTTGTGGGGACGATCTCGATCTTCCCCTTCCGCCCCTGACGATGATACTCTAAGGCTTCGTATTCGGTGATCATCCCTTCCCTCCTTTCGATCGGCGGCCGATCCCTTGTTCGGCGAGCGGTTGAGAGGCGGCCGCGCCGTTGAGGATCTGTTCGGCCACCGCTTGGTCAACATCCATGACGTGCGGGATGCCGCTGATGCGCGCCGCTTCTTCGGTGAGCGCCGCGATATCATCGCGGCTGATGTGGTCGAGGGCGAATTTTCGGCTCCCGCACATGAGTTGTCGCAGCCCTTGGGCCAGACGCTGCAGGTACGTATAGAGGCCGATGGCCCCCGGAGGGATGCGCTTGAAATCCGCTCCGAACCGCCGCTTGAGTTCCGGCGCCGTGATGAAGATCTCCTCCACGGTCTCGCCGAAGCGGGCGACGTAAACGGGGAGATCGCCCTCCTCGATGCGACGTCCGATGGTCTTGCCCACCATTGCCGCCGCCAGCGGCGCGCGCGCCATGCCGATGAGTTTGAAATAGGGGGCGCCAAGAGCCAATCCCTTGAAGATCTGATCTTCGAACGCGAACCCTCCGGCGATCGCGATATCGGGGAGATATTCCCCGCGTTGTGCCAGTTGGTCGGCGTACCGATACAGCAGCGAGTGCAGCTCGACCGGCGGAATGCCCCATTCGTTCATCATGCGCCAGGGGCTCATGCCCGTGCCTCCCCCGGCGGCATCCACCGTGAGCAGATCAATGCCCGCAAGCGAAGAGAACTTCAACGCGCGCGCCAGATCGGCGGGCCGATAGGCACCTGTCTTCAGGAAGACGTACTTGGCCCCAGCGCGCCGCAGCTCTTCGACTCGCCGGAGGAAGCCCTCTTCATCCACCATGCCGACGCGCGAATGGCGCTCGAACTCGTGGAACGAGCCCCGCTGAAACGCTTCGATGACCTGTGGGTCCTCTGGATCTGGCAGCACGATGTAACCCCGGCGCTTCAACAGCTGCGCCTTCGCCAAGTCCTTGATCTTCACCTCGCCGCCGATGTCCTTCGCCCCTTGCCCCCACTTCAGCTCAACGGCCTCCACACCCAGTTCTGAGATGACGTATTCGTGCACACCGAGCCGCGTGTCCTCGACGTTCGCTTGCACGATGATCGCGCCGTATCCGTCCTGCTGCCACTCCTTGTAGAGCCTCACCCGACGGATCATCTCCGGGGAGCGCACGACGCGTCCATTCTTCAACTCTGCCTCTTCATCCATCCCGCAGACGTTCTCGCCAATAGTGAGCGGGATGCCCGCAATAGCCGCGCCGATGGCCAAACCTTCCCAGTTGTTCTTCGCGATGGCCGTTGAGCCCAATCCGGGGATGAGGATCGGGAGCTTCAGTTTGATCCCTTTATCCCGACCGATGCGTCGTTCCAGCGAGACGGCTGGGAAGATCGCGACATCGGGATCGGGGGGCACTCCCCAAGCTCCCATGACCGTCCCGAGGATCGTGAAATGCGACAAATCCACCGGATACCGCTTCTCCGAGGCCGCCGTGATGATCCCGAACGGCTGCGGATAAATGACCTCGGCGCCGCGATAGGCCGATTTTCCGATCTCGCACATCCCAATGCAACCGT
Source organism: uncultured Blastocatellia bacterium (assembly GCA_937934295.1). Classification (GTDB taxonomy): domain Bacteria; phylum Acidobacteriota; class Blastocatellia; order HR10; family HR10; genus HR10. The sequence goes on from CALHAI010000020.1 coordinate 53,449, forward strand.
CCAGACACGTCACGCACATCCCGCTCAGGGAGACGATCGCTCCCTCCGTTCGATTCTTCGTGAGCGTCGCTGCCGATGCGTTCAATCGCGAGAAGCTCATAGGCTCTCCCTCCTTCCTCTGAGGTCCGACGAATGAGGATCCGGCGTTCGCGGCTCCCTGACGCACGTCCCACATTCGCCGGCCGCTCCCATATAACAAGCGAGATCTCCGTACACAGGAGGGCACGTCGGCGCCGGCGTCACACACGCGCCACAGACGATGCTTGTGGCCTCCGGCCCCTGGCAACGCAGCTCGCAGACTGGGCAGATGTAGAGGCATCCCCCACACCGGCGGCAGACATCCGAGGGCAGGTCAAATGGGGTCGTGATCCGGCGCCGGTATCCACGATTCACGAATCCGATGGCGTGAGCCATCATTTGTTCGGCGCACATGCGGACGCAAAGGCCGCAGAGGATGCATCGCTCATCGCGCACCGAAAAGCGCACGCGCTCGACCTGATGCGCGGCCGCCAGGTCCTGAATCCGTTTCGAACTCGGACAGATCGAAAGCAGCAGCTCGATCAACATCCGACGCGCGCGCAGAACGCGGGGCGAATGCGTGCGCACCCGCAATCCCTCTTGAACCGGATACGTGCACGCGGAGACGAGCCGACCATCGCCTAATTCGACCACACAGAGGCGGCACGCCCCATAGGCGCTCAACCCCTGATGAAAACAGAGCGTGGGGATCTCGATGCCCAGATGCTGGGCCGCCTCCAGGAGGGTCGTCCCCTCCTCGAGGTCCACTTCGATGCCGTTGAGAGAGAGGCGCGTCATACGATCTCGACGGCTCCGAATTGACAGACTTCGTGACAGATGCCGCACTTGATGCAGCGCTCCTGATCAATGACGTGAGGCTGCTTGAGCTGACCGCGAATGGCTTGCTGCGGACACGGCTGCAGGCAGGCCAGACATCCCGTGCACCGCTCGGCATTGATCACGTAGCGGATGAGCGCCTTACAAACGCCGGCCGGACAACGCCGCTCTCGGATGTGCGCTTCGTACTCGGGACGGAAGTAGCGGAGCGTTGTGAGCACAGGATTCGGCGCCGTTTGTCCGAGCCCACACAGCGACGTCTGCTTCACCACTTGGGCCAGCTCTTCCAGCAACTCCAGATCGAGCTCCGTCGCCCGCCCTTCGCAGATCGCCGTGAGCAACTCGTACATGCGGTTGGTCCCCTCGCGACAGGGGAGGCATTTCCCGCAGGATTCATCGCGCAAGAAGTCCATGAAGTATCGCGCGACATCTACCATGCACGTCCGATCGTCCATGACGATCAAGCCGCCCGAGCCCATCATCGCGCCCGCCTCGGTCAGGCTCTCGTAATCGATCGGGAGATCGAAGAGCGTCTTGGGGAGACAGCCCCCCGACGGCCCACCGATCTGCACGGCCTTGATCGCTCGTGGCGGCGGCGCTCCGCCACCGATCTCCTCGATGAGTTCTCGCAGCGTCATCCCCATTGGGATCTCGACAAGCCCTGTATTCGTGACCTTGCCCACGAGCGAGAAGATCTTCGTCCCTTTGCTCGTCGCGGTTCCCAGACTCGCGAACCACTCGGGGCCACGCTCGAGGATGATGGGGACGTTGGCCCATGTCTCGACATTGTTGATGACGGTCGGATACCCCCATACGCCTCGTTGCACCGGATAAGGCGGGCGCTGACGCGGTTCGCTCACCCTCCCCTCGACAGCGGCGATCAAGGCCGTCTCCTCTCCGGCGACGAAAGCGCCGGCGCCGCGCACGATCTCGATGTCGAAGGAGAAGGGGGAGTCGAAGATCTCCTTGCCGAGGAATCCGGAGTCGCGGGCTTGGGCGAGCGCGATCTCCAGCGTTTGGACGGCCAGGGGATATTCCTCGCGCACGTAGATGATCCCTTGCGTGGCGCCGACGGCGTAGGCGCCGATGATCATCCCCTCGATGACGCTGTGCGGATTACCCTCGAGCACACTGCGGTCCATGAAGGCGCCGGGATCACCCTCGTCTCCGTTGCAGATCACATACTTGCGCGAGCCGGGAGCCGCGCGCGCCATCCGCCATTTCTTCCCGGTCGGGAATCCGGCCCCTCCACGTCCTCGAAGTCCGGAGCGCTCGATGAGCTCGATCACTGCCTCCGGCGTCAGGCGCGTCAAAGCTGTGCCGAGAGCTTGATATCCCCCAAGCGCGATGTAGTCGCGGATGTCGGTCGGGTCAAGGAGGCCGTTGAAGCGCAGCACAAGACGATGCTGCCGCTGGTAGAAGGGGATCTCCTGCTCCCGCCGCGCGCGCTTTCCCGTCCTCGGGTCCTGAGCCAGCAGCCGATCGATCACGGTGCCGCGCGCAAGCGTCTCCGTGACGATCGCGCGCACATCATCAGCTTCAACACCTTGGTAGAAGACCTCCTGCGGGGCGAGCGAGACCAAAGGGCCACGTTCGCACAATCCGTGGCATCCGGTGAATTTCACGTCCACCGCTTCGGTCAGCCCCATTTCCTGCAGGAGGGTTTTGAAGCGAGCCAGGACCTCTTCACTGCCACGAGCGCGGCAACCGGTCCCTCCGCACACGCGCACACATGGGCGGTGATCGCGCGCTGCGCGAAGCTCTTCCGCGAGCGCCCTCAGCTGCTCCAGCGTGCGGATCTTCATCGGGCGACCTCCGCGGCCGGGCGGGCACGACGCAATCGGGCGAGCACCTGCGTCAGCTTCCGTTGCGTCATCTTCGGGTAGTAGCGTCCGTCAATGAGGACCAGTGGCGCTAAGGCGCATGCTCCGACGCATCGAACCGTCTCGAAAGAGAATTGCCCATCCGCTGTCATCTCCCCCTGGCGCACTCCCAGCTCTCGTTCCAAGGCCTCGACCAAGCGCGTCCCCCCCTTCAAGTGGCACGCCGTGCCCAAGCACACCCGGATGACATGCTCCCCCCGTGGAATAAGCGAGAAGCAGTTGTAGAAGGTCGCAATACTGTAGAGATCGATCAGGGGAATGCGCACGCGTGCCGCGACCTCAAGAAGCGCTTCTCGCGGCAAGTAATGGAAGCGTGCCTGAATGTCCTGTAAGATGGCGATCACATGTCGCCGCTCGGCCCCATATCGCTCGATGATGGCCTCGACTTCTCGCATATCCCTCTCCCTGGCCCTGCATTTTGAGGGAAGCAAGGTCCGTGCCACAGGGCGTCACCGTTTCGGCCTTGAACTACAAGCGGTTAGAGCCCAGTCCCGGTGACGCGCTGCCCCTGGCTGCGGGAAACGGCCCGTCCCTGCGGGAAAAGCCGCAACCCCGCTCTTCAGATGGGGCTTGGAGAAGATCTACGTTCTCGACCAGAGATCGGGGATTTCTCCCCATCGAATTGGCCAAATGCCCCAGCTCATGGGCGTAGCTGCGGCGGCCCCAGTTCACCGCTCCCTCTCTAGATCCAGCGAGCTGAACGCATAAGGCGCTTTTGGCGCTTCGGCGATCGGAGAGAGGGGATTGGGCGAGCAGTGGAACGAGAGTTGCTTTGTAATCTTCTGCGGAAGAGCTGTGGGGCGACGCGCGCCTCCGCGCGAGTCGCTCGGGAAAGGAGGACTTATGGCGAAAGAGACGTTGACGGTGATCGACAATCGGACGGGGCGGAGCTATGAGATAGCGATTGAGGGGGGGGCGGTGCGGGCGATGGAGTTTCGGCGGGTGAAGGTGGGGG
>CALHAI010000021.1 GCA_937934295.1 uncultured Blastocatellia bacterium
TGAAGCCGCACCCCATGACTCCGCTCATCGGCCAGAATCGCCACCCGACGGCACGCCTCGCGAAAAGCTTCCGCCGAGACAACGGCCCGCGCCGCCGAATCCTTCGGAATCACCAGCTCGTAATTCGGAAATTGCCCCGTAAGCAGCCGTCCGACCAACTCCCGCCCGGCAACGCGAAAGTACACGTGGTTGGCATCCGTCGCGAATTCAACCTCCTGCTTGTCCGCCTGCTCAATGAGCCGACCGAGCTCCTGCATCATCTTCTTCGGAATCAAGCACGCGCTTCTCTCCGAAGGTGGCGGAGCGCTCTCCCACAGTGCCAACCGATGCCCATCAGTCGCAACAAGCCGTATACCGGCATCCCACCATTCCGCCTGCACCCCGGTGAGCGTATACCGCGCCTCCTCTATCGTCGTCGCGAAGATCACCCGCTCGATTCCGGACGACAACTGCTCGGCCGAAAGCGTGCGCCCGCTCTCGGGAAAGGTCGGCACATCGGGAAAATTCTCCGCAGCGAGCCCCGCAAGTCGAAACCGCGACCGCCCGCAGACAAGCGTCACCCGCTGCTCGGTCCCAGAAAGCTCAATCGGTTCATCCGGAAGCGCCCGCACGATCTCAAAGAGTTTTCGTGCGGGAAGACACACGACTCCTTCCTCCCTGACCTCCGCCTCACACCACAGCCGCATGCTCACGTCCAAATCCGTCCCCGTAAGCTGCACCCTCCCATCCCGTGCCTCCAATCGAACATACGCCAAAATGGGAATCGTGTGTTTCCGCTCGACAACCGTCTGTACCAGTCCAAGCTCCCTTTGAAACCCTGACTTGACAAGCTGTACATGCATAGCTACTTCTCCTTACTCTCTCCAGAGATTTTTAAAAAAGCTAAAGATAAAGCCAGTAGTCGTAGTAGGTGCTGTGGAAATGTGGATGATTTCCAGCAAGCGCATGAAATGAATATACTTACTTGCCTTTCGGCTTGTGGAAAACATTGTGGAAGAACTGTGGAAGCCTGTGGAAGAATGTCCCATCTGGAGGATTTCCACAAATTTCCACAAGCCATCCACAAGGGGGGTCTGTGGAAAACCATAGCAAGTCTATTTTAATCTATCAATTAGGCTGTTGATGATCCTGTGGAAATCTTCTCGCTGCTCGTACAGCTCGCTGATCTTGTTGATGCTGTGCAGCACGGTCGTATGATGTTTCCCGCCGAATTCTCGACCGATCTCTGGAAGACTCGCTTTGGTCAGGCGCTTGCACAGGTACATGGCGATCTGTCGAGGCTCGGCGACCGAGCGCGAGTTGTTCTTTGACTTCAGATCGGAAACTCTCAAACCGAAGTAGTCAGCCACCGTCTTCTGAATCAATTCGATTGTGATCGTCTTCTCCTCCTCCTCGTCCACGAGCCCGCGAAGCGTTTCTTGGGCGAGCCCGAGAGTGATGGGACGCCCGGTCAACGAGGAATAGGCGATTAAGCGGATCAGGGCGCCTTCCAACTCGCGGATGTTCGATTTGATCTTGCTCGCGATGAAGAGCGCCACGTTATCCGGGAGAGTGAGCTTCTCCTGCTCGGCCTTTCGCCTCAAAATGGCGACCTTGGTCTCCAAATCCGGGGGTTGAATGTCGGCGATCAAACCCCACTCGAATCGGGAGTGGAGTCGCTCTTCGAGCGTGGGGATCTCGCGGGGCGGACAATCGCTGGTGATGACAATCTGTTTTTGCGCGTCGTAGAGCGCGTTGAACGTGTGGAAGAACTCCTCCTGCGTGCGCTCCTTTCCGGCGAGAAATTGGATGTCATCAATGAGCAGCACGTCTATATTCCGATACCGCTCGCGAAAAGCTAGAGTCTTATCGTAGCGAATGGCGTTGATCAGCTCGTTCATAAAGCGCTCCGAGGAGACGTAGGTGAGGCGCAAGTGTTTATTCTTGGCCAGAATGGCGTGGCCAATGGCATGCATGAGATGCGTTTTCCCCAGTCCCACACCGCCATAGATGTAAAGGGGATTATAAGCCTTCGAGGGCGCTTCGGCTACGGCCAAAGCCGCTGCATGTGCAAATTGATTCGAGGAGCCGACGACGAATGTGTCGAACGTATATCGAGGATTCAGCGGCAGCTCGACCGGTTCCAGGTCCACAAACCGCGTCATCGGAGGGACGATCAGATCGCTCTCCTCTCCTTCAAAGAGCGAGAGCCCGACGTGATTCTCCGGGACGTCTCCCGAGGGAGTCCATTCGGGGGCTTCTCTCTCCCCACTGACCAGGAAGCGAATCGTATGATTCTTCAGGTGAAGCTCGGCGAGCGCTTCCTCGATCACATCCATGTAATTGTCCGTGATCCAGTCCCGAAACATCGCATTTGGTGCTTCGACGGTTATCGTGTCATTCTTCACCTCGCGGAAGATCAAAGGCGAAAACCAGGTGCTGAAGCTGTGGTGATTGACCCTCTTCTCTATGGCCGAAAGCAGCGCGTCCCAGATCTGATGCGACATAGGTCCCGCTCCTTATCGAAGTTTTCGCTCCAGCTTTGCTCAACAAGAGAGAAATCTTTGGGTCGAGCCGACCGTCTCGACCCCATTGAGGAAACGCGAGTAATCGGAGTTTTCCACAAGTTTTCCACAACCCCAGAAATCTCAGCCTTAAATTCGACTTTAATCACATAAGTGCCTCTATTCTCAATAGCTTACCTTGTTGAAAACCCGCCAGAGATTAGCACAAAATCGCCCGTTTGGCAAGAAAAATCCACAGGCCACTCGAAAAATTTTTCCGGCCTTGGATAGCAGCCTTTATCGCCTTGGTGGCAGCACTTGGCGAGAATCTAGGTAGACCGCGTAGGAGGAGCGGTCTCCTGCTTGAGGACGGGTGTCACGGGCTTGGGCGATAAGCCTGAAGGATTCGGCGTCCTTCCTCGCTTTTCGGGTCAATCGTACGCAGATGCTTTCTCCCTTTCATGACCCAGATTGCCGCGATCTCGCCATCTTTCTCGACGGCGTGATAGGTGATCTCCTCCTCTTGAGTCGCCGCCGTTTCCTGCTCGTGCTTCTCTTCCATATTCGTTCCCTCCCCTCCCACATTGTGCGTTGGAAGGCGCTGCCCGTCAAGCCGCTATCGCGTAGCTTCTACCTCTCCGGCGGCGCTGACCACATGTTCGTGGGACTTCTCCCGCGTCTCTGTGAAGGTCGTGATGCTCCCTTCCCATTCGGCGCCTTCGTCTACGCGAAGGATAGGCGTTGAGACATCCCCTCGTATGCGAGCCGTACTGAGAAAGTGCGCCTTCTTTTTAGCGATGACATTACCAATGAGCATCCCGCCAAGGGTGAGGATGCCGACTTCGACGTCTCCCTCGATGAGGCCCTTCTCGCCGACGACAAGCTCTCCATCGGAGATCACTTTTCCCTTGATATGTCCATGCAGATGCATGACATCGGAGAACCTCAGATCGCCAATGACCTGCGTCCCTTCATCGAGGAATCCACGGACTTCCACAGCAGGCTCTTTTCGGAATCTCATGATGCCGCGTCTCCTTTCCGAAGAATGAGCGTGTAGAGGCGTTCGAGATCAGCGGTCGAGTAGTACTCGATCTCGATCTTCCCTCCAATGGCTCCGGGGATGATCCGCACCTTTGTTCCCAGATATCGGCTGAGCCGTTCAGCGGCCGCGCGAAGATGCGGATCCGAGGGCGCGCGCTCCCTCCGTGTGCGATGCGGCAGCGCAACATTCTGGCGTCGCACAGCGGTCTCAGTTTCGCGCACAGAGAGTCCCCGAGCGAGGATCTCTTGAGCCAGTTGCTTCTGAGCCTCAGCCGAAGAAAGCCCAAGAAGGGCTTTCGCATGTCCGAAGGAGATCTTCCCTTCCTCGATCAGAGCCTGGACTTCGCCGGGAAGGCGGAGCAATCTCAACGAGTTGGCGATCGAGGTGCGATCGCGGCCGACGCGACGGGCGATCTCTTCCTGTGTCAGGCCGAGCTGTTCGACAAGCCGCTGATAGGCATGCGCTTCTTCGATGGGGTTGAGATCCTCGCGTTGAATGTTCTCGATGAGCGAGAGTTCCAGCACCTGTTCATCGGGGACATCGCGGACGACGGCCGGGACTTTCAGCAGTCCGGCCAACTGAGCCGCTCGCCATCGGCGTTCTCCGGCGATGATCTCGTAGCGGAGGCCGCGGCGGCGCACGACGATCGGCTGCACGAGGCCATGGGCGCGGATCGAGTCGGCCAATTCGCGCAGGCGACTTTCGTCGTAGCGCGTGCGGGGCTGATGTGGGTTCGGATCAATGAGGTCAAGGTCCAGCTCGGTGATCTGCTCCGCTGCTGCTGTCTCACCAAGGAGCGCTTCAAGTCCTCTGCCGAGCGCCTTTCGCGTCATGGTTGAGAACCTCCAGGGCGAGAGTTCGATAGCTCTCCGCTCCACGGGAGCGATCATCGTAGAGGATGATGGGCTTGCCGTGACTCGGAGCTTCGGCCAAGCGCACGTTACGTGGGATGACCGTCTGAAAGACCTGCGAGCCGAGGAAATCCCTGAGATCGGCCATGACCTGATGCGAGAGGTTCGTGCGTTCGTCGTGCATAGTGAGGAGAAATCCCTCGATCTGAAGGCGTGGGTTGAACTGCCGCCGGATGCGGACGAGCGTGTCCCATAACTCGGAGACACCTTCCAGAGCGTAATATTCGCACTGAATGGGCACGAGCACCGAATCGGCAGCCGTCAGCGCGTTGAGCGTGAGAAGCCCGAGCGAGGGTGGGCAATCGATGAAGATGAAGTCGTACTGGTCTCGGATAGGATCGAGGGCGTCGCGGAGGCGATATTCGCGCCGCTCCATGTCCACGAGCTCGACTTCGGCACCGGTGAGGTTGCGTTCCGAGGGCACGAGCCAGAGCGTGGCGATCTCGGTCGGATGGATGAGGTTCACAATCGGCTCGCCGAAGATGAGGGCATGATAGATCGATTTCCGAATGGCACCTCGTCGGAGTCCAAGCCCTGAGGTGGCGTTGGCTTGGGGATCGAAGTCCACAAGCAGGACACGCCGGTCAAGAGCGGCGAGCGCGGCCGAGAGATTGACGGCTGTCGTGGTCTTGCCCACGCCTCCCTTTTGGTTGGCAATAGCGATCGTGCGACCTATCGTCACGTCGGCGTGAAGATAGCACAAAATGGCGAAGTTGAAAAGCCGAATTTTCCGTTCCACGAGGAACGCCAGCCAGGTGCTGTTCCACGTGGAACCTCTCAGCAGGCCGACCGCTCAAGAAGGAGCACTCGTCGCTCTCGTGCATAGGGGATGGGGAGAGAGCGCCAAGCCCACCCGGAGTCGGCATGGCGGGCAACGGCCCGCTCCAGATCGCCCCCTCCAAGAAGGAGGACTTGCCGACATTCCTTGGCAAAAGCCAGAAGTTCGGGAACCCGCTCCATCATGCGCTCGAGCGCTCGACAAAGAAGTGCGTCGAAATCTCGACGGTCGTAGGCCTCAAACCGCTCGCGAACGACCTCGACATTTTCAAGGCCGAGTCGGCGGACCACCTCCATGAGGAAAACGGCGCGCTTTCTGTCCTTCTCGATCAAGACCACTTCGACGTCCGGCCGCGCCATAGCCAATGGTATCCCTGGGAATCCCCCTCCCGATCCCACATCGGCGATCCGCCGAACCGAAGGGAGCAAGAATTCTCCGATATATAACGATTCCACATAGTGAAATCGGGCCGCCTCTTCGGGCTCGATGATCCGCGTGAGATTGATCCGTTCGTTCCAACGAAGTAGAAGCTCGTAGTGATCGCCAAGTTTGTGATAGAGCACCTCCGGAAGGGAGAGGCCGAACCGTTCCGCCCACGCCCTCGCGTGCACGCAAAATTCTTCCCGTTTACGCGCGGATTCGCTCACGCCGAGACCGTAACTCGAGATGGATGTTTAAAAGCGTCAAAGCTGCCGGCGTCATGCCCGGAATCCGACGCGCCTGTCCAAGCGTCCGGGGCCGAATCCGTGTCAGCTTCTCCACGGTCTCCCGCGAGAGCCCCGAGATCTGCCCGAAATCCAAATCTTCGGGGATCACCCGCGTCTCCATCCGCTCGAGCTTCTCCGCCAATTGGTGCTGGCTCTCAATATACCCCGCGTACTTCAAGTCATTCACCGCAACCCGAAGCTCCTCCCAATCCATGCGCTCCCGTAATGCATCGGGCAGAAGAATCGCGACATGTTCGACCTCGACCTCGGGACGACAGACGAGCTTCGCCAAAAGCATCGGCTCATTCAATCGAATCCCCGTCGCCTCACTGAAGCGCTCAAAGCTAGGCATCTCACTCTTGATCTTCGTATTCCAGAAGTAATGCTTGAGCATTTCTATATTCTCTCGTTTCTTTGAAAATTCGATGTATCGCTCTTTGCTTATCATCCCTATTTGATAACCGATTTCGGTGAGCCGCATATCCGCGTTATCATGACGAAGGAGCAAGCGTAATTCAGCTCTGGATGTGAACATACGATAGGGTTCGTCCACCCCCTTCGTCACTAAATCGTCAATGAGGATGCCGATGTAGGCTTGGGAACGGCCGAGTACAAGAGGGTCTTCGCCTCGAACACGCAAGGCAGCATTGATTCCGGCCATGATGCCTTGAGCGGCCGCCTCTTCGTATCCGGTCGTCCCGTTGATCTGGCCGGCATGAAAGAGGCCTCGGATGCGTTTGGTCTCCAACCAAGGGTGAAGTTCCGTCGGATCCACGAAGTCGTACTCGATAGCGTAGGCCGGGCGGATGAACTTCGCACGTTCTAATCCTGGGATCGTTCGCACGAATTCCAGTTGTACCTCGACGGGCATACTGGAGGAGATGCCATTCGGATAGACCTCGTCGGTGTAGTAGCCTTCGGGCTCAAGGAAGATCTGGTGTCGCTCCTTATCGGGGAACTTGACGATCTTGTCCTCGATAGAGGGGCAATAGCGCGGGCCGATGCCTTGGATTTGTCCGCTATAGAGGGCGGACTTCTCGAGATTTCGGCGAATGACCTCGTGCGACTTCGGGGTCGTGTAGACGATGAAGCAATCAATAAGCGGCTGCGTGATGGCGCGCGTGGTGAACGAGAACGGTTGCGGAGGATCATCACTCGGCTGGCGTTCAGCTTGGGAGAAGTCAAGGGTTCGACCATCGAGGCGCGGCGGAGTTCCCGTCTTCAAGCGTCCGATGCGGAAGCCAATGTGGCGGAGGGTATCGGCCAGTTGCAACGAGGGTTTTTCGTTCAAGCGTCCGGCTGGGAACATCAATCGTCCGATATGGATGAGGCCACGCAGGAACGTTCCGGTCGTGAGCACGACAGCGCGAGCGGCCAAGGCCCGTCCATCGGCCAAACGAACGCCGTATATTTCACGGCCATTGGTGATGAGATCGGCGACTTCGCCTTCGAGGATCGAGAGACCGGGCGTCTCCCGAAGTCGCCGTTGCATTTCCCGACGATAGACGGTGCGGTCGCACTGGGCGCGCGGAGATTGAACGGCCGGTCCGCGGCTGCGATTGAGGACGCGGAAGTGGATCCCGATGCGATCGGTGACCACGCCCATGAGACCGCCGAGGGCATCGATCTCGCGCACGAGATGGCCCTTGGCGATGCCACCGATGGCCGGATTGCAGGACATTTGAGCGATCAACTCGGCCGAGAGCGTGATGAGAGCCGTTCGGCAACCCATGCGCGCGGCCGCATGAGCCGCTTCGCAGCCGGCGTGTCCGCCGCCGACGACGATCACATCGAACCGATCGTCGAAGTTCACCGCGTTCATTTCCCGATGCAGAAGGTCGAGAAGATCTGGTTCAGGATGTCCTCGATCGTCACCTCGCCCGTGATCTCTCCCAAGCAGCGAAGCGCGTCATGCAGTCCCACAAGCGCGACCTCTTCCGAGTAACCCTCCTTGAGCGCGCGGCGCGCCTGAACGATGGCGTCGCGCGCAGCGATGATCAGCCGATGATGGCGGGCATTGGTGAGTATAACATCCTCGGGCTGGAACGCGCTACCGGAAGTGATGATCTCCAGGATCTGTCGTCGAAGTTCGTCCAGGCCTTGACCCGTCAGAGCCGAGACGCGGCAGAGGGGAGCGGTCTCTTGAAGCGCTTGAATCGCCTCCGGGTCGAGCCCTTCAGGGAGGTCGTGCTTGTTGAGCGCGAGGAGGCGCGGCACTGAGCAGGTGGCTTCAAGGACCATCCGATCGTCCTCATCGAGTGGCTGCGAACCATCCAGGACGACGAGCACGAGATCGGCATCGGCGATGGCCTCTCGGCTACGTTCGATCCCCAAGCACTCCACCCGATCGCTCGCTTCGCGCAAGCCCGCCGTATCTACGAGATGCACGGGGATGCCTTCGATCGAGGCCGTCTCGATGAGCATATCGCGCGTCGTCCCTGGGATCTCGGTCACAATGGCGCGCTCGCGAGAGAGAAGGCGGTTAAAGAGGCTCGATTTCCCCACGTTCGGCTTCCCCACGATGGCGATGTGAATTCCTTCGCGGACGATGCGTCCGGCTGTGTATTGTGCGGCGATGGCTTCAAGCTCGGCGATCGCGCCATCGAGTCGTGCCATGAGCGAGGAGCGACTCTCGGTCAGGACATCATCCTCGACGAATTCGACAGCCGTCTCCATCTGTATGATCGCGTCCACGAGTGATTGTCGGATCGGGCGAAGGCGTCGAGAGAGGTTCCCTTGCATCTGCCGCAAAGCAGCGCGGGCTTGTGTGACGGTTTGCGCCTCGATGAGGTCACGGATCGCTTCAGCTTGAACGAGATCTATGCGCCCGTTGAGGAAAGCGCGCAGGGTGAACTCTCCCGGTCCGGCGGCGCGCGCGCCATGTTCGAGCGCAAGGTCCAAGACTCGTCGCAGCACAACGGGGCTTCCGTGGCAGCTCAGCTCGACGACGTCTTCTCCCGTGTAGCTGTGCGGTCCAGGGAAGAAGGTGACGACGGCTTCGTCCACGAGATCTCCCGTATCGGGATCGCGAATCTCGCCAAAGGTCGCCCGACGTGGCGAGAGATCTGCACCTTCGGTCTTGGGACGGAAGATCCTATGGGCGATCTCTCGCGCTGCCGGACCGCTCAAGCGGACGATGCCGATGCCGCTGCGTCCAGGTGGCGTCGAGATGGCCGCGATTGTATCTTCGGACAGGTAGGTCATGGCTGTTCTCGTCGTGTGATGTCTCGGAAGATATTTTGCCGTTTGTGCGGGACAATGCGCAAAGCTTCGTTGAGGAGTCACACACCCCCATTCCCGCTTCACGTTGGTGAAGCGGATGACGGAACGTTCCATCAAGCCTGCGGCCGCGAGTGATCCAAGATCTCGCCTCGGGCAATCCGAAAGGCGAGTCCGGTTGAGCCTAACCCCTCTGTTTCTTGCTGGGCGCCTGGTAGCCGGAGCGGGCGGTCACCTGGGCTCCGGGGATGTTGACCTCGACACGAAGCGAGTGCCGGGTTTCGTCATGTTCCTGACCGGCAGCAGTATGTTCTCGGCATACGGTATGAGCAAGCACGGGAGGAAATCACGCCCGACTCGCAGTTTGACATAGATGTGGGGTTCAGTGGCGAGTGACAAGTGAGGAATCACCACTTACCACTCGCCACTTTTCTCAGAACTCCACTCGGAAGCCAAATTGAGCAATGCGCGGCCCCTGCAAATAACCTCGGGCATCTCGCAGCTTACCCAGTTCACCCTTGCCCGCGTAGTCGTAGTTCCAGCTTCCGAAACCGGCGCCTAGACCGCTGTAGACTCCAAGGCTTCTTCGGTTGAAGAGATTGAAAGCCTCGAAGTAGGGCTCGATCCGGAGATTCTTCACGAATTTCGCATCCTCGATCACGATTGGGCGGGTGATTCTCAGGTCGAGATTGAAGACATTGTGGAACGGCCAGGGATTATTCTCTGGCACGAGCGGGATCGTCGGGATGACCGCGCCCAGCTTCCTGAGTTGTTCCTCAGTGAAGATCCCGGCTGCCACCAGTGCCCGACCGGCGGGCGTGAGCTTGCCAGCGAAGTTCTGGTTGAAGGCCTGAAGCACTCGGTTCAGGTCTCTCCAGCTCTTGATCTTTCGCCCGAAATCGCCGATTCGGGTGCCGGGCAGAACGTCCAACGTTCCGGTCCCGCCGGCAAAGCCTCCGTCTCCATTCAGATCGGTCGTGAAGAGCGTATTGGGTCCAGTGACCGCTCCCAGTGCTGGGATGAACAAGTTCACCGGCCCGGCGGTCTGGAATGACCAGATCTGGCCGAATCTGATCCCGCCTGGAATCGTCAGAATAACACCAGCCGTCAGAATGTGCGTGCGGTCAAGCCCGATCGGGCCGAAGACCTCTTTGGCGTTCATGTTCTTCTTGTTGATCGCGTTATTGAGAAACTCGACGCGGTTTGAGCCGTTGGTCGCCTCACTGCGACCCAGGGCGTAAGAGACACTGTAGTTGAGATCTCGCACGAAGCCCAGCTTGTTCGTGAGCTGCCCAGTCAGCTTCACTTGCAGCCCGTGATAGAAGGAAAACCCACCCTGCATGATGCGGGCGCGAGTGAAGTCTCTTGTTCGACCAATGTAGATGGCATCGCTGGCCAGACCGAAGGCCGTGATGGTCCTTCCGGGATTATCAGCGATCCACTGGTCAACCGTCTTTCCGCCAAGAACGCTATTAACCTTAGCTCGCGCGGCGGCTACATCAAGCGTGTCAGCACAACGACGGCATTCCATATCTACGCCGAGGAACGGCATGCCAACACCGCGATTGCGAACGTAGTCAACCGTCAGCACTGTCCCGGGTCGAATCTCCCGCTGCACGCCGATATTAAACTGCATCGAGTACGGGATCCGGAAGTCGCCAGGGATGATGAACCCGAAGGTTACACCTCGGTTCAGCACAAAGAGCGGATCTCCCCGGGTGGGATCGAACTGGAAGCCAGCATATGCTGCCTGTACGGCCAGGTGAACCTTTCCCAGGATGTCGAGCACGTCCTTGATCGGCTTACCTATGAGCGAGGTGTAATCTCCACCGGGAAAGCCGCCGGGGAATCCCGGTTGCGGCCCGATATCAATCGGCCTCCCGTCGGGACCGGCAACATGGGTGCTATCGTAAAAGTCGGGGCCAATGCCTGGCGGAATGAGCGCGAACTGGTCGAAGAGCGTGTTGTTTTTGATGTTTATCTCGTAAGCGAGATAGAATCCACCTCGAATAGAAGTCTTACCGCCTCCCACCGGATCCCAGGCAAATCCGAACATTGGACCAAAGCGATCCTTCGGCATCTTCGGCGAGCGAGTCCCGGCAGGCGTGAAGAGGCTCAAAACGGCCGGGCGGATGATTTTCACCCGCTTCTTCTCATCATTGAAATACCCGGTGTCATAGCTCCATCGGGTGCCGAAGTTGATCGTCAGATTGCGCCGCACCCGCCAGGTATCACCCACGTACCAGGCCAGCCGCGTGTTGAAATGACCGCCATGTGGCAGATTGTGCGCTGGCGCGACAGTGAAGAACCCGTTCTGCGGGCCGGTTGAGAAATCCACCAGCGGATACTCCAATGGATTCTTCGGATCGCCGCCGCGAGCGATCACCTGGTCGCGCGTGCCGCCCGGGCCGGTGGTGAAGTCACCAGTAATTGACAATGGTCCTGCGAAGTTGGCAAAGACGCCTTGGATAAAGCGGGTAATCTGCCCGCCGAACCGCAGCGTGTGACTGCCGTAGACCCAACTGCCGTCGTACTTGTTGTCGTAGTTGTCCTGATAGGTCGCCTGCGGCGCCAGCGAATTCGGACCAAGACCAGTTATATTGAGGAAGTAGGGGATACCTTGCGAAGTCCGGGGGAACGTCCAGGGCTTCAGCTCCCTGCTCTCAATTCGGTTATTGAAGTTGACGTAACCGAAGCGATAGGAGTGAGTCAGTCGCCCCTTGGTGACATCCAGACCGATGGCAGAGACATTCGTCCAGTCTACGTTCTGGAACGGCGATGGACCGCTACCGCCCGTTGATTCGTCCCAACTATGGGTGAAGCGATAGAAAGCCCGAGCGGCGCTGCCGATGTTCCAGTCAACCCGTTCAGTCACATAGCGAATGCCAACGGGCAAGCTGGTTTGGCCCGCCATCTGCGGAAACCACACAGCCACGCCAGTGCCAGGCGCAATTTGGTATTGGTCAGCCTGATAGAAACGCTCCCAGTTGGAGAACCAGAACAGTTTGTCCTTGACAAACGGGCCGCCCGCTCGATAACCCAGTTGATGACGGTGAAATGGGGGATTTGGCCTCGGGCTTGTCGGACTTGGTATGGCCGAGAGCTTTTGATTTCGTCCGAGGTAGAAGAAGCTACCGTGAACTTCATTGCCACCGCTTCTGGTCACAATGCTAACGGCGCCGGAAGCGGTCAGCGAGGTTGACAAATCAAGCGAGGAGCGCGTGAGCTGGAATTCCGAGATGGCATCGTCAGAGATGTTCGATACCGTTGAGCCCACCATCTCATCAGTGACATCAATGCCGTCAATCTGAATGCGCGTTCCGGTTCCACCGCGCCCGGCAACGCCCACCACGCGATAGGCGTTCACCTTGGTCGGGTCAATGCTCCCGCCATCTCTGACTATCACCCCAGGTTCAAGCGCGGCAAGTTCCAGGAAGTTGCGGGCGTTCAGCGGCAACTGATCAATTTGCCGGGCGCGGACCACGCCATCAACCGTGCTGCGAACCGTATCAACCTGCGTCTCGGCGACAGCTATAACTTCAACTTCTGCGGCTACACCTGCGACTTTCAGCGAAAGATCTCCTCAAGCCACCTGACCGACAAGGACGGTCAGCTCAAGGACGCCGGTCTGGAAGCCTGGTGCCTGGATCTCAACCTTGTAAGCGCCAGGCAGCAAGTTGCGAGCAATATAAACTCCAGCTTCATTGGTTGTCAAGCTGATCACGCGACCCGTGGCGACCTCGGTGAGCTTCACCGTAGCATTGGGTATAACGGCGCCTGTCGGATCAGTGACCAGACCTTCGATGCTTCCCGTGGGATGCTGAGCGTGGATATGCTGGACCATCAGCCCCACAACCAAAGCAACCACGAGAAGAGCACAGCGGAAGGGAAAGAATCTTGATTCGTGTCCCATTCATCCCTCCTTAGTTTAAGAAGATCGTCTTAGGTAGATTAAGCAGCTGGTTGTGCGTTTGTCAAGGGATCAAGTAGGGGAAGCCGGATGGGCGGGGTGCGCCGGTAGAGGGCAGTTGCTGGGCAGTGAAGAAGAGTCAACCTCCCCACGGCTTGTGCCGAGGGGTTCTGAGGGGAACCACCGCGGCCTCTTCCCGGCTCTCACCAACGGCTTGCGCCATCGCTACAACATCCGGGACATCGGCTTTCCCACTCCGCCGGATCTTTGCTTCGGCGAGGGCCCCGGTGGGCTATGGCCCCCTTTCGCGGACGCTCCACTCTGTCCCCCGTGGGGACGCTCCAGCATCCAGCTGGAGTCCTCGCGGATTGGTCCCACCCGATGCCGTCCGCAGGGGCGGCCCTGCACTGAGCAAAGGAAAATTATACCGCAAACCGTCCGCCTTATCCCCGTGGCCGCGAGGAGAGCTGTCTTGCGGCGGCCTTTACTCGGTCAAGAAGAAGGCAAACGGTTCTTTGGTCACCAAATTTCCAGAAAGGAGAGAAAGCGGCGCTCCTGCAGCCATGGCTAAAGCCAGGGGTCTGCGGCGCCGATGGGGAACGATGAGGATGGAGGAGAGCCTCTGGTCGGCGCTTTTGTCCGGGGGAAGTAACGCGTACTCCGGAAGAGGAGGCGTTCGAACTCCTGATAGTGCGTGTGGCCGAACTGCCGGTCTTCGATCTCAAAGCGCGCGAGGCCAAGCGGCTCGATGTACGTCCGACGGTGAAGGGGTGAGTGGGCGCCTCGTGCGAGGCGCCCACGGGGTTCATTGGCGCGGACGCTCGATGGGCCGGCCCGGGAGTAGGGTCGGGACATTGAAACGGCGCAATGTCTCGTTCAGCTTCGGCACCGCCTCGCTCAAGAATTGATTCACGCGTCCGATCTTCTGCTCGAATTCTTGCTGAAGCTCAGCGAGATACTCCCGTTGTGCGGGCGTGGGAGCAGCATTTGGACCATCTATGGCGAAGAAGAGTCCGCCCAATCGCTCCACAAGCCGCGGGCCGGTCATATACGTCGGCACGTTCCGTGGTCGCGCCAGTTCGTTCTGCAGGGCCTCCACCTGCTTGAGGTGATCCGCGAGGGCGCGGCTGAGTTCCGTCGGAACTTCCGCGAGGCGATCGCGGGCCGTGCGTTCGATCTGCTGGAGTTGATCCAGAAGGCTATCCAGCGCGCGGAGCGCCTCGTTTGTCGCCGAGATCAAATCGCGCAGTTGAAGGCCGGCCTCTAATTGCGCGCGCATGTCGGCCTCGGGAACGGAGATCGTGGGGTCGAGCTGTACCTCGACAGGCTTCTCCACCGTCTTCTCGCCGACGATCAAGCGCACGCGATATGTCCCCGGGAGCACATGTGGGCCGCGCGGGCCACCGGTGAATTCCACCTCCTCGGGGCTTGGCGGCCGCCGCAGCTTCGGCCCTTCATAGCGCAAATCCCACGCCGTGCGATTCAATCCCTTCTCCTTTGGAATCTGCGTCAACTCACGAATGACCAGACCGGCGCTGTCGAGGATTTGGATCTTCACCGTCGTCTTCTCATCGGGCTTCTCCCGAAGAAAGTACGTGATGAGCGCCCCATAAGGCGGATTCGGTCCGGTGAAGACCTTGTTCCCGATGCCATAGCGCGCAAACCGCATGGTGAAGCGCAGGGCCGGGCGAATGTCGAACAGATGCACGTCGCTCATCACGATCTCAGGACTCATCTGCTGGATCGGCGTCGCATCGTCGAAGATCCAGATGCTGCGCCCATGCGTGCCCAGGATGAGATCGTTCTCTCGTGGGTGGATGAGGATGTCATGCACGGCGACTGTCGGCAGGTTCTTCATCCGAAGCGGGATCCAATTCGTCCCGCCGGTGTACGAGACATAAAGCCCGAGTTCCGTCCCGGCGTAGAGGAGATTGGGATTCTTCGGGTCTTCGCGTACGACCCAGACGTAAGCGTTCTCCGGGAGGTTCCCGGTGATATTCGTCCAGGTGCGTCCACCGTCGGTCGTCTTGAAGATGTAAGGGCGGTAGTCATCGAGCATGTGGCGATCGAACGCGACGTAGGCGACATCGGGGCTGGTGCGCGACAGCTCGATGTGCGAGACGGGGGAGAAGGGCGGCACTCCGGGCACGTTCTTGATGACGTTGGTCCAGGTCTTGCCCCCATCACGGGTGACCTGAAGATTGCCGTCATCGGTGCCGGCCCAGATCACGCCTGCACGTGCTGGGGATTCCGCCAGGCTGATGATCGTGCAGTGATATTCGGCTGTCGTGTTCTCGGTCCAAACGGGGCCGCCAGCCGCTTGCTGCTTCTCCGGATCGTTCGTCGTCAGATCGGGGCTGATGACCTGCCACGTCTTGCCGAAATCGGTGGATTTGAAGACGACGTTCCCGCCATAGTAGACCGTGTTCTTATCATGGGGCGAGAGCACGATGGGCGCGTTCCAGTTGAAGCGGTATTTCAACTCGCCCACTGGGCCGCCGTCGTTACGGCGCGCCTGCGGGCTGACGTTCTGCTGCTCCCGCGTGCGCAGATCGGTGCGGAAGAGATTGCCGCCTTGCGATTCCGAGAGGAAGAGGTTCGGATCGTCCGGGTGCGTGACGACGTGGAAGCCATCGCCGAAGCTCACCATGATCCAGTCATCGTTGAGGATGCCGGCGGGCTCGCGCGTGCGGCTCGGTCCGACCCACGTTCCGTTGTCCTGCAATCCGCCGCTCACCCAGTAGAAGGGTAGGCGATTGTCGGCATGGATCTGATAGAACTGCCCGAGCGGGATGTTGTTGACGTACTCCCACGTCTGCCCGCGATCATAGGAGACGGCGATCCCGCCATCCTGCCCCTGCCACATCCGGTACGGGTTAGTCGGATCAATCCAGAGCGTGTGATAATCGCTATGCGTGCGCGCGGAGATACGTTGGAAGGTGCGCCCCCCGTCAATGGAGACGAAGAGGCTTGAGGCGAGCGCATAGACGCGATTCTCATCCCATGGATCCACACGCAGATCGGAGTAGTAGAATCCACGTGAGACGATGCGCACCTCGCGGGAGACTTCGCGGAAGGTCTCGCCCCAATCCTCTGAGCGGAAGAGCGTGCCTTCTTTGGACTCGGCGATGACGTAGACGATCTGCGGGTTGCTCGGCGCCACCTTCACGCCGATGCGGCCAAGCAATTTGGGCAGCCCTCGTTCCAGCTTCCTCCACGTCCGCCCGCCATCCACGGATTTGAAGACACCGCCCTTTTCGCTCCCGCTGCGGTGTGTCCAGGGCTTTCGCTCGAAGTGCCACAGCGCCGCGTAGAGGATATTTGGATTGCGGGGGTCAATGTCCATGTCCGAGACGCCGTGTTGCGCATCAATAGAGAGCACCTTCTGCCAGGTCTGCCCGCCATCGGTCGTCATGAAGACGCCGCGCTCTTCGTTCGGACCGAAGGCATGGCCCACAGCGCCCACGTAGACGATGTCCGGGTTCTGCGGATGAATCAGGATACGCGAGATATGGCGCGTGTCTCGAAGGCCGAGATGCCGCCACGTCTTCCCCCCATCGGTGGATTTGTAGACCCCATCGCCGAAGGAGACGCTGTTGCGCAGGTTGGACTCGCCCGTTCCCACCCAGATGACGTCCGGGTTTCGAGGATCAATGGCGATGTCGCCAATGGAGATCGTGCCTTGCCGGTCGAAGATCGGCGTCCAGGTGATGCCGCCATTGGTCGTCTTCCAGAGGCCACCAGAGGCCGTGGCGACATAAACGATATTCGGGTTTCCGGGCACGCCCTCAATGTCGGTCGTGCGTCCGCCCATGATGGCCGGACCGATGTTCCGCCATTCGAGGTTCTCAAAGAGCGAGGGCTCGATGCGCGGCCGCGCTTGATCTGATGTCGGACTCAGTCGTTGCTGGGTCTGTCCGAGACCGCGCGGGGCCAGCAAGAGGCTCACGCTCAGGCTCATCAGCATGATGGCGAAGTGCGCGAAAACGCGCCGCCAGGTGGCATGCAAGAAGCGATGCTCATGCATACTCCTCCTCCTTCCTGAAAAATCTCCCACCCGGGTCGGGCAAATTTTAGAAGTCCCGTCTCTCCCGCGTCAAGGTACCATCACCTCGCTCATCGGCGCGAGGGATCGGGAGAGCACTGTGGATCAACGTGTGGGAACGGGCATGAAGAGGCGGAATGTTCGCGCGAGTTCGTCTCGATAGGCGGAGACCTCTTCCTGTACGCGGGGCTCATCCCATCCGAGATAAGTGCCCATAAGACGAGCGGCCGCCGGAGCACAGACAAGGCCCAAACAGCGGCTCCATCCAATGGCCGTGCGCCGCAGGAAGATGTCCGCCAGGCGAACGGCATGTTCGCGCTCCAACGCGTAGATGATTTGAGCCGCGATGTCGGGATGGTATGGGCAGAGACGTTGGCCGAGCGCGCGCTCTCGCTTGACGAGTGCGAGCACTTCCGAACTTAATCCCCCGTAGACCTCCAGAAGATGCGCTGCCGATTCCGGTGCCACACCGAGGGCGCCAGCCATCTCCTCGACCTCACGCGGTGGGAAGGGAACGCCACCGGGTAACGGCTCGAAGCGCTCCTTGGGTCGAGCGCGGCGTGGGGGACGAAGCTTTCGGCAGGCGAGCGTCACGACATCCTCGGCCAGATGCCGGTAGGGGGTGATCTTCCCTCCGACGATGGAGACGAATCCGGCGAGTCCATCCTCGCGCTCGTGATCGTGAAGGATGTGGCGGCGCGTGATTGCCCCTTCGGGTACGCCGGGCTGATACGGAAGCGGGCGCACGCCGGAGTACGCATACAGCAGATCCTCGTGCCGGAGGTCGGGGCCGAGCAAGCGACGGGCTTCCGCCAGCAAATAGGCGACCTCTTCATCGTCGGTCTGCACCTGATCGGCGTCGCCCTCGTATCGGACGTCCGTCGTCCCGATGAGCACGTACTCTTGCCATGGCACGATGAAGAAAGGCCGCCCATCCGCTTGCGCGGCGGCATAGAGCGCGTGGCGCAACCCCCACCGGTTGGGGACGACGAGATGACTGCCCTTGGTCCCCCCGATATAGCGCGGCATCGCCTGCGGCAGCAATCGGCAGACGGCATCCACCCATGGGCCGGCGGCATTGATCACTACGCGCGCGCGGACCAACCCCTCTTCCCCACTCACGCGATCCCGCACGCGCGCGCCGCATACGGCTCCCGCTTCGAGCACAAGCCCGATCACCTCGGCATAGTTGAGGACATCGGCTCCACGCGCTTCGGCCGCGCGAACGTTCTCTATGACCAATCGTTCGGGAGATGTGACCTGAGCGTCGAAATAGAGGAAGGCCGCGCTTACCCCCTCCACGATGAGCGCCGGTTCACGCTCGCGCACCTCGGCAAGCGACAGCGCCCGATGCGACGGCAGGCTCTTGCCCAACGAGAGCAGATCGTAGACGGCTAATCCGAGTCGGACGTGGCGAGGACGATACGGACCGTCGTGATGGAGCAGGATGAGGAAGGGAAGAGGGCGAACCAGATGCGGAGCCAGACGCAAGAGCGCTTCGCGTTCGCGGAGCGACTCGAAGACCAGACCGAACTCGCCGTGCTCCAGATACCGCAAGCCTCCGTGAATGAGCTTGGTCGAACGGCCCGTCGTCCCGCTGCTGAAATCCTGGCGTTCGAGAAGTAGCGTCTTGAGCCCGCGTCCGGCGGCTTCGGAAGCGATGCCGGCACCGTTGATCCCCCCACCGATGATGAGGAGATCGTACCGCGTCTGCGTCAACTGCTGGAGCGAGCGCCGCATGAGTCTCCCCCTTCGGTCACCCCGCTTCCGGCTCCACCCATCGGCGCGCGCGCTCGACAGCTCGCTTCCACCCGCGGTAGAGCGCCTCGCGCTCAACGGTCGTCAGCTGGGGGGTGAAGCGCCGCTCCATCCGCCAGTGCTGGGCGATCTCATCCGTGCTCTTCCACACGCCGACGGCCAGTCCGGCCAGATAGGCTGCGCCGAGTGCCGTCGTCTCAGTGATCGCCGGTCGCACGACCGGCCGCCCAAGCACATCGGCTTGGATCTGCAGAAGGAGCTCGTTGCGCGCGGCGCCGCCATCGGCGCGCAACTCTGCGAGCGTGACCCCCGAGGCCGCCTCCATCGCCTCGAGGACATCGCGCACTTGAAAGGCGATGGCTTCCAGTGTGGCGCGTGCCAGATGTGCGCGGGTGGTGCTCCGTGTGATCCCGATGATCATGCCTCGCGCGTACATGTCCCAGTACGGTGCGCCGAGTCCGACGAAAGCCGGAACGATGTACACGCCCTCGCTGGAAGGTACAGCGCGCGCCAGCTCCTCCACCTCTTCGGCCGAACGAAGGACCCCTAACCCATCGCGCAGCCACTGCACGGCGGCTCCGGCGATGAAGATGCTCCCCTCGAGTGCATAGCGCACGCCGTCGCGCAATCCGACGGCGATCGTCGCGAGCACGCCATTTTGGGGCGGAGCCGGCGCCGCCCCCGTATTCAGGAGCGCGAAGCATCCCGTCCCGTAGGTATTCTTCGCCATACCGGGATGAAAGCACGCCTGCCCAAAGAGCGCCGCTTGTTGATCGCCGGCATCTCCGGCGATTGGGATTGAGACGCCGAAGATCGCGCGCTCGGTCTCGCCGTAGACCTCGCTTGAGGGACGCACCTCCGGCAGCAGCTCGTGCGGGATATCCAGCCGCCGCAGGATCTCCTCATCCCAAGCGCGCGTGTGAATGTTGTAGAGCAGCGTGCGCGAAGCGTTCGAGGGATCGGTCGCGTGCACGCGCCCACCAGTGAGCTTCCAAATCAGCCACGTGTCCACGGTCCCCGCGCACAATTGGCCACGCCGCGCGCGCTCGCGCGCCCCGGGGACGTGATCGAGGAGCCAGCGGATCTTCGTCCCGGAGAAATAGGCGTCAAGCACAAGACCCGTCCGCTCCAGGATGACGCGGTCGAAGCCTTCGGCCCGCAGCCTCTCGCAGAGCGGAGCCGTACGCCGACATTGCCAGACGATGGCATTGTGAATGGGGCGACCCGTCGCTCGTTCCCAGAGGATCGTCGTCTCCCGCTGATTCGTGATCCCAACGGCGGCGATCTCCCCAGGAGCGATCCCCGACGCGCGAAGTGCCTCAAGAGCGGCCTCCCGCTGCGAATCCCAGATCTCCTCGGGATCGTGCTCGACCCACCCCGGCTGCGGGTAGATCTGGCGAAGCTCCCGTTGCGCGAACCCGCGAATTCGACCTTCCGCGTCGAAGAGGAGCGCGCGCGAACTCGATGTCCCTTGATCCAAGGCCAGAAGGTAACCGCTCATCGGCGTCCTCTGCATCTTGAGAGCTCATGTCGTCCCGAGCTGATGATGGATGAGGTCGGCCAGCGTCGCGGCGATCTCCTGCACCAGGTCTTCCACATCGGCTTCGACCATCACGCGCGCGACGGGCTCGGTCCCCGAATAGCGCACGAGCACGCGCCCGCGGTCGCCAAGCCGTTCTCTCGCTTCCGCGAGAGCGCGCGGGAATCCAGGGATCGTCTCCAGCGGCGGCTTCTCCCGAACGCGCACGTTGAGCACCCGTTGGGGATAGCGCGTGAATCCCGCACGCAGTTCGGGGAGATCGCGCCCGGTCTCCTGCATCACATTCAAGATGAGCAGCGCCGTGAGCAAGCCGTCGCCCGTCGGGCTGATCTCCGGCAGGATGAGGTGCCCCGAAGGCTCCCCGCCAAGCGAGGCGCCGCGCTCCAGGAGCTGCTCCAGCACGTACCGATCTCCGACCTTCGTCCGCACCAGCGCGATCCCGCGTCGCGCGAGCGCTTGTTCGAGCCCGAAATTCGTCATCTCCGTTCCCACGACTACGTTTCCGCGCAGTTGGCCTCGCTCCTGCAAATACGTCGCCAGGATGTAGAGCGCATCATCGCCATCGAGCAGCTCCCCCGTGCGCGCGATGAACACGACGCGATCGGCATCGCCATCCACGGCGATGCCCACGTCACAGCCGCGCTTTACGACCAACTGGCGCAGTGCTTCGGGATAGAGCGATCCACATTCGTGATTGATATTGCGACCATCGGGAGTGATCCCCAGGGCGTCCAGGCGTGCCCCTAATTCTCCGAAGAGCTGCGGGCCGAGCCGATAAGCCGCCCCATTCGCCCCGTCGAAGCCCAACCGCCAGCCCGCAAGCGGTCGGTCCCCGCTTGAGGCGCCCAGGCCGCGCTCGCGCAGGAATCGGAGATATTCGGTCGCGAAGCGCTCCCCCTCGGATTCGAGATATGGCGCGCCATCTTGGGGGCCTCGGACCTCAAACTCCGGATCGCGCGCGAGCGCTTCGATCTCTCGCTCGATGGCTGCCTCTTGCGCGTCGCTCAGCTTCATCCCCTCGGTGGAGAAGATCTTGATCCCGTTGTCGCGATACGGATTGTGCGAAGCCGAGATGACGACGCCCCCGTTCAGTTCCGCATGCGCGCGCACCAGATATGCGATGCCCGGCGTCGTGAAGACGCCAGCGCTCACCGCCTCGCCTCCGGCCGCCTGCACGCCCGCGGCGAAGAGGCATTCGATCCATGGACCAGATTCCCGCGTATCGCGCCCAAGGAGCACTCGAAGCGGCTGGCCGAGCGCGCGCACTAAGGCGATCCCGCACGCGAAGATCGTGCGCGCATCCAGCGGATACTCACCCGCGATCCCGCGAATCCCATCCGTGCCGAAAAGTCGCGCCATCCTCTCCCCCAGTCTGGGAACAGCTATTTCAGAAAGCGAAGCCTCACGCGCTCAGGCTCGCAGCGTGCCTCGGTCGCGCGCAGGCCCGTTGGCAAGTGCACGGTGAGAGCGACCTCCCGATCCTCCCCGCGCTTTGGAAGAAGCGCCGCATCCGAGAGCGCCACGCGAATCTCCTGCTCCCGCAGCGCATGAAGCATCGAGCGCGGCCCTCTCACGATGACGTCCACAACCCGGGGGGTAACCTCCACGCCTTTCACTCCGACGACGATCGGACGCTTCGGAAAACGTCGCTCCACCACCTCTTCGACGTGGATCGTGACCGTCGCTTCCTGGGGCACGACGCGCGCGGATTCGAGTCCCGTCAGGTCCAGCGGCGCCGTGACCGTGAGCGAGGAATTCACCCCGGCGAGCGAGATCGCGCGCGTTGGGAGATTCTCGATCCGGCTCACCACCCGTTCCGGCCCGGTGACCTGCGCCCGCTCGGGCTGCACCTGGTAGCCGAGCACCACGTAGTTCGTCGCCAGCGAGCGCTCCTCGATGTGCGGGCGAATGGGGACCGTGTGCGTGATCACGCGCTGTACTTCAATGGGCAGCGTCGGCGGATCAATGCGCAGGACCTCGATCCCCGTCGGTCGCCGCACGAAGCTCGCGTCCAGTGTCAGCAGATGCTGCCCTGAAGCGAGTGAGCTCGCGTCCACCCAGACCATGACATCCTCCGGCTTGAGACGCACGATCCGACTGGCCGGCCCCCGCACGCGCACATCAACGACGCGATAGGCCACACTTGTCACCACGATGTCCGGCCGCGCCGTCCACACGCGCACCGGCACATTGTAGAGCATCACGTCGCGCTGCGCATGCTCGGACGAGACGGTGAACCATAGCATGAGCGCCAAGCCCAGTGCCGCAAGCTTCAGCCCGAAATTCGTGAGGATCGCGCGACGAAGCGCTTCCAGAAGGAGGCGTCCACCGTATCGCTCCTCTCTCATGCTGCCCTCGCGCGACTATATCGAGCCCACGCGGGAGAGTTCGCGCGATACGCGCCGCGGCTCCGAAAGCCAGGTGCGGAGGAAATGGCGAAGCCGCGTCGCATCCAGATGACGAGAGATGTGCCCCTCGGCGACGAACGAGATGATGCCCGTCTCCTCGGAGACGACGATGGCGACGGCATCCGTGTCCTCGGTGATCCCGATGGCCGCGCGATGGCGCGTGCCCAGTTCCTTGGAGAGCTGCGGATTCAGCGTGAGCGGGAGGAAACAACTGGCCGCCACAATGCGATCCCCGCGAATGATGACCGCCCCATCATGCAACGGAACGCGCGGGTTGAAGATGGAGACCAGCAAATCATACGAGACGCGCGCATCCAACCGCACGCCCGTCTCGATGAAGCTCTGCAGTCCCACGTTGCGCTCGAAGACGATCAACGCCCCGATCCGCTCGGCCGCCAGCGTCGTGACGGCGAGGATCACTTCCTCGAACAACTGCTCGTATTCGCTGCGCCGCAATCCGCGTCCGCCAAACGGGCGCGGCAGATACCGACCGAATTGAACGAGCGCGGAGCGAATCTCGTTCTGGAAGATGACGATGACGGCGATGCCGATATAGAGCATGGCATTCCGCAAGACGAATTCAAGCGTTGGGAGCCGGGCCCACGTCGCCAGCAGATAGAGCGCGCCGAGCACGAGCAACCCATAGACCATCTGGATGGCGCGCGTATCCTTGATCAGTTTCAAGATGCCGTAGATGAGGAAGGCCACCACCGCGATGTCAATTACTTCGCGCCCCGTCAGATGCGCCAGGGCATCCCAAAAGGCCTTCAGCGCCGCGCCCATGTCGTTCGCTCGCCCCTTCGAGGGATCCCCATGCAGGGGTCATCCCGAGAGGAATGGGGAAGATCAGCCGCCGCGGCTCCCGTGATCTCCCCCCTGATGCGGGATCACGCGCCTTCAACGACCTCGATGGTCACCGCTTCGACCTCTCCGGAGATGATCCGGTAGGCCCGAAGGTCCAGCGCCGGCTGGAGCGAAATTATAAAATAGACGGCCTCCGGATAGTAAGCCCGCTCGACATCCGTCGCCGAGGGGTGCGCCGCCGACGTCGGATGTGAGTGATAGATGCCGAGCAACTCCTCCCCGCGAGCCCGCATGGCGCGAAACGCCTCCAGCACATCCTGCACATCGGCGAAGTACTCGACCGTCGGCCGCGCGGCTACGTTGCGCAAGGGATAAATGGCCTCGATGAGGCCTCGGCGTCCGGCCAAGAATCCGCAACACTCTCGCGGAGCCGCCGCACGCGCTTCGCGCTCAAGCTGCTCCAGGACCGCCCGCGTCACCTGAATGCGAGGGGTATCAGAGGAAGAGCACGCCGTGCGCACGAGTGTCCGGCTCCAGCTCCTCGCGGATCGCGCAGAAGAGGCGCATGCCGTATCGCGCCAGGAAAGAGAAGGCGTTCATCGCACGCTCCTGCAACATCCCCTGTGGCGCCAGCGCGAGCACCAGACGCTGCGCCTGTCGGGAGAGCACCTCGTCTCGCCGCGCGCGCGCTTGTAGATAGTGTTGCCGTAAGGTCTCGATCTGGCGCCGCATCGCCTCCTTGGTGCGCTCGAGCGGCCGCTCGAGCGTCGGCTCCGCATCTCGCAAGAGCGGGCGCAGCTTCTCCACAGCATCGGCCACCACGCGCTGGGCGTCCTCGAAGAGACGAATGTCATCGAGCGTCCGTTCCAGGAGTCGCTGCCGAATGGCCGCAACGCCCGCGAAAAGATCCGTCAGCGCGAGGCCGTAGCGCGCGAGAAGTTCGGCCGGACGGGGCTCGACGAGCGTCAGCGACAGGCGCGGACAAAGCCGCGGCGGCCGCAGATCGAGCGTGGCATAGAGCGGCCCAAGCTGCGCGAAATACGCGATCTCGCTCGGCCCCCCGACGTAGACGAGCGTGGGCAACAGCGCATCTTGGGCGATCGGGCGCAATGCCACATTCGGACTGAATCGCGTCGGGACCTCCGCGATCTCTTCAAGCAGCCCCTCCGTGCTGAATCCTCTCCCGCTGTCGCGAGGGACGAAGTGTCCGTCCTCCCACAGGAAGGGACGGCGACGATCCTCCTCCAACAGAAAGAGGAAAGCGCTCCCTCTCTTCGGGTGAATCTGCGGACGATACCCCCGCGCTCTCAGACGCTCGCTCTCGGCGCGCAGTGCCTGGCTCAAGCGCGACCATTCGCGCACGGCGCGCGAGAGAACGGGTACCATCAGGCGTTTGATCCGCTCATCCGAGGGGTCGAGCAGAATGAGTCCCGTCTCCGCATGGAAGCGCATCATCGTGCGGGCGAACGCTTCGACAAGCGAGACGCCCGGCACATAAGTCTCTCGCAGAAGCGCCGCGATTTCCGGCAGAAACTCCGAATCCGGCAGCGCGCGAAGAAGCGTCTCGCGCACCACTTCGATCCGCTCATCCAGCACGAGCGCGCTCGCCGGTTTCCCCTCATCGCCTGCCGACGTGGGATATCGCAGCTCCACCCACTCGCCATCGCGTCCGAGAAGGCCGCAGCCGGTCGCTTCCGCGAGGTCATGATCCTCACTGTGAATCCAGAAGATCGGGACGGCTCGGACGCCGTACGCGCGCACGCGACGGGCGACCACAATGGCCGTCCACGCCTTGTAGAGGGTGAAGAGCGGCCCCGTAAAGAGTCCGGCTTGTTGGCCGGTGACGATGGCGACCGTCTCCGGCTCAGCCAGCTCTCGAATGGCGGCGCGCGTCGCTTCGTCCCCCCCCCACCGCGCGTTCTGTTCGCAGAGGACCTGACAGAGCGTCGTTCGTTCGAAAGCCCGTGCGGCCACCTGGCGCGCGCGCTCGCGGAGCTCTTCCCCCTCGCTCTCGGAAAGCGGCAAAAGCAATCGCCCGCCCCGGTAGAAGTCGGCGACCCTCTCGAAGTCGGTGAGGAAATCGAGGAAGAGCGAGGGCAGACCCGGAATCCGCGCGAACGCGAGCGGCTCCACCCTCATCGCCCGGCCCGCGCGAACCTGTGCGTCCACACCGGCGGTCACGTCGCCCATGTCATGGGGATTATATCGGCGCGCGTCAGCACGAGCAAACGGCGCGTTCCGACCTCGACGACTCACAGGCGATACCACGCCGGACGGCGATCGGCGAAGAGGTCGTTGAGCGGTGTGACTCGTTTCTCGCAGGCGCGCAGGGGATCTATCTCGATAAGGCCGACGCGTTCTTCCTCGGGCGTGGCTTGGACGAGGAGCGTCCCATCGGGAGCGACGATCTGACTGCATCCGGTGAAGATCAAGCTCTGCGGGCCACGCGTCTCCGTGCCGGTGCGATTGGCCAGAACCCAGAAGACGCGGTTCTCCAGCGCGCGAACGCGCGTCGTGAGTTGTCCCAGACCCGGCAAGATCAAATTCGAGGGGTGACAGATCACCTGCGCGCCGAGCAGGGCCAGCGTCCGCGCCGCTTCCGGGAAGAAGTGGTCGAAGCACACAAGCAGACCAACTTTCACTCCCTTCGCGTCGAAGATCGGGAAGCCGAGATCGCCCGGATCGAAGAGCTGCTTCTCCTTGTGAAACAGGTGCATCTTGCGATAGATCCCGATGACGCCCTGCGGGCCGATCAAAACGGCGCTGTTGTAACACCGATCGCCAACGCGTTCGGCAATCCCGAGCACGATGTGGGCGCCACTGGCTGCGGCGCATTTCTGAAGAAGGTCCGTTGTCGGGCCAGGGATGGGTTCCGCTTGAGGGAGCAGCTCTTCGCGGCTTGTGAAGAGATAACCTGTCGTCGCCAGCTCCGGCAAGACGATGAGATCCACGTCCAACCCCTGAAGAGCAGCCGCGAGGCGCTCTCGGTTCTTCTCCACGGCGCCCAGCTCCGGAGCGAATTGATAAAAGGCGAGGCGCATGTCTCCTCCTTCTAGGGCTGCGCGAGGTCGGCGATCCGTCGAGCCAGATCAATGAGCCGCGCGCCTTCGAGATTCGACATGAGGGCGATGGCCAGCCGATCTTCCGGGCGCATGTAGAGCAAGGTGCTCACGCGCGGCTGTCCCCCCGTATGGAAGACTTCGCGCCGCCCGCGAAACTCGGACAGGCTCCACCCCAAACCGTATGAGGTCTCGCGCCCGTCGCGTGTCTTCTGCGGCGTCCACATCTGCTCGAGCGTCTCGTGGCGCAGCAGCTTCCCCTGTTGCAGCGCGATGGCGAAGCGCGCCAGATCGAGCACGGTTGAGCAGAGGCCGCCGCCCGGGATCTTGTTGCTCGTATCGGCCAGGGGTGAATTCTGCAGTTCGCCGCTGGGCGTCCGCCGATACCCCTGCGCCCGATGCGGGATGAGGGCGAAGACGTCGTCATCGCGCGCGTGGTCCATGCCGGCGGGTCGGAAGATGTTCTCCCCCACGTAGTCCAGGTAGCTCATCCCCGAGGCGCCTTCGATCGCACAGCCGAGCACGTTGTAACCGTAGGTCGTGTAAGTGAAGCGCGCTCCCGGCTCATGCTCCAGTGGATCGTCCTTGAAAATTTCCAGCGTGTCCACAATGCGCGTATAATGCCGGGTACTTGTGATCTCTTCCGGCCGCTTGTAGTGGCGAATGCCGCTCATATGGGCGAGCAACTGCCGCGCCGTGATCGGCCAGGGCTTCTCGGGGAAGGCCAGGCAATATCGCTGAATGGGCGCATCCAGATCGAGCTTCCCGCGTTCGACCAGTTGCAACACGGCGACGGCCGTGATCGTCTTGGAGATGGAGGCCAGGCGATAGACAGTCCGTTCGGTCGCCGGGACCGAATTCTCCAGATCGGCATACCCGAAGCCTTTCGCCCACTGGAGCCGATGTTCGGTCACCAGCGCGATCGAAAGACCTGGGATCTTCTGCCGCTCCATCTCGGCTCGGATCACTCGCTCGATCTCGGTCAACTGCGCCGACGAGAGCTGTCCGAACGCGAAGAAACTGGCGCGTGGACCAGATGGTCGTTGCACCATCAGGAATGTGGCGATAATGAGGGTCAAGAGCACGCGGGGTCTTCGCCTCATGTGCCGTCCTCCTGCGCTTTCCGGGAGATCGCGTCCCGCGATCTCACACCAGGAATGGAATGAAACGCTTCGTGCGCGCGGCGTATTTGAGATAGGCCGCGCCGAACTCCTCCACTGCCTGTCGTTCCTCCTGCCGCGCGAGCCATACGTAAGCCGCCACCAGAAGCGGCCAGAGCACAAGCGTCACCAGCGAAGGCCAATGCACGAGCCATCCGAACGTGAAGAGCAGAATGCCCGTGTACTGCGGATGCCGCATGTAACGATAGAGGCCCGTCGTCACCAGCCCGCTCGCACGGTGGATCTGTCGCCAACCGACGGCGATGAGCAGAAGGCCGAGCAAACTGAGAGCCGTGCCCACCGCTTCCGGATGCCACGCCCCGAACGCCTGCCGATATTCGCGCGCCAGGGTGGGAATCTCCACAAGCGGCGAGAGCAAGAAGATGACCAAGGGCCAGCCGAACATCTCCGTCATGAGCGCGATGACAAAGGCGATGAATGTCCCACGCGACTTCCAAACGTGTTTGGTCGGCCGCCGATAGGGCAGCAGTGCCAGAAATGCCAACACGATGGCAATGTTGAGCAGGATGAGCCCTGAGGTGCCAAACGTCTGTCGAACCCAGCGCACCGTGACCGGCGGCCCATGATGGACGATCTCGATCCCATAGAGCGCAACGAATGCCGCAATGGCCAGCCAGCCGACAAGAGCTTTCGCGGAAATGCTTCGCGAATTCATCTTCACCTCCCTCGAAGCCGCAGGCGCGCATCGAGCGCCCATCGGCCCGGATCGCCAAAGAAGAAAAGCAGCGCGATCACCAAATACAGCGCCGCCAGCTCGAACCGCCAATCCGTCGTCAGATGCCGATACACAGCCACAAGCATCGTGATCGCGATCGCACCCGCCGCCCAGCGCGTCAGCAGTCCCACGGCCAGCAAAAGGCCGCCGAAGAATTCGGCGATGGCGGCCGCTAGGGCAAAGAGCATCGGGAACGGAAATCCCAATCCGGCGACCGTCTGCACAAAGCGCCACTCCTGATCGTGAAGGAGCAGCGCGTAGGCCGATTTCACCTTCGCCCAACCATGGAAGGCCGCCAACATGCCTCCGGCACAGACGCGAACGAGAAGGAGTCCGAAGTCGCTTCGATAGGCCATCGTCTAATCCTCCCTCGGATGACCGAGCGCCATCGCCGCACTCATCTCGACCAGGGCTCCAGTTCTAATTCCAAGCCTCGACCCATCCGCTCCGAATGTTGCTTGTGCCGCCGCACCCGTTCGAGCGGAATATGGACAAGATGCGAGGCATCGTCCTGCCGCTCGGGGAAGAGGCGGATCGTCACCGTTCCCGTCGGCTGCCGCATCCGCTCGGCGTCTTCGGGCGAGACGTACCCGATGAGCACGGGAGAGCCATCGCGCAGCTTATGCATCTCATAGCTCAGGAAGATCTTCTTCCGAAACAACGGCGCGTCCCATTGCCCGACGGCGTTGGTGAACCCGTACACCCCATCCGGCAGTTGATCAATTCCCATGCCCTCCTCTTCCTCCGTGAGCGGTCGGACGCCGTGTTCCTCTCGCAGCGCAATGCGTTCCGGCTCCTCGATCACGATGCCTCCATCAAAAGAGCGATTCACACTGGTCGAGGTCTCCTCCCGCCGTCGCCGGAACCGGGAGAAGAATCCCACCATCACGCTGACACCCGCCAGCGCCAAGAGGTCGTTGCTCAGGATCATGCAGGTGAGAGTCGAAAACGGGATCGCCATGGCTACTCCCTCCTCCACGCGACCCGATGGCATGTTCCATCGGATTCCGTTTCGCTCTCATCGGCAAACGCGATGCTGTTCTCGGCCCACAGAGTGTAGCGAGCTGCTTAAGGGTGGACAAGCGCATCACCGCCTCCTGGAAGCTGCGGCGTTCCACGACGCGCTCGACACTTCCGGCGCGCCTTCGCGCTGAGCGAGGGCGCGCTCGACCGGCTCGGCGACGATCCGATGTACGCGCTCCATGAGCGCATCAATGTCCACTTTGCGCATCCCCCGGGTCTCGATCGTATCGTGGATGTAAACGGTGATCGCCGAAGGGTAGAGCATCCAGCTCCCCGTCCGATGGAATTCATACGAGCCGACAATGCTCATGGGGACGATGGGATAGCCCGTATACTGAGCCAGGACGAATGCCCCGCGTTGGAAGGGGCCGACGTGACCGGTGCGCGTCCGCGTCCCCTCGGCGAAGATGATCAGGCTGATGCCGTCATCGAGCGCTTGCTTGGCGCGCCGGAGCAGGCGGCGAAAGGCCGCCGGATTATTTGTGTCCTTCGGCACCGGGATATTGCCGAAGCGCTTCATCATCCACCCGTAGGCCGGAATCTTGAAATGCGTCTCCAGCTCCAGCCCGCGCACGAACTGCGGGATAGCCGAATAGATCACGAACGCATCGAAGATGTTCACATGATTGCAGACGAAGATGCTCGTGCGCGCGGGGTCGAACCCCGGCGCGTAGCGCACGTGAAAGCGAACGCCGGCCAGCCGCAGGACGTTGCGGAAGAACCACCGCTGCGGGCGATCGTTCTTGCGCGGATCAATGAACATCCCCAAGATGATGAGGAACGTGCACACGGGGAAGAAGTGCAGGATGCTCAC
This sequence comes from uncultured Blastocatellia bacterium, assembly GCA_937934295.1. GTDB lineage: Bacteria > Acidobacteriota > Blastocatellia > HR10 > HR10 > HR10. The sequence goes on from CALHAI010000021.1 coordinate 30,398, forward strand.
GATCCAGAGGAACGCGCTGCGGAGCACCAGATAGAGCTGGCGCAGCCAGCTTCTGGGCATGGTCTCGCGCTGCGGCCACGTTTGTGCGAGCGCTTTCAGGCGTTCAATCCTCATGACCTTCCTCCTGCTCAGATCATCACCTCAATGGCGGCGGGCAACACCTCCAGCCGCTCGCACTGCACGCGCAGCACCTCGCCGTCCACCATCACAGGCACCGGGCCTTCCAACGCGAAGTCGATCCGTCGCACGGCCCGCCGTTCGCACAGCGGGTGCGCGATGTGCGAGCCGTCGAAGAGTCCGGGCAAGTTGCGTAACAGGCCGATCCGACCGATGGGCCCCCATCGCACGTACTCGATCAATCCGTCGCAGGGATCCGCTTGAGGAGCGATCAACATCCGCCCGCCCGTGAACTTGCTGTTCGAGAAGGTGAGGAACAAGCATCGGCGCGCGTCCATCTCCGGCGCGTCCTCCACGCGCACGGGGAAGGCGCGTCGCTTCAGGCGCATCAGGCACGCGAATACCCCCAGCAGATACCCCACTTCGCCAAGCGGCTTGAACCATCGGTTCGTCACCGCCGCGACATCGGCTGGGAACCCCACGCTGAGGAGATTGAGGAAATAGAGGACGCCATCGCGATGCACGAGCCGAAGCACATCGCACGCCCGCGCCCGTCCATGGCGCATGGCCTCGTGGACGCGACGGAGTGCTCCTTCGCCCAAGTGGGTACCAGCGGCCAGTGCGGCCTCGATCCCTTCCACAAGAAAATCGCGCAAGAAAGAGTTGCCGGTCCCCAAGGGGAGCAGCGCCAGACGCGGACGCTCGGGCTCGCCCTCGGCCTCCGGGAACACCCCATTGAGGACTTCGAATGCCGTCCCATCGCCCCCGACGATGAGGAACGACCGGTATCCCTCGCGATACGCGGCGCGCGCGTAAAGAGTGGCCTCGCCAGGTCGGCGCGTCCAGACGACCTCCATCGGCAGGCCACTCGCCCGAAGTTCAGCCAGTACGGACTCGGCCCGCTTCCCGCAGCGTCCCCCGCCCGCAGCCGGATTGACGATGGCGAAGAAATGCTTGTGACCTCGACTCACAGCCACAGAACGTCGGCGCGACTCCGGCGGGCGCGAATCTCCCCAGCCAGAGCCTTCCGCTTGATCTTCAGTGACGTCGTCCGCGGGAAATCGCGATCCCAGATGAGGTATCCGTGCACGCGCTTGTACTCCGGCAGCCGCCGATTGCGCTCGATCACCTGGCGGCGCACCGCTTCGGTGATCTCCTCCCCCGGCGGCGCGTGCAGGATGAGGACCAGCGATTCTCGACCCAAGCGGCGTTCCGGCCACAGGTAATTCGCCGCGAAGATGCAAAACTCCTTCACCGGAAGCCCCTCGAAGAACGCCTCCACGTCTTCGGGATAGATGTTCTTCCCCCCTTCGGTCACGATCATATTCTTCTTCCGCCCGACCAGATGCAGATGGCCCGTCTCATCTATTCGGCCGAGATCACCCGTGAGCAGCCATCCATCCACGAGCGTCTCGGCCGTCAGCTCCGGATCATCCAGATAGTGCGACATCACATTCTTGCCGCGAACGGCGACTTCGCCGATCCCCTCCGCATCCGGGTTGAGGATCTTCACCTCTACACCCGGCAGCGGCTTGCCCACCGTGTCGGCGCGAAACGGCTTGAGATCGTTCACCGTGACGGCCGTGCATGCTTCGGTGAGCCCATAGCCGTTGGCGACCGGAATCCCGAGGTCGTAGAAGAATTGCAGCGTGGACGGCTCGGTGAATGCACCGCCGACGATGAGCAGCTCCAGATGCCCGCCAAAGGCACGATGGACCGCGGGGAAGAGACGACGGCTGAGTCGTACGTTCGGCCGCCGCCGCGTGAGCCACCGGTTGAGCCGCATGAGCACATGCAGCAGCGCGCGCTTTTGCCAAGGCAGGGCCGCAAACCGTTCGCGCAATCCGCGCTCCAAGTTCTTGAGGATCATCGGCACGACGGTCATATGGGTGATCTTATAGCGCAGGAAGGCCTCGCGAATATACTCGGGCCGAAGCGTACGCAGATGCACGACCGTCGCCCCGCAGACGAAGGGGCCGATGAACCCGACCATGAAGTCAATGGCGTGGTGCGTCGGCAGGATGCTCAGATAGCGCACCTCGGGAGAGAAGGGATAAACGGCCGTGAGCGAACGGCATTGTTCGAGATAGTTCTCGTGAGTGAGGACGCAGCCTTTGGGGCGCCCGCCCGTGCCCGAGGAATAGACGATGCAGGCGATATCCTGGCGTCGGCGCGGAATGAAGGTGGGCTCGCCCTCGCCGCGAAACTCCTCCCAGCGCATGGCCCCGCCCAAATCCGCCTCCGGCGGCGCTTCCGTCACCAGGACCATCCGCAGCGGCAGCTCGCGCCATCCGGCTTCCTGTCGCAGCGCGCGCCAGAATGGAAATTCCGTGATGAGCACCGAGGCGCGCGCATGCCGCAGCAACTCAATCTGCTCGCGCGGACTCAGCTTGTAATCGAGAGGGACGAGCACGCCGCCCGCATAGAAGATGGCGTAGGCCGAGAGCAACCACTTCGATTGATTGGTCATGATGATGGCCGCGCGCTCATCGGGGGCGAAGCCCTGCTGCTGCAGGGCGCACACCAATGGCCGGGCGCGCTCCTTGAATTCCCGATACGTCAACCGACAGTTCTCGCGCTCACGATCGGCCTCGATCAGACAGGTATAGTCCGCCCACCGCTCCAGAGCATCGCGGAGCGCCTCTCCGAGCGACTGATAGCGTTCCAACTCCGGCATCACAACCTCGCGTGAATGCGCTCGGCTAAAGCTCGGAAGCTCGTCACCCCCTGCAGCTCGTAATCCGGCAGCTCGATCTGAAAATGTTGCTCCAAGCGCCCGAGCAGCTCCAGCGCTTGCAGGCTATCAATCCGCAGCGTCTCGAAGAGATCGTCGTCCGGGGAGAGCTGCTCCCGCGGCAGGCGAAAATAGCGCGCCGCCAAATCGAGCAACTCTTCGATCGTCTGCTCCAACGTGCGCATCCTTACTATCCCTCCTCCCCTCAGTTCGTCGTCTGGCGGCCGGCCTCCCACACGTAGCGCGCGATCTCCTCATGCGTGGCGAACCATACACCCGGTCGCCGCCGCATGTGCTGGATCAACCGTTCGAGCATGACGATGCGTGACCGGTGCCCGATGATATGCGGATGCAGCGTGAGGATGAACATCGTCCCTTCCTCATAGGCCTGATCGAACTCGTCGCGCCAGATCGAGAAGACCTCCTCCGGCGTCGTGTGCGGCCGAATGGCGGATTGCCGATCCATGCCGAAGTAGGGGTAATCATCCAAGAGCCATTCGACCGGGAGCTCGACCACACCCGTCGGCGCTCCCTCGAGCAAGACCTCGTAAGGCCGGTCATCGGCCATGAGGCTGCTGTCATAAAGCAATCCGAACTCGCGAATGAGCTTCATCGTCCAGGGGCTGAAATCCCACGAAGGCGTCCGAATCCCTACAGGCCGGCGCCCGATGATCTGCTCTAAGGCGTCTAAGCTCCGACGCATCAGCTCCCGCTCCTCATCTTCCGAGAGCAGGGAGTTCCGCTCGTGAATCCACCCGTGCAGGGCGATCTCATGCCGTCCTCGCGCGAGAATCTCCCGCACTGATGGCGGATGGAGTTTCGCGCTCATGGCGGGGATGAAGAACGTCGCCGGGATCTGATACGTATCCAAAAGGCGCAGAACGCGCGGCAGACCCGCGCGCGCCCCATATTCGCCCTGCGCCATGAGGGCCGGGGACGTCTGTCCGTCGCGCAGCGCCGGCGTCTCATTGTCGAAGTCGAACGAGAGACCGACGGCGACGCGGGCACCGCCCGGCCACTGCTTGGGCGTCAGATCGCGCCCGGCGCGCACTCGGCGAGCGATTTCCAAGACACGGCTCTCGGGCCACCGCCATGGCGGCTCCTCCAGCCTTGGCTCGGTCGGGCGCGCCGCTCCCCAAAAGGCCATGAGCGTCGCCGCCCCGAGGCATCCCACTAAGAGACCGCCTGTTCTCATCTTCACCTCCTTTCGCGAGAGCGCCTCCTGCGAAGGCTCCCTCGCAGCGCGCGTCAAAGCGTCCCCGTCAGCTCCATGGAACGCTGTTGCTTCCACTTGCGCAGGAAGCGCCCGAAGATGCCATTCCACGGCGGGATCACAATCGAGACCGCCCCGAAAGCGCGCGCTTGACAAGCCAGGCGAATGATGGGCTTCGGCTCATCGGTCTCCAGATATCCGAACTCCCGCAGCCGATGCCGCTCGTAATCCTCCATCTCCGAGAGCTTCTCAGCGCCACCGAGCACACCCACCCAACACGATCCGCATGACCCGGACCGGCATTGGACGGGGATCGGCCCTTCATTGGGCACGCATCGCGGATCGCGAAGATGATGAGGGCGCTTGTCCTGAGCCGCCGCCGTCGTCAGATGCTGACGGTTGATCAGCCGGAACGTCGCTTCGGGATCGTTCTCATCGAACGTGATCGTCCACACCTTGTCCGGATACTTCCACCAGGAGAAGAAACCCTGACGATCATCGCGCGCTCGATGAGCGAGCACCTCCTCGGGCGTGCGCGCGGCGATCCGAGGATCGAGCGCGATCGTGCCTGGAGTCGATTCGAAGGCCTCCCACCCCACTTGCTGCAGCGTCATAAAGGCGACGGCCGTGATCCCCATGACGAGCGAGGGCTCGAGGCGTCGTCGTTCGGCCACTTGGGCGGCGACCTCGCGAACGTGCCCAGCTAAGTCCAACGTCTGCGAGGCGCGAGGCGACTGCGCATACTCGATGACCGCGCGCTTCACCTCCGGCCAATATCTGTGGCCGTACAGAAACCGATGCGATGAATCGATCTGATCCACGAGCCGATACGTCCCATCGAGGAACAGCTCGCGCGCCAACGCCTGCGGATCCTCCGCCTCCTGCAACGCCTGCGCCAGCGAGAGCGGGAAAAAGTGAAACCAAATGCGCGTGGCCACTCGGTCTACTTCGTGAATGTGCGACTCCAGCTCGGCCAGGACCCGCTGCCACGCGTCTTCGTCATGCCGATTCACGAAAGCTTCAAAGAGTCGCCCATCCTTCATAGCCCCATCGCCCGAAACACACGCCTGATCTTCACGGGGGCTCCCCCCTCTGGAGAGGGATATTTTAACAAGAGGCCGCCGTTGCCTCAAAGTTTCCTCACCGCTGATCTCCATTCATCGCATGCCGAGCAGATCGCGGGCGTCGTAATCGCAGATGAGCCCTTCCGGATCCTGGCTCTCGTACGCCTCGCGATCCACCCAGACCTGGATGCGTCCTCTCTCGGCGACGCAGATGATCCGGTCCCGATGGACATATCGGCCCGTGAGCTGCCCGTACTCATTGAAGATCCATCCCGGGATCAAGTGCGCGACCGCACGAAAGTCAATGATCATACCTGAACCCTCCGCTCAAAGCCCTCGATATCTCCGCCACGGGCATCAGCTAATTGTAGACATCGGCGGGGGATTCCGGCCAGACCAGGAAGCAGCGTCGGCCGGGATGATCCGTGCCCGAGTCATCCCGATTGCGCGGAGAGGTCGGGAGCGCGTCGGCAGACTGCTTATCCCGGCTTTGATTCTCTGTCAAACTTTGCTATACTGTGGGCCGATCTCACGGGGCATGATCGGGGATTCGAAACAGAGAAAGGGTGTCGTCGAGTTGCTGTATGTCTGACGCGTGCCGATCGCACAATGCGAGCGTTCCGGCCCAGTGGATCTTCTGGCGCGTGGAGGGGAGCTTGCTGAACCTGAGCGCCGTGCATCCGATCGCCTTCTTCACGTGGAACGCGCAGAGCTTCGCCGAGCGATGGGCGCGGCGCATGAGTTTGGCGCTCTCGGCCGTGATTCGCCCCATCCTCTATCTGACCGACCGCGTCTTGGCCACGCGCGTGCTGCATGCGCTTTTGCGCGGCATCAGTCGGGATCGCCTCGAGCTGCTGGGAGAGGAATACTTCCACTATGTCCTCAAGCCGCGCCTGAACAGGGAGGCGGTCGCGCGCGTGCAGCACCTCGCTGCTCAAGGGGCCCCGATCGTTCTGGTGAGCCAAGCGGTGGAGCATATCCTGCGCCCTTTGGCGCAACATCTGGGCGTCCCATACATCCTCGCTAATCGGTTGGAGTTTCGCGCGGGGTTAGCGACCGGACGGTTGCTCGATCCGGTGATCCGCCCACGCGGTGCGCTGGCGCGACTGCGAGGCCTCTCGGTTGACGGTCGCCTCTCGTTGGAGCAACTGGCGCGCGATCTCGATCTCCCGCCCCAGGTCATCTGGCATGCGATCACGCCCGCTCATCGAGAGAGGGAGACGCCCTCAATACCGTCTCGTCTGGTGCTCTTCCGAAAACCGAAGCCGATCGCGCGCCTCTCCGTGCGCGAGGCGCTCGCCAACAAGCACATCTTGCTCATCGGGGGGACGGGATTCATCGGGAAGGTATGGCTAGCCAAGGTCTTGATGGACTTGCCCGAGATCGGACGCCTTTATCTGCTCATCCGTCCACATCGTTCGGCTTCGGCCAAACGCCGCTTTGAGACACTCGTGGCCGAGTCGCCGGTCTTTGAGCCACTCCGCAAACGCTATGGGGAGGAGCTGGAGCGATACCTGAACGAGCGGGTCGAAATCCTCGCCGGAGATATCACCCAGCCTGATCTGGGCATTGATCCGGAGACGCGCGCGCGTTTGCGGAAGGTGCTTGATCTGGTGATCAACAGCTCGGGATTGACCGATTTCAACCCCGATCTTCGCGATGCGCTGGCCATCAACGTGGAGGGGACGCTCCATGTGCTCGACTTCATCCGGCAATGTGAGCGGGCAGCGCTGTTGCATCTCTCGACCTGCTATGTCGTTGGGTATCGGGACGGGTACATCCCGGAGGTTCCCGTCGCGAACTACACGCCCCAAGGGGTCCCCGATTTCGATGCCGAGCAGGAGCGCCAAGCCCTGCACGCGCTTGTGCGCGAGATCTGCATGCGCGCCGAGAGCCCGGAGATCACCGAAGAGCTGCGACGGCAGGCCCAGGAGAGGGCTCGCGAAGCGCACGACAGCAGCGCCTCTGGACTGGAGACGCGGCTCCGCCGATATCGGCTGCGCTGGATTCGCAATCAACTTGTGGAAGTCGGGATGCGCCGAGCACAGGGGTGGGGATGGCCCAACACGTACACGTTCACGAAGAGTCTGGGCGAGTCGTTGCTCTTCACGCGGGGGGCCGATCTGCCCATCGCTGTCGTACGTCCTTCCATCGTCGAGAGCTCCATTGCGGAGCCGTTCCGAGGATGGAACGAGGGCGTGAACACATCCGCGCCCATCTCCTATCTGCTGGGGACGTACTTCCGGCAGCTCCCTTCGAATCAATGGAAGCGCTTGGATATCATCCCCGTGGATCTGGTCGTGCGGGGCATGGTGCTCATCGCCGCCGCGCTCTGCCAACGCTGGCACGAGCGGGTGTACCATCTGGCGACCTCCCTGCGCAATCCTTGCCCCATGCGCCGCTCGATCGAGCTGACGGGGCTCGCCCATCGCAAGTTCTATCGCGCGCAAAAGGAGCTGGAGTATCGGCTGCGCGCTTTCTTCGATCCCATCCCGGTCTCCAAGGAGCGGTATGAGCGGCTCTCGGTGCCGAGTCAGAAAGCGCTCATCCACGCGCTGCAGCGATTCAGCGCGCCGTTGCCCTTTGTCTATCCCTCGCTCGTGCGAAAGGAGCGCGATCTGGATCGCGTGGAGAAACTGATCGAGCTGTATGAACCGTTCATCCTTCACAATGAGCACATCTTTGAAGCGACGCACATCGAGTGGCTGCACGCGGCGCTCGTGCCCGAAGAGCGCGAGACCTTCGGCTACGACGTGACCGGCATTGACTGGTGGGAGTATTGGATCAATGTGCACATTCCGGCCCTTCGCCGATGGGCGTATCCGTTAATCGAGGGACGTCCGATTGAAGAACCGTCGCGGTGCGCTTCTCGATCGTTGACGCCCTCGAGCATGGGGGCGGCGGCGGGGTCGTCGGGAGATTGAGCCGTTCGACGATGGCCATCATGCTCACGGGAGCGACGGGCTATATTGGCGCTCACGTGGCAGCCTTGTTGTTGGAGCGCCACGCGGACCATCTGAACGTGCTCGTGCGCGCGAAAGGGCCGGAGGAGGCCGCCCACCGCCTTTGGCAAGCGCTCCAGTTGCATCTGGATTTCCCGACCTTCTACGAGTATCTGCAGACGCGCCTGACGCTCTATGTGGGCGATCTGACGGAGCCGCGCTTCGGCCTCTCGGAGGCCGAGTACCGGCAGCTCGTGCATACGACGGATTCGATCATCCACTGCGCGGCGTCGCTCAATCGGCGGTCCGAGCGGAGCTGCCTGAACGTCAATCTGCGGGGCACGCTCGAAGTCCTCAAACTCGCCCTGGCCGTCCGCGATCATCATGGCTTGCGCCGTTTCAGCCACGTGAGCACGGTAGCCGTCGCCGGTCATCGGAAGAACGAGATCGTGCGCGAGGATGAGGCTATTGATTGGAATCGCCCGGATTACGATCCCTACGCGCGGACAAAGAAGTTCTGTGAGCACATGATCCGAGAGTTGTTGCCCGATGTCCCTCGCACGATCTTTCGCCCAAGCATCGTGCTCGGCGACAGCCGCTACGGTGCCACGACGCAGTTCGACATGGTGCGCGCCTTCGTCTTCCTGGCGAGTCTGCCCGTGCTGCCGTTCCGCCCGGACGATCGCCTGGATATCGTCCCGGTGGACTTCGTCGCCGAAGCCCTCGTCGCGCTCCATCAGAAAGAGCGGCCGCGGTACGACACCTATCATCTCTCGGCCGGCGCGGGAGCGCAAACCTTCTGCCAGTTGACCGACGCCTTGGCACGAGCCCGCCAGACGCTTCGGCCGCTGTACCTGCCATGGTTGGAGCGTCCGTTCACGGCAATGGTGAGCTGGCTCGCCGAGCGCCGCCGTATCCGGATCAGCTACATGGCGTCGTTGCTCAAGGTCTTCATGCCGTATCTTGTGTGGAACACGGTCTTCGACAACACGCGCGTGGTGGAAGAACTCGGGCGTACTCCTCCGCCGTTCTCCGAGTACTGCTACCCGCTCTACGTCTTCAGCACGACGCATCGCTTCAGCTATCCCTACAAGGTGTGGCCGGAGGGCGTCGAGGCGCTCTCTTCGCGCGTTCTGGCCTCACATCCCCGCGAATCGGAGAGCGCGCTATGATGGACATGATCCTTGAGCTCTGGGTGGGGGTGATGATCGAATGGTTCAAGCTCCACTGGATCCTCGGCTTCGGTGACCGGTGGCGGCCTGGGGAGAAGCTGAAGCTCCTCTTCGCCGGATATAACGGCGCGCGCAATACGGGGGCCGACGTGCGCGTCGAGGAGATGGTGCGGCAGATCCGGCACATCCTCGGAGACGAGAACATCCGCCTGAGCGTCATGACGCAGAATTTCGAACTGACGCGCGGATATTTCCAAGGGGCGCAGCAGATCAAGCTCCCCGATCTCTTCCCTCCGATGCTCGCGCGCGAGGTTCCCAAATACGACGGCGTCATCGCCTGCGAGGGCTCCATGTTCAAGAGCAAATTCGCCAATGCCCTCACGACGATGATGGTCGGCGCGCTTGGTATCGCCTCGGCCCGCAATCGCCTCTCGATCGGCTATGGCGCCGAAGCTGGGGAGATGGATCCATTTCTGGCGCGCTTGGTCAGCCGCTATTGCCGCCATTCGCTCGTCATCACCCGAAACGAGGAGTCGCGCGTCATTTTGAATCGGCTGGGGATTCCGACCGAACTCGGCACCGATACGGCCTGGACGTTCGAGCCGCTTGGCCCGGAATACGGACGCGCCGTCTTGCGCGAGGCCGGATGGGATGAGCGTCGCCCCATCCTCATCGTCTGTCCGATCAACCCCTACTGGTGGCCCGTGAAACCCTCGCTCTGGAAATATGCGCTACATGCCCTCACGGGCGCGTATCGCCAGAGCCATTACCGCACGATCTACTTCCACCGATGGGGACCGCAGGTCGTCGCGCGCTACGAGCGCTACCTGACGGCCCTGGCGCGCGCCATCGGCGCGTTCCGAGAGCGAAGCGGGGTCTTTCCTGTCCTGGTCGCCATGGAGATGCTCGACCGCGATGCCTGCCGCCGTCTTTCCGAACGCTTGGGCGGCGTCCCCGTCTTCGCCTCCGATCAGTACGATATGTATCAGTTGGTGAGCATCCTCCGATGCGGGCATTTGATGGTCTCCTCGCGCTATCACGGCATCGTGTGCAGCATGCCGGCCGGCGTCATCTCGGCCGGCGTCACCATGGATGAGCGGATTCGCAACCTCATGCACGAGCGCGGCCACGCGCACCTGCTTCTGGAGGTGGACGATTCGGAGCTGGAGGAGAAGTTGCTGCAGGTCCTCATGACGCTGCAGAAGGAGCAAGAGGCTATCCGCGAGGACATCGGGCGAACGGTGGTTCGGAATCTCAAGCTCATGGCCCGCATGGGCGTTCATTTCGAGGAGTATCTGCATCGCTGCTACCCAGAATTCCCCGTCCGCCGGGGGATCCGCTCTTGGGAGGAGTATCTCCCCCCACTCAGCCCTACGTTGCGCCGATTGCTCGAAGAGTATGATGTCGAGGAGCCCACGACGACCGGAGAGTCCGCCTCCTGCGCGTGACGGCGACCCGAGCACGGGAGCCGCTCGCCGTGCTTCCGGGCGCCGCATTCCATCATAGAGGGGAGTCATGGGATGAACTTTCTTGAGGCTATCTTTCGCCAGTTGCAGGAAGCCGCTCATCGGCCCGTCCTTCAGGAAGTGCGACAGGGACGGATCATCTCGGTGACGGGTGCGGAGCTTCTCGCTTTGGTCCGCACGGCGCGTGCCTATGTGCGCCGTCAGGGCGTGCGCCCGGGCGATCGTTGCGCTCTGCTGGCGCCGAATAGCATTCGCTGGGTCGCGCTCGATCTCGCCCTTATGGCCGAAGGGATCCTCGTCGTCCCCCTCTACACGCGCCAGGCGCTCGCAGAAGTGGTTTACATTTTGAAGGATTGTTCCCCCGTGCTCCTTTTTGTGGAGGACGAGACGCTTCGCGAGCGATTGCGCTCACTGTGGTCGGAAGCTCCGCCGATGCCGCTTCTTGAAGACGTCTTCGCGCTGAATTCGGAGAGCGCGGCGATCCCCGATGTCCCGCTCCCGCGTGCCGACTCAGAGCCGGTGACGATCATCTACACGTCGGGAACATCGGGCGAGCCCAAAGGTGTCGTCCTCACCGTTGGGAACGTCACCTTCATGCTCCCGCACACGCACGAGCGGCTCAATCGGCTCATGGGCCCACGGCGCGAGCCCGAACGCGTCTTCCACTACTTGCCCTTCTGCTTCGCGGGTTCCTGGATTCTGCTGCTGACCTGCCTGTCCCGGTCGAGCGTGCTCACACTCTCGACCGATCTCACGCGCTTCAATGAGGAGCTGCAGTTGGCCCGTCCCCATTATTTCCTGAACGTCCCGCTCCTTCTGGAGCGAATGCGCGCCGGGATCGAAGATCAGATGCGGCGAAAGGGTCGAATCCTCTACGCTCTCTTCGAGCGCGGCCAGACGGCTTGGTTTCGTCGCTTCGAGGGCGTGGCCTCGGCTCGCGCTCTCCTGTGGCTCGCGCTCTGCCGTCCGCTCTTCCGTGCGATTCGAAGACGACTCGGGCCACATCTTGTGGCGTTCATCTGCGGATCGGCGCCCCTTCGCCGCGAGACGCAACTGTTCTTCATGATGCTCGGCATTCCCGTGCTCCAAGTCTATGGCCTCACGGAGACGACGGCTATCTGCACGATGGACGATCCACAGGACTTCGTGCCCGGATGCGTCGGTCGCGCCATCCCGGGCATCGAGATGAGGCTCGCCGACAACGGTGAGATTCTCGTGCGCGGCCCCAATGTCTTCCCTGGCTATTGGAATCGCCCGGAAGCGACCCTTCAGGCTTTCCGCGATGGATGGTTCTGCACTGGAGATCACGGCGAAGTGGATGAGAAAGGGAATTGGAGCATCCTCGGACGGATCAAACACCTCATCGTCCTCAGCTCCGGCCATAACGTCCCACCGGAACCGCTTGAGGACTTGCTCCTTCGCGCTCTCCCAGGTGCCCAGCACGTCGTCCTTGTCGGGCACGGGCGTCCACATCTGGTGGCGTTGATCACCGGGTCCGTCATGCCCGCGCACGTCGAGGCGGCTCTGGAATCGCTCAACGCGCAGCTCCCCCACTATAAGCGCATTCGAGCATACGCGATCCTGCCCGAGCCCTTTACGATCGAGAACGGCCTGCTGACGGCCAACGGGAAGCTCCGGCGCGAAGCCATTCTCGCTCGCTTCCACCAGCAGATCGAACGCCTTTATGCATCGGTGAGCTGAAGCGGGACCAGCACATGGCGTCCTTCGATGAAAAACGACATGCCCGCCACAGACACTCCGCGGTCGCTCATCCGGAGACCACGTCGCGCAGGCCGCGGTTCAGGACGACGAGGATCCTTCTTGAGGGCTGCCCGCTTTATCTTCCAACTTCTTCACTTCGGCCGTCCCCTCCTTGAACGCGCGGATGCTCTGGCCCAGGCTTCGCGCCAGCTCCGGCAACCGCTTCGCCCCAAAGAGCAGGACAAGGATGAAGAGGATGATGAGCAATTCCGGCAGCCCCAAATTTCCGAAGACGAAAGCCGGTCTCATGATCGTTCTCCCCTCATGCTGTGCATCGGTATCTTACATGCTGAGCGCGCGAGACGTCAATCGGCGCGCGCCGTCATCGGGCGGACATCTCCGCCCCTTGACAATGGAAAATGATTCTTATTTAATAATCGTCTTGCTACAATGACGCTCAAAGGAGGAGGGAACTATGACGAAGTCGCTGCACGGGACGAAGAGCTTGGAGAACCTCAAGCATGCGTTCGCTGGCGAAGCGCAAGCGAATCGCCGTTATCTCTATTTCGCCCGCATCGCGGATATCGAAGGGTATCCGGAGATCGGTGGGCTCTTCCGGGATACGGCCGAGGCCGAGACCGGTCATGCCTTCGGGCACTTGGACTTCCTCAAGGAAGTCGGCGACCCGGTGACGGGCGTGCCCTTTGGCAAGACCGAGCAGAACCTGAAGTCGGCCATCGAGGGCGAGACTTACGAGTACACGGAGATGTATCCCGGGTTCGCGCGCACGGCGCGCGAGGAAGGGTTCGACGAGCTGGCCGAGTGGTTCGAGACGCTCGCGCGTGCGGAGAAGTCGCACGCGGCCCGTTTCACCAAAGGCTTGCAGCAGATCGCGGGTAAGGAGCCTGCCGAATCGCTCGCGTGAGCGCTCGAAGCGCCTCCCGACCGAGGAGGCCGGTCGGGAGGTGCCGGGCGAGCTGCTCCGACGCCTTTCCTGATGGATGTCCGGGTGGCCTTGGCGCCACCTGGAGGCGCTCTTCTCCCTAAGGGAGACTTCCTGATGGGATGAGTTATGGCGTTTGATCTGAAGTCGCCGGATTTCTGGAATCGCGAGGCGCTCGATCGGGAGCTGCGCCGCGTCTTCGATATTTGTCATGGCTGTCGGCGCTGCTTTCATCTCTGTCCCTCGTTCAATGTCCTTTTCGAGCTCATTGACGCCAGAGGAGAGGATGTGGAGAACCTCACGCGGGCGGATATCACGCGGATCGTCGACCTCTGCTATCAATGCAAGCTCTGCTTCAACCACTGTCCCTACACGCCCCCCCACCGCTGGGACATTGATTTCCCGCGGCTCATGTTGCGGGCGAAAGCCGTCCAGGCCAGGGAGCGCGGGATCTCGCGGCAGGATCGGATCCTGGGGCGCACGGAGACCTTGGGGCGTTGGGGAAGTCGATGGGCGCCGCTTGTGAATTTGGCCAATCGCCTTCGGCCTCTCCGCGTGCTCATGGAAAAAGCGATCGGCATTCATCGGGATCGGCGCCTGCCCGTTTACCATCGGGAGACGTTTGGGGATTGGTTCCGCGCCTATGAACGCGGGCGCGCCCACAGGCTTTCGGGGAATGGGAAGGTGGCGCTCTTTTACACGTGCTATGTCAATCATCACGATCCGGCCGTGGGGCGGGCCGCCGTGCGTGTCCTCGAACATAATGAGGTGGAGATCGTCGTCCCACCGCAGAGATGTTGTGGGATGCCCTTCTTGGATGGAGGCGACCTTGAATCGGCGTTGGCCAATGCTCGCGAGAACGTGCGGGCGCTGGCTGAGCTGGTCGAAAAGGGATATGACGTCGTGATTCCCGGCCCGACCTGCAGCTACATGCTCAAGCACGAGTACCCGGTCCTACTGGACGACGAGAAGGCTCGTCGCCTCGCGGAACGGAGCTTCGATCTCTGCGAATATCTCATGAAGCTTCACAGCGAGAGGCGGTTGAAGACGGACCTCAAGCCGATCGCGCAACGAATCGCTTATCAATTCCCCTGTCATCTTCGCGCTCAGAATATCGGATACAAGTCGCGGGACCTGATGCAGCTGGTCCCTGGGACAACGGTGCGGGTGATTGAACGGTGCGCTGGGGTGGATGGGACGTGGGGCCTCAAGCGAGAGTACCATGCCCTCTCGCTCAAAGTCGCCGAGAGGCTCTTCCGCGAGATCGAGCGGGAGCAACCCGATCTCGTCGTCTCCGACTGTCCCTTGGCGGGGCTGCAGATCTGGCAGGGGACGGAGAAGCGCCCCGTTCATCCCATTCAGGTCCTGGCGCGAGCATACGGACTGGAGGAGGGGGGACGACCATGAGGAAGATCACGCTCGCCGATGTCCACGATATCGCCGAGTACGAGAAGATCCGCGAGGAATTTCGGCGCGCGATCATCGCGCTGAAGAAGAGGCGCCGCGTTCAAGTGGGTGACTTCGTGACCTTCGTCTTTGAGAACCAGGAGACCGTCCTCTTCCAGATTCAGGAGATGATGCGTGCCGAACGCATCGTCCACGAGGATAAGATCCAGCAGGAGATCGACATCTACAACGAGTTGATCCCCGAGGACAACGAGCTGAGTGCGACCATGCTCATCGAGATCGACGATCTCAAGGTGCTGCGCCAATGGTTGCCGAAGCTCGTCGGCATCGAGGAACAGGTCTGGCTGCGGATCGGCGATCGGCACGCGGTCCGCGCCCTGTACGAGCCCGGGCGCAGTAAGGAGGGCACGACGAGCACCGTCCACTATGTGCGCTTCCGTTTGAGCCCCGAGGAGATTCGGGCCTTCAAGGACGAATCGCTTCCGGCCGTGCTCGCCATCACGCACAAGAACTATCGCGCCGAGGCGACGATCCCTCTTGAAGTGCGGCGCAGCTTGGCTGAGGACCTCGTGCTCCCCTGAGCGTCCGGGGAGGAAAGAAGGAGCGGTGGCTTATGAAATTGAACATCGGGCTCACGGACAGACAGCGCGGGGGCGTCGTGGAAATCCTCAACACGCTCTTGGCCGATGAATTCGTCCTCTATGCGAAGACGCGGAATTATCACTGGAACGTCACCGGGCCGCAATTCCACGAGCTGCATCGGTTCTTCCAAGAGCAGTACGAAGCCTTGAACGACATCGTGGATGAAGTCGCCGAGCGCGTGCGCGCGCTTGGGGGCAACGCCCTCGGGACGCTGGCGGAGTTCCTCAAGCGGACGCGCTTGAAGGAGCATCCGGGGAAGTATCCCACTGCCCGCGCGATGCTCGCGAATCTGCTGGAGGATCACGAGGCGATCATTCGGCATCTGCGGAGCGACCTGGAGACATGCGCCGAGAAATATCGCGACATGGGGACGAACGATTTCCTGACCGAGTTGCTGCAACGGCATGAGAAGATGGCGTGGATGCTCCGCGCGTCTCTCGCAGGGGAATCCGTTTAGGCGGCTATTGGCCGGGCTTCCCGGAACGTTCTCTGAAGAGTGGATGATCAGGTCGTTCGTTCTCCAAGCGCGTGGGGTGAGGCTCAGTCTTCTGCTGGCATGTGGCCTCAGTCTGTTTGCCGTCGCGTGGGGGCAGTCGGCGGCTCCGTTTCGCGCGCTTTCGGGATACGTTGTGGATGAGCGGTTCTCGGCCTTGCGTCGCGAGCCTCGGCTGAACGGGCGTCTCATCGAACGGTTGCGCGTGGGGCGATTCATCGCCGTCCTGGGCGAGTCGCGTCAGGCCGATGGCGCGACGTTCTATCGCGTAGCGACGACGCGGCGCACGCGCGGATGGCTCCACGAGCGGGCGTTCGTCATGCCGGCGCGTCGCGGAGATGATCGGCGGCTGCTGGAGTTGATCGAGCAGGCCGAGGGATTTCGCCGCCTGCACCTCGCCCGTATTCTCGTCGCGCATTTCGAGCGCTCGCCGCTGCGCCCGCAAGCGCTCCTGATCCTCGCCGAGGAAGCGGAGCAGGCTGCCAAGGAGCTGACCGCGCGCCTGAGGCGACAATGGGAAGATTCGGATACGGCCTCGACGGCACTTCGACGCCAGCTATTTCTCAACGATGTGCGCCTTGATCGGTACAATCGCTTGGGAATCGCCTTCATCTATGATGAGGGCGACGATCGCCTCCGGTACGACGGATGGGCGTATCGGGAACTCCTCGCCCGGTACCCGCAGAGCGCCGAGGCCGCACGGGCGCGCGAGCGCTTGCGGCCTTAGGTCAGCCCGCGTTGCTCCGCATGGGGATTCTTGCTATCTTTCGCCAGGCGCGATGTGGAATGACGTCAAAAGAGGAGGTCAACTATGCCATCGGGAATCTGCCCGGAATGCGACGGGGAGGTCCGTGTCTCGCCGGATGTCGAGATCGGGGATTTCGTGACCTGCCCCGAGTGCGACGTCGAGCTGGAGGTCATCGAGGTGGATCCCCTGGAGTTCGAGGTCGCGTCGGAGCTGGAGGAAGATTCTCTGGAAGAGGACGAGGAAGAGTGGTGACGGCTCAGCCCTGAGGAGCGAGAAACCCCCGGCGGCTCTGCCGCACGATGAGGCCCGGGCGGCGGACGGTCACCGTGATCTCGTGGAACCGTCCATCTCGTCGGTGCTCCAGTGGAGGGTAATAGGCGAGGGTATAGCTGGCGCGAATCTCCTCTGCGATGGCCTTGAAGATCGGTGTGAAATCGCGTTCCTCGGCCGAGAAGTCCCGCCCACCGGTCTGTCGCACGATCCCCGACGCGTCGAGCAACGTGGGGACGCGCCTCCGACCGGTGACCGAGAGGACATAGGAGGGGAGCGTGATCGAATAGATTGTGACCTCGGCGGCGTTCGCTCGATGGATCACCTCGGTGTGACTGATCGTACTCGTGTAATCGAAGCCGTCGGTGATCACGATCACCACGCGGCGGACGATCCGTCCATCACGCCGTCGTGGAGCGTCACGGCTCAGGAGCGTGATGGCGCGATCCAAGGCATCGTAGAGGCGCGTCCGTCCACCAACTTCTCGGGCGCGCTCGAAGGCCCGCTCGATGCGCATGGGATCGTTGGTGAATCTCTGGAAGATGCGAACCCGATCGTTGAACCCGATGACGGCGAAGACCGATCCCGGATGGATCAGGCCGAGGAATTGTCGCGCCGCCTGCTGTTGCTCGGCGATTTGCGGTCCGACGCTGCCCGAGGTGTCCAAGGCGAAGACGACGGCCAAGGGGCGCGTCAGCTCCGGTCGAATCTGCGCCTCGAAGAAGGCGATCGGCTGCGGGACACCATCATGCCGCAGCTCGAAGTCGTCCCTTTGGAGATCGGTTACATAATTCCCCTCGGCATCGAAGACGGTGACGTCTACGGTCACCAAATCGCTCCGCAGCGAGATCTGCGCCCGCGCGCGTTCGATCCCTTCGCCCAGGAACAGCGTCAGCAGCAGCCATCCGATCGACCGTCTGCTCAGCATCGAAGGAACATCTTAGCAAAGTCTCGCGGCTTTCTCTAAGGCCTCGCTTCTGGTCGGCGGGAACGTCCTTCGCGAGAGCGTCTTGCGCGCCGCGCGTCGTGTGCTATGCTTTTTCAGCACGTACGGAGGAGCCATGACAGGAGTGATCCTCTTTCTGCTTAGTCTTGGGCTCTCGGTTGAGGGGGCAATCCCGCCGGCGTCCTCGCCGGGGCGTATCGCCGGAGAAGTGAAGGACGAGCGCGGGCAACCGACAGCTCGGGCGAAAGTCCGCGCGATTGAGGTGCGGACGAATCGCACGCTCGCCGAAGCCGTGACGGGCGAGGACGGGCGGTTCGTTCTCTCGGACCTCGCGCCAGGTCGGTATGCGCTTCTGGTCTCTTCTCCCGATCATGAACCGGTGATCGTACGCTCCATCGAAGTCAAAGCCGGGCGAGAGACGACGCTCAAATCGCCCATTCGGCTCCGCCGTGCGGAGGCCTACGCCGTGATCAGCGGCGCGACGTTCGATCCGAATGGCTTCCTTCTGCCAGGCGTTCGCGTGGTGCTCGAGCGCCTCCCGTTCAACGAAGAGAAGGTGCCGCCGCTCAAACTCGAGCAGATCTCCAACTCCAGTGGGGAATTCGCCTTTCGCGTTCCGGGTGAGCGGGGACGGTATCGGCTCACGGCCACCACGAGCGGATACGAGCCGGACGTGCAAATCATCGAGGTGGGGGGATTGGAGCGCCGTCGCGTCGCCCTGCGACTGAAAGTGCGCGCCAAAGGGGGGTGAGGCGATGGAGCGACGGGCGGAATTTCTCACGGCCAAGCAATTGGCTGAGCTGTTGCAAGTCAGCGAAGCAACGATTCATCGCCTGCGCCGTCGCGGGCGGATTCCGGCCATCGTGCTCACCAAGCGCTTGATTCGGTTCAACCTGCGCGATGTCAAGGCGGCTCTTGGCTGCGGGCGTTCGCGTTTGGCCGAGGAGGAGCCGCTGGCCGAGCAGCTCTCGTTCGCGGACGTGTTCGCGGAGTTCGAAATTAAGAAACATTTTCCTTGACAAACTCTCCGAAGGCCTCCATCATCTCTTGGCGTGAGGCCGGCTCAGCCGGCGAAGGCTTCGAAGGGGCCTTCGCCCGATGGGAGAGCCAGCGTTGGCCCGGGTCAAGGAGGGGAGGCCGATACGGATAGGGGGGAGGAGCGATGATGAGAGCAGGGCTCATGGGAGGTGTAGTGCTGTTAGCGTGGCTCGCGGGATCGGAAGGGGGCACCTTTCATGCCCCGGATGCGACGTCCATCTTCAAGATCTTCCTGCGGTGGGCGCATTTCGTCGCGGGGATCACCTGGATCGGGCTCCTCTATTTCTTCAATCTCGTGAACGTCCCGTTCATGCAACGGCTCGATTCCCAGACGCGGAGCAAGGTCGTCCCGATCCTCATGCCGCGAGCCCTCTGGTTCTTCCGATGGGGAGCGGTCGTGACGGTTCTGGTCGGGCTGACCTACTACGCCATGTACATCCTCCACACGGAGGCCCAGAATGCCGGGATTGGCACCTGGAGCACGCTCTTCAAATGGTTGGCCATCGTGGTGGTGACGTGGGCGATCATCTACGCGCTGCTGCGGCCGGTCTCGGGCGTGCTCAACAAGGGATCGGTGCTGGCCGTCATCGTCAGCGCGCTGATTCTGATCATGTCGTGGGTGCTCATTCGAATGCTCAGTGCGGCGGGACCGACGGGCGAGACGCTCGGGAACAAGTCGCTCTCCATCGGCTTGGGTGGCGGATACGGGATCATCATGCTCTTGAACGTGTGGGGGATCATCTGGCGCGCGCAAAAGCGCATCATCGCCTGGACGAAGGAGAGTGCTGAACAAGGCACGCCGATGCCGCCGGAATCCGCCAAGCTCGCGCGGCGCGCCTTCTTGGCCTCGCGCCTGAACGCGTGGCTCTCGCTCCCGATGCTCTTCTTCATGGGAACGTCTCACGGCGATTACATCTGGTTCGCGAAGTGAGCGCGGACAGCGCGCGGCGAACGTTTCTGGAGAGCCGGCCTCGTGCCAACGAGGCAGCCATGGTGGAGTCTCGACATAAAGTTCGGTGGAGATTCTGTCGGAAGGAGGGAGGCGATGAGCCGATATGTGATCGTCACCAGCCGCGATCTCTACGAATATGCGAGCAGCTCCTCCATGTTAGAGCTGGCGGGAGCGTTGAAGCATCGCGGGCATGAGGTCACGCTTTATCTGATCGAGAACGGCGTCCTCGCTGCTCGCCAGGGGGCGCAACTGGCTGCTCGTCTGAGCGACCTGAGCCAAGCCGGCGTGACCGTGCTCGCCGAAGACGTCTCGGCGAAAGCGCGCGGCATCGAGCAGCTGGCCGAGGGCGTGCGCCTCTCGAACATGGACGAGCTGGCCGATCTCATCGTGGACGGCTGCGATAAGGTCATCTGGTATTGATGGGCCCAGCCCGATGGGGGAGATCTTCGGATCAGGAGGTGAGCGTTATGGCTCGACAAAGTGGTGCCAAGAGCGTCGCCATCGTCTTGGCGACCGGATCCTACGAACGCGAAGCGCCGACGACCGTCCTCCGCTTGGCGGAGAAATTGCTGCAGCGAGGGGTCAACGTCAATGTATGGGCGTTCGAGGAAGCCGTCACCCTGACGAACAAGGACCAGATTGATCACAGCGAACCCGGCGCCTTGCAGGGGATCCTTGGGGAGAAACACTCGCATGTGAGCAAATACATCGACATGTTGCTGCGCGCGGGCTTGCACGGCGCCAAGCTTGACTGGGTCTCCTGCATCCTCTGCGTGCAGGAGCGCGGCGTCGAGAAGCATCAGATGAATTCGGTGACCATCGGGACACTCGGCGATCTCTGGAAGTTCGTCCGAGCGGCCGATCGCGTCATCACGATTCCGTCGTACCGATGAGGCGAGAGGAGGGGCGATGGCGGAGAAGACGCTTGTGATCTTCGAGAAGCCAATCTACCTCTGCATGGAGCCGGTGGATCCGCATCTGTTCGCGACGGCCTTCGGCGTCGTGGAGACGCCGGTCCAGGTGAACGTCTTGCTGCGGGATTCAGCCGTCACCTATGCCGTCGAGCGCCAGGACATGAAGGGTGCGCGGGTTCTCGGCGTGGATGTGCAGGAGTTCGATACCAATCCCGCTCGCGTCGTGGCGTTCATGCTGGAGCAAGGGGGCCAGGTCTACGTGGTGCGGGAGGATGCTGAAGCGCGAGGGATTGCCCCGACCGATCTCGTTCCGGGCGTGCAGCTCATCTCGCGCGAGGAGACGGTCGGCTTGATCGAAACCCATGACGCCGTGATGGTGTGGTGATGCCCGAGATGGCTTCGGAGATGCTTCGTGCGGAGAAGACCCTGGACGTCCGAGGCCTCTTCAATCCGATCGACTGTCGGAGCCTGGGCGTGATCAAACTGGTGCTGCAAGAGCTGCAGCCGGGGCAGGTCCTTGAAGTCCTGGCCAACCGATTTCAACAGCGCGAGATCCAGGCGTGGGTGAAGAAGTTCTCCCATCGCCTTCTGCACGAGGTGGACGAACAGGGATTGGTGCGCATCTACATCGAGAAAGGGCGCTGACGTGGACGACGTCGGTTGTCGCAACCGTCGAAGAGCGTGCGCGAGGATCACCGCTCCTTCGCCCTGCGAGGAGCGCTAAGGGGGACTGTGTGGTGAGGCGGCTCAATCTTCCCAATGGTCTTCCCCATCGTAATGGAGGACGAGCGTCTCGCCATCGACAACGGTCTCCAGATGGACGTCGCGCCCCCAGAGCTTGTAGACGTACTCCAGCGTCTTCTTCGCGTACTCGATGTCGAGCTCGATGCCCTCGTATCGGTGGCGCAGATAGAGTTCCCGATTCCCATTGTAATCCCCATCGAGCACCTCGATGACGGGGAATCCGAAATTCGTCATGTCGGCAACCATCTGATCGCGGATGCGCTCCCACGTCTTGTCGGTGATCACCCATTCCTCTTCATCTCTCAGCTCGAAGATATAGAGGTCCAGCTCCTCGACGAGCTGTTGGGTGAGGTAATTCCGAATGAAGGAGATGTCGTTCTCCAGTTGTCGGACCTCGAAGATCTTCTCGCGGCCGTTCCCGGGCTGGCGGCCGAACTTCTCAATCTCCTCCGGCGTCGGGTTATCCCAGCGGCGCTCGATATCTTCGAAGATCTTGAACCCGACGTAGTAGGGGTTGAGACTCCCCTTGCGGGGGGAGACGACGTGGGCGTGTAGCATGGCGAATTCGACGAACTCTTCATCGGTCAGGTCCAGCTCGCGCAGGATGCGCGTGTGCCAATAACTGGCCCATCCCTCGTTCATGATCTTGGTCTGCAGTTGCGGGACGAAGTACTCCATCTCCTCGTGGATCATCGCCATGATGTCCCGCTGCCAAGGCTCCAGGACCGGTGAATGGGTCATGATGAAGCGCACCAAATCCTTCTCCGGTTCCGGCGGGAAGCGGCGCGGCGCTTCCTCCTCTTCCGTCTTCAATGGCGTCTCCCGCTTCGGTTCGTCGAGAGCGAACAGATCGTCGTACTTCCCCGGTTTGGGAGGTGATGGCTTCGGTTTCCCCGCCTCCTCGGCGCGTTCCTCTCGGATGAAGAGATCGGGATGGATATGCTCTTGGATCGAGAGGATGGCATCGAGGAAGGCCTCGACCGTCTTCCGCCCGTATTTGAACTCGTACTCGCGAATCCGCTCGGCGTGCGTCACCGTTTCGTCCACCATCCGACGGTTGGTCTTGGAGAAGTAGATGTTGTTCTTGAAGAAGTCGACGTGAGCGATCACGTGGGCGATGATCATCTTGTTGTGGATGAGGGAAGTCCCCTCCAGCAGGAAGGCGTAGGCCGGATTCGCGTTGATGACGACCTCGTAGAGCTTCGACAGCCCCAGATCGTACATGAGCTTCATCTTGTGATAGGCCTTGCCGAAGCTCCAGTGCGAGTAGCGCCCCGGCAGCGCGTAGGATCCGATCTCGTAGATCACCGTCGCCGGGACGATCTCGAAATGGATGGGGAAGGGATCGAGCCCCAACTCGCGGGCCTTATCCCAGATCTCTTCGATCGCCTTCTCCAAGGCCTTGATCTCCGCGTCGCTCATACAGTCTCCCCTCGCCGACCGAAGAAGGCCTTCAGGGCCGGATAGACGTCCTCCTTCCGATCAATACGAACGCCCACGAAGCGGTCTTTGTTCTTGAGGCGCTCGTTGAAGATGGAGAGCAGCGCGCCGCTGGATCGCCGATAGTTGGTGTACCCCTCCTCTCCGATCTCGCCATAGCCGAAGAGGTTGCACATGGCGATCAGCTCGTCGGCCAGGCGAACGGCCTCATCGTTGTCCGAGTAGTAGTTATCGCCGTCGGAGAAGTGGAAGGGGTAGATGTTCCAATCCTTGGGATTGAATCGTTGGCGGATGATCTCTAGGGCGAGGCGATAGGCCGAACTGACGACCGTCCCACCCGATTCCCCTTGCGTGAAGAATTGTTCCTCGGTCACCTCTTTCGCTTCCGTATGATGCGTGATGAAGACGACCCTCACGGTATCGTATTTCGTCCGCAGGAAACGCACCATCCAGAAGTAGAACGAACGCGCGATGTATTTCTTGAACTCGCCCATCGAGCCGGAGACGTCCATCATGGCGATGACGACGGCATTGGTCTCGTAGCGGATCTCCTCCTCCCAGCTCTTGAAGCGCAGGTCCTCTTTGCGCAAGGGGCCAATCTGCGCGCGACCTGTCTCCTTCGCCATGCGCCTCATGTTCTCCAGCAGCGTCCGTCGCTTATCGAGATGGGGGAGAATACCCGTCTTACGCACCTCGCCGAAGCGGAGCTGGCGCGAGTGAACGGCGTGCTTGCTCTTCTCCTCCAAGTAGGGGAGTTCGAGGTCCTCGAAGATGAGCTTGGCGATCTCGTCAATCTCGACCTCAGCCTCGTAATACTCCACGCCCGGTTGATCGCCGGCACCGGGACCGCGCCCGGGCCCCAATCCTTCTCCCTCGCGCCCGATCACGTCGCCGACGCGAGAATCGCCCGCGCCCTGCCCCACGTGCTTCTTCTTTCGGTAGTCGTATCGGAACTTGTACTCTTCGAGCGAGCGAATGGGGATGCGGATAGTCTTCTTCCCATCGGAGAGGATGATGGATTCGTTGGCGACGATGGAGCTGAGGTTCTTTCGGATCGCCTCGCGGACGCGCTCCTTGTGGCGCTCTTGATCGAGATAACCTTTCCGCTGCAGCGACCAATCGTGGTGATGGACGAGCATACGACCTCCTCCTCCGGTCAGAGCGTTCGAGACGACGCGTCGGTCGCCCCGCGCCCTTCAGGCGCGCGAGAGCAAGGAGCCGACGTAGTTGAGCAACTCATTGGCGCACACGGAACAGTAGCCGTGCTCTCGGATCAACCGATCAATCACCTCGTTGAGGCGTCGGAGTTGATCCGGATCGGCCGTCTTGCTCGTCGTCGTGATGCGCACGACGTCCTTCAGATCGGCGAAGATCTTCTTCTCAATGGCTTCGCGCAAGCGCTCGTGCGACTTATAGTCAAACGTCCGCCCTTTGCGCGCGTAGCTGGAGATGCGGATGAGAATCTCCTGCCGGAAGGCGTTCTTCGCATTCTCGGAGATGCCGATCTGTTCCTCGATCGAGCGCATCAGTTTCTCATCGGGTTCGACCTCCTCCTCGGTGATCGGATCCTTGAGCTTCTCCTTATTGCAATAGGCCTCGACGTTATCGAGATATTTATCGCAGAGGGTGCGAGCCATCTCCTCAAACGAATAGACGAAGGCGCGCTGGACCTCGTTCTTGGCGAGCTCGTCGTATTCTTTCCGGACCATGGCGATGAGGTTGAGGTAGCGCTCGCGGTCCTCGGCGGAGATGCCCGTGTGTTGATCGAACCCATCGCGGATGGCGCGGAGCGCGTCAATGGGGGTCAGGCACGTAATCCCATCGCGCACCAGGGCGCTGGAGAGCCGATTGATGATGTATCGTGGCGAGATGCCCTCCATCCCCTCGCGTTCGGCCTCCTCGCGCAGCTCTTTCACGTCCTTGGCCTTGAAATCGTCCACGTCCTGGCCATCGTAGAGCTTCATCTTCTTGAGGAGGTCGATGTTCTGGCGTTTAGAGGGTTGCAAGCGCGTGAGCACGGCGAACATGGCGGCCACCCGCAGCGTGTGCGGGGCGATGTGCACGTGCTTGGGGGCCTCGCTCTGATCGAGGAGCTTCTTGTAGATCTTCTCCTCATCAGACACGCGCAGGTTGTACGGCACCCGGATCACGATGATGCGGTCCTGAAGCGCCTCGTTCTTCTTGTTCGCGACGAAGGCGTTGTATTCGTTCTCGTTCGTATGCGAGATGATGACCTCATCGGCGTAGATCATGGCGAAGCGCCCGGTCTTGATGGACTGCTCCTGCGAGAGGGTGAGCAGGCTGTAGAGGAACTTCTCGTCGCACTTGAGCATCTCGATGAACTCCATGATGCCCCGGTTGGCGATGTTCAACTCGCCATCGAAGCGGTAGGCGCGGGGATCGGACTCCACGCCGACTTCGCCGATGGTGGCCAGGTCCACCGAGCCCGTCAGCTCCGTGATGTCCTGGCTCTTCGGGTCCGACGGGGAGAAGGTTCCGATGCCGATGCGCTCCTTCTCGGAGAAGACGATGCGCTCAACCAGGACATCTTCATGTCGGCCGTGGTACACGTGTTCGAGATTGTACTGGCATCGCGGGCAGAGATCGCCCTCGATGTAGATGCCATAGTGGCGCTCGATCTCCGGGCGCAAGTCATGCGGGATCAAATGCAGCGGCTCTTCGTGCATGGGGCAACCTTTGATCCCGTAGAGGGCGCCCTCGTCAGTGCGGGTGTACTGCTCCAACCCGCGCTTGAGCAGGGTGACGATGGTGGATTTGCCGCCGCCCACCGGCCCCATCAGCAGCAGGATGCGCTTGCGAACTTCCAAACGCTGCGCCGCCGACTTGAAGTACTCGACGATCTTCTCGATGGCCTCATCAATGCCGAACAGCTCCTTGGAGAAGAACTTGTAACGCGTGAGCTCATTGGGCTGGCCCTCGTTGATCTTCTCCACCCCGGCGGCCAGGATCATATCGCAGATGCGCGCGTGCGCCAAGCGAGCGATCTTCGGATTCTGCGTCACCAGCTCGAAGTACTCCCGGAAGGTGCCCTCCCACCGGAGCTTCTCGCGCTCCTGACGATGCCGCTCCAGAAGCTCAGCGATGTCCAGCTTCTTATTCTTCTCCTCCATATGCCTCTCCTCCTCGCCCATCTCCGCTCGCGGGAGCGGATGGACGTCTCCCGAAGGAAAAAATCTCCGGAGCTCAAAAGAGCGAGTGGTTTGGTCCCAAAGATCGGCGTGAGAATTCCGCTGCGATGTCGTCAATCAACGTTTGGCCTGCTCAGGCTCGATGTGCGAGCCTGAGTCGGCCATTAGTATACATGAAGCCGCTTCACGGCTCAAGCACCACGCGCGGCTGAATCACGCCGCGCTCGGGCTCGCTCTCGCCGACGGCCACCAGCCGACCCCATGCATCCAGGAGCCGGACATGTGTACGATGCCGGAATCCCCGTCCAGGGATGGCGTGACCGTGGAGCACGCGGCGCACATCCAACTCTGAGAGCCGCAGCGCGGGCATCTCCGGAAGGGCCTCCGAAAGCGGAATGAGGGCTTCGGCCGCCCGCCCTTCTTGGGCGAGCGCCTCGAAGGCTTCGAGCGAGAGCGCGCGCGCGAGCGTGAACTCGCCCACGGCCGTGCGCACCAGCCCATGCAGATGAGCACCGCACCCCAAGCGCTGCCCGATGTCGTGCGCCAGCGTGCGCACGTAGGTTCCAGCCGAGCAGCGCACGCGCACCGTGAATTCCGCCGTCCCGTCCTCGAAGCGACGAACCTTGGCTCCGTCCTCCTCCACCAGCTCCAAGTCTTCAATTCGCACGCGAATGGGCGAGCGTTCTACCGATTGGCCGCGCCGCGCCAACTCATAGAGGCGGACGCCCCCCTTCTTCTTGGCCGAGTACATGGGGGGGATCTGTTCGTACTCTCCTCGGAATTCGGCGAGCACGCGCTCGATGTCTGCTTCCGTGATGGACGAGGTATCCCTCAAAAGGGTCGTCGGCTTCCCCATCGCGTCGTGCGTCTCCGTAGCGAACCCCAGACGCACGCGCGCGCGATACTCCTTGTCGCGCGTCATGAGAAAACGCTGCAGCCGCGCGGCCTTCCCTACGCAGAGCACGAGTACGCCCGTCGCGATCGGATCGAGCGTCCCCGTATGTCCGACCCGCTTCCTCCGCAGCGCGCGTCGCACTCGCTGGACGACGTCGTGCGAGGTCAGCCCCGCCGGCTTATCAATGACCAGAAGGCCATGTTGTTCCATCACGCGTTCGCTCGCTGCCGAAAGATGACGCGCACGCCCTTTCGCCATTCCTCCGCAATCCCAATTTTATAGACGGGGACGCGGCGGTCAATCCAACGCGCCACTCTATCGAACGTGGGATGAAAGCGCAGAAACGGCGCGATGAGGAGAACGAGCGTCGGTCGATCGGCGATCTCCAAACCCGGAAAATAGCCGCGCCGCGTTAGATCTCCACGACGCCGATGCCATTCGATTCGCAACCAGTACTCCGCGGCTTGCATCGGCGCTTCCACGTCTTCCTCGGTCTTCAACTCGAGGAGCACGAGCTGCCCCTCCTCGGTGATCCCCAGCAGGTCTACGAGGCCGTGCCTCTCGGTCTCCTCGGCCGGAATTTGTGGATAGAGGAAGCGCGGGTCCAGTCGCGGGTCCACGCGCTGCACGTCCTGGCGGATCACCTCCTCCAACCATCGTTCGGCCTGAAGGCGATAGAAGGGGTGGGCCTTCTCCGGACTCTCCGGATGGCGGATGCGGGCGACCTCTTGAACGAAGCGCTCGAACTCCGCCCAGTTCTCGCGCAGCAGGCGCTTGGTGGCGCCCACGCCGAAGAGGAGCCGGTTGCGGGAGAGGCGGGCGATCTCCAATCCGCGAAGGCGCAGCGATTCCACCGCAGAGCCCGGACGCCGAGCGACGCGCAAGAGTCCGGGCGCGAGCGCCAGCGCGCGATCGCGTAACGGATGCCGGGGGAGCTCCACGCCGGGGCGGGGCAAGCGCATCTGACGCGGATCGAACAGCGCTCCTTGATCGAAAGGCGTCACCACGGTGAGCGCGCCGCGCGCTTCCTCCACCTCATAGAGCTCCAGACGCGGGCCGTCACGGCGCAAGACCGTCAAGCGTCGCGCGATGCTCGCCGCCCTCCCACCAGGCGCGAAGAACATGAGCCGTTGCGCTTCAGCCCCGTGCGGGGAATTCATGGCGCACTCCCACCAGAGGAGGCCGGCGGTCACCACGCCATCCACATGCGCTTGCGGCTCGCCCGAATTCACCGCGATGGCGATCGCCCGTTCCTTGCCCCGCGCGAGGATCAGTCGCGTGTAAATGCTCGAGAGGTGTCGCGCGTCGTCGCGATGCGTCGCCACATACTCGACGCGCGCACCCAGCTCGCGCTGGAGCAGACGGCGGAGCGTGTCGGCAAACGCGCGCCGTCGCGCATCGGCCGCTTCTTCCCCGACGCTCTCGCCCGACGTGATCTCCAGCGTCGCCACTCGCCCCGGCTGTCGCCCGAGCCGCAGGATGAGGCGCTCGCCTCGAACCTCATACGCCTCGATCCGCCAGCATTCGGAGAAATCCTCGCCCCAGAGGGTGAGGATGAGTTTCCCGAATTCGAGCGAGACGGAGATCTGTTCCTCCCTCATGCACATCGGAGGCCTGCTGTCGAGTCGGCACATCCATTCCGACCGACGCGCCAGGAATGCCGAGATATCGTAGCGCGCGCGGGCCAGATCGGAGATCACGATGCGTCTCCTTTTGGAGAGAAAGGGCGGCTCGCGTCCTCAGCCTTTGACGCACTCGCTCACGATCGCATGAGCGTCGAGGGGACGGCATCTTCTTCCGCGACGACTTCGCGATAGGTGCACTCCGGCCGGTGGCAATACCGAACGCGTCCTTGGCGCCGCGTCACCTTCTCCAGCAGGAAGGCTACTCCGCACTGCGGACATGCGCGCTTCACCGGGCGGTCCCCCACGGTGAAGGTACATTGCGGATACGCACTGCAGCCGTAGAAGATTCGACCTCGACGCGAGCGTCGGACGACCAATTCCCCTTGGCAATCGGCCTTCGGGCACGGGATGCCGAGCGTCTCCGGCTTGACGTAAGCGCAAGCCGGACGCCGACTGCACGCGATGTACTCACCATATGGTCCTTGCCGAACAAGGAGCGGAGCGCCGCATTCCGGGCACGGCTCCTCCAAGGGCCGATCGGGGGCTGCCAATTGCCCATCTTTCCGAATGCGCCGGGTGTTCGTGCACTCGGGATATCCGGTGCAGGCGAGGAACGGCCCGAATCGGCTCCGTCGAAGTACCATCTGACGGCCGCACTTTTCACAGGTGACGTCCGCGAAGGCATTCTCCTCCTCGTCCTCCGCCGGAGAGAGCTTTTGCGTCGTCCCGCAGGAGGGGCAAGCCAGGAACGGCCCGTAGCGCCCGATCCGCTTCACCATGGGCGTCCCGCAGTTTGGACAACGTTGCTCGGTCTCGACGCCTTTTCGGACGTCTTCCATCTCCCGCTCGGCGCGCGCCAGATCGGCCGCGAATTTCTTGTAGAAGTCTTTGAGAACCTTCACCCAGCTCACGCGCCCCTCTTCGACTTTGTCCAACTCCGCCTCCATTTCAGCCGTGTATTCCACGTCGAAGATATCCGTGAAGTTCTCCACCAGCAGATCGCAGACGAGCCGGCCCAACTCGGTCGGTTTGAACCGTCCGTTCACCTTCTGAACGTAATCGCGATCTTGAATGATGCTCAGAATCTGCGCATACGTGGATGGGCGTCCGATACCGTTCTCCTCAAGCGCCTTGACGAGCGACGCCTCCGTGTAGCGGGGTGGGGGTTGCGTGAAATGCTGTTCCGGCAGGAGCTCCAGAAGCGTCAGTTTCTCTCCCACCTCCACCTTGGGCAACGTCGCGGCGGCCTCCTCTTCTCTTTCGCCCTCTTTCTCTTCCTTGGCCTCTTCATAGATGGTGAGGAAGCCGGGGAATCGAAGGATGGATCCCGTCGCGCGGAGACCGAACGGCCCAGCGCGAATCTCAATGAGCGTTTGATCGAAGAGCGCGGGCTTCATCTGCGAAGCGATGAACCGCTGCCAGATGAGCGTGTAGAGCGCCAGTTCATCGCGGCCGAGATAGGGCGCGACGCGTTCGGGCGTGCGGAAGACGGAAGTCGGACGAATCGCCTCGTGCGCGTCTTGGGCGTCTTTCTTCATGCGGTAGATGTGCGGTTCATCGGGGAGCAGCTCCGCGCCATAGCGCTCGGTGATGAAGCGGCGTACTTCGTCCAGAGCTGCCTCCGAGACGCGCGTCGAATCCGTCCGCATGTAGGTGATGAGCCCTACGCTCCCCTCAGGGCCGAGGTCTACGCCTTCGTAGAGCTTCTGCGCTAGGCTCATCGTCTTCTTCACTGAGAAGCGAAGCCGACGCGCGGCCTCCTGCTGTAGTTTGCTCGTCGTGAATGGTGGGACGGGATTTCGCTTCTTCTCCTTCGTCTCCACCGAGGTGACGACGAATTCGCAGCCGGAGAGTTGGCGCACCAGCTCCTCGGCCTCCTCCTTCGTTCGGATATGCCGCTCGGTCGGACGAATGCCTTGATCGAAATCGCTCGTCTTGAGGCTCTGCTCGCCGATGCGCACCAGTTGGGCCACAAACGGCGGAGGGGCAGCTGCCGAGAGGCGCGCGCCGAGCGTCCAATATTCGGTCGGGACGAACCGCTCGATCTCGCGTTCGCGTTCGACGATCAATCGCAAGGCGACCGATTGCACCCGTCCAGCCGAGAGGCCGCGTCGCACCTTCTTCCACAGGAGTGGGCTCACCAGGTAGCCGACGAGCCGATCCAGAATGCGTCGCGCTTGCTGCGCTTCGACCTTGTGGCGATCGATCGTCTTGGGATGCTGAAAGGCCTCGCGCACAGCCTGCGGCGTGATCTCGTGAAAGAGGACGCGATAGACCGGCTTCTTCTCGCGCGGGCCGACCAATTCCTCCTTCAGGTGCTGACAAATAGCCTCTCCCTCGCGGTCGGGGTCAGCCGCCAGATAGATCGCCTCGGCCTCGCGCGCCGCCCGCCTGAGCTCGGCCAGGATCTTCCGGTTATTCTTCTTGAGCTCGTCGGGGATAATGACGTAAGTCGGGCGGAAGTCGTTCTCGATCTCCACGCCCAGCTCTTTCTCGGGCAAATCCTTGATGTGCCCGACCGAGGCCATGACCGTGAATTCTCGGCCGAGATATTTGTTGATCGTCTTGGCCTTGGCCGGGGACTCGACGATGACGAGTTTCTTGGCCATGTCACAACTTCTTCACGAACTGCTTTCCCGGTAACTGTCTGATTCTATCCTTCACTTCGAGTTCGAGCAAGATGCGCATCAGCTCGGGCACGGCCAGACCGCTGCGCAGCAGCAGCTCATCAATGTGCGTCGGCGCGTCGAATCGCAGCAGCTCCAGTACGCGCTGCTCGTGTTCGTCCAGCGGCAACTCCGGCTGCACCGGGGCACTAGGCGTCGCTTCGGATTCGCGGCGCAGGATCTCCTTGCGAACGTCCACGGGCAGTTCCTCGACGACATCGCGCCAATACTGCACGAGTTTCGCTCCACATTTGATGAGATAGTTGGGGCCATAGCTCCGTGGCGAGGTGATCGGTCCGGGGACGGCGAAGACCTCGCGATCCTGCTCTAACGCCAGACGGGCTGTGATGAGCGATCCGCTCTGTTGAGCGGCTTCCACGACGACTACGCCCAAGCTCATCCCGCTGATGATCCGATTCCGAAACGGGAAATTTTGCGGCAGCGGGGAGACGCCTATTGGGAATTCCGTCAGCAGCACGCCCTGTTGGCGAATCTCCTCGGCCAACGCGCGATGCTCTCGGGGATACACGATGTCGAGTCCCGTGCCGAAAACGGCGATCGTTCGGCCTTTCGCCTCCAGCGCTCCGCGATGTGCCGCCGCATCAATGCCGCGCGCAAATCCGGAGACGATCGCCAGGCCCCGTCCCGCCAGGTCGCGCGCCAGCCCCATCGCCACATTCACTCCATAGGGGGAGGGCCGACGTGTCCCCACGATCGCGAGCGTCGGCGCCGTGAGCACATCCACCTGCCCGAGCGCATAAAGCACAATCGGAGGATCGTAGATGCGACGCAGCAGCGGCGGATAACGTGGGTCTTCGAACGTGAGCACCTCGGCGCCGAGCCTTCCCAACTTCGCCAATTCTTCATCCGCTTGCTGTCGCGGTTCTCCCGAGTGAATCCGATCAATTACCTCGTCCTCCAACCCGAACGCTTGCAGCTCCGATCGTGAGGCAGCGAAGACATCCGTCGGCGAGCCGAAATGCTCCAGCAAGCGCCCAGCCGTGCGCGATCCCACGCCGGTCACCAGACTCAGCGCCACCCAATCTCGTGCATCTGCTCTCATGGCGCCCTTCCTGCAAGGCGAATGACGTTCTCGCTCCTCGCCTCCTCTTGCCTGCGGGGCGTTATGGGAGTTTACCAGAGGACGTCAGAGGCCACAACGGCGCGTCAATTGGGAATTCCGCTACGGGGAGCTCTCGACAGCGCTTGAGGAGACCGGGGTGCCCTTGGTCTTTCGTCAGACTAGGGCGTACAGGTCAAGGGTTTGTCCGCGCCAGGGAGTGGGGCCAAAGTGCCATCGTTCCCCGCCCTCTTGACACCTACCGGAGGTCGACGGCATAATGGAGGCCGAAATTCAGCTTTTTTCGGACGAATTGCCTGGGTGCTCATCGAACCAAGGTGGGATTGAAACTCACGTGCTGCGTCACAGTAGGGTGAGATCAAGACACATGTGGCGGAGGCGCGTGGGAATCGAACCCACCGGCGTCGGCTCTCGCCGTCGCCCACCGGGTTTGAAGCCCGGGGAAGTCACCAGACCCCATTCGCCTCCACCTTTGAAGGTCCGGGACCCGCGGGAAGCATGTCCGTGAGCGCTCTCCCCATGACGTGCTGGCCAGGACCTTCACGGTCACAATGGTAGAGGTTGTTTTCTCTCCTCGTCAAATGCTCCCACGGTCCGATGCGTCTGCGGTGCTCGGTCGCTGGTTCGTTTCCGTTCGTGAAGGCCAACCACCTATGCCGGAGACGGATCGGGAGCTGGCGCCGCTTCGGTGACAAGCGGATGAGCGCTTCGCCCGGATCGAAGCCGTGCTGCTTGAGCGCAGGCGAATCCGCTCTGATGCGGATGTTAGAAGCAGCTCTCCGAGAGAAGACCGAGTTCGCGCCGTCCTGAGCGCTTCCGCATTAGCTGGGTGAGCATTCTCCGATGTGAGCGAGCAGTTGGAGGCGGGGCTGCCGGAGCTCAGGCGGCCTCAAGGAACGGCGAGCACGGCGATTCGTCGCCGATTGGCGAGCGCGAGCAGTTGTTCCCGATCAAGAAGCAGCGTCTTCTGTGCCGTGATGGCTAAGGCCGTCGCGTGGCATTCGATCATCGTCTCGATCGTAGGGACGCCGATGACGGGGACATCAAAGCGCATGTCCTGATTCGGACGCGCGACCTTGACGACGACAAACGGACGCCCACCAAGCAGCGCGGCGGCCCGACGAATGGTCGCATCAGTCCCTTCCATCGCCTCGATGGCGACGAC
Organism: uncultured Blastocatellia bacterium; assembly: GCA_937934295.1. Taxonomy (GTDB): domain Bacteria; phylum Acidobacteriota; class Blastocatellia; order HR10; family HR10; genus HR10. The sequence goes on from CALHAI010000021.1 coordinate 63,925, forward strand.
CGCGCGATCTTTCACGGCGATCGTCTGCCCGAGGTCCAGACGAGCGATCTCGCGAGCGATCTCCAGTCCGTAACGGAGATCATCCATCTCGGCCCGTGAGGGCGCGCGCGCCGTGAGCACCCCTTCGGGTGCTAGCAGCTCGGCGACGAAGAGCGTCGAGTCCACGACCTCGATCCCCTCACGCTCCAATTCGGCGACGACAGCGCCGATCAAGCTATTGGTGTTCTTGCGGGGTAAGCGCAGCAGGAGTTTCATCATGCGCCAATCGGGGAGCGAGGGGCCGAAGATCTGCACATGCTTGACCTGACCCGCCAGCACGGCATGCGTGACTCCCTGTTCGCGGAAGAACTCGATCAGGTGGCCGAGTTGCCCGACGCCCAGCCAGCGCACCAGGCGCGCTTGGCGTTCGATCTCCGGGGACGTCTCCTCGCGGATCGCGGCGACGACCATCTCAATCCCGTGCCGCCGTGCGCCTTCGAGCACGAGGAAGGGGAATTGCCCGTTGCCGGCGATCAGGCCATAGCGCCGCTCGCTCTCGGACCGACTCACTTCACGACGCCTCGTTGCGAGGTCTCGATAAAGGCGATGAGGTCTTGAACTTCAGGAACGTGACCGAGCTCCCGCCGCATGGCTTCAACCGCTTGCGTCGTGTTGAGCTTGGAAGAGAGCAACAGGTGGAACGCCCGATCAATGGCGCGCCGCTGCTCGGCGGTAAAGCCCTTGCGACGGAGCCCAACGGTATTCGGCCCGTAACAGCGCGCGTGGTTCCCGGCACAGAGGGAATAGGGCAGTACGTCCTTCACCACGACGGCGTAAGCGCCCACGAACGCGTATTTCCCAATGCGGCAGAATTGGTGCACGCCGACATATGCGCCGAGCGTCGCATGATCCTCGACGAGGACATGACCAGCCAAAGACGCGCCGTTGGCCATGATGACGTGATTGCCGACGCGACAATCGTGCGCCACATGCGCTTGCACCATGAGCAGGTTGTCATCCCCGATGACCGTGATCCCGCCGCCGCCTTCGGTGCCACGATGGATCGTCACGTACTCGCGGATGCGATTGCGTCGGCCGATGACGACGCGGCTGCGCTCGCCCTTGTACTTCAGGTCTTGGGGAATTTGCCCGATCGAAGCGAAGGGGAAGATAACGGTCTCCTCGCCGATCTCGGTCGGCCCTTCGATGACGCAATGAGCAGCGACGCGCACGCGATCATGCAGGATGACGTCATCGCCGATGATGGCATAGGGGCCGATCTGAACTTCCTCGCCCAACTCGGCGCGTGGGCTCACGATGGCCGTCGGATGAATGGTGACGCTCACGCGCTCCCCTCCTGAGCGTCGCCCGCGCCGCGCGTGGCCTCCTCTTGAAGCGCCGAGATCTGAAGAGCGGCCGCATTCCGGCGGACGGCGCCGATGTCCACAAGCGAGGACGTGATCTCGGCCTCCGCGACGAGCTGTCCATCCACATATGCTTCTCCCCGCAGCCGAATATAGCGAGATTTCAGCTTGAGGACCGTCAGCTCCAACCGCAGGGTATCGCCCGGGACGACGGGTCGCCGGAACTTGGCCTTGTCAATGCCCGTGAAGAAGACGAGCTTATTGCTCGCATCGGCCACTTCGTGATACATGAGCACACCGGCCGTCTGCGCCATGGCTTCGATCACCAACACGCCGGGCATGACCGGCGCCCCTGGGAAATGGCCTTGGAAGAAGAACTCGTTGATGGTCACGTTCTTGATGCCGACGATCCGTTTCCTTGGCTCGAACTCGATGATGCGATCCACCAGCAGGAAGGGATACCGATGCGGGAGGAATTGCTGAATCTGCATGGCATCGAATACGGTCTCCATAACTTCTCCACGCGCTGCGCCGACAACGCGACGATCGCTCTCACAGAGAAAGCCCCCCGCGCTTCCGGATTGTCCCATCACGGTTTTCGCGGAGGAGTCTTTCGAGAGATTGGAGTCGATCGAGCCCCAGAGGTCGAGCGTTCGGTGCTCAGAGAAGCTGATGCGGCCGATGAAGGCGCCGAGGATGTCGTCACCGGATTGGCCTTGTTGTACTCGTTGATGAAATCGCGCGTGATGTCGGCCGCCGGATCCACGTAGATGAGCCCGCCCGCCTGCACGAGATTGGCGACTTCTAAGACAAGGGTGATCCCCCGGCTCTTGGCATATGTCTCCAGAAAAGCCCCGATTCGCTCGCGCACTGGCGCGATGGCATCTCGCAAGGCGCGTTGATAGGCACGCTCGGCATCTTCTCTCTTTCGCTGGTACTCCCGCTCGAGTTGCTCGAGCGCCTCCTGCTTATCCGCGCGGGCTTGCGGCGTCAGGTTCGGACCTTGCGTCTCCAACTCCCGACGCAGGCTCTCCACACGCTGTTGGAGGGCATTCAGTTCCGCCTCCTTGTCCTTGAACATGTCGTTGACCCGCCGCGCTTGCTGAAGGAGCTGTTGAATACCATCATCGGCGAAGAACGCGTTCGTGTTGATCACAGCGATGCGCCCGACGGGGACCGGCGTCGGCGTCCCCCCCTGCGTTTGAGGGGGCATTTGAGCCTGAGACTGTCCTTGCGCCCAGATAGGCGTGAGATATCCCATACTCAGAAAAGCGATCACGAGACCGACCGTTCTCATAACGTTTCCCTCTCGGTGGTTTCACGAAATGGCATTGTACTTCGTCCCCTTGGAAGAGGCAAGACCGCTTCCAGAGCGGGGCGCCGACGCCTCGTTGAGGAGAATGCTCTCCTGTGGTGACGGCTCAAAGCAGGTCACCTCACCATCACCCGTGTGATGTGCGTGGCGCGATAGGTCGTCTCGTCAATTTCAATGAGGGCGCCACAGAGACGCACGTCGCCGAAAGCGACCTCGAAGCGATGCGGCATCCCGCGCAGGAATCGATCCAGAATCTGCTCGCGCTTGATGCCGATCACCCCATCATAGGGGCCCGTCATGCCGAGATCGGTGATGTAGGCCGTGCCCTGGGGCAGGATCGTCTCGTCGGCCGTCGGCACATGCGTATGCGAACCGAAGACGACGCTCACGCGCCCATCCAGATACCACCCCATGGCGATCTTCTCCGACGTGGCTTCGGCGTGCATGTCCACGATGATGATCTGCGGCTCGCGAATCTCAGCCAGGAGGGCATCGGCCGTCCGAAACGGGCAATCGCTCGGATGCATGAAGACGCGCCCCTGCAGATTGATCACCGTGATCGGATGTCCGCGCGTGGAGCGACCGGACCAGATACCGCGTCCGGGCACACCCGGCGCGTAATTGGCCGGACGTAAAAGCCGGGGCTCGGTCTCGATGATTTGAAAGACCTCCTTCTTGTCGAAAATGTGGTTGCCCGACGTCATCACGTCAATGCCGGCTGCGAACAATTCCTGCGCCACCTCGGGCGTGATCCCGAAACCGCCGGCCGCATTCTCCACATTGGCGACGACGAATTCGATCTCCAGCTGTTGCTTCAACGACGGGAGCTTCTCCCGGACGATGCGGCGTCCCGGACGCCCGATGATATCTCCGATCGCGAGCACGCGCATACGGACCTCCCCCGTAGCAAAAAAATCTTCGGGGCTTCCGCTTGGCCGTGTGGTAGCGATAGTTGAACCTGGATTTCTCCAGGTGGGCGGCCTAGCCCTTATCGTCGGTTTCCCCGCTCCTTAAGCGGGGCCTACCTTGATAAGGTTCCTCGCATCGGCCTCCCCAACGTTCTCGTGTTGGCTCTAACTTCGCCAGCCATCACCAACTTCGCAGAAGCCCCGTTACATAGCAAAGTGTACTCCCTTCTCCCTTGGGGGTCAAGCCGACGTTCGCCTTCTCCGGCTCAAGGGGCCGATCCAGGCTCCGTCGCATGGTAATGCGTGCGCCCGCGGTGTAAGGGGCGGGACGGGCGTTTGGCTAAAATACACCGGTGATCGCCGAGTTTTATTGGGGAGGATATGAGGGTGGGGGAGCGAGCCCTCCAAGTGGTTTTGGCGCTTGGCCTGAGCGCCGCCTTGGCTCTTGGGAAGGCCGTCACCTGCGCGCCGTGCGTGGTGTCGTTCGCGCCTCAGGCGCCCGAGAAACCCCCGCAGCGTGGGTTGCGCTGGTGGGGGCGCGTGGATGGACGCGACATCCTTTGCATCCGGCGAGGGACCGTATGGGTCATCCACGAAGAAGGCGAGCCGATTGTGGAGGCCGATTTTCGCTTAGAGCGACCGCTGCCGGCTGAACCCGTGACCGTGAGCGTGCGAAAAGTCCGGGGTCGTGGACGAGTCGAGGTTCTGGAGCAGCCTACGCGGGAGAACCATTTCACGGCCCGCATCCTCATCGAGGACAAAAAGAGCGGGTCGGATCGGTACGAGATTGAGGTCTTCTGGTGAGATCAGTGGCTTCCAGCACGTGCTCGCACAATGCGCGGACATCCTCGACCGAAGGATCGCTCTGCACGATGTGCACGCGCCCGCGCGGCCCCCAGCGCGCCGGGTCCGTTGCGATGAAGAGAGCGACCACGGGAGCGCCAACGGAGGCCGCCAGATGCGTGACTCCAGAATCATTGCCGATGAAGAGGTGACAGCGCGCCAGCACAGCGGCCAGATGGGGTAAAGGCACGTTCGTCAATCGAGCCAGGCGCGGTGGTGGGTACGCCTGATCCTTCTTGGCACACAGTTTCAGAAGCTGCTCGACGGGATCGTGATCGGCCGGACCTTCGATGAGGAGGAAGAGGCGATCCGGCCAATCGAGCGCGCGAATGAGGTGGGCGAACCGGGTGACGGGCCAACATTTACGTCGGCTGCCGCTCCCTGGATGAATCGCGATGAGTCGGAGAGAAGCGTCGGTCGCTTCGATCCCAACGGTGTGCAGGATTCGTTTGGCCGCTTCGTGATCCTCCTCAAGGAGCGCAAGGCGCGGCGCGCGCTCTTCGATGGTGAGCCCAAGAGGCGCGAGCGTGCTCAACAGATAGTCCGCGGCGTGCTCGGGGCTCTCGGCCGGTGGTCGGCTGCTCGCGATGAGCAGGTGTGGCGCGCGCCCGCTGTGGCCGAGACTGGCGAGCGCTCGGCAATAGGCCTCGTCGTGGTGTCCGAACCAGGAGACGATCAGGTCGAAACCGCGAAGATAGGCGGCCAAGTCTTCAGGAAGTTCTCCGGTGAAGGCGCGGTAGAGGCCGAGGGCTTCCATTGAGACCACACGGCTGACGGGGCTGCGCCGTTCAAGCAAGCCATGAGGCGAAGCAAGCCCGACAAGTTCGATCTGCGCATCAGGAAAACGCCGAGCGAGCGCGTCCAGAGCCGGGAGCATCAGCACGCAGTCTCCTAAAGCCCCAGCGTGAATGATGAGGATTCGCATTTGTCAGCGCGCGGCGTAGACGATCTTCCCCCCGACGATCGTGTAGAGCACCTCAACCTGAGCGATCTCATCCGGCGGGATAGCAAAGATGTCGCGGGAGAGGACGATCAGATCGGCGAGCTTGCCGACTTCGAGCGATCCCTTCACGGCCTCGGCAAATTCCGCATAGGCTCCCCAGACGGTGTAGGCGCGGACGGCCTCTTCGACCGTGATCTTCTGCTCAGGGAACCACCCGTTCGGGTTCTTGCCATCCAGAGTCTTCCGGGTCACCGCCGCGTAAATGCCCAGCAGAGGGTTCAAAGGAGCGACTGGCCAATCCGATCCGAACGTCACGCGCACGCCCGCATCCAGGAGCGATCGAAAGGCATAGGTCGTCTTGCAGCGTTCGCGTCCGATGCGCTTTTCGGCCCAGCGTCCGTCGTCAATAGCATGATACGGTTGCACGGAGGCGATGACGCCCAGTCGTGCCATACGCGGGATGTCCTGCGGGCGCAGGTGCTGTGCGTGTTCGATGCGAAATCGCCGATCGCGCGGTCCGTTCTCGCGAATGACTTCTTCGAAGATCTCAAGCAGCAACGCGTTGGCCTTGTCCCCAATGGCATGAATCGAGCACTGAAAGCCAGCGCGATCGGCCGCCCCGATCCGCTGCTTCATGACCCCTTCGGGGAGCATCTGGCTGTGGAGCAAGCCGCTCGTTTGCGGCGCATCCGCGTATGGCTCAAAGAAGAGGGCCGTCGTCGAACCGAGCGAGCCATCCACGAAGCCCTTGAAGCCGCCAAGCCGCAACCATTCATCGCCAGGGCCTTCACGGGCGACCAGCTCGCGTTGTCGCTCCCACTCCGGGATCGGCGTTCGCGCATACACGCGCACGGTCAGCGCTCCTTGCTGGCGCGCGCGCCGATAGACAGGCCAATGATCCCATTCGGTGATGTCTTGGATTGACGTGACGCCGACGCGAGCGGCCTCGCGAAGCGCCGCGTGAAGGGCTTCGTCGTATTCGTGGTCGCTCGGCTCCGGGATCACCCGGTTCACGAGTGCCATGGCGGCGTCTTTCAAAATGCCCGTCGGTTCGCCCGTTTGCGGATCCCGCACGAGCGTCCCCCCGGGTGGGTCCGGCGTCTCACGCGTGATGCCCGCCAGTCGAAGCGCGAGGCTATTGGCCAGGCCCATATGGCCGTCCAAGCGGGTGACCAGGACGGGAGTGTTCGGCGTATAGGGGTCAATCCACTCCTTGCGCGGCAGTGGGGCACCTGGCCACAGCTCATGATCCCAGTTGCCGCCGGTGAGCCATCGCCCTGGCGGAAGCGCTTTCGCACGTTCGGCGATCCGACGAGTGAACTCCTGCGGATCACGCGCATCGCGCAAATCCACGCTCAGCAGATGGAATCCACCATGCAGAAAATGCGTGTGATTGTCTATGAATCCGGGGAGCACGAGCCGCCCCGGCACGTTCAGGACCTGTGTGCGCGGGCCGATCAGAGCGCGCACCGATTCCGTTCGACCGATGGCCAGAATGCGCCCCTCGCCGATCGCCACAGCTTCCGCCTGCGGCTGACGCGGATCGCCCGTCCACACGCGTCCGCCTAGCAGAACGAGTTCTGCCTCTTCTCGAAACGGTCCGACATCGGCCATGAAAAGCATCGCGAGCATCAGCATCATCCCCACGCTTCGCATGACTCCCTCCCGCACATTCGCTCGGTAGTGTACTGGAAGACGGGTGAAGGAACAAGCACGGCGCTCCACTTCCCGCTGAGGAAACAACTCCTTGACGCGCCCTCCCTTGCCCAAATATACTCATGCCGGTCTCAACGGGGAAGCGAAGGATGCGCGTACTGAACAAGTGGTGGGTGCTCATGGGATTCGGCCTCATGGCACTGGCTTTAGCCGTGGGCCTTGGCATTGGGCTCATGGTCCCTTTTCCTGACTTATCCCTTCCGGAGCGGGATGTGCATGCTTCCATCACGATCATGCAGAGCATTCGCGGGGAGCATACCTTTCGGGTCATCTTCACGAACAACACGCGCGTTTTCCTGATGCTCACGTTGGGCATTTTGACCGGAGGCTTGCTCTCGTTGGCCGAGATGCTCCTGATCGGGTACTTCGTCGGGTTGCTCACCCAAATCTCGCACCAGCACGGGACACCGTTTGTGGTGACGCTGGCGGCGCTTCTACCGCACGGGATTCCGGAGCTGATGGCGTTTGCCACGGTCGGCGCTTTAGGCGTGCACCTGGGGGCTCGCGTCTACATGGCCGCGCGCGGCCAGGGCGTTGATTGGCTTCAGGAAGCGCGCGCCTATGGTCGAGTGGTGGTGGCGGCTTACGTGCTCCTGGTTCTCGCGGCGCTGATCGAGGCGTACATCTCGCCGAGCCTCGTTGCGTATCTCATGCGCCTGACGGCCGCATCTTCGTAAGGATTTAGGCGCCCTTCTTCGTCCGTTCTTCGAGGATGAGTCGCCGCAGTTCCTCCAGTTGTTCGCTCAATGCGATGACCATCTGCCGCAGGTGGGGCAGGCGGCTCACATGCGCGTACTGTTCCTTGAATTCGCGCATCGGGCGAGCCGGTGTGCCCCAGACGAACTCGCCTGCGCGAATCTTCTTCCCCGAGGGAATTCCGGCTTGCGCGCCGATGATCGCTCGCTCTCCGATGCGCACGTGATCGGCGATGCCGACTTGACCGCCGATCTGCACGCCGTGCTCGATGTGGGAGCTGCCGGCGATGCCCGTTTGTGCGGCAATCACCGTATCCGCCTCGATCGTCACGTTGTGGGCGATCTGCACGAGATTGTCAATTTTCACGCCCCGACCGATGCGCGTCGCCCCGAGCGCTCCTCGATCAATGCAGACGCCCGCGCCGATCTCCACATCGTCCTCGATGATGACGCTCCCCACCTGAGGAAATTTCCGATAGCGCCCTTCGACGAGGAAATACCCGAAGCCGTCGCTGCCGATGACGCTCCCGCTGTGGATGATGACGCGCGCGCCAATGTGCACATCGTGATAGATCGTCACGTTCGGATGGACGATCGAATCCTCGCCGATCCGCGCGCGCGCGCCGATGTAGACGCCCGCGCCGATCTGCGTGCGCGCCCCAATGTGCACCTCGCGTTCGAGGACGACATAGGGGCCGATGCTCACGCCTTCGCCGAGGATGACCCCCTCGCCGAGGATCGCCGTCGGATGGACGCCGGGCGCCGGACGCGAAGGCGGGTGAAAGAGGAGGATGACGTCGGCGAACGCACGACGTGGATGCGCGACCGCGATGAGCGTCTTGCCTGGCAGATGAACGCCTTCTGGGACGATGAGACATCCGGCGCGCGAGCGCTCCGCCTGCCGGCGATGCCCTTCCGATTCCACGAAAGCGATCTCGCTTTCGGTCGCCGTCTCCAGACTCGCCACGCCAGAGATCTCCCGCATCGCTTCGCCGATGAGGCGGCCGCCGACGAATTCCGCGATTTCCTTCGCCGTCTTTCGCATGACGCTCTGGCCTCCGAATCTCACAGCGTTTAGATGGCGTCGCTTCTTGACTCCTCGGAGGTGCGTCCGAGAAGACTGCGCTCGCGATTCCGCCAAAGGAGCACTGTGATCGTCGCCCCCAGAATCTTCCCTCCGAGATCCCACTGCAAATCGTTCGGGCAGTCGTGCGGACTCCAGATGCGCTGACCGCCGAAATAGAGCTCGTCCCACAACTCGATGATCTCGTAGATCGCAGCCGCCGAGAAGCTGAGCGAGACCGCCAGCGTTGCGATCCATCCCCGCGACATCGAGAGCCCCTGTCGGCGCACGACTTCGGCGAGGAGCCAGATGAAGGCCGGCACGCTCAGGCCCGATCCCATCATGTGCGCGAACTCATCGTACTGCACGGGGCCGAACGGGCGTCCGTACATGTGGAAATGATTGCCGAGCAGATCCACTTGCACGGCCAAAAAGAGCGAGCCGAGAACCCACCAGGGAATGCGCGCCTTCCAAGCCCACTGCGCGTACGCGGAGCCTGCGGCGAGAAGCCCGAACGTGAGGAGCGTCCCACGCAGCCAATGCGTGTAAGCGAGCTTGAGCAGGAAATAGGCGACGGCGATGAGGAACGTCCCGATCAACATCCCATGTCCGACATGCTGTCCCCTCCGCGACGTCATGGCGCATCCCGTGTGATCCTCGGATCGGCGGGGGCGGCCGTCGCTTCACCCGCACTCTCCCTCTCAAGGGCCAACTCCGCTTCCTGACGCACGAACGGATGCGGATCGCGACGAGCGCGTTCCAGAAGCGGGCGTGACCTGACGGGATCGAGCACATGAAGCGCCCACAGGGCATGCCCGCGAACGATCTCGTCAGGGTCTTCACGGGCGAGGCACCGCAGCTGTGGGATCACGTCGTCGTAGCCGGTATTAGCGGCGACGATGGCTGCGTTGCGGAGCAAGCCGCGCCGCTTCGCTCGCCGTAGGGCCGTGCCGCGAAATCGGGCGCGAAACTCTTCCTCTGATGCGATGGCGAGCACGTCCGCGAGAGCCAGCGTCTTACCCACGCCCGCTTCCGGATGAAACTCCGGCCAATCGGTGAGCGGCACGCGTGCATTGTGCGGACAGACGGCTTGACAAATATCGCAGCCGAAGAGCCAATCCCCAAGCTGCGGCCGCAGCGGCTGCGGGATCACGCCGCGATTCTCGATCGTGTGATAGGAGAGGCAGAGGCGCGCATCCACAAGACCATCCGAAGCAATGGCACCCGTCGGACAGCAGCGCCGACACGCGAATACGCTCAAGCAGGTGCGCGTCTCTTCCTGATCCGGCACCAGCTCAACGTCCAACAAGATCTCGCTCAGGAAGACCCACGAGCCGAAGGTCTCCGTGATCAGGCACGCGTTCCATCCGATACGCCCCAGGCCGGCACGGCGCGCCAGCGCGCGCTCAAGCAGCGGCCCGGCATCCGTGAACCAGCGGGCGCGAACCGAATGCCCAAGGAGCCGCTCCATCTCCGCGACGAGCTGCCGCAGTCGAGGGGGGATGATGTCGTGATAATCGCGTCCCCAGGCGTAGCGCGCGATGCGTCCATGTCCAGGCGGGAGGGGATCAAAGTCGCCGCTGTAGTAGTTCACGGCGAGCACGAGGATCGTCCGCGCTTCCGGCCACACGCGCATCGGATGCGCGCGCACGGGAGCGCTCGTCTGCATGTACCGCAAGTCGGCCGCCCACCTCTGGCGCAGCCACCGATGGTAGCGCGCTTCGTCCTCCTGAAGCGGACGAGCGTCGGTGACGCCCACACCATGGAAACCCAGCGCGCGCGCCCGCGCTTTGATTTGGCCTGTGAGCTGCTCGCGCGTCATCGCACGAGCCTCAACATGAAGCGTTCTGGATCCAGGCCGGGACAGCTCCGGATCTCCCCGACTCGGAACTCGAGCACGTATTGCTCACTCGTTTCCATCGTCCCTCCTTCGCGCGCCCTCCGCTCCCCACTCGCCGTCAATTCTACCAGAAGGGGCATCCCCTGAGGGAGCTGCGCTGGTCGGCCGCGTCGAGATCGGGTACAATGAGGAAGGTCGTTCAAAGCGCTTTCCGCCGGATGCGTCCTCAGGTTGCGGATCGCCGTCGCGGAGACGCTTGCCAGGAGGGGGGATGAGTCAGACCGAGAGACCGCAGCTCGCAGCGGAGGTCGAACAAGCCCTGCGCGAGATCGGACGTGTGGATCTCCTCGTGGGCATTCCGAGCTACAACAATGCCCGAACCATCGGGCATGTCGTGCGTGCGGTGATGGCGGGATTGGCGAAATACTTCCCCGAACACACGGCTGTGATCGTCAATTCGGATGGCGGGTCTAAGGACGGGACGCCGGAAGTCGTGCGACAGGCGGCTCTTGGTGACTACCGCGCGATCTTAGCCGCGCATCCGCGGCATCCCATCCCTCGGCTGACGACGCCATATCACGGTGTGCCAGGCAAGGGCAGCGCCCTGCGCCTGGTCTTCGATCTCGCCGTGCGCCTTCAGGCACGCGCCTGCGCCGTCGTGGACGCCGACTTGCGCAGCATCACGCCCGAATGGATGGACTTGCTCATCGGCCCTGTCCTTAAAGAGGGTTTCGACTTCGTCGCCCCACTCTATCGGCGACATAAGTACGACGGCACGATCACGAATTCGATCGTCTATCCCCTCACGCGCGCCCTTTACGGCAAGCGCGTGCGCCAGCCGATCGGCGGCGACTTCGGGTTCTCCGGGCGGCTGGCCGCGCACTATCTGGCTCAGGACGTCTGGCATACGGATGTCGCCCGCTTTGGCATTGACATCTGGATGACCACGACGGCGATCACCGGCAGCTTTCGCGTGTGTCAGGCCTTCTTGGGAGCGAAGATTCACGACGCGAAAGACCCCGGCGTGGACCTGAGCGGCATGCTCATACAGGTCGTCGGATCAGTCTTCGATCTGATGGAGGTGAACTTCCCTCTCTGGGCGAACGTGCGCGGCTCGGAGCCGGTGCCCACCTTCGGCTTGGAGTATGAGGTGGGACTGGAGCCGATCCGCGTCAATGTCGAGCGCATGCTCGGCATCTTTCGATTGGGCGCCGAGGAATTGAAGGATCTCTGGCAGCGGATCCTCTCCCCCTCGACCTTTCGTCAGGTCCAACAGATCGCCGGATCGAACGATGCGAATTTTCGCTTCCCCCCGGACGTGTGGGTCTCGGTCATCTACGATTTTGCGCTGGCGTTCCATCGGCACGTGATCCATCGGGATCATCTGTTGCAGGCGCTCGTGCCGCTCTATCTCGGGCGCACGGCGTCGTTCGTCCTCGAGACACCCGAGAGTACGGCCGAGGAGGTCGAAGCTGTGCTTGAGGAGTTGTGTCGGCACTTCGAGGAGCGGAAACCGGAGCTGGTCGCGCAGTGGGAGGCGCCTCGTGCTGACGTATGAGCCAGGAAGCCGCGATGGGGCGAGGCGCGTCCCTGCGGCCCTGGCGCGGTCACGTGAGGAGAGACAACGGAGGAGGAGTGTATGTTTGAAGCCTTGAAGACCGCCTTAGTCGGGACGTTCCAGCGATTCGAGGAACGCGCGCTCGCCTTTTTGCCGAATTTCTTCGCCATGGTGATCCTCATTCTCGCCGGGTGGCTCGTCGCCGCCCTCGTGCGGTCATTGCTGGGGCGAGCCTTGCGCGCCATTCGTTTCGATCGCTGGTGCGAGCAGATGGGGATCGGGCAGGTTCTGCGACGCGCGGAGATTCGGCGCGCGCCCTCGCATCTTCTGGCGCAAACCTTCTTCTGGCTGTTGTTCCTCTTCTTCCTGGTCGTCGGATTGGAGCAATTGGAGATCGCACTGGTGAGTCGCACGCTCGTCGCCATCTTCGGCTATCTCCCGCGCGTTGTGGCGGCGCTGCTCATTCTGGTGGGCGGATTCTTGTTGGCGAATTTTCTGGCGCGCGCGGCCCTCTTGGCGGCCGTGAATGCCCATCTGGCCTCAGCGCGCCTTCTGGCCGGCGGCGTGCGCGTGCTGATCGTCTCCATCGCGTTGGCGATGGCACTGGAACAATTGGCCTTAGCGGCCCACATCGTCGTGGCCGCCTTCTCCATCTTCTTCGGCGGGGTGACGCTGGCTCTGGCCATCGCCTTCGGGTTGGCCGGGCGCGATCTCGCTCGCGACGTGCTGCGCCGACAGTTCGCTCCCCGACGGGAAGAGGATGAGCTGTCACACCTCTGATTGACGCGCCGCGGGCGCTTCCGGAGCGCGCGCGGGGCTCATCTGGCGTCGAAAGATCTCGCAGAGCGCGAGCGCGACGCTCAACACTACCGGCCCCATCACCACGCCGAGGAAGCCGAAGAGTTTCACGCCTCCGAGCACGCTGAAGAAGATGAGCAGTATCGGCAAGCGCGTGCGCCCGCCGATCACCCAGGGGCGAATGATGTTGTCCACCGTGCTGATGACAAGCACTCCCCACAAGAGCAAAAAGAGTCCTTTCCCCAAACTCCCCTGTGCGATCAGGACGATAGCGGCCGGAACCCAGATGATGGCCGCTCCGACCACCGGCAGGAGTGAGAAGAAGAACATCACCGCTCCCCAAGTCAGCGGCGAAGGCAATCCGACGAGCCAAAAGGCGACCCCCCCTAGAGTCCCTTGAGCCAAAGCGACGGCGATCCCCCCATACAGCGTCGCTTGAATCGTCTCCTGCATCCGCTTGAATACCTCCTCGGCCTCCGATCCCGGCAGCGGGATCGCGCGCTTGAGTCGCGCTATGAGCGCTGGCCCATCCCGGAAGAGGAAATACGTGGTGAAGATCGCCAGCCCTGTGTTGAAGAGGAACGAGGAGAATTGCTTGACGACCTCGGCCGAACGAGCCGCCAAGTACCCGGAGAGACGCTGCAAGTTGTTCAGGATGAAGGCATGAAGGTTCAGCTCCGACAGATCGGCATATTGCGTGAGCCAACTCAACGAGCGCTCCAAGACGCGATTTCGTCCGAGCTCAAAGCGAGACGCCCACGCGCCTGAGGCGAAGCGTTCTTCGATCAGACGATAGGTGGCGATGAGCTCCCCGATGAGCCCCATCACGATCAGCGCCGCCGGGACGATCACGACGGCCAGCACAAGCAGACACGAGAGCAGCGCGGCCACATTGACGTTTCGCACGCGTCTGAACAGGCGCTGGTGAATCGGTTGAAAGAGGATCACCAACACGATCGCCCACATGATCGGCGAGAGGAAGGGAGCGAGCATCCGAAAGAGGAGATACCCGACCCCAATGATGAGGGTGACGAGAAAGGCGATCTGAACGGTCTCCCGCTTCATCGGGAATCCGCGTCAAGCGGCAGAGTTGCCAGGATCTGTCGGACATCGAACGGGTAATCCAAACGCAGGATGCGCGTCCGCCCTTCGGCCAAATCTGCGATGAGGTCCTCAACGAGCAGATCAATGGCGCGCTGAAACTCTCGATCCGTCGAGCGCACGCCATCAGGGATGAGCCATTCGTCCACGATCGGGACTTTGACAAGAAGCGTATAGGTGCCGATCCATTCCTTGATCAACGCATCCAGATGCAACCGCCGCCCGAACTTATGGCAGTAGTAAGCGTAGTTGTCCAAGACCGAACGGTCGCACACGACGGCATCCGCGCGAGCGGCAGCTTCCAACTCGGCGGCGATATGACGATGCAGAATCCACAGCTGCCCGGCTTCGGACGTCGCCTCGTTGATCGGGAAGGGGCTTCGCCGCGCCATCTCCACGACGAGCTCAACACGCCGCCCGCGCTTCTGCAGTTCCGTGCAGAGGGAGAAGGCGAGCGCCGTTTTCCCGCAACCGTGCGAGCCGATGATCGCGATCTTCATACACGCGATAGCATACATAGACGCCTCTTCCTTGACAATGTGCAGGCACGTGGTCTATAGAGACTCCGCCCTCGAAGGGGAGGGTCAAGAGGAATCGAGGGGCATATGTTTCTGCTGAATGCATGCCGCGTTTGTCGGAGATGCTTCGAGGTGGGAGAAGCCGGCCAAGGCGAGGAGAACCTCTTCCTGAAAAGGGGAGGATCTCTCACGGGAGGTGATCTATGAACATGCGTCGAGCGTTCACCCTTGTTGCGATGTGGGCGTTAGCCTTTCCTTCTTTCGGCGTGAGGAGCGGGCGAAGTGCGGGACAGGACATCCCGATCCGTGGACTTCAAGACGAAGTGCGTGTCGTTCGGGATCGGTTCGGCATCCCCCATATCTTCGCCCGGAACGATCATGATGCCTATTTCATGATGGGCTACGTGCAGGCGCAGGATCGGTTCTTCCAGATGGATTTC
This sequence comes from uncultured Blastocatellia bacterium, assembly GCA_937934295.1. GTDB lineage: Bacteria > Acidobacteriota > Blastocatellia > HR10 > HR10 > HR10. The sequence continues at coordinate 79,006 of CALHAI010000021.1, forward strand.
CTGCGCCGCGTGGCCAGCGGAACGCTGGCCGAGCTGATCGGTCGTGGCCCTGATGATCGTGTGCTCGCGCAGGATATTCAACTGCGGGTACTTGGGCTGCGACGAGCGGCCGAGGCGTCTTATCCCGCGCTCTCTGCGGAGGCGCAGTCCGTTTTGCAGGCCTTCGCCAATGGCGTGAATGCCTTCCTGCGCGATAATCCGCTGCCGCCGGAGTACACGGCGCTTGAGTTGACGAAGACGGCCATCCCGGAGTGGACGCCTGTGGACAGCATCGTCATTGGCAAGCTGCTCGCGTTTCAGCTCTCGTTCGGCTTGGACGACATCGACTTCACCGTGCGCTTGGCAGCATATCAACAAGCGGGGCAGGCAGCCGGATTCGATGGCACGAAGCTCTTTTTCGAGGACATCTTCCGAAGCGCGCCGTTTGATCCCTCGGTCTCCATTCCCGAAGCCCTCCAAGCGGCGAGCGCTCATCGCACAGCTGGGCGGGAGCCGAAGATCGCGTGGAGCCGACAGCTTGAGGACATCACCCGCTGGGTGAGTCCGGAAGCGATTCGCGCTGCCCGCGAGTACTTGGCGGAGATCGCCGACATGCCGTTTTTAGGGAGCGCGCTCGGTCGAACGACGGCGCCTTCAGGCAGCAATTGGTGGATTGTGAGCGGCTCGAAGACCGATACGGGCTTCCCCATGCTGGCCAATGATCCGCACCTCGGACTCGGTGTGCCCGCGATCTTCTACGAGATGCATCTCATCGTCGAGGGGCCGAATCCGATGAACGTCATGGGGGTGAGCTTCGCCGGGACTCCGGTCATCGTGCTCGGCAGGAACGAGCGGATCGCATGGGGGGCGACGACGAATCCCATGGACGTGACCGATGTCTACGAAGAGCGCGTTGTCCTCGATATTGCGACGCAGTTGCCGACCGCAACGATCTTTCGAGATCGGCGTCGGCCGATCGTCGCTATCCCGCAGGTGTTTCGAGCGAACCAACCGGGCAATGGGACAGCAGACGATCTGGAGACGATCCCGCCGGGGCTACTGCCAAGCGGCGTGAACGTCCCGTCGGTGGCCCTGGTCATCCCAGATCGCAACAATGCGCCGATCATTCGCGTGGTGAAGAGGGAGCTGACCGATTTCCGTGTCCTGAGCGTGCAGTACACGGGCTTTGGGCCAACGCGAGAACTGGATACGTTCCTCATCTGGCATCGGGCGAAGAATCTGGACGACTTCAAGCGTGGGCTCCAGTATTTCGATTTCGGCTCGCAGAACTGGGCGTATGTGGACGTGGACGGCAATATCGCCTATTTCACCAGTGGCGAGCTGCCCTTACGTGAGGATTTGCAGGAGGGGGGAGTTGATGGCCTTCCACCTTTCTTCATCCGCAATGGCGCCGGCGCGATCTTCCGAGGGGATGGGAGCATCGAGCGGATCGTGAAAAACGAGTGGATGCCGCTTCAAAATCCCCAGCCGGGGCAGGCTGTACCGTTCGAGATCTTGCCGTTTGAGGAGATGCCACAGGTCGTCAACCCCGCGCAAGGGTTCATCGCTAACGCCAATAACGATCCCATCGGGACGACGCTCGATAACAATCCGCTCAATCAATGGCGGCGCGGTGGGCGCGGGCTTCTCTATCTGAATCCCGGCTATAGCATCGGCGCGCGCATGGGGCGGATTGTCCGGTTGATCCAGCGCGAACTGGACCCGATGCAGGGGGGCGATGGACGTATTTCCCTCGAGGACATGAGGCGCTTTCAGGCTAATGTCCAGATGCTGGATGCCGAAGTGTTCGTGCCATATCTCCGGCAAGCCTTTGCGAATGCGCGCGCCAGTGGAGCACCAGCACCGCTTGCCGCTCTGGCGCAAGATGCCCGCGTGGCCGAAGCCGTGGATCGTCTCGCCCGATGGGACTTCAGTGCGCCGACGGGAATTCCCGAAGGGTATGACGCTTCGGATGTGGATGGGGAGCGGCAGCCGCCTACCCCAGAGGAGATCGCAGCGAGCGTGGCCGCGACGATCTACAGCGTCTGGCGCGCACGGATCATCGCTAACACGGTTGATGCGACGCTCGCCCGCGTCAGACTGGCCGAATATCTGCCCAGTGGATCACTGGCTGTCGTCGCTTTGCGGAATCTGCTGGACAACTTCTCGCAGAGGCAAGGGCGCGGAGCTTCGGGGCTGAATTTCTTCGACGTTCCGGGTGTAGATCTGCCACCGGAGGTCGAGCGCGATATCCTTCTCTTGAGGAGCCTACAAGAGGCTTTGGATCAGCTCGCTGGTGATGAATTTCGAGCGGCCTTCAATAACTCGACCAACCAGGAAGACTATCGCTGGGGCAAACTCCATCGCATCGTCTTCAGGCACACACTGGGCGATCCGTTCAACATCCCGCCGGCGGGAGGCTTCGTTCATCTGGCTTCGGCGTTGCCAGGCGTGGCCGTCGATGGTGGCTTCGAGGTGATAGATGCCTCCGGGCATGACGCCCGCGCCAAGGGGCTTAATGCGTTCATGTTCGGTAGCGGGCCGGCGCGACGGTTCCTCGGTGAAGTGCGACCTGACGGTCTTCGCGCGCTTCAGGTCATCCCAGGCGGTCAAAGCGGTATCCTGGGCCACCCCCACTACGCGAGTCAACTCGGCCTGTGGCTGACAAACGACTACCACCCGATGTGGTTCACGCCTGAGGAAGTCCAGCAGAACAAAGTCTCCGAACAGGTCTTCCGACCCGGTACATAACCGCGTCCAGGGGGTCTGTACGGCCCCCTGGGCTCAACTTCTCTGGGCCATCTTCGTTGTTCTCGTTCCCATGCGTGCGACATCGGCACGAGCATCCATAGAAATGACGAGCGGGCCTGGGGGAGGTTCAAGCTCAACTTTCGTGAAGCCGCCGATTTTGACACACCCGCGAGATTCGCGCCCACCGGAGGCGCCTGCTCGGGAGCTCATAGCACAACCCCGCCGATCGCATTTCAAACCATAGCCCTCTAGGTGTGAGCCACGGATTCGTTGAGCGGATCGGTTACAGCTCAGGGCCTGCGCCCTGACATGGGAGAGGCCTTTTGATATTATTTTGTGCACAAGCGCACGAAGGGCTCCTGCCGAAACGAGCAGGGGCAAGGCATTACGGGAGGGTGTTCGTGATAAGCGGAGGGATCATCGTATGCGTTTTATCCGGGTTTATGCTCGCGCTCCTGGCGCCGTGGTTGTATCGCGTCGGTCGGCGGGCGACGGCGTGGATTCTTGCTCTGTTGCCGTTCATCCAGTTGATGTACTTCGTCAGTCTTGCGGGTCCGATTGCGCGGGGTGAGGTGTTCGTCTTCAGCTCCCCCTGGGTGCCTGGCCTGAAGATCAACCTCTCATTCTATCTGGACGGATTGAGTTTGCTCTTCGCTCTGCTGATCAGCGGCATTGGCACGCTGGTGGTGATCTACGCGGGCGGCTACCTGGCCGGGCATCACCAACTGGGGCGCTTCTACGCCTATCTGTTCATGTTCATGGCCTCGATGTTGGGCGCGGTGCTGGCCAACAATGTGATCACGCTGTTTGTGTTCTGGGAGCTGACGAGCCTGAGCTCCTACGTGCTCATCGGCTTTGACCATGAACGAGAGATCGCGCGCCGAGCGGCGCTGCAAGCGTTATTGGTCACCGGCGTGGGAGGGCTCGCGTTGTTGGCCGGATTGCTGCTGCTGGGGCAGGTGGGCGGCAGCCTCGAATTGTCAACATTGTTGAATCAAGGCGAGGTGGTTCGAGCTCATCATCTCTATCTGCCGATTCTCCTGCTGATCCTGGCCGGCGCGTTCACCAAATCGGCGCAGTTTCCCTTTCACTTCTGGCTGCCAAGCGCGATGGAAGCGCCGACGCCGGTGAGCGCCTATCTCCACTCGGCCACGATGGTCAAGGCCGGCGTCTATTTGCTGGCGCGGCTCGGCCCGGTGTTGGGCGGCAGCGACGCCTGGCACTACCTGGTGACTCTGGCGGGAGCGGTGACGATGCTGGTGGGCGCGGCGCTGGCCTTGTTTCAAACCGATCTCAAGCGCCTGCTCGCCTACTCGACGGTGAGCGCACTGGGAATCCTGACGCTGCTCATCGGGCTCGACACGGCACTCTCGATTCAAGCGGCGATGGTCTTTCTGCTGGCCCACGCCTTCTACAAGGGTGCGCTGTTTTTGGTCGCCGGAGCGGTGGACCACGAAACCGGCACGCGCGATGTGACGCAGCTCGGCGGCCTCCGACATGTGATGCCGATCACGGCCGTGGCGGCCTGCTTGGCGGCGCTCTCGATGGCCGGGTTGCCGCCGCTGCTCGGATTCATCAGCAAGGAATTGCTCTACGAAGCCAAGTTGCAAGCACCGCGCGCGGCGCCGCTCATCACCGGTGCGGGAGTCTTGGCTAACGTCTTGCTCGTGGCCGTCGCCGGGATCGTGGGAGTCAGGCCATTTTTCCGAGAAAGGATGGCCACGCCCAAAAATCCACACGAAGCGCCGCTGAGTTTGTGGCTGGGACCGGTGATCCTGGCCGGATTGGGTTTCATCATCGGGTTGTTGCCGAATACCCTCGCCGGACCGCTGGTCTCGCCGGCAGTCACAGCGGTGCGTGCTGAACCGAGCGAAGTGACGCTCGCCTTGTGGCACGGATTGAATCCGGTGTTGCTGCTGAGCGTGCTCACGCTCGCCTCAGGCATGGGCGTCTATTTGGGTCAAGGCGTAGTGCGTCGGGCCACGTCACGGTTAGAACCCATCGCTCAGTGGGGACCCGCGCGGTGGTACGATGTGGCGCTCGAGGGCCTGAACGCTCTGGCGCGCATCCAGACGCGGCTGCTCCAGAGCGGTTACCTCCGTTACTACCTGCTGATGATCATCGGCGCGACGGTCGGACTGACCACGTATACGCTCGCTGCTCGAGGCGGTTTTCCTCGGCCGGATGGGGCAACCGATGTCCGCTTCTACGAAGGGGGCGTGGCTGCGCTCATCTCTCTGGCGGCGGTGGCAGCCGTGCGCGCACGATCGCGGTTGGCCGCCGTGGCGGCATTGGGCGTGGTCGGCTACGGTGTGGCGCTGGTGTACGTGTTGTTCGGCGCACCCGACCTGGCCATGACGCAAGTTCTGATCGAATCGCTGACGGTGATCTTGCTCGTTCTGGTGTTCTATCACCTGCCGCGCTTTGCTTCGCTCTCCACTCAACGGGCGCGCTATCGAGACGTCCTGGTCGCCGTGGCCGCTGGGGGGGTGATGGCGGCGCTCGTGCTGGCAGCCACCAGCATTCGATTTCATCCGCCTATCTCAGACTATTTCGCCGAGAAGAGCCTCGTGCAGGCGCATGGGCGGAACGTCGTCAATGTCATCCTGGTGGACTTTCGAGGCATGGACACGCTAGGCGAGATCACGGTGCTAGCGCTGGCGGGCATCGGCGCGTATGCGCTGTTGAAACTGCGCTTGGAGAGGAAGGAGAGCGGGTGATGTCTCTGATCCTACGGACAGCGACGCGGTTCCTGTTGCCACTTCTGCTGCTGTTTTCGCTCTTTTTACTCCTGCGCGGTCACAACAGTCCTGGCGGCGGCTTCGTGGGCGGACTGGTCGCGGCGGCGGCGTTCGCTCTGTATGCGCTCGCCTTTGACGTGGCCACGGCACGGCAGTTGTTGCGGATTGACCCGCGCCGATTGATCGCCGCGGGACTTCTGGTCGCGCTCGGCAGCGGGATGGCGGCGTGGCTCGCACGAAAGCCCTTCATGACCGGTCAGTGGAGCTCTATCACACTGCCCGGCGTTGGGCTTGTACCTTTGGGCACGCCTCTGCTTTTCGACCTCGGCGTGTATTTGGTGGTCGCCGGTGTGATGCTGACGATCATCCTCTCCTTGGCGGAGGAATGACGCCGGTGATGGGCTGGAACGCCGACGACGGAACCGATCCAAAATCCAGCGGGGATACCTATGGAGACCATACTGGCGGTCGTTATCGGGGTGCTGTATGCGACGGGGATTTACATGATGCTGCGGCGCAGTTTGGTCAAATTGATCATCGGCCTCAGCCTTTTATCTAACGGAGCCAACCTGCTCATCTTCACCGTCGGGCGGCTGACGCGAGCGCGAGCGCCGTTTGTCCCGGAAGGGGCTGACGCTCTACAGCCTCCCTATGCCGACCCGCTGCCACAGGCGTTGATCCTGACGGCCATCGTCATCAGTTTCGGTGTGCTTGGCTTCGTCGTGGTGCTGTTTCATCGGGCCTATCAAACGGTTGGCACCGACGACCTGGACGAGATGAAAGCGACGGATACGTAATCGTGAGACGCGGACTGCTGCGTGAGGGGAGCTGAGCGACGATGCGACCGGTACTCCCGATCTTGATCCCGTTGATGACGGCGGTGGCGGCGCTCTTGGCCTGGCGCTGGCGAGGCGTCCAGCGGGGGGTGAGCCTGTTGGGCGCTGTGGCGCTATTGGTCGCGGCGCTGATCCTGTTGGCTTCCGTCTGGCGCGACGGCATTCAGGTCGTGCAAATCGGGAGCTGGCCGGCGCCCTTCGGCATCACTGTAGTGGTTGACCTCTTCAGCGCGATCATGGTCGCGCTGGCCGGCCTGATGGGGCTGGCTGTCGCCGTCTACTCGCTGGGCAGCATGGACACGGCGCGGGAGGAGTTCGGCTACTATCCGCTGCTGCATATCCTGCTGATGGGGGTATGCGGGGCGTTTCTGACCGGGGACCTGTTCAACCTCTATGTTTGGTTCGAGGTGATGTTGATGGCCTCGTTTGTGCTGCTTGTGCTCGGCGGCGAGCGAGCGCAGATAGAGGGCGCCATCAAGTACGTCACGCTCAACCTGATGTCCTCGGCGCTCTTGCTAGCGGCCGTGGGTATTCTCTATGGGTTGGTGGGGACGTTGAACATGGCCGATCTGGCCCAGAAGTTGAGGAGCGCTCATCACCCCGGTTTGGTGACGACGCTCTCGATGCTCTTCCTCGTCGCCTTCGGCATCAAGGCTGCCGTGTTCCCCCTTTTCTTCTGGCTGCCGGCTTCTTATCACACGCCGCCGGTGGCCGTGTCGGCGATCTTCGCCGGTCTGCTCACCAAGGTAGGCGTCTACGCGCTCATTCGCGTCTTCACGCTGCTGTTCAGGCACGACGTGGGGTACACCCACACGCTGATTCTGATCCTCGCCGGGTTGACCATGATCACGGGTGTGCTGGGGGCAGTGGCGCAAAATGAGTTCCGACGCATCCTCTCATTTCACATCGTCAGCCAGATCGGCTACATGATCATGGGCTTGGGGCTCTTCACCCCGCTGGCGTTGACCGGCTCGGTCTTTTACATCACTCATCACATCATCGTCAAAACGAATCTGTTTCTGATCAGCGGCGTGGTCAATCGGTTGTGCGGAACCTACGAGTTGAAAAACCTCGGCGGATTGTATCAAGCGCATCCTGGCCTGGCGGTCTTATTCATGATCCCGGCTCTGTCGTTGGCCGGACTGCCGCCACTGTCGGGATTTTGGGCGAAGCTGACGCTAGTGCAGGCCGGGCTTGAGACGGAGCAGTACGTCATCGTGCTGGTTGCTCTAGCCGTCGGCGTGCTCACGCTGTTGTCCATGCTCAAGATCTGGACGGAGGCGTTCTGGAAGCCCTCAACGCGAAACTCGCAGCCCTCGGTCAATCGCCGTCAGCTCGTACACGTCTTCTTCCCGATCATCGTCTTAGCTCTCTTGACGGTGGTGATCGGGCTGGTCGTCCAACCGTTCTTCGTCCTGGCCGAGCGCGCGGCCGACCAATTGATCAATCCGGAGGCGTACATCCGAGCTGTCCTCGGAGGAACATCATGACCCTCTTTCTCTGGAACATCTTATTGGCGCTGGCTTGGCTGGCGCTGACGGGAGTGTTCACGCCGGGCAATCTGGTCGTCGGGTTCGGGCTGAGCTACGTGATCTTGCGATTTGCGCAACGCGCTCTCGGACCCTCGCCCTACTTCGGGAAGGTCTTCCATGTGATCCGCTTCGTCCTGTTCTTCCTCTATGAGCTGATCGCCTCCAGTTTGCGTGTGGCTCACGATGTCCTGACGCCTACGCATTACATGCGGCCCGGCGTGATCGCCATCCCGCTAGAGATCGAAAGCGACGGAGAAATCACGCTGGTGGCCAATCTGATATCGCTGACGCCGGGCACGCTGAGTCTGGATGTGTCTGCTGATAAGCGCACGCTCTACATTCACGCCATGTACATTGACGATGAAGACCTCGATGTCTTCCGCCAGAAGATCAAGAGATTCGAGCGAAAGGTCCTAGAGGTGACGCGATGATCCGAGAGTGGCTGACGGCAGTGTCCGAGCCCATTCTTCTGGCGTTGGCCATGTTGGTCATTTCGTTCTTCCTCGCCTTTGTGCGCTTGCTGCGTGGGCCAACGTTGCCGGACCGCGTCGTGGCGTTGGATTTGATATCCACGCTGACGGTGGGCATGATGGCGGCTTACGCCATCATGACGGATCAATCGGTTTTTTTAGACGTTGCCATCCTGCTGGCGCTGATTGCCTTTTTGGGGACGATAGCATTTGCCCTGTATGTGGGGAAGGGGAGGATACCGTGAATGGGGGGCTCAGTGTTGTGCTGGTAATTCTTGGCGCGGCATTCATGCTGGTGGCGGCTATTGGTGTGGTGCGAATGCCGGATCTGCTCACTCGCATGCACGCCTCGACGAAGGCCGGAGCGTTAGGCGGCGGCTTGCTCCTGCTGGCGGTGGCCGTTCATTTTGGCGAGTTGGGGATCACCTCTCGCGCCCTTGCGGGAGTGGCTTTTATGATCCTGACCGCACCGGTGGCGGCGCACATGATCGGCCGGGCCGCCTATCTCACCGGCGTGCCGCTGTGGGAAGGAACCATCGTTGATGAACTCCGCGAGCGATATAGCGCAAGGTCCCGAGCTCCGAATTCGGCAACGACTCAAGAGTGAAAGTGAGTTAGAGGAGACAGCCATGACGCCGCAGATCGCTCTTACTCTGACGATCATTGGGGTGGCGGTGGTGCTGTTTGCCACCGAGAAGCTGCGGGTGGACGTCGTCGCGCTGATGGTGTTGCTGACCTTGACGCTGACGGGCCTGGTCACGCCGGAAGAAGCGTTCGCCGGGTTTGCTAATCCGGCGGTCATCACGGTGTGGGCCGTCTACATCGTATCGGGCGGGCTGTTGAAGACGGGCGTGGCTGACTTCCTGGGCCAGCAGATTGCCCGATTGGCGGGCGGCAGTGAACCGCGATTAATCGCCGTCATTATGCTGCTGTGCGGTACCATGTCGGCGTTCATGAACAACATTGGGGCGGTGGCGGTGCTGCTGCCGGCGGTGGTGGGCATTTCACGTCAGGCCCATGTGCCGCTGTCGCGGCTACTGATTCCGCTGGCCTTCTCGTCTCTCTTAGGCGGCAACATCACGCTCATTGGCACGCCGCCGAACATCTTGGCCGCCAGCATCCTGGCCGAGCGCGGACTGCCGACGTTTCGGTTCCTGGACTTTGCGCCGACCGGCTTGATCGTCTTCGGCGTGGGCATTCTCTATATGGTGTTGATTGGTCGGCATCTGATACCCGTCCGAGCGCCGGTTGAGGAACAACAAGCTCAACAACTCCGGGAGTACGTCACCGAGATCCGAGTCCTGCCGGACAGTCCGCTCGCCGGCAAGACGCTGGTCGAGTCGCGATTGGGCGCCGATTATGATGTGACGGTACTGGCCATCGTCCACAAGGATGGTGCCCTGACCGCCGCCGGTCGTGACACCATCATCCAACCCGATGATCTGTTGATCGTCCAGGCTCCGGTAGACAAACTGATGCGCGCCCGCGAGGCGCTCCACGTCGTCATCGAGCCCCGCACCAAAATGAAGATCGAACAGCTTGATTCGGATCAGCTCCACATCTTCGAGGCGACGCTAGCGCCCCGCTCGCGGTTGATCGGTCGTACGCTGAAAGAGATGCGGTTTCGCGAGCACTATGGCTTCAATGCGCTGGCCATCTGGCGACATGGCGAGGTGATCACTGAGCGCCTCCATCACGTGCAGCTCCAGTTCGGTGATGCGCTGCTGCTGGAAGGACCACGCGATCGGTTACCCGAGCTTCAGGAATCCCATGATTTTCTGGTCCTGGAGCCGGTGCAGCTCGAGCAACGACGATTCGACAAAGCGCCCGTTGCTGTGGGCGCGATGGCGTTGGTGCTGGCGCTAGTGACGCTGCTGGATTTTCACATCTCGACGGCCCTGGTGATCGGGTCGGTCTTGATGGTGCTGACGCGCTGCTTGAGTATGGAGGAAGCCTACGAGAGCATCGAGTGGCAGAGCGTGTTCCTCATCGCGGGCATGCTGCCGCTGGGCACCGCGATGGAATCAACCGGCACGGCGCAATATCTGGCCGATTGGATGGTGCGCCTGCTGGGTGGATTCGGCCCGTTGGCTGTCCTGACGGGAATTTATCTCCTGGTGACCTTCCTCACCCAACCCATGTCCAACGCTGCCGCCACGGTGCTCATCGCGCCCATCGCCATTGACATCGCCTTGAGCCTGGAGGCGAATCCACAACCGTTCGTTCTGGCCACCGTCATCGGCGCTTCGACCAGCTTCCTGACGCCGGTGGGACACCAAGTCAACGTGCTCGTGTTCGGACCCGGAGGCTATCGCTTCTTCGATTACACGCGCGCGGGTGGGCCGATGACGCTGGTTATTTTGATCGCCACGTTGATCTTCCTCCCCATGATCTGGCCGCTGTTTTGAGCGCGGGGCATGGGTTTCGGGGTGATCCTGCGGGTTCCACCTCCTCCGGCGCTGGACCGACCTGATATGAACCCTGGAGGTGCAACATGGAAACGTTGTTGGAGACCCTGAGGCACATCAAAGATTTTCTCGGAATACCGCTCTTCAAGCTGGGAGAAACGCAATTAACCATTCAAGCGCTGCTTACTTTGGTCTTTCTGCTGATTGCGCTTTTCTATGTCACCGGCAAGATGAGGAACTGGGTGGTGAACAAGCTCTTGGTCAAAAGCGAGGTGGATGTGGGGACGCGAGAGGCGATGGGGACTCTTGTCCGCTACGTTGTGATCGGCATCGGATTCTTGATCATCTTTCAAACACTGGGAATCGATCTGACCCCGCTGAACGTTCTGGCCGGGACGGTGGGCATCGGCATCGGTTTTGGCTTGCAAAACATCGCTAACAATTTCATCAGCGGTTTGATTATTCTCCTTGAGCGCCCGATCAAAATTGGGGACCGAATCGAAGTGGGGTCCGTAGAAGGGGATGTGATTAAAATCGGCGCCCGTAGTACGACCGTGTTGACCAATGACGACATCGCCATCATCGTTCCCAACTCCAAATTCATCACCGAGAATGTCATCAACTGGAGTCACACCGGGGCGAGGGTTCGCTTCAGGATTCCTGTGAGCGTTGCCTACGGCAGCGATGTTCGACTGGTGGAAAAACTTCTGCTGGAGGTGGCCAAGGAGAATCCAGACGTGCTGGACGATCCTCCGCCAGGGGTTCGGATGCTCGCGTTTGGGGACAATGGTCTGTCTTTTGAACTTCGCGCCTGGAGCGCAAGCCTCGCCCACCGGAAGGGGCTTTTGATCAGTGCCCTCAATTATGCCATCTACGAGAAGTTTCAGCAACACGGGATCGAGATCCCGTTCCCCCAACGGGATCTTCACATTCGAACCGGTCTCAGTGAATGGAAATCACCGGGTCAGGGTAAAAAGCAGTGAGAGGACCCTCAATCCCGGGAATCGGAGGAGCTCTGCAAAGGCCCCGAATCCTGCGCAACTTTCTCTGCTCTGAGAGCCGTTGCCGGGAGGGGGAGACCGTAATGGGCCCACGGCTTAAGCATCCCCCGCCGCAGAAATTCCGCCTTCGCCCGCAGGATGACGTCGGTTTGAAAGGCCGTTTCGTGGCGGTGATCGTAGACGTAGGCTTTCACCCGAAGGATCAAATACGGGTTATCGGCGAAGGCATCTAGCAGGCGAATCGCTACCGGTTTGGTCAAGAGCGTGTAGGGAGAGCTGTAGGCCGCCTCGTAGCCAATCTCCATCGCCTGAACCGGATCGGTATCAATGGGCAGGTAGAGATCGGTCACCACCTGGCAGTCAGGTACGCCCGAGTTGGCATTCCAGACCTTGCCGCTCAGGATTTCGCTATTGGGAATCGTCACGCGGGTGTCATCGGGCGTAACCAGCTTGGTGCTGCGCAAGCCAATGTGAACGATCTCTCCGTAGGCATCGCCGATTTTGACGCGGTCGCCCAGTTGATAGGGGCGATCCGCCAGGATGACCAGTCCGCCAATGATGTTCTTGACCAAATCCTGTGCACCCAGTCCCAGCGCGATCCCGACCGATGCCAACACGGCGAACAACGTGTCTCGTGACGGCGAGAAGATAGCGAGAATGATCAGACTGCTCCCCAGCCAGACGCCGAAGCGAACGAGCGGCGCCAGCATCATGAAGAAGAACCGCGCCCGGGGGGCTCGTTGAGCAAGAGCTTCCAGGACCGCTGTGCTCAACCGAACCAGCACGTAAGCAGCAACCAAAACCAGGATGGCATAGAATATGGCGGTGAGCGAGACCTTCGTCAGTATTTCCACCGGCGTCTCCGGTGCCGCCTGAAAAGCGAATGGCAATGAAAGCGGAGAAAAGGCTCTCATACGCGATCTCCCATCATAGTAAATTGCGGCGATAGAGCGCCTCTCGCACCACACGCATGGCTTCCGGGCGCACGCGAAGGCCTTGGCGACCGGGATCATTTTCGATGATCTCCCGAGCCAACAATTCGTCCAGTTGCGATCGGCTGGCGCCCACGCTCTTCTGAAAGATCGTAGCGTGCTCTTGAGCCGTGAGGCTTCCGTGTTGCAAGATCGCCACCAGCGTGAAGAGATCGTCCAGATCAAGATCATCAATCACCCGCGACAGGTCGGGCGTGACAAGCGGCTTGAGCGAGAGCACGCCTGCTTCGATGGCTTCGATCTGACCCAGCCAGATGTCGAACGCCGTGCGATAAATGCCCGCCGACTCTCTGGCCAGCATGTCAAAAAAGATCGCCTCGGCATCAGCCTCCCCTCCAATCAGATGCCGCAGCCGATGACGCAGAGAAGGGGACGGAGGTGGAGGGGCAAAGTGTAAACGCAAGCCCGACAGGTTGTGCCGCCGCAAAATCGCCTGACGAAGCTCGTCCCGCGTCGCTGTCCCCACATGGATACGATGGGAAAAACTCGATCCCAACTGAATGGCGGCATCGAGAAATCGAAACGCCATCTGATTGATAGACAGAACCCAGAGGGTGGATGGGCTGGTGGCAGCAATCACGCGCTGCAGCGCGCGAATCGCGCCGTAACACCCGACCTGCCGCAAAAAGCTGCGCTCCAGCTCCTCCAGGATGATGACCTGTCGTCGTGCGGCGAGAAATTCCTCTATCTCTGTCGCGCGATCAGCACCAACTACTCGCGCCAAGAAATCACGCAATTGGCTCTCTGTCGTGAGTCGCTCGCAAAACTCTCCCCGAATGACCTCCAGACCTTCCAGCGATCGCTTCAATGCACAATTGATCAAGCTTGTTTTTCCGCTTCCTCGCTGTCCGACAATGATGAGGGCTACAGGCCGACCGGCCTCCCAGAGCGATCGAGCATCGGCGATGGCTGCCAGCTCCTGCTCACGCCCTACGAGGAATCGAGGGTCTTCAAGCGGCTCAAGGCGGAATAACCGGCGATAAAGCGCAGGCAATTCTTTGGCGCTCAGATCAACGACGAATTCTTCAGGAAGAAAAGGGCGGGTGATCACCTCGACCTTGCCCGCCGAGGGCGCCGGTCTCCACCCAATGTGGACGAGAAACTCAAGAGCAAGCCGTTCCAGAGCACCAACCAAGCGACGGAGAATGTGACCGGCAGTCGCCACCGCGTTGTGGCCAGCCAGCATGACTGTTCGACGGAACCCTTGCTGAGCCAGATAGGCCAGCACACCGAGTCGGTGACGGGTCAGTATCAGCCGACCTTCGGTAAAGACCGAGGCGAGCGCCCGCGCCAGCCGGACGTCGGCCACAGGACGCCAATCCACCACCCCGCGCCGATGAAATTCAAGTAGGGAGAGAGCATTTTGCACCGCCTCTCGGGCAAGTTGCTCGTCGCGCTGCTGTCCTGTGCTGCTGGCTTCCAGGCCGAAGGCGACGACCTCGCGGGCTCGCTCAATCTGCTGGACGAGGCTTCGATGGTGGCCCTCAATTTCTTCGAGCACTCGCGTAAGCTCTGGACGACCCCTGCGAACATAGGCCTGGCGGAACGTTTCTCTCGGATAAAGCCTCTTCCACCGGGTTCGGAGCCCGGGCAGCGCAGAAAACCCCATGAGCGTCTCGCAGACGGAAGGAAGCGATTCCAGCTCGGCTTTGAATGCGACCTCGATCTCGGCGAGGCGACCGGAGGCAGGGATCACGTCAGCTTTCGGCGGCGGGAAGCCCTCTTGTCCACCCGATTCGATTTGCCGGCGCAACCAGACGCAGACACCATCAAGCTCCGTCAGCACATCAGATTGCTCGGCGCTCAGACTTTCCTGCGCCTGCTGGAACCGATCCAGAATGCGATGCTCGGTCTGCTCCAGCGCCACCTCCAATCGAAGCTCGGTGTTCACGGCTCGCATCTGCCCGGCCCAGTGAGCAGCACATTTGATTCGATAATCGTTGGCGCTCGTGACTCTCCTCCGCCGTCGCCACACGAGGTCGGAGAGAATTTCCTGAGCCAGTACCGGGACAGTTCTTTTCGACTCCTCACTCCACCTGCGAAGCTCGCGTTCAACCTGATGGATGAGTTGCTCAATAGTACTCTGCATCTTCAGCCACTCGGACTCTAACTCATCGCGTGATCGAGGCCGTCCCAGAACAGCAGCATCCAACGCGTCGCGCACAATCCCCCATGGACGTCGTAACTGGCGAGTCCCCAGAGCCAGAGCCAAGAGATACTGTCCCTCAATTTTCGCGCGGAGCCGTGCTCTCTTCCGGAACACATTGAGCACCACCGCCCTCAACGACAGGAGCCGCGACTTACGCCGGAGCTGGACAATCAGCCGTCGCCAGCCGGTCGGGATCCAGTCACTCAAGACACTCACGGCCTGGGGACCGCTCACCGGGATCGCTTCGGGCAGCGTCCTGACCAATTCTTCGAGGTCTCGATCATATTGTTCAATGGCCATAAGCGCGCGCTCGTAGGGACGCTTGTACTCCCATTGTGAAATGAGGGGGAGTAGATAAACGTGCCCCGCTTCCATTCGTGCGGCCTTAAGTGCCCCAAGAGTGAGCGGCTCCGCTGTGGGTAGTGAGATCGCCTCGCGTTGAAAAGCCTGATTCTCGAAAATAGTTCTCAGATCCCTCCAGCAGGCTTCCAATTCCGTCACCAAGCGACTATCTAGTGAGCTGAGGCGATCAACTATTTTGATCCAGGATTGAGCAAAGATGCATTCCATCATCGGGTCTCGTGAGAATTAATGCGACCGTCACCGCCGTCGCTGCGTCTGTTGGACTGATGTCGCACGATGGGTTGGGTCGGCTCTTGCAGGAGTTGGGCTGGACGCTCTCGCCGGGAGCCTGCGTGACCGTGCGCATGGTTCAGGCGCTGGGAGTTGAGGGCTATCTGGTGCTGGATGATGTGCTGATCCCCAAACCGTTCGCCAGCAAGATCGCCTTCTGCGACTGGAACTACGACCACAGCCTGAACCACCCTAGCTTCGGCCAGC
>CALHAI010000022.1 GCA_937934295.1 uncultured Blastocatellia bacterium
CATCTCGACCTTCGGCATGATGCGCGCCTTGGACTTCACGCTCAACAGCGTGACGATGCTGGCGCTTGTACTCATGGTTGGGATCGTCATTGACGATGCCATCGTCGTGCTGGAGAACATCTTCCGCTTCGTTGAGGAGAATCAGGTCACCTCGCGCTCGCACGCCGCCCTCTCTCTGTTCGAACACGAAGAGCGCGAAGTCGAAGTCAACCCTCAGAGCGGCGATTAGACATGGCGCGTGGGAGTCACGGCTTGGGCAGCGCTTGCTCTTCCGCCCTCGCCTCCCACAAGGGGAGGCCCCCTCCCCCGATGCACTTCTGCCGGGACCCCGAAGAGAAACGCGCCACGTTGCGCCCTCATCGGGCGATCGTTGCGGTTCCCCGCTCCGAAGACGTGAGCGGGCAAATCACGAGAACAAACTAAGGAGGGAAACGCCATGAAGCGTGCTGGGAGACTCATCGGAAGGAGCCTTTCGTTTTTCCTCGCAGGTTCACTCATCGTCGCTCCCTCAGCTTTTCCCCAAACGAAGGGGAAGGCGCGGCCCACTCCGGCCGCTCAGAAACTCGATGAGGGATACACGGCCAAGATTCGCGAGTATACGACCGAGCCATTCTTCCTGACCGAGCTGGTAGATCATCTGCCGGCTTCCGACACGGTGCCCACTCCGGAGAAAGTGCTCGGCTATGTCATCGGTACGCCGAACAAGCTGACGTATACGAAGGACATCTACCGCTACATGCGCGAGCTGGAGAAAGCGACGCCGCGCGTGCGAGTCTTCACGATGGGGTATTCGGAGGAAGGACGAGAGATGATCCTGGTCGTCATCTCCGATGAAGCGAATATGCGGCAACTGGAACGGTACAAGGAGATCACGGCGCGACTGGCCGATCCGCGTACGCTCACCGATGAGGAGGCCAAGCGGCTGATCGCCGAGGGGCTCCCCATGTACTGGGCGACCGGAGCAATCCACTCGCCAGAGACCGGCTCGCCCGAGATGCTCATGGAGTTGGCCTATCGGCTGGCCGTCGAGGAGACGCCCTTCATCCAGGAGATCCGAAAGAACCTGGTCGTGCTCATCACGCCTGTCGTCGAGGTGGATGGGCGTGACCGCCAGGTCGATCTCTACAACTATCGCCAAGCCAACCCCAACAAGCCCGCGCCGAACTTGATCTACTGGGGCAAGTACGTCGCTCACGACAACAATCGCGATATGATGTCGCTCTCGCTGGCGCTCAGCCGACACATGATGCGGACCTTCCTCGAATGGCATCCGCAGGTGTTACATGATCTGCATGAATCGGTCCCCTTCCTCTACACCTCGACGGGAACGGGACCCTATAACGCGTGGGTGGACCCGATTCTGATCAACGAATGGCACCTCTTGGCGTATCATGAAATCGAGGAGCTGACCAAGCGAGGCGTGCCCGGGGTGTGGACGCACGGGTTCTACGATGGATGGGCGCCCAACTACATGTTCTACGTCGCCAACGGGCATAACGCTATTGGGCGATTCTACGAGACCTTCGGCGGGCGCGGGGCGGATACGAGCGAGCGCACGGTCCCGGCTGCACAGACGACGCGCACGTGGTATCGGCCGAATCCCCCGCTGCCGCGCGTCCGTTGGTCGCTGCGCAACAACATCAATCTGCAGCAGAGCGCCCTGCTGTTCGCGATGAACTTCGTGGCGAGGAACAAGGAGCGATTCCTGCACAACTTCTACCTCAAGAGTAAGCGCTCGGTGCTGAAGGCGACGACCGAAGGTCCGGCCGCGTGGATTATCCCAGCTGACGATCCACGCCCGGTCGAATGTGCGGAACTCGTCAATCTCCTTCGGCTCCAGGGCGTCGAGGTCCATATAGCGGATCGCGAGATCGACGTGACGGTGCGAGAGGGGCGAGAGGAGAAGAAGATCACCATCCCAGCCGGCAGCTACATCATCCGCATGGATCAACCCTACAGCCGCATGGCCGACATGCTGCTCGACACGCAGTACTACAATCCGAACGATCCGCGCCCCTATGATGATACGGGATGGTCGCTCGGCGCGCTGAAGAACGTGCGGACCGTGCGCGTGGCGGATCCGGCGATCCTGAAAGCCCCGATGACCCTTCTGACGTCTGACGCGCGCGTTCGAGGTCGAATTATCGGATCGGCGGCCACGGCCGGCTATCTGATCGATCACAACACGGACAACACGTTGGCGACGTTCCGCTTTCGCTTGAAAGATGTCCGGATGCTCGCCGCCGAGGAGCCGTTTGAAGCGCTCGGTCGCTCGTTCAGCGCCGGCTCGTTCATCATCCCGACGGAGGGGAATCCGCCGGATTTGCGCGCGCGACTGGAGCAGGCGACGACCGATTTGGGCCTCACCGCGTATGCCATCGAGGAGTTGCCGAGAGTGCCCACCCATCCGATCGCCGTGCCGCGTATCGCGCTCGTGCACACCTGGACGAACACGCAGAATGAAGGCTGGTTCCGCTTGGCCTTCGATCGCTTGCAGATCCCTTACGACTACATCTCCGTGCACGCGCTGCGCGATACGCCGAATCTCCGCGACAAGTACGACGTGATCATCCTGGGACCAACTCCGGGCAGCGCGCAGGCGATCGTCAACGGTCTCCCCAAGCGCGGCGATCCCATCCCGTGGGAGAAGAGCGAGCTGACGCCACACATCGGGACGTCGCCTGATCAAACGGATGATATTCGCGGAGGGATCGAGCTGGAGGGTATGGTCAATCTCAAGCGCTTTATCGAACAAGGGGGACTTTTCGTCACTGTCGGAAGCAACGCCGCCATCCCCATCGACTACGGGATAATTCAGGGCGTCTCCATCGTCCAAACGCGCGAGTTGCAGGCACGTGGCGGCGTGTATCGTGCCGTCTTCGCCGACAAGCGGAGCCCGATCGCCTATGGCTACGGCGATCACTTGGCCGTGTACTTCAACCAGGCGCCGGTGTTTCAAGTGAGCCTGACCGGCGGCCTGGGAGGAGGGGGTGGAGCCCTCGGCGCACAACAGCAACAGCCGGCCGGGCGACCGAGTGGACGCGGCTCGCTCACCGATCCCGATATTCCGCAAGGACGGCCGTATGCGCCACCGCCTCCCCCACGCACGGGAGAGGAACTGGGCATTCCAGAGGAAGTGAGTGAGTTCGTGCGCGCATTCCTTCCACCACCGGAGGCCCGGCCGCGTGTCGTCGTGCGGTTCGCTGAGGAGCCGAATTTACTCATTGCCGGAATGCTCGCCGGAGGCCGCGAGTTGGCGAATCGTCCCGCCGTCGTGGATGTCCCCGTTGGCAAGGGTCACGTGCTCCTGTTCGCGAACAATCCGATGTGGCGGCAGCAGACGCAGGGCAGTTTCTTCCTCCTCTTCAACGCCATGCTCCACTATGATCATTTGCACGTCGGACGACAGCCGACGCGCGTCGGAGCCACCAACGACGACGAAGACGGACAGTGAGCGCCGGAGCGAGCCGTCGAGGGCGAAGAAGGGTTCGATCCTCGAAGAGGCTCGCTCGCGGTACGCACCGTCCGAGCCCGATTGCCGTGTGCATCGCGGCAGGGTTTTCGATTATAATGCCCCGCGTATGCGAAGGGGCCGTCTTCGACAACGAGCTCTCCCGGAGGGGTGAGATGAAGAAGAGGGGGCTTTTGCCGATTCTGATGCTCCTAGTGATGTTGGAACCGCCACCGACGAGCGCGTTCGTGGGACAGCCCGTTCGCGCGCGACACGGCCTGGTGGCGTCCACACATGAGGTCGCCTCGCGCGTGGGTGTGGAGATTCTGCAGCGTGGCGGGAATGCCGTGGACGCCGCCGTCGCCGTCGCGCTGGCGCTCGCCGTCGTCCATCCGGCGGCGGGGAATCTGGGAGGTGGGGGCTTCATGCTCATCCGTCTGGCCGATGGGCGCACGACCGTCATCGATTATCGGGAGATGGCGCCGGCTCGTGCGCATCGCGATATGTATGTGGACGAGAAGGGTGAGATCATTCCGGAAGCTTCGACCGTCGGCCATCGCGCCGTCGCCGTTCCGGGAACAGTCGCCGGCCTGGCGCTCGCGCTCGAAAAATACGGGACGATGTCGTGGGCCGACGTCTGCCGACCGGCCGAACGGCTCGCGCGTGAAGGCGTCGTGCTCACCCACGCCGAGGCCGAGAGCTTGAAGCGAGCCGCCCAACTCCTCTCCCGCTTTCCCGAAAGCCGACGCATTTTCCTACGCGATGGGCGTTACTACGAAGAGGGTGAGATCTTCCGCCAACCGGAGCTGGCCGAGACGCTCCGACGCCTTATCGAGCACGGCCCGCGGGAATTCTACGAGGGCGAGACGGCGCGTCGCATCCTCGCCGAGATGGAAGCCGGAGGAGGGGTGATCACGCTCGACGACCTCAGGAACTATCGCGCCATCGAACGCGAGCCATTGCGTACGACCTATCGCGGGTATGAGCTCATCACCGTTCCCCCACCCAGCTCCGGCGGTGTCGCCTTGATCGAGATGCTGCACATCCTCGAAGGCTTCGATCTGCGCGCCCTGGGCCATAATTCCGCCGATTACGTGCATCTCCTCGTCGAGGCGATGCGGCGTGCCTTCGCCGATCGCGCGCAGTTTCTCGGCGATCCCGACTTCGCGCGCATCCCGGTGAAAGGGCTCACCTCGCGCCGATATGCGGAGGCGCTGCGCCAAACGATAGATCCGAAGCGGGCGACGCCGAGCGCCACGCTCTCCGGAGGCGATGCCTTCGCTTATGAGTCCGAACACACGACACATTTCACCGTCGTGGATGCGGCAGGCAATGTCGTCGCCAACACCTACACGCTTAACGGCAGCTATGGCAGTGGCGTCACGGTCCGCGGCGCCGGATTTCTTCTGAATAACGAGATGGATGACTTCACGAGCAAGCCCGGCGCGCCGAATATGTTTGGCCTCCTCCAGAGCGAAGCCAACCAGATCGCTCCACGCAAGCGCCCGCTCTCGGCCATGACGCCGACGATCGTGCTCAAAGACGGCAAGCCGTGGCTCGCTCTTGGCAGCCCGGGCGGCCCGACGATCATCAACACGGTCCTTCAGATCATCCTCAACGCCATCGACTTCGGGATGAACCTCCAGCAAGCCCTCGCGATGCCTCGCGTGCACCATCAGTGGATGCCGGATCAGATCGTCTACGAACCCTTCGGCCTCTCGCGAGACACGATCGAGGCGCTCCGAGCGCGCGGGCACGCGTTCACGGAGAGGCCGCGCTACATGGGCGATGCGCAGGCCATCATGATCGAGCCGGAAACGGGCATGCGCTTGGGGGCTTCTGATCCGCGCCGGGATGGAAAACCGGTGGGGTACTGACTCCATGAGGCGCACCCCATGGACACTCCTGACGATTCTCGGGCTTCTCCTGCTTCCGCCCGGCGGGGATATGGCGCCCTCGCAGAGGGCGAGACGGAGCACTGCGGCGCTCATCGCTCGAGATGACTTCGGCATCCCGCACATCTTCGCTCCGGATCTGGAGACAGCAGCCTATGCGGTCGGCTACGCGCAAGCGGAAGATCGGCTCGAGGAGCTGCTCAAGAACTATCGCCGGGCGACGGGGACAATGGCCGAAGCCTTCGGCCCCGAATTCTTCCGCCACGATTATGAGCAGCGCCTTTGGCGACATGCCGAAGTGAGCCGCGCGAACTACCACCGCCTCAGCCCGAAGATGCGGGCCATGATCGAGGCCTTCATCGAAGGGGTGAAGGCGTACATGCGAGAACACCCGGAGAAAGTGCCCGCTTGGGCGCCGGAGATTCAGCCCTGGCACGTTGTCGCCCTGGGACGCTTCATCATCTTCGGATGGCCAGTTGGCGAAGCCCTAGCTGATTTGCGCCGCGTCGGAATCACGCCCGATGTCCCACCGGGGCTTCCCCCCGAATGGCGAAATCGGTGGGAGAAGGCGTCGGGCCATTTCGACCTCGTGGATCGCGGTTCGAACGCGATGCTCATCGCACCGTGGCGCACGGCGATGCGTGCCCCCATCGCCATCATTGATCCGCATCTCAGTTGGTACGGCGAATTCCGCTTCTATCAGCTTCGCATCTACGCGGGCGAGTTGGCCGTCGCGGGCGCCGCCATTCTCGGGACCCCCCTGCCGGCGCTCGGACACAGCGCCCACTGTTCCATCGCGATGACGACGGGAGGGCCGGATACGGCCGACATCTACGAGGAAGAGGTCAACCCGGAGCATCCCCGCCAATATCGCTACGAAGGACACTGGCGCCCAATGCGCGTGCGCCCCGAGCGGATCGGCGTCCGGCGAGGCGAGCACGTGGAGTGGGTGACTGTCGAGATCGAGGAGACCCATCACGGGCCGATCGTCGCCCGGCGCGGTCACACGGCCTATGCGGTGGCGCTCCCTTATGCGGAAGAGGTGGAACTGATAGAACAAATTTACGAGATGCTGACGGCGCGCCACATCGAAGAGATGAAGCGCGCCCTGGCGCGCCTCCAGCTCATGGCGCAGAACGTCTTGATCGGATGCACCTCAGGCGACATCTACTACGCGCGCGTCGGGCGAGTACCGATCCGACCCGAGGGCGTGGATCCGCGTCGTCCTATTCCCGGACACACGGCGGCTACCGAATGGCGTGGGATTCATCCCCTCTCCGATCTCGTGCAGCTGCTCAATCCCCCCTCGGGATATATGCAGAACTGCAATGTGACGCCCTTCGCCATGATGCGGGACAGCCCCCTCGTGCCGGAGCGCTATATCCCGTACATCTACAACGCGAGCCGCACAGCGCCGCGCCACCAACGCGGCGAGCGCGTGACGGAATTGTTGGAGGTGGCGACCCGCGTCACCGAGGAACAAGCACTCGCCCTCGCCTTCGATACGGGCGTCTGGCATGCCGACCTGTGGCAAGCGCGCCTGAAAGAGGCATGGGAGCGAGCGCCCGCGTCAGCGAAATCCGCCGATGCGGCCATCGTCTACGAGCTCATCCGACAATGGAACCGGCGCAGCGATCCCGATTCCGAAGGCGCGCTCGCCTTCTATGCCTTTAAGAAAGGGCTCGGCCCAGCGCTCGCGCCCCACGTCGATCCTCCGCCGACAGTGACCGATGCGGAGCTCCAAGAAGCGCTCGCTCGCGCGGCGACCTGGCTCATCACGACCTTCGGATCCCTTCGCGTCCCCTACGGGCGATATTTCCGTGTCGGTCGCGAAGGGGGAACGCGGACGTGGCCCGTCGGTGGCGGCTCCCTCAATCGCGAACCGAACAATGTGGGGATGGCCACGCCCCGCGCCATCACGTTCGCTCCCGTCGGCGACATCATGCTCGGGCACGCCGGACAATCGGCGACGCACATCGTCATCTTGACGAAACCACCTCGGTCGTATTCGGTCGTCCCGCTGGGGCACAGCGATGATCCGAAGAGCCCGCATTGGGACGATCAGGCGGAGAAGCTCTTCAGTCAGGGACGCGCCGCGCCGACGTATTTCCTTCGCCGCGATGAATTGCTCAAGCACATCACGGCACAAAAAGTGGTGAGGCGAACGATGCGAAGACCGTGAGGGGAATGCGCGAGCACGAAACAGGGGAGCCCCCGACGGGGATCCCCCCGCTCCCGCAGACGCTCGAGGAGACGGGGCTCGATCCCGATCTGCTCGTTCAACTCATCGTGAAGACGCTTCACTACGCGGGCGAGGCGATGGGATCGGAGATCGCTGAGGATCTTCGACTTCCCTACTTCGTGCTTGATCCGCTCTTCCAATTCCTTCGTGCGGAGAAGCTGATCGAAGTGCGAGGGGTGGAAGGCATCGAGAAGGGTGCCTATCGGTATGCGCTGACGAGCTTAGGACGCGAGCGCGCGCGCGAATTCCTCACTGTGAGCTTTTACGTCGGGCCGGCTCCTGTCCCGCTGGCGCAGTACGCGGAGCGTGTACGCCGACAATCGGTTTACGCGATCCGCGTAGATCGCGAGGCGCTGCAGGCTGCCCTCTCAGGGGTCGTCGTGAGCGATGACGTCATCGATCAACTCGGTCCAGCCATCAACTCCGGCCATTCGATCCTCCTCTACGGCCCCTCGGGTAATGGGAAGACGCTCATCGCCGAAGCCATCGGGGCGGCGATCGCGGCAGCGGGCGACATTTTCATCCCCTATGCCTTCGAAGTCGGCCGTCAAGTGATCAAAGTGTTCAATCCCGTGGACCATGTTCCCGTCGAGGACGCCTCCGGCGCGCAACATGACCGCCGATGGATTCGCTGTCGTCGGCCCACGGTCTTCGTTGGCGGTGAGCTGACGCTGGAGATGCTCGATCTGCGCCTGAACCCCATCTCGAAATATTACGAGGCGCCGCCGCAGGTGAAGGCCAATGGCGGCGTCTTTATCCTCGACGATCTCGGCCGCCAGCTCGTGCGCCCACGCGATCTCTTGAATCGGTGGATCGTACCCCTTGAAAAGCGCGTGGACTATTTCACGCTCCACACGGGGGAGAAATTCCCGCTTCCCTTCGATATGCTCGTCATCTTCGCGACGAACCTCGCGCCTCAAGAGCTGGTGGATGACGCCTTCTTCCGCCGCATCCGATTCAAAATTCGCGTGGCGAATCCGACGCGCCCGATGTACGAGGAGATCTTCCGCCGCCACTGCGAGCAAAGAGGGCTCGCCTACGATCCCGCCGTTGTCGAGTTCCTCTACCGCGAGGTCTACGAGAAATACGGGATCGAGCCGCGCGGGTGTCATCCCCGCGATCTCATCGAGCACGTCGTCGGTCGTGCGAAGTTCACCGAGAGCCCCACCGTGCTCTCCGAAGAAGCGATCGCGCGCGCCTGTCGCAGCTACTTCGCCCTCGAACCGTGACGGTCCGTGCGGGTGAGGAAGCGACGCTCGCCACAGCGAAGCCTTCGAATGCGAGCACAGGCGATGTCGTCTCCCCTTTGGAGGTGGCCCCGTGCTATGATGAGAAGCCAAAGATGCTGGCGAGGAGCGAACAGCCATGATTCGCCGCCTTCTCGATTGTCCGATCACTCGGCGTCCGGCGACCATGCGCCTCAGAGGAAGGATCCTCTTTCTCACCGAAGATCCGAGTCTCATTCGTCGGCAACTGGCCGGGGAGGACCTCGCGTGGACGCCGGAGATGAAGCTGCGGGATGATATCTCGACGGACGAGATCACGCCCGCCTTTGTGTGCTTCTATTTCGACGAGACGCTTGGGGAATTCCCCTATATCGGCCTGAAAGCTGGTGATCAATTCCCCATCGGCCGTGGTGACGTCAAACGCGGAGGATTCGTCGCGTCGGTCTCGGGCAAACGACGAGGCAAGGGGAGCAGTCGCGAGCAAGCGCCGTTCGCTGAACTCTCGGCGGGCATCCGCGTCGTGATCGCGGAGAACATCGAACGCATCTACAAGCAAAATTGCCAAAATCTGGGCCTGCTCACGACGACGAATTTCGACCTCATCGAGAAGATTCGACGTGGGGAGGAGATCTCGCTCTCCGCCTTCACCGAGGGCGAGGACGAGATCACGCGGCAGATCGTGGAGTTCGGCGGATTGTTCCCCTTCAACGTCGCGCGCCTTCAGGGCCAGGTCAGCATCCCTCCGATCACGACGCAACCGCGCCCGATGACGCTCGCCGAGAAGATCCTAGCGCGCCATATGGTCCTCGACCTCCAGCGCGATCGCGTGGGTGTGCCTGCGGTGCGCCCGGGCGATGCCGGATTCGTGCGCGCGGACTGGCGCTTCAGCCACGAATATGTGACGCCAATGGCCGCCATCTTCTTCGAGCGCTACGTCGGTGAGGAAGAGCGCGTCGCCGATCCGGATTCGATCCTCTTCTTCCGCGATCACCTGACGTTCCTGGATGAGGTCATGCCGCCGGAACGGCGCGCCATGGGGCTTTTGGACCTGGCCCTGCAGCTCAAGCTCAAGCAAGAGGAGTTCGCCCAGAAACAAGGGATTCGCTATCACGGCGAGTTGAGCGATCGAAAAGGGTCAGAGGGGATCTGCCATAGCCTCGTCCTCGAACGCTACGCGCTGCCGGGACAAGTCATCATCGGCTCGGATTCGCACACGCCGCATTCGGGAGCGATCGGCGCGCTCGCCTTCGGCGTGGGCACGACTGATCTCTTCAACGCCTGGATCACCCGCGATGTGCGCGTGTGCGTGCCCGAATCGGTCAAGATCCTCATTCGAGGGCGTCTGCCGGAGAACGTCACAGCGAAAGACCTCGTCCTGGCGATCCTTCGCCTCGACTACGTGAAGAGCGGCCGGGCGATCGGCAAGGTGATCGAGTATGCCGGTGAGGCGATTCGCGAGCTCGACATAGACGAGCGGGCCACATTGACGAATATGGCGGCTGAGATCGGCGGCTTCACCGGGATCGTCGCCCCGGATGAGAAGACGGTGGATTTCCTCGTCGAACGACGCGGCCTGCCGCGCGCCGAAGTGGAGCGGATGCTCGAAGGCCTGCAGAGCGATCCGGACGCCGAGTACGCCCACATCATCGAGTTGGATGCTTCGACGATTCGACCGATGGTCGCGCTGCCCGGCGATCCCGGCAATGGCGTCGAGATCGCCGCTCTCGATGGCGAGGTGAAGATTCAGATTGCCTACGGAGGCTCCTGCACGGCGGGGAAGAAGGCCGACATGGACATGTATGCGCGCGTGCTCGCCGAAGCCCTCGCCGAAGGGCGACGCGTGCATCCCAACGTGCGCTTCTACATCCAATTCGGTTCGCAAGACGTTCGGCGATACTGCGCCGAACGAGGGTATCTGGAGCTGTTTCGAGAGGCCGGCGCGATTGTGATCGAGCCCAGTTGCGGAGCGTGCATCAACGCCGGCCCGGGCGCGACGACGAGCCGCGAGCAAGTGGCCATCAGCGCGCAGAATCGCAACTTCCCCGGTCGCAGCGGCCCCGGGCAGCTCTACCTCGCCAGCCCCCTCACGGTCGCCGCCTCAGCCATCGAGGGAAAGATCGTCGAATATCGTCCGCGTCGTTGCCCGGTCACGTGATCCCGACAGGGAGCGTCTTCCAACGTCACACGTCCTCCAAAAAGCCGAGTTGACTTTGGCTTACTGAATGTGCACAATTTAGCCTCCAACGGCAAGAGGGACTTTTCGAAGAGAGTCTCTTGACCACCACGGCGAGGAGAAGGAGGACAATGGATATGATGCGAACCGTGGATGCCCTGTTATCGCAAGGACGGGTCATTGAACCTCCATCGGCTTTTCGTGAATGGGCGTGGATTCGCGATGAACGCCTCTACGAGGAGGCGGCGCGCGATCCCGAAGCCTTTTGGGGACGAGTGGCCGAAGAGTTCGTCCATTGGTTCCGCCCTTGGGAACGCGTGTTCGAATGGACGCCTCCGAGGCCGGGGACATCTCCGCCTTGGTTCCGATGGTTCATCGGCGCGCGGCTCAACGTCTGCTACAACTGCGTGGATCGGCACGCGCAGACATGGCGGCGGACGAAAGCCGCGATCATCTGGGAAGGCGAACCGGGTGAGGAGCGTGTGCTGACCTACCAGGACCTGCATCGCGAAGTGCAGAAGTTCGCCAACGTCCTCAAATCGCTCGGCGTGCGTCGTGGCGATCGCGTGACGATCTATCTGCCGATGATCCCCGAGCTGCCCATCGCCATGCTCGCCTGCGCGCGCCTCGGCGCGATTCACAGTGTCGTCTTCGGCGGCTTCTCGGCGGAAGCGCTGCGCGACCGGATCAACGACTCCGGCAGTCGAGTGCTCATCACGGCTGAAGGAGGATGGCGGCGCGGTCAGATCGTCCCGCTCAAGCGAAACGCCGACGAAGCGCTCGCTGAATGTCCGGGCGTGGAGCATGTCGTCGTCGTGCATCGTGGCGTCATGGACGCGACGCACGTCCCCATGCGGGAGGGGCGCGACCATTGGTGGCATCGGCTGATGGAACACGCGTCGCTCCAGTGCCCGTGCGAGGAGATGGAGAGCGAAGATCCGCTCTATATCCTCTACACGAGCGGGACGACGGGGAAACCAAAAGGCCAGCTCCACGTCCAGGGGGGGTATCTCGTGAGCGTCGCCGCTACACAGAAGTGGATCTTCGATCTGCGCGATGAGGACATCTATTGGTGCACAGCCGACATCGGGTGGGTGACGGGCCACAGCTACATCGTCTACGGTCCGCTCTGCAACGGAGCGACGACGGTCATGTACGAGGGCGCACCGGATTATCCCGATCGGGATCGGTGGTGGGCGCTCATTGAGAAATACCGCATCAGCATCCTCTACACGGCGCCGACGGCCATTCGCTCGTTCATGAAATGGGGGGAGGAGTATCCGCGACGGCACGATCTCTCCTCGCTGCGCCTGCTGGGAACAGTAGGGGAGCCGATTAATCCCGAAGCGTGGCTTTGGTACTGGGAACACATCGGCGGTCGGCGCTGTCCCGTCGTGGATACCTGGTGGCAAACGGAGACCGGATGCATTTTGATCTCGCCGCTTCCGGGAGTGACGCCGCTGAAGCCGGGATCAGCCGCACGACCTTTGCCCGGCATCTTCGCCGATGTCGTGGATGAGGAGGGGCGATCTTGCCCGCCAGAGGTTCCGGGGTATTTGGTTCTGACGCGCCCCTGGCCCGCACTCTCGCGCACGATCTGGGGAGACCCGGAGCGCTATGTGCAGGTCTACTGGACGCGTTTCCCCGGAATTTACTTCACCGGCGATGCCGCCGTCAAAGATGCCGACGGATATTTCTGGCTGCTCGGCCGCGTGGACGATGTCATCAACGTGGCCGGGCATCGGTTGAGCACGATGGAATTGGAGAGCGTGCTGGTCGAACATCCGGCCGTCGCCGAAGCCGCCGTCATTGGGAGATCGGATGAGGTCAAGGGGCAAGTCCCCGTCGCCTTCATCACGATTCGTGAGGGCATCCCGACGACGACCGAACTCGGCGAGGAATTGAAAGGCTACGTCGTCACCCGCATCGGCGCGTTGGCGCGCCCGGCCGCCGTCTTCTTCACGGCCGAACTGCCGAAGACGCGCTCGGGGAAGATCATGCGGCGGCTCTTGCGCGACATCGCCGAAGGCCGCGTCCTGGGCGATACGACGACGCTCGCCGACCCCACGGTGGTGCAACGTTTGAAGGAGATGTACGAGGAGCGATACGGCGAAGGGAGTTAGCCACTTGAGTGAGTTTGTGAAATCTCAGGGTTTCGCGTACACTCCTCTCCTATGAGGAGAGCGCTCGCCCTCATCGTTCTTCCGTTGTTGTTCCGCTCGCTGATCTTCGGTCAGGAGGCGGCCCCGAGCGCGGAACATGCGCAAACGGTCGCGCGCGTGCTCCTCGCGTTGATCCTGATTCTGCTGGGGGCGAAGCTCGGCGGCGAGATCGTCGAGCGCTTCCATCAACCGGCCGTGCTCGGAGAGCTGATCGTGGGCATGCTCCTTGGGAATCTCTCGCTCCTTGGCTTCCATGGGCTCGATTTCCTGAAGAATGAGGAGATCCTGGCGCTTCTTGCGGAGCTGGGGGTCATCCTCCTGCTCTTCGAGGTCGGATTGGAATCCGACATCGTGGAGATGAAGGCTGTGGGGCTCTCGGCGTTTTCGGTAGCGACGGCCGGGGTCATCGCGCCCTTTCTCCTTGGATGGGGCGTCTCGTCCTGGCTCTTGTCGAAAGCCCATCGGCTCGTACATATCTATGTGGGCGCCGTGCTCTGCGCGACGAGCGTAGGGATCACGGCCCGCGTGCTCCGAGACCTGGGAAAGCTGGCGACGCCGGAAGCACGCATCATCCTCGGGGCGGCTGTCATTGACGATGTCTTAGGCTTGCTCGTGCTCGCCATTGTGAGCGGGCTGATCCGCGCGGCCGATCGAGGGACGGCAACGGTGCCGATCGAGCGCCTCGTGTGGATCATCGCCAAATCTGTTGGATTCCTCTTCGGCACGATCTGGATCGGCCAACGCCTCTCCCCGAGGCTCTTTCATCTGGCCTCCAAGCTTCGCGTGCACGGTATGCTGCTGGTGACGAGTCTCTCGTTTTGCTTCCTCATGGCATACATAGCCCATGCCATCGGCCTGGCGACGATCGTCGGCGCCTTCGCGGCTGGCCTATTGCTCGATCAGGTACATTATCGCGATTTCCTTGAGCGGGGAGAGCACCGGTTGGAAGAAGCGTTGCGCCCCCTCACGACGATCCTGGTTCCCGTCTTCTTCGTGCTGATGGGGATTCGCGTGGACCTCTCGAGCTTCGGACGAACAGAGATTCTCGGCTTCGCAGCACTGGTGACGCTGGCGGCGATCTTCGGCAAGCAGATCTGCGGGTTCGTTGTGTGGGAGCGCGGGGTGAACCGGATGGCCATCGGGCTCGGCATGATCCCGCGCGGCGAAGTCGGGCTGATCGTCGCCGGCATCGGCATGACGCTCGTCGTACAGGGCGAACGCATCGTGACGCCACCGATCTTCTCGGCCATCGTCATCATGGTGATGGCGACGACGCTGTTGACGCCGCCCTTGCTAAAATGGGCGTTCCTGCGCACAGCCGTCATCGAGCGCACGCTCTCAAAATCGGCGTGTGATGGTGAGCGCGCTTGAAGGGGAGGTTTGCCCCTGCTAAAATCTCAGCGTGAGCGATTCCAGCGATACCCAGTGGAGAGGTGGAGCGAGAATGCCGATTTACGAGTACGTTTGCGAGAAATGTGGCACGCACCTGGAGGTCCTGCAGAAGATGACCGACAAACCGCTCACTCGCTGCAAGAGCTGCGGCGGGCGGTTGGAGAAGATCATCTCGCAGAGCAGCTTCATCCTGAAGGGATCGGGATGGTACGTGACCGATTACGCGCGGAAAGAGCATGGCGAGAAGGAGGGCACGTCCTCCGAAGGAGATGGGAGGGCCTCGAAGTCCGAGAAGTAGCGTGATGAATGGACATCTGATGCTCGCCGATCGAACCCTTCCCGCGCTTGAGGAACAGCGCACGGGTAGCGTGCGTTCTCCGCAGGGGGATGAACCGTTGATGGGAGGTGATGTGAGGCTTGACGTTCGCGCCGAAGTTCGGCGCGCGCACGGCGGCTTGAAAGGCGGCGTGAGTCGCCTACTGATCGGCGGAAGCGCGTTTCTGCTCATGCTGGAGCCGACCTGGGGAAGTCCACAGGCTGGGCGGCGCGAGACGATGGCGCGGATGGGCGCCTCGGTCATTCTCAACGTGATCGTAGAGCCCAAGGGCGGGCAGAAGGAGATCTTGCTCGCGCGCGATAAGCTCGAGCTGTACGATGCCGGAATCGAACAACAAATCGAAGCCGTGCAGCCGGATTATTCGGCGGCGCGCATCGCGCTGCTTCTGGATGTGAGCGATTCGCTGCGTGCGGAGCTGGGGCACTTGATTCAGATCGTGAGAGCGTTCGCGGCGAACCTTTACGAAGGCGATCAGATGATGCTCATCGCCTACGGCGAAGAGCCTGAAGTGCTTGAAGAATTCACGGGAGATCGGGGAAAGCTCGAACAAGCGGGATTGCGACTGAAGCGCACCAGTTCGACCAAGGTGCGCCTCTGGGACGCCCTGCAAGCGACGCTCGATGATGCCCTCCGCCTGCAGGTGGGATACTCCAAGCGCGTCATCGTGCTCGTCTCCGATGGCTTCGATCGAGAGAGCCAAATGCGCCCCGAGGTCGTGTTGGCCAATCTCGCGCGCGAGAATGTCCTCGTCTACGTCCTGCAAGCCGAAGACCGAACGCGTGGGGCGACGCGCCGACGGACGCTCAAACCCGAAGAAGCGGTCGCGCGGCTTATACAGGGAACCGGCGGCAAGGCTTATCCGCTCAAAGACGCTGAGCGCGCCGCCCGAGAGATCCTGGAGGAGTTGAGCGAGCGATGGTACCAAGTGATCTACAAACCGCAAGGCGTGAATCCCCTCAATCGGCGCCGCATTCTTCTTCTGGCGAACGATCCGACGCTCACCCTGAGGACGAAAGCCGAACATCCCGGGGAGAAGAACTGAGGTCTTCGACAGCCGCGCGCATGAGGCCGCCAGCGGTTGACGAGGGCTCAGAGCACATTCTCCCCTCTGTGAGGGGGCGTTCGAGTTGGAGAGAACGCATGGGAGGAGGCATTTGGCGCCGCGTGCGCCAGTGGTTCGTTCACGAACTGGCCGTGGATTTGGGCACAGCCAATACGTTGATCTACGGTCGAGGGCGCGGCCTGTTGGTGCGGGAACCCTCAGTCGTCGCCATCAACAAATATACGGGAGCCCTGGTGGCCGCCGGAAGCGAAGCGTTGGCGATGCTGGGGCGCGAACCTCGCGATGTCGTCGTGCGGTATCCGATGCGCGATGGCGCGGTGGCCGATGAGCACCTCACGGCTCTGATGCTCGGTGCCTTTCTGGAGCGTGCTGGCGTACAGGGTTTCGGACAGCGGGTTCACATCCTGGTGGGCGTGCCGAGTTCCGCGACCGACGTTGAGCGAATGGCCCTCCAAGAGATCGCCCAGCGAGCGGGCGCTGATCGCGTTCACCTCGTTGAGGAAGGGTTGGCCGTAGCCTTGGGCCTCGAACTCCCACAGCGGAATGGATGCGCCCACATGATCGTGGACATCGGCGGTGGGACAACGGGGGTGAGCATCGTCTCGGCTTACGGCCTGATCGCCGCGCGCGCGCTCGGCGTGGCCGGAAACGAGATGACCGATGCAATTCTGGAATACCTCCAGCAGGAGCGCGGCCTCCTCGTCGGTCGGCAGGTGGCCGAGGAAGTGAAGCTCGAGCTGGCCTCGGCGCTCCCCTTCGTCGTCGCGGGACGGAAGCGCGTAGGAGGAAAATCAACCCTCACGGGCGAGCTGGAGGAGGTCGAAGTGACGGCTGAGGAAGTCGCACGCGCCATCGAGCGTCCGATTCGGATCATCGTCAATGCCGTGCGCGCGGTCATCGAAATGGCTCCTCCCGATGTCGCGGCCGATATTCACCAATTCGGGATCGTTCTGACCGGTGGGGGCTCGCTCGTTCGTCATCTCGATGCGCGTCTGCGCGAAGAGCTGCGCCTTCCCGTGGCTCGTGCGGAGCGCCCCCTGGAGGCCGTGCTTCTGGGCATGGCGAGACTTCTCGAACGCCCGGAATTGCGCGAGCGATTCCGCACCAATTCTCCTTCGCCCGCGTGGGCCGAGACGACCCTCTCGGAAGACGCAGCTCCCTCCCCGGTGATCCCGATCTCCGCGTGGACGCAGGAACGTCCGCGCCGTCGGCATGCGATGCGGGGATGACGACCATCATCCCCCCAACTGCCGCGTCAAGACCTCCCGAACGAGCGCCAGTCCCACGCGGACGAGCACGCCGAACCCCCATACCGGGAGCACGACGGCCATCGCCGCCGAGCGGGAGCAACGACAAAGCGCACTGACCCCACCGATGAGGATCACCACGTACCACACCTCGAAGACGTTCGCCTGCTCGACGAGCGCCGCAAGGGCTGCCTCCGAGGGACGGACGAAGATGTCCAGGCCGATTGCCGGGCGGAGCACGATCGCGCCCGTGAGAAGGTAACGGAGCCAGAGAAGGAGATTGCGCGAGGTCTCCTCCAGCAAGGGGATGAGGTTTGCGTAGACGACGAGCGCAAAGAATCTCTTCACCGGAGCCGGACGCGCGCTTTCTCCTTCGGCGCGAGCAGCCGGACCAAGCACAAGCAGCCCCATGCCGAAGAGAAGCGCTGCCGTGATCCCCCACTTGAGGAGCAGCGCGAGCGGGGAGAGGAGAATTTGAATCGGGCGCATGCTCCGCGCCGTCCGCTCCAGGTGCAGGAGCATATCCGGACTCAATCCGACGGGCGCCATTTGGGGAACCGCGCGAAGAAAGAGTGGGAGGGCGAGGAAATCCATCAGCATGAGCGCGCCGATGATCGTCAAGGCCGGAAGATGCCAGCTTGCGCGCCCGTCCTCGATGGCGGAAGTCAGATCGCGCGGCGCCCAAAGCGCTTGGGCGAAAAGACGCATGGACGACAATGTCGCTGATTCACCCACGCTCGACCTCCTTCATCGCGCGAACTCACGAACGCGCGCGAGCGTATATGCTTGGCTTCGCTCCCCAGCACGCCGATCGTGGATCATTCCCCGCTCGGTGATGAGGAACACGAGCGGAACGGCCATGAGCCAATCCCGATGCTGCTCGACGAATGTCGAGTCCGCGCTCACGGCGATCGTCAGGCGGCGGAAGGTCTGCGTGCCGTGCCAGGCGTAGGTCTGCTCTTCCGAACCCAAAGAGATGGCCACGCAGTCGAGCTTCTCCGCGGGGACCTCCGCGCACACGTGCTCCAGTCGCGCCAGTTCGCTCTCGCACTGCGGGCAGTCGGGTCGAAAGAAGACGAGGAGCATCTTCCGCCCCGAGGGCACGCGTTGCAGCTCAAACGACCGATTGAGCGCGCGCACGGTGATCGAAGGGAACGTATGGCCTCGACTGAGAGCGCGCTCCCGCTCGAGCGAATGGCGCAGGAAGACAAGAAGCGCCATGAGAAGCCCAAAAGCCGTCCCAATGGCGAGCAATGCCAGCAGCCGTCGTGTGCTCATCCCCTCACGATCTCCTCAAAAGGCGGCTCGTCGCTCGCGGTCGGTGTCGCCTGGACCGGCGCGCGTTCGCGTAGCGGTTGAGCTGTGAGCATGCGGCTCCGATTGCTCACCGTCTGGATCACGCCGTAAGGAACCAGATGCACTGTGCCGTCCTCATCGCGCAACTTCACCATGCGCATCCCCATCTCGATCACTTCACCGGTGACGCCCGCGATGGTGACGCGATCGCCAATGGTGAACGCGTCCTCGATGAGCAAAGCGATGCCCGTGAAGAAATCGCGAACGAGATTCTGCGCGCCGAAAGTCACGGCGAGGCCGGCGATCGCCCCTCCCGTGAGCAGAGATCCGGGCGAGACCCCCAATCTCCCGAGGATGAAGAGGAACGCCACGACCACGATGACATACTTGACCAAACTCTGCAACATCGCCAGGAGCGTGCGCGCGCGACGCTCCGCCGCTTCGCTCCCGAACATCCGTCCTCCCACCGGCTGGAGCGCCCGCGCCAGGATTCTCCGGCTGAGCAGAAGCACGAGCCACGCCAGGACAAGGATGAGCGCGATCTCCAGGAGCTTGGCGATCACCCGAAGCCACAGCTCGACAGAGAAGAACCGTTCCCACAGAAGCTCGATCACGCTCATCTCCCCGGTTCCACTTCGGCGGGGGCGACGCCCGGGATGAAGCATTTTCGACAACGCGGCTCGTAGATGCCCGCCGCACCGACGAGCACGCGCTCATCGCTTGGGACCAGCCGCTGCGAATAGTTCGCCGGATTACCGCATCGGACGCAGATGGCGAGCATCTTGGTCACATACTCGGCAATGGCCATCAGTTGCGGCATCGGTTCGAACGGCTGCCCCCGGTAATCCTGATCCAACCCAGCGACGATCACCCGTTTGCCGCGATTCGCCAACTCGTTACATACGTCCACGAGATCGAGGTCGAAGAACTGCCCCTCGTCAATGCCGACGACCTCCGTATCCTCCTGCACGCGTTCGAGGATCTCGCGCGCCGAGCTGATGACCTCGGCCTCCAACCGCCATTGGCTGTGCGAAACGATCTCGTTCTCGCTGTAACGCGCATCCACGCGCGGTTTGAAGACCTGGACCTTCTGCCGCGCGATCTGCGCCCGCCGCAATCGGCGGATCAGCTCCTCGCTCTTGCCGCTGAACATCCCCCCGCTGATCACTTCGATCCATCCCACATCGCCTCGGACGATGTTCATCTCTCCCTCCCTTCCGAGGAGAGATTCTATCACATCGCGGGCGCACCGCTCTCACGGTCGTGTGCTCGACCGCTCATAGACGATCCGCCCCCCAACGAGCGTGATGTCCACCTCCGTCCGCAAAATCTCTGAGGGGGGGATCGTCATGATGTCCCGGGAGAGGACGACGAGGTCGGCCAATTTCCCCGGCTCCAGTGAGCCCTTCAACTGTTCCTCGAACGCCGCGTACGCGGCATCGAGCGTGAACGAGCGCAAGGCCTCCTCGCGCGTCATTCGCTGATCGGGATACCAGCCGCCCGGAGGATTCCCCCGTTCATCCTGTCGCGTGATCGCCGCATAGAATCCGAACAGCGGATTCACCGGCTCGACCGGAGCATCCGATCCATTGGCGATCCGCGCGCCGCTGTCGAGAAGCTTCCGCCAGACGTAAGCGCCCTCGCGCGCCCGCGCCTCGCCGATGCGAGCAGGCACCCACGACATGTCCGATGTCGCATGGATC
The DNA here is from genome assembly GCA_937934295.1 of uncultured Blastocatellia bacterium. GTDB lineage: Bacteria > Acidobacteriota > Blastocatellia > HR10 > HR10 > HR10. The sequence goes on from CALHAI010000022.1 coordinate 20,188, forward strand.
GCTTGCATCGAGGCGATCACCCCAAGCCGAGCGAATCGCGGGATGTCCGCCTCATCCAAAATCTGCGCATGTTCGATCCGAAACCGATGGTCCCTCACGTTCGGGAACTCGCGGAGAGCACGCTCGTAGGCGTTGAGGACGACGCGATTGGCGCGATCGCCAATGGCGTGCGTGTTGACCTGAAACCCGGCGGCGAGCGCCTGTCTGGCGATTCGAGAGATCTCCTCCTCGGAGAGAAGGAGCAATCCTGTGTGTCCGGGCTCATCCGCATACGGCTCCAAAAGTGCCGCGCCGCGCGATCCAAGGGCTCCATCGGCGACGAGCTTGATCGCGCGAATCGTGAGCTGAGAGTCGCCAAGCCCGATCTCCGGCCCGCGCTGCCAGTACTCGCGCAGCAGGGCTTCGTCCCGCCCGCTGATCATGACATAGAGCCGGAGCGGCAGCTTCCCCTCCCGAAGCAGTTCTTTGTACAACTCGATCGCTTCGCGGCTCGCTCCGGCGTCGTGAAAGCTCGTGATCCCAGCGCGCAGGCATTCCTCAATGGCCAACAGGAGCGCCTGCTTGTTCTCCTCGCGGCGCCGTGGCGGAATATGGCGCGCCACCAGATTCATCGCACGATCAATGAGCACGCCCGTCGGGCGCCCCTGCGCGTCGCGAATCACACGCCCACCTGGCGGATCGGCCGTCTCGCGCGTGATGCCCGCCAGCTCCAGCGCGCGCCGATTCACCCACGCAGCATGTCCATCCACGCGCGTCAGGTATACGGGATTGTGCGGCGCGACGCGATCCAACTCCTCATGTGTGGGGAACTCTCGGGTCGGCCAATTGTTCTGATCCCACCCGCGACCGATGATCCATTCTCCAGGTCGCACCTCCCGCACTTTTCGCGCGACCTGTTCGGCCACTTCCTCGGCGCTTTTGGTCCCGCGCAGGTCGAGGATGAGCCGACTCTGTCCGAGCCCCAGCAGATGCCCATGTGATTCGATGAAGCCCGGGACGACGAGCCGCCCGTTCAATTCGATGACGCGCGTCCCGGGACCGATCAACGCTTCGATCTCACGCGCGCTTCCAACCCGAGCGATTCGAGAACCGAGGATCGCGATCGCTTCTGCCTGCGGTTGCCTCGGATTCACCGTCACGATCTTCCCCCCGCGCAGGACGAGGTCCGCCTTCTCTTGGGCGTGCCCCGTCACGCTCGCGAGCGCGAGGATAAGGAGTATGCCCCATCGTCGATTCGTCATGTCGCTGCCCTCCTCTGAGAATATCCGCGCAGTCTCCTTTACGTTTTGGCGAAGCGGCGAGATGCCCGCGATCGGGCTCGCGAACGGGACCTCGCACGTCACGCACAGCAGCCCGAAGCGCCCTTCGCCTCTCCCCAAAAGAGATCGCGATACGTCTTCGCTGTTTTCAAGCGGCTCTCCGCCAAACGATCGGCGACCAGATTCGTCGGGAGGCCCTCGCGCTCGGCGAGCGTCAGGATCTCCCGCACGCGCCCGTAAATCTTCCTCACCTCGGCCTCATTCTCCCGCTGCCCCCGCAAAGAGAGATTCGCCCCGTGAATAAGCGCTCCGGCGTTGATCACGTAATCAGGCGCATACAGGATGCCTCGCTCCAGGAGCCTCCACCCGAGTGCCTCCTCAGCGAGCACATTATTGGCCGAACCCGCGACGATACGCGCGCGCAAGTGCGCGATCGTCCGTTCGGTGAGGACGCCCCCCACGGCACAGGGGCAGAAGACATCGGCCGGCACATCGTAGATCCCTCCGGGAGGGACGATCTGAGCGCCGAACACTCGTTCGGCCGCGCGCGCCCGTCGTTCATCCACATCGGCGACGATCAAACGCACCCCGGCCTCATGAAGTCGCCGCGCGATCGCCCACCCGACGCGCCCTACCCCCTGCACGGCGACCGTGAGCCCAGCGAAGGGATTTCCGGATGCCGTTTGGATTCCGGCTCGATGATCCAAGCACGCGCGCATCCCTTCGATCACGCCCAGCGCCGTATACTCGCTGGATTCCGCACCGTCGCACTCGATGTATCGCGTCTCTTCGCGGAGGAGCCGCACGTCTTCCTCCGTCAGGCCAAGATCGCGCCCCGTTTGGAACCGTCCCCTTAAACTCTCGATGAACCGCCCCAGCGTGCGCATGGCCAAGGCGCGATCCCACTCGGGATGCTCGATCACCACAGCCTTCCCCCCTCCGCATGGGAGATCCGCGATCGCCGCCTTGTAGCTCATCGCGCGAGCCAACCGAAGACCATCGTCTAACGCTTCGAGGTCGTCCGCATATGGGCGAACGCGAATCCCACCGAGGGCCGGCCCCCGTGTCGTATCGTGGATGATGATGAATCCCCGCAAGCCCGAGGCGTTGTTATTGAGGGCGATCACTTGCTCGACATCATGTGTCCGCATCGCTTCCAGGATCGTCATACGCGCCTCCTTTCCGAGGGACACCCGCATGCGGGCTCAATGGCTCCCGACGCTCTAACAGAAGAAGGCGAACGCGCGAATCAGAGAGGGGGAATACCTGATCCGAGACCACCCTCCATCCCTCTCGCCCACCGTCACATATCCGCGTGCTCCGGAACAAAGGTGACCGATAGTCGAGCACGAGCCACACGCGAGCGCTCCGCGCCTGTCGCAGGTGATCGCGAAGCGGCAAAAGGGGGAGATCCACCGGAGGCAGCGCGCGCAGGATCGGCGTCCCTCGCAACTCGTATCGCAAACACCGATCCAGGTATCCGGGGTCAACCAGGATCCGTTCCCCCTCCCGCCATTCCCGCCGCAGTACCGCGGCCACGGGCCGATAGTCGCTGTCAAACGAAGGCGCGCGATAATACGCCCTCAGGCCAAGGATCATCGACAGGCTCAACAGCCCGATCGCGACCCCGCGCTTCCATGCGGCGTGCAGGCTCATGATCCCCGCCGCGAGCAACAAAAAGTAATACGGCGTGATCGGCATGAGGTAGCGCCCGAAGTCCATGTATTGCCGGACGACGAGAAGCACGCCGCAGAGCAATCCCATGGGGATGAAGAAGAGCGCTTGCAGCAGACCCACTCCGGCCGCCGCCCGCACCCCCTTCCAGAGAAGGAAAACCCCGAGTCCAATGGCGAGCGGATAGAGCGAGAGATTCTCCAAGGCCCGTAAGAGCATCTCCCCATTCCACCGGTACTCGAGGAGGTTCTTCATGGCGTAGTAGACCCCTTGGGGATACACGAACGGACCGACCACGATCTTCCCACAGAACAGGAAGAACTCCTCCACCAGCATGAGGCCCTCCAGGGGCGGACGCCATCCTTGTCGAGGACGCAAGAAGGCTTGATAGACGAATGTCGTCAGCCACGGCGCATACAACGCCACCAGACCGAGCTGCCACAAACCCCATCGGCGCAAAGCGGGCCAAGGGGAGTGGAGGAGCCCACCGCGACGGGCCCGGCATCTGATCAGACTAAGGAAATGGAGGTTCATGGCCACGAGCACGAACGCCCCGAAGATATGCGTGTAGAGCGCAAGCGCGCCCGAGAGCATGTAGCCGAGCGCACCCCGAAGATCCACGCGCACCGCTTCCCCGCCGCGAGATCCCGCCGAGACCTCGAGATCGCGAGCCCCCAGCTCTCGCACGGTCACCAGCACGCCTTCTTGATGAAGGAACCGAATGTAAGCGAGAACGGCCCCCAATGTGAGGATGCTCACCAGCGCGTACATCCGCGCTTCCTGCGCATAGAAGACCTGATGCGGAGAGAGTGCCAGCAAAAAGGCTGCCAGAAGCGCCGCCTGACGAGGGAGGATTCGCCGTCCCAGCCAATACGCGGCGACCACGATGCCGATGCTCGCCAGAAGCGAGGGGATGCGCAAGATGGCCACACTATCGCCGAAAAGCTCCGCCCAGAGCTTCAAGACGAGATGCAGAAACGGCGGATGGATGTTACTCCGTCCCTCTTCGAGGATGAACCGGATCGGCTGCTGCGAGACATACCAGGACCACGCCTCATCGAACCACAGATTCCGCGTCCCAAGGTGTCGCCAGCGGAGCACAATGGCGAGCAGGAGGATGAGCCATATCCCAACCGTCGAAAGATCGAACCGCTTCCAATGAGGCGCTCTTTGCCCAACACGTACCAGAACGCTTCGCATCGTCTCGCCTACCACCCGATGATCCGCACCTCCGCATTATGCGAACGTTTCCGGCCGCTTTTCAAGTTCGGGGAGGATGTGATGGCAATCCGTTGACCTGCCCATCGCTTGATTCACACTGATAAGGGAGATTTAGGGGGGGCTAAAAATTTTCAATTTGCGTTCGCGTGCGTTTCCGGTAAACTCTCAAATGGACGCCTTATGGGAAAGCTGGTCGGGACAATGAGGATGCAGCAGATGAGCCGAGTGAAGACCCTCGGCGTCGGTGGTCCCGATCGTGTGCTCACCCTCGTCATTATTATACAGCCCGCGTCAGGCAGCGGGTGATGGCCGAGCCATCACGGAAGGCGCAAGGGCCATTATCCGCTGCTCACGGATAATGGCCCTTTTGATTTTTCGTAAGGAAGGAGGTCGGAAGGGCATGAGGAAGATCGAGCTCTACGACACGACGTTGCGCGATGGGACGCAAGGAGAGGATGTCTGTTTTTCGGTCGAAGACAAGATGATGATCGCGCGCAAGCTCGATGAGTTGGGGATCGATTATATCGAAGGGGGATGGCCGGGGTCGAATCCGCGCGATGCCGCATTCTTCGCACGCGCGCGCCACTTGCGCTTGCGTCGGGCGCGGCTCGTGGCCTTCGGCAGCACCTCTCATCCCCGGCATTGCGCGGAGGAGGATCCGAACCTTCGCGCTCTCTTGGAAGCGGGGACGGCGACGGTCACGATCTTCGGGAAGAGCTGGGATCGGCACGTCATCAAAGCGCTCAACACGACGCTCGAGCGGAACCTGGAGCTGATCCGCGATTCTCTCGCCTATGTGAAGGCGGCCGGGCGCGAGGTCATCTTCGACGCCGAACATTTTTTCGATGGCTTTCGAGCGAACCCGGAGTACGCGCTGGCCACGCTCATGACGGCCGAGCAGGCCGGTGCCGATGTGATCGTCCTCTGCGATACGAATGGCGGCACGCTCACCCATCACCTGATCGAGATGATTGATGCGGTGCGCCCTCACCTTCACGTGCGACTGGGAATCCATACGCATAACGATTCGGATCTGGCCGTAGCCAACGCCATTGCGGCTGTCGAACATGGGATCACGCACGTGCAGGGGACGATCAACGGCTACGGCGAACGCTGCGGGAATGCGAACCTGTGCTCGATCATCCCCATCCTGGAACTGAAGATGGGGTATCGGACGATCGGGCCGGAGCGACTCGTACATCTGACGTCGGTCTCACACTTTGTGAGCGAGCTGGCGAATCTCCCTCCCCGCCCCAACCAACCGTTTGTGGGTCGGAGCGCCTTCGCGCACAAGGCGGGCGTGCATGTGAGCGCCGTGCTCAAGGATGCCCCGACCTATGAGCACATCCCTCCGGAGGCCGTGGGGAATGCGCGCCGGATCTTGGTCTCCGATCTCTCGGGTAAGAGCACGCTCCTCTATAAGGCGGCGGAGATGGGGATAGATCTGGGCGCTGACGAGGATCGGCTCCGAGCGCTCCTTGGGCGCTTGAAGGTGCTTGAACATGAGGGATATCAATTCGAGGGAGCAGAGGGATCGTTGCGATTGCTCTTGGAAGAGGCTGTGCACGGGGATTGCGCCTTCTTCCAGTTGGAGACATTTCGCGTCGTGAGCGAGTGCACGGGCGATGGGCGGCTGCGTTCGGTCGCCACCGTGCGGGTGCGTGTTGGGGAGACGGTCGAAGAGGTGATCGCCCAGGGGAAGGGGCCGGTGCTCGCTCTGGATCGCGCGCTCCGCAAGGCGCTGCGCACGTTCTTCCCGAGCGTGAACGACTTGCGGCTCACCGATTACAAGGTCCGCGTGCTCGACGCCAAGCGGGGGACGGCTGCCAAAGTGCGCGTCCTCGTTGAAACGAGCGATGGGGAGGAGGAGTGGCGCACGGTCGGTGTCTCCGAGAACATCCTGGAAGCGAGCTACCAGGCGCTCGTGGATGCGATCCGGTATAAGTTGCTCAAGGAACACGGGCGCCCCCCTCAACCTTCGCGCGATGACGTCGCTCCTGACTATGAGCGACAATACGGATGGGGGGTTTAGCGAATCGTGGGCTGAAGGACGCGGCAGGCGCTTCGCCCTTTGAGATTTTGATCATGAGGGGAGAGGTTATGTTGCCGAAGGAGTTGCTCATGAAGATGTTCTACTACCTTCGCCTGACGCGGGAGGCGGAATATCGCATCGAGCGTGTCTTGTACCGGCAGGGGAAAATCGTGGGCGGCGTCTACGTCGGTCGCGGGCAGGAAGCCATTGGCGTGGGCAGCGCCATTCAGCTTCGACCGGATGACGTCGTCGCTCCCAGTCACCGAGATATGAGCGTCTTTCTCATCCGGGGAATTCCGCTCAAGCAGATCATGGCGCAGTACATGGGGCGGAAGACGGGCGTGACCGGCGGCAAGGACGGGAACATGCATATGGGGGATATTCGGCGGCACGTCATCGCCTTCCCCAGCCATATGGCGGATACGGTCCCGGTGGCCGCCGGCTGCGCCTTGGCGTTCAAGCTGCGAGGGGAAGACCGCGTGGCCATGTGTTACTTCGGGGATGGCGCGACGAGCCGCGCCGATTGGCATGAGGGGCTGAACTTCGCCGCCGTCCAACGACTGCCGATCGTCTACATCTGCAATAACAATCAATATGCTTACTCGACGCCCCTCTGGCGGCAGATGGCCGTGCCGAACGTCGCCGATCGGGCCATCAACTACGGGATCCCCGGGGAGATCGTGGATGGCAACGATGTTTTGGCTGTCTATGAGGCGACGGCGCGCGCTATAGAGCGTGCTCGGCGGGGCGAAGGGCCGACGCTCCTGGAATGTAAGACCTTCCGCATGACGGGGCATTCAGCGCACGACGATGCCTTCTACGTCCCCAAAGAACTTTTCGAGGAATGGGGGAAGAGGGATCCGATCGCGCGCTTGACCGAATACCTCATGACGCGCGAGGTCGCGACGGAGGCGGAACTTCAAGATGTGGAGGCACGCGTCCTGCGGGAGGTGGACGAAGCGATCGCCTGGGCTGAGCAAAGTCCTTATCCGGACCCGGAGGAATGCCTCGATGACGTTTACGCCCCTCCACTCTCGGGAGCATCAGGCGAGGGTGCTGGTACCGCCTCGGCGCTCCCACGCCTTCGCGATTGAGATCAGGCTCGGCCCGAGGGGAGAGCTGAGGGGAAAATGGTACGAGCGGCTGTGCTCCAACGGCTCAGAAATATTTCTCCCCGAAGCTCGGGGGCTGCTCGGCGATGCGGACATTGACGCAAGCGGGCCGGCCACACGCTCGCATGCGTCGGAGCGCGGGAGCGATCTCTGCGGGCCGTTCGACGAACTCGCCATATCCGCCGAGGGCCTCGACCACGCGGTCGTAGCGCGCCGGCTGCAGTTGCGTCGCCACGGCCCGCTCCTCCCCATAGAGCGCGATTTGCGGACGGCGAATCTGCCCCCAGGCGGCATCGTTGCCGATAACGGACATGATCGGCAGGTGAAAGCGCGCGGCTGTATCGAACTCGAAGCCGTTGAAGCCGAAGGACCCATCGCCGAAGAGGATCAGAACGCGCTTATCCGGATGCGCCAGTTGCGCCGCGATGGCGAAAGGCAGACCGATTCCCAAACAACCGAAGGGGCCTGGGTCCATCCACTGTCCCGGCCAATGAACGGGGAGCACTTTCGCGGCGAGCGAGACGATATCCCCTCCATCTCCGATGACGATCGTCTCAGGGTCCACGAACTCAGCCAGCTCGCGACACAGACGGAGTGGATCAATCGGGACGGCATCAGAATGCAGGCGCGGCTCCCACGTCCGCTGCTGCTCCAGCTCGATGTCGCGTAGCCGATCGCGCCAGGCCGTAAAGCGCAGCGCGGGATATGTGGCGTGCGCGGCCTCGTCCAGCAGCTCGAAGATCACGCGCAAATCGCCGACCAGCTCTACGTCGGCCGAGCGATTCTGTCCGATGACCGTGGGATCGAGATCGATCTGAATGAGCTTTGCGTCCGCCGACAACTCGCGCCCGAAGTTGAGGCGAAAGTCCAAGGGGGTGCCGGCGAGAATGAGCACGTCAGCCTGCCGCAATGCCTGGCGACGCGCATGGACGAAGAGCTGAGGTGAATCAGGAGGCAGAGCCCCGCGCCCCATACCATTGGTGAAGGTCGGCAGATGGAGCTGATCCACAAACCGCGCGAGCGCTTCGTGAGCCCGGGACCAACGCACGCTACTGCCGGCGACGAGGACGGGTCGTTCAGCCTGCGCCAACACCGCGAGCGCTTGCCGAATGGCTTCCGGTCGAGGGCGAACTTCCTGAGGTTCCCGCACCATGTGGGGAAACCGCACCGATTTCTCCGAGACCTGATTCATCAAGATGTCCACGGGGATCTCCAAAAAGACCGGCCCGGGAATCCCCGCTGTCGCGTGGCGCAAGGCGACTTCGATCATCTCCGGGATGCGCTCGGTGTGCAGCACCCGCCCCGCCCACTTCGTGATCGGGCGCATCAGGCTGACGTGATCCATCTCCTGCAGCGAGCCCTGACCGAGCTGGAAGGACGGCGCTTGCCCCCCGATGAGGAGGAGGGGACTGCCCGCCCGAAAGGCATTCGCCACGCCAGTGACGCTATCGGTCACTCCAGGCCCGGCCGTCACGACAGCGACGCCCGGTCTCCCCGTACAGCGGGACCAAGCATCGGCCGCGTGCACGGCGGCCTGCTCATGTCGCAGGTCAATGAGGCGAATGCCTTCGTCCACGCACCCGTCATAGATGGGCAGGATATGTCCCCCGCAGAGCGTGAAGACGACTTCGACGCCCGCCGCTTTCAACGTCCTAGCGACCAGCTGCCCCCCGTGAAGATTCATCCCCTTTCCCTCCAAAAGGCTCCTTGCGCCTCGTCATTCTACTATGTCGGCTCTCTCCCTCAAAAGCCCGTGGGGAGGGCAGGAATCTGCGCCGTTGAGACATCGGGTCGAAAGCGACGAGAAATTCCGGTCTTCGCCGTATTGACCGCAGGCAAGCAGCCATCGTAATCTCCTGGCGGATTGAAATCCGGCATAGCCGATGTAGGCGGAGATTGAGCAGGAGAAGTCACAATGGCAGTACCGAAAGTCGTCTTCACGCTGAAGGAAGTGGCGGAATATCTGAACGTGCATCCGGATACGGTTCGTCGTTATGTGAAACGAGGGGAGCTACCGGCCTTCAAGATCGGGACGGACTGGCGATTCAACAAGGAATCCATTGATCGGTGGCGGAAGGCCCAAGAGGAACGCTGCCGTCGCGCGCTCCAGGCCCGATGGGACGCCACAAAAGGCGCGTCTCAGAAACCGAAGAAGCGTTCGAGGGACGGAGGAAGAGCGTGATGGGAGATCGCCAAGGATCGCGTGCGCTCACCGAGTACCGCGGAGGGCGGATCCGCATCCGATTCGCACGGCGATGCCGGCTACTGGGTTGGCGTTTGAGGATCAGCTTCATTGGCCTTCTGGTCGTGACTTCTTCGGCGATGGCCGAACAGTACTATTTCCGCCGCTACACGGCGACCGAAGGGCTCTCGCAGGCCACTGTGCAAGCGCTCTCTCAGGATCGGGTGGGATATCTCTGGATTGGGACGCAAGCGGGGCTGAACCGATATGATGGAGCGTCCATCGCCGTCTATGGTCCCGCCCAAGGGCTCGCACAGGATTGGATCAATGCCATCGCCGAGGATGCGCGCGGGCACTTGTGGATCGCGACGCTGGGTGGCGTCTTCATCTGGGATGGACGACAGTTTCGTGCTCATACGGTGGCCGACGGATTAGCCGACAATCGCGTCACGGCGCTTGCGGTAGATCGGGAAGGGGGGATTTGGTGCGGAACTCACCGAGGAGTCAGTCGCTATGATGGTCAGCGGTGGCGCACCTACACGGTGGCGGATGGGCTTCCGGATCCGCGCGTCAATGCACTTCTCATGGATACGCAGGGTCGGCTCTGGGTGGGGATGGAAGCTGGACTCGCCTATTGGACGGGGTCGCGCTTCGTCGCACTCGACTCGGAGGGCCTACGCGGCCAGAGTGTCCGTGCGCTCGCCGAAGATCGAACACATCGCCTCTGGGTGGGGACGCGCGCGGGCGTGCGCGTGTACGAGAGAGGGCGCCTGACGAAACAGTATGCCACGCCTTACCCTGTCGTCGCGTTATGCGCGGATCGCTTCGGCATCGTATGGGCCGGGACGCCACAAGGGTTGCTCAAGATCGAGGACGATCGCCTCACGACGCTCGCGGCGGCTCACGGACTCGTCTACTCCGACGTGCGCGCCATCTTGGAGGATCGCGAGGGTATCCTCTGGATCGGCGTTCTGGGCGGACTCTACAAATTCCACAGCCGCGCGTTCACGATCTACCGCACCGAGGATGGCCTCGGCTCCAATGTCGTACGTCCTATCGTGCGGGATCACCGGGGATGGCTCTGGGTGGGAACCAGTGGAGGATTGAGCCGCTTCGATGGCACTCGATGGCGAAACTTCACGCGGCGGGATGGGCTGACGGACGATTACATCTTCGCCCTTTTGGAGGACCGTCGGGGATGGCTGTGGATTGGGACGCGCGCGGGGATTACGCTCTTTGATGGCGCGCGCTTTCGGAAAGACCCGATACTCTCTCGCCTTGGCCTCACGGTCGCCCTGGCTCAGGATCGCGCGGGCGCGATCTGGATCGCGACCATGTCCGGGGGCGTTTTCAAGTGGACGGGATCGCGCTTGGAGCCAGTTCAGGTCGAGAATCAGACGTTCTTTAACGCGCGCATTCTCGTGGATCGGCGCGGATGGGTGTGGATCTCCGGAGATCGGGGGCTCTCGCAATGGGATGGCCGAAGCTGGCGCACTTATACGACGCGCGATGGATTGGCGAGTGATCAACCGTACTTCCTCTGCGAGGATGCGCGCGGAAACATTTGGTTCGGATACCATTCCTCGCACGGGGTGACGCGCTTCGACGGAAAGACCTTTCGGCACTACACGACGCGTGAGGGGTTGGCCAATGATGCCGTGTATTCGCTCGGCGCGGATCGCCGGGGAAACATCTGGATCGGCACGGCGCGCGGCGTGGATCGCTTCGACGGCACGACGTTCATCAACTATGGTGTGGAAGAGGGGTATGCGGATCCGGAATCGAATGCTGGGGGGTTCTGGGAGGACGCCGACGGCACGCTCTGGTTTGGGACGATGGGGGGCTTGAGCCGCTACGACCCTCAGTTCGATCTAACGCGCGGCGCTCCTCCAACCCTTCTCTTCCAAGAGCTGCGACTTGGCGCTCGGTCCTTCCCCGCGACGGCGCTTGCGGATGCCCGCGGCCAGGAAGTCGGCTACGCGGACAACACCCTGATCGTGCGGATCGCGGCCTTGTCGTTCCTCAATGAACGCCAGGTGCAGATCGAATATCGGCTGAAAGGGTTCCAAGATGAATGGGCGTTTTTGGAAGGTCGGGAGCTGCGCGTCTCCAATCTGCCACCGGGTTCGTATGTCCTTCAGGTGCGCGCTCGGAAGTATCGAGGGGCGTGGTCGTCGCCACTTTCGTTCGCCTTCACAATTAGCGCTCCGTTTTGGCAGAAGTGGTGGTTCTGGGGGACGATGGGGATCGGACTGCTGGGCCTATTCTACGGAGGCCATCGGTGGCGCACGGCGCGTCTTCGACGCCGAACGGAAGAGCTGGAGCAGCGAGTCGCCGAGCGCACGCGCCAGCTCGCGGAGAAGGCGGAAGAGTTGGAGTCGCTCATCTACACGATCTCGCATGATCTGAAGGCGCCCGTCATCTCCCTGCAGGGACTCGCGAGCTTGCTTCGGGCAGAGCTGGGAGAAAGCCTCTCACCGAACGCGGCCTTTTACTTAGAGCGAATTCACGCCAACACGGAACAAATGCAGCGACTCATCGCCGAGCTGCTGGAGCTGTCGCGCATCGGGAGGTTGCGCGAGCCATATCGCCCGGTCCCCATGCGCGAACTCGTCGAGGACGTGCTCGCCGAACTGCACGGACAGATCGAACTCAAACAGGCGCGCATTCGCATCGCCGACACGCTTCCGACGGTCATCGGCGAGCGCGCGCGCCTTCGCCAAGTCTGGGCGAACTTGATCTCTAACGCGCTGCGTTTCTCCCGCCCGGAAGTTCCTCCAGAGATCGAGATCGGCGTGCGCGAGGAGCAAAAGGGCGTCGCCGCCTTCTTCGTTCGCGACAACGGCATCGGCATCGCGCCCGAACATCGGGAGAAGATCTTCGAGATCTTCTACCGCATCACGGGCAAATATCACAGCGATGAGGGCACAGGCGTCGGATTGACAATCGTGAAGCGGATCGTCCAAGCGCATGGAGGGGATGTTTGGGTCGAATCGGAGGGACTGGGAAAGGGGAGCACGTTCTGGTTCACTCTTCCCATCGCCATGGAGCCGCCAAACGCGATGGATCCGGCTCTTCCTATGGAAGGCCCAAGCGGGTTGACATCTTCGCAGCGGGGGAGGAGCGGATGAAACCTATCGTGATCCTACTTGTCGAGGATAATCCCGATCACGTCTTGCTCATCAAGCGAGCCTTGGAGCTGAACAACATCCTCAACGAGGTGCGGGTCGTCGAGGATGGGCAAGAAGCGCTCGATTATCTCTACCGCCAAGGGAAATATACCGATCCGGAATCGGCACCCCGTCCGGGGCTCATCCTGCTCGATATCAAGTTACCGAAGGTGAATGGACTGGAAGTCCTGCGGCAGATCAAGAGCGATTCCGTCCTGAAGGTGATCCCCATCATCATGTTGACCAGTTCCGAACAAGAGGCCGATATCCTGCGGAGTTACCTGAACGGCGCGAATTCCTACATCGTGAAGCCCATTCAGTTCGACGACTTCGTCCGGAAGGTGCGAGAGCTGAAGCTCTACTGGATCTTGGTCAATACGCTGCCTCCAGAGTCCACCGTCCTAGGACCGACGCCGTAGGGAGAGAGCCCTTCATTCCTGTGGTGAAGGAAGATGATGGGCGTGGGCTTTGCAGGGCTCGGAGTTCGGTCGGGCCCGGCGCGAAGCCCCTGTGGGATAGTTTCTGAAGACCGAGGAGGTCGAAATGCAGGAGAGAACGCCCATGGATACGGAGGAGGGGCCCTTGACCTCGGAAGCGCGGTCGGGATATCGCATCCTCTTGATCGAAGATGATCCCGATCACCGGATGCTCGAAATGCGGGCCCTGAGGGAACAATTGAGCTCAGAGACCGTCATCGTGGCGGTCACGACGGCTCTCGAAGGCCTGAACGCGTTGGAGCGCGAGACCTTCGACGTCCTGTTAGCCGATTATCGAATGCCTGGGATGGACGGCTTAGAGTTCCTCCGTGTGGTACGCGCCCGAGGGTTGGATGTGCCGGTGATCCTGATCACGGGGCTTGGCAACGAACGCGTCGCCGTAGAAGCCCTCAAACAGGGGGCAACCGATTACGTGGTCAAAGAGATGGGATATTGGGAATTGCTCCCCTCGACTGTCGAGCGGGCGATCCGGGCCTCACAAGCGAAGCGTCGGATCGAGGAAGCGCGCCGTCGTACGGTGGCCTTGCAGGAGCTGGTACAGGCGATGAGTCGTACGCTCGATCTGCGGGAACTGCTCGAGATCCTCGTTCAGAAGTGCGCCGAGATCTTCCGCGCAGAGCAAACGATCGTGTGTGTGTCGGATCGGAACCTGGACGCGATCCTCGACATCGTGGCGTACGGCGTGGATGCAGAACGCGCCGATTTGCTCCGCTCGCTGAAAGGGAAACGGATCGCCGAATTCCCCATCCGATGGGAGTGGAAGGAAGCCTCCGGCCCGTTGATCATCTCGGATGCGACGCAGAGCGACCTCATTCCCACGGAGATCGTGGAGGCGCTCGGCATTCGCTCCGTCTTGGGCGTTCCCCTTCGCGTTCGGGAGAGACCGATCGCCATGCTCCTGGTGAGCACGATGCGGTCGAATGCCTTCACGGCGGAAGACGCGATGTTCGCCAAATTGATCGCCGAGCACGCAGCCATTGTGTTGGAAAACGCGCGTCTTTATCAAGAGGTCCAACACCGGCTCTTCGAGCTGAATGGGCTGTATGAGATCGCGCGCCTCCTTGGTTCGGTGCGAAACGTGCGCGAGGTTTACGGGGAACTGACGGAGCTGATCGCCCGTTTGATCGGCGCGACGCGATGCGTGATCGCCACATATGATCCGGCGATGCGGACATTGCGCGCGGAACTCCCGGGATATCGCGCCGAGGACGTGCTGGCGAAAACCGCCCCGTACGTCGTGAGCGAGGAACTGCTTTGGGATCTGCAGACGCACAGTCCCTACATCGCCAATTGCCGGGAAGAGATCCCTCGCCCCTTGCAACCGCTCGCCCTAGAGTTCGGCGTCGAGAACCTTCTGGCTGCCGCCATGTTCGCCAAGGGGGAGGCGATCGGCGTCATCTTCGCTTTGGATAAGCCCGGCGGGTTCGCATCTGAAGATGCGCGCGTGCTCAGCATCTTCGCCCACCAAGCGGCTCAAGTCATCCAGAGCGTGCGTCTTTACGAAGAGCTGGCGCGCTCCGAGAAGGAGTATCACGACCTTTTCGAGAACACGATCGTCGGCCTCTACCGAAGTACGCCCGAAGGGCGAGTTGTGATGGCCAATCCCACACTGGCGCGACTCTTAGAATACCCGAACGTGGAGGCGCTCTTGGCCATCCCCGCCCATGAGATTTGGGCCCGCCCACAGGAGCGCGAGCTATGGCGTCGGCAGCTTGAGGAGCGCGGGATCCTCGAAGAGGACCATCTCCTCCGAACGCGCACGGGGCGGACGCTCTGGGTTCACGATGTCGCGCGCGTCGTCCGCGATGCCGAGGGGCGCGTGCTCTATTACGAGGGCGCGCTGCTGGACATCACCGAGCTGAAGCGAGCGGAGGCTGAGCGCGAAGCGATGCTGGAGATCACGCAAGGGGCCACGACGATCGCCGATCTCAACGAGTTGTTCCCCGTGATCCACCGTGCTCTGAAGCGTGTGCTCTCGGCGGAGAATTGCTTCATCGCCCTCTATGATGCGCAAACCGGATTTTTCCACTTCCCCTACTTCGCCGATCAATACGATGCACCGCCTCCCCCCTTGCGCGGGGAGAAGACGGCGACGGCTTACACGTTCCGGACCGGGCGGCCGCAGCGGCTCACGCGAGAGAGTTGCCGCCAGTTGGTCGAACAAGGGGAATTAGAGATCGTGGGGACACCCGCCGCGTGTTGGCTGGGTGTGCCGTTGCGCACGCCGAAGGAGATGATCGGTGTGCTCGTCGTCCAACACTATGAGGACGAACACGCCTATACGGATCGCGATCTGGAGTTCTTGACCTCCGTCGGGAATCACATTGCCGTGATCATCGAGCGAAAGCGCGTCGAGGAAGCCGAACGGCGCGCTCGCGAACACGTGGCGCGCATCTACGATCTGGTCACTCGGTTCCAGCGACAAGAGCTGTTCGATCACGCGGCCCGCACGCTCGCTCAACTCTTCGAAGTCCAGTACGCTCTGCTCGGCATAGTGGAAGAAGAGGGTACGCGAGTGCGCGCGTTGGCGTTCTATAGCGATGGGGAGCTCCAGCATGATCTCTCTTACGCGCTGCGCGGCACGCCCTGCGAGGGCGTTATATCGCGGGCCGAGTGGTGCGCGTATCCGTGTGGCGCGCGAGAGATGTTCCCCGAAGACGCGCTCCTGACGACCCTTCACATCGAATCCTACATCGGCGCGCCGATCCTCAGCAGCACCGGCGACCTGTTGGGCATAATCAACGCCTTCGGGAGGCATCCGCGGGCATTCACCGAAGCCGATGCGCACTTGCTGCAGATTATCGGCCAACGCATCGGCGTTGAGATCGAACGGCTTCGCGAAGAAGAGGCGCGGCTGAAGCTGCAGGAGCAGCTCTACCAAGCGCAGAAGATGGAGTCCATCGGGACGCTCGCCGGGGGCATTGCCCACGATTTCAACAACATCCTCACGGGGGTGATGGGGTTCGCCGAGCTGGCGCTCATGGAGCTGGGGCCGCACCATGAGCTCGCCGAATATCTGCGTCATATTCTCTCGCTCGGGGCGCGAGCGCGCGATCTTGTTCGGCGACTCTTGCTCTTCAGTTGCCCCTCTACGGGCGAGCGGGAGAAGTGCGATCTTCACGGCTTTCTCGGCGAATTCACCGCTTTACTCAGGCGCACGCTGCCGGAGCATATCGAGATCGAGTTAGATCTGCCACAAGAGGCGCTCTTCATCGAAGCCGATCCGTCCCAGCTCCAACAGGTGCTCCTCAACATCGCCATCAATGCGCGCGATGCGATGCCGACCGGTGGGCGTCTGCGCATCGAAGCGCGTCTCGTAGATGTTGAAGCCCCGGCTGTCCCTTATGTTCAGCCGGGACGCTTCGTGCGGCTGACGCTCAGCGATACCGGCTCCGGTATCCCTCCGCACATCCTGCCCCACATCTTCGAACCGTTCTTCACCACGAAGGAGGTCGGCAAGGGAACGGGCCTCGGACTGGCCATCGCGTACGGGATCGTCAAAGCGCACGGCGGATGGATTGACGTCGAGAGCGAAGTGGGACGCGGGACTCGGTTTCGTCTCTATTTGCCCTCTCTCGCGCCGCAGCCGATCTCGAGCGAGCTTCCTTTCGAAGATGGAGAGATTCGCGGCGGGCACGAGACGATCCTGCTCATTGAGGATGAAGCCGTCGTCCTGGAACTCGGCCGACAGATGTTGCAATCGCTCGGTTACCGCGTGCTCACCGCACGAGATGGGCATGAGGGCGTGGCCCTCTATGCGGCCTGGCATTCGCAGATCAACTTGGTCTTGCTCGACGTCGTCATGCCGCGCATGAGCGGGCATGAGGCGTTTCATCAACTGCGCCGCATCAATCCGAAAGCGAAGATCCTGCTGATCACCGGTTATAGTCCGGAACACGTCGCCGCCGAATTACTCGCCCAAGGGGCTCTGGGCGTCGTGCAGAAACCCTACGAGCGAAGGGAACTGGCCCGCGTCGTGCGCCAAGCGCTCGACGCGGAGTTTTCCCCGCCATGACGCAGGCGCCGGCGAGAGACGTCACTCCTGCGGCGGAATCTGAGGCCCAGACTGCGGTCGTGGCAACGGTTTGCGAGGAAGCTTCTCATCGCGCATGGCCGCGTGATAGACGAACGAGGCCATGATCACGGCCGCTTGCATCAGATCGCCCGGCAGGAGCCGATCGTAGACGTCCATATTCGTGTGATGGGTGCGCGTGCTATAGTCGATCGGATCTTGGATGAACTGGAAGGCGGGGATTCCCACGGCATCGAAGGCGAGGTGATCGGTGCCGCCTGTGCCGCGAATCGTCACCGTCGTCGCTCCCAAATCATGGAAGGGGCGCAGCCAGGCTTCGAAGATCGGCCGCACGGCATCGTTACCCTGAAGATAAATGCCACGGATCCGACCTGTCCCATTATCGAGATTGAAATAGGCGGAGATCTTCGCGTGATCGGGCTTCAGCTCCATCGTGCGCGGATTACCAAAATACTTCTCCACATAAGCGCGCGAGCCCAGCAGCCCCTGCTCCTCTCCCGTCCAGAGAGCGACGCGAATCGTGCGCCGCGGTTGGACACCGATCGCTTTGAGAATTCGCACGGCCTCCATGACGACGGCCGATCCGGCGGCGTTATCGGTCGCTCCCGTACCCGTATGCCAAGAGTCCAGATGCGCGCCCAGCATGACGATCTCATCCTTGAGCCTCGGATCAACGCCCGGGATCTCCGCCAGCACGTTGTAGCCCTGCAGGTCGTCGTCGTGAAAGCGGGTTTTGATGGTGATCTCCAATTTCACGGGGATCTTCTTCTCCAGCAGGCGCGCGATCCGCGCATAATGCTCGATGGCGACGACGAGCGAAGGCACAACCGGTTCGGCATTCATCCGATAGGATCCACCTCCAGTGACGAAGATCGTCCCGTGTTCGCCGCGACTGGGCTCCAGCACAACGGCCACGCCCTCCTCACGGAGGAATCGCTGGATTTTTTCCTGTAGGGCGCGTTGAGCGCGCAGCTCCTCTCGTTGCACCTCCATGGGAGAGCGCGCCCCCGGCTCCGGAGCCTGCGCCAGACGTTTCAAATCCTCCTCGTTATGCCGCCGCGCATCCGGCTCAAAGCGCGTGACCGCTTGACGCGGTGGCTGCAGCATGACGATAGCTCCCTTGAGCTTCCCTCTGTAGGCGGTGAAATCCTCCTCCGAGCGGAGTGTGACCAGCACCGGAGAGCCCACCACCGTTTCTTCGGTTCCCGGCGTCCATGCCTTCGGGTAGGCGATGATCGGCATGTAGGTTGGCTCGAGCATCTCAACGGAGAACCGCTCGACCGACCACCCTCGTCCGAAGGTCCCCCATGGTTCCAGACGGGCGTTCACAAGCCCCCACTCTGTGAACTTCTGGCGCGCCCATTCGCTCGCAGCTCTCAGATTCGGGGAGCCCGTCAACCGCGGCCCATACACATCCGTGAGGTAACTCGCGATCTCCATGACCTTGGAATTCCCAAACCCTTCCTGCTTGATCCGCACGATCGCTTGTAAGTCTACCGGCTCTTCGGCTCGAACCCATGGAGAGATGACCAGTAGCAAAAAGAGAAACGCAGCGATATGACGTCTCATGTTCTCCTCCCTCCGTCATAGCGTCACCCCCTACAGCCAAGCAGAAATACACGAACCCATGGGAAAAGGCAAGGAGTGACCGACGCTCGCGAGCGTTCGGGGAAATCTCATGCTCTCGCGTGATCACGAGCGAGGACTCCGCAAGGCGGAACGCGTTGGCCTCGCCCCACCAGCAAACCGAGTGCTACGGCGCTTCGACCAACTCCTCTTCAAAAGGTCTTCCGTCAAAATCAGACGATGCGATTCCACCTACTACTCCGAGTGCTGCGCCAGGGAGCGGATGAGCTCCGAGAAATCACTCGCCGTGAACGCCACGGTTCACCGCTCCCTCACCATATCCACCTGACCGCGTATCCCATCGGCTATGTGAAAGCGGACGCACTGGCATGCGTCTCCTTTCGTGCCGATATGCTCTTCCTCACGCGGGATGGGTTTCCTCCCCAAGATCCCGCTCACGCCCGCGCATGGGCGAATCGGATCAACCGCGTGACAGCCTCTCGAAGCACCCCTAAAGACGTGGCGTAAGAGAGACGCACATATCCCTCCGTGCCAAAGGACACCCCCGCCGTGAGCGCGATCTGACATTCTTCGAGGAGACGCACCTCCAAGTCCCTCGACGTCCGAACGCCGCGCGCGCGCATCAGATCCCGCACGTTGGGGAAGACGTAGAAAGCCCCTTCGGGCTCTGCGCATCGGATCCCCGGCACGCTGTTGAGCGCTTCGACCAGGAAGTCGCGCCGCCGTTGATATTCCCGAAGCATGTGCGCTACCGATTCTTGGGGCCCCGTGAGCGCTTCCAAAGCGGCCTTCTGGGCGATCGAGGTCGGATTCGATGTGGAATGGCTCTGGACTTTGATCATCTCGCGAATCCAGGCCTGCGGGCCAACGGCATACCCGATGCGCCATCCTGTCATCGCGTAGGTCTTGGAGAACGATCCGACGATCAACACGCGCTCGCGCAAAGCTTCCGGCAGCGAGGCCGCCGAAGACGGGACATGCGGGGGATAGACGAATTCGCGATAGCATTCATCAGAGATGACGTAGCACCCGCGTTCGAGGGCCAGCTCCACGATGCGCCGGAATTCAGTCGGCGGGATCACGCTCCCCGTCGGATTGCTCGGGGAGTTGAGGATGAGGAGTTTCGCCCTCGGCGTCAACGTTTCGCCGACCATCTCCGCTGTGAGGTGAAACGCATTCGCCTCTGTGGAGATGAAGACATTTCGTCCACCCGCGAACGTGACGATCTGCGGGAACGTCACCCAATAGGGAGCGGGGATCAGAACGTCATCCCCCGGCTCGATGAGGGTCACAATGGCGTTGAAGATCGCCTGCTTCCCTCCGGCTGTCACCATGACCTGTTCGGGGGTATAGGTCGAGCCGAAGCGCTCGTTCAAGCCTCGAGCGATCGCGGCGCGCAATTCGGCGATCCCGGCGGCCGGCGTATAGCGAGTGAAATTCTCCGCCAGAGCGCGGCGAGCCGCCTCCTTGATATGCTCGGGCGTTGGAAAATCCGGCTCTCCCGCTCCCAGATCGAGCACGCGCTGTCCGGCAGCGCGCAATCGTTCGGCCGCTTGCAGAACGGCCAGCGTGGACGATGCTTCCATGAGACGCACCCGCTCGGCTGCGGGAAACCCGCCCCCGTTGACCATCCATTCGTCGCCCATCCTCTCCTCCTTCCGTTCGCATGGGATCAGGTCTTTCCGAAGAACTTCTCTCTCATCCGCCGCTCGACGCCCGGTGGAACAACGCCCGCGATGTTCCCTCCGAGCGCGCACACTTCCTTCACGAGGCGAGAGCTGAGGTAGGTATAGGGTTCGGCCGGCATCATGAAGATCGTCTCGATCGTCGGATCAAGCCGCCGATTCATGAGGGCCATCTGGAATTCGTACTCATAATCGGAGATCGCGCGAATCCCTCGAATGATGACCTGCGCCCCGACCTCACGCGCATATTCAACGAGCAACCCGTCGAATGTATCCACGCGAATCTGGGGAGACCGAATGACCTCGCGGATCATCTCCACGCGCTCCTGGACCGTGAAGAGAGGCGTTTTCGCCGGATTGATGAGCACGGCGACGATCACTTCGTCGAAGAGCCGCGCGGCTCGCTCGATCAGGTCGAGATGTCCATTGGTGATGGGATCGAACGATCCCGGATAAATCGCTCGACGCATGCCTCCCTCCTTCCACTCTGGACCGACATGCGGAGAGGCGGGGCTGTCGCTCCCCCCACGCTCATCCGCACAAAGTCGTTGCGGAAAGGCCAATTTTAAGCTACCCTATTGTCGGATTCAAACCAATGGCAAGGTGTGATGGACCGATGATCGAAGAGTTTCGCCAAAAGCACGAGGAACTGAGGGAACGCGCACTCGAACTCAGGAGGTTCCTTTGACATCGAGTCGAAGCGAGCGGAGCTGGCTCGACTCGAGGAGACGATGGCGCAGCCGGGCTTCTGGAATGATCCGGCGCGCGCCGGGCAGACGCTGCGCGTTCGACACCGCTTGGAATCTGAGATCGAAGCCCTCGAGCGCCTCGAACGCGAGCTGGAGGAAGTCGAGATCCTCCTCGACTTGGCTCAGGAAGACGAGGGGTTCCTCCAGGAGCTGCGGGAACGCACTTCCCGTCTGGCGACCACGATCGAGGAGATGGAGCTGAAGGCATTGCTCTCTGGAAAGCACGATGCGGGCAACGCCATCGTCACGATCACAGCGGGAGCCGGAGGGACGGACGCCCAAGATTGGGCGGAGATGCTCCTGCGCCTCTATTTGCGCTGGGCGGAGAAGCACGGCTATACGACCGAACTGCTCGATCTCCAGCCGGGTCAGGAAGCGGGGATCAAATCGGCGACGTTCCGCGTCGAGGGGGAATACGCCTACGGTTACTTGAGCGCCGAATCGGGCGTGCATCGGCTCGTGCGCCTCTCGCCTTTCAATATCGCTCACAGCCGCGAGACGAGTTTCGCTTCAGTCTCCGTCTACCCCGATTTGGATGAAGACATCGTCGTCGAGATCGATGAGAAGGATCTGCGCATCGAGACGTTCCGTTCCTCCGGAGCTGGGGGGCAATACGTCAATAAGACCGAATCGGCCGTGCGCATCACCCACCTGCCGACGGGGATCGTCGTCTCCTGCCAGAATCAACGTTCGCAGCATCAGAACCGCGAGATGGCCATGCGGATTCTCCGGGCCAAGCTCTACGAGTATGAGCGGCAGAAGCGCCTGGCCGAACGGCAGCAGTTCGAGCAGAACAAGCGTGAGATCAGCTTCGGTTCGCAAATCCGAAGCTACGTCCTTCATCCCTACAAGTTGGTGAAAGACCTGCGGACGCGATATGAGACAAGCGATGTGGACGCCGTCTTGGATGGCGAGATCGACGAGTTCATCCGGCAGTATCTGATCGCGAAGCGGCGGGGCGCCCTTGAGCCGGCGCCGATGAAGACGGACTGAAGAGGACGCGCATGGTCGCCTCTCCCCCCCCTCTGAACAGGTCCTCGCGCTCGCGCGCGGATGAGGCCCTTGGCCTCCTGCTGCTGGCTACCGGTGCGATCCTCCTGCTGAGCGTGCTCTCCTATCACCCGGAAGATCCCTCCTGGAACGTGCTCACCTCCCGTTCGATCGTCCAGAACAAGGTCGGACGCGTGGGGGCGTATCTGGCCGACTTCTGCCTTCAGATGCTCGGATTGGCGGCCTTTGGGATGCCGGCATTGCTGTTCGGCTGGGCGTGGGCGAAACTTCGATCGCGTCCTCTGCGCGCCTCACTGGCGAAGGGCATCGGCTGGATGGGCATTCTGCTGGCAGGGGCGGGATTGCTGAGCGTGCTCTTCCCTAAGGACTATGTCGTGTGGCCGACGGTCCGTCCCGGAGGAATGCTGGGGACGATTATGGCGACGCAGCTTGTGGCCATCTTGAACACCGTGGGCGCGGCTCTGGTGCTCAGCGTAGTGGTGATCCTCGCCCTCATGGCCGTGGGAGACTTCTCCGTGATC
This sequence comes from uncultured Blastocatellia bacterium, assembly GCA_937934295.1. GTDB lineage: Bacteria > Acidobacteriota > Blastocatellia > HR10 > HR10 > HR10. The sequence goes on from CALHAI010000022.1 coordinate 42,921, forward strand.
GCTGTTGGAGAAGCCATGATCCGCGCCCTGCGCCACGCCGTCGCTCGCTTCCGAAAGCCCGCCAAGCGCGCTCCCGAAGCGCCGATGCCGCCGTCTGCGGAGTCCACGAGTGCGCCTAAGCCGAAGGTTGTCGCTTGGGAGACGCTCGGCTTCACCGAATCGGCGAGGGCACCGGAGCGACCGACTTCGCAGGAGGACCGAGCAGCAGAACCTGCGCTTTCGCTCTCGGAGGCCGATCTTGAAGCGGAACCGCGGACGCGCAGCCTGGTTCCTCCAGTGCCGGTGGATGTCGAAGAGATCATCGAACGCCGCAGTGCATCGCCGATCCCGACCGTGCGGCGCGGACTTGGCGAGCCGGCGCGCCAGGTCACAGCCGATCCGATCGCCGAGATGCTCTCGACAGCCTCAGTCCGAAGCGCCAAGCAGGTGGAGAAAGCGAGCCTCGCGGAGCGCTCCGTGGCGACGAGTCCCAGTGGACGATTTCAGCTTCCCGCTGTCGAAATGCTCATCGAACCGTCCCCTCCACACGAACAGGCCCATGACGAATTGATGCAACGCGCTGTCCTGCTGGCTGAGAAATTCAAAGAATTCGGCATCACAGGTCACGTGCATCAAATCAGTCCAGGCCCTGTTGTCACGACCTTCGAGTTCAAACCGGATCCGGGGATCAAGTACAGTCGCATCGTCAGTCTGGTCGAAGACCTCTGTCTGGCGCTCGAAGCCGAATCCATTCGCATTGATCGCATCCCCGGTAAGTCCACCATCGGCATCGAGGTCCCGAACAAGCATCGCGAACTGATCCGGCTGCGCGAGATCATCGAGTCGAAGAAATTCCAGGAGTCCCGCTCTCGCCTGACGATCGCCCTGGGCAAGACTATTGACGGGGGAGTCTACGTCAGCGATCTCACGAAGATGCCGCACCTTCTGATCGCCGGGGCGACGGGCTCGGGCAAGTCCATGACGGTCAATTGCATCCTCGCCTCCATCCTCTTCAAAGCGACGCCCGAGGAGGTGCGGTTCATCCTCATTGACCCGAAGCGCCTGGAGCTGGGACTCTACGATGGCATCCCCCATCTGCTGGCGCCGATCGTCACCGATCCGAAGCGCGCCGCGTATGCCCTGAAATGGGCGGTCGCGGAGATGGAGAATCGGTATAAACTGCTGGCGAGCTTCGGCGTGCGCAATATCGAGCAGTTCAACCGCGAGATCCGCGACCTCACGGATTGGCCGCTCGCGCTGGAGAGTGGAGAACCCATTCGTCCGCTCCCGTATATCGTCATCATCATCGACGAGCTGGCCGATCTGATGATGATCGCTTCGAGCGAGGTCGAGACGGCGATCACGCGCTTGGCGCAGATGGCGCGCGCCGTCGGCATTCACTTAGTCTTGACGACGCAGCGGCCTTCGGTGGACGTCATCACGGGACTCATCAAGGCGAACTTCCCGTGTCGGATCGCCTTCCGCGTCTCCTCGAAAGTGGATTCGCGCACGATCCTTGACGCCAACGGAGCGGAGGCTCTCCTGGGGCGAGGCGACATGCTCTTTCTCCCGCCAGGCTCCTCGCGCTTGGTGCGCGTGCATGGCGCCTTTCTTGAGGAAGCGGAGATCAAGCGCCTGGTGGAGTTTCTGAAAGCTCAAGGTGCGCCGCAGTACGATGAGACCGTCTTGATGTCGGACAAAGAATATGCGGCCGCGCAAAGCGGCGGAGAGAAGCGCGACGAACTATACGAAGAAGCCCTCAAGATCGTCGTGGAGATGGGACGCGCGTCTACCTCCGTTCTCCAACGCCGGTTGCGCATCGGCTACGGGCGCGCCGCCTCGATCATCGACATGATGGAGCGCGAGGGGTACGTGGAACCCGCCGACGGACCGCGCCCGCGCGCCATCACCCGCAAGGCCATCGAATTCCGAGAACGCCTTCGAGAGATGGAAGCCGAAAGCTAGAAAAACACCCCACTGGCCAAGTATAATTTCCGCTATCGCGGGCACTCGGAGCAGGGGTCATGAACGAGGGCGATAAGGGCCTTATGGGTCTCTTCGTTGCCCTGGGCTCTCCCGCTGAGGAGAGGGCTTCGGGATGCACCGGGTTTTCCACACTTTGGAGGCACTCATATGTCCAACACGGCTTTGAACGAATGGATCGAGGACGTCGCGCGCATGACGCAACCGGATCGCATCGTTTGGTGCGATGGGTCTGAAAGGGAATATCATGCTCTCCTTGAGCAGATGCTCGACGATGGGACGCTCTTGCGGCTCAATGAGCGGAAGTATCCCAACTGTTACTTGCATCGCAGCCATCCGACCGATGTCGCTCGAACCGAGCATCTGACGTTCATCTGCACGCCGAAGCCGGAGGATGCGGGGCCGACGAACAATTGGATCTCTCCGCAGGAAGCGCACGAGCGCGTGGGCGCGCTCTTTCGTGGGTGCATGAAGGGCCGGACGATGTACGTCGTCCCGTATCTGATGGGGCCGCCAGGCTCCCCCTTCAGCGAGGTCGGCGTCGAAGTGACCGACAGCCCGTACGTCGTCGCGAACATGCGCATCATGACGCGCATGGGGAAGATCGCGCTCGAACACTTGGACGGCTCCGATCGCTTTGTTCGCGGCCTGCATTCGCTGGGTGATCTGAGCCCGGAACGTCGCTATATCTGCCACTTCCCGGAGGAGCGCGCCATTTGGAGCATCGGGTCGGGATATGGCGGCAATGCCCTGCTCGGAAAGAAGTGCCATTCGCTGCGCATCGCGAGCGTCGAAGCGCGGGACGAGGGATGGTTAGCCGAGCACATGCTGATCATCGGCATTGAGGACCCGGAAGGGAACGTGACGTATGTGGCCGGCGCGTTCCCGAGCGCTTGCGGGAAGACGAATCTCGCCATGCTCGTCCCCCCACCGGCCTTGAGCCGCTATAAGGTCTGGACAGTCGGCGATGACATCGCATGGCTGCGATTTGGTCCCGATGGCCGCCTCTGGGCAGTGAATCCGGAGACGGGATTTTTCGGCGTCGCTCCTGGCACGAGCGCGAAGACGAATCCCAATGCGATGATCGCGCTCTCGCGCAACTCCATCTTCACGAACGTCGCGCTGACGCCGGAAGGGACACCCTGGTGGGAGGGGATGAGCGATCCCCCGGAATTCGCCTATGATTGGCAGGGGAAGCCGTGGACGCCGGCAAGCGGCCGACCGGCTGCGCATCCCAATGCGCGATACACGGCGCCAGCGCGCCAATGTCCCTCGATCTCCCCGCATTGGGAGGACCCGCAGGGAGTCCCGATCTCGGCGATCCTCTTCGGCGGACGGCGGGCGCGCGTGGCGCCGCTCGCCTATGAGGCGTTCGATTGGGTGCACGGTGTCTTCGTCGGTGCGAGCATGGCCTCGGAGACGACGGCTGCCGCAATGGGAGAAATTGGCGTCGTGCGGCGCGATCCCATGGCGATGCTTCCCTTCTGCGGCTACAACATGGCCGATTACTTTCGCCATTGGCTTTGGATGGGTACTCGAAGCTCGAGAATGCCCCGCATCTTCCACGTCAACTGGTTCCGCATGGATGAGAGCGGTCGGTTTCTCTGGCCGGGATTCGGCGAGAATCTCCGCGTCCTCAAGTGGATCATCGAGCGGGTGAACGGACGCGGCGAGGCCGAGGAGACGCCCATCGGGTATGTTCCCACACCCGAAGCCCTTGATTGGGAAGGGCTCGCGCTCTCGAAAGAAACGATGCGGGAGCTGTTACGCGTGGACCCGAACGAGTGGCGTCGGGAAGCGGAAGCCATCGCCGAATTCTTCCGCCGATTCGGTGACCGTCTCCCTGAGGAGTTATGGCAGGAGCATCGGCAGCTTCTCCGCCGCTTGGGATGAATCGGTCTCCCTCCGCAGCCCCCTACCCGTCGTGAGGGCTTTTGGCCGCTCGCTCACAGGAGCGAGTGGGTCTCGACGCCAGTCTTCGCCCGCCAGTGCGGGCGCGCGACTTCACTCTTTCCGCTCCGGACTGATGGAGATCTCACTCACCTCCTGCTCGAAGGTGGGTCCTTCGACGAAGAGGTAATAGGCCACGCCCACCAACACGAGGACGACCAAGATGGCGATCACCACGATATACCACGGTAACCCATAGGGCATGAGCAGGAGAAAGGGGCCGATGATCACCAATCCCAAGCCCGTGGCGATCGAAGCCCGAACGATCGGCGTCTCCTCAGCCGGCGTTCGCAAGCGCTCTCCGATCAATGCCCCGGCGACCGTCGCGACAACGCCAACGGCGATCGTGATCAGAAAGGACATCCACGCCCCCGCCTTCGCGAAGGAGACAAGAAAAATGGTCTCCGACGCTCCCCCCAAGACGGCGAGTGAAGTCACGACCATCGCGCCCAGCGCAGCGACGACCGGTTCCCCCAGGATGACGCGCTCTTGCATGAGACCGAGGATCAATCCGCCGATGAAGAAACTCCCCAGCGTGATGGCTAAGAACAAGGGGTTCCCGAATCGCAGCGTCGCTATCAGCGGTTCCGATTCCGATTCGGCGATGCGCTGCGCGTAGAGTGAGACTAAGGCACCAACGATCAGATGCATCCCCACGATGACGGCCATGCTGATGAGGACTCGCTTCACGCCGCTTCTCATCCTCCCCTCCTCTTTGGGCTCTCCTCCGCGCGAATCCAGCGAGATCATAAATCCCCCTCTCGCCCCCTGTCAATCGAAAGCGCGCCAGGCGGACTCAATCGAGATTTTGCATGGAGGCGAGGAATTCGGCGTTCGAGCGGGTCTTGCTCAGCTTCTCCAAGAGGAGCTCCATCGCCTCCACCGGCGAGAGCTGGCTGAGGATGCGTCTCAGGACGAAGATGCGATTGAGGTCTTCGGGCGGAATGAGCAACTCCTCCTTTCGCGTGCCCGAACGCAAGAGGTCGATGGCCGGGAAGACCCGCTTGTCCACGAGGCGGCGATCGAGATGGATCTCCATGTTGCCCGTCCCCTTGAACTCCTCGAAGATGACGTCGTCCATGCGCGAGCCCGTATCAATGAGCGCCGTGGCGATGATCGTGAGCGATCCCCCTTCCTCAATGTTGCGCGCGGCGCCGAAGAAGCGTTTGGGATGGCGCAGGGCATTCGCCTCGATGCCGCCGGAGAGGACTCTTCCTGAGGAAGGCACCGTGGCGTTATACGCCCGCGCCAGCCGCGTGATCGAATCCAGGAGGAGGACGACATCGCGCCCATGCTCGACCAATCGCTTCGCTTTCTCGAGGACCATCTCGGCCACTTGGATATGGCGCGTCGCCGGTTCGTCGAAGGTCGAACTGATGACCTCCCCGTGAACCGAGCGCATCATATCGGTCACCTCCTCGGGCCGCTCGTCAATCAAGAGGACGATGAGGATGATCTCCGGATGATTCCGCGTGATCGAATTGGCGATATTCTGCAAGAGCATCGTCTTCCCCGCTCGCGGCGGAGAGACGATCAATCCCCGCTGCCCCTTCCCGATCGGCGTCAACAGATCCAAGACGCGCGCCGAGAGATTCTCCGGCCCCACCTCCATCCGAATGCGCTCGCACGGATAGAGCGGCGTGAGATGATCGAACGGGACCTTCTCCCGATGCCATTCCGGCGGCTCGTAGTTGATCGCCTCGACCTTGAGGAGCGCGAAATACCGCTCCCCGTTTTGCGGAGGGCGCACGTGACCGGAGATGATGTCGCCCGTGCGCAGATGGAACCGCCGAATTTGTGAGGGGGAGACGTATACGTCCTCAGGGCTCGGCAGATAATTGTGCTCGGGCGAATGCAGGAACCCAAACCCCTCCGGGAGACATTCGAGCACGCCCTCGACGAAGATGAAGCCGTTGCGCTCGGCCTGCGCTTGAAGGATCTTGAAGATCAACTCGTGCTTGCGCAGATCTCGCGCGTTCGAGACACCGAGGTCCTCGGCGATTCGCACCAGCCGTGAGAGACTCAACTCCCGCAATCCGTTCAGGTCCAGGGCCATAGGCGATCCCCCCTTTCTCCGTGTCACAGGCGCGTGGGCGCGCCATCGCCTAATGTGACGATAAGGCATTCTCGATCTCCCGCCACACCTCCTCACGACCGAGTCCCGTCCGCGCCGAGTACGGGATGATCGTCACAGTGGGGAAGACGCACGCGGCCCGCTCCACCGAGCGCTTCACTTCGCTCATCGAGAGCTTGTCCGCCTTGGTCAAGAGGACAATGTACGGCCGCCGGTGACCCTCCAACCACTCGCGCATCTGGCGGTCCAGGGGCGTCGGCTCATGGCGTGCGTCCACGATGAGCAGCGAGAGGCGGATCTGCGGGCGATTCTCCAAATATCCCTCAATCAACCGCTGCCATGCCCGACGCAGGGAGTGAGGGACTTCGGCGTATCCATATCCCGGCATATCCACGAAGTAGAAGCGCTCGTTGATCGCATAGAAATACACGCCGCGCGTCCGTCCCGGAGTAGAGCTGGTCCGCGCCAGATGGTGCCTCCGCAACAGGCTGTTGATCACGCTCGATTTTCCGACGTTCGAGCGCCCCAGGAAGACGATCTCCGGCTTCTCGTCTTGCGGGAGATCCTCCAGCCGATAGACGCTCGCATGTAATCGCGCGGACGCGATCTTCATCATCGCCTTGGGCGAGGGCGAATGCGCCCCCACCTCTTCATCGGAGTGAGATCAACTTCTGCGGGCATCGAGGACATCGGGATCGAGGCCGACGCCGGCCGCCCAGCGGCCTCCTTCGCCCCGATGCGCTCACCATGCCCAGGAAGGATCCCGCATCGCAGACGGGAACGAGCGGACGAGGGCTCGCCTCCTTCGATGTCACACTGCCGCACTCGCGCATAGGGGAACTGGTCGCGCCCGACCGATCACCCCGCCTTCTTCTCCAGAAGCGGAAACATGACGCACCGCCGCTCGACCATCTCGCGCGTGACGACGAATTCCTTGATCTTCTTCTGCGTCGGCAGAATGTACATGGCATCCAGCATCAGCTCTTCCAGGATCATGCGCAGGCCGCGAGCGCCGACTTTGCGCCGGAAGGCTTCACGCGCGATGGCGTGCAAGGCGTCCTCGGTGAAGCGCAGCTTCACGTTGTCAAACTCAAATTGCTTCTGATACTGCTTGATGATGGCGTTCTTGGGCTTGGTGAGGATCTCCACCAGGGCGACCTCATCCAATTCATGCAGGGTGGCGATCACCGGAAGCCGCCCCACGAACTCCGGGATGAGACCGAACTTAATCAAATCCTCCGGCTGCACGTGCGTGAGGATGTTCTCCCGCCGTCGTTCGGCGGCCGTGCGAATCTCCGCGCGGAAGCCGACCGAGCGTCCCCCCAAACGCCGCTCGATGATCTTCTCCAACCCCACGAAGGTCCCCCCGCAGATGAAGAGGATGTTCGTCGTATCCACAGGGATGAATTCTTGATGGGGATGTTTGCGCCCCCCATAGGGAGGGACGTTCGCGATCGTGCCCTCGAGGATTTTCAAAAGGGCTTGCTGTACGCCTTCGCCGGAGACGTCGCGCGTGATCGAAGGGCTCTCGTCTTTCTTGGCGATCTTATCCACCTCGTCAATGTAGATGATGCCGCATTGCGCCCGCTCGATATCGCCGTTGGCCGCCTGGACCAAGCGCAAAAGGATATTCTCCACATCCTCGCCCACATAGCCGGCTTCGGTCAGCGTCGTCGCATCCGCGATGGCGAACGGGACGTCGAGCATCTTCGCGAGCGTCTGCGCGAGCAAGGTCTTGCCCGTGCCCGTGGGCCCGATGAGCAAGATGTTGCTCTTTTGGATCTCCACATCGCTGGCGGTGCGACTCATGAGGACGCGTTTGTAATGCTGATAGACGGCGACGGCGAGTTTCTTCTTCGCCTCCTCCTGCCCGATGACGTATTGGTCAAGGAACTCTTTGATCTCCGTCGGCTTGGGAAGTTTAGGTTGGGGAGCGGGTCCGATGGCGTCGGAGAGGACCGCATTCTCGGACATGAGGGCGTTGCAGATTTCGACGCATTCGTTGCAAATATAGACGTTCGGACCAGCGATCAACTTCTTCACCTCGTTTTGGAATCGTCCACAGAAGGAACATCGCGCCACCTCCCCCGTCTTTCGCACCATGGGCTCCTCTCCTCGCTCATGAATGTCTCTGGGCCCGCGCTCGCGCCACCATCCCCTCCCGACTACCGGCGGCTCATCGGCGAGGCCTCACCTCAGGATTCTCCGCGATGGGTGATGACGTGGTCAATGATTCCATAGCTGACGGCCTGCTCCGCCGTCATGATCAGATCGCGCTCCACATCCCGCTCGATCACCTCTAAAGGTTGGCCCGTATGTCGAGCCAGGATCGAGGAGATCAGGCGTCGCATGCGCAGGATCTCCTCGGCGGCGATTTTAATATCGGTCGCCTGCCCGGAGATCCCCCCCGCATGGGGTTGATGAATGAGAATGCGTGAGTTCGGCAGGGCGAATCGCTTCCCCTTCGCCCCTCCGGCCAAGAGCACGGCCGCCATCGAAGCCGCCTGCCCGACGCAGATCGTCTGCACGTCGGGGCGGATGAACTGCATCGTATCGTAAATGGCCAGTCCGGCCGTGATCGAGCCCCCCGGACTGTTGATGTAGAGGGAAATGTCACGATCCGGATCCTCGGCCTCCAGGAAGAGCAACTGAGCGATCACCAAATTCGCGACCGTATCATCAATGGGTGTGCCGATGAAGATGATATTGTCCTTGAGCAAACGAGAGAAGATATCATAGGCGCGTTCGCCCCGACTCGTTTGCTCGACGACCATGGGGATCAATGCATCGTAATCCGTGTATCGCATACCCCTCATCTCACTTCCGCTCTCCCTCCGCCGGTGGAGCCACCTCGGTCTCCACCTCAGCATGCGCCACGACGACTTCCAACGCCTTTCGCCTCCGAATTTCGTTTCTGATGGTATCGAGGCCCCCCTCCTTTGTCAAGCGGCCCCGTAATTCCGATACCGACATCTGCCGCTGCGCCGCCCAACGCGCGATCTCCGCCTCGACTTCGGCATCGCTCACGTCGATCCCTTCCTGTTCGGCGATCCGATCCAAGATCAACATCGCTCGCACGTCTCGCGCCGCCTCTTCGACCCGACGACGCGCGATCTGCTCCCAATCGAGCGACGCCCTCGGTGGCGCCTCCCCGGACGCGATGAGCGCACGCGCCAAGCGCTCCACCATCGTCGGTGGGACCTCGAACCGGTGCTCCTGCACGAGTCGCTCCAGAAGCTGCTCCCGTAACGCGGCCTCCGCTTCCTCCGCGTGTCGTCGCTCCAATTCCCGTCGGATCAGCTCACGCAGCTCTTCCAGCGTCTCCGCCCGTTGGCTCACCGCCTGTGCGAATTCATCATCCAACTCCGGGACCTCCTTATACCACGCCTCGGTCACGCTGACCACATATCGGATCGTCTTTCCCGAATCGGCCGGGAGCAAGAAGGTCTTCTCCTGCCCCACCACCATGCCCACGATCTCTCGCGCAAATGGGTCCGCGTTCACGTGTTCCGGCGTCAACTCCAAGGCCAGCTCCTCTTGATCGAGCACGCGACGAATGAGCTTCCCCCGCGCGTCAATCTCTTCGGCCGTGACAAGCAGCGCGACTTGATCGCCGATCTCAACCGGTCGGTCTTCGACGGGAACTAAGACGGCATGGGCCTGGCGCAGCCGCTCAAGAAACTCCTGGATCTCTTGATCGGTCACCGGACGCACGCGTTTGACCGCTCGGAGCCCTCGGTATGCGCGCACGATGATTTGAGGAAAGATCTCAACCGTCGCGCGCATCCGAAGCGGCTCCGTCTCCGAGACGGCGAAATCGGAGATCTCCGGTCCGGCCACCAATCGCCACCGATGGATGGAGAGGGCATGCTCGATCAATCGGGGGATCACTCGGCGTTGCAACTCTTCTCGGGCCTCCCGCTTAAACCGCTGCCGGGCTACCGAGAGCGGCACGCGTCCCGGTCGAAATCCGGGGATCGTCAAGCGCCGTGCTAACTCACTGTAGACGCTCTCCAATTCCGCGCGAACTTCCTCGAGGGGCAGTTCGATGAGCAGCTCTTTCCGGCATTCGGAGAGGTCCCGGACCTCAATCTTCGGTGCCATAGCGAACCTTCACCGTTCTTTCGACTAGCAAAAACCCCTTTGCCCTTTTACCAAAAGAGGCCAAACTGCGCTCTTGTTTTGGGTCGCGTCGGATGGGAGCCGGGAAGGGCCTGCCCCGTGGTGCGAAAGGGGGGATTCGAACCCCCACGGCACAAGGCCACCAGATCCTAAGTCTGGCGCGTCTTCCAGTTCCGCCACTTTCGCAGAGGCAGTGGTGAGCCGTGGAGGACTTGAACCTCCAACCCGCGGATTAAGAGTCCGCTGCTCTACCAAGTTGAGCTAACGGCCCACCGCTTTCAAAGATCTAAGGTTAGAAATGTAGTCAGGAGGCGGCGTCTTTGTCAAGATGGGCCGCTTCAAGCAGCACGCTCGATGCGCCGCACGACCAGGTCTTCGCCGAGATGATATATGCATCCGGTCCCCTGTCCCGGCAGCTCGAAGAGGACATCCTCGAACAGGCGCTCCAAGATCGCCCGCAGTCCGCGCGCGCCGATCTTCTTGGCCAGCGCCTCGCGGGCGATGCGGCGTAGCGCTTCCTCGGAGACCGTCAAGCGCGCTCCCTCCATCTCAAAGTATCGGCTGAACTGCTTGATGAGGGAATTGCGCGGTTTCACCAAGATGTCCACGAGCGCATCCTCGTCAAGCGGATCCAAGGTCACGATGATCGGCAGTCGCCCGATCAATTCCGGGATGAGCCCATACTTGAGCAGGTCCTCGGTGAGGACATCCATGCGTTGATTTTGTCCGGGCGGGCGGCCCGTGAAGCCGATCCCCCCCTTCTTCGAGGTTCGATCTTGAATGATCTTGTCCAAGCCCTCGAACGCTCCCCCACAGATGAAGAGGATATGCGTCGTGTCGATCTGCTCCTGATTCGCTTGCGGATGCTTGCGCCCGCCCAGCGGCGGTAGCGTCGCCATCGTCCCCTCGATGATCTTCAGAAGGGCTTGCTGCACGCCCTCGCCCGAGACGTCGCGCGTGATCGAAGGGCTCTCGCTCTTACGCGCGATCTTATCGATCTCGTCGATGTAGACGATACCGCGTTCGGCCGCCTTGATATCCCCATCCGCGGCCACGACCAAGCGCGTGAGGACGTTCTCCACATCCTCCCCCACGTATCCGGCCTCGGTCAACGTCGTCGCATCCGCGATGGCGAACGGGACCTTGAGGAACCTCGCCAGCGTTCGTGCGATGAGCGTCTTCCCCGTACCCGTCGGGCCGATCATGAGGATGTTGCTCTTCTCCAATTCGACCTCAGTCTGCCCCTGATCGAGCAACTGCAACCGGCGATAGTGCTGATAGACCGAGAGCGCGACGCGACGCTTAGCGTGCTCTTGTCCAATGACGTACTGATCGAGGAACGCCTTGATCTCCGCCGGGCGGGGGAGGACCCACGGCTCCGGCTCCGCGCGTGATCGCTGCCGCGCCAAGACCGAATCGGCCGCCGCATTCAACGCGCGAATGCAGCGCACGCAGACGGCGGCATCCGGGCCAATGCTCACGAACGCCGTCTCCGCGCGCCCACACAGAAAGCAGTACTGCACGCGCCTGGCCATAAGCTCACGACCTTGACGCTTGCAATGTAGAGAAAACTCCCGCCCTCGTCAAGCGCTCCGATTCGCGCGCGCGACTCGAAGCGGGGGAACGATCAACACCACCGCGGTGATCGCGAAGACGAGCAGAGCGAGCCCGCTCATGAGCATCGGCGCGACGACGGGTTTGGGGAGCGTGAACCCTCCGATGAGGAGGAAGGCGAGCACAATCGAAGTGATCGACTCGCCCGCGATCAATCCCGAGGCCACAAGCGTCCCGACGTTTTCGATCCGCTCGCGCTCCCCTTCGGGGAGGGATCGTCGCCGGAGCACGCTCTCCAAGACCGCGCGGAAGAGGCCACCAACGAAGATGGCCGCCGTCGAATAGAAGGGCAAATACATGCCGACGGCGATGAGCATCACCGATGGCACGCGGAGCAGAATGAGCGCGAGCGCCAAGAACGCCCCCATGAGCACAAGGGGCCACGCCATCTGCCCGGCCATGATCCCTTGCGACATCATCGCCATCAACCCGGCCTGCGGCGCGGGCAACGCCTCCGAACCGATGGTGTAGGTCTTATGCAGGACGACCAGCGGGACCGTCAGCACCAACGCCGAGATCCATACGCCGACCATCTCGCCCAGCTGCATCCGCCATGGCGTGCCACCCAGCAACTGACCCACCTTCAAGTCCTGCATCATATCGCCCGCGATGCCCATCGCACAGCAGATCACCGCGGCGACGCCAAGCACGGCGAGCACACCGCGTTCGCCGCTGACGCCGATCCCCAGCAGGATCAACCCGGCCAGGATCAACGTCGAAAGCGTCAATCCCGAAATCGGGTTATTCGAGCTGCCGATCAACCCGACGAGATATCCAGCCACGGCCGCGAACAACAATCCCGCTGCGAGCATCACGAGCGTCGTGACAATGGCCGCCCCCGCGCGCTCGGTGAAATAGTCGTAGAGGATGGTGATCGGAACGGCGAGGCCGAGAATCCCCAGCAGAACCCCCCCCATCGGCAGGTCTTTCTCCGTGCGGAGCGCTTCGCTCGAGGACGAACCCTCCCCCCGAACCATGCGCAGCAAGTCCTGCACGGCATGCGCGAACGCCGAGCGCAGGGCCTGTCGCAATCGAGAGAGCGTATAGAAGGCGGCGACGATCATCGCCCCCACGGCGAGCGGGCGCACCTGCTGTCGCCACACCGCCGAGGCGATCTCCATCCAGCTCCGACTCCCCACGGCCGATTCCAAATGCGGCCCGGCGAAGAGGAGCAGGGGAACGAGTAGTCCCCAGGCGATCAATCCCCCCGTGAAGACCAGCGCAGCCAACCGCCACCCGATGATGAATCCCACGCCCATCAGCATCGGCGATGCCGAGGGCGTCACCCAGACGATCCCCCCTCCATGTTGAACGTCGGGGAGGATTGGGGAGGCGAATCTCCGAAAGGGGAGGAACCCTCGCGCGTACTCCTGAATGATCTTGATCCCGATCTCGTTCTTGAAGACTTCGATGACGGCGCTGAGACCCATCGCGCCGAAGACGTAGCCGGCACCGGTCTGCCCCGCCTGACCGGCCTTGGTCAGCTCCGCGCAGGCGACGCTCTCGGGAAATGGCAGCTCCGGATCATGAACGAGCACGCGGCGCAGGAACGTGACGAACAAGACGCCGAGCGTCCCCCCGACGAGCATGATGAGTGTGCTCTCCCAATAGTTGAATTCCGACCACACGCCCGTGAGCAGAAAGGCGGGGATCGTGAAGATCGCGCCGGCGACCAACGCTTCGCCCACGGATGCCGTCGTGCGCGCGACGTTCTGTTCGAGAACGCCGCCCCCCAGTGGTCGCAGAAGCGCCAGCGCCATCACCGTCGCCGGAAACGTCGCCGCCACGGTCAATCCCGCCTTCATCCCCACGTAGGCATTGGCTGCCCCCAAGATGATTGCCAGTATGACGCCAATGAAGAGCGAACGAAACGTCAACTCCGGCATCATCCGCTCCGGTGGAACGTATGGCGTGCCCGCGCGATTCATCGTCCCCTCCTCCCCGCTGAAATTCTGGCTTCATCCCCTCTAGGCGCGTTACTGCGCACCCGACGTAGTGTACGGGATTCCCCCTCCACCTTCAAGAGGCCGTCACGGGTTTCTCCGTTGACACGCTGCGCAGCCGTCACTATAATGCCTGCGACTGATCCGAGGAAAGGAGGAATGCCAGGGCGATGACGATCACGGAACGACGACACGATGACGTGGTGATCCTTGATATCGATGGGAAGATTCTCCTGGGCGAGGGCGACGTGCAACTCCGGGAGGCCATTCGTCGGCTCTTGCAATCGGGTGTTCGAAAGATCCTCCTCAACCTGGCGAACGTCCCGTACATGGACAGCGCTGGATTGGGCGAGTTGGTGCGCGCTTATACGACAGTGCGCCGGGAAGGGGGTGAGCTGAAGTTGCTCGGCCTCACGGCGCGTATTCAGGACCTGCTGACCATCACCAAATTGATCTCCGTCTTCGAGTCCTTCGATTCGGAAGAAGCGGCCCTCAAGAGCTTCGCGCCGTGAGACACGGCAGCGCTCAGCGACCGCGCCCGGAGAACATCCGCCAGCGCGCGCGATCCGCCGGCGTCGGTAACGAGATGCGCTTCGCCCCAGCGAGCTTCGCCTCGTCGAAGGCCGCGATCATCGCCTCAAAGGGAGCTTCCGGGTCCGTATCAATGATCACCGGCGTATTCGCATTCTGCTCGAGCTTCCCCTTGATGGCCGGACCGAGGTCCTCGATACGAATTGGTTGTTCGTTGAGCAGATACTGCCCGTTGGCGAGGACCCGGACGTAGAGCGCCTGCTCCGGTCGCACATGCACCATGAGGTTCGGATCCTCCGGCGGCAACCCGAAACTCAAGCCCTTGATGGCCGCAAACGCCGCCGTCAGCATGAAGAAGATGATGAGCAGGAAGGCGATGTCGGCCATCGAGGCCGTGGGGATTTCCGACGAGATCTTCCGACGTGAGACGCGCATGATGCCCTCCTCAACTCGGCCGCCGCGGCGGACGCCCTTCGGTCAGAAAGTAGACCGTTCGGGCGCGACTCAAGCGCAACCGCTCCAAGGCGAACTCCACCAGTTGATATGGCACGGCCCGATCCGCCTTCACGATGAAGGGCCGATCGGGGTTTCGTCGCAACACATCGGCGATGAAGCGATCGAGCTGTTCGATCGTCTGCACCGCCTCGGAATGCTCCCCATCGGTGACCTTGATCACGCGCTCCACCGTGATCGTGATGAGCGCGCTGTTGCGATAGACGTCTTCTCGATTGACCGAAGTCGGCAGATCCACGACCGTCTGATCCGTGGTGAACACCGTCGTGACCAGGAAGAAGATGATGAGCAGGAAGGCGATGTCGGCCATCGAGGCCGTGGGGATCGTCGGCGCGATCCGGTGAATGCGTTTTCTCAACGGCAGCATACGCCGTCCTCACCGTCCGGCCATCGGCGTCTCGATCTCCGGCCGTGGCAAATAGGGCTCCGTCTCCTTGAGCGTCTCCAGGAGCATGGCGCCAGCCGTCTCCATGCTGAGCGAGATCTTATTCACCCGCGTGGTCAGGTAATTGTAGGCGGCCTGCGTCGGCAACGCGATGATCAATCCGGTGGCCGTCGTAATCAGCGCCTCCGAAATGCCGCCAGCGACCGCGCGCGGATTCCCCAAGCCGACCTCCGCCACGCGATCGAAGGCATTGATCATCCCCGTCACCGTTCCCAAGAAGCCAAATAGCGGCGCGATATTGGCGACCGTTGCCAAGACCCAGAGGAAGCGTTCCAGCCGCGCGATCTCCTGCGTCGCGACGATCTCCATGATCCGCTCGATCTCCTCGGTCGGCTTACCAATCTGCAGAAGCCCTGCCTTCAGCGTGTTCGCGATTGGCCCTTGGATTGTATCGCAGACGCGCACGGCCCCTTCCAGATCGCGGGCGTGCAGCGCGCGACGGACACGGCTGATGATCTCCGCCGCATCATCCTTGATCCGATGCAATACCCAGCCGCGTTCGATGATCACCACCAGCCCGGCCAATGAACAGATTAACAACGGATACATGACGGGGCCGCCTCGTTGGAAGTAATCCACGAGCGTCCCCCATCCGATCAAAAGGAGCGGTATGCTCACGATGAGATGACTCACCACGGTTCACTCTCCCGGCTCGACCATATTTCGCCCCAAAAGATGTATGATGTGAGGCCGAAAAGTCAACTCACTCCCCCACGATTTGAAAGATGAGGCGGCGTTGACGCGGATGCGTATCGAAATCAATGAGGACGATCTGCTGCCAGGTGCCGAGCAGCAATTCTTTGTTCACAAACGGTATGGTGAGCGACGGTCCCACCAGCGCCGCGCGGACATGGCTGTGCCCGTTGTCATCAATGGCATTGTGCCGATACGGCGCGTTCTCCGGAACGAGTCGGCGGATGGCCTCAGCTAAATCGGCGACCACGTTCGGCTCGTATTCGATCGTCGTCACCCCGGCCGTCGAACCCGGCACGAAGACCGTCACCGTCCCTGAGGAGATGGCGCTCGAACGGACGGCGCGCGCGACCTCTGGGGTGATGTCCCGAACCTCATCTCGCCCCTGCGTCGGGATCGTCATGTGCTTCGTCTCAACCGCCATAGCGAAAGGGAAATCTTAGCGAAGTTGTTTGGGCTTTTCAACGGCGCGTGGACAGCCGCGACTAAGCCACGCATTGGCCCCGGCATGGGTCATCCCGTATAATGAACGCTCGCGCACCATGAAGCGGGTCTACAACTTCTCGGCCGGGCCGGCGATGCTCCCGCTGCCGGTCCTGGAAGAGGCGCAGCGTTATCTGCTGGCACTGCCGGGCGTCGGCATGTCGGTGTTGGAGATCAGCCATCGCTCTCGATGGTTCGAGGAGATGCGAGACGAAGCTGAAGCCAATCTCCGAGCGTTGCTCCGAATGCCTGATCACTACCACGTACTCTTTCTGCAAGGCGGCGCGAGCTTGCAGTTTTCGATGGTTCCGATGAACCTGTTGCGCGGTCGCCGCGCGGTCGCCCAGTATATCCTCACAGGCTCCTGGAGCGAACGAGCTGCCAAGGAGGCGCGGCGCGAAGGCCGGGTGCGCATCCTCTGGAGCGGACAGCCGGAGCAGTACCGGCGCGTGCCGCGTGCGGGCGAGATCCGCGTTCCCCCGCAGGCCGCCTACGTCCACTTCACCTCGAACGAGACGATCCAGGGCGTGCAGTTCGCCACGGAGCCGGAGACGGACGACGTACCGCTTGTCTGTGACGCTTCCTCGGATTTCCTCTCCCGCCCCATCCCCATCGAGCGATACGCTTTGCTCTACGCCGGCGCGCAGAAGAACGCCGGACCGGCTGGCCTGACCATCGTCCTCCTGCGCGAGGACTTGCTCGAACGCATCCCTGACGGCCTTCCCTCCATGCTCGATTATCGCGTGCACGTGCGACACCGCTCGACCTATAACACCCCTCCCGTATTCGCGATCTACCTCTTTGTGCTCGTCACCCGATGGCTCCTGCGGGAGATCGGCGGCCTGGAGTGCATGGCCGTCCTCAATCGCCAGAAGGCGCAACTCCTCTACGATGTCATTGATCGAAGCGAGGGCTTCTATCGTGGTCACGCGCATCCGGAGAGCCGATCCCTCATGAACGTGACCTGGCGGTTGCCGAACGAGGAATTGGAGCGAACGTTCTTGCGAGAGGCTGAGGCCCGCGGACTGTACGAGTTGAAGGGACATCGTTCGGTCGGGGGCCTGCGCGCCTCGCTCTACAACGCGATGCCCTGTGAGGGCGTCCGTGCTCTCTGCGACTTCATGCTGGAATTCCAGGAGCGATATGACCGACGTCGGTGATCCACCTCACGATGCGCGCCCGAAGAGGTTCGCGCTGAAGAGCGCCTCTTGGCGAGAAGCCGTATTCCGGCGGCGCCGGCCAACATGGTGATCGTCTGCCCTGTGTACGTGAAGGCCTCCGTGTGTATGGCTACGCGAGGGGCAGACGAAATAGGCCACCTCCGGCGTCGGCTCCGAACGCGCCAAGACGTCACGCACGCGATCTCGTACCGCGCGCCTGTAGACGAGCGTCTCCTCGTGCGAGAGCAGCGGCGAGTGCCACCGTTCATCATGCAAGATGGCGATCAAGTCCCGGAGCGCATTGGCGCGAATCGGCTCCTGCCCGAGCGCACGCCATGACACCCATTTCTATCGGAAACCGGGCGGCGTGCTCGATCCCCCACAAGAAGCGCGGATCGGCAGAAGTGGCCCGATTCGATTGCTCATCCGTCAAATCGGCGACGCGCTCGACACGCGCTCGCGGGCATCGCGCACCCCCTCGCTCGATCTCTGAGCGGAGAAGGCCGACGTCATCCTTGACAGGGGAGCGAAGGTTCGAGTACGCTGAAGCCGACGATGATCCTGGGGCGCGTCATCGGCACGGTCGTCGCCACGCAGAAGAACGAGCGCTATGGCGGCGCGCGCATTCTTCTTGTGCAACCGATTCAGCCAGATGGCAGCGAGCGCGGGACGCCAATCCTCGCCCTGGATGCCGTAGACGCCGGCGTGGGCGATACAGTACTCGTCGTTCAGGAAGGATGGGCCGCTTCGACGGCCGCTACGGGAGAACCGGGGGCTGCCATTGATTCGACGATCGTGGGCGTCGTCGATGCGATCGAGGTATTCGATCCCCTCCCTCTCTGAAGGCTCGACCGAGCACCACCGTCCCCGGGGGTTGTCGCCGTTTGACTACACCCACCGTGGCGAATACGCCGCACTCTGAGAGCGGGCACGCCTTCCCCGAAGCGCCGATCTCCCAAAGGATGTAAGGCTTCCGGTGAACGTGGGGCCACCTGGGGACTTCGGCACGAGGCTTGCATATCTCTCCGCGTATGCGTCCGCTTCAGCAGACGCTCGCGCGTCCGGTGGAGGTCGAAGGGCTCGGACTCCACACGGGAGTGCGCGCGCGGTTGAGAGTATGTCCGGCTCCGGCCTAT
Organism: uncultured Blastocatellia bacterium; assembly: GCA_937934295.1. Lineage (GTDB taxonomy): Bacteria > Acidobacteriota > Blastocatellia > HR10 > HR10 > HR10. Next base: position 61,547 of record CALHAI010000022.1, read on the forward strand.
GCGGGGCTGCTCTTTCGTCGCGTGGACCTCGATGGCTTTGAGATCCCGGCTTCGCCGCAATATGTGGCGCACGTCAGCTATGCGACAACCCTTGTGCGCGCGGGGGTCATGGTTGCGACGGTCGAACATCTGTTGGCCGCGCTCTACGCCTGTGGCGTGGACAATGCCCTCATCGAACTGGATGCTCTGGAAGTCCCCATCCTCGACGGCAGCGCTGCGCCCTTCGTCGAGTTGCTCGCGCGCGCCGGGCGTCGGACGCTGGACGCACCACGACAGTATCTGCGCGTCCGAAAGCCGATCCGCGTCGGGGATGGCCAAAAGCACATCACCCTCACTCCGGATACGTGCCTCCGCTTGAGCTGCACGATCGAGTTCACGCATCCCATGATCGGACGGCAGCACCGGGAGTTGATCGTCACCGAAGAGACCTTCGCCGAAGAGCTGGCGCCAGCGCGCACGTTCGGGTTCCTCGAAGATGTTGAGAAGCTCCGCCAAATGAGACTCATTCGCGGCGGTTCTCTGCAAAATGCCATTGTCCTCACGCGCGACGGCCTCCTCAATCCGGAAGGCCTTCGATTCCCAGATGAGTTCGTGCGCCATAAGATGGTGGACCTGCTCGGAGACCTCGCGCTCCTTGGGCGCCCCTTGCTCGCGCGCGTGGAGGCGTGGCGCCCCGGCCATGCCATGAATGCGACGGCCGTCGCGGCCCTCCTGCGCGATCCCACAGCTTGGGAGCTGTTGTCTCACCCCCACCGGGATCCGATGGACACGCGCGCCCACACCGACAAATGAAGGCGCTCTATTGCACGGGCCGCGGCGGTTCGTTCAAGAGCGAGCGGACCGCCTGCAACAGCCCCTCGATCCGATAGGGCTTTTGCACGAACTGCACATGGGGATGCTTGGGGAAGCGTGCTTTCAGATCTTCCAGGCTATAGCCGCTGCACAGGACGATTTTCACCTCGGGATCCATCTCCACCAACCGCTCATAGCACATGAAGCCCCCCATCCGGGGCATCGTCACGTCGAGGATCACGAGCGCGATCTCCCCCCGCCGCTCTCGATAGGTCTCAAGCGCTTCGACACCATCCGAGGCCAGGAGCACGTCATAACCGTGGCGCGTGAGAATGAGCGTGGCGACGCGCCGCACGGCCGGCTCATCATCAACAAGAAGGATGAGCGGACGAGCGCGCGAAGGCCCCTCGGAGACCTCAAGCGTGAGCGCCTCCGAAGCGACCGGCAGATAGAGCGCGAACGTCGTCCCCTGCCCCGGCCGGCTCTCGACATCAAGGAATCCTCCGGCGTTTTTCACGATGCCGTAGACGACCGCCAGACCCAAGCCCGTCCCTTTCCCCACCTCTTTCATCGTGAAAAACGGATCGAAGATGCGCGAGATCTTCTCCGACGCGATCCCCACGCCGGTGTCGGAGACCCATATCCCCACGTAGTCGCCGGCAAGGACCTCGCCCGCCCGCACGTACGGATGATCCGGCGAGAGGGTGACGTTCTTCGTTCGAAGCGTCAACTGCCCGCCCTCCGACATCGCATCGCGCGCGTTCACGCAGAGATTCATGAGCGCCTGCTCCAGATGCGCCGGATTCATGCAAACGGCGCGCAGGTTCGGCGCCAGCTCCGTCCGAATGTGAATGCTCGTATCGAAGGAGCCTCGCAGCAAGCGCGCGAGCCTCTCCACCACTTCGTTCACGTTCACCAAGACGGGCTGGGCCGTCGAAGGGCGACTGAAGAGCAGAAGCTGCGACGTCAGCTCGGCCGCTCGCCGCGCCGCTTCTTCGATCGCCTGAAGGGGCTGACGCGCCGGATCCTCCGGCCGAAGCTGGGCCAGGAGAAGCGAAGCGTAGCCGAGGATCACCGTGAGCAGGTTGTTGAAATTGTGCGCGATCCCGGCGGCCAACGTGCCGACACTCTCCAGCCGCTGCGCGTACAAGAGCTGCCGCTGCAACCGATGCCGTTCCGTCACGTCAATGAGCAATCCCTCGTAATACAGCACGTTCCCCTCGGGATCAGTCACCGCTCGGGCATATTCCTGCACGAAGACGCGTCCGCCATCTCGCCGGCGCAATTCGAATTCGACGCCATCGAGCCGCCCCGTACGGTGCAAGATTTCCATGTTCTTCCGACGCTCGGAGACATCCACGTAGAGATCGCGCTCGATGTCCACCTGCAACAGCTCCTCCACCGAATCATACCCGAGCATGCGCGCCAGCGCCGGATTCGCTGCGAGGATCCGCCCTTGAGGAGTGCTTTGATAAATTCCCACGACGGCGTTCTCGAAGATACTGCGGTATCGCGCCTCCAAGTGCCGAGCCTGCTGATACAGCTCCGCATGTCGCAGCGCAAGCCCCACTTGATAACTGACGGCGCGAACCAGCTCGATCTCCTCCGCACTCCAAGTCCGGGTCCGATTCACCATCGTGAACCAGAGAACAGCCTGAAGCCGGTCCTCGCGAAAGATCGGCGCATAGAGGACCGAGCGCACGTTCAGAGCACGATACTGAGTGAGCATCGGTCGCGCTAAAGGATGCGTCTCCACATCGGAGAGCGCCAGCACACCCACGCGTCGCACAGCCTCGACAAGAGGTGCGTAGTCCGAGAGCCGATACCACGGCTGAGCGGGTGGAACACCTGACTTGTGGAATACATGAACGGGCTCGACCAAATCCTCTTCCTCGACGATGCGGGCGAAGACCGCACGATCCACATCGAGGAACCGCGCCACTTCCTCCAAAGAATGCCGCGCGATCTCCTGAGCGTCGAGCGATTCATACATCCACCCGATAAGGCGCTGCAAAAGCGCCTCCCGCGCCGTCACTCCCCGCACTTCCTCATGGGCGCTCTCAAAGTGCGGGGCGTTCACCGACGACGTGTGTTCCACGAATTCCGGAATCTCACTCATCGAATCCTCGTATTCCCGAAACCCAATCGCCCAGATTCTTATCCCAATCATGAGGCATTTGTCAAGTTATTGCCCCACATTGTTGATGAGGGGCTTCTTTTGACTTCCCTCCGTTTGTTCGGATATGGTTATGTGCTTCACCATGAAGCCCACATGGGGAGTCCGCTTCAGGGAGGTCGGGAGCCGGGGGGGGTGGCGCTTCCGCCAGGAGTTCAGCGAGCACGATGAAGCCGGTTCGCAGGAGGGGCGATGTTCGAAGAACTCTTTCGGCGTAAGAGTGTGGACGCTCTCCTGATCGAGAGCGAGAAGCCCGAATATCAGCTCAAGCGTGCGCTCACGGCATGGGACCTGACGGCGCTGGGCATCGGTGCCATCATCGGCGCAGGGATCTTCGCGCTGACGGGCACGGCGGCCGCCGGGACCGTAGATCCCGTCACTGGAGAAGTCCTGCGTCCTGGTGCCGGTCCCGGATTGGTCCTCTCCTTCGTGTTGACGGCCATCGCCTGCGCCTTCTGCGCGCTCTGCTATGCCGAATTCGCCTCGTTGATCCCGATCTCCGGCAGCGCGTACACCTACGCGTATGCCACACTCGGCGAACTGCTCGCCTGGATCATCGGTTGGGATCTGATCCTCGAATATGCTGTCGGCAATATCGCCGTGGCGGTGAGTTGGTCGGGATATTTCGTCGAACTCCTTCGTGGACTCGGCCTGGAGATCCCCCCCGAGTGGCGGTGGCTCACGGTGAGCTATAACGTCGGCGTGCACACGCCGGAAATCGTCGCGCATGCCCCGCGTCTTTTTGGCCTCCCCATCCTCGTCAATCTCCCCGCCTTCGCGATCGTCGCCGCGCTCACGGTGCTTCTGGTCATCGGCGTCAAAGAGAGCGCGCGCTTCAACGCGCTCATGGTCGTCGTGAAGTTGCTGGTGCTGCTCTTCTTCATCGCGATCGGGTTCTTCTACGTGAAGCCGGAGAACTGGCGACCGTTCGCTCCCAACGGTTGGAAGGGGATCATGACGGGCGCAGCGCTCGTTTTCTTCGCCTACATCGGCTTCGACGCCATCTCCACGACGGCCGAGGAGACGCGCCGTCCTCAGCGCGATCTCCCCTTGGGCATGCTCGGCTCGCTCCTCGTCTGCACGATCCTCTACGTGATCACGGCGGCCGTGCTCACGGGACTCGTTCATTATTCGGAACTCAACGTCCCGGAGCCGTTGGCGCTCGCTCTGCGCATCCTCGACTTGAATTGGGCGGCGGGAATCGTCGCCTTCGGAGCGGTCGTCGCCACGACCTCCGTCCTGCTCGTCTTTCAGATGGGGCAACCGCGCATCTTCTTCTCCATGTCGCGCGACGGACTGCTGCCGGCGCGATTCGCGCGCGTGCATCCACGGTTCAAGACGCCGCATGTGACGACGATCCTCACGGGTGTCGCCGTCGCCGTTCCGGCCGCCTTCGTGGATATCGGCGAGGCCGCGGAATTGACCAACATCGGGACGCTCTTCGCCTTCATCCTCGTATGCGCGGGCGTGATCGTTCTGCGCCACAGGGATCCCACTCGGCCGCGTCCGTTCCGCACGCCGCTTGTCCCGTGGATCCCTCTCCTCGGCATCGCCAGTTGTCTGTACCTGATGCTCAGCTTGCCGCGCCTCACCTGGATCCGATTCGGCATCTGGTTGGCGGTGGGTTTGCTGATCTATGTCTTTTACGGGATCACGCACAGCCGGTGGATTCGCCAGCAGACGCCTCGACGGCCGTTACAGATCGCTGGGCTCGGCGTCTCTCTCCTGCTCCTGGCGCTCGTCGGCCTCGCCGTGAGCCACCATTACCAGGAGCTGATGGCGAAGGCCATGCGAGACGGCTCGAGCGCACTGCTGGCATACGCCACGCGAATGTATCACCTGACTCGCATTGGGAGCATGGGCGGCCTGGGCAGCGGAGCCGCACTGCTCCTCATCGGCTTGTGGTTGGGACGAAAGCGCCGGAGATAAGGGCGGTCAGTTCGTCGTCTGCGGATAGGGGCAGAGGTCGTGCAGGAGACACTGCCCACAGAGCGGTCGGCGCGCACGACACGTCTCCCGCCCATGAAAGATAAGCCGGTGGCTGAAAGCGATCCACTCCTCCCGGGGAACGCACGCCATGAGGTCCTGCTCGACCTTGTCTCGATCCGTGTGCATCGTCAACCCGAGACGGCGCGCGACGCGCAAGACGTGCGTATCCACGACGATACCCGAGGGGATGCCGAAGGCGTTCTGCAGGACGACGTTGGCCGTCTTCCGCGCCACGCCCGGGAGCGTCAGCAGCGCCTCCATCGTCGCCGGCACCTCCCCGCCGAAATCGGCAATGATCTTCTGACACGCTGCCTTGATCGCCCGTGCTTTGTTCCGATAGTAGCCGGTGGGTCGGATCAAGCGCTCCAGCTCGCGCAGCGGAGCCGCCGCATAGTCGGCAGCCGTGCGATACTGTTGGAAAAGCGTGGCCGTGACCTGATTCACCCGCTCATCGGTACACTGCGCCGAGAGGATCGTCGCGACCAGAAGCTCCAAGGGGGTGCGGAAGTTCAACGCCGTGCGAGCGACGGGGTATTTCTCCCGAAGTCGTGTGAGAATCTCTTGAACGCGCGCCTGCTCCTCGGGCGATGGCGCACGCGCTGCCGCCAAAGTAGGTCGCGCTTCTGGCCGTCGCTTTGTGCGAGCGGTCCGATCCATTGCCCCGGCTTTCTCCCTCCGGCATAAAGTAGGGGCGCTGCTGTTTCGTGTCAAGATGCCCCTGTGCTATAATGAGCGATGGCTTTATGGAAGGGGAGACGGTCAATCAAGGCGAGTTGAGAAAAAGACCCGACGTCACTCCTCACCATCCCCCTTTTCCTATCTCGGAGCGAGATCGACATGGGAGGAGGCGACTGTGAACCCTGAGCTGGAGAAATTGATCGCCTTGCAAGAGCTGGACTTGAAAATTCGCGCCTTGGAAGAAGAGATCGCCACCGTGCCGATGAAGCGGGCCGAGTTGGAGCGGCAATTCGAAACCTCCGCTGCTGAGTATCTGGAGAAGAAGTCTCGCCTGGAGACCTCCAGACGTCAGCACCGGCAGTTGGAGGTGGACTTGCAGGATGCCCAGCTCCGGTTGGAGAAGTACAAAAATGACCTCATGCGCGTCCGGAATCAGACGGAATATGCCGCTGCGCTGCGCGAGATTGATATGGCCAAGAAGCTCGTCAGCGCGTTGGAGACGCAAATCTTGGAGCTTCTGGAGACGATCGAGACGCTCGAACGGGAGGTCCAGGAACAAACGCCGGAGATCGAGGCCAAACGACAGCAAGTGGATGCGCGGCTGGCCGAATATGCAACGGCCGTCGAGCGATTGACCGAAGAGCTGAATCGCATGCGGCAGCAGCGTGAGCACCTGGCGCAGACGATCCGCCCGGACTTGCTCAACCGCTACATGCGCTTGGTCGAGCTGCGCGATGGACTCGCGCTGGCGGAAGTGCGCGATGGGTCCTGTACGGCGTGCTACATGACCATCCGCCCACAGGTCTACGCCGATGTGCGCAAAGGCGAGGAGATCCTCGCCTGCGACCATTGCAGCCGAATCCTCTACTATCGTGGAGCTCCGGCCGAGAGCTCGGGATCGGCGGCGTAAAGGTATGGCACGGGAGGCTGAGGGATGTCCTCCTCAGGAGAGGCGTCCCTGAGATGCTCGCGCTGGTAGAGAGCGCTGAGAGTTGTAGCATGAGGATTTGTGCAGAGCGCTGAGGGAGGTCATCAGCCCATGATGTCCGAGAGGATGTTTCGCCGCGTCATCCTCCTTGTCCTGGACAGCGTTGGGATCGGCGAAATGCCCGATGCCGATCAATACGGGGATCAAGGGAGCGACACGCTTGGCCATCTTCTCGCCTTTCGTCCACTTCAGGTCCCGAACCTGCGCCGTTATGGGCTCGCCAACATCAAGCCCGTCGCCCTGCCTCCGGTCGAGACCCCTCAAGGTGCCTTCGGACGCGCGGCCATCGCTTCCGCGGGCAAGGATACGACGACCGGCCATTGGGAGATCGCCGGGATCATCACCGATACCCCTTTCCCCACCTATCCGAACGGCTTCCCCCAGGAGATCATCGAGGCGTTCGAGCGGGCGATCGGACGGAAAGTGCTCGGTAACAAACCGGCTTCCGGGACGGAGATCATCAAGGAGCTCGGCGAAGAGCACCTGCGGACGGGATACCCGATCGTCTACACCTCCGCCGACAGCGTCTTTCAGATCGCCGCTCATGAGGAGATCATCTCGCGCGAGGAGCTCTACCGCATGTGCGAGATCGCGCGGCAATTACTACAGGGACGGCATCGCGTCGGGCGCGTCATCGCGCGCCCCTTCGTCGGTATGCCCGGCAATTTCCGGCGCACGGAAGGGCGGCGGGATTACGCCGTTGATCCCCCCTCGTCCACGCTGCTCGACCTCCTCAAAGACTCGGGATGGGAGACGGTCGCCGTTGGGAAGACGGGCTCCATCTTCAACCATCGCGGGTTCATACGCGAGATCCCGGCGAGCAATAACATGGCGGCGATCGAGGGCACGCTCCTGGCCATGCGCGAGACCGCCGCAGGGTTGATCTTCGTCAACCTCGTGGACTTCGACACCCTCTATGGTCACCGCAATGACGTCGAGGGCTATGCGCGCGCGCTCGAAGCGTTCGACGCCCGCCTCCCGGAGATCGAAGCGCATCTCCGCGAGGACGATATGCTCTTGCTCACAGCCGATCACGGGTGCGATCCGACGACACCGTCAACCGACCATTCGCGCGAGTATGTCCCCATCCTCGCTTACGGGGCGCGCGTGCACCAAGGGGTGGATTTGGGCATTCGCCATTCGCTCGCCGACATCGGGCAAACGATCGCTGAGAACTTCGGCCTTCGGCTCTCGGTTGGCGAGAGCTTCCTCGCCGAGATCACCGCCCGTCCACGCACGCGGTGAGCACTGCTCCGGGAACCCTCCTCGCGCGCGAGTGCTCGCTAACGGGCAGGCGGATCCACGACCGAGATGTTCTTCAACACGGCGATGAAGGGCAGATTCCGATATCGCTGGGCATAGTCCAAACCAAAGCCGACAACGAAGGCATCCGGGATATCAAATCCTTTGTATGCAATGGGGACTTCCACAAGGCGTCGCGATGGCTTATTCAACAGCGTGACGATGCGCAGCGACTTAACCCCGCGTGAGCGGAAATTGTTCATGAGGTAGCTGAGCGTCAATCCCGTATCCAGGATGTCTTCGACAAGCAGCACATCGCGCCCGGCCAAGCTCTCATCCAAATCTTTGACGATGCGCACCTCTCCCGACGTCCTCGTCGCATTGCCGTAGCTGGAGACGGCGATGAAATCCAACGTGATCGGCAGATCAATGTGGCGAATGAGTTCGGCCAGAAACACCACGGCTCCCTTGAGCACGCATACGAGATGCGGCGTCGTCCCCGCATAATCGCGCGTGATCTCCGCTCCGAGCTCGGCGATTCGACGCTTGAGCGTCGCCTCGTCAATGAGGACTTCGAGGTCAGGATTGTAGAACTCCGATGCCCGCTCCGTCTGCGGAGCCATGCCTTCCCCTCCTCGATCGGCAAGAAAGGCGAAATATAGAATGCTCCTCCTGAGGCGTCAATCTTTAAGGGTCCACCGCGAATCGCTCTTCGCTGCCCGGCCCTCGCTTGAAAAAGGCTCCGGCAACCGATATACTCTCTGCCGGAATCGAGACCCGCCCTGAAATGGCGATGGAGGGTTGGCCGAATTGGTAAGGCACCGGTCTTGAAAACCGGCGGGCTCATCCGGCCCATGTGGGTTCGAGTCCCACACCCTCCGCCAGTTCTGATGTAGCTGCACGCCCTGCGACAGACACGGACCTGCCCCTTCGCCGAGCGCCATCCGGTGAGGCAATGAAGGAGCACGGCCGCCTCAGAAGGAGGAGATACGGTCGCGCCCACTGCACCTTCTCGCTCACCCGCTACGTGGAGACGACCTCAAGTCCGCTGCTCACTCGATCACCAAGCTCGTCGTGAGCGGAATAGGATTCGTGATGCAGTGAACTCCCGGGCAGCGTTCGCGGGCCAGCCGCTCGATCTCCTCCAGCTTCTCGCGCGGCGCATCGGCCGAGACAGTGACGGTGATCTCCACGCCCTCGATGATCGGATTAGAGGAGAGGCCGAGCGTTCGGCTCAGGTCCACGTAATTTTCGGCTGCCACGACGAGCCTCTTGAGCGCGATCCCCTCCATCGCCGCCAGCGTGGCGAATGTCCCGGCGAAGCAGGAGGCCAAACCGTAGAGGCAATATTGAATGGGATCGGGCTTCCTCCCTCCTCCGCCCATGAACGGCGCACCATCCGCTTCGACGACATCCGCGCCCGCCGGATACTCTAACCGCGCGCGAAACTGCGGTTGTCCCTCCTCCAGCACCCATTCCCCTTCGACGCGCTTTCGCTTCTTCGCCGCTTGAGGATCGCGCTGCACATCGGCGATGAAGGCCATGACGGCTTCGGCATTGACATTATTTACGCCCATCGCTCCCTCCTCGCGAAAGATCGGCTCACGTTCCAGATTCCCCCCCGTTCGAGGGCGCCGGCAGTGCCGATAACACCTTCTCCACGAAGACCGGCTCAGGGAGTGCGCCCTCGATGAACGTCGTCTCATTGACGACCGTGAGGGGAACGCCCATAACCTGATACTTCGTGATGAGGTACGGAAACTCAGAGACCTCGACCATATCGGCGCGAATCCATTCGCTCTCGATCGCCATGCGATGCGCCAGCCGCACCGCAGCCGGACAGTAGGGGCAGGTTGGGGTGACCAAAACCTGAATATGCAGCGGCGCCTTCACCTGACGCAACTTCCCGCGCGTCTCCGGCGAGAGACCAGAATCCGCGCGCGAGACGGCCAAAATCGCATCTATGAGCGCGGCGAATTCATAGCCGGAGGGGATGCCGTAGAAGCGAATCCCGTAATCCCGTTCCCCCATGACGACCGTCGCTGGAATCTTATCCACGCCGAAGGCGGCGACCTGCTCGCGATCGAGCTGGAAGTTATAGACATCGAGCTGGATCTTGTCGGACACGTCGACCAGCTCGCGCAATAGCTGTCCCGTCTCTCGACACGTCGCGCACTCCAGCTCCTGCGTGAAGAAGACGAGCCGCACGGGATTCACCATGTCGGCTAACCGCCGCTGCAGTTCCATCCGCGTGCGTTCATCGAAAAACGCCATAGCGTCCTCCTCTATACACCTAACTCCAGACGGGTGCGGATGACGTGCATCAACTGCTCCCGTCCTAAGAGGCCAACGACCCGCCCGTCTCGCACAACAGGCACCTGATTGACGTTGCGGTCATCCATTAAGGCAAGCACATCCACAAGCTCCATCTCCGGCGGAACGGCGTGCAGCTCGGCCTCTGGAATCGCGACGGCCTCCAGAGGCGTCACCGCCCATTCCGAGCGCGGCACGCGCCGCACCTGATGCAGCGTGATCAATCCCACGAGCCGATCGCCTTCGACCACGAGCGCGCATCGCCGTCCCGTGCGCAGCAGATGCTCCTCCACGAGTTCGGCCACACTCATCCCTCGCGATAGGATCAGGCAGTCCGTCGTCATCGCCTCCACCGCCCGAATCCCCCTCAACAGGCGCCGCACGTCCAGTTGCGCGACGGTCGCTTGTGCAGCGCTCAACAGGAACCAGCCGATGAATCCCATCCACAGCCCGCTTACGAAATTCCCAGAGAAAGCGATCCAGACACCGGCCACGATGAAGAGGTAAGCGATCCCTTGCCCGGCCGCCGAAGCCAAACGCGTCCCTCGATCATAGCTCCCCGTCGCCCGCCACAACGCCGCACGAAGAATCCGCCCGCCATCCAGAGGGAATCCCGGGATCAGATTGAATGCCGCCAGTAGGAAATTGATTCGTCCCAGCCACTGGCCAAGGACATGGAGCGGCTCGCTGAGCGCCTCGACGCCACGAGAGAAGCCAGAGAACACGCCGGCCAACAGGAAACTCACCACGGGCCCAGCTACGGCAATATGGAACTCATCTCGCGGCCGGCTCGGCTCCCGCTCGATCTGCGCCACGCCGCCGAAGACAAAGAGCGTGATCGCGCGCACTCGGATCCCTTTGCGCAGAGCGACGACGCTATGCCCCAGCTCATGGAGCAGGACCGAGAGAAAGAGCAACAGGCTCGTCACCACACCCAAGCTATAGGATATGCCGCTGGCCCACTCCGGATGCTCCGTCGCGAATTGCGCCACAAGCGACAAGGTCACAAGCACGAAGACGATGAACCACGAATAGTGGAGCCCGACCGGAATGCCAAGGATACGTCCTAACCGAATAGTATGTGTGAACATGCCCCCTCCTGAAGAGCCGCCCCGTCCCACTCCCTCCAAGACGTACGGGGCTTACTCGCCCACTCGCCCCTCCCGTTCTTCGATGGGGATGTACTCGCGGCGTTGGGGGCCGATGTAGACTTGGCGGGGTCGGGCGATCTTCTGCTCGGGGTCCTGCAGCATTTCGAGCCAGTGGGCGATCCAGCCGGCCGTGCGGGGGATGGCGAACA
>CALHAI010000023.1 GCA_937934295.1 uncultured Blastocatellia bacterium
GAGATGGTGATGCCGGGGGACAATGTGAATCTGGAGGTGGAGCTGATCACCCCCATCGCCCTGGAGAAGGGGCTGCGCTTCGCCATCCGAGAAGGAGGCCGAACCGTCGGCGCCGGCACCATCACCGAAATCCTGGAGTGATCATGAGGGACTATGCTGAATGAGAAGATTCGCATTCGGCTGAAGGCATACGATCATCGCGTGCTCGATCAATCGGCGGCCGAGATCGTGCAGACGGCTCGGCGCACAGGTGCGCGTGTGGCCGGTCCGATTCCGCTACCGACGGACAAGAGTCGGTACACGGTCCTGCGCTCGCCGCACGTGGATAAGAAATCGCGCGAGCAATTCGAGATCCGCACGCACAAGCGGTTGATCGACATCCTGAACCCGACGCCGCAGACCATTGACGCGCTGATGCGGTTGGAGTTGCCGGCGGGCGTGGACGTGGAGATCAAAGCCTTCGGAAGGGAGCGGTCATGATCACCGGGCTGATCGGGAAGAAGATCGGGATGACGCAGATCTACGAACCGGATGGGACGGCCGTTCCGGTGACGGTTCTCAAGGCCGGGCCCTGCGTCGTCGTGCAGCGGAAGACGACGGCGAAGGATGGGTATGAGGCTGTGCAGCTTGGGTTGGTCGAGGAGCGACCGCCCAAGCGAGTGAATAAGCCCATGCGGGGACATTTCGAGCGCGCGGGGGTGCCACCGACGCGCATCTTGCGCGAGGTGCGCTTGGCGCCGGGGGGCGAGGATCCGCAGGTGGGGGAGACGGTGCTGGTGAGCGTCTTTCGCGAGGGCGAGTTGGTGCACGTCACGGGGATGACGAAAGGGAAAGGGTTCGCCGGCTTCGTCAAGCGGCATCGGTTCGCCGGAGGGCCGGCCTCGCACGGATCGATGTTCCATCGGGCGCCGGGATCGATCGGAGCCTCCAGCTATCCCTCGCGCGTGTGGCCGGGTTCTCGCATGGCGGGACACATGGGGATGCGGCGGCACGTGGTACGGAATCTGCGAATCATGCGTGTCGATCCGGAGAAGCATCTGTTGGTGGTGAAAGGGAGCGTGCCCGGGCCCAATGGCGGATATGTGATCATCTGCAAGGCGCAGGTCTGAGGGGGAGCAAATCATGCCGATTGTGCCGGTGAGGAATTTGAAGGGGGAGATTGTGGGCGAGATCGCGCTCTTGGATCGCGTCTTCGCCCGTCCACTCAATCATGCCGTGATCTGGGAGGCTGTGCGGTGGTTCATGGCGAAGCAGCGAGCGGGGACGGCTTCGACGAAGACGCGGGGCGAGGTCTCCGGTAGTGGGCGCAAGCCGTGGCGGCAGAAGGGGACGGGGCGTGCGCGCGTGGGCTCGATTCGCACGCCCCTGTGGCGACACGGTGGGACGGTGCACGGGCCCAAGCCGCGCGATTACTCCTACGAGCTGCCGAAGAAGGTGCGGCGGGCGGCGCTGGCCGTCGTGCTCTCGGAGCGCTTGCGCGAGGGGAATCTGCTTGTCTTCGATGAGCTGTCGCTCCCCAGCCATAAGACGAAGGAGTTGGTGCGCGTGCTCTCGACGCTCGGCCTGGCCGAGAAGAAGACGCTGCTTGTGGATTCCTTGGAGAATCGCAATCTCGCGCTCGCCTCGCGCAACTTGCCCCGCGTGAAGTTGACGAGCGGACATGGCATGAACATCTACGATGCGCTCTACTATGAGACGATCGCCTTCTCGCAAGCGGCGATCCGAGAGGTGGAGGCGATCCTCTCGCGAGGCTGAGTCTGGGGGGGGGAGAAAGGCGATGCGGAATCTTTGGGAGGTCATCAAGGCGCCGGTCGTGACCGAGAAGGCGTTGCGGTTAAAGGAGCAAGAGGGGAAGCAGGTTTTGGTCTTCAAGGTGGATCGAGAGGCGAATAAGCAAGAGATCAAACAGGCCGTCGAGCGCCTCTTCAAGGTGAAGGTCGAGAAGGTGCGGACGGTGAACTATCGCGGCAAGCGGGTCTTTCGCTTCGGGCGGTTGCGTGGGCGGCGGGCGGCGTGGAAGAAAGCGTATGTGACGCTCCGGACCGGGGAGCGGATCACCGAGTACACGGAGCTGGTCTGAAGGGCCGGCCGGAAAGGAGGTCGGTATGGGGATCAAAACAGTCGCACCGGTGAATTCGTCGCGGCGGTTTCAGACGTTTTTGGCCAAGGAGGAGATCACGGCTGAGGAGCCGTACAAGCCGCTCACCGTCAGCAAGCGGCGAATTCACGGGCGGAACAGTGACGGGCATATCACGGTCCGGCACCGCGGCGGGGGACATAAGCGACGCTATCGGATCATTGATTTCAAGCGGGATAAGTTTGGCATCCCGGCGCGTGTGGCCACGATCGAGTACGATCCGAATCGGTCGGCGTTCATCGCCTTACTCCATTACGCGGACGGAGAGAAGCGCTACATCCTAGCGCCACATGGGTTGAAGGTGGGGCAGACGGTCGTCTCCGGCCCCGATGCGGACATCCTTGTGGGCAATGCGCTGCCGCTCAGGAACATCCCGATTGGGACGACCATTCATAATATCGAACTGCGGCCGGGCAAGGGAGGGCAGCTTGTGCGCAGTGCCGGGAGCGCTGCGCAATTGCTGGCCAAAGAGGGCGACTACGCGCACGTCCGCTTGCCCTCGGGCGAGGTCCGCTTGATCCACGTCAACTGCATGGCGACGATCGGGCAGGTGAGCAATCTCGATCACGAGAACATCTCGCTGGGGAAGGCCGGGCGGAAGCGCTGGCTCGGGATTCGCCCGACCACGCGCGGGATCGCTATGAATCCCATTGATCATCCGCATGGAGGGGGCGAAGGCCGCTCCAAGGGGAACCATCCGCAGACGCCATGGGGACAGCCGACCCTCGGGTATAAGACCCGGCGGAATCGGCGCACGGATCGGTTCATCATCCAACGGAGGACGTGAGGGCCTATGGGACGGTCGCTCAAGAAAGGACCCTTTGTGGATGATCATTTGCTGGAGAAGATTCGGAAGCTGAGCCAGACGGGGGAGCGGAAGGTCATCAAGACGTGGTCGCGGCGCTCGACGATCATTCCGGAGATGGTCGGGCATACGATCGCCGTGCATAATGGGCGGAAATTCATTCCGGTCTACATCACCGAGAACATGGTGGGGCATAAGCTCGGGGAGTTCGCCCCGACGCGGACCTTCCGCGGCCATCCGGAGAAGACCTCCAAGGCCGAGAAGACGGCCAAGCGGAAATGAGAGGGGAGCGAGTATGGAGGCCAGGGCGGTCGGCAAATACATTCCGGGTTCGCCGCAGAAGGCGCGCCTGGTCATTGATCTGATTCGCGGCAAGAGCGTCAATGAAGCGCGCTCGATCTTGCTCTTCAGCCCGAAGCGGGCGGCGCGCAAGATCCTGGGCGTGTTACAGTCGGCCATCGCCAATGCCGTGCGCAAGGCTGATGAGCAGAACATCGCCCTGGATGTGGATGATCTCGTCATCTCGGAATGCTATGTCAATTCTGGGCCGACGAAGCACCGCGCGGGATCGCGCCGCTATCGTCCGGCACCGCGCGGGCGCGCGTATCTCGAACGACGGCGATCGAGCCACATCACGATCGTCGTCTCCACGCGAAAGCCGGAAGGAGGGGAGGCATAAGTCGTGGGGCAGAAAGTCCATCCGTATGGGTTTCGCCTCGGCTACATCAAGCCGTGGCACTCGGTCTGGTTCGCGAAGAAGGATTATGGGAAGCTGCTGCTTGAGGATCTGAAGCTCAAGCAGGAGCTGAAGCAGCGGTTCAGTGGTGCTGGTGTCTCACACGTGGACATCGAGCGCGCGGCGAACAAGTTGAAGATCATCATCCACACGGCGCGGCCGGGGATCATCATCGGGCGTAAGGGGGCGGAGATCGATCGGCTGCGCGCCGAGATCGCCGAGCGCACCAAGCGTGAGGTGACGATCGCCATTCAGGAAATCGAGCGGCCTGAGCTGAGCGCGCAGTTGCAAGCGGAGAAGGTCGCCCAGCAGTTGGAGAAGCGGGTGGCCTTCCGTCGGGCGATGCGCAAGGCTGTCGAGGACGCTATGCGTTTTGGCGCCAAGGGCATCAAGATTCGCGTCTCGGGGCGGCTCAACGGGGCCGAGATCGCGCGCTCGGAGTGGTATTTGCACGGGCGGTTACCGCTGCAGACGCTGCGCGCGGATATCGAGTACGGGTTTGCCGAAGCCTATACGACCTACGGGGTGATCGGGGTGAAGGTGTGGATCTATCGGGGCGATGTCCTGGATCCGCGCGTGGCGATGCTGAAGGGGGCGAAGCCCTCAGGGCGACGGTGAAAGGAGGAGTGGGCCGATGTTGATGCCGAGGAAGGTGAAATATCGCAAGCAGCAGCGGGGGCGCATGTCGGGGATCGCGACGCGCGGGGCGACGATTGCCTTCGGGGAGTACGGCCTGAAGGCGTTGGAGCCGGCCTGGATCACGGATCGGCAGATCGAGGCGGCGCGCGTGGCGATCACGCGTCATGTCAAGCGAGGGGGGAAGCTCTGGATTCGCATCTTCCCGGACAAGCCGGTGACGCGCAAGCCGCAGGAGTCGCGTATGGGGAAGGGGAAAGGCTCGCCCGAGTTTTGGGTGGCCGTCGTCAAGCCCGGGCGCATCCTCTTTGAGATCGAGGGGGTTTCCGAAGAGATGGCGCGCGAGGCCTTTCGCTTGGCCGCCTCGAAGCTGCCCATTAAGACGAAGTTCGTCACCCGGCGGGAACAGGAGGAGGTCTTGGCATGACGCCGATCGAACGCTTGCGCGAGATGAGCGATGAAGAGTTGCGCGCGCATGAGGCGGCGCTGCGGGAATCGCTCTTTCGACTGCGCTTCCGGCTGAGCTTGGGTGAGATGGAGGTGCTCAAGACCTATCGCCAGACTAAGAAGGAGCTCGCCCGCACGCTGACGATCCTGCGCGAGCGCGAGCTGGGGGTTCGGAGATGAGTATGAGTGAGACGACACCGACCCGGCGGCGTGGCCATCGCCACGAGATGGTCGGCATCGTGACCAGCGATAAGATGCAGAAGACTGTCGTCGTGACCATCGAGCGGCTCGTGCGCCATCCGAAGTACGAGCGCGTGGTGAAGCGGCGCTCTCGGTTCATGGCGCACGATGAGCTGGGAGCGCGCGTCGGCGACAAGGTGCGGATCATGGAGACGCGCCCCTTGTCTCGGCATAAGCGCTGGCGCGTGGTGGAGATCCTTCAACGCGCGGCGCGCCGGGTGCCGGAGGCCGAACTCGAGCTGAGCGAGGAGATCGGCGAGGTCGAAGGAGGTGAGGGCGTATGATCCAGATGCGCACGATGCTGGAGGTGGCCGATAATTCCGGCGCCAAGAAGATCCAATGCATCATGCCGATCGGGGGGTCGACCGGACCGGTCGCCACCTTGGGCGATGTGATCACGGCGACGGTGAAGGAAGCGGCTCCCGATGCCGCCGTCAAGAAGGGGCAAGTCGTGCGCGCCGTGATCGTGCGCACGCGCAAGGAGGTTCGACGTCGCGACGGAACATACATTCGCTTCGACGATAATGCGGCCGTGCTCATCAAACCCGACGGCGAACCGATCGGGACGCGCGTGTTCGGACCGGTCGCGCGCGAGCTGCGCGAGAAGAAGTTCATGAAGATCATCAGCCTGGCGCCGGAGGTGATCTGACCATGGCGCACGTCAAGAAGAACGATACGGTCGTTGTCCTGGCCGGCAGCAACATCAAAGAGCGCGATTCGTCCGGACGCATCGTGCTCAAACGAGCGCGCGTTCTGAAGGTGAAGCCCCGCGAGGGGAAAGTCTTGGTCGAGGGGATGCGGATCGTGAAACGGCACGTGCGCCCGAATCCGCGGCGGGGCATCGCCGGAGGAATTGTCGAGCGAGAGGCCTATATTGACATTTCGAACGTGATGGTCGTCTGTCCGGCCTGCACCCGCCCGACACGCGTCCGCCACGAGGTGGGGGCCGACGGGCGCAAGGTGCGCATCTGCAAACGCTGCGGCGGCGTGATTGATAAGTGAGGTGATGGGTTATGGTCGCGAAAGCGCCCAAGTATGTGCCGCGGTTGAAACAACGCTATCGTGAGGTCATCGTGCCGGCGCTCATGAAGGAGTTCGGCTATACGAATCCGATGGCCGTGCCGCGGCTGGAGAAGATCACGATCAACATGGGATTGGGGGAAGCGATCCAGAATCCCAAGGCCTTGGATCGCGCCGTCGAGGAGTTATCGATGATCACGGGACAGCGGCCCGTGATCACGCGGGCGAAGAAGTCCATCGCGGCGTTCAAGCTGCGCAAGGGGATGGCCATTGGCGCCATGGTGACGCTGCGGGGTGATCGCATGTACGAGTTCCTCGATCGGCTCATCAATATCGCCCTGCCGCGCGTGCGCGATTTCCGCGGGCTCTCGCCCAAGTCGTTCGACGGACGCGGGAACTACACGATCGGGCTGCGGGATCAACTGGTCTTCCCCGAAGTGGATTTCAACAAGGTGGACAAGGCGCGCGGGATGAACATCTGCATCACGACGACGGCGAAGACGGACGAGGAGGCGCGAGCGTTGCTCGCGCTTCTGGGGATGCCGTTCCGCACGGGAGCATAGGCCATGGCGCGAAAGAGTCAGTTCGCCAAGATGATGAAGGAGCCAAAGTTCAAAGTCCGTTCTCGGAATCGGTGCCGGCGCTGCGGGCGCGCGCGCGGCTACTATCGCAAGTTCATGCTCTGCCGGTTGTGCTTCCGTCAACTCGCGCTGGAGGGGCACATCCCGGGCGTCATCAAAGCGAGTTGGTGAAAGGGGAGGATGACGGCCATGATGACCGATCCGATCGCGGATATGTTGACCCGTATCCGAAACGCCGTGCGGGCGCGCCATCCCCGCGTGGATGTGCCGGCTTCGAAGATGAAGGTGGAGATCGCCCGCATTTTGAAGGAAGAGGGATACATCAGCAACTACAAGGTCATGGGCGAGGGCGCCAAGAAGACATTGCGCCTCTACCTGAAGTATGGGCCGGAAGAGGAGACGCCGATCCTGAACTTGGAACGGGTCTCCCGACCGGGGCGACGCATTTACGTGGGGGCGAAGGAAATCCCACGTGTCTTGGGTGGCTTGGGGATTGCCATCCTCAGCACGCCCAAGGGCATCATGACCGGGCGCGAAGCACACCATCGGAACGTGGGCGGAGAAGTGTTGTGCTTTGTCTATTGAAAAGCTGAAGGCGAAGGCTCGGCGTTCGGGAAGGAGGTGATCGAGAGATGTCGCGCATTGGACGGAAGCCGATCCCCATTCCGGCCGGGGTGACCGTAGCGATTACCCCGACGCATCTGGAGATCAGCGGGCCGAAGGGAACGCTTCGAACCCCGGTGCCGTTTGGCATTCGCTTCCGTCTGCAGGACGGGATGCTCATGGCCGAACGCGAGGACGAGGAGGCGAAAGCTTTGCATGGACTGGCGCGCGCGCTGGCGGCCAATGCTGTACGAGGGGTCACCGAGGGCTACACCAAAGAGCTGGACATCGTCGGGATCGGGTATAAGGCGGAGGTGCAGGAGCGGCGGATCCTCTTCTCGCTCGGCTATTCGCATCCCATCGAGTTCCCCATTCCAGACGGCATTGACGTGAAGGTCGAGCGGCGCAATAAGCCGATCCCGGAATATCAGATGACGCTCATCGTCTCCGGCATTGATAAACAATTAGTCGGGCAGATCGCGGCGAACATTCGGAGCCTGCGGCGACCGGATGCCTACAAGGGCAAGGGCATTCGATACGCCGATGAAGTGCTGCGGCTGAAGCCCGGCAAGACTGGGAAGTGATCGCAGGGTATGATCAAGACGAAGACTCGAGGAGAACGACGTCTGGCCGTTCACAAGCGCATTCGCAAGCGGATTCGAGGGACGGCCGAGCGACCGCGTTTGGCCGTGTTTCGCAGCCTGCGCCATATCTATGCGCAGATCATTGACGACGAGCGTGGGATCACGCTGGCGACGGCTTCGACGCTCGATCGCGTGCTGCGCGTGGACGGGCGCCCTCGGTATGGGGGGAACATCGCCGCGGCGCGCGAAGTCGGGAAGTTGATCGCGGCGCGCGCCTTGGAGAAGGGGATCACGCGGGTCGTCTTCGATCGCGGCGGCTATCGCTATCACGGGCGCGTGAGGGCGCTGGCAGAAGCGGCACGCGAAGCGGGCTTGGAGTTCTGAAAGGGGGAACGGTATGGCGAAGCGAGAGATCATCTCGCCCGAGGGGTTGACGCTGAAGGAATACGTCGTCTCGGTCAAGCGCGTGGCGAAGGTCGTCAAGGGGGGGAAGAACCTCTCCTTCAGCGCGCTGGTCGTCGTCGGCAATCAGGAGGGAATCGTGGGCTTCGGCTTGGGGAAAGCGCGCGAGGTGCCCGCGGCGATCAAGAAGGGCATCGAAGCGGCGAAGAAGAATCTCATCCGCATCCCCTTGAAGGGGACGACGATCCCGCATCTGGTGATCGGGCATTTCGGGGCGGGAAAGGTGCTCCTGCGTCCGGCGGCCGAGGGGACGGGCGTGATCGCCGGTGGCCCCGTCCGAGCGATCATGCAAGCAGCGGGCGTGCGCGACGTGCTCACGAAATCCCTGGGCTCGAACAATCCGCATAACGTCGTGCGCGCCACCTTCGCCGGGCTCTCGATGCTGCGCAGCGCCGAAGAGGTCGCTCGCCTACGCGGGAAGTCGGTCGCCGAGTTGTGAGCGCCTGAGGGGGGGAGAGCCGATGAGCGAGGAGAGGAAGCCGACTAAGACGATTCGGATTCAATACTACCGGAGCGTCATCGGGCATCCGAAGAAGCACAAGATCATTGTGCGGAGCCTCGGCCTGACCAAACTCAATCAGATCGTCGAGCGCCCGGATCATCCGGCCATTCGGGGCATGGTGGCGAAGGTTCCGCACCTTGTGCGCATCTTGGAGGATGAGCCGAAGGCGTGAGGTCTTCGATGGGGGAAGCCGTATGGCTCTCGGATTGCACACTCTGAAGGCGCCGGCCGGAGCCGTGCATCGGCCCAAGCGCGTCGGGCGCGGTCCCGGATCCGGTCACGGCAAGACGGCCACGCGCGGACATAAGGGGCAGAAGTCGCGTTCGGGATTCTCGAGGCGACCGGGATTTGAAGGGGGACAGATGCCCTTCATCCGCCGGCTGCCCAAGCGGGGGTTCACCAATGAGTTCAAGAAAGAATGGGCCGAGGTGAACCTGGATGTTCTGGAGGCGAAGTTCGAGGCCGGGGCGGAAGTCACGCCGAAGATCCTGCACGAGCGCGGCATCGTCAAGAAGATCGGCTCGGGAGTCGTCATTCTTGGGCGAGGCGAGCTGACCAAGCCCTTGCGCGTCGTGGCCCATCGGTTCAGCGCCTCGGCGCGGGAGAAGATTCTCGCTGCCGGAGGGAGCGTGGAGGTGATCGCCCGATAGCCGCATATCGGCATCGGGCGGGAATGGCGGAGGGGGTATGTTGCTTGAGAATCTCGTCAAAACCTTCCGCAACATCTTCATCATCCCCGACCTGCGCAGGCGTCTGTTTTACACGCTCGCCATGCTCGTCGTCTATCGTGCTGGGTCGGTGATCCTCACTCCCGGGATTGATCAAGTCGTCCTCGAGCGGCTGTGGCGCGAGGTGGCGGGCAATCTGCTCGGCGTCCTGGATCTCTTCACCGGAGGGAACTTGCGCGTCGTCTCGATCTTCGCGCTCGGGGTGACGCCCTACATCACGGCCTCGATCATTATGCAGCTGATGACGGTCGTCTCCGAACGGGTGAAGCAGATTCAGCAAGAGGGGGAACTCGGGCGCCGCAAGATCAATCAATACACGCGCTATGTGACTGTCCTGCTGTGCCTCATCCAATCCACGGGGATTGCCTACTGGCTCACGCAGCAACCCGATCTGGTGACGGGCTTGAGTCCGCGGGCGTTCATCCCGCTGGCCGCGCTGACCTGGACGACTGGGACGATCTTCATCATGTGGATCGGGGAGCAGATCACCGAGCGGGGAGTGGGCAACGGTATTTCGCTCATCATCTTCGCGGGGATCGTCATCGGGTTGCCGCGCGCGCTTGGGCAGATTGGGGAGCGGATCGAGCGGGCGGATCCGCTGACGACGCTGGGGGTTCTGCTCATGCTCGTCGCGGGTGTGCTGATTGTCGCCGCCGTCGTCTTCGTGGAGCGCGGGCAGCGGAAGATCCCCATCAGTTACGCGCGTCGGGTCGTCGGCCAGCGCGTGCTCGGTGGGCAGATGACGCATCTGCCGCTGCGGGTGAACATGGGCGGGGTGATCCCAGTCATCTTCGCCGTCTCGGTCCTCTCCTTCCCGCAGACGATCGCCCAGTTCACCAACTGGATGTGGTTGCAGCGCCACGTGCAGAATTTCAATCGCGCGGGACATCCGTTCTACGATCTCGTCTTCGTGATCGCCATCATCTTCTTCAGCTTCTTCTACGTCTCGATCATCTTCAACACGGACGAAGTCGCCGAGAACTTGCGCAAGCATGGGGGATTCATCCCGGGCATCCGACCGGGCAAGCGCACGTCAGAGTATTTGAACGAGATCCTGACGCGATTGACGGCCGTCGGCTCGCTCTATCTGGCGATCATCTGCTTGATCCCGCAGCTCATCCTGACGGGATTCAAGGTGCAAGAGATCCCGTGGATCGGGCCTTGGCTCTCCAACGTCCTGGCGAATACGCCGGGGCTCAGCTGGATTCAAGATGGCTTGGGCTTCCAGTTTTATTTCGGAGGCACATCGCTGCTGATCGTCGTGGGTGTGGCCATGGATACGATCGCGCAGATCGAGTCGCAGCTCATCATGCGCCATTACGATGGGTTCCTCGGCCCGCGAGGACGGCGCCTGCGCGGCCGACGCATCGGATAGGGGCAGGCGGTGGGCGCGATCATCGTCCTGATGGGGATGCCGGGAGCGGGTAAGGGTACGCAGGCGCGGCTCTTGGCAGAGCGCTTCGGATGGCCGAAGATCTCGACCGGCGACATCTTGCGCGAGATCGCCGAGACGGAGACGGAGCTCGGGCGCATCGTGCGCGAGACGCAGAAGGCCGGTCAGTTGGTGAGCGACGAGATCCTGGCCGAGATCCTTCGCGAACGCACGGCGCAGGGGGATTATCAAAGGGGATATATTCTCGACGGGTATCCGCGCACGGTGGCGCAGGCAGCGTTCCTCGAAGAGCTGGCGCGCGCGCAAGGCAAGCGCGTGATCGTCATCAACATCGCCGTCTCGCGCCGATCCTTGGTGGAGCGCTTGACCCAACGGTGCGCCTGCCCGCAGTGCGGCGAGATCTACAATCTTCGGTTCAAGCCGCCGCGCCAGGACGAGCGGTGTGATCGTTGTCAGGTGCCGCTTGTGCGGCGAGCCGATGACGTTCCGGAGGCGATCGAGAAACGCTATGATGTCTATCAGGAGAAGACGGCGCCGCTGTTGGAATACTATCGGGGGCGCACCGCCTTCTTCGAAGTGGACGGCGAGCGCTCGATCGAGGAGATCTTTCAACAGATCGAGGCGATCGTGAGGGCGGAGATGGCGGCGAATGATCCCCAGGGATGACGCTCATGGTCGTGTGTCGAACCAAGGAGGAGATCGAGAAGATTCGACGGGCCGGGCGCATCGTCGCGGAGGTCTTGCGCGATCTGCGCGAAATGGCGCAACCTGGAGTGACCACGCGCGAATTGGATCGCTATGCTGAGGCGAAGATTCGCGCGCGGGGGGGGATCCCGACGTTCAAGGGGTATCGGGGATTCCCGGCTTCGATCTGCACCTCGGTCAACGAGGAGGTCGTACACGGTATCCCTTCGGATCGAAAACTGCAGGCCGGAGACATCGTGGGGATTGATTGCGGGGTGACGCTCGATGGCTATGTGGCCGATGCGGCGATCACGGTCCCCGTCGGGGACATCTCCGAGGAGTTGCAGCGTCTGCTGCGGGTGACGGAGGAAGCGCTCTCTCGGGCGATCGCGCAGGCGCGCGTGGGGAATCGGCTCTATGATATCTCCTATGCCGTGCAATCCTACGCCGAAGCGCACGGGTATTCGGTCGTGCGCGATTTCTGCGGGCATGGCGTCGGGCGCCAGATGCATGAAGACCCACAGGTGCCGAATTTCGGCACGCCGGGGCGCGGCTTGCGCTTGCGCGCGGGACTGGTGCTGGCCATCGAGCCGATGCTCAATATGGGAACGCACGAGGTGGAGGTCGCCGACGATGGCTGGACCGTGCGGACGGCGGATCGGAAGCCTTCGGCACACTTCGAGCATACGATCGCCATCACCGAGCGCGGGCCGGTCATCCTGACGGCGCTCGATTCGATGCCTCTTGGCGAAAACCCTCAAAGTGTGCTATAGTTTGCAATTTGCATCATGGGGAGAAGCGCCATGAAAGTCAGAGCCTCCGTCAAACGGATCTGCGATCGCTGTCGCATCATCCGCCGCAAGGGGGTGGTGCGCGTCATCTGCACGAATCCGAAGCATAAGCAACGGCAGGGGTGAGGAGCTATGGCACGAATCGCGGGCGTCGAGATTCCACCCAATAAACGCGTCTTGATCGGATTGACCTATATCTTCGGCATCGGGCGTTCGCGCTCAGCGCGCATCCTGCAGCAGGCGGGCGTGAATCCGGATAAGAAGGTGCGCGATCTGACCGATGAGGAGATCGCGCGCATCCGTCAGATCATCGATCAGGAGGGAAACATCGAGGGGGATCTGCGGAAGAAGATTCAGATGGACATCCGCCGCCTCATCGAGATTGGCTGCTATCGAGGGATACGCCACCGCCTGGGCCTCCCTGTGCGCGGGCAGCGGACGCACACGAATGCGCGCACGCGAAAGGGGCCACGACGTGCTACTGTGCCGAAGAAGAAGGCACCTGGGAAGAAGTGAGGAGGTGAACGGCTATGGCGAAGGCGGGCCGGCGGAAAGGGGCAAAGAAGAAGGAGAAGCGGATCGTGCCGCACGGCATCGTGCACATCAAGTCCACGTTCAATAACACGATTGTGACGGTGACCGATCTCGAAGGGAACACGCTCGTATGGGCGAGTGGGGGAACGCTGGGCTTCAAGGGCTCGCGCAAGGGGACGCCCTTTGCGGCGCAGCAAGCGGCCCTTCGCGCGGCGATGATGGCGCGCGAGCAGTGCGGGATGCGAAGTTGCGAGGTCTGGGTGAAGGGACCGGGGTCGGGGCGTGAATCGGCCATTCGCGCTGTGCATTCGGCCGGGTTGGAGATCAAGGTCATTCGAGATGTTACGCCAATCCCCCACAACGGATGCCGTCCCCCGAAGCGGCGGCGCGTTTGAGATGGGGGACATTCTGAGCCGAGAGCTTCGCGCGCGGGTGATCCCGTGCGCTGCGTTTTGAGGGGCATATGGCGAGATACACGGGACCGGTATGCCGATTGTGTCGGCGGGAGGGCATAAAGCTCTTCCTGAAGGGAGATCGGTGCTTCAAGCCCTCGTGTGCCATCGAGAAGCGGGGGACGTTCCCTCCGGGCCAACATGGCCGCGAGATGCGACGAGCCAAACTCACCGGCTACGCCGAGCAGTTGCGCGAGAAGCAGAAGGTCAAGCACATGTACGGTATCCTGGAGCGGCAGTTCCGGCGGTATTTCGAGGAGGCCTCCCGCAGCAAGGGGGTGACGGGCGAGGCGTTGTTCACGCTGCTGGAGCGGCGGCTGGATAATGTCGTCTATCGTCTGGGATTCGCGCTCTCGCGGGCGCACGCCCGGCAATTGGTGAACCACGGGCACATTCTGGTCAAGCGGGGGGATGTCGAGCGCATGGTGGACATCCCGTCATTCCGCGTCCAGCCGGGCGATGAGATCAGCGTGGCCCCGGAGATGCGGAAGAACGTCCACGTGCAGGAGGCGCTTCAAACGGCGGTCGGGCGAATGGGACGTCCTGGCTGGCTCGAATTGATTGACGTGGAGAATTGTCGTGGACGCGTCGTCGCGCTGCCGACGCGGGCCGACATCTCAGCCGATATTCGCGAAAGTCTCATCGTGGAACTGTACTCGAAGTAGGGAGCAACGAGCATGCCATATTGGACGGGTTTCCAAAGACCAAGACGCGTGGTCTGCGATCTGGAGACGCTCACGGACCGCTACGGGCGGTTCACGGCGCAGCCCTTCGAACGTGGGTTCGGGACGACGATCGGCAACAGCCTGCGGCGAGCGCTTTTGGCCGGCATCGAGGGGGCGGCCGTGACGGCCGTGCGGATCGAGGGCGTGCTGCATGAGTTCTCCCCGATTCCGGGGGTCGTTGAAGATGCGACGGATGTCATCTTGAATCTCAAGCGTATTCCTTTCCGCCTGCATACGGCGGGTCCGGTGATGGTGCGGCTCCAAAAGGGGAGTCCGGGCGAGGTCTACTCTCGCGACATCGAGACGCCGAGCGAGGTCGAGGTTCTCGATCCCGACATCTACATCGCCACTCTCGCCGAAGGTGGCTCGCTCAACGTCGAGATGCGCATCAAGTGGGGACGCGGTTATGTGCCGGCTGAGCGGAACTTCGATGATGATCTGCCGGCCGGCTACATCCCTGTGGACTCGGTCCATTCACCCATCCGAAAGGTGAATATGACCGTGGAACCGGCGCGCATTGGGCAGGTGACCGAGTACGATAAGCTCACTCTGGAGATTTGGACCAATGGAGCGATCAAGCCAGCGGACGCTTTGGGGCTGGCTGCTAAGTTGATCAAAGACCACCTTTCGATCTTCATCAACTTCGAGGAGGAAGAGGAGGAGGCCGTCGGAGAGGTCGCCCCAGCAATTGTCGAACCTCCGCGTATCGTTCCCGAAGAGGTGCTGAATCGGCCGATCGAGGAACTGGAGCTGTCGGTGCGCGCGTTCAATTGCCTGAAGAATGCGGGGGTACATACCGTCCGCGACCTCATCCAGCGCACGGAATCGGAGATCATGCAGGTGAAGAATTTCGGCCGGAAGTCGCTCAATGAGGTGAAGAGCATCTTGGCGAGCCTCAATCTCTCGCTGGGGATGAAGATTGACGAGAAGGGACAGGTGCTGCCCTAGGGAGGGGGATGTATGCGCCATCGCGTGGACCATCGGAAGTTGCGGCGTCCGACGGAACATCGTCTGGCGATGCTGCGCAATCTCTGCACGTCGTTCATCCTCGAGGAGCGGGTGGTGACGACGCTGGCCAAGGCGAAGGAGCTGCGCCGCTTCGCCGAGCGCGCGATCACGCTGGCCCGGCGCAGTCTGCGGGCGGAGACGCCGGCCGAAGCGCTGCATTACCGTCGTCTGGCCACCCGGTATTTCATCGGTGGGCATGCCCAGGTGCGGTTTCGAGCGCACAAGAAGGAGCCCGTTCGCACGATCGAGCGGACGGCGGGCGTGAAAGCTCTCAAGAAACTCTTCGACGAGATCGGTCCACGCTACAGCGATCGTCCAGGCGGATACACGCGCATCTTGAAGCTCGGACTGCGAAAGGGAGATGGAGCGCAGCTGGCTCTGATCGAGTTGGTCAAGGAGGAGAAGAAAGCCTCCTGAATCGAACGTCGCGCTCGCTCGCTTGGGCCGCCGAAAGCCTCGTCTCTGTGGGGGAGACGTCTCATGGATTTCCTCGCGCGACAGGAGCGGGTTCGGCGCGCGCTTGTCGAGCAACAGCTTGAGGCGCTGATCGTCACGCACCTGCCGAATATCCGGTACCTCACGGGATTCACCGGAAGCGCGGGGATCGCCCTCCTGACGCTGGAGGCGACGTATTTCATCGCGGACTCCCGCTATCTGCTTCAGGCCCAAACGGAGGTGGCCGCTCGCCTCTTCCCCGTGGAGGACTCCTACGAGCGTGCGGTCGTTGACCTCCTCAAGCGGGAGCGGCTGCGGCGAGTCGGTCTTGAGGCGGAGCGGTTGAACCTCGCCCGATACGAATTTTTCACTCGCGAGCTCGGGGAGGGCATCGAATGGGTCTCGACGCGAGGGGTGATCGAGGCCCTGCGCATGGTGAAAGAGGCCGAGGAACAACAGGCCATTCGTCGCGCCGTCGAGCTGGCGGCTCAAGTCTTCGCCAAACTCGTCGAGGAGATCCGGCCCGGCGTGCGCGAGCGCGAGATCGCGGCCGAATTGGAATATCGGTTGCGGCGCGCCGGAGCCGAGCGTCTCGCCTTCGAGACGATCGTGGCCTCCGGAGAACGTTCGGCTTTGCCGCATGGCGTCGCCTCGGAGAAGCGGATCGGGTATAATGAGTTCGTCGTGATCGACTTCGGCGTGGTCGTGGGGGGATATTGCAGCGATATGACGCGCACGATCTATGTGGGCATGCCGGATGCGCGGGCGCGCGAGATCTACGCCGCCGTCCTGGACGCGCAACTTCGCTGCGAGCAGGAGATGCGCGCGGGCATGCGCGCCTGCGAGATTGATGCCCTCACGCGCGATCTGATCGCCGCGCGCGGCTATGGGGCATTCTACGGCCACGCCACCGGTCACGGCATCGGGCTTGAGGTCCATGAAGCCCCACGCCTCTCGCGGCACAACGAGGCTCGGGTGCCTGCCGGAGCCGTCGTCACAGTGGAACCCGGCATTTACCTGCCCGGGTGGGGAGGCGTGCGCATCGAGGATGTGGTCATCGTGAACGAGCGCGGCAGTGAGGTCCTGACGCCGACGCCGAAAGATCTGCTCGTCGTTTGACGATGAACATCAAAGAGCTGAAAGAGATCATCCGACTGGTCGCCGAGAAGGAATTCGCCGAATTCGAGCTAGAGCAGCCGGATTTCAAGCTGCGGATCCGGCGCAATGCACCGCCGATCATTCCTCCGGTCGAATCTTCGGCGGCGCGCGCTGTCCCCTCCTTTCCGGTCGCCGAGCCGATCTCGGCCTCCTCAGCGCCTGCTGCCCCGGTCATCGAGACGGCTCCCCAAGTTGAGGACGAGAAGGCCTATCACATCATTCGGTCGCCCATCGTGGGCACGTTTTATCGCGCTCCGAACCCGACGGCGAGCCCGTTTGTCGAGATCGGGGATCATGTGGAGCCGGGGACAGTCCTGTGCATCATCGAGGCCATGAAGCTGATGAACGAGATCACGTCTGACATCGCCGGAGAGGTGGTCAAGATCTACGTGGAGAACGGACAGCCGGTTGAGTACGGGCAACCGCTGTTCGCCATCAAGCCGAATACGCGAGCCTGAGTGTTCCGCAACCGAGCATTATGTTCCGCAAGGTCCTCATTGCGAATCGTGGCGAGATCGCCTGTCGGATCATCTGGGCGTGCCAGGAGTTGGGGATCCAGACAGTCGCCGTCTTCTCTGAAGCCGACCGCGATGCCTTGCACGTGCAATTGGCTGATCAAGCCGTCTGCATCGGGCCGGCGCCCTCGAGCAAGAGTTACCTCAACATCCCGGCGATCATCAGCGCGGCGGAGATCACCGATGCCGACGCCATCCATCCGGGCTATGGGTTCTTGGCCGAGAACGCCTACTTCGCCGAGGTGTGCGAAGCGTGTCGGATCAAATTCATCGGACCGCCATCCTCGGTCATTCGGTTGATGGGGGATAAGGTGCGAGCCCGTGAGACGATGAAAGCGCTGGGTGTGCCCGTGCTCCCCGGAAGCGAGGGCGTCGTCCGAACGGTGGAGGAGGCTCTGGCCGTCATCGAGCAGATCGGACTTCCGGTGATCCTCAAAGCAGCGGCCGGAGGCGGCGGTCGCGGGATGCGCATCGTGCGCTCGCGCGAGGAGTTGCCGACGGCTTTCCAAACGGCGCAGAGCGAAGCCGAGGCGGCGTTCAAAAACGGTGACCTTTATATCGAGCGATATCTCGAACGCCCGCGCCATATCGAGATCCAGATCTTGGCCGACGAGCATGGTCGGGTCGTGCATCTGGGCGAGCGCGAGTGCTCGATCCAGCGGCGCTATCAGAAGTTGCTGGAGGAGGCGCCTTCGGTTGCGCTCACGCCGGAGTTGCGCGCGGAGATGGGGGCGGTGGCGGCCCGCGCGGCGCGCGAGATCGGATACGCGAGCGCCGGGACGATGGAGTTCCTCTTCGACGGCGAGCACTATTACTTCATGGAGATGAACACGCGCATTCAGGTCGAGCATCCCGTCACCGAGATGATCACCAACGTGGACTTAGTGCGCGAGCAGATCCTGATCGCCGCGGGCGAGCCGCTCAGCTTCCGTCAGGAGGAGATCATCTTCTTCGGACACGCTATCGAGTGTCGGGTGAACGCCGAGGACCCGGAGACCTTCACCCCATCTCCCGGCACCATTACAGCGATCACGGTTCCCGGCGGACCGGGCGTGCGCGTGGATACAGCCATCTATCCCGGTTATACTGTTCCGCCTTATTACGACTCGCTCATCGCCAAGCTCATTGTCCGAGATCGCAATCGCGAGCGGGCTCTGGCCAAGATGCGACGAGCTCTCGATGGCTTCATCATCGAAGGGATCAAGACGAACATCCCCATGCACCAGAAGATCCTCCAAGATCCAGACTTCATCGCCGGTCGCCTCTCGACGCATTTCATGGAGGAATGGATGCGCCGGGTGAGGGCTCTGGAGGAGGAGCCGATCGGACTCGGGTGAGCCATTGGCCAATCTCTCCCACGTGGCGGTCGAGGAGGGGACGAGCGATGGACGCTTTCGAGCCTCTCATCCTCTGTTCCGAGGAGGCGCTTCGGTTACGGCGACAGGCCGAATTGGCCATTGGCGAGTACGTGACGCGGGGACGAAAGGTCTATCACGAGATGCCCTTAGCACGAGTGCTCAAGGCGCTCAACCGATTCGGAATTGCCGCGGAAGAAGCGCCCCGGGCGTTGCACCTTGTGGGCGCGCGCGTCACCGAGGTCCCGCGTTTCGTCGCCAAGTACAACTATCGCGTGACCTTCCCCGAGGAGGTGCTCGCTCGATGTCGCCGCGCCTACGAGGCCTATTGCCGCTCGGAGCGGTGACCGCGCGCGGAGGCGCCGCCTCAGGATCGTGTGCCGCGAGGCTCAGATGAGGAGGAGGGCTATGTCCGCTTTTCACGAAGAATTGCTTCACCACGCTGAGCCCGTATGGAAGATCGTACGAGAACACCAGTTCCTCGCGGAGACGGCCGCCGGGACGATCCCGCGCGAGGTCTTCGTGCGATGGATGCAGCAGGACTATCTCTTCGTTCGGGAAGCCATCCCGTTTTTAGCCATTCTCCTGGCACGAGCGCCTACGGCGCTGCGTCGTCCTCTTGGGGAAGCGCTCGCGGCGCTCTCTCGCGAACTGGAGGTCTTCGAGCGATTGGCGCGCGAACATCAGGTCGCGCTCGAGGGAGTCGGTATGCTCCCGACGTGTCATGCCTATGTGCAGTTCCTGCTGGCCACCGCCTACGGGCGCTCGTTCCCCGAGGCCTTCACCGTCCTCTATGCTGCCGAGAAAGCCTATCTCGATGCGTGGACTTGGGTGAAGGAGAAGCAGCAGGCGACAAGTCCCTGGCAAGCCTTCATCGAGCAGTGGACGAGCCCGGCCTTTCGCGAGTACGTCCAATGGCTTGGCCAAACGCTCGATGCTCTCGCTGAAGGGACGTCCGAGACGATGCGCGCGGCGATGCGCGAACTTTTCCTCCTCACGGCTCAATACGAGGTGCGCTTCTGGGACATGGCGTGGGAAGGAGAACGGTGGCCTGAAGCGCTCCCCTGAGCGTGGCTATTCGATCTCACCGCGCGCCTCTTCGAGAAGGCGCAGGAAACTCTCATACCGACGCGGGTGAATGTGCCCGTCCTCCAAAGCGGCGCGCACGGCGCACTCGGGTTCGACTATGTGCGAGCAATCGGCGAACCGGCATCCGGCGCCATAGCGCGCGATCTCGACGAAGAATTTTCGGACGTCCTCTTCGGTCAGGTCCCATAAGCTGAATTGCCGGATGCCAGGCGTATCAATCACATAGCCGCCATCGGGGAGGCGCACGAGTTCTGCCGCCGTCGTCGTGTGCCGACCGCGCCCCGTACGAGGATTCACTTCGCCGACTTTCACCTGAATGCCGGGCACCAAGACGCGCAACAATGACGATTTCCCGACGCCGGAGTGTCCGGCGAAGACCGAGATCTTGTCGCGCAACCGTTCGCGCAACTCTTCGATCCCCTGCCCCGTCTTAGCGCTCGTCAGGACGACGGGATAGCCGAGGTCGCGGTACATATCGAGGATGTCGCGGAGGTCTGCGACGCCTTCCAGGTCCATCTTGTTCACGCAGATGATCGGTTGCAGCGCTCCTTTGGCAGCAGCCACCAGGTAACGATCAATGAGTCCAGGCCGAAACGGCGGATCGGTGACCGAGGAGACAATGACGAGGTTATCCACGTTGGCGGCGACGACTTGCTCCAGCTCTTTCGTCCCTGTGGCGATGCGTCGCGAGAGCTTCGTGCGACGCGGGTGCAGCCCGAGGATCATCCCCTCCTTCTTCGCCTCATCGGTGACCTCAAGGGTGACCTCATCGCCGACGACGATGGGGTTGGCCCCTTTCGCCTTCTTCACCACACTCTCGCGGGCATAGCAGTGATACAACCCTTCGGGCGTCTCCACCCAATAATGGCCTCGGATCGCCTTTAAGACCCTCCCGTAACGAACGCCCCCATTCATATCGAATCCGCACTTCTCAAGCGTAGCCGTCGGCTTTGATGAAAGCAAGGGAGAAAAAACGCGATGTTGACACCAAGCGGATGAGTCTGCCATCATTTGTGTTGTTTTGGTCGAGGAGGTTTCGCGGGAGGGATGCGGGTGAAGCGCTGGCGGATATGGAAGCGCCGCCGTGCCCGAGCAGTGGGAATCGGGCTCGTGCTCTTTGGCCTGTTCCACAACGGCGCGACGTTCGCGCTTGGGACGCTGCAGGGAGGGACGAAGTCGGGGACCCAAGAGCAGAAGACGACAGCGCCGGCAGAAGAGCGAGAGGTTGAGTTTCGCCGGGGAGTGAGGGCGTATCGCCTTCGAGCGACTCGCCTCCAGGGAAGCGAGAAGATCATCCTCGATGGCTTCCTGAACGAACCCGTATGGCAGCGGGCCGATGTCGCCGATAACTTCGTTCAAACCGAGCCGCGCGAAGGAGAGCCGGCGACCGAGCCGACCGAAGCGCGCGTCGTTTATGATCGGGAGACGCTCTACATCGGCATCATCGCCTACGAGAGTGAACCCCATCGCCTCATCATTAATGAGCTGCGCAAGGATTTCAACCTCTCCAACAGCGACGTCGTCCAGGTCGTCCTCGACACCTTCTTTGATTGGCGGAACGGATACGAATTCGCGACGAACCCGGGAGGGGCGAAATGGGATGCGCAGATGACTAACGAGGGGCGCGAGGTGAATTCGAATTGGGACGGCATCTGGTACGTCCGAACGCAAATCAACGAGCGGGCATGGACGGTAGAGATGGCGATCCCATTTCGGACGCTCAAATTCCGCAAGGGTGATGCCCAAGTGTGGGGCATCAATTTCATGCGCCGCATCCGACGGAAGAATGAGGAGAGCTATTGGGCGCCCATCCCTCGCATGTTCAACAGCATCCACTATGTCTCTCGCGCTGGCGTGCTTGAGGGGCTTGAGGATATTCGTCCAGGGACGAACATTCGTATCAAGCCCTACGTGATCGGAAGCCTGGTGGACTTTTCGACGAGCGGGCCGACGCCCCATCGCGTCTTCCGAGGCGATGGGGGCGTGGACGCAAAATTGGGGGTGACTTCGGGATTGACCTTGGATGTGACCTACAATACCGATTTCTCGCAGGTCGAGGCCGATGAGCAGCAGATCAACCTCACGCGGTTCAGCCTCTTCTTTCCCGAGAAACGCGACTTCTTCCTCGAAGGCTCAGGGATCTTCCGCTTCGGTCCTGGGGAGCAAGGTGGCGGAATGATGGGTGGTGGTGGAGGGGGAGGGATGGGTGGCCGATTGGGAGCGGTGCGCAATGACCTCATCCTCTTCTTCAGCCGGCGCATCGGCCTCTCCGAAAATGGCGAACCGATTCCGCTGCGCGCCGGGATGCGGTTGACCGGACGTGCGGGGCCGTATGAGCTGGGGTTTTTGAATATCCAGCAGGAAGCGTTCGGTCCTACACCAGCGACGAATTTCCTCGTCACGCGCGTGCGCCGCAATGTACTGGCGAACTCCGATCTCGGCTTCATGTTCATGAATATGGCTCGCGCTCACGCACCCCAGCGCGTGTATGGGGGGGATGCCAACTTTCGATTCTTCCAAAACCTGAACGTGCACGGCTACATGGCTAAGGTGGCCGCCCCGGGACTTCGCCACGGCACAACGGCATGGCGCACCGGCATGAGTTGGCGAAATAACTTTTGGGATACGCGCCATTCCTTCACGAGCATCGGGGAGAATTTCAAGAACGAACTGGGATTTATCCCGCGTCTTGGTATTCGCAAGGCATCAGATTTTCTCGGCTTGCACTGGAGACCGCGCGCCATCAGCCGCGTCGTTCGTGAGATCTTCCCGCACTGGCAGATCGATTACATCATGGACCCATCCGGACGATTGGACACGCGGCTTGTGGATTATCACCTCCCGCTCTTTTTCCAAAACGGCACGTTTCTCGAAGTGGGCGTGAATTCGACTTACGAGCGGTTGGCGCAGCCGTTTCGGATCCATCCCACGACGGTCGTCCCAATTGGTCGCTACCGCTTCAATGAGTATTTCTTCCTCTTCAATAGCGATCGTAGCCGCCCCGTTTCAGTGAGCCTTCGATTGGGGACCGGACCGTTCTACGATGGGTATCGCCAGAGTTATTCGGGCGGGGCGAACGTGCGCGCGAGCTATCGGTTCAACATGAGCTTCACTCACACGCGCAATAATATTCGCCTCTCGACCGGTCAGTTTCGGACTGATCTGCTCACGTTGCGCGCCGCCTATTCGTTCAGCACCTCAATCTTCCTCAACGCCCTCATCCAGTACAACAGCATCGCGCGGACCTGGTCCTCCAACATCCGGTTCAACATCATCCATCGCCCGCTAAGTGATCTCTTCATCGTCTACAACGAAAGTCGGGAGTCCGGTACGGGTCGTCTTCTCGATCGCGCCCTCTTGGTGAAGTTCACTTACCTCTTCAATTTCTAGTCCCGCAGCGCATTCGAGCGGCAGAAGGCTTTCGCCACCAGGGTGATCCTTTGTGCTCCAGGTAGAGATCTGACCTCGAGAATGGAACGGCCTGATCGGTTCCGAAACCAAGACCCTTGACGGCATCAACCAGCTGTTTGTCGTGGAGAGCCAAAGCTCCCTGTAGCCACCAGCCCCTTCTCACGAGAAGCCCCGAATGAGGCCCGTAGACCTGTTTCTCAGTCTCGACCTGGCTTAGGGCTGCGTGAATCCTAAGGTTGTATCTCACAGGGCCCGCATCTCTTACTCTGTCTCGAAACCGTAGCTCTCGAACCTCAAGGTCCTGGCATTCTCGGTGAGAGTGCGCACCAAGTTTTCCGGGATCTCCTATGGAGGATGGGTCTGATGGCAACGGCATACGATCGTATTTGTTGAGAATACTCTCCATCTTCTTCCCCACAATCTCCAAAACCTGATCCACCGACCCCGCCCCGGCCAATTCTACAGGGCTTCCAGTATCGGTCGACGGAAGGCATCCTCTGGCGTTCTGAGGCCACGCTGGAGCCGCATGGTCTTCCGATGCTTGGCTTTTGCTGTAGGCAACCGTGCGGAAAAGAGATTCGTCCATTCCGATTGCATAGCCTTCACGCGAGCCCGGAATTCCTCTATACGGACCCCAAGTTCAATCGCTTGTTTTGCTTCGTCAAACCGCTTTTGTTCCATGGCCTGGGCGCCATGACGAATGATGGTGTCGCTAACGGCTTCGATCTCCTCGAGCAGGATTTCAAAAGTGATGTGGACCTCGTTCCTGTCCATAGGATGAACCTCCTAAATCAAGGCTCACCACCCGTATCACCTCACTTCCCTGAAAATCAATCTCCGTGTAATGAATAGAAGCAGCTTCATAAATCCCTCTCCTTATCAGAGCTGTTCGGGAGGTGAGAAATGCGATGGGAAGCGGAAAAGAGACCCCTTTGAGAACACGATGTTTCAAGCTTTCCGGTGAAGGGGTGCAAGGACCTCCATCTCCGGCTTTTCGGTGAGGACCACTGATCGGGGATAACCCAACAAGCTTGAAGAATCGAGATCGGCGAGCCATCGTTTTCCCTGATAGGAACAGCATTTCAACCGAACAGCTCTATTGAGTCGGCCCTCGGGTCTGTCAGCCTCGCCCTCACATCCGGCGGGACGACGACGTTCCCCGCCGTCCCCAAATGGCCGCCACCTCGTTG
The DNA here is from genome assembly GCA_937934295.1 of uncultured Blastocatellia bacterium. Classification (GTDB taxonomy): domain Bacteria; phylum Acidobacteriota; class Blastocatellia; order HR10; family HR10; genus HR10. The sequence goes on from CALHAI010000023.1 coordinate 24,222, forward strand.
TTCCGCCACGCCGGCACGACCATCGCCACCTCGCCCAAATCCCACACCCCCGTCGCCGTTCAGCGTGACGACCCGACAAAACCGTCTGGGCTCTTGCACTCAGCGCGCACACACGTTGCAGACCGGGACGACGCACGTCACCTTCACATTGTCAATGG
>CALHAI010000024.1 GCA_937934295.1 uncultured Blastocatellia bacterium
TCCAGATAGTTGGCGGGGATCACTTGGCCCACCACATCGAAGACCTGATCGCTCCCCAGCTCCTTGCGGATCTCCTTCAACCCCTCCCATGTGGACCTTGCTGAGAGGAAGCGCTCCATGGTACGCGTGCTCTCCCTCCTCTTATCTGCTTAGAAGGGAGGATACACCGCCTTCAGCAAAATTTCCACACTTTTTTGGTTTACCTCGGGATAAGAGGCAGGTAACCCTTCATTGCTTAGAGAATACCCCGCCGCCTCCTGCCTCGGCATAGAGGGCGGTTAGCGTCTGCGGGTCTATGGCATAAACATTGGTATTGGTCAGTCCGGTGTTGACTGCACTCCAGTTCCCGCCACCGTCCGTGCTCCGGAACACGCCGTTACTAATGCCCCGGCGCAAACGAGGGGCGATCCACGGCCCATTATGAATGGGTCTTGACAGATGCGGCTTGAGCGCATAGCCTTTGCCATTTACATGTGCGAGGTGATTTCTCGCAACCGATGCTTAAAGAGAGCGCGAGCCATCCGGAGTGAGTCCGGGGGACAGATGAGCCCCACGTCTGTGGGCGTGGGGTTTTCATTGAGGAGGAGACGATGGCACAAGCCACCAATGCCGTCGAAGCGAAGACGCGAAGTTATGTGACCGGATTGCGGTGTCGGCTCTGTCGTGCAGAGTATCCAGAGCAGCCGGTGGCGATCTGCGAAGAGTGCTTCGGTCCTCTGGAAGTCGAGTACAACTACGCTGCGCTCGCGCAGGTGATCTCCCGCGAGCTTATTGCCTCGCGCCCGCCGACGATGTGGCGATACGGGGAGTTGTTGCCCTTGAGCGTCCCGCCGCGTGTGGGGGCCGAGACCGGATACACGCCGCTTGTGCCCGCCCCGCGATTGGGCGCCGTGCTTGGATTGAAGAACCTTTACATCAAGAATGATGGCGTATGCCATCCCACGCTCTCGTTCAAGGATCGCGTCGTCGCCGTCTCGCTCTCCAAAGCCTGCGAATTCGGCTTCGACACAGTGGGGTGCGCCTCGACGGGCAATCTGGCCAATTCGGTCGCCGCCAATGCTGCGCGCGCGGGATTGAAGGCCTACGTCTTCATTCCGGAAACGCTCGAACAGGCGAAGATCCTCGGCACGCAGATCTATGGTGCGCGTGTGATTGCCATTCACGGCACGTATGATGATGTCAATCGCCTCTGCAGCGAGATCGTCTACAACTTGAACTGGGGATTGGTCAACGTCAACCTCCGTCCCTTCTATTCGGAGGGCTCGAAGACCGTAGGGTTTGAGATCGCCGAACAGTTGGGCTGGCGTGCTCCCGATGCCGTGGTCGTCCCCATGGCCGGGGGTTCGCTTCTGACGAAGATTCACAAAGCCTTCGCGGAACTACAACACCTGGGTCTGACCCCCCCGGCGCGCCCGCGCATATTCGGAGCTCAGGCACGAGGGTGCAATCCCATTGTTGCGGCCATCAAAGAGGGGAGCGAGGAGATTCGCCCGGTGAAACCGCGGACGATCGCGCATTCGTTGGCGATCGGCGATCCGGCCGATGGGTATTTTGCGGTCCGGGCCATTCGCGAGAGCGGCGGCTGGGCCGAAGATGCCACCGATGAGGAGATCCTCGAAGGCATCCGCCTGTTAGCCGAGACGGAAGGGATCTTCACGGAGGCAGCCGGAGGGGTAACTGTTGCCGTGACGAAGAAGCTCGCCGCGCAAAGGCGCCTCTCCCCTGATGAGACGGTTGTCCTGACCATCACCGGAAATGGTCTCAAGACGACGGAGGCGCTCACGGCGTTGCCCCCCATCACCATTGCGCCAAAAATCGCCGAAGTGGAGCGACTGCTCCGAGAAGGAATGTGAATCTCTGTCAGGAGGGTATGAGACGATGAGCGTGACGGTTCGGATTCCGCAACCGCTCCGACGCTTCACGGAGAACCGTGATATGATCGAGCTCTCGGCCAGAACGGTCGGCGAATTGCTGGAACAGTTGGGGCGACAGTATCCGGGCATCACCGAGCGCTTGTGTGAACCCGATGGGCAGCTCCGGCGGTTCGTGAACATCTACGTGGATGGCGAGGACATTCGCTTTCTGAGCGGACTGGCGACGGAATTGGAGGATGGCATGGAGGTTTCCATTATTCCCGCCATCGCCGGGGGGAACGAGCACGCTCCCTCTCTTTGAGGAAGAAGGGGCGAAATCGAGCGGGAGCATGCCATCGCACGGATTAGTCTCCACGCGGAGTGTGTGTCGGTGATCCCCCAAAGAAGCGACGGGAGGGTTCCCAACCCTTGCGGATCTTCGACGGCCACGATGTTGACCGATAGCCTGAGGATTCGATAATTTCTTGAGGTGGAGGGGGACATGGACTGGGAAAAGTATTCGCGACAGATACTCTTTCGAGGGATCGGCAAGGCGGGACAGGAGCGACTGTTGCAAAGTCGCGTCCTCATCATTGGTTGCGGAGCGCTCGGCGCGGCGCAGGCTGAGATGCTCGCGCGTGCGGGTGTGGGATTTTTGCGGCTGGTGGATCGCGATTTCGTCGAAGAATCCAACCTCCAACGGCAGATCATGTTTGAGGAGCGCGATGCCGCCGAACGGCTCCCCAAGGCCATCGCGTGTGCTCGGCGCGTCGCGCGCATCAACGCCGATGTCCGCGCGGAGGCCGTTGTCGCCGACGTGAACTACAAAAATATCGAGCAGTTGATCGCCGATGTAGACGTCGTCCTCGACGGCACGGACAATTTTGAGACGCGCTATCTCATTAACGACGCGTGCGTCAAACATGGAAAACCGTGGATCTACGGAGCGGCCGTCGGCTCCTACGGGCTCACGATGACGATTCGTCCGGGCGTTACTCCGTGCTTGCGGTGCGTGTTCGAGAAGATCCCCCCGCCGGCTTCTTCCCCGACGTGCGATACGGCGGGTATTCTTCTCCCCGTCATCCTCACCGTCGCCTCGATCCAGGTGACGGAGGCCCTCAAGCTGCTCACCGGGTGCATTGAGAAGTTACACGGGGGGCTGATTCAGGTGGACGTGTGGGAGGCGTCCTTCCATCGCGTGAGCCTGCAGAAGGGGCGCGCGAGCGCGAAGTGTCCGGCTTGCCAACATCGGCGGTTCGAATTCCTGGAAGCGAGCGTGCGTCAGTCGGCCTTGACGCTCTGCGGGAGAAACGCCGTTCACATCTCGAGCCTTGGCGACGTCTCGCTCGATTTGCGGGAGATCGCCGAACGCCTGAAGCTGCTCGGCGAGGTGACGCTCAAGGAATTCCTCCTCGTCTTTCGCGTGAACGGCTACGAACTGAATCTCTTCCCAGACGGGCACTGCATTGTCAAAGGCACGGAGGACATGGCACTGGCCCGAAGCCTCTACGCCCGATATATCGGGATCTGAGACTCCTCCCGCGCCACTGGTTGGCCTCCTCTTGTCCGAACATAGGATGGACGCGTATCATTGTGCTGCCATGATGCACCGATCAGGAGGGGTGACGATGTGGAAGCGACACGGTGTGGGGGGAATGCTCCTTGTCCTTTTGGTGTTCTCTTCGGTCCCGGCGCAGACATTGCCGCTTCTCACCGACGCGGAGTATCGCTATCTTGTCAACGAGATCTCCGGGGACATCGCGTATGAGCATATCCGCTACTTCACACTCTTTCATCGACCGCGAGGGGGGACGGAAGGGCTGATGCGCGTGGCGGAATATACGGAGCGAAAAGCGCGAGAATATGGCCTGGAGGACGTGAAGCTGATCAAGCAGCCATATCCACTGGAAGCGTGGAGCGTGCGACGCGCGGAACTCTGGATGATCGAGCCGGAATGGGAGCGCTTGGCGGATTTCCTTCAAGCTCACGTCCATTTGGCCGATAACAGCCGCTCGGCGGACGTGCGCGCGGAGCTGATTGACGTCGGAGCGGGCCTGCAGGAGTCGGACTATGCCGGCAAGGATGTGCGGGGGAAGATTGTGCTCGCCCACGGATCGCTCGATCGCGTGATGGAGGAGGCCGTGTGGAAGCGCGGAGCGCTGGGGATCGTCTACTATCCCGATCCCTCGGCGACCGAATATCCATTGAACAGCATCAACTTCCCCGATCAGATCCGATGGGTGCGCATCCCCCTCCGAAGCCCGGATGGGAAGGACGGGACGTTCGCCTTCTCACTCTCACTGCGACAGGGATTGGCCCTGCGTCGCCGCCTGGCGCACGGATCGGTCAAGGTCCATGCGCGGATTGAGGCCGAAGTGCTCCCGGAGAAGTGGCAGGTCATGGTCGAGGGATTCATTCGCGGGACGGAGATCTCGGATCAGGACGTCGTGTTGACGGCGCATCTTCAGGAAGAGAAATTCTCGGCCAACGATGACGCGAGCGGATGCGCGGGCCTTCTGGAGATCGCGCGCGCGCTCATGAAGTTGATCCATGAAGGGAAACTCCAACGACCGCGCCGCAATATTCGCTTTTGGTGGGTGACCGAGATCTCCAGCGAGCGCCAATACTTCGCCGATCATCCGGACGAGCCGAAGCGGATGCTCGTCAACATCAATCTCGATATGATCGGCGCCAATCAGGGACAGGATCTCCTGCGGGTTCAGAACATCACGCGCGTTCCCTTCTCACGCAGCCATTTCTTGACGGACGTCGCCGAGCGCGTCGTCGAGTTCGTCGTCGCGGCGAACACTTCGCATCTGGCGCAATTCCAAGCGGGATCGCCCGTCCCCTACCCCAAGCCGATCCTCGCGCACTTGGGCACGCGCCATCGGTACGCGGCGCAGATGATCCCCTTCCACAACAACACCGATCACATGACGTTTAACGAAGCGCCGATCGGCGTCCCGGGAATCACCTTCACAAACTGGCCCGACAACTACATTCACACGACGGATGACGACCTCTGGAACATCGATCGCACGCAGCTACAACGGAATACGTTCGCCGCGGCGGCCATCGCCTATTTCATCGCTTCGCTCGATGCCGAGCGCGGGCGGTTGCTCGCGACGGAAGTCTACGCGCGAGCGCTCGAGCGACTCGCTTTCGATGAGCGCCTAGCTTTCGAGTTGATCCTGCATGAGCCGGACAAGACGTTTGCCTTCGGGCGCGCGCGGAATCAGATCCGGCAAGCCGGATGGCGCGAACGCACGGCGCTCGACTCCCTTCTCCGCCCGGTCCCCGAAGTGCGAAGCCTCGTCGAACGCCTCAAAGCGATGCTCGCGGAGCGAGAGGCGCACGCTCTCTCGAACCTCGAACGATACTATATGGCGATCACCGGACAGGCACGCGTCCCCACGTTGGCGCTCTCGCCGAAGGAAGAAGAGTTGGCGCGGAAGATCCCTGTTCTCGCGGCCGGTCCCACGGAATTCTTAGAGCGGCGCAATCGCGTCCGCAACGTAGAGGGCTTGCACCCGCTGATGGCTTTCGAGGTGCTCAACTTCATTGATGGCTCGCGATCTGTCCTGGACATCTACAATGCTGTGGATGCGGAGGCACGTCGCGCCGGAACCCATTACTACGGGACAGTGACGCTGGAGCGCGTCGAGCGATATGTGCAAAATCTCCTCGAAGCCGGACTCGTGCGATGGAAGCCGTGATGAAATGAGGGGATACGCTCCCTCAGGGAAGGCACTCATCGAAAGGGGGTCCGCCCGGTATGCCGGAAGTCCGAATCATCCTCGCCGATGAACAGCTTTTCGTTGGCCATTCGCCGAGCGGTCGCGCCATCGTCATTGATGCTGATCGAGAGCGAGATAGCGCTCCTGGTCCCATGCAGCTTCTCTTGCTTGCTCTGGGCGCGTGCACGGGGACGGATGTCGCGGCGATCTTGAGGAAGAAGCGGCAGACGGTCACGCACTACGAAGTGCGCGTCGCCGCCGAACAACGGGAGGAGTATCCTCGCATCTGGCAGAACATCGTCGTGCGACATCTCGTGCGTGGGCGCCGGATCTCCGAGAAAGCGGTCCAGGAAGCCGTCCGTCTCTCCGAGACGAAGTACTGCAGCGTCTCGGCGATGCTCGGGGCCGCGACGACCATCACCATGACCTATGAGATCGAAGAAGAGGGCGTATGAGCGCAACGTCGGCGGAACCTCAAAAGGCTTCAACCCACACGGGAGACGCGCATCGTCCCTTTCCCGAGCTCGCCCCTCCGATCTTCGTCGTGCAGAAGCATCGGGCGTCGCGTTTGCATTATGACTTTCGTCTTGAGATCGGCGGCGTGCTCGTCTCCTGGGCTCTTCCCAAAGGACCTTCGCTCTCGCCGCGCGAGCGACGACTCGCCGTCCAGACGGAGGAGCATCCCCTAGGGTATGCGACGTTCGAGGGGAAGATCCCACCGGGGCACTATGGCGCCGGGACTGTCATTGTGTGGGATTACGGGCGATGGGAGATGCAGTCGCCGGGTGAGGATCCGGCGCGCGCGCTGCGGATGGGGACGCTGAGGTTCGTCTTATATGGGCGAAAGCTGCGCGGACGATGGACGCTCATTCGCTTGAAGGGGCGTGGAGAGAAGGAGTGGTTGCTCATCAAAGAGCGCGATGGGGAAGCGCGCGAGGCGCCGGCGATCACGGAAGCGGAACCTTGCTCGGTGCTCTCCGGGCGCACGCTCGAAGACGTCGAGCGAGATTCGAGTGCCCCCATGCTCTCGTGCGCCGATCTCGGATGAGGCGGAGGCGCTTGACGTCGTGGCCACATCGTACTCTAATTCGCACAGAGCAGATGCGACAGAGGCAACGTGAGCCCAATCGGCACAAGGATCGGGGCGCGATCGCTCCGGCCGAAGTGGGGATCTGTCGTGTCATCGTCCCCAGAGGCCTCGGCTTTCGTCCGGAGCCCTTCTGGTCGGCGCGACGCGTCATCGCTGAGGATCGAGCTCAAGGAGCGACCTATGCACAGCTACTTCCGAATCGTGAGCGAGTTGGATCGGCTCTTGAAGAGTACGTTGACCCCAGATCAGTGGGATGCGCGCATCGCCGAGTTGGTGCGACGAATCGAGCGCGAGAACACGCGCGCCATCCCGCTCTTATTCAAGAAACTGCGCAACACGCAGGATTCGGAACTCGCCTCCCTCATCATTTTCATCATCGAGAGGCTTGAGGACCCCACGGTCGTCGAACGTGTCTTGGAGGTCATGCGCGATCCCTCCGTCGCGGATGAGGTCAAGATCGGACTTCTCCCTTTCCTCCTCCGCCGTGGGATAGATTTCTCCTCACCGAATCTCGTCGTCGCCTTCAGGGATCCCCAGACGATCACCCATACGCTCATCGGATGGATGCTGGAGGGCCTCGAGCATGACGAGAACGCCATTGGTCCAATCGTCGAGGATCTCGCGCAATGGGATCGGGAATCGCAGCGACGATGGCTAGGGCATTTCGGCGAGAGAGGGGACGAACGAGCGCTGCCGCTCCTGGCCACGGTGGCCGAATCCCACGATGTGGAATTGGCGCGGATGGCTATCGCGGAGATCGCTCGCATCCCTTCGGGGCGCGCCGTCTTCGTCTTAGAGACGCTCTTCAATCATCGTCAGACGCTGTGGGGAGAGATTGAGCGCGCGCTTCGGAAACTACAGGCCGCTGGGTTCGTGGCGCAGCCCTTGTTCTCCGCGAGTGGACCGGTGCGCGAATGCTGGCTCACGCACATTGACGGTTATGGGAGTCAGCTCCTCTTGATCGCTCGCGAAGGCGAGGATGGTCGCTATGACGTGGCTCTATTCACGTTGAATGAACGCGAAGGGATCAAAGAATGCTACAGCGTCCGAAGGCTCACCGAGCGCACCTATCGCAACGCGGTGACGATGCTGCATCGTGAGATGTGGCTCATCGCGGTGAGCTACGATGAGGCGTGCGCGCTCGTCTGCGATGCGCTGTTCGCCGCACGACGCCATCGCGCCCTCATCTGTCCGGAATTCGCCTTCCGCCGGCGGATCTTTGGGGAAGACGAGCTCACGCCGGAGGAGTATCGCCTGGAATTCCCGCCGTTTCTGCTCGCTGAGGTGCGCCGGCATTACGCGGAGCTTTTGGCGACGTCGGATCACCTGCTCGCCTTCCCCCCGTTCTCCGAATGGGGGTTCGATATGCCCGCCGCGTCTGATTTCGTCATGCGGCGGGGGCTTCACCGAGCGAGTGGGCGCGTTCGCCTGATGCGGAAGACCGTGCGCGCGTTCATCGAGGAGATCCTCGAGCCCGACCGCGAGATCTGGATTCGGCGCCTCGCGCTGACGACCAAGCTCTGGCTTCCTCTCGCTCATCGCCGGAGCTTCCCCAGTTCGATCTGGAAGACGACGCTGGCTCTCTGGGATGCCTTGTGCGACCGACGGCGATCGCTCTGGCGCATCCCCTTCTTCGCCGGGTTGGCGCGAATGACGATCGAACAGGTCATGGCGAATATCGGCCATCCCACATCATCTCACCTCTCCACCTGAGCTTCGGGAGGTCGCCATGCCGGTGAAATCGGACAAGTGGATTCGTCGCATGGCCCTGGAATACGGCATGATCGTTCCCTTCGAGGAACGTCTGCTTCGCGAAGTCGAAGGTCGGCGGATCATCAGCGCGGGCCTCTCCAGCTACGGGTACGATATTCGCCTCGCCAAGGACGGCTTCTTCATCTTCTCGCCGATCAAGGGACGAGAGATTGATCCCAAAAATTTCGACACGAGCAGTTTGATTGAGGCGCCGTTGCGCACGGCCGAAGATGGATCGCAGTACTGGCTCTTGCCCCCGCTCTCCTACGCTCTCGGCGTCACGGTCGAGACGTTCAACATCCCGCGACGGGTAATCGGCCTGGCCTTTGGCAAGAGCACATACGCGCGCTCGGGGGTTATCATCAACGCGACGCCGCTCGAACCCTGTTGGCGAGGCCGCCTGGTGCTGGAGATCTCGAACTCCGCCGATCTGCCCGTCCGCATCTACGCCGAGGAGGGCATCGGACAAATCATCTTCATCGAGAGCGACGAAGAGTGTGAGGTCTCCTACGAAGATCGACAGGGGAAGTACCAAGACCAAACAGGATTAGTTCCACCGAAGGTCTGAGGACGACGCGCCTCATTCACTCCCCTCAATGAGGGCGGCGGCCAGAAGTGGGATCAAAATCTCGTGATGGCCCGTCAGGGCGAAGCCTCGCCCTACGCCCGCGATCGGACGTCGCACGACGTTCGTCATCGGGCGGTAGTGTTGGATGAAGTCGAAGTTCGCCGTCGTGATATCGTAGAGTTTCACGCCGAGATTGCGCACGACGGTGACGGCCTTCAAAAAGACTTCCGGCAGCATCACGGCTGAGCCCACGTTGAGATAGACGCCGCCGCCATCCATCTCCCGCACAAGGGAGCAGAAGAGGCGGAAATCGTGATGGCTGGTGGCGCCGATGGCCTCGCCGCTCGCCGAAGGATGCACGTGCGTGATATCCGCGCCGAGGCTGATGTGTACGGTCACCGGCACGCGCTCGGCATAGGCCACATAGAGCAGCGAGAAAGTCTTGTAGGGGGGATCGAGCCGATGCAGGGCGCGCCCGATGGCTTCGCCCAGTCCCAGGCCATCCCGAAAACCCTCGCTGATGGCTTCGTTGATCAACCGGCCCGTCTCCTCAGCCATGCCAAATCGTCCTTCTCCGAGCGATGCCTCTACATCCTCAGAGGTCGCTCCGCAAAGCGCGATCTCGAAATCGTGAATCACACCGGCGCCCGTCATGGCTACGCCGGTGATCATTCGCCGCCGCAGGAGATCGTTGAGGATCGGTGCCAGGCCACATTTGATGACGTGTCCGCCCAACCCCAGAAGGACCGGCTTACCGTGCCGCCGCGCCCGATGAATGCTCTCGACAACGGCTCGAAAGTCCTCACCAGCGAGCACGCGCGGAAGGCTGTCGAGAAAGGTCTTCACCGAAGCCCCCGGCTCATGGGGCCTCGCGAAATCGCAAACGGTGACTTTACTCGGACGCTCGGCGAGGCGATAGGTGCGAAGCCGCGTGAGATCGATCGGACGTTGCTCGTAGATGCTCATCCGACGAGTCACCAAGAAGGGGGGACGTATCCCCCCTCACAAGCAATGGGTTCATCGCGGCCTCGGCAAGATCAGCTCGCGGTCCAGCACCATGCCGATCTCCGTCCCCGACGGGACTTCGACCTCAGTCCCTTTGCGCAGGAGTGCAGCGGCTGTCCCCAAGCCCGCACCGACCGCGGCGCCCACGCCAGCGCCTTTCCCTCCACCGGCGGCCGCGCCAATGACGGCTCCCACGCCGGCTCCGCCACCGATGAAGACGACATCTCGCTTAATGGACGATCCGCCTTTGACTTCTCCCTCTTCCCCGACCTGACGTTTCTCCCCTTCGGGGGTCTCTAAACTCGCGAGCGAACCGTAGATCTTGTACTTCCGTCCCGACGGGAGCTGAAGCTCCTCAAAAGAGACGGCGATCGTACCACTCCGCCGCCGTGCGGCTCGCGTGACCGAGGTCACGCGCCCGGTCACAAGGCTTCCGACGGGCACGGCCACCACATCGCCGACGACGACGGGAGCGATGACTTCCGCCGTGAAAATGTCTCCTTTCTGGGCCGTTCGAGAGCTGAGCCCCTGTCGCAGTCGTAGCCGAAAGAGCGTATCCACGGGGACCCGGACGCTCTCCTGCTCGGCTGCGATGCGCAGCGGGCGAGGGGTTTCTCCTCCACTCAAGGCGAGCGGTCCCACCAAAAGCGCGAATATGGTCAACAGACCGAGTGCTACAAGGTGCCTCATCGTCATTTCCCCCTTATCGCAAAGTGACACACCACCACCTTAGATGCACCGGGAGCCTTTCATGACGCCCGCCAGGAGATTTTTCCCCGTCACTCACGGGGTGAGGAACTGTCGCGCGTTCTCCGGTGTGATGATCACCCCGCGGGCGACGTGGCCGACCGAGGGCAGTTGTGCCGGCTGCCCGTTGATCATCACTTTCAAAGCGGGAACACTCCCCACCGACAAGCGCACCTGCTTCTTCGGCGTGAACGTGCGAACATCGCCGGCGCGCAGCATCTCTTGGCGAGGCTTCGGCTCCTCGTCCACCTGAACCGAGATCCAACAATTGCCCGTCGCTTCCAGCCGGATCTCCAACGGCTCGGCGGGGGCCGATTCGTGAGAAGCGGCGGCCGCAGAGCCCTCCAAGCTTACGGACGCCGACGGAGCTGCAGGAGCGACGTCAGAGGGAAGCCCCGATGGAGCCGCCGCAGCGGGAATCGGCTCTTGAGCGCGAACCGGCTTCGGCTCCTCGCGGGCGACAACTGGCGCGCGCCCTGCTCTCCAGCTCTCCCAGAGATGCCTCCCCTCCCGCTGCCAATAGTGCCACCCCCCATATCCGCCCAATACCAAGACCCCTGCGACGAAAAGAACGACGACGACTCGGGTCCAGAAAACGGAGCGCGCGCGTTCGGCCGCTACGGTCGTGAAGGGGTATCGCGGGACGTCCTCCCGCGTTTGTCCCGTCTGTTCGTAATATCGGGCGATCGCCTCCTCCTCATCCATTCCCACATGGCGGGCATAGGTTCGGATGAAGGAACGAGTGAAGAGCCCCCCCGGCAGGGATTGGAAATCATCTTCCTCAATGGCGCGGAGGAAACGCACGGCCACCCGCGTGGCGTTCGAGATCTCTTGCAGCTCAATCCCTCGGGCCTCGCGACGACGCTTCAATTCTTGGCCGAGCGTCATCCGTTCCATCTCCATAGCCCCCTCCCCGACGTTGTTAAAATATGCCGTGCCCCCTGTGAGCTGTCAAGCACCGCCTCGGCAACGCAAGCGCTCGACAAAAATCGGCGGAAGCGCGCGCGCCCGTCCCTCGCGATCCACAACGACATGAACCGTCTCCCCCTCGGCGAGCTTCCGCCCATCCTCCCGCTTGAGGATCTCGTAGCGAAAGCTCAGCGAACGTTTGCGCATCTCTCCGAGCCAGGTGCGGATGACGATCTCATCGTCATACCGAGCCGGCGCCAAGTACCGACACCGCGCTTCGACCACGACCAGATAGAGACCGAACTCCTCCTCGAGTTGCCGATAGGCGAATCCGCGCTGCCGACAGAACTCGCTCCGTCCGACCTCGAACCAGACGAAATGGTTCGCGTAATAGGCCACGCCCATTTGATCGGTCTCCGCATAACGCACGCGCGTCGCCACTTCGACCGGATCACGATGCCCCTCATCCATGCCCATCTCCCTTCGCGAAAGCGAACGTTTGACAAACCTCCTGACTTCGGCTACAAACGGAGTGAAATGTAGAGCGAAAGGTGCAAGGATGTCAAAACGAAGCCTCGTCTCGCATCTCTCACAATACCGAATCGCAGGAGTAGCCGGGGGTCTCGTGCTCCTTCTGATGTCAGCCGTCTCCTCTCCGGAGCGGCCTTCGGCGGTGGAGCAAACGACTCGTCCGAACGCCTTGAACCTGATCGAGGAGACCCTGGCCGAAGTCAGCCGTCTTCGTGGACTCCCGGTTCGACACCCAGTCAGGGCTGGTATTCAATCCCGCGCGGAGATCGAACGTCATCTGGTGGACGATTTAAACAAGCGAATCTCCCCCGAAGAATTCGATGTGGCGGCGAAGGCCCTCATCGCCTTCGGCCTCGTGCCGCGAGGATTCGACTATCGCGATCTGCTGCTGCGGATCTTGATCGAACAAGTCGCCGGATATTATCGTCCGAAGGCGAAGATGCTCTATCTGGCCGACTGGTTGACGCTCGCAGAACAGCATCTGGTCATGGTGCATGAGCTGGTCCACGCGCTTCAAGATCAGCACTTCGACCTCACCCGCTTCGAGGAAGGCCCCAAGGGCGAGAGCGACCGGGACCTCGCCGTGCAGGCGTTGATCGAGGGAGAGGCCATGGGGGTGTTGCTCACCTACATGTTGAAGCCTCAAGGCATGGATTTGACTTCGATCCCCATCCCCCTCACGGCCATTTTCGAGCAGCTTCAGGCGATGGATGGCGAGCGCAGTCAAGTCCTGCAGAGCGCTCCGGCCGCTGTGCGCGAGAGTCTGCTCTTCCCCTACACTTACGGAACGGCCTTCATCCAGTACCTCGTGCAGCGAGGTTCGTGGGCGCGCGTCTCTCGCGCATATGCCGATCCGCCGGATTCCACCGAACAGATCCTTCACCCGGAGAAGTTCCTCTCTCGCGATCGCCCGGTTCGCATCCGTTTGAGCGACATTCGCTCTCTCCTCGGCCAGTCCGTGCGGAAGCGCTTGACCGATCGCAACGGCGAATTCGGATACCGCCTCATCCTCCACGAATACGTGGACAGGCGGACGGCCGAGCGGGCGGCGGAAGGATGGGAGGGAGATCAATTCGCGCTCTACGAGGACGCCCGCACAGGGCATCTCATCCTCGTTCATCTCTCCACGTGGGAGAGCGAGGTCGAGGCGCGCGAATTCGTCGATGCCTACGCGCGTCGCACGATGCGCCGCTATAAGGCGGCGCGCGAGATCCCTCACGCGCTGAACGCGTCATGGCGAGCATGGGAGACGGACGAAGGGCGCGTCTACATCGAACGTCGTGGAACGGATGTGCTCGTCGTGGAAGGCCTGCCGAACCAGTGGGCGGATCGCTGGCCTCGATTGCGGCGCGTCTTGTGGGCGAGTCAGAAGTCCCCTCCTCGACAGAAAGGGGTGCATGCGCGCGCTCCCACGATGCCGCTTCGCGCAGTCGTCGTTCCGGGGCCACCCGAGATTCGATGAGGGAAGGTGCATGTCCCAGCTCCTTTGGCCCGTTCTCCTTCTTCTCATCCTCTCGACGCGCTCGCTGTCCCTTCTGACGAAGGGACAGCACGTGGAGTCTTCAGCCGCCGATCCCATCTATCTCGCATTGCGCCAGATGCAACCGGGCGAGGAACGCGCGATCGTCAAGGAGGTGGAACTGCAACGTGATGCCGGCCACTTCATCTTCCATCGCGGGACATTCTATTTCTTCACGCCGGTGATGGGGCGCACGCTCGGAGCCATCTTCGCGGGCGAGGGGACGTTCACGCTCTCCCCTCCGCTTGAAGTCGAGCAGCAGTTTCTCGCGCATCTGACGGGCACGGGCGAGCTGCGCGAGACCTTCGAGGAAGCCATCATCTACTTCACCGATCGGACAGGCGAAGAGTTGCGCCGGCGGCTCGCGATCACCCAAGCCCCACCTCCGAAGCCGATCCGTGATCGGTTCCGCGAACATCAGCGCGTGGTGCGACGTCAGCTCAAGCAGGCGCTCGAGATGCGTCTGCTGGCGGATCTCTACACGCCTCAGCGCGAAGGATTTTTCCTGACCTTCCTCAAGGGGAAGGAACATCCGAAGCTCGTCTTCGGCGTAGATCCGCTCGGGTTCGCTCCCTCACTGCCGAGCACCGAAGAGGTCGGCCTGGCGAGCTACGAGGAGACGACCCAGGGCATCTGGGCGCTCTTTCATCGCAGCGCGGAGCTCACTTCAGCCGACGTCGAGGAGGAGGAAGATCATCGCGAGTACGATCTCACACAGTATCGCCTCCAGGTCCGCTTGGATCGCGGCGGACGGTTGGACATCACAGCCGAGGTCACCTTCATTCCCCTTCAACCGCATCTGCGTGTCATTCGCTTCGCCCTCTTCCCGAAGCTGCGGGTCGAACACGCCTGGGATGCCGAGAAGATCCCCCTCTCATTTCTTCAAGCGGACGAAGAAGAAGGGGACGCTCTGGCTGTGATCTTCCCGGAGCCGCTCCCGGTTGGCGTGCCGCGCACGGTGATCCTTCGCTATGGCGGCAGCGGAGCGGTGCGTCCAAGCGGTCCTGGCAACTACATCCTCATCCCCGAAGCGCGGTCTACCTGGTATCCGAACAATTGGCAAATGCCTTTCGGCGACCGCGCGGCGTTCGAGATCACATTCTCAATCCCGCGAGACCATACGATCGTCGCTACAGGGCAGCCGCACGAGCGGAATCAAGAGACGTCGCGCTGGACGAGCACCTGGCCCACGACGGTCGCCGGATTCAATGTCGGCCTCTTCCAAACGCGACAGCGAGCCGACGAAGGTCTCACCCTGGAAGTCTATACGAATCTGATCGAACCGGACGAGATTCGTCGCGTGCAATTGCTGGCGGAGCACCTGGAACGACAAGGCGTTCGCCTGGAGCTGCCGATGGGGAGTCTGACCACAAGTGGCCTGGCCGAGAACATGCTCATCGAGGCGCTCAACGCCGTGCGCGTCTTCACCCGCTATTTCGGGCCGAATCCCTACGGGCGCATCGCACTCTCGCAGCAACCGGCCGCGTTTTTCGGACAGAGTTGGCCGATGCTCATCTATCTGCCGTATACGGCATTCTTAGACGGTACGCAGCGACGCGCGCTTGGCCTGCCCGTGCGCTTCTCGGAGTTCACCGACGTCGTCGGCGCGCACGAGGTCGCCCACCAGTGGTGGGGGCACATCGTGAGCTGGAAGACCTATCGCGATCAGTGGATGTCCGAGGGCTTCTCGGACTTCTCGGCTGCGCTCTATCTGCAGTTCGCTTTCCACGCCGATCCGGAGCGGCGCCTGAAACGCTTCCTCGAGTTCTGGAAGAACCAACGCGAGCTGATCACGCGAAAAGCGCTGCTTGGTGTGAATCGCACGAGCCTCGAACCCTATCGGGTCGGCCCGCTCATTCTGGGCGCACGCTTGAACACGGGACGAACAGACGGTGCCTACGAACGGCTCGCCTATGCGAAGGGCGCCTTCGTCCTGCACATGCTGCGCATGATGCTGCGTGATCCGCGCGCCCCTTTGGGAGAGGGCGATGACCGCTTCATCGCCCTGATGCGCGAGTTCACTCGCACCTATGCGCATCGCGCGGCCTCGACCCGCGACTTCCAACGCCTGGTCGAGAGACACATGACGCCGGAGATGGACCTCGAGGGGAACGGACGCATGCAGTGGTTCTTCCGACAATGGGTTTATGGAACGGCTCTCCCGCACTACGCGCTCCAATATTGGCTTCGCCCGACTCCGGATGGAAGATCTCGGCTCTGGTTCAGGATCTCCCAAAGTCGCGTGCCGGACAATTTCCGCATGCTCGTCCCCGTATATCTCGACTACGGCAAGGGAAGGCTCGTGCGCCTGGGCACGGCGACCTTGCAGGGGAACGGCTCGGTCGAAACCGAGGTAACGCTGGCGACTCCTCCGGAACGCGTCCTTTTGAACGCCTTCGAAGATGTGCTCTGCACGAAGGAGGAGAAAGTCGTGAAGTGAGCCGCGATTTGCGCCCTCCTGGTGAAGCGGCGTATATTTACATCGTGTCGTGCTGAATCTGGGAGAGCGAGGGGCGAGCATGTCAACGAAACTGATCGAGCCGATCGAGCGGATTGTGACGTTGGAGGACTTGCTGCAGGACGAGACGGCCCTGGCCTATGTCGAAGCGGCCGATGCCGTGCTGGAAGCCATCGGCTACACGGAGCACGGCATCCGACACGCGAAGAAGACGGGGAAATGGGCGCGCGAGATCCTGCAGAAACTCGGGTACGAACCGCCTCTGCCGGAGCTGGCGGCCATCGCCGGCTTCTTCCACGATGCGGGCAACGTCATCAACCGCAACGTGCATGCCCAATTGGGCGCGCTCATGGCCATGCAGATTTTGACAGTGATGAAGGTGCCTCCACGCTACATCGGCATCGTGATGGCGGCCATCGGCCATCACGACGAATCCGACGGTCTGCCCGTGAGCCCGGTGAGCGCCGCCGTCATCATCGCCGATAAGGCCGACGTACATCGTTCGCGCGTCCGCTTGACCGATCCCAAGCAATTCGACATCCACGACCGTATCAATTATTCAGTCACGCGCAGCACGCTCGCCGTGGATCCGAACCAGAAGGTCATCACATTGGAGCTGGAGGTGGACACATCCATCGGGAGCGTCATGGAGTTCTTCGAGATCTTCACCGAGCGCATGATCCTGACGCGAAAGGCCGTCGAATTCCTCGGTTGTCAGTTCCGCCTCGTGGCCAACAACGTCGAGCTGCACGGCGCGAGTCGCTGATGAGCGTGCTCGCCGTTCGCGCACATGAAAGTTCGATACGGTCAGCAGGAATACGCATTCACCGAACGCATGAGCGTGCGCACGCTGCTCGAAAAGCTTGACGTCTTGCCCGAGACCGTCGTCGTCGTGAGGAACGATGAGATCGTGACCGAAGACGAATGGCTCGACGTCGACGATGATGTCGAGCTGATCCGCGTCGTCTCCGGAGGCGTCAGCCCATGAAGTGCCGGAAGTGCCTGAAGAAGGCCATCATCTCCATGCCGGAGCACCGATTGGCGCTCTGCTCGACTTGTTACTCGCCGTGGTTCCTCGATTACACGGAGCGGACGATCCGAAAGTTCAAGATGTTCTCCCATCGGGATCGCATCCTGGTCGCCGTCTCCGGCGGAAAAGACAGCCTCTCGCTCTGGCACGTCCTGCGCGCGCTCGGATACGAGGCCGACGGCTTCTACATTGATCTGGGGATCGCGGGCAGCGATCGCTATTCGGAGCACTCGAAGCAGCGCTGCCTGGAGCTTGCCGAAAGGCTCGGTCGGCGCTTGCACATCGTCAGCGTGGCTGAAGAGGTCGGCGCGCCGATTCCGGAGATCAAAGACCTCACGGCCCGCGAAGCGTGCTCAGCATGCGGATTGATCAAACGGTACTTCATGAACCGCTACGCGCTGGAAGCCGACTACGACGTGATCGCCACCGGACATAACCTCGACGACGAAGTCGCCGTGCTCTTCTCGAATGTCCTCAATTGGAACCGCGGGTACCTCGCCCGCCAATATCCGGTCCTGGAGGAGCGAGAGGGACTGAAGAGGAAGGTCAAACCCTTCGTCTATTTCACCGAGAAGCAGACGACCGTTTATGCCCTGGTCAATCGGATCGCATACATCCGCGATGAATGCCCGTATGCGTTCGGCGCGACGACGCTCTCGTACAAGGCCATCCTCGCGCAACTGGAGCACCAAGCGCCGGGCACGAAACGGCGCTTCCTCGATGGCTTCTATCAGATGCGCGCGCTCTTCGCAGAAGCCGAGGCCACGGCACTCGTCCCCTGCTCACGCTGTGGTCAGCCGACGACGGCCGAAGTCTGCGCTTACTGCCGATTGGTCGAACACGTAGAGCGGCGGCGCGGGGCCGTCTCAGTCCTGATGCGAAAGCTCGCGGCCTCCAAAGCCGCGAGCATTCGGCCGATCGAACGGGAAGAGCCCTCGCTTCGCGATCCGGGATCGTGAGCGTCCTCAGTGAACATTCCAGGAGGAAACGAACAATGCTCATCCATAAACTCCTTCTGCTCCTCCTCGCAGGGATGAGCGGAGGAAGAGACGCCCAAGCCGCTGATGGCTTTCACATCTATGTGAACGAGCAACCGGCCGGGCGCGAGGTGTTCTCCATGACGAAGACGGAAGGACGAATCACGTGGACGGGACGCGCCTCGCTCGAACTCCGTTCACTCTCGATCACGATAGAGTCCGTCACGCTCATCACCGATGCCCAATATCGGCCTCGGGAAGCCCATGTGAAAGCTACCGTTGGCTCCTTGGAGCAAGAAGTCCTCACGACGTTCGCCGAAGGCAAGGCGCGAAATGAGATCACTGTGGGAGGAACGACGACGACGAAAGAAGACGTTGTCTCGCCGGACGCGCTCGTCGTACTCTCGAACACCCCCTTCTTCCTCTACGAAGTCCTGGCACAGCGCGTGGATCTCTCTCGAACGGGACCTCAGGATTTTCGCATCTACGTCCTCCCGCAGATCGAACTGCAGCTCACAGTGCGCGTTGAAGGGCGCGAACGCGTCTCTTTCGCCGACCGGATCGAGGAGCTGATTCATCTGGAACTCGCGCTCGTTCAACCGATGGGACAGACGATCTCAATGGAGCTGTGGATGGACGATGCGCGCCGTTTGATCAAACTCGTCATCCCTGGCCCCGTCTTCATCGAGGTCTACCGCGAGGGGTATGAGAGGCCCACCGAGCGCGCGGCACCGAAGGGGTACGATGCGTTGGAAGTGACCTTTCCTTCTGGAGAGATCACGTTGGCCGGAACGCTCACGCTTCCGAAAGAGCGCTCGAACCCCTTGCCGGCCGTCGTCCTCATCGCCGGTTCCGGCCCGCACGAGCGCGATCAGAACGTCGCAGGCGTGAAGGTCTTCGCGCAGATCGCCGAGCATCTGACGCGGCAAGGGTTCGCCGTCCTTCGCTCCGATAAGCGTGGAGTCGGGCGATCGGGGGGGCGCTACGAGACGGCGACGACCTCCAATTTCGCCGATGACGCGCAAGCTGCCGTTCGATTCCTCCGCGCGCGACCGGAGATCGCGCCGGACCGCATCGCCCTCATCGGCCACAGCGAAGGGGCCATCGTCGCCCTCCTTGTAGCCGCGCGCGATCCATCTCTTCGGGCCATCGTCCTCATGGCTGGTCCCGCCACAAGCGGCGAAGAGGTCGTTCTGGAACAGCAGGCCTATCTCCTCAGGGATCTCCCGGAAAAGGATCGGCAAGAACGCATCGCCCTGCAGAAGAAGATCCTCGAAGCGGTTAAGACCGACCGCGGATGGGAGGAGATCGAACGCGTCTTCCCTCCCGAAGCGCGCGCGTCGTTGGCCGTGGCGCGTTCGCCGTGGTTTCGAGAATTCGTGCGACTTCGACCGCTCGCGCTTCTGGAGCGGCTCGCGTGTCCAATCCTCATCCTCCAAGGAGGGAAGGACACGCAAGTTTTCCCCCACCATGCCGAGGCCTTCGCCCGCGCGCTCGAGGCGCTCGGGAAGGTCCCTTATGAGGTGAACATCTTCCCCATGCTCAATCATCTTTTCCAGCGGGCCGAAACCGGAGATCCCTCAGAATACGGGAGGTTCACCAAGCAGCTCGATTCGCAATTCCTCACCGTCCTCACCGAGTGGTTGCGGAAATACCTGAAAGGGGGATGAGCGTGCGAAGCTCATCTTGAGGATCCCCGGCCATGAACCCCGAAGCCGACGTACGCTCTCGGCAAGAGATTCCGGCGGCTTCAGAGCGAGAAACAAGCGCCGCATGAATGCCACCCACCTCTCGCCCAGCTGGAAAAGATACCTTGGCCAAGCCCCTTCACAGCCCCTGCCAAGAGATGGGCAAGCGCTCCCATCGTCTCCAGCGCTTGAGTCGCGCGGACGTCAACGGGAGGCCGCGGGAGCGGCTCGTTTGATCGCTTGAACATTCAGTTCGATCTTGACGTCGTTCCCGACGACCAATCCCCCGCCTTCGAGGGCGCGACTCCAGGAGACGCCGTAATCGAGCCGATTGATCGTGAGCCCGGCTTCGATCCCAAGCCGCGTGTTCCCCCGCTGGTCTCTCACGACGCCGAGGATTTGGAAGGGGATCGCCACCTCACGGGAGACGCCGCGGATCGTCAGCGTCCCAATGCAGACGTACGCGTCACCACGCTTCTCAATGCGCGTGCTCGCGAAAGTGATCTCCGGGTATTTCGCCGCATCGAAGAAGTCGGGGCTTCGCAGATGGTTATCGCGATCGGTGTTCCCCGTATCAATGCTCGTCGTCTTGATCGTGACGCGCACCGACGACTTCCTGATGTCCTTCTCATCATAGAAGATCGTCCCGGAGAATTCTCGGAACCGCCCGCGCACGTTCGTCACCATCATGTGGCGAACGGAGAATTCAATCGAACTGTGCACGGGGTCAATGGCGAATTCCTCTGCACCCCAAACCGGAATCAGCCCCGCCAGAGAGGCGGCGATGAGCATTACGATGCGAGACATCCTCATGTCCTCTCTCCTCACAGGGTCTTATGCGTCCCATCGCAATACGGGGCGTTCTGCGTATGCTTACACTGACAGAGAGCGACCTGTCGCGATTCCGTGATCTCGAACCGAAGAGGCGTGAACTCCGTCCCCTTATGTGATCCGTCACAAAACGGCTGATTTTGCGAGCGCCCACACCGACACCAATAATAGATCCCGGGTTCCAAGGTCAAAACCGCGGGTTTCCTGAAGGCAATGACCGGCTCACTCATAGGTCGACCTCCTGGACGGAAGAGGTAGGGACTGCAGAGAACGACGGTCTGCCTCTCGATGCCTCCGAGAGGCCACGCGCACGCTGTACGCGTGGGGCATACGAGTTCTCCGCTCCGTCACGAGAGAGCGGGTTCCCATCGACCTCGCCTCATTCGTTTCAGATGAACTTCACGTGTATCACATGGTCCGGAGATTGTCAACCGCATTCGTTCCTTCGATGCGCCTCAGGCCGATCCGCGAGGAGAGGGCGGGCGCTGTTCTGCGTGAAAATCCTCTTGACGGATAGGGCCGATTCCCCTCATACTACGCTCGCGATGTGGCCGAACGTGAGATTGCGGATCAGAGGGCACCTCCACATGGACGGAGCTTCGCGCGGGATTCCCATTCGAGTGGCAGCGAGGAAGGACTATGACCGGTTCACGGGCACACGACGATCGGCTCATGCACCTGGCAACACAGGAACGAATCCTCCGGCGGACGATCGAGATCCTGGAGCGCACTCGGCAGCTCGCGATTTTGAACATCGCCGCGGCGGCCGCCTCCCGCATCCATGACCTCGACGCTCTGCTTCAGAATGTGGTCGAACGCCTCCTCGAACTCCTCTCGTTTGAGGCTGGAGCGATCTATCTGCGAGAGGACGTGCTCCCGCGCGCTTCGGATCGCGCGGAGTCTCTTCCGGCTTTTCGCCTTCGGCTCTCGCGGGGTATTCCCCCGAGCTTCGTCGAGTTGTTCGAGCGGGCTCCCGTCAGCGAAGGCCCGATCGCCGATGTCCTCGCCGTCGGAGAACCGCTCTTTCTCGAAGTCTCGGCCGTCGAACCGCTGCCCTACCGGCACTTGATCCGACGCGCGGGCTTTCACTTCTTCGCGCTCATCCCCCTCCGCGCCGAGGATCAACCGATAGGAGTCCTCTTGCTCGCGAGCCGAAATCCCTCGATGTCCGCTGCCGACGAAGGAGCGCTCTCTTCGGCAACCTCCCTCACGAGCGAGGGTGGCGCGAACGTCCTTCGCGATCTCCCGACGGAATATCGCTCGGCGTTTTTCTCGGCACTTGGAAACCTCTTGGGGACGGCGATCGAGAATGCACGCCGACACCGAGAGCTGGGGGAGCGTGCTCAGCGCGAGCGCCGACGGGTCGAGCTGTGGCAGCGCGTCGGTCGTCTCGCGACAAGGCTCTGGGCCCGTTCTCTGCGCGGAGGAGGAACGGCTGGGCCGGGGAGTGAAGACGAACTGTTCACCGAAGCGTGTCGCTTGATTCAGGAGATGTTCGGCTTTCCGAATGTTTCGCTCTTCAAGCTCGATGAGTCGGCCGAAGAGCTGAGCCTCGTGGCGACGCAGAGCCGATATGCCCGACCGGCTCCTCTCGGATACCGGCAGAGCATCTACGTGGGCACGCTCGGGTGGGTCGCGCGCCATGGGGAAGTTCTCTTGGCGAACGATGTCACCCTCGAACCCCGCTTCGTGCGCTACCACGCGGAGACGCGAGCGGAATTCGACCTGCCAATCAAAGCCAATGGCCGCCTCATCGGGATCTTGAGCGTTGAGAGCGATCGTCCCTATGCGTTCACCGAAGACGACATCACCGCCCTTCGCCTGATCGCCGAACATCTCTCCGCACACCTGGAGAATGCGCGCTTTGTGGAAACCCTCCGGAGACAGCTCGAGCAAGCGATCGAATTGGAGCACCTTCATCAGATGGTGATCGAAGCCCTCGGGGAGGGGGTCGCGATCATACAGGATCGGCGCATTCGATATGCGAATCGTCGTCTGGCGGAGCTTGTGGGGCTCCCCATTGGAGAAGTGTCGACCCTCCCGGACTTCCTGGCTCTCGTCCGGGAGGAGGATCGAGACCGCGCGCGCACACTTCTCGAATCGGAACGGCGATCGGAGACGCGCGCTGTGATCGAGTTTCGGCTCGCGCGAAGGAGCGGGGGCGATATCGCCCTTCAAGCCCAGAGCGTGCCGGTCGAATATGAGGGGAAGCCCGCCGTATGCGTGATCCTGAATGACGGAGGCGGTGAATGGCCGCCCCGCGAGCGACGTCTTCAGGCCGAGAAGCTCGCCGCCCTCGAACAGTTCATCTCGGGCATCGCGCACGAGTTGAATAATCCGCTCACCAGCGTACTCGGATATGCGGAGCTGCTGCTCGCTCACGAACCCCTGAGCGAGAGCGCGCGGCACGACCTTCGGACGATCATCGAGCAAGCGCAGCGCGCGAAGAAGGTCGTCCAAAACTTACTCGCCTTCGCCCGCTTCTATCGCCCGGAGAAGATCGCCATGGACGTCAACGATGCCCTTCGCGCTGCGCTCGACGCATATCGCGCGCGCACGCCCTCAAGCCCGCTTCGCGTGATCACGAATCTCGCGTCGGATCTCCCTCGCATCTGGGCGGATCGGAATCTCCTCGAACAAGTTTTCTCCAACATCATCCTCAATGCTGAACACGCCGTCCGGCAAGCGCGTGGACATGGAACGCTCCTTGTCGAGACGCGCCTGAAGCAATCGAGTGGCGAAGGCTCCTCTCCTGAGGCGATCGAGATTCGCTTCACCGATGACGGCCCCGGCATTCCGGCTTCCCACCTTTCGCGCATCTTCGATCCGTTTTTCACGACGAAGCCTCCGGGAGTAGGAACCGGCCTCGGACTCTCCATCTGCTATGGGATCATTAAGGAGCACGGAGGCGAGATCTACGCCCTTAGCGAAGAAGGTCGGGGGGCGACGTTCGTCATTGAACTCCCCCTCTCCCCGACGGTGGGGGCAAGGAATTCGATCGCCACGGGCCGTTCTCCTTAAGGAGCCCGTCGAACCATCGCATTAAGGCAGATTAAGGGGGAGCGAAGGATTGCGCAAAAACGTCGTCCCCAAAGCGCGATATTGCCGAAGGAGGGGATCGAAGGAGACCGAGCGCCCGCTCTCTCGTCGCAGCAGCCGAAGGAGCAAGCGCGCGTGGAGTTCCTCCAAGCGGAATCCGAATCGGCGCGCCGCCTCCAAAGCCATGCGGAAATCGCGCTCGGCTCGCTGGAGCGCGCCGTGGAGCAGGCGAAGCTCGCCCTCTCCGAGCCACACGTAAATTCTCCCGCGCATATCGCGCGTCTTTCGGAAGAGCCGATCAGCCTCGCGGAAATCCGCGCGAGCGCGCTCGGAAAGGCCGAGCATCTTGTAGGCCGTCGCCTCGCCCCAAAGCGTATACGCGTAGCTCACCACATCGCCGATCGCGCGGTAGAGCGCCGTCGCGCGATCGAAGAACTCAAGGGCGCGCTCGTATTCCCCTCGCATCCGATGCGCATTGGCAATGCCACAGAAGGAGTACGCGCGACCGAATGTATCGCGCAGGCGTCGGAACCGATTGTTCGCCTCCGTATAGAACTCGAACGAGGTGGTGTACCGCCCCATCACGCGCGAGACGCCGCCGAGCCCGCATAAGGCGTAAGCGGCACCCACGCGATCCCCCACGCGCTCGTACCACCGCCACGCTTTGTGGAAACTCCGATAAGCAGCGCGCAGATCGCCACGCAGGCGGAACGTTCCCCCCCGCGCCCACAAAAGATACGCGCGCCCGAGAGCATCCCCCCAGCGCTGATACAAGCGCTCGGCTTCCTGAAAGAGACGAAGGGCCTCGGACGAGTCTCCGAGCGCTCGCGCAGCCATTCCCTCTCCGACCAGGGCATCGGCCACGCTCTGATCTTCGCCGAACTCGCGCGCCAGGCGCGCCGCGCGCTGATACGCGCGCTGGGCCTGTCGGAACCGCCCAAGGAGTCGCAGACAGTGCCCCCGTGCCAGCGCGCACTCCATGAGCCCTCGCTCGTCTCCTTCGCGCGCGAACACGCGCTGCGCTTCACGATAGAGATCCAGCGCCTCCGCGAACGCGCCTCCCTGCCGCTTGCGTTCCGCCAAGGCGAACACCTGACGTCCCCGCCGCATGCCCCTTCTGCCCCCATGACTTCTCCGATACGGACGCGCCTCGCGGCTTACCTAGGAGGCCGACGATTCGCTCCGTTCCAATCCGGCTTTCACCAACGCCAACAACTCCTCCAATGTACAGGGCTTCGGCAAGCGCAAGCTCCCCGCCTCGCGGAGGAAAGCGAGCGCCTCCTCGCTCAGGACATCTCCCGTCAGAAAGACTATGCGACGCGCGATGGAAGGATCGACGCGTTGGAAATGTCCGTATAGCTCCATCCCCCCCATTCCCGGCATGCGAAGATCGGCGATGATCAGATCGTAGTGTTTCCGCTCGATCATGGAGAGCGCCATCTCTCCATTGAGCGAGACGTCTACATCGTAATGGGCCGCTCGCAGCGCGCGCGCGATCAATTCCGCGATCGGTCTCTCGTCATCCACAACGAGGATGCTTTTTGACTCAGCCGGTGGTTCGGCGACCTGTTCGACCGAGAGACCGCGACGCTCCATCTGCTCTCTCGCGGAGGTCAATTCCTGGCGAATGTACTGCGTCAATGCCCGTACGGCTTCAATGGCCGAGCGCGCTTCCCGCTTGATCAGCTCAAGGGATTCTCGGGCGTCAGGAGCTCCGACCAACTGATGCGCCAGATGGGCATGAAGGTGAATGCTCGTCAGCTGATTGTTGATCCCATGTGCCATCTGCGAGAGCTTTTCCGCCAACGCGGAAAGCTGTTCCGCCATGCGGGACGAGATCCGCAGGGACTGACGCGCTAACTCGTATCGCACGGAGATCTCCACGGAGAACGCATCGGCCATGAGTCGAGCTAACTCCCGCACATGGCTCAATCGCCCGCTCGCCAGAGCCAACTTTCGCGCCCGCTCGCGACTCGCTCGCAGAGCGGGATTCCCATCAGGGAAGAGCGCCTCTAGGACCTCGCTCGTGAAGAAGTGCTCGATGGGGAAGGCCGCCACGGTGAGCGCAGCTTTCGGAGAGGTGCGGCCTTCGCAGGTCAGAAGGATGGGACAGCTCCACAGCGTCGAGAGCCCGCCCACGCAATCGGCCACGATCGGTTGCTGCTGCCGCATCGCTTGAAGCGATGCATGCCATGTATCCCGTAGGCATCGCGGGAGGTTTGTCGTCGCGTCCTTCAGCGCGTTCAGCTCCCGACAAAGCGGAGACCGCACACACATCGGCGCGGCATCGGGATGGATCGGCTGCGGAGATGCCTCATCGTAAAGGTAGATGGAAGCTTCCATCTGCGTGATCTCGCTCAAGTACGCCTGTGCCTGCAGGAGCCGCTGCGGATCAAGCAGTGCATCTAAGGGAACGCGCTCCGGAGGCAATAGGTTCCCCGCCGCATCCATGCACCGCCGCACATCGAAGGCCCACTCGCTCTGGCGCATCATCACCTTCTCCGACCGTGGACACGTCCGCCAAACGCGTTTCCGATCCGCGCGCTCTCACGGCACATCACGGGGCTCCCTCCGATGCTTGGCCAACGGTCACGGCTCGCACATATCGTTGCAAGAAGTCGTGGGCGCGCTCCGGCTCCCCGGCCGCGTACCATGCCGCTGCGGCGAAGAGCAGATCCGCTTCCAATCCCCCAAGCTCCACCGCGCGCGCGAAGCTCTCAGCAGCCGCGCGAGGCTTGCCGAGGGCGAAGCGCGTCCGTCCCAACCAGTGATGATATAGGCCATTGAGGGGATCCCATCGCATCCCTTCCTCCAAGATGCGCTCCGCTTCCGCATATTGACCGGCGCGAAATCTCTCGATCGCACGATCCAGATACGCATGAGCGCGATCGGTCGTCCAGAGCGAAGCGCCTCCCCTCTCGGCCCGCCATCGTTCAACAGTCATACCGGCGAGGAAGAGCACGATGGCGCTGAGCAGTGCCAGGAGAAGCACCACGCCATACGCGCGACGAGAATGTCCAAGACGCGCCGTCAACGGTTGCTCCGACTCCGAAGGGACGAGTTTCCGGTCCTCTGATGCTTCGGACGTATCCGATCCAGCCGGGAGCACCGGGCGTTCGCCCAATGCCGATCCCATGGACTTTCGTCCCTCCCCCACGGGTGCGCTCTCAGCCCCACGGAGGCGCGAAGCTACTGAGTCCACGCGCACGACGATGGCAGTGAAGTTATCGCGCGCTCCCCGCTCGTAACACAATTCCTTGAGCCGATCGCAGACCCGTTGCGGGTCCGGCTCGTGCGCCAAGAGGTCCTGCAATTCCTCATCGGTCACATGGCGCGTGATCCCATCGGTGCACAACAGGAAGACCGTATTCGGCTCGAGCCCGATCTTCTTCACATCCGGAATGACCTCCTCGCCAATGCCCAAGGCGCGCGTGAGGACATATTTCTTCGTGTATTCGAGGATGGAGAGTCCGCCCAGATGCTCGGCTTCGACGAGCGTATGATCAATCGTCTCGCGATGGAGCTTCCCGGCGGCGAAGCGATAGACGCGGCTATCACCAATGTGACAGATGATCGCATGTCGTGGCTCCAGCAACAGCACGGCGAGCGTCGTGGCCATACCGCTCAGGGATTCCTCACTCATCGCCATCTCGCGAAGCACGCCGTTGAGGTACGTGATCACCTGCTCCAAATATCGCATGCGGTCGCCGCGCGTTCTTCGGGAGAAATGATGGCGAAGGATCTCCATCGCCATCCGACTGGCGATCTCCCCGGCATTCTGCCCCCCTACGCCATCGGCCACGGCGAACAAGCCCACGTCCTCCAACGCCACAGCGCTGTCCTCGTTCACCGGGCGGCGTGGGTTCAACCCCCGATCCGAGACAAGACCATAACTTCCTCTTCTGAACTGTTTGGCCGTCGCGCTCACATTGACTCCCGCGCCGAGCTGCTCGGCGAATCATTGCGGCTTCATGCGACCGCCTGCGCGACCCCCTCTCGCCCGATCGGTCTCGAAGGCCGAGCCCGCAGATTCAGAATTGTACTCTTGGTCCAGTCCAGCGGCAATACGAGATGGGCGGGGGGATCAGCGCCACGCGGGGACGCGAGCGGGGTCGCTCATTCCCCCAGGACCTTGATCACCACGCGCTTGCGCCGACGCCCGTCGAACTCGGCATAGAAGATTCGCTGCCACGTCCCCAAATCCAGCCTCCCATTGGTCACCGGCACGACGACTTGATGATGAATGAGCAGACACTTCAGATGCGCATCGCCATTGTCCTCGCCCGTGGCGTGATGGCGATAGGGCGCGCCATAGGGAGCGATCTTCTCTAACATCTCATCGAGATCTTGCAGCAACCCTTCCTCGTCGTCGTTGATATAAACGCCCGCCGTTGTATGGAGGGCGGAGACCAGGACCATGCCTTCTCGGATCCCACTCTTTTGAACGGCGCGTTCGACCTCGCGCGTGATGTTGACGTACTCACATCGCCTCTTCGTGTGAAACTCCAGATACTCGGTGTGCGCCTTCATCTCTCCCTCCTTACGCTGAGGGCGAACTCATCCCTCGCGTTTCACGACGATGACTGCCAGCGGAGGCAGCGTCAGCCGGATCGAATAGGGGCGATCGGACCAGGGGATGGGCTCAGCCCAAAGGGGCTCAGGATTGCCGTGGCCGCTCCCGCCATATTCCGGCCGATCGCTGTTGAAGACTTCTCGATACGTCCCCGGCTCCGGGACCCCAATGCGATAGTCCGGGCGCGGCACCGGCGTGAAATTGCAGACGAAGATCAAGAAAGGGGCCTCCCGACGCGCGCGTCGCAGGAAGGCGATGATGCTGCCCTCCCAATCACGGAAATCAATCCACTCGAATCCGCTCGGCTCGAAATCGCACTCGTAGAGTGCGGGCTCGGCGAGATAGAGATGGTTGAGATCGCGCACGTACCGATGCAGCTGGCGGTGCGACTCATCCTGCAAGAGGTGCCAGTCGAGGCTCGTCGTGACGTCCCACTCGCGCCATTGCCCGAACTCTCCCCCCATGAAGAGGAGCTTCTTCCCCGGATGACCGAACATGTATCCGTAGAGGAGCCGCAGGTTCGCGAACTTCTGCCAACGATCGCCGGGCATCTTCTCCAGGAGTGAGCGCTTGCCGTGCACCACCTCATCGTGCGAGAGCGGCAGGATGTAGTTCTCCGAGAAAGCGTACATGAGCGAGAACGTCAGCTCATGATGATGATATTTGCGATGGATTGGATCCTTGGCCATGTACCGCAGCGTGTCGTTCATCCACCCCATGTTCCATTTGAACGTGAAGCCCAATCCGCCGAGATACGTCGGACGCGAGACCATGGGCCAGGCCGTGGACTCCTCGGCGATCGTCACGGCGCCGGGGCAGAGCGCATGCACCCATTCGTTGAATCGCTGGAGGAAGGCGATCGCCTCCAAGTTCTCGTTCCCCCCATAGACGTTGGGCACCCACTCGCCCGGCCGCCGCGAATAATCCAGGTACAGCATTGAGGCGACAGCGTCCACGCGCAGCCCATCAGCGTGATAGCGCTCCAGCCAAAAGAGCGCGCTTCCGAGCAAGAAATTTCGCACTTCATTCCGACCGATGTTGAAGATGAGCGTCCCCCAATCCGGATGTTCCCCGCAGCGTGGATCGGCGTGTTCGTAGAGATGCGTGCCGTCGAAGAAAGCCAGCCCGTGCGCATCCTTGGGAAAATGTGCGGGCACCCAATCGAGGATCACGCCGATCCCCTGCTCGTGCAGCGTGCTGACGAAGTGCGCGAAATCGTCGGGCGATCCGTACCGACTCGTCGGCGCATAATAGCCGACAGCTTGATATCCCCACGATCCGTCGAACGGATGCTCCAAGATCGGCAGAAGCTCGACGTGCGTGTACCCCATCTCCTTCACGTAAGCGGCCAACTGGTGCGCGACCTCTCGATACGTGAGTGGCCGATTCCCCTCTTCGGGCACGCGCCGCCAGGAGCCGAGATGCACTTCGTAGATATTCATCGGCGCATCGAGGGCGTTCCGACGCGCTCGCTCCCGCATCCACGCCTCATCAGCAAAGCGACACCGCGAGAGATCGAAGACGATCGTCGCCGTCTTCGGCGGACGCTCGAAGAAGAATCCGTAGGGATCGCTCTTCAGAAGCAGCGCGTTCCCATACTGCGACTTGATCTCGAATTTATAGAGCACGCCTTCCGGAAGCTCGGGGATGAAGAGTTCCCAGATGCCGCTCGTCCCCCGCACGCGCATGGGATGTCGACGTCCATCCCAGGCGTTGAAATCGCCAACGACGCTGACGCGCCGCGCATTCGGGGCCCAAACGGCAAAGTGCACGCCGCGCACGCCCCCGACCTCGCGCACATGCGCGCCGAGCTTCTCAAAGATCCGTTGATGGGTGCCCTCGCCGATGAGATGGAGATCGAAATCGGTGAGCACGGGAGGGAAGCAGTACGGATCGAGGAATTCTCGGACCCCCCCTCCGCTCCTCACGCGCAGCCGATAAGGGAAAGGTTCCGTCTCTCCCCAAAAGACGGCCTCGTAGAATCCATCCGGATGGAGGCGCTCCATCGAATGCGCCTGATCCGAACGGACGTCCACGACGAAGGCTTCGTCGGCCTCCGGCAGGAAGGCCCGAATGGCGAAGCCCGACTCTCCCCCGCGCGCGACCGCATGCCTTCCCAAGACGTGAAACGGATCAGCATGCTCGGCGCACACGATCAGCTCGATCTCCCCCAGTGATACCGTGCTCATACTGGCGAGGCCTCATGAAGCCCGAATATAATGCCCATCTCATCGGCTCGGCCTCAACGGTCGGGAGGGACGATGCGACCGAGCGCGCACATTTTAATCGGGCTTCCCGGCTCCGGCAAGAGCACGCTCGCACGACGGCTGGTCGAGCAATATGCGCCGGCTTCGATCATCAGTTCCGACGAGATTCGCAAGCACCTCTACGGCGACGAAGCCGTCCAAGGGGAGGCCGCGCGGGTCTTCCGCCTCGCCCGCTCGAATCTGCGGGCCGCCGTGCGCGCCGGACGTAACGTCATCTACGATGCCACGAACATCAACCCGAAGTTCCGTCGCCTGACGATTCGCGAGCTGCGCGAGAATGGCGTCCGATGGATCATCGGCTACTGGCTCGATGTGCCGCTCCCCATCTGCCAAGCGCGCAATCGCGAGCGCGAGCGCGTGGTCCCCGAAGCGGTCCTACACCGCATGCTGATGGAGCTGCATCGATCCCCCCCTTCCTTTCATGAGGGATTCGATGAGTTGGTGATCACTGGGGGGGCTTTCGAGATCTGCGCGGAGATCAGAGGATAGGACGCGCGCGGTGAGGACCACGCGAGGCCCTCACGCCATCCACTGCAGAAGTAGCGTCGCCAATCCGAGCATAATGGTCACGCTCACGACATCCTGAAAGGCCGTCTCGAATGGACCGGCCGTCAACGCCGGGTCAAAACCCAGGCGCTTCGAGAGCATGGGGATCACCGTCCCCACGATCCCCGAGAGATTGATGGCGACGAACATCGAGAAGCCGACGACGAATCCAAAGACGGGATCAAACCACGTCCCGCGTTCGGCCATGCGCTGCCATCCGTGCCAGGAGCCACCGATGAAGAAGATGAGCGAGCCCAGAATCGCTCCGAGGATGAGCGTCGTCCGGAGCTGCCGCCAGACAGGGCGCCACCAATCCCTCAGGCTGATATGCCCCGTCGCGAGTCCCCGCACGACGATCGTCGCCGATTGCAGCCCCGTATTTCCGGAGATCGCTTGGATGACCGGCATGAACGACGCCAGGAGGATGACCGTCCCCAATGTGTCGTCGAACCGATGGATGACGACGCCGGCGATCAGCTCAATGAGGACTGTCATCAAGAGCCACGGCAAGCGCAACCGAGCGATCTCCCCGGGCGTCCGCCGCTCCAGCTCCGCCGCATCCGACCCGACCATGCGAAAGTAATCCTCGGTCAGCTCTTCCTGCAAGACGTCGATCACGTCATCCACGGTCACGATCCCGACGAGCCGATTCTCATCGTCCACGACAGGGATGGCCATGAGATCGTACTTCGAGACGACGCGCGCGACCTCCTCTTGATCCGTACTCGTGTGCACGCTGATGACATCCGTGGACATGATCTTGCGCAAGGGCGTGCTCGGCGGATTCAGGAGGAGTTGACGCAGGCTCACGACTCCGACGAGATGATGGCGATCGTCCACGACATAGAGGTAGAAGACCATCTCCAGCTCATCGCTCTTACGCTGTAGCGTGGAGATCGCCTCGCCGACGGTCATGTCCTCATGCAGCGCGAAGACGTGGGGGTTCATGATGCGCCCGGCCGTGTTCTCCTCAAACTGAAGCTGATCCACAACGTCCACCGACCGGGCGATGTGCATCAATTCGAGCACGCGCTCGACCAATTCCTGGGGCAACTTGGAGGTGATCTGGGTGGCATCGTCCACGGGGATCTTCTGCAGGAGGTCGGCGATCGTCTCCGGTTCCAAATGAGCGAGGAGCGAAGCCGCTTCCTCCGGTGGCATCTCGCTCAGGGTCGAGGCCACGAAATCCCCGTCCTGCCTGAGCAGGGAGCGAAGGGCGAAGAGTCGCTCACCATCGGTGAGGTTCCCGAAGATGACGGCGACGTCGGCCGGACGCATCTTGCGTAGCAAATTCACGAGATTGGTGCTCGCCCCAATGCGCGCCAATTTGCGCGCCGACTCGATGGCCAGATCGAGTTTCCGCAGGTACGCCATCCTCAGTTTTTCGTCCCTGTCCCGTCATCTTCCCCAAACATCTAAGCATGACAAATTTTGCGCCACTTTTCAACGGGAATTTTTGGCGATGGAGATTCTTCGAGGGACGACCTCGCCACAAAGGGGAGACGTCGCGCAGCGCGATCGCCACCGATGGGCTTCGATCGCTACCTGATCCTCGGCGAGGAAAGTGACGCCTTCGGCCCACAGGAGATCGCGCTGAAGCTGCTGCAGCCAGAGGGCGCGCCGACCAATCGTCAAGCGTCCATCGCGATTGACCACGCGATGCCATGGAACATCCGGTGGACAAACGGCGAGCGCCCATCCCACCACGCGTGCCGAGACGTTCGCTCGGCAAAGCGCCGCAATATCACCGTAAGACGCCACACATCCGCGCGGAATGCGCCGCACGAGGCGATAGATCTCGGTGAAACATCCCCCTCGGATCTTTCGAGAGGACGGCTCGCTCCTCCTCACACCCCTCTCTTCACGCGCTCGCATGACGCAGCGATCCGGCGAGCGCAAGAATGATATAGATGAGCACGGCCACCTCAAGGGCATCCAGCGCGCCGACCACGGCGAGCGCTGTGCGCGCCCGCGCGCGAAAGGAGGGAGCGGGTGTCGGATCTTGTCGCAGGCGGACGACGGCGCGCGACGTCGTGTGCGTCCATTCATTGGCCGCCCATCCGAGCCAATGATAGAGGACGACGAAGAGGACGGGTCCCCACGCGAGCACGCCCGGATAGGCGAGCGCATAAAAGAAAAGCAGCGTGAAATACACGGCTTCCAGACGAATCAATCCGGTCAATTGACCGAGCCGTTCGATCTCGCGCGGAGCCAGTGCCACTGGCGCGCTCGAGACCACTCGCGCGAGCGCCCGCAACCGAACCCATCCGAGCGCATTCGCCCCCAGACAGAGGATCGTCAGCACGAGCACCGCTGCTGTCGCCGCACGAAACATTCCTCCCGTCATAGGTCAAGTATCATGGCCCAAAAGATACACCGGAGCAAGCGGAGAATTCGGGACCGAATGAGGACGACACCGAGGAATGGTCTCTCGCGCGTGAGCTTGACGCATGTGAGCGCAGGCCGCTATAACTTCACCTTCGTTCGGCGAGGATCATCTCCGAATTGGAGGGAAATGATGGCAGGACAAATGGTCGAATTCACGGCGAATGGGAGAAGGGCGTCGGGATATCTCTCGCTCCCAGCGGGAAAGGGCCCGGGCGTCGTCGTCATTCAGGAGTGGTGGGGACTGGTGGATCACATCAAGGACGTGTGCGATCGCTTCGCGGCGGCCGGATACGTCGCCCTGGCTCCGGACCTCTATCACGGCCAAACGACGAAATCCCCTGATGAAGCGGGGAAGCTCATGATGGCCCTTCGGATCGACGAGGCGGAGAAGGAGCTGCGTGGAGCGATCCAGTACCTGCTCGCTCATCCCTCGGTCGAACCGAAGAGGGTCGGCACGATCGGATTCTGCATGGGCGGAGCTCTCTCGCTCTACGCGGCATGCGAGAATCCCCAGGTGAGCGCGTGCGTCGTCTTCTACGGTGGACATCCGAATGTGAGACCGAAACTGGAGAAGCTGCAAGCACCTGTGCTCGGCATCTACGCGGAGCGGGATCAATTTGTGACGCCGGAGTCGGTACGCCAATTGGAAGCGCAGTTGAAGCAGCTTGGGAAGACGGCCGATATCCATATCTATCCGGGGGTGGATCACGCGTTTTTCAACGACACGCGACCGGAAGTGTATCATCGGGAAGCGGCCGAAGATGCCTGGCGGCGAACCTTGGAATTCTTCAGCAAACACCTGTGGTGACGTGCTTCTCGATACGGGCTGCGGTCACGCCTCCTCAGCCCACACCCGCCCACGTGGAAACGGCTCGCGGGAGAGCATCGCCCTGCTTCTTGGCGATATTGTGCGAAGCAACACGCTCACTCTCCGCTCGCGGACTCCGTGATGGTCATTCCCATGATGTGATAGCCGCCATCCACGAAGAGGATTTCACCGGTGATGCCCCGTGAGAGCGAGCTCACGAAGAAGAGGGCGGCATCGGCCACTTCGGCCGGATCGGTATTCCGCCGAAGCGGTGCGGTCTGCGCCACATGCCGCAGCATGCGGGAGAAGCCGGGGACACCGCTGGCGGCGAGCGTCTTGATCGGACCGGGTGAGAGCGCGTTGACGCGAATCCCACGAGGCCCCAACTCGGCGGCGAGATACTTGACCGTGGATTCGAGCGCGGCTTTGGCGACACCCATGACGTTGTATCCCGGCATCACGCGCTCGCTGCCCAGATAGGTGAGGGTGAGGATGCTCCCTCCGCGCTCCGCCATGAGCGGAGCCGCGCGACGCGCCACGGCGATGAGCGAATAGACGCTGACCTCGTGGGCGATGCGATACCCCTCTCGCGACGTATGGAGGAACGCCCCTTCCAAATCCTCACGCGGAGCGAACGCGATCGAGTGGACGAGGAAATCGAGATGCTGGAATTCACGAGCGAGCGCTTCGAAAACGGCTTCGATCTGCCCCTCTTCGGTCACATCGCAGGGGAGGACCAGATGGGGATGCCGCAAGGTCGCCGCCAATTCGCGCACGTTCTCCCCAAGCCGCTCATTCTGATATGTCAGCGCGAGCCGAGCGCCCGCCTCATCGAAGCGTTGGGCGATGGCCCACGCGATGCTCCGCTTGTTCGCGACGCCGAAGATGATCCCCGTCTTTCCTTCCAGCATAGGCCCAAACGATACTCGACCGCGCGCGGAGACGTCAACCCTCCCCCGATTTTTGACACCTTCGGCACAAGCGGTTAAAATCCCCACTTTCGTCGATCAACGGCCGTGGAACGGATACCATGCTGGAGGCGTTCAAGAATGCGCTTCTTGAGCTGGGCCCGGTGGGGATGATCCTCATCGCCGTGCTCGATTCTTCGCTCCTCTCGATCCCGGAGATCAATGACGTGATCGTCATCACGCGCGTCCTCCACCATCCGGCGGAGGTGCTCTATTGGCCGTTGCTCGCCGCTATAGGATCCGTCCTCGGGTGTCTCCTCCTCTACACGCTCGCTCGCGCTGGCGGGGAGACCTTCCTGCGCCGACGATTCTCACCCGAGAAGATGCGTCGAGCCGAGTGGTTTTACACACGATATGGGGCTTTCGCATTGCTCATCCCGGCATTGTGTCCCCCCCCAACCCCCTTCAAGATCTTCGTCGCGACGGCCGGAGCGCTTCGGTATCCGCGCGCGAAGTTCATGCTGACGATCCTACTGGCGCGATCCGCGCGATATTACGTCGAAGGGATTCTCGCCCTGCTCTATGGTCACGCGGTTCTGCGATACCTGCGTGAACACGGGATCACGATCGCGCTTGGGATCGGAGCGGTCGTCGTGATCGGCTATGGGATCGCGCGCGCACTTCGACGGCGCGCGCTACGGTTTGGCGAGGATCTACGCCTTTCCCCGACGGCGAATTCGCCCTCTTTGAGCCGCGAACGTCGGCGCGCATGAAGGCCATGGGAGAAGCCCTGCTCGCTCTCGGCCCGGTGGGTCTTTTCGCGATCGCTCTCCTCGATTCCGCGATGATCCCTTTGGCTGGGGGCCCGGATGGCATTTTGATGCTCCTCTCTGCGTGGAATCCAGCGCGAGCTTTCCTGTACGCGGGAGCGGCGACGATCGGGTCGGCTCTGGGATGCCTTGTCCTCTACACGCTCTCACGACGAGCGGGCGAACGGCTGCTCTCCCACTTCCCTCCATCCCGGCAAGAGCGACTTCGCCGATTCCTCGACCGATACGACCTTCTGGCCATCGCTCTCGCCGTCTTCCTTCCCCCGCCATTTCCGGCGAAGCCAACGATCGTGATGGCCGGAATCCTCGGGATACCGCGCGAACGATTCCTCGCGGGCGTCTTGCTGGGGCGTCTGGCGCGCTATGGATTAGAGGGGTATCTGGCCGCGCGATTCGGATCGGCGGCGATGGCTCTCATCAAACGCGCTTCGCCATGGCTTCTTCTCGGCGTCGCCACGTTGGTGATCGTCATCCTCCTCGTAAAGAAGTGGCGCTCCTGAGACGCGCGCCCGTCGCTCCCTTTCTCACGACGACGCCACGGGCACGCGCCGGGTCACCAGATGAATCTGCGCGAGGAGGTCCTTGATCATCTGGGCGATGATCATCTCAGCGCGATGCCGGACGATGCGCACCTCTTGCTCCACGTGGATGCCTCGCTCCTTCATGAACGCCAGGCAGTTGGGCATGATGGACTCCTCCAACTCGCGCGCGAGCCATTCGGCGATGAATCGGCGGAAGCGTTCGACATCGTCCGGCTGCCTCAGAAGTGGCAGCGCCTGCGGATGCTGCACGACATGATCCACGATATCACGGCCGAAGCGTCGCGTCTCATCGAGCCACGTTTGGCACACCTCCCAAATCACGCCAGGGGATACGAGGCGAAATTCCCCCTCCGCCGTAAGCCGCTTGCGGATGGGAAGAACCCGCGCTTGGGCCTGTTCCCGTCTTCGCGGCTGCTCCCGTTCAATGTAGGCTCGGGCCAATTCTACGAGCGATGATGTGCTCATCTCCCCCCTCGCGGTCCATCCAAGGTCACAAGCCTCCCTCTTGTGGAGAAGAGGCGGCATGCCGTTCCAGATAATCGAGCAGGATACTCGCCGCCACTTTCACGCCCAGCGGAAGGGCCTCCTCATCGAGATCGAATTCCGGCGTATGAATCATCGCGGTGATCCCCTTGGCCTCGTTCCGCACGCCGAGGAAGAAGAAGAAGCCGGGGATCACACGGGCATAATAACTGAAATCCTCAGCCCCCATGTGGGGGCGCGGCGTGACGAGATTTCCCTCACCGAGCACCCGCCGGAGCGTCGGAAGCGTCTCCTCGACCAGACGAGGATCGTTGTAGGTCACGATCGCGCCTTCTTCGATCTTCAGCTCATATGATCCGCCCAGCGCCTCAGTCACCCCCTTGAGCGTTTGATGCATCATCTGGATCACTTGGGCACGAACCTTCTCATCGAGCGTGCGCAGCGTTCCTTGTAGCTTCACCTCGTCCGTGATGATGTTGTGCCGATTTCCCCCATGGATGCTCCCGAGCGTAAGGACAAAAGGCTGAAACGTGTCCACGCGCCGGCTGCGGATCACTTGCAGCGCCGTGACGGCATGGGCCGCGATGACCAACGCATCCACGCCCTCGTGGGGATATGCCCCATGCACCTTCTTCCCGCGAATCGTGATCTCAATGAGATCGGCCGACGCCATAGCCGGTCCAACGTGATACGCGACCTTCCCCACATCCACGCGCGGATCAACATGCAGACCGAAGATCGCCTGCGGGCGCGGATTCTCTAACGCCCCCTCCTTGATCATCAACCGCGCACCTCCCTCTTCACCAGGAGGAGGCCCCTCCTCCGCCGGTTGGAAGAGAAACTTCACCGTCCCCCGAAGACGGTCGCGCATCTGACCGAGGACGGTCGCTACGCCCAACCCAATTGCCGTGTGCGCGTCGTGTCCGCAGGCGTGCTTCACTCCCGAGTTCCGGGACTTATAGGGGACCTCTATGGTCTCTTCGATCGGTAGGGCATCCATGTCCGCGCGATAAGCAACCACCGGACCAGGCAGGGCTCCCCTCAAGAGAGCCACAATCCCATGTCGGGCGATTCCCGTCTGCACCTCCAGGCCGAGTTGGCGGAGATACTCGGCGACAACGCGCGAAGTGCGCTCCTCGCGATTCGAGAGCTCCGGATACATGTGAAAATCTCGCCGCCACGCGATGAGCTGCTCGCGCAATTGCTCGACAGCTTGCGCGAGACGAGCATCACGAGGGACGTCCTGAGCTTCTAAAAGAGTCGGATTCATACCCTCCACCATGAGCAGAAAGATCAATGGCCACGTCCATCGCGCTGCGCGATGCGCTCGCCATGAGCGCCCGCCCCATCCCTCTTGCGACGAGGTCACGGCTTCCTCCCACACCCCTCTGTCTTTTAAAGAGCACATTTTACGCGCAGAAGCGAAGGAGAATCAAGCGAGCGCTTCACCCCCATGATGAGAATCCTAACAATGGGCGCACGCCCACAAGGAGATCCCCGTGGCCGAGGATGACCGAACGTCCTTCTTGGAGGACACTCCTTAGGCCTATTTCGCCGTTCCTCTTGACATGGGCAGGGGAGTGGGTAAAATTAATTGCGGTGTGAGCGGGAGTAACTCAGCGGTAGAGTGCAACCTTGCCAAGGTTGAAGTCGCGGGTTCGAATCCCGTCTCCCGCTCCAGGGACTTATAGGATCGGCGAAGGCTGACTGTCAGAACTCGGGTCCTGACAAATCGCCCGATGGGGAAGCGGGCGGTTGAAACTTTAGGCCTTCGCCGATTATAATTTTGGCCGAGGCGGCGTAGCCAAGTGGTAAGGCGGAGGTCTGCAAAACCTCGATACCTGGGTTCGAATCCCAGCGCCGCCTCCATGATGGTCGAGATCGGTCAGATACTGTGGTACCTCCATTTGATCGGCTTACGCTTTTTCCTTGCCACTTCCGAAGTGTGCAGAGCCCTCTTTGGGCATCAGCCTGATTGGGAGCAGAGAGCTGGCTGTGGGTCACTCTCCAGGTGGGGATTTTCCGAAGCGGCCTTCCCCGCAGTTCCTCCGGTCCTCCAAAGTCATCGGCCCGAAGAGGAGATCACAATGGCCCCTAACTGCTGGGCGACCTCCTTAGCAGAAGGATGAATGACGAATCCAAACAGGACGACAATGGGCGTCCCAACCACCTGAGGCTTCAGCTCATGCGCTCGACGCACGACGGCTTCCACATCCCGTCCGTAAATCCGACTCCGAACTTCTCCGAGCACAACGATCTGCTCGCCGTCTCGCCATCCCTCGCCATAGAGATCGATCTCGATCTCCTGACCCTCGATCGTGAAGAATCGCCGATCGAGTCCTTCCACGCGAATGCCATGGTGTTGTGCCAAATAAGCTGGGGTCACCTCGCGAGCTAAATCCTCCAATGCGAACCCGACCACGTCGCTCAATCGTCCGACTTGCTGGCTGAGTTGGCCCATCTGTTGGGCTAGGGATCGCATAACCTCCTGCATATGGATATAGGCCTGAGCCAGCTCTTCCGCACGAGCTTCTGTCCGCGCCTGCGCCTCCGTCAGTCGCGCCATCGCTTCCTCCATCCGCGCCATCCGCTCGTCCGCCTGCGCCTGCGCCTCCGTCAGTCGCGCCATCGCTTCCTCCACTTGTGCCGCCCGCTCACCCGCTTGCACCTGCACTTCGGCCATCCGTACCATGGCTTCCTCTAACCGTCCCACCTGTTCCTCGACATGTCCTATCCGCTCTTCCAATCG
>CALHAI010000025.1 GCA_937934295.1 uncultured Blastocatellia bacterium
CAGCGCCCCAAGAAAAGGCGGCGGCGCTTCGAGGACGATCCAGTCAAGCAGCACCAGCTTGGGGATACGTGCACCCAGCCGGCGGCGTAGCTCGATGGCGACCCAGCCGGCGTGGGCCATCGCGACCGGCACCACCCGGTCGGCCTGAACGCCGGGCATCAGCCGCGCGCTTCAGCGCGTCGGCTGCACGCGCGGGTTAAGATACCCGTTCGAGGATAATCGGTATAAGGAGAAGTGCGACAGCATCGTTCAGCACGTGCATCAATATGCAAGCCAGTAGGTCTCTCCGCCAGAAATACAATGCATAGAGTACCACCGACGCTAATCCAATCTGAAGCGCCCCACCAAGTCCCCAAAACCAAATGTGAAGCAGCACGAATAGGATCCACGAGATCGCCGCACTCAATCCGAGGCGTCCCGTCAATCGCTCAATCACATAACCACGATACTGAATCTCTTCGGTAATCCCCGCTGTCAGCACAATGATGACACGCAGCCCGATTGAAAGCTCTGCGAGACGTCGGACACCGCTCTCAGTTGTGGATAATCCTAGCGCGCTAACGATAGGCATGGTAACTGAAATGATGGCCCCGCCTGCCAAGAATCCGATAAATCCCCAGAAGGCGTCTCTCGCTGTAGTCTTACGAATACCGATGGAACTCAAAGGTTGACGCTCCCACAACAAAATGAGCATCAACAGGACTGTAGTGATCATCCACTTAAAGGCAACATTTACCAGAGAACGCTGGGTGAGGTCGAGCCCGCTCGGCGGCAGTCCCGCGATACGCCACAAAATCGAGGATCCTAGGGCGATGGTTAGCCCAACAATTGTTGGTAAGTGTTTACGAAATGTGTTACTCACGTTGTTTTTCCTGCGTTGACGTGCATTAGCGCCTAACGGCTGGCGCTTCTAACGCGCCGCGTAGCGCAGCGAAGCGGCGTCGGCTGGAAGCGCTTGTTGGGCAGCCAGGAACATTCCTAAACATCGGCAGCTTCTGGTTGCGCAGTCGGTCACGATAAAACATCAATTAGCGTGTGCAGGGCCATGGACGGCAGGAGACTGCCCGTCGCCACGTACACAAACGCCAACACTAGGCCTAACAGCCCGGTTCTCAACACGCCCTTCCCTCCCTGGTAGGCGTGCGCCACGCCGAAAGTCGCCGATGAAATCCCGATTGCGCCCCACTGGGGAAGGGCCGGGAAGAAATGAGCGAAGTAGAACAGCAGAAAGCCACGAAAGAGCAGCTCCTCGCAGATTCCAGCGGTGAGGGCGACGGCTACCCATGTTCGGCGCTCGCTGCTCGTGGCCGGAAGCAGGGCCGCAGGAGAATCCAGCATCTGCCGCAGCCTCCGTCTGAGAGGCGGGGATTTCCAGATCAGCACGGCCAGAACTAGGGTGGAGGCCAGTAGCCCCAAAGCCGCGCCAAAGACGAATCCCTGATGCGGACCATTGAACTGTGGGATTACCAGTCCGATTGCTGGCAAAGGAGAAGGTAGAG
The DNA here is from genome assembly GCA_937934295.1 of uncultured Blastocatellia bacterium. Classification (GTDB taxonomy): domain Bacteria; phylum Acidobacteriota; class Blastocatellia; order HR10; family HR10; genus HR10. The sequence goes on from CALHAI010000025.1 coordinate 1,500, forward strand.
GGAGAAGGATCAGCCCGATGACCGCCACCCAGGCCCATTCGATGAGGAGGATGCGGCGGTAAAAGCGCTGACGGGCCTCCGGGTCTATCTGCACGCGGTGTTGGAGCTTCTGATATTGCCGCACCCCGAGAACGGACTCGATCAGCACGGTGTAGGCAAAGAGCAGATGAGCAAGAATCAGTGAACTTGAAATCATCATTCACTCCTTAGCAGAAAGTCCATCGTCACTGACCGATTATGCCAATTCACGTGTGCGTGTCCTGTTTATTTGCTGCGGCGGCCCAACGGCTTGCGCATCACCCGTAGGCGAGCCGAGCGCAGCGAGGGAGCAGTCGGCTGCAGCAAGTGGTTAGGCCCCGCCCCACGCACCACCTGCTTATGACGGTGAACCATGCCGACCACTCGCTGCGTGACCAGCCGTGTACGTGTTCAGATAACATTGAGCAGTTCTAGCTGTCAGAGCCGCTCAGTCACCTGCTCAGCACCTTGCTCAGCAGAAGCGGCAGGTAGACCCGGTTAGATTCGATAGCTGTCGTACGGTAACCATCGGCTACCAGAGCAGCACTGTTGATTTGTCTACCCACCCGAATGCGGAAAACTGCCACGAGCTCGTTGCCTGCGAAACCAATAATGGAGGCGGCGACAACAGCCCACAGATACTGAATGGGTTGGGGATACAAAAGACGGTCAACCGATTGATAGCCCGCGATAACCGCGCTGAGCAGGATGGTCAGTACGATGATAACTCCCGCTACGTCTTCCACACGTCCATAACCATAAGTGAAACGCCGGGAAGGTCGTCGCCGCACCAAGGCAAAGGCAAGCCATAGAGGGAGTGCTGTGGCCGCGTCGCCAAGGTTGTGTATGGTATCGGCAAGCAGAGCGACACTGCCCGAAAAGGAGACGATGATAACCTGAAGTACGGCCGTAGCAGCCAAGCCGATGAGAGACCATTTGACAGCCCAAATGCCACGCCGAGTGGTCAGCAGTACTGGGTCTACTGTGCCGTGCGTGTGCGTATTCCTCATATCCTAACTCAGGCTCCCAGTCCAGCTCCTCAACGTAATAATCATCAGCGGCTTAACAGAGCCGTCCGGTTTGGAGAAATGCCGTTCCCATCAGGGAAGCGATGGCCCGCCCGTCTCGATATTTCAAGTTGTATTGCCCCAGATAGGCCTCGATCCACGTCTGTTCCCGAAGCCGTCGCAGGGCGCAGGCACTCACGTACATCCAGGACTTGACGCCAGGCCTCCCGATGTGCCCAATATCCCCTGCAGGATGGCGATGATTTCCTCGACTTCCCCCCTTCTCTGTTGGGTTTCCTCCCCGGAAATCCGGAAAGGAGGGTCATTTGCCCCTTTCACCGGAAAGCCTGAAACATCGTGTTCTCAAAGGGATCCCTTTTCCGCTTCCCCATCCCACTTCTCACCTCCCGAACGGCTCTGATAAGTAACCTCCATCTCGGACCTGTCGCTTCCAAACATCCTTTTCTGGAATCGTCAGGTTTTTGCTTTCTCAAACCCACAAACCTTAACAGCGGAAAGGGCAACACTCAACCCAACTATCAGGTTGTAAATCCACACCTTCATCCCTAATCTCCTTCACCATCCTCTCAAACCTCCTTGCCTTCACTACTTCTCGAAAAACTCCCTCTTCCCCCATAGGCAACTCTCTTCTTCCACCCCCAAGGGTCTTGAAGATACGCCCTCACCTCATCAAGGTGCCCCCCTGTCAAATTTCAACATCCAGGAGAACCCCCTCCCCCTTGGGCACCCCTACCCCCGAAGTTGTCAAATTCTTGCCCCCTCCCCAGGACAAAAGGGCTCGCCACGACCCTCCCACCCAGGTTCAGAGTTCGACGCCTCCCAACCCCTCAACCATAATCCCGCCAGATGCGCAGCCCTTCCCAACTGCCAATATACATGAAAACCCCCTCCTCACCATCCCCAAAACAACATCAGGCTATCGGGATAACGAAAAGGGCGTCCATTCCTTCCCTTGTTCATCTTCCTAGGTTCCTCTTGCCAACCGGATAGGCTCTTTGTTGCAATGAGTATCTCCCCTCTTTGGACGAGATGCTCGTTGTATTCTTTTCATCGCCTGCCGAGGGAGAGCGCGGTCATCAGTGCGGCCTGCGCGAGGGCCGCCCGCTCACGCGCGCTGGACTTCAAGCTGGGTTCGCTTTGCTCACTGCGATTCGAGGCTCGAGGATAGGCGTGGTCCTTTATCACCCGCGCCTATATCCGTAGAGCCAGCGCACTGTCCGCCCGCTTGTATTCCGTACCGAATGGCGCGTCCGGCGAGGGATGAACCACTCGTCTCCGGGCTCAAGTTGCGCGACTTCCCCTTCCCACTCCACCTCGATTGGAGCATCCAGTGGTGTGACGAGTTCGTCCACGCTGTGCACGAAATCCTCCCACCGTTGACCGGGCGGATCCACCCACACCCCGCACGAGAAGCCGCGCGCCATCCAATCCCGCGCGATCTCTTCTTGATCTCGTCGTGGCCATTTCCCGCGTTCGAGATACATGACTCCGACTCGTCGAGCGCTCTCACTGAAAGAACCGTCTCCCGGCGAAATCTCCGATGGGCGCGAACCTGATCTCAAACCGGATGATCGCGTCGCCACCTTCAGAGCGAAGGCCTGCCGGATCGGCTCTCACCCGTCACATCCCCGGCGAGCCCTCTCTCGCTTGATGCAGGATGCGATGGGCTCCGGCAGGGCCCGCAGCCCTTCCTCTCCCAGCTTCGGCACCTATTGCTTGCTGGATCGCCGCTTTCTGTCCAATGCCCGCCGCAATGAACTCCAACAGCGCGCGCATCACCGCCCGTCCCAAGCTTCGGCTTTGCATCTCCCTCCGGAGGTGTCGCCATCACGTCCCTTCCCCGTAAGGGTAGCCCGAAGCAGGGGAGCGACAGAAGGGATTCTATCAGCCTTGACGCTCATAACTCTCGCAGTACACGTGCAGGCGCTTGCCGAGCTGCCCGTCGGGCCGGGAGCGTCCCCCCAAGCGCCCCTATCAGCACAGCGAACGCTATGCCGGTGAGCATAAGCCCAGGTGTCACGCGGAAAGCGAAGGTGATTTCGCTGAACGTCTCCCAATTGGCCGTTCCCGTCGTGAGCCCATGCAAAGGAAGCGTGAGCGCACTTCCGATTACTCCTCCGGCCAACCCCAACAGCACCGACTCGACGAGAAAGGCGCGTCCGATCTGCCACCGACGAAATCCGAGCGCGCGAAGCGTGGCGATCTCGCGCGCTCGAGAGGCTACAGCGACATCCATCGTATTCATCGCAGCGAAGCCCGCTCCGATCCCCAGCACGAAGACGAGGAACATCCCCAAGGCGCGGATCGGTCCGGCGACGCGCGTTTGCTCTCGGTAATATTCGATCTCCGGCTGCGCGAACAAGGGATAACGTCGCTCTTGTTCGATGCGTTCGCACAACGTCCTCAACGCCACATCATTCGTGGCTTTCAAGAGAAAAGAGGAATAGCCGGGCCGGTTATACTCGCTCGCCAACTGGTTCACATCCGTCCAGATCTCAGAGTCGAAAGCTGTATTCCCAGCCTCGAAAAGACCCACCACGCGCCACATACCTTGACCCAATCGCACCTCATCGTCCAACTGTAGATTTTGAAAGCGCTCGGAGAGGCGACGCGCGACAACAACCTCGCGTAACCCAGGGCGAAACAGCCGTCCCTGGACGATCCGCGCGCGCGGCCGCAGCACTAAGCTCTCCGAGGAGAGGCCACGCACGGTCACGTTCACCCATTGCGCCTCACCGCGCCGGGGCAGATTGATGACGACGACGAGTTCGGCCGAGGCGAGCGGCTCTCCGCGGGCATCCCGTTCGACGCCCGGCAGATATCGAACGATCGGCCAGACATCGCGCGGGATGAAACTCGTCAGCTCCGAATCCGAACCGCGCCGACGGACGAGAACGTGTAAGGGTTCTCCCGTTGTCCCAATGGCCGTCTCCAAGCCTTCCGCCAACGCCATGACGCCGACGAAGATCGCCGTCGTCAGCGCGATCCCCAACACGGTCAACGCCGTGCTCCCTCTCCGCACGAGCAAACTGCGCACATTATATTTCAGCAGCATGATGCCCCTCACCCCACGAAGCGCAACCCCTCGATGACGCGCTTTCGCGCGGCGAAGTAGGCGGGAATCCCCGCTGCGATCCCCCCGACCAGGATCGCGGCCGCCATCCCCATCACGAGCGTCGTCCACGAGAGCACCATCTTCTGGAAGAATCCTTGCGAGAACGCCGCCAGATCCACAGAAGCCCATATCAGGCGCGCCCCCAGGCTTCCGATCATTCCCCCCACGAAGGTCAAAAGCATCCCCTCGGCTGTGAGCAACCCGAAGATCGCACGGCGTCGAAACCCCAGGGCCTTCAGCACAGCGATCTCATGCGTCCGCTCACGCACGGACATCGCAATCGTATTGCCCGTCACCAGCAAAAGCGTAACAAGGATGACCGCGCTGATCGTCACCACCAAGAGCTTCACGTTTCCCAACATCGAGATGAAGCTGAGCGTGAACGCCTGCTCCGTCTCGGTCCGAGTCGGCACGTCCGTGTTTTGAAAGAGCGCATCTATGGCCTCGCTCACGCGGGGGACGGAGTCCGCCGAATCCACGCGGATCCAATAGGTCCCGGCGAAGCCCTCAAGCCCCGAGGCCCGCTTCACGCCCTCTTCCAGATAGGCGTGATGGAAGTAGACCGCGCCCTCTTGATTCACCGTGCCCTCGAAGATGCCACGCACCGTCAACTCCAGGTCCACGGGGAAGATGACTCCCTTGAGGGTGATCCGATCCCCGAGCTTCCACCCGTGCTTCTCCGCCTTGCGCCGACCGACAAGGAGCCCTTGGCGATCCCGCTGAAACGCCTGTTTCTGCTCGGGCGGGATCCGAATCTCCGTGTAGACGTCGAAAATCGTCTGCGGATCGCAAGCGAATTGCGCGAAGTCCGTCTGAGCGCGCTCTCGATAAATGCCGCCAAACCACGTCAGCGGCGTGACGGCGACGACTCCGGGGACCTGCTCGATGAGCGCGCGGTGGCGAGCCGGCAGAAAGTTCGTCAGCGAGACGGCATGACGGGTGATCACGCGCAAGGGGCTCGCCTCTTCGAGATTGCGATCGATCTCCTGAACAAAACCGATGAGCGTCAGCATCGCGAAGAGCGCGAGCGCGACGCTCCCTATTGTGAGCAGGGCGCGCCGACGATGGCGCATCCCATTCTTCCAGATGAAGCGACCGTACCCCATCCCGATACCTTCATCCGCGCGCTTCCTGATCCGCATCCGGCGAGAGCAAAATGCCCTTATCCAGGCGTCGAAAGACCCTCGCATAGCGCGCCGCTCGCACATCGTGCGTGACGAGCAGGATGGTCTTCTGAAGCTGCTCGTTCAGTTCCCGAAGCAGGGCGAGCACGCTCTCGGCCGAATGCGCATCGAGATTCCCCGTCGGCTCATCGGCGAGAAGAAGCGTCGGATCAGTCACGATCGCCCGCGCGATGGCCACACGTTGTTCCTCTCCACCCGAGAGCTGTCGCGGATAGTGATCGGCACGCTCCGCCAAGCCCACGAGCCTCAAGGCCGTCAGCACATGCTCGCGCCGCTCCCGTCGAGAGAGTCTCGTCAGCAAAAGCGGCAACTCCACGTTCTCAAACGCCGTGAGGACGGGGATGAGATTGAACGTCTGAAAGACGAAGCCGATATGCCGATTGCGCCACGCCGACAACTCGTCCTCGCTCATCCGATGTACGTCGAGCCCACCCACGCGGACGATCCCCGAGGTCGGTCGGTCGAATCCGGCGATGAGGTTGAGCAGCGTCGTCTTGCCGGAACCGGACGGCCCCATGAGCACGAGAAAAGTCCCCGCTTCGACCTCCAACGTGATGTCGCGCAGCGCCGGAATCTCCACGTGATCTCGGCGAAAAATTTTCGTGACGCCCTGGAGCTGGACGATCACCTCACTCATCAGTTCCCCCCAATGCCATTTTCCAAAAGCGGCTCAAGGCCATCGGTCATGGGCGAACGCTGACGCGATCCCCCTCTTTGAGCCTCTCCCAGCCGCGAACGATCACGCGTTCGCCGCCACGCAAGCCGCTGAAGACCTCGATGTACCCGCCCTCCTCCCGGCCTACGGTGACCGGTTGCGCGACGACTCGCGCTTCGCGGACCACGAAGACGAGCGTGCGCCCACCCCGGGCGATGAGGGCACTTCGGGGTACGAGAACGACCGGTCGCGTCGGGGGCGTATCCGTTCCCTTTCGGAAGAACGTGACCTTCACGCCCATGTCCGGCCGCAACTGGCCATCGGGATCAAGCACCTTCACCTTCACCGTGATCGTCGCCTTCTGTCGGTCGGCGATCGGAGCAATGTATTCGACGACGCCGTGATACCGGCGCTGAGGATAGGCATCGGGGACGATTTGCGTGGACTGCCCGATCTCCACGCGAGCGATATCGGCCTCGCTCACATCCAGCTCGACCTGCAAGTCCTTCAAATCAGCCAGGGACACAAGCGCTTGCTTCGCTCCCCGATCCGAGGTGAAGCCGATCGTCACCATCTCCCCCACGTCCACGTACCGATCGAGGACGATCCCGCTGATGGGAGCTCGGATGAGCGTTTGCTCAAGCTGTGCGCGCCAGAAGCGCACGGCCGCTTCCGCCTGTTGGACTTCGGCGCGCGCGAGCGCGATCTGCTCCGGGCGTGGCCCAATCCGCACGAGCTCATAATGCGCCAAAGCGGCGCGATGAGCAGCGCACGCCATCTCATATCGCGCGCGAGCATCATCGAGGGCCTGCCGTTCGACGACGCCACGCTCGGCCAGTCGCTGAAGGCGCTGCCAGTTCAGCTCGGCATTTCGCCGTTCCGCTTCCGCGCGCTCGACCTCCGCCCACGCTCGCTCGATCTCCTGTGGACGAGACCCCGCCTCCAGTTCCGCCAAGCGGGCCCGCGCCGCCGCCAAAGAGGCTTCCGCTCGATGCCACTCGGCGCGAATCTCCGAATCCTCAAGCCGCGCGATCACTTCTCCCGCGCGGACGAAGTCCCCCTCTTTCACCAACAAGGCGATCACGCGCCCGGTGATCTTCGACCCAACCTCGACTTGCTGGCGCGCGACGACATACCCCCCGGCCGTGAGGACCGCGCGCTCTCGCTCGATGTCCCGACGCACGGCCTCGGCAACGACCACCGCCTCGACACCGCGCTCCGCTTTCCACCACCTGAGAGCGAATCCCCCAAGCCCGAGCGCTAAGACCGCCCCCACTCCCCCCCAGATCCATGCCAGATGCCGAGGACGCGATGTCCCCTCTCGTTCCCGCTCAATCCGGAGGGCGCGCACGTCCTCCACGTTCAGGCGTGACGGTCGGTCCTTCATCCTCCGAGAACCCCATGCCGCCGGAAAGCAAAAGACTCGGCAACCGCGGCGGAACGCCACGGGCATCTCGTTCGACGCCAATCCCGCGCTCGCCCAAATGGTGAGTTCTCTCGAAATGATCCCCCGCTCCTCATCGAGCGTCCGAACTCCCCTCTAAGGCTATCCAAATGGTAACCTTCAGCAGCCTTCACGTCAAATATACGAGGCCTCTCTCGGAAATGTTCACCGAGCGCGTCCTCGGATGGGCAGAGGAGCCGCACGCGGGCTTGGTGGCATATCTTCTACTTGACAAACGTTCGGATGCTTATTACTCTGCTTGGCAGTGAGAATCCAGTCATACAGAAGCGGTGGAGAACACTATGCGAGTTCAGTTCGTGCTGCGGGCGTGTGCTCTTGCGGTGCTGCTTCTGGGCCTCCCCAATCGCGGATGGGGGCAGACGCCAACGGGTGCCGTTCAAGGTCTGGTGACCGATGAGCGCGGGGACGTCGTCCCTCACGCGGTGGTGACACTCGTCAACCGAGCCACTGGCGAGACACGGCGAACAGAGAGTCGCGACGATGGGATCTATCGTCTCGACCATCTTTCGCCGGGCGAGTATGAGGTGGCGGTCCAAGCTCCGGGATTCGCGCCGACCGTGCAGCGGCTTCTCGTTCGTGTCGGGGCGACGACCTCGGCCGATGTCACGCTGCGCGTTGGTCCGCAGAGCGAAGTCGTCGAGATTACTGCTGAACCGTCGTGGCTCGACCGCGTCAGCTATAAGATTGATGGCGTCATCACGCGCGAGAAGATCGAGGCCCTCCCCCTCAATGGCCGAAATTTCCTCCAGTTGGCGATGCTGGAGCCAGGCGCTTCGGTGACGATCTCTAATCCCGGGCAGGCGAATAACCTCTTCAACGTCTCTATCGGCGGCGCACAAGCTGCCTTGACGCGCCTCACCGTGGACGGCGGCAACATCGTGGATCCCATCACCGGAGGCGCCGCGCAAAACTTCTCGACCGAGACGATCCAGGAGTTTCAAATCTCCACCTTCAACTTCGATCTCTCGACCGGCATCACCTCGGTCGGCGCCATCAACATCGTCTCCCGTTCGGGGAGCAACGACTGGCATGGCCACGGCTTCCTCTTCTATCGCGATCACCACCTGGCGGCCTATCCCGTTCTCGCGCGCGACCCGCAAGACCCAAACCCCTTCTTTCGCCGCGCGCAATATGGCGGCTCGCTCGGCGGCCCGATTCGCCGAAATCGCGCCTTCTTCTTTGGGAACGTGGAATGGCTGACGCAAGATGCCGCGCTTTCGATCGTCCACACCGGTTGGGAGGGCTTCCGCTATTTCGACACCATCGCCCGAAGCCCCTATGACGGGAGGGTCGCGACCGTACGCACGGACGTTCGTTGGAACGATCGGCATCTCCTGTTCCTCCGCTACAGCCGAGATGACAATCACACGTTCGCTCCCGACGAGGCGAACACGCTCCCCTCAAACTGGCGCGTCAATCGCAACGCTGATGACAACGCACAAGTCGGATGGGTGAACATCTTGCGCGCCAATCTCCTCAACGATCTGCGCTTCACCTACCACCGGATTCGGAACCGCAATCGCCTTCCGACGGCGCGAGAATGCCCGCCCACGCAGCTCGGATGCCTGGGCCTTGGTGGGCCGCAGGTGCGCGTGGACGGGAGCAACATCCGCTTCGGCAACAGCTTCAATGCGCCTCAAGATCGCTTCGTGGATCGCTTCCAGCTGAGCGACAACCTCTATTGGCAACGCGGACGCCACCGTCTGCAACTGGGGGGCGAATGGGAATACCTCAACGGGCGCGGGCAGTGGGCGTTTCTGGAGCCGGCGCTCGTGGTGCTGCACGATCCGCGGAACGTGCACCTTGTCAATCAACTGGTCGCGCAAATCCCTCTGCCACCGGCCGTGCGCAGCGCGCTCACGATCCCCGTGCCACCCGCGTTCACGCGATCGGATATCAGGCCAACGCTTGCGGACATCCTCCAGCTGCCGCTCGCGATCGCGTTCGTCGGGTTGGGCGATCCCGCACAACCTCCGGCGTTTCGCGCCGAGAGCGCCCGACGCAATCATCGCTTTCGCGTCTACTGGCAAGACGCGTGGACGCTCCGACGCACGGTCACGCTCACCTATGGCCTCTCCTATCAGTATGAGACGAATCTGCTCAATCATGATCTGTCCAAACCCGCTTTGCTCGCTCCCCTTGTCGGGCGACTCGATCCCCCGGGGAGGGACAAAACCAATCTCGCGCCGGCACTCGGCTTCGCTTGGGACATTCAGGGGCGAGGTCGGACTGTCCTCCGCGGCGGCGCCGGCCTCTATTACGACACGATCCTGTTTGTCACGCGCCTGACCGAACGAGGGATCATCGGGCCATTGGGCAGCGGACGCGTGCCGCTCAGCAGCTCGTTCTTCCGCAATCCCTTCGCATTCCCGCAGATTCCGGGGCTTCTGCCACCCCTCAATCAGATCAATCCGCCACTTGGAGTGCCTTTGCAATTCACGTCGATCCCGACGAAGTTCACCGGCGCGCAGTTCCTCCAGGTGCTCGCCGAGCAGATTCCCGACCTCCAGCGCCGGCTCCAAGAGCTGGGACGCTCAGGAGTGACCGCGTTAGATTTCTTCAAGACAGGTTCGGATCTGCTTGACCCCGATCTGGAAGTCGCTTATGCGGAGCATGCGAGCGTGGGGATCAAGCGGCAGTTGCCGCATCGGATGCACCTGACGGCGGATGTCGTCCTGCGACTGCGCCGGCATACGCTCTTTCAAACTGATCGGAATCTCTACAATCGCGCCGAAGCGCGTGGCGGCGCGGTGATCCCACGCTGCCTGGGCGCGCAGGCGACGGACCCCTCGGCCTTTTGCTCGAACGGGCCAATCAGCATCTACCAAAGCAGCGGCCGCGAGCGCTATGTGGCGCTCCTGGTGAAACTCGAAAAGCAACCCTCGCATCGGTATCAATTCACGGTCTCTTACGCGCTCTCCCACCTCATCGGCTATTTCCCCACCGAGGATCTGACCAATTGGTTCGCCCATCGCGGGCCACTCGATCGCGATGCCCGACACCGGCTTACGGTAAGCGCCATCGTGGATCTGCCGTGGGGGCTGCGCGCGTCACTCATCGCCGCCTACGCCAGCCCGCCACCGCTCACGGCGCGCGTGCGCGGCAATATTGATCTCAACGGCGATGGGACCTTCGGCGACATCCTGCCCGGATTGAAGATCAATTCCCTCGGCCGTGGGACCAGTCCCGCCGAACTCCGACAGCTTGTCGAGCGCTTCAATCGCGAATTCGCCGGACGCGAAGACGCGCACGGTGCCCTCATCCCTCCGCTCGTTCTCCCGCCCCGCTTCGCTTTTGGCGATTCCTTCCACTCGCATGACGTGCGCGTGGCGAAGACCTTCCGCTTCCGCGAGCGTTACGCCGTAGAAGTGCTCGCCGAAGTCTTCAACCTCTTCAACATCTCCAACCTGGGCGGTTTCACGCCCATGCTCGATGCCGGGCATTTTGGGCCGAACGGCGAAATCCTCCCCCCGGCCGTCTTCCACTTCGGCCAACCCACGCTCAAAGCCGGACAGTATTTCGGCACCGGTGGCCCCCGCGCATTTCAACTGGGTCTGCGCGTGAATTTTTAAAGAGCGACGTGGGTCAATTTCGGCTTGACAATGTGAGCGAATTCGGGTATTTACATGAGGCGCTATACAGGAATCTCGCCGAGGAGGTGCTCGATGACACGACGGCTCATGCTCGCGTGGTGTGCGCTCGCGATCACTTTGGCTCCGCTTGGCCCGCTCTCCGCTCAAGAAGCGTTCTGGCAGGCGACCAGTGGCCCGACCCAATACCCCGTTCAAGCGCTCGCGATCAACCCCGATAATCGGATCTTCGCCGGCACCGATGGCGGAGGCATCTTCCGCTCCGACGATGGCGGCTTGACATGGATCCAGACCAATCAGGGCTTAACCCATCCTTACGTCAGCTCCTTCGTGATAGATCCGGAAGGCCGAATCTTCGCCGGAACGGGGAGCCTCTCGGCCGGAGGCAGCGGCGTCTTTCGCTCCGATGATCAAGGCGAGACCTGGACGGCCGTGAATACCGGCTTGCGGAATCCGCATGTTGTCTGCCTGACCCTGGATCGCGCCAATGGCATCCTCTACGCCGGGACGTGGCACTTGCCACCAAACAATCCGGGAGGAGTCTTTCGCTCAACCGATGGCGGGCGAACCTGGACGCGCGCGAGCAACGGGTTGAAAAATCTCTATGTGCTCTCTCTCGCCGTCGCCTCCAACGGCGATGTCTATGCCGGGACGGGGACGCTCCGACCCCTTGGGGCCTTCGGCGGCGGCGTCTTCCGATCCACGGATCAAGGGGCGAGCTGGACGGAGATCAGCGCCGGGATGGATGATGTTCCCGTCACCGCGCTCCTTGTGACCCCCCAAGGCCAGGTGTTGGCCGGGACGTTCAACGGCGACCTCTATCGGCTGCTCGGACGCAGTTGGGTCCGCTTCTTCCAATTCAACGCCCCTGTCCTCTCCCTGATCGCGAATGAGCAGGGGTACGTCTTCGCGGCCACCTATGGCTTTGGCGTCTTCCGCTCGACCGATGGCGGGCGGACGTGGACGGAGGTGAACGCGGGCTTAACCGACCCAAACGTCCTCTCGCTCGCGCTGAAACCGGACGACGGGCTACTTTTCGCTGGAACCGCAAGCGGCGGCATCTTCCGCAGTACGGTCTCCACCCTCGAGAAGTAGACTCAAGCTAACTCGTTCATGAATAACCCCTTGCTGAGGAAGGGGGTCTCCGAAAAAGGCTTTGACAGAGGCCGAGAATTTCTGCTACATTATTTGGCCTGAACGTGGAGAAAACTGAGGTGAGGGTGGACGGAAATTGAGCAAAATCTCGACCGAGCAGACGATCCAGACCTATGGGATTGAGAACTGGGGCGCAGGTTATTTCGGGATCAACAAGTTGGGCCACCTCACGGTCCGACCGACGAAAAACGGCGCGCACGCGGCGGACGTCAAAGCCATTGTTGACCACCTGATCTCCCGCTGCCGGTTGAAGCCTCCGCTTTTGCTGCGATTCCCGCAGATCATCGCCAGCCAGATTCGCGAGCTCCATCACTCGTTCGCGCAGGCCATTCGGGAGTTCGATTACCGCGGCGCGCATCTGGCCGTCTATCCGATGAAGGTGAACCCGCGACGCGACGTCGTGGAAACCTTCCTCCAGGAAGGGAGCAAGTACAACTACGGCCTGGAAGTGGGGACGAAGGCGGAGTTGTACGCGGCCCTGGCCCTGGAGCAGCCACCGGAGTCCTTGTTGGTCTGCAACGGCTTCAAGGACGAGGCCTTCATCGAGATGGCCTTTCTGGCCAGTCGGATCGGCAAACAGACATTCATCGTCATCGAGAAGTTGAACGAGCTGGCGAGCTTTTTGCACCGGGCGGCCCAAGCGGCGCGATGGCCGCGCTTGGGCGTGCGCGTCAAGCTCTACTCGCGCGGCAGCGGTCGCTGGGAGAAATCCGGTGGCGAGACGGCCAAATTCGGTCTGACGACGACCGAGACGTTGGAGGTCATCAAGCAGCTTCGGGAGCATCGGCTCCTGGATACGCTGAAGATGCTCCACTGTCACATCGGGTCACAGATCACCGACATCCGCCGTATCAAGAACGCCATTCGCGAGGCCGCCCGCGTCTACGCCAAGATGCGAAAGATGGGCGTGGACATTCAGTACCTCAACGTCGGTGGCGGCATTGGCGTGGATTACGACGGGAGCCACTCCTCGTTCGAGTCCTCAGCCAACTACACCCTGCAGGAATTCGCCAACGATGTCGTCTACACGATCTCCAGCATCTGCGCCGATGAGAACGTCCCGGAGCCGATCCTCGTCACCGAGTCCGGGCGCGTCCTGACGGCCTATCACGCCATGGTCATCGTCAACGTGCAGGACGAGATCGAGACCGTGATTGACGCGATCGCCCCCACGGATGTGGACGACGACGATCCCCAGGTCGTGCTGGAGCTGCGCGATCTTCGCGATCACATCACCTCGAAGAATTATCGCGAATACTATCACGATGCCCTCGAACACAAGGACGAGCTGGTGACGCTCTTCAACCTCGGCTACATCGATCTGGAAGACCGCGCCAAAGGTGAAGTGCTCTTCTGGCAAATTCTGGACCGCGTCGAACACTTCGCCCGCCAGTCGAAGGCCTTCCGGGAGGAGAGCGAGGAGTTGCAGAAGCTGCTGGCTGCCAAGTACCTGTGCAACTTCTCCGTCTTCCGTGCAGTCCCCGATGCCTGGGCCCTCGATCACCTCTTTCCCATCATGCCGATCCACAAGTTGAACGAGCCCCCGACGGAAGCGGCGACGCTCGTGGATCTGACCTGCGACTCCGACGGCATCATTGATAAGTTCGTGGATGTGAAGGACGTCAAAGAGGTGCTCGAGGTTCACCCCTTCACGCATGAGCCATATTACCTGGCCATCCTTTTGGTCGGCGCCTATCAGGAGACCATGGGGAACTTCCACAATCTCTTGGGGACGCTCAACGAAGCCCACATCCTCATTGACGAGGATGGCCGCTTTCACGTCCAGAAGATCATCTCCGGTCAACATCTGGACGAGGTGCTCGCCCTCGCCCGCTACGATCGCGCCTTCTTGCAGGAGGGCTTTCGGCGCAATCTCGTTCATGCCCTCAAGCGAGGGCTGGTGGCCGATCAAGAGGAGGCCGATCTCCACGAGCGATACCGCGCCTATGCGCAAAAATACACCTATCTGGAATGAACGGCTATGATGGTCATTCGCAAGACCAAAAGCGCGAAGTTCCTGACCACTCCCACGCGCCCGATCCAAATCGATCGGGATCGGTCCGTCGCCGGTCTGCTCGATAAGATGGAGGGCATCTCCTTCCAGGGGCGGAACCTCGCCCTGGCGCGCAACATCTGGAAGAAGATGCTCGCCGATCACGCGACGATCCTCATGGGGTTAGCCGGATGGGCTGTTCCGGCAGGCATGCGGCGTCTGATGGCCTACGTGATCAAGAATCGCTTCATTGATGTCTTGGTCACGACGGGCACCAATCTCTTCCATGACTTGCATGAGACGCTCGGACGGCACCACTATATCGGGAGTCCGAATCTGGATGATGCGGAGTTGCAAGAGGCCCTGGTAGACCGGATGTACGATACCTTGGCCAGCGAGGTCGAATTCCGCGAGGCCGACGAATGGATCGGCAACTTCATCGCACAATTGGACCTGAGCCGTCCGTACTCGACGCGCGAGTTCTTCTATCTGCTGGGGCGCGAGCTGGCGGAGATCGCCACCGAAGATGGCATCTTGACCGCCGCCTATAAGGCGAAGGTTCCGATCTTCTGCCCGGCCGTGGCCGATTCCTCAATCGCTGTGGGCTTGGCCGTCAGCCGAGTCGAACGCAAGGCTGCCTTTCAGTTTGACATTGTGCAAGACGTGGTGGAGATCGCGCAGATCGTGAGCCGAGCCCCGAAGACGGGCATCATTTGCTTTGACGGCGGCAGTCCGAAGCAGTTCCTGGAGCAAGCCGAGACGACCGCCGCGATGCTCAAGGCGAATGCGCGCGGCCATCACTACGCCATTCAGGTCATCACCGATCCGCCGTACTTCGCCACGGTCTCCGGCTCGACCTTCGAGGAGGCCCAAAGCTGGGGGGTCATTGCCAAGGGGGCGCAGACCGTCACTGTCTACTGCGATACGACCATTGCCATGCCATTGTTGGTGACGGCGCTGGCGCAGGGCGCGATCCGAGAGGCGAAGTTGCGTCGTCGCCCCACCTTCATCATGGGGCGCGAGCTGCGCGTCAATTATCCGTGAGCGGCCTCGGCCAGGCCCCTGCATCTGGCGAGAGGACGATGAGCGTCCCAGAACTTCGGTTCAATTTCGGCGGTTTGCCTGAGGAATACGCGGCGCTGGAGACGGCGCGCATCCTCATCTGGCCCGTGCCGTTTGAAGCGACGACGACGTTCTTGAAAGGCACGGCGCTCGGCCCCCACGCCATCATCGAAGCCTCGCGCCATCTGGAGCTGTATGATGAGGAGCTTGAGGCTGAGGTCTATCGCCTGGGGATTCACACGTTGCCTCCGGCCCCGGTCAATGCCCCGATCGAGGAGACCATCGAGCGACTCTATCACGAAGCGCGCCGGTTACTCCTGACGGGGAAGTTCCTGTGCACGCTCGGCGGCGAACACTCGATCACCAGCCCGATCGTCCGCGCCGTCGCCGAATGGTATCCCGATCTGACCGTCCTGCAACTCGACGCTCATGCCGACTTGCGCGATCACTACGACAACACCCCTTACAGTCACGCCTCGGTCACCGCGCGTTTGGTCGAGATCTGTCCCGTCGTGCAGGTCGGCGTCCGAGCCCTCTCGCTCGAAGAAGCGCGCGCTCGACGACGACTCCCCGTCACGACGTTCTTTGCCAAGGATCTCCACGATCCGCGCGAATGGATCCCTCAGGTCCTCGCCGCCCTGAGCCCCCACGTCTACCTGACCATTGATGTAGACGGGTTGGACCCCTCGCTCATCCCCGCCACGGGGACACCGGAACCCGGCGGCCTCTCTTGGACCGAGACGTTGCACCTGATTCGCCAAACGGCCGAACAGCGCACCATCGTCGGCATGGATGTGACCGAACTCTGTCCCATGCCCGGACATGAGGCGTCGAATTTCATCGTGGCGAAGCTCATCTACAAAGCGCTCGGCTATATCTTCCGCGATGATCTCCCACGCGAGAGCTCCTGAGCCCTCACGCTCCGAGATGCTGCCCGGACAAGAGGCGACCATGCGCGAAGGACTCAAACTCGGAGATACGGTCCTGCTCTATTCGCCCGATCGGAAGACCTACTTGCTCTCTCTCACCGAAGGGGGGAGACTTGGGACGCACGCCGGAGAGATCCGGCACGCGGACGTCTTGGGGAAGCGCTACGGCGAGGTCGTCCGCAGCTCTACGGGTCGGCCCTTTGTCGTGCTGGAGCCGACCCTTGAGGATCGAATGATGAAAGTCCGGCGGCTGACGCAGATCATCTATCCGAAAGATGCGGGCATGATCCTCATCAAGACGGGCGTGCGCTCGGGCATGCGCGTCATCGAGTGCGGCGTCGGCTCCGGAGCCGCGACGCTCTGTTTGGCGACGGCCGTCG